>CAYPEN010000001.1:0-268769 GCA_964409875.1 uncultured Gammaproteobacteria bacterium
AGCCTCATTTGAACTGAAAAAATAGATGTTACTTATATTTATACACGCGCGATGCCTGCCCAACTAAAAAAATTAAATACTTACAACGAGCCGTTTTGGAAGTTCATTTTGAGCCCAAAAAGACTGGCTTTTCTTGCAATTTCTGCATTTATTTTCACGGGATTTCTTGCCTTAAGGCTTCAGACAAAAGTCTTTGCGACGACCGGAATTAATCAGACAATCAACTTCCAGGGAAAGGTTGTCAACAAGGACGGAACAAATGTGGCTGACGGGCAATACACTTTTGTTTTCAAGCTTTATGATGCATCCTCGGGAGGGGCAAATCCTTGGACCGAGACACAGAATAATGTTCAAGTAACAGCAGGAATATTCCGCGTTTCTCTTGGTTCGGTAACTCCTATAACAGGCGTTGACTTTAATACCGACAACATTTACCTGGGTATCAACTTCAACTCTGACGGTGAAATGACCCCTCGCGTCAGGTTTGCTTCGGTTCCCTATGCTTTTAACGCGCTAAAAGTGGCAGGGTTGACCGTTACAGATACGACCGGAACACTTACTATCCCGAATTCAAAAACAGTGCAATTCGGCGGGGCGTTCACGACAAGTGCCCAGGATTTGACCTTGACTCTTGCAGGTTCCACAAACGTAACCCTTCCGACCACAGGCACGCTTGCGACTTTGGGGGGGGTAGAGAATCTTTCGAATAAAACATTCACCTCGACCGTCGCTATTTCCGGAGTGACAACAGACATTACGACCGGAACAAATGAGGCCTTGACTATCACCCCGAATGGAACAGGAAATGTCCTTATAAACCCCTCCGCAGGGGGTCAGGCAGCTTTGATAGTAGACAAAAACGGACTCGGAGATATTTTCTCAGCTTCGGTATCGGGAACAACGAAGTTTGTTTTAGATACAAATGGGTCCATTCTGCTTCCTTCGGGTCAAGGAATAGATACATTAACCGCAAACGGCACTCTGAATTTAGGGGCAACAAACACCCAAAACGTAGTAATCGGCAACAATAATTCGGGTTCTACGTTAACTGTTGATATAGGGCTTGGAGGAAGTTTGATAATGAATTATAACGGGGGACCTCTGAGTTGTGCAGGAAATCTCAATTCAGGAAAGCTAACGGCCAATAGTAGTGGGCACGTGGTCTGCGCGGATGATATTTCTGGAGGCGGGGGGGGAGACAACTTCTGGCAATACAATTCTTCCACAGGAATTGTAGCAAATGGAAACCTCACGACAGACCTTCTTTTGGGTTCAACTGCTACTGCTTCCGCAAAATTTGCGGTTCTTGGGATTGCAGCCGGTACCAATCCGACAGCATCAGTCAGTGCAACTTCAGGTTCAAATAATGGAAACGGAATTGTTATCGCCGGTGACGGTTCAATACAGTCCTTAAGGAATAACACGTTAACACTTGGAGGTAATACAACAGGCAACATCACCATCAGCCCACAAAATGGAGCTGGAACGGTCACGGTCAATGGCACACTTGCAGCAAAGACGAGTGGGGGTGCAACAATTGTCGTTGCTGCAAGCAACTCCTCGGCAAAAGGTAAAGCACAGGCTGACTATGTAGCAACAGGTACAAATGATGATGTAACTATCGAGTCGGCAATAGCCGCTCTCCCTGCAACTGGGGGGTCCGTGGTGTTATTGGATGGTACATACAATATCGGCAATGCTGCAGGAGACGGAATTGATATTACTAAGTCGAACGTCTCAATCATAGGGTCTGGTAAGGCTACGATTCTGAAAAGACAAGGAGATACGGCTACAAATGATGGCGTTATTGCCGCCACCTCAGTTTCACGTATAGCAATTGCTGATCTTGCGATAGACGGAACCAAGGCAACCTATACGGGCACACAAAATAGAGGTATTTATTTCAGTTCGGCTGTTACTAATTCCCAAATCAGAAATACATACATTCACGACAATGACGGGACCGGTATTTATGTAGATTCATCAAGTAACAATAATACATTCAAAGATAATGACCTACAGTCTAACGGCGAGTACGGCGGTATTGTAATTGTCTCTTCAAATAGCAATATTATTTCGGGAAACAACCTGCAGTCCAATACTACGTATGGTATCTGGCTAGTCGCTTCAACAAATAACACGGTTACGGGTAATAATGTACAGTCAAACACCGGAACAGGTATCGAGATGTTCAACGGCGCCAACAATAACATCGTGACAGGGAATACATTGCAATCCAATACTCAAATCGGTATCTCTATTGATACAGCCAACAACAACAGCATAACGGGGAATAAGCTTTATGACAACACCGGTAGCGGATCCAATTCATCAATCGTTCTTGCTACTGCCGACGCAAATACTATTGCTAATAACGACATTACGGATACAGCAGGAACGGGATATGCAATAAATATCTCAAACTCAGCAAGCGACAATAACTATGTGACAGGGAACCGTTATTCGGGGACAGGTGCGGCCAATATTTCAGATTCGGGTACAGGAACAATGTTAGCTTCGCAGCTTGCAAACAGCGGTAATGACCTTATTCTAAATGCAGCCCGGTATTTGGGTATTGGAACCGCAACACCCACCTCCGTTTTGAGTGTAGTGGGGGGCACTATGGGTGGTAATGCAGCTGTAATTCTCAACCAAACTGGTTCTTCCACTAATGATATTTTTGCCGCATCTTCATCGGGTACGACCAAATTCGTCATCAAAAATGATGGGACTGCTTCAACATCAGGAAATCTAGTTATCAATTCAACAGGTTCACTTCAAACCACAAATAACCAAACACTTACCCTTGGAGGGAGTTCCACAGGTGATATCGTTCTTAAGCCACGGAATGGGAGCGGTTTTGTGGGAATTGGTAATGCAAGTCCTGCCTATCCATTGGACCTTCTCTCTACCACCAATCCGCAAGTCCGCTTCGGATATGATACTTCAAATTACATGACGCTGCAGATAGGTTCAAGCGGAGTAACAACCTTTGATGCGGTCGGGAGCGGAGCGGCATTCAACTTCAAAGATACGGTTTCGTTGGGTGTGTCAGGAGCTTCAAATGGGATTTTGCAATTTAATAATAGTGCTGGTGGAACAGCAGCAAGTATTACTACTAACGCTTCAGGCGACTTAATTTTGCAGTCTTCAGGAGGAATTGTGAATTTGGGAGTAGGTTCGGGAGATATTACTATTGATCCCGGCACTAATAATATAGTAGCCAATCTTACGTCAGGTAATTTCTATGGGCAGAAAAATGGAACAAGCCTTATCTCACTTTCTACATCAGGGACTCTTCCAGTTGCCTCCTTCTCCGGGACAACTTCTTTTGCAGGATTATTGGTTGATAACAGTGGGGTAGGCAATCTCTTCACCGCCTCAACCTCGGGTCTTACGAGGTTTACAATCACTAATAATGGGACTGCTTCTTCATCAGCAGGGTTTACTATCGACGGAAATGGGGGAAATATTCAGTCAACACGAAACCAAAGTCTGACAATTGGTGGCGGCTCGACCGGGGAATTGACTATCGGTAGGACCTCGCAAAGGGTTTTTCTTCCCGGCTTTGATTGTTCGGGTAGCGGCAACGGAGGAAAACTTACGACTACCGCAGGCGGAGTCCTTACTTGTGCTGCCGATGGCGGAAGTAGCGGAGCAGCAGGTACTTGGACCCTGGATGGAACGAACGGCATTCACACTCCTATAAATAATACAGCTGACCTTCTCGTTGGAGGGACTTCAACGCAGTCAGCCATGTTTAGTGTTTTGGGAATTGCAGCTGGTACCAATCCATCAGCATCTGTATCGGCCATCAATGGTGCAAATGCTAATAAGGGTATCTATATGGCAGGAGACGGGAGTTTGCAGAGTGTCCGCAACAACTTCCTCACCCTTGGAGGAAATACAACAGGAGATATTTATCTCAAGCCGCTGAACGGCGCAGGAATGGTGAGAATTATCCATGGCACTACCGGAACAGGTGGACTTATGCTAGGTGATTCAGAGACCGATGCCACACAAAAGGCAGCACGTTTGAAGTCAATTCCATATAACAGTGCTTCCTCTCTTCCAATCTCAATGCTTATTGCTATCAATTCATCGACAAATAACGTACTTAATATTGGGGGAGGTTCAAGCTCTGAGTATGCAGTAACCGATGTATATATTAAAACAGCTACCACTCAGACCACTACAGTAGGAACGACAAGATTTTATGTTGGAGGAGCAAGCGGTTTTGTAGGAATCGGTGATACAAATACTTCTCCTGTTGCAAGGCTTGATATTTTAGATAATGCGACCGATATCAATGGGGAAAAACTGGTACTCAGGAGAACCGGGGCAGGAGATGTCGGTCTGTCATTCCAGCAGAATGGTATATCAGCATTCGGAATTGTTAATAGAAGTGGTTCTGGTAACGGTCTTGCATTTGTTGATAATTATTATGAAGGAAGCAATGGAACAGAAATTGCACGGTTCTATGCTTCATCAGGTGTCGGTATTGGAACGCTTGGCAATACTCCTGTTGCAACACTTGACGTAAGAGGAGTTTTTGCCAATTCAGGTACTCAGCCCGTTGCTTCATTCTCCGGAACAACTTCATTTGCCGGGCTTATAGTGGATAATAGTGGGGTAGGAGACCTCTTTACTGCCTCAACTTCAGGGTTAACGCGGTTTGTGCTTCAGAGTAATGGGGTTGCTTCAGCCTCCGGAGGATTTACCATCAACAATGCAGGGAGTCTTCAAACAACCAAAGGTCAAACCCTGACAATCGGTGGAAATTCAACAGGTGACATCTCATTTAAACCAGGAAATTCTTCAACAAGTCTGTACCTTGCCTCAACAGGGGCTATTGGGGTAAATGGCTCATTTGGGGCACTTGGCCAATGTCTTCTCTCAAATGGGGCAGGGGCGGCTGCTTCATGGGGAGGATGCGCGGCCGGTGCTGCGGGAGGATGGTTCAACCTCATCTCGTCTCAAGGAACAATTGTCCCTGTCAATCAGACCCTTGATCTTCTCTGGGGAGGAAACTCGACCGCTTCTGCGGGCTTTAGAATTTCTGGAGCAACGAAGAACTATGGCACTGTTGCAGCCGCTTCCGTAAGCGCTAATACCTCATTTGCCGGCATGGTTATTGATAACCGTGGAACCGGAGAGCTGTTGACTGCCTCCTCATCAGGTCAGACACGCTTCACTATATATAACAGCGGGAATGTAGTTATCGGAAATGGAGGCGACTCAGGATTTAGGCTTGATGTGAAAGGCTCTGTAAGGATAGGCAATAACACGACAACTGACGATATCGTGAAAGACAGCTCCGTTGACTTTACTCAGTCGGGATATGCAATTACCACAAATGATAGCGTTAATACTGTTTCGACTTCAGAAAATCAAATCAAGCTTGTTACCGACCTTATCGGGGCCGGAGCGTCGCTTACAGCGCCTGCCGCTGACCAGACAACAGGCACCAATGTGACGACCGGGTCTGTAGCCTTCCAGAGACCGGATAAAAAATTCGTCGTCTTTGTCGGCGGAGCCGCAACAAGCAAAATGTATGATCCGACAACAGGTACGTGGATTGCAGGTCCAAGTACTGCCGGTGCGGTATCCATGGGTGCCGGTGCAAGGGCATTCCAGAGACAAAACGGGTCATTCCTGGTAATTCACGGCGGAGCGGCTACTAGTACAACTGTTTATTCCTCGGGTGGTTCTGCCAATTTGGGAACTGCTATTGCAGGTCCGGCGACAACAGCAGCAGTGGGAGCAGGCTCACAGATAATAAGGCGTCCCGATGGAAAAATTCTCGTTATCCATGGAAATACCAGTACAACCTCTAGCGTTCATGACCCGGTTACCGCTACGGGTACGACTTCTTTAATTGGCACCTTTATTACAGGACCTGCAACAACGGGCAATGTGGTTGCTGGCTCATTTGTTTTCCAGCGGCCTGACGGAAAATGGATTTTGGGGCTTGGAGGAAGTACAACAACCAACCTCTATGACCCCTCTTCCTCAGGGGTCGGTGGTGGAGGCGCATTTTCAGCAGGGCCATCTCTTTCTGCAGGTGCTCCTGCAGCAGGAACACATGTTATTCAGCTTCCCGATGGTCGGTTCATGGTTCTTGTGGGTGGAAGCACGGCGACCCAGATATATGACTGGAAGTCTAATTCTTTCTCTGCCGGTAGTACGATGACTGTGACAATTGGTGCCGGCGCTCATTCTTTCCAGAGGTCTGACGGTAAGTGGGTTGTCGTAGCAGGAGGAAATTCGACAAGCCTTATGCTCTATGACCCAACGAGCGGAGCGGATGGAACTTTCAGCAACTTAGCAAGCGGTTTGTCGGCAGCGGCAGGTGCGGGTGCTCTTACCTTCCAAAGACCGGACGGAAAATACATTGTAGTTCACGGAAATACTGTCCAAACAACAACTCTCTATGATGCGGGGTGGAATACCACAGGAACTTGGACATCGGAGGACATTCTCAACACAAAGATTTCTACCTATTCGGCGATGATTTGGTCGGCAAATCCACAGTCTGCGAATAACAATGCCCGGCTCGATTCTGAAACTATCAATATAGCCGTCAAGACAGGAGACACGCTTACTTCTCTTGGTAACAATCCATACAGGACTCTTCAGGATAGTGGTGACCTTATTAAGGCGTATGGAAACTCACAATACGCAAAGATTCAGGTTACGTTCACTGTCCCAATTCGCTCATATCCCGGAGGAGCAACGGCCTATTTAGCTCAATCAAACATTTGGGACGGCGAGGGAGGTACTTTCCTTCGAAGAAGCTTTATTCAACCAACAGTATTTAGTATGCGGATTCAAAATCCTCTTGTGAGTTATGGTGATCCGTCAGGTCAAGGAGATCCTGCTTTTGGAAGAAATTTTGCAACAGCCTCAGCTCAACTTGAGGGGGTGGGAACGGATAATTCAAACCGCTTGACACTTTTGACCCTCAGAAATCAACCAACCTCGACTGCCTCAGCAGGCATCATTATCGCCTCTGCATCGGCAAATCTTGGCGGAAATGCGGGTGCCGGTGCTCACACCATAGAGCGCAATAACGGGCAATTCCTTACGATACTTGGCGGCGGCACGACTACAACACGCACATATGACTCTGATACGAATACTTGGTCGGCGGGACCCGATTTGCCGAATGCAGCAGGTGCCGGGGCCCATTCCTTCCTCCTTCCTGATGGAAGATTCTTCGTTGTATTGGGGAACACAACCAATAAGACTGCTATCTTTGACCCCCAGACAAGCCTGTTCTTAGCAGGACCAAACCTCTTTGGAAACGTAGGGACTGGTGCTAATTCATTCCAGAGACCCGATGGGTACTTCGTCATTCTCAATGGAGGAGCCACTCCGGCCACTAATATTTTAGATCCGTTCACGATGACTGTGACCCAGGGGCCATTTACGGCTGGTGCAACCCCAAATGTAGGCGCAGGCGCCTTGAATATAAAGCGGTCTGATGGAAGAGTTACGATAATTTTAGGAAATGGTAATGCTATAGCTACAGGAACGAACGTGTACGATCCGGCTTCAAATTCGTTTGCAGCGGGACCGGCGCTTGTTGGAGGGACGGTTAATACCGGAGGCAGTGCAATACAAATTAATACGGGAAGAATTCTTCTCTTTAAGTCCACAGCTACCTCAAACTGGTATGATCCCGTCCTAAATACATTCGCCGCAGGTCCGACACCGACTGCTAATGGCGCCGGCGCATTTGTGATTCCTCGTTCTGACGGAAAGATATTCAAGGCGAACGGAGGAAACGCGGCTACAACAAATATTATCGACCCTCAGTCAGGCGTCGCAGTAACGGCCACCAGTGCTCCAACGCTTCCATGCAACATCAATACGGGTGCCCATACATTCCAGCGTCCAACGGGGGAGTACGTTGTCATCTGTGGAGGCAGTACTGCAAATACTCTTGTTATCGATGCGGGTTGGAATTTGGGCGGAACTTATACTACGGAGCAAATCCAGGTCCCCAACCTCAGCAGTACGAGCTCATTATTCTGGAAGAATGTAGGACAAGGGTCAATTACTGTAAAGTACAGAACTGCCGCTTCACAGCAGGCATTAGGAGTATCTTCATGGAAGGATTTACCTAAAAGCGGGTCTTATATTTCGCCAGCTGCTGGGGATACATGGATTCAAGCGAGGTTTGATTTGCAGGGAGTATTGCAGGATTTGCCGGGTGCAAAAACAAGAGTATGGAACGGGTCTGATGCGGGTGGTGGAATGGTCTATTACCGCTCAGTTCAGGCGCCAATACTTGAGTATTGGAAACTCATCAATATACAAGACCCGACGCTTTTGACTCTTTCAAGCGGTGGAGATAATGTGTTCCGTTTCTCCTCGGACGGTCAAGCATATACCTCTGACAATGGAGCATGGAATTCAGGAGGCGCCGACCTTGCAGAGCGCTATCAATCCCAAGATAGCCTTGTTGCAGGTGAAGTTGTATCTCTTGACAGGTTCCATCCGCAGAACACCCGTCGCGCAACTACAGCTTATGACCAGAATGCCATGGGGGTTGTTTCGACTCAGCCCGGATTTGTTGCAGGTGCTTACACCGAGAATTCGTACCCAATTGCGCTTGTCGGACGTGTGCCTGTCAAGGTAAGCAATGAAAATGGAGAAATTCACGCGGGTGACTACCTCACTTCAGCCTCAATTCCAGGATATGCGATGAAAGCAACCGTTGCAGGTCGGGTCATAGGTCAGGCGATGGAATCCTTCGACTCCGCTCAGGACCATGGGACTTCCAACCTGCAGGATTGTCCTAAATTCGGTGCCGGAAATCTGACGGCAACACGATGCGGAACCATAACAGTATTTGTGAACCTGACCTCCTACAATGGCGAATCCGTAGACGTTGCCATGAAAGAGAATGGGTACGCCCTCAAAGAGGAGGAGTTACCCGCAATTTCCGGGATGGACTTTTCTGAAGGAACGGATGCAAGGCGCCAACAAGAAGTGCTCGGGTTCCTAAAGACCCAAAAAGATAACGGGCAAAGTATCTATACGGATAGAATTGCTGCAACGCAGGAGGTTATAAGTCCGCAGATTGTGACCGACCTTTTGGTCGCAAAGAAGATAAAGGCCGAGTCTATCGAAGGGCTTGAAATCATCACTAACTCAATTGAGAGGCTAACAGACCAGGTTGGAACAGGTAGTGCTATCCAGAATTTCTCAGATAGGCTTACGATGTTAAGCCTTACTCAGAAAGACTTTGAAACTCAGGTTTCATCATTATCTGCAAAACTTGACAAGATAAGCTCACTTAACCTCCTAAGCTTTATTGCCCAGGGCTCGACAAGCGGAGAGCTAACCATGGTCAACAATTTTGCTTCCTACGGCACGACAACGCTCTCAGAGGCCTCTGTAATGAACACAATAACAATTGGTACGGGTTCTACCCTCAACCTTTCAAATAACTCACTGTACACGCTTGGAGACGACCTTTCTATACAGCCATTCAGACAGGGCGGCGTCAACTTCCTCGGTGGACTCATCAGCTTCGACACAGATGGGAAAGCGGTATTTAAAGAGGACGTTACCTTTGAAAAGAATGTGGGCGTTGCTGGTGTTCTTTCGGCCAAAACCGTTGCCTCAACTGAGCTTCAACTCGGCCAGGGAACAACGACCGTTATCTCAGATACGGAAGTAACGGCTACCGCCGCTGCAGGCCTTGTTACTTTGAAGAAGAACACAGACCACGTCAAGGTCAACAATCCGCTCGTACGTGACAATTCGTTCATATTCATAACTCCAAAGACCAAGACTGTCCTGCAACTGTTCTTGCTCGACCAAGCTGAGGGTACATCATTCACCGTCGGAGTAGACGGCAAATCCACAGAAGACATCAAGTTCAATTACCTCATCGTCAACTGACGATGAGATTCAATTTTTAAGCTCAAATTTTTAATTTTTAAACAAATAAAAATGACAAAAGTAGAAAAAAGATACGACTTAGAAGAAAGAACGGCAGTTTTTGCAGAAAATGTTATAGCGCTTTGTAAAAGAGTGAAAAAAGACGTTGTTTTACCGCCTCTTATAAGTCAATTAGTACGTTCTGCAACAAGCATTGGAGCAAATTACTGTGAGGCAAATGGAGCATCTTCTAAGAAAGATTTCACAAATAAAATCCATATCTGCAAAAAAGAAGCAAAAGAAACAATGTATTGGCTGAGGATTTTGGGTTCTAGCACTGAAGACCAAAAAGAAGAATGTAGGATTTTATGGAAAGAATCACATGAACTAGCACTCATCTTTGGAAAAATAGCAACCAATTCAAAGCAAACAGGTTTAGAGCTTAGAAATTGAAATTTGATTAAAAATTTTAAATTAAAAATTTGAATTTGAACAAGATTATGAACAAATTAATCAATATGAAACAAGTTATTTTTAGCTATTTTTCCTCGCCATAGGCGAGAGGAAGGAGGTGAAGATATGTGGCACAAAAAGCATTAAAGAAAGTACGAAAACAAGTGAAGCTTTTCGTGTATTTCTTGTCAGCATCATACGCCAATTAAATTAGTAGCTAGAAGCTAGAAGTTAGTAGTTAGCAGAAAGAAGAGTATATAAAGCCTCAAATTTCTTCAACAACTACAAGAAAACTTCAGTTACTGCCAGTTTTCTTTTTGTTAAAAACTAATAACTAGCGACTAATAACTAATAACTATTGTTATGAAAGACTGCCCAGAAATCGAAGAGCTTTTGCTCAGAGTCATCGGAGACGATGTCGTGGGTTTTTTTGAGAGAAAAGCCTCAACATCAGAACAGGAAGTGAGGGTATTCACGCCTGTATACAGCAGTACAAAGTCGCAAGGCTTGGTCAATTAACGCAGAGCAAAAGCAAACCATAACTCCGGTTAGCCCCAGCCTCGCGTAGACAACGAGTCTAGGCGGGCCGGTTTGCTTTTGGGGAAGCGTTTTCGATCCGATGATAGAGTAAAGTGAGTTTTTTAAGCTTCGATTTGGAGGGTAGGTATTCCTGTAGAAAGAGCGAATTGACTTCCATTTCACTATCTACTATATTCTGGCTATTGCCATGGTAAGAATAATTATTATTGTACTAATATCTCTTGGAATTGGTTTTGTTTTGGGTAAATATGTATTCACTGCCAAGAGTTCATCGGTGCAAGCTCTTCCGGAAAAAGATCTGCGGGAGGTAAGAGAAAGTGGATATAAGTTCATTAGCCCCCTATTGGAATGTGAAACCGGAAAGGATTATTACAAGCTCAACGGGCTTGATTCCCTGCAAAAAGAAGTAGAGGATTTCGTAACCAAAGAGAAAAGTGTTGGAACTATTACCGACGCTGCGGTTTATTTTCGTGATCTTAATAACGGGCCATGGTTTGGGGTAAATGAGCATGTAGCATTCTCACCTGCGAGCCTTCTGAAGCTTCCTGTGATGATGGCTTATTATAAGAAAGCAGAATCCGATCCAGAATTCTTAAAAAAGAAGGTTACATATGAGGCAAAAGATGCACTTCTAGGTCAAAATATTGCTCCTAAAGAGTCATTGCAAATAGGAAAATCCTATACTTTCGAAGAATTACTCGAGAGGATGATGGTATATTCGGATAATGCTGCATTAACTCTTCTCGAGGATAATATCGATCCAAAGCTTATTGATAAAGTAACTCTTGATCTTGGGGTTGAGACAGCAAATGAAACTACACCTGTTAATTTTATGAGCGTGAAGGGGTACGCTGGACTTTTCCGAATACTTTATAATGCCTCATATCTTGAAAAAGAATTTTCAGAGAAGACACTTCAGATTTTGAGCAATTCAGAATTTATGAATGGAATTGTAGCCGGTGTGCCGAAAGACGTGGTTGTTTCACACAAATTTGGGGAACGGCAGCTGGAGGAAAATTCATTCCAGCTTCATGACTGCGGAATTGTATATTACTCAAAGGGCCCATACCTAATATGCATTATGTCTCGAGGAAATTCAATGCAAAATCTCGAGCAATTTATAAGTAAAATTTCGGAAATTACCTATAACGGCATTCAAAAGCGGAGAGATTCAAAGTAGCCGGAAAATCTAATTGACAGCCAATAGGCGCGGGAATATATTGTAAGAATGCACCGGTTCTTGACAATAGGTTCTGTTGTCGTTTTTATTACGAGTCTTGCAATTAACGCTTATTTTTTTAACTCCTATGTAAAAACCCTGGGGCTTGTGAAAAGCCAGAAAAATTACGAGGAAAATCTTCAGAAATATCCGTTTCTTGCATCCCGTACGCTCATGGATAAGCATGGAGATTTTTTGCTTAATTTCCTTGATTTGAGGGAAAAGTTACACCAAATGGCAGACCCCTTGGGGGACAAAATTGAACTTTATTTTGAGTATCTTCCTACAGGCACTTCAATTGGCATTAATTCAGGCAACAATTTCTTTGCTGCCTCGCTTTTCAAACTTCCGGTGGTGATGGCATACTTCAGGCATAAAGAGAAGGTGACATCAGCGCAAGATTATAAAGTAAAACTTACGAAAGATATGCTTGACAACCGGTTTGGGGATTTATGGCAGAAGGGGGAAGGGTATGAGCTTGACTTAAATGAAGCAGCACGTCTTGCTCTTGAAAAATCGGACAACACGGCCGCAAAAGCGCTTGGAACAGTTATAACTCAGGACGATTTTGATGATGTATATTTGGGGGTTGATGTTGACCTTCAGATTGCAAGCGAAGGAGCGGTCATGACTACAAAGAAATATTCCTCAATCCTCAAGGCGTTATACTTTTCTGCAGTTCTCACCAGGGAGGATTCCCAGACAATTCTTGATTATCTTTCCCACTCCGAATTTAACGATAAGCTTGTCGCAGGTATACCAAAAGATGTTACTGTGGCGCACAAAATAGGTGTTATTGATGAAAAGTCTTATATGGATTGCGGAATAGTATATGTGCCCTATAGACCTTATATGCTGTGCATGGTATCAAGCGGAACAGAGGAAGAAGCACGTGTGCGCATGAGCAGGATTTCCAAAACCATCTATGAATATGTCGTCAGTGCAAAAAGTCCGGCTCCGGAAAATTAGGAATTCTTGACAGGTAACTTCTCCTTTTTCTATAGTAGAACTACCATGAAAAAGCCTGCCCTTAAGAAGAGCTCCAAAGAAAAAGAAGATATTTCCAAAATTGTTTCAGAAATTGTTGAGGAGAACGAGAAAGAAGAGAGGGAAGATGAGGTTGCAGAAATTCCTGTGGAGCTTGATGAGAGTGAAAAGGAGACCGAGGTAACAGAGGAAAATAAGGAAGGAGTCGGTGAGCCGGAGAATGAAGAACAAGCCGATGAAGTAACTAGGAGATCTTCATTTTACGAGAAGGTGATGGGGGAGAAGCCTCCTGAACGGCGGGATGAGGTGAAAGAGGAAAAAAAAGAGCGGTCAATTAACACAAAGCTATTCCTGCTTGGTGCTTTTGTTTTTGTTCTCACCGTTCTTATTGCTTCAATGGCGGGATTGGCAATACTCAATAAAGACATGCTTTTTACCCAGCTTTCAAAGAAAACTGTAAAGCCTACGCCAACCGCCGCACTACCTACCCCTACGCCATTTGCAATCCAACGCGACAAATGGCAATTTGAAGTTCTGAACGGAAGTGATACACCAGGAGTGGCGGCAAAAGGTTCAGAAAAAGTAAAAGCATTAGGTTACAAAGTTACTAAAGTAGGGAATACCGATGCAACAGTAGATGCTGCACAAATTTCTTTCTCAAAAGACGCAAATGAGGAAGAAAAGAATGCAATTTTAAAAGACCTAAAGCCCGAATTCGGGGATGTTGCAGTAGGCGAAGCGCTTTCTGATACGGAAAAGACAGTCCGTCTAATCCTTATAAAATAAGCTTCTTTTGCTCTTACGCATTCAGCGGCAAGTGAACAAGTGTAACTCTTTTCCTTGACAGTATCCTTTTTCAACGGGTATTATTATCAAGCCATGAAAAAAGCTGCCCGCAAGAAGAAGGAATCTTTTTTTGAGTCCACTTCGACGAAGCATGGGTACGGCGAGAAAGTTGAAGAACAAATTGCAGAAGTTGTCGTTCCACAGGAGGAAAAAAAGATGAAAGGCACGTTTTTTGGCCGGTTTTCAAGCAAGCGTTTTCAAATAGGCGCATTTCTCCTACTCTCATTTATCATCGTTGCAGTGCTGGTAGGATATAACTGGCTGCAAAATGGAAAACAGACTGTCGGAACAGATGGAAAATTAAATTCGGCTGCTGTTAAGGCTCTGATTGACGAAGTAGCAGATAAAATGGAACTTCCTCAAAATGAAACTCCTACTATTGCAACCGTTACCGATGTTACAAAACTTGCCGACCAGCCGTTTTTCAGAAATGCAAAAAATGGCGACAAGGTGATGATTTATGGTTCGACAAAGGAAGCAATTCTGTACCGCCCCTCTAATCACAAAATTATCGCGGTTGCACCCATCAATGCAACTGCAAATCCTACCGGTACACCTGTAGCCCAAGCAACAAATGTGACCGGTACCCCTACTGTTTCTGTTACACCCTCAGTTTCAGTTACCCCAACTCCCACAAAAGAGGCTGAAAAATTGAAAGTTGTGGTGCTTAATAGTACTAAAACAGCGGGTCTTGCCAAAAAAGCTGCTGATATGCTGGATAAGGAGAAATTCAATGTATTAAGTACCTCAAATGCCCAAGGAGAATATAAAACAACCAGCGTTTCAAGCGTTTCAAAAGACAAGAAGGTTACCGATTCGGACCTTAAATCAATTGCAGCGACATTTTCCAAAGTAAAAGCAAACGTTTCGTCACTTCCATCTGGCGAAGCTGCACCTGCAGGTGCTGATGTGGTTGTAATTGTGGGTAGTGACTTCTCCGATTCATATTAACCGTATTAACCCTCATTGAATCGAACCTAATTTTCTTCTAGAATGAGATTAGCTTCATGAATTTTTTTAAGGAAAATTACCGAGTTTTTGTTGTTTTTGGGATTCCACTGGCCGTACTTTTCATTGTTATTGTTCTTCACAAAGACAAACCCGTCAAAAAAGATGTAGCTACATCATTCAAGGAAGCAGTTACTTTTCCAAATAATCCCGAATTGATAAAAAAAAGTATCTCTGATGTCAGCAATCTTGTGGAGATTCCCGACGAGAGTCAGGCAAAAGTCTTTGAGGTTGTTGATGTCAAATCACTTCGTGTAAGGAGCCCGATTTTTAAGAAAGCTTATCCTCATGATTTTGTTGTTCTTCTGCCTGATAAAACTATAATATATGACCCTTCGACTAAGACCGTGAGGGATATTTCGAGTAAAGTATTCTATGATGAATTTTCAAATTGATAAAACAACAATCTTTGTAATAAGAACGATGGGAGGATTGAGACTTTTAACAATAGTGTCTTTTGTCTTCTGTCTATTGTTTTTTTTCCCTTCAAAAGCTCATGCTGCTGTCAAGACATGGAATCCAACAGGCTGTGCTAGTTCGAGTTGGAATGTGGCAGGTAACTGGTCGGGAGGATTACCGGGGACTGCAGATGTTGCGACATTTGACGGGGCGACAAGTAACTGTCCTGTAACCGTTAATGCTTCTATTGATGTTGGCGGAATTAATATTACCGGCGGGTATACAGGCACAATTACTCAAGGAAATGGAAACAGTATCAATATCAGAGCATCAGGATTTACTCAGAATGCATCGTCAAGCACATTTATTGGTGGTGATGCGACGAGCAATATAACTCTTGACAGTAATGGTGGAGATTTTACGCTCACAGCGGGCACTTTTACAGCCAGCGGCGGAACTTTTCTATTTCATGATAACTTTACAATCAATGGGGGTACTTTTAACAGTAATTCAGGGAAGGTAGAGGAGCTGGCAAGTGCGGACAGTACGGCAACAATTACAGGTTCTGCTTCATTTTACGATTTTCAATTGGATAATGACGGAGGAAATGAAACAGTAACTTTTGCAGCCGGAACAACTATAACTGTTACCCATACCCTTTATTTGAATGATACAACAGGAGGGTTTGGAGGGACTTATATTACCGGAAGCGGAGGAATAACAGCTCTTGGGGATATTTCAACGACAGATGGTTCTTCCTCTGCCGATGCCGGGGGAATCGGAGGGGATGCGACTGTAACTATAAGAGGAACGGGCAATCAAAATTTAATTGGAATGAATACCGGAAGAGGAAGGTTTCCTTCTCTTGTGATCAACAAACCATCAGGAACACTCAATATAACAGGAAATTTTTATGGTGGAAATTTTACCTATACAGCTGGGTCGTACAATATAAATACAAGCTCTTTTAATCTCCAAGGAAGCGTTGGTATCACTGGTTCTTTTACTTTTTACGACTTGGATATCGATAACGGTCAATGTACGAATGATACTATGACTGTCGCAAGCGGAACGACAATAACAGTCACCCACAAACTGTATCTTGATGATGATAGTACGGGTTGTGGAGGATTGTCGCTTAATGGGCCTGGCGTTTTTGTTGTTACGGGAGATATAGACACAAATACGACTGATGGGATAGGCGGGGATATTGCCATTACACTAAGTGGTGGAGCTGACCAAACGATAAAACAAGGATCATCAGGTAGTTTTCCTTCCGGAACTTTTACCATAAATAAATCAGCAGGAACTGTGACGCTTGTTTCTCCACTTGTCCTTAATTCTTCCGGTCAGGATATGGTTATTTCTGCAGGTATTTTCAATGTCTCAAGTTACAATCTCACAATAAACGATATCTTGACTATTTCCGGGCAGCTGATTCAAACGACGGGGAATTTGACTACCGGGAGTGTCTCTGTCGGTTCAAAAGGGGTATGGCAGAATAATTCTTCAGGCAGTATCACCTTAGGAGGAAATGTCTCAAATTCCGGATACATTCATCTTGATGGAGGAGGGTCTGCATGTGGTGACAGCGACCCGCTTCAAATCCTTTCAAGCTCAAATGGGGTACAAAGGACTTGGTCAGGAGCCGGGACATTTGTTTTGGACGATTTGAATGTGAAGGATCAGGGAGGAACAATAACTGCATACAGCAGCACATCTGTGAGCGGGAATGGGTGGACTTTTAATTCAGGCTGTCCGGCGTATTCCAATAGGACTGATGTAAAGGTAAGTGGTGGGACAAAGATAACGGGCGGTACAAAATTGAAAAGTCTTTAGCTTCTTGTTGCCCGGGCATTTGCCGCCCAGAGGAAGATATTGATAAGTGAAATTACAATAAAGGGGAGTACTTTTAACCACCCAAATTCAAGGACAAAAAGGAATTCAACGGCCATTGTCAAAAAGAGAAATGTTTCAAAGAGGGTGCCTGAAATGTAACTTATGTACCAATAAAGCACTTCAAACCCGAATCCTTTTGGCTTATTCAGTTGAGAAAGTTGTACCTCAATTTTGTTATCCAACTTTTCCTTACCGATACTAAGCACGGTATTGCGGAAGCCTTTTTTAGAAACAGTTACCTTTACTGTCGTTGCATCTTGTATGTTGGTGAAAAACTCACCGTCCGAATTGGTTGTTGTGTGTGTTATTACTTTTCCGTTAGGGTGCGAAATGTAAAGTAGTGCTCCGGGTATCACTTCCCCTCCCGGTGTGAGGACTGTCCCATGAAGCGGATACGTATGGGTGGATTTTCCGATAATTCGTCCTACAAAATATAGGCAAAAATATGGCAATTTAGTTAAGGGAACGCTCAATTTCCGGGCAGTGGAAATGGTGAGGAGTCCAACTAAAAGGAGTGCAGTGGAGAAAGCTAGAAAATCAAAAAAACGGATAGATTTTCTGAGGGTGTGAATGTACTCTTTAATAAGCGTTGCCACATCAACGACCGTTGCGGTCGTGTATTTGGCATACGCTAACACACTGAAAGGGAGAGGTTTTAGCTCAACTGTCGGATAATTTGAAGATGTTGCATTTATCTCAAAATCAACCGTTTTATCCTCAAACCCTATGGCTGTTACCTCCGCTCTGTATTTGCCCGTTGGCAAAACGCTTGCAACAGTTCCATCAACGTCAGAATAATTTGGATTCTTCACAGGAGTAATATCTGAAGTGAGCTTGTCATATATTTTGAGGCGAGTGTTATAGAAAGAGAATGTTACTTTTGCACGTTCAATTGGGTCTTTAGAAGCAGCGTTGATAACACGGAAAGAGGGGACTGTTTGAATTGTGGAGAGGGTTTCCTCCGTTATATTCCCGTTGAAGTCCTGAATTTGTATGACGAGGTGGTACGTCCCCGGTTCAACATTGGATTGCAGTTTGCCGATATATTCACCCGGAGCAATTTCCGTAATTTCGACAAAATCGTTGCTGGCATATGCTTGAAAAGAGGCAAGCCCCAACACTTTATCGTTTCTGATAATTGCTTTTATCGACTTTATTTTCTCATATGATGCGACCGAGAATTTGAATGAATATGTAGTGTTGCGGGGAATTATAACAATAGGTCTTGTGGTTACTGCTCTTAATGGGTCTGTTAATACTACGTCATTGCTGGTCAAAATAAGTGAATTGGCCAAAATTTGAGGTGGCGTAGACGGGAGGGCAGTATCAATCACGTAAAAATCGGACACTGTATTTTTGCCGTCTTTATCTACGACCGTTACTTTATAGTAGTAACGTGTTGCAGGGGAAAGAGCAGAGAGGTGAATAATGTGCTCGGTAGAGAGAGTGTTTGAAGCGGCAGTTTTTGAAAGCGATTTTAGTGATGTCCCGTATTGAATTTTTGCAGTCGTGTTTTTATCTGTCACGACTAAGATTGCCGCCTCAGATGAGCTTACCGTCCGAAGCTGAATGTCATTGATAACAGGAGCTTTTGTGGGTGATGACGCTTGAGTTGGAGTGGGAGTGGGCGTTGAAGTTGCAGATGTTGCAGTCGAAGAGCTTGAACTTGAGGAAGATGTAGACCCCGGAGTGGGGGTTGGTGTTACGGGCGTACTATATTGAAAGGTGGAAGTTACCGTCGAATCGGCTGTAACTGTGCCGGGTCCGTAGGTCCGGCCATTAACGGTAAAAGTGACGGGTAAGGCTCCAGTATAGGAGGCGTTGGTTTTTAGCTTAAAACTTACCGTTTGATCCGTTGTTAAACCCGGAATAGCCGAAATTGTCCAATCTATTTTACGGTTAACGCTATCAACAACGGGAGGAGAACTGTTGTAGCCATTTGTTGCGCTCCCAACTACATAATCGAGAAGGTCAACGGTTGGCGTTGCTCCTCCCTGTACCGTGCCCAAATCCCAACTGGCCTCAACCGTAATGTCGGCCGGATAGGTAAGAAGATTTCCGTATGTTAACGAGTAGGTAAGTGTGGTGTTTTGAGCGAAGGTGGCATTCGTCGGGTCTGAAAGCGCGAGGTCTGCGGAAAAGTCAGTAGGATTAGCGGCTACTGTTGCCGTAACACTTATGGAGTCATTGGTAACAATAGGAATACCATATGCATGGTAGTCGACCACCTGGTTTGACACATTCATAGTGCGTAGAATTCCTACGTACGTGCCTGTTGAGGAGGGTGTGGTCAACGTGTTATTTGAGGCAAAATTGAAGCAGTATTCAGTCCCAGTAGACAAGTCATTTATGGGAAATGTGACAATCTGACCAGAAACAGTCGTGGCAGTTGTGATGCCGGGCATGGCAACTGCGCCTGATGGGAGATTTGAGGTAGTGACAGTCCAATTTGAAGCAGTTTGGTTAACCGTAAAGCCGGTTGGAAAAACAACCTGTATCTGTGTTTCGGCTCCTGCAGTTTCAGGAGTGGCGCAAACCAACCCACCTGTTGAGCGTGAAATAGCAGTTCTATCAAGCCTCACAAGCGTACCTAAATCGCCAGCATACACCTCCCCCGTGAGTAGAGGAATAATAAATGAAACCAGGGTAAGTCCCAGAAAAAAAAGGGCAGACTTTTTCACCTTCCTTAATAATAGCATTTATAATCTTCTTACTCTAATTTGCAGCTTTCAATGCTGCAAATTAAGTCTAGAAGAGTCAATACCCGACTGATTTATGTATAAAAAGGGTATATGGGTGTTTTCTTGACAAGTTTTTTTGAATTTGAGCATAATGGGACATGACGAGAAAAGATGAGGGTTCTTTCTTCTTCGAGAACACGCTTGAGAAAGAAAAAGAAGAGCTCCAGAAATTAGAGAAAAAAGGAGCTAAAAAGGTACTTCGCTGGTACGATTTCGGTGCCTCAAAGCTTCGCGATGAGATAAAAAAGCATCCTGCCCAGTACTTTTTCCTTTTCATTTCTACCTTTTTAGGGTCTGTTGTGACCTCAAGTCTTGCATTTCTAGGGTTCACGGGCAATCTTTTGACACTTTTTGTGCCAAAGTCATCTACTCCAAAAGTTCAGGCTGTACAGGAATTGCAAATTTCCCAAAAGTCTGTTGAAAGCAATAAGTACGACCCACTACTTTTAGCTTCAAAACTCCGTAAGAATGAGGCTGATATAGAGATTGTTGATATACGAAGTGGTGCGGAGTTTCAGAAAGGACATATTCTTCATGCTCAGAACGTGCCTGTGTACGACACTGCGCTTATCACAAAAACCGGAGGGGTAGACCAAGAAGGAATAAAAAAAGCGTTTAAAGACTTTATGGGGACGCCGAAATTACTCATTGTATATGCTCACAGTTCGTATTCCACGCTGCCTTCCGATATTGCCGCAATTTTAAATAGTGATGCCAAAAAAGTGAAGGCTTTGGCTGTTGGATGGGAAGAGTGGCTGCAACTTCAAGGTAAATGATCCCCGGTCAGTAAATTTCAGTGGCTTAAATCGCATTTTTTTCTGTTTTGAGCTCAAATCTGGTAAAGTGTCTCATAATATTATCGTATATCTCATAATATGATTTATACACACGATATCCACAGTCCTGGAGTAAATCTTACTGTTAGATTCAAAAGATTATTACGGGATTATTGAATTATTTTTTTAACACAATATAATTTCTTTTATGGCATATCCTGAGAACGAAGGACACGATATCCGACTTGGTGAAGGGAGAAACGCTGCATTTTATCGTCTGCGTGGGAGGTATGCTGAAGAAATGGAATCCATTTTACATAGCTCTTTTGGAGAAAATCTCATCACTGCAGAACGTATTTTTTCGATGTTCTTAAAGCGCGGCCATGTACCTCACCCAACACATCTTCTTAATGAAGAGGGAAAAGTTGAGCCAGAGTTATCATTTGGAATTGCCCTTCTTGCTTCAAAAGAGCTGGTCGGGAATAGGTTGGCGGCAATTGGAAGGGTTTTGGAGGCTGGTGTTGAAGAGCCCATTGCTTTACCTGTTACCGATGATTTGCCTCAATTTACGACTCTTATGAGAAGCATGTTTCCGCCTGAAGCAGATGCCCAGGTAATGGGTATTTGCCAAAATGGGCTGCAAGACGGATGGAATACTGTTCTAAATCTTTTGGGGAGCCAAGACGTTCCATTGGCAATGTTTCCGAAGTCTTTAGGGCAACATTTAAAGAGGAAAACTGAGGAATTATATCCTCACACCAGTGGCATCGTGCTTCCCACTGCAATTTCCGGGGTGCAGGCTCATTATGAATATAATTCGGAATTTGCTCTTCCCTATGTCTCGCTTACTATCGAACCATCTAAAGCCGCCTGAACTTAAAAATTAGAAATACGGTTCATATGACGAGAATGGCGCGTTCGCTTGTCCGCTATGCAGGTAAACAAGTTTGTTCTCGTCCCAAATTTACTTTGTAAATTTATGCCGAAAATAAAACAAGTTTGTTCTCGTCCCAAAAAACTACGTTTTTTGTGCCGAGAATAGGATTCGAACCTATGTAGCCCAAACGGGCGACAGATTTACAGTCTGTTACGATTGACCGCTCCGTCATCTCGGCACTAACTCTTTGTTTTCGACGATTGATGGTTCTGCAAGGCAGAAGCATATGATTTGCTCATTTTAAACTATATTTCTACAATCAAACAAATCATACCGCATTAATCATCTCGGCACGTTTATATTTTACTATAAATTTGAGCCCCGAGTGGGAATCACCGCTCAATTGTTAAATTGACGCACCCACGGCCTCGTTCTTACGATTGACGAAGTCAAACGCAAGAGAGAAACGACTCATTAAAGTTATCTCATATTCTATTTGAGCCCCGAGTGGGAATCGGACCCACGGCCTCGTTCTTACCAAGAACGCGCTCTACCACTGAGCCATCAGGGCAAACTATAACGATGGTGAAAGTGGCAAGGTTTCCTTACCACTGAGCCATCAGGGCAAACGCAATGGATCAGTGTAGTGATCACTGAGCCATCAGGGCTAACTACAAACAATTCTGTTTGAATTGAAATTTTACCAAGAAGAACCATTTTTTTAAAGTGGTTATACGTATTTCAACCAACGTATTGATAAATTTGAGCGTATAATTTATAATTGACAACATGGCAAAAAAATCTAAAGGAACACGACTTACACTCGGGCTGCAATGTACCGTTTGCAAGAATGTGAATTACATAACGGAGAGAAATAAGCTCAATACGCCGGAAAAATTAAATCTCAAGAAGTTCTGTAATTTCTGTAAGAAAATTCAGGTACATAAAGAAAGAGAAAAACTTAAATAGTCCTCGACTTGAGCTTGAAGTCTTCGTTTCACTCGACTATAAGCAAGCTTGAAGTCTTCGTTTCACTCGACTATAAGCAAGCTTGAAGTCTTCGTTTCACTCGACTATAAGCTCAACACACCTGAGAAATTAAATTTGAAGAAGTTCTGCAATTTTTTGCAAAAAGATACAGACTCACAAAGAAAGAGAAAAGTTAAAGTGAGTCGTTTCTTCACTCCCATTCGGTCCTTACGCTAAGTCATTACTCATTATCATATGCGGAAGTTTTTTTAAAAAAACTTCCTGAAAAGAGGAAGAATGTCTTGGCTCCGCTCCTATTCAGTCGCTTCGCTAGTCTTTCTTTGTTTTAAAATTCCAAAACATCCAACACCTCAACATACGGTCCTACTACATGGTCCATTTTAAATGGAGCATATACATCAAGAATTCCGAGGATAAATCCTCTTTTTCCACTATCAACCAAATTGCCAATAGCAGTACTTGCATTTGCCAATTCCGGTTCGCTTTCCAACATTTGCTCTTGAAATACGGCAGAATTAGTTTTGAACCTTATTTGAACCTCTTTCAATAATGGGTCAGAGTAATTGGCCACCATTCTTTCAGTAAGTGCTTTAGGGGTAATGGGAGTTTTGAGGATGCCCGGCTGTGTTGCGACCAATATGTTGTACTTCATGTCACTATTTTTCCGCGCGTCTCTATCGGTAATGAGGCTTTTGAAATAGGTGGCAACTGCATGTTCATTGGATGGAGGCAATTCAAGTCCCACGTGTTGATATTGGTTGGCAAGTAGATTTACTCCGAATACGGCGCCATTCATATATTGAGCGCTTTGTTCTTCTGAAAGGTGTATTTCATTACGCAACTTACTCATGTGCTCTAAATAAGAAAATAGAGCGTTGTCATTTCTTTGTTGTTTGTCTTTTTCTACCTCAAAATAATATGGTGAGCGTGATGTTACATAGGTGTACCAGTCAATAGAATCGCGGACTGCCTTCTCAGAAATAGGAAATGTAAACATGTGTTGTAACTCAGGGGTTGGAAAACCTTGCTCAGACTCTATGCTCATGGTAAATAGTGTAGAGCATGTTAGGATTTTTTCAAGAGTTACCATTTTGTATCTTCTTTTGTATGTCAAACTGACAAGCTCTTTCTGTCAGGATTCCGTCAAGATTGTAAGAAAACCTTCGCTTAAGATAACTTTTATGGGCAGCGAACTAAAAGATAGAACGTCCTACGACTTTACGGGTCTTCACCCCGAACTTTACCCTCAGCCAGAACTCGTCAGACAGCATATGGTGGGAGTAACGCTTGAGGCAGGAGTAGCCGTTGCCGAGGCGATTTCACAGTTTATTCCCGTTCCCGAAGGAGAAAGTCTTTCAAAGAGAAATAAAGATATCAGGGTTGAACTTCTTGATACTTTGGCGGCAGCCCGGTTTGAAGATAATCTCAAAAATGTTCCTTTTAGAGTCCTTTCTGTTGCAAGTGAAGGAGAAAAAGAATGGGAAAAGATGGGACGTGGCATGCCAACCGTACTTGGCGAACATGGTATGGGAGATAGGATGATAAGCATTGCAAATGATGTTGTTGAAGGAACAACTGCCGCATCACACAACAGGCCGGGAGCAATTTCGGTGCTTGCGGCTAGCACATATGGAGGAATTATGCCGACACCAAAAGGCGTAAAGTATATGGAGAAATTCTTTGCTCCGCCTGAGACAAAAGAGTATGTTGATATCCGGTATCCGCTTGGTCACAATCTTGATATGGTAAGAATGGTATATGGAGTGCCTGCTCATGAGATAAACGTAGTGTCTATGAACAGAAAGACAAATGCCAGAATTCACGAAGAAACTCGGAAGTTTGGGGCGAATCTGCATCTTATTGAGGCAGGTGACTTAATGCCTTCATTGCTAGCAATAACAAGTCCGCATGAAAATGGGAGAGGAATTTATTTGGTTGCAGGTAGGGGTGGCATGGAAGAGGGAATTATTGCGGCTGTGGGTGCAAAGGCGCTCGACGCACACGCTCAAGGAAGAGAATGGCGAGAATCGCCGGAAAATAAAGATTTTCCTATCCCTGGCGGAAGAGTCATAAATCTTGACGAGCTTGTCAGGGGACGACGGGAGCAGTCATTGGTGACCTTCACGCCTATAACCGACGATCCATGGTTTGATTTCCCGGGTGTTAAATTTACGAATGGCTCACTTGATGCGAAGGCAGTATTGCTGGACATGAATGGATTTCAGGTTATTCCGCACCACAAAGAATTGGGAATAGCTGCTTGAGCATTACAAAACCAAAAGAGAGAAGAGGGCAAACGAGGCTCCCAGTAGCATTCCTCCGATAACATCGGTTGTCCAGTGTTCTCCAAGACTAATTCTTGAAACGAGCATAAGAAACATATATATAAGTACAACTCCTATTAAACCATATCGCAAATATGCGGGTAGTCTTTTAGTTTTATATAAAAGAGATATGATTATAATGCTCAAAAAAATTACACGTAACGAATGTCCCGATGGATAGCTATCATTGGCATCAATATAAAAGCCAGGGAACTCTTTTGAGAGAGTTGTAGTACGCAGGAACATGTGTGGCGGTGGTGGTTGGTTGAGATAATTCTTGCCGATTATCTCAATGATATGTCCCAGACCGAAAAGGCCAACGGATAAAAGGCCCAAGAGTTTTCTATGCAGCAAAAGCGCTACAAGAAGGATAACAATTGAGGTTTCAAATCTACCTGAAACCGATAGAAACGAGAAAAGATCATCAAACCTGACCGGAATATGCGCCTGAAGTCTGACTGTTGTGTCAAAGTCGAAATGCCGCAACACATCCTTTTTTACGACAATTGTGAATATTGCAAAGAGAAGCGAAAAGAACGCTCCTGCACAAAAGAAGAATATAAGGTGATGATTTTGGAATGATGGTTTAAGATTGCGTTTCAAATGATGGGCAGCTTTTTCCATGGTAGTGACTATGATAACAGAATTTACGCTCGAAAAGAAATAAGTTCCGGCAATTCTTGGCGCTATTGTTTGGCTTGCTGCAAAACTAACGGGAACGCTTGATTCAATTCTTTTGAAATGAGAGATACCTTGATTGTATTATTGGTATTGGTGATGAGTGCATTTTGTGATGAAAACTGACTCTCAACTAACGTTATATTCATAAGTTCTTTGACATCTCCTTGCATGAGTAGTGAACCTAAGTTAACCGAATTGTTGATGGCTTTATTTTTAGTGTCAATTCCTATTATTTGAACCAGATTTGGAAATTTTATATTGTAATTGAAAAAAGTTGAGTCAAGCGCATTGGAAGGTTTAAAGTCTACGAAATGAAGCTTTGCTGGATTGTAGTTAAAGGTTAGTTTTACGCCCGTGAGACTTCGCCCGCTTGTACTGATTTGTAAGTTCAAAATATGTAAGTCCCCTTGATTTTTTGTAGCTTTGCGGGAATTTGTATACTGAGGAGTGGCTTGATCAGGCACATTTAGTGACTTTTTCCCGGTATCCAACAAAAGGGATGCAAAAGTTATAGCAACGGTTAAAAGTATTACAAAAGCAATTAACAGTAATGTTTTTTTATCGGATAGATTCATATTTTATAATGCGTTTTTTCTCCAAATCAGGTAATCCGACAAGTCAGCTTTGCCATCCGAATTGAAATCAGCATTTTGTGGTCTTTGACTTGCCGTTTCTGTTTTCCAAACATTAAGGTCTGAAATATTTGTCTTACCGTCACAATTGGCATCACCTTGTGCTTTTGTTGTGCAACTGACAACGCTTGTTGGAGCCTGTTGAGTTGGCTGCGTTTGCTTCGTTTGTGGTGATTGTGGCGCAGTCGTAGGGTTTGGTGTCGTTTGTTGGGTATGGGTGGGGTTACTTGTGGGTGTAGGTGATTTTTTAAAGAAATTCCAAAATGATGAATTTCCCGAAGAGTTATTTTGCTGGTTACTTGAGGAAGAATCTGGTTTATTTTGTGTGGTACCAGATGATGTAGTCGTAGGTTCTACTTTTGTTGCAGGTTGAGAGGTAACTACAGGTATAGAAGTTGGTGATGCAGGATTTTGAACGATAATGTTGGTAGATGAAGAAGTGATGGAGCCTTGTGTTGGGTCGATAATTTCTACCGTATTTCTTGTCTCATGAGATAAAGGGTACATGGTTGTATCAGAACCGAAGGATGCATCAGATATTGTTATGTCTGCAATTCCAGGTTGGACTCCGCGAAAGTAAAGCGTTCCGATTGTTCTTTTGCCACTTATGGATTCTCCTAATGTATCAAGTGCTAAAAACCTAAATGTACCGTGTGACTCCGTATCTTGTGTCGGCTCGTTGGGAGTAAGTTCGTTGTCAAATATGCTTTGAGGGATAAATGACACAAGCTTGAGGCTTTTGGGATTATAAGAGACAGTAAAGTCTAATAATGCAGCATTTACGCTTTTGCTATCAAGAATTACGGTTACAGGAAATAGCAATCCTATGCCTGCTTTTGTTAAATTATTTTGAAGCGAAAGTGAAGCGGATTCTATGTCTGCTCGTGAACGCGTGTCCTGAATACTTTTCAATGCAAAAATAACAAGAGGAAGTGCTAAAAGCATGAAGAAAAATAGAAATAATGTTTTTTTTGAATTCAATTTTTTCATATCAATTTATCGGAATATAATTGTCCAAATCCTCTAAAGATACTTTCCCATCGTTATTAAAGTCAGCAGTCTTACCATTCCCGCTCAACTTTTCAGAACGCCATATCAAAAGGTCTGAATTGTTGACCTTATTATCACAGTTAGCATCTCCTTGAGCTTTCAGTGGGCACGATTGGGCGGTTTGAGCACCCTGTACACTGCTATATGCCGTGTTTTGTTTTTTCGCACAAACAACGCATCTGTCATCAAATATCTTACATGCGGTACCTTTGTCCGGACAACTTCTGAATTCAGAAGAAGCTACACCTGATTCTACATCTATTCTTCTTTTCTCCATTTTGTCTCCGTTGCATGTCCAGTAGTCATATTTCACGCCTGCAAAAGCTGCCGATACAAAAGTTTTTGTGGCATCATACACAAGTGCTACATCAGCAGGACTTATGATATATGTAGCAGTTCCAAAAATATGTTCAGAAACTTGTTGAGCAATTATTTTGTTAACTCCTTTTGATGCTAAACGTTCTTCTAGCTCATAACCCACCAACTGGGTATACTGACCGTGGGAATAGCTAATTATGTCTTGTCTTGATGCTTCTTCAAAATCCCTATTAACAATTAGTTCGGCATAGCTTACACCAGTTTTATCTTTGATATATTGGTATGCCGTATCAATGATTAAGTTTTTCAAACTGAATGGCATAGGGATATTCGTTCCATCACCGCAATAGAGATGTTCAATGGTCGTGTTATCAACTACAATAGGATCTGCACATTTAACCTTTTGATCTATCTCAGTACACACTTTGTTTTCTTTCCCGCAGTCTTCTTCTTTTATGAATGGACCGGACAATATATTGTTTCTGCATGCGGCTGAACCCTTAGGATACCATCCGTCCTTATCGGCTATCATATTAACATAGTTCTTTCCATTTTCGCCCTGATTAATTCCGCTTGATGGGTCATCTGCGCGATTCGTTGGGGGATGGACAGTAACGTTTTCAAGAGGCCGGTCATTACATATTGCGACAAGACCCACTTGGGTACATACCTTGCCTTCTGCAGCACAATCTTTTAAAAATTTATTAAAGGTCCATTCTGTTTTTGGATTACCCGACGAATCTTTTTCACCTGTTTCAATAATTCCAAGGTTATATATTTTGTTGCTATCATTTCCTGTCCCGCAATGATTTGTAGCATTTTCCCTTTCATCAATGTTTTTCTTATCATTCGTACTATTGTCAAGGCAAGTATATGATTCGAAATTTCCTGCGCCGACCACCTTACACTCTTGCCCTTTTGCTTTACAGTCAATGGCATTAGGATCCAGTCTTGGTGGGTTGAGGAAATTAAATTTTTGGGTTGGGTCGTATTTAGCATTCCCAGAAGAGAGATTAAAAATAACATTATCAACGCAGGTCCAACCTTCGGATTTGAAGTAAATATATTGTTTTTCCGAGGGACCTGAAGCACCGGGAATTATGGGTTTTGGAACACAACACAACTGTGACGTTGTTGCGCAGCTAGTGGTTCCGGTGGTATAGACTTCCTCCGTATCACTGCAACTTTGACTCAAGCCGTTAATACATCTTCCACCTTTTGACGAGCAGTCGATAGGAGCAGCTGCCTTGCAACATGCCACATCAAATCCTGAAGAATCAGAGCAATTTGTCCCTACCGTATTTTGCTGTGTTCCGGTGGTGCATGCATTAGCTAAGGTAGTAAGGCATTCATATCCGGTCCCGTATTTTTGGGCGCAAGTCGTCGAAGGGTTGGTTTGTGAAGTGGTAGATGCATTTGTCGCAGTAACTTGAGTATTACCTGCTTTACAGCACATCATTTGAAAACCTCCTGAATTATCACAGTCGGTTCCGGTCGGGTCCTTTTGAATCCCTGCCTTGCATTCATCGGTTGATGCTATCACACATTGGTATCCACTACCGTATTTTTGAGCGCAGGTTGATGTTGGACTAGATTGGGAGGTCGTTGAAGTGTTCGAAGAAGAATTTGAAGGAGCTACTGTTGGTGCGGCTGCTTTACAGCATGCCATATCAAATCCAGCTGTATCCGAGCAATCTGTTCCCACAGTATTTTGTTGTATACCAGATTGGCATTCAGTTGATGAAGTCGTAAGACATTGGTATCCAGCACCGTATTTTTGGTCACAAGAGAGTAATGAGGTTGTCGGTGTTGGGGTTGGTTGGGAATAGGGTGTTGGTGTGGGTGCGGCAGCTTTGCAGCATGCTACATCAAATCCTGCTGTATCCGAGCAATTTGTCCCTACTGTGTTTTGTCGTGTGCCGGACTGGCATTCGGTAGCGGAAGTTGTCAGACATTGATATCCATATCCATATTTCTGGTCACAGGAGAGTAATGTATTTGCCGGAGTTGGAGTGGATTGATAATAAGGGGTTGGTGTCGGGGTCGCAGCCTTGCAACACGCGACCTGAAACCCTGAAGAATCAGAGCAATCTGTACCTACCGTGCTTTGTTTTATTCCCGACTGGCATTCGGTAGCGGAAGTTGTAAGACATTGGTATCCTGCACCGTATTTTTGGTCACAGGATGAAGTGACAGGCGGCGCACAGGATTCACCGGTACTGATAGGTCCAAAATATCCGTTGGGGTCAAGCGTACACCCCTGTGCATTACAGGCTTCTACATCATAGAAAATACTTAAATTAGGTGCAAAACCTGAAATCGAGAAATTGGGTTGTGAGGAGGAAATCTGTTGCTGCCCGTTGGTATAACTTCCCCAGCCGTAAATTAAATGATAAGAGGTAGCATTTGGAACGGGAGCTGCAGAGAAGGAAATTGAAATTTGATTATTAGAACAAGTTCTGTTGGCACCCATAACTCTTGGTCCTTGTGGAGGTCCTGCAACAACTTTGCAGCACGCATATGCACCTCCTGTATTGCATGTTGTTCCTATGGCAGACTGTTGTAGGTTGGGTGGTGCGCAGGTAGATGAGAAAGCGTCAACACATTGGTACCCTGCACCGTATTTTTGGTCACACGTTTGAGAGGACATTTGGGGAGTTGGGGTGGGTGCATCAGGAGCAAAACAACACATTGATTCTTGTCCAATCCATTGAGTGCATGCTGCATCCCCGTCCGGAGATGAGTAATGGGTTGAACCTGCAGGACATTGCGAAAAGTAGGAGAGAGGAACACAACTATTTGTGCCTCCCGTCGGATAATTGGGACAGCCGCTTTCTGCCGCATGCTGGCGGATATCAACCTGTTGCTTGAGTACAAAAACCGTAACCGGAATAGAAAGCGCTGCTATAGCCACCAGAACCAATATGGGGATGAAGCCTTTTGAATTAAAATTAAATAATTTCGCTTGTGATATATTTCTCACAAAAAATGATAGCCCGGTTATCAATATAGTAGCAGTGTTTAGTGTGCTTGACAATCAATAGGGCTATTTATAGACTAATTCTATGGAAATTCAAAATGAGAATAGTAAAGTGAATGCAGGAAACGAAAAAAAAGGATATGTACCTGAAACAACGGATGAGATTTTAGAGGATCTTACACCCACGCCTGAGAAAACTGATAGTTCTTTATTAAATTTTTTGAAATCCCGCACAATTAAATTGGCTCCATTAGCCTTGTTGGGAGCCGCAGTTTTTGGGGGTGCGAAAGTATATGAGAATTCGCAGAATGGGAGTAGTGGGCAAGAAACTGCCGAAATTACTATGCAAGATCAAAAATTAATAGAAGGTTTTCAGCAGGGGGAGGGAATGATACTTAAAGACTTGGCAAAAAGTCCGGAAGCATTTATGAATACTTACAAAAAAGGCGAAGTTATAGGGAGGGACGAGCATGGGAAGCCGGTTGAAACGGGGTATGTTGATGTGAAAAATTATCCTGCAGATAAATTTCCGAATGGAGCTCCTGTGGAAGTAATTGCAAAACTGCCTGTTGGAACAAAAATCGAAAACCTAGCCATAATTTCACCACAAGATAAGAAAGATGCTTCGGTGGGTGATAATTACATTTCATTTTCCTGCGAGTCAGTGAAAGGGGAATTTCATGATGCAAAAGAAGTTGAAAAGGTTATCGATCTTGGGAATGGAACTGTTTGTGTGGTCCCATGGGTAAATATTTACGGACAGGCTAGATAAACTAGATACTGTCTTCTGTTTCAGTCTTTGCAAGTCTTAGCGCTTCATCTATTTTGCCGTTTCTTACTAGCTCAATGACTCCCCGTATTACTTCAGACTCTTCTTTTTTATCAAGTTTTCCCCATTCTTCGATTTCATTTGATTTAAAAAGAGGCCATTTTTGAGACAACTTTTTATAAAGTAAGGGGATATCAAGTTCGCTTTGTGCGGCTTGCAAAAAATCGTATGTTATCCGGGCAATTTCTTTCCCTTCATCATCGGTAATTTTTTTCTTCTCCAATAAATACATCAGTATTTTAAGAACTGTTTCGGCGTGTACATTCTTCTGTATTTCGCTCAGCATAAATATGTACAAGAATGGTAGCAAACAGACCCTATTAACTGCAACATGAAAATGCATTTGGCGTCAATTTACTTAAGATGATAGATGGAATATAATTAAGCCTCAAAGGGCTGTGATGAAATGGTATCATAGAGGTCTCCAAAACCTCTTTTCAGAGTTCGAATCTCTGCGGCCCTGCAGCGATTTTAGCCTCAAAAAATCTGTTATAATTTACGAATGGAAGATTTTTATTGTGAAGAGGTATTGAGCGGTAAAACGTTCGTTGAGAAGGTTTTAGAAACAGACAACGTGCTTGCCTTCTACCACACAAAACCATACTGGCCTGTACATATTGTAGTTACCCCGAAAAAACATATAAGCTCGCTTCTTACAATTACACAAGAAGAGAACGATATTTTATTGGAGTTAATAAGTACTATTAAGCAAGTTGCCACAAAAGTTACCGATGAAAATGGAGCTTCTCGTATCCTGACCAACTTAGGAAAATATCAAGACTCAAAACATCTCCATTTTCATGTTTCCTACGGCGAACCGAATAAATAGTAGTCCTTTACAACCCCAAGTGATTCGAACTACTTTGATATAATTGATTTTATGACAACGGAGCATAAAACACCAAACGAAGCGCTCGTCCTTAGTGAAGGATTTAATTCGGCGATAAATGCGGCTATTGCTGCAAGCGAGCCAATTCTCGCTTATTGGCCAGGTCCTTCAAATCAACTCTTCGATCGTGAACAAGTCATGCAAATCATTGAAAAAGATCACGGAACTGGTAATTACGCAACAGTTGCTGATATTGAGTCAGAGGAAGTTATTAAAGATGTTATTCAGAAAAATCCTCTTTTTTCTTTTCATACCATCGTTGGAGAAGAGTCTGATAGAGTCGAAGGTTCATCTGAGTGGCAATGGATTATTGATCCCATCGATGGAACACAAGCTTTCAGACACGGTCTTCCGGATTTTGGAATAAATGTAGCCCTAGTTAAAGGCCAAGATCCAGTAATTGGGGTTATAGCAATGCCTGCGTTAAAACAACTAATAGCAGCCCAAAAAGGAAAAGGAGCATTTTTGTACGATTATGATGGCAATGTTCTTTCTGATCTTCACAAAAATCAGGTAGAGAGAAATGAGAGTTTTGACAAAATACTGGTAGGGTTTGATACGGGATATGTGGGAAGAGGAAAGCAAATGACAGAATATGTAGCAAAATTGGCAGATAAAATCGGGTATCCGGTGTCATACGCATCATCAGCAACGGCAAATTTTAGACTTGCACAAGGAAGTCTAGCAGCTTATTTTCTTCAAACGCCCACTACTATGGATATAGCTGCACCAGCTGCGATTATTACAGAGGTGGGTGGAAAAGTAAGTGATATGAATGGGAATCCAATTGATTGGAATGCTGATTCTAGATCCTATCTTGCTGCACGTAATGAAAAAATACATTCGCAAATTTTAGAAATATTTAATAGTTAAATTTGATTTTGTAAAATAGTAGTTCCTAACATAATCGCTCAAGCCCTGCAGCGAGTTCTGCCTTAAAATTGGATATAAGAGGAGCTTGAATCACTCAGATATAATTTCTGCATGACTATTGAATCGAGAAGTGTAAATCCAGAAAATTTGCCTCCTCTTCCCTTTGTGTATCGGCGGGTCGATTTGCCTGAAGAAGCGGAGTTTCGGATGCGAAGAATAAGTTCTGCAAGAATTGTTGGGCAAACAAATGAGCCTTATACAGACGAGCGAATACTTGCCCAGATAGAAAGGAGAAAAAAAGAACAGGAATGGTTTTACCAAGATTACTGGAGAGAAAAAGGGTTAGCTTCAGAACAAATTGAATTTGATGCCGATGGTAATCCAATAACTCTCTATAATTTTGATAGACCAAATCCCTTCGGCGACGATAGGTTACGAAGCCTCACAAATGCTATGAAGCAATTGGGATTGCATTTCCCGCAGGCTCTTCACAAACTCAGATGGATTTTGATTGACGACACGCAGCAGGCAAGTATTTATGGGGATATACAAAAGTTCCCGACAAATGGGCAGGTTGTGCATGGCACAAATGCATTCAGATTCTTTCCTCGTGGGGCAAGAATAGATATTCCACATAGAATACCTACCGCCAATAACTTGGAAGGAACCTTCGTCCATGAAACAGCCCATTTGATTCAAGACGGATTCCGAGATAGATGGAGTGAAAATTTTCAATGGGATATGTGCGATGAGCATCTTGACAAGTTTGAATATAGAGGTACACCAATGGGAGGGAGCCAATATCCTTTCAATAAGCGAACAGATGAAATGATGCCCCAATTTCAGTTCCCTAGGCAGCCGGAGAACTGTGTGAATTATTATGCGAAGCTGAGTTTGGAAGAGGACATTGCAGAAAGCCTGACGGCGTATGTATATAGCCCAGATGTATTGCAAAGTGTTTCCACTGAAAAGTTTGAGATTTTGGCAGGACACGATGCCAATAGATCGGTAGTTGAAATAACTGCAAGAAGAGCAAATGCTGTGACAATGCCTGATCTTGGGCCAACGGAAATTACGTACTTCATCCAGGAGCCGGCAAACAGTTAAAATAGTAGCTCATGATATACATGTAAATACTAATCCCCAAAGTATTGGCTCAAGCCATGTAACAACTATAGCCTGAGGCTTTGCTATAATTGCCACATGACCAAAAAAAAGATTCATCGTAGAATCAGAATAGGAAAGCAATTTATATTCCTTTCAACGGTTTTAGTTTTGGCATTTGTTGCAATCGGGATATTGTATGATGTGTCTACCTTCCCGAGTGCAAAACACACATTTGATATCACGCCGAGGCCAACTCTTGCGCCTCGTATAACGATTAGTTACCCAACCCCTACGCCACCGGAAGGTTTTGTTGAGGTAAAAAATTTCAAAGCTCGGCAATATGACCCAAAAAGCATGCTGATAGATTACTCGGAAAAGGTAAAATATCCCCAGGAATTACTTGATAGTAACGAGAGTGATTTAACGCCTCTTTCATGTACTAGAACTTATTTAAATACAATTGGAAATTGGGGCAGCTTTGTTACGTATCAAGATCAAGACGGAGGAACAAAAAAATACTTTTTAATTGATCCTCAATTATTGAGATACATTGATTATTTAGAAAAAAAATATTCATCTAAACGTCTTATGATGATAAATGCCTGTAGTACAAAAGATGATAAAACTTTTATTTTTTATGGAATGAGTCTGGGTGGAGGTGGAGATTATTGGGGAAAGCCCTATATTGGAATTGATAAAGGAAAAGGCATAGATGAAACAATTGATGGGATACCATTAGGCGGATGTTCTGTTTTACAACTTTTGAAAAATGAATTTTTATATATAAAATGCTCCATGCATGAAGGCGGCGGAGGGATTGACGCGATTTACCAAGTCAATTTGAGTAATAAGTCTGTTAATCAACTGCTTTATTGTTTGATTGAGGGCACAAAGACAACCTGCAAATAACACACGTCAAATTCATTCCTTCTCCAATTGAACCTATCCCATAGTTATTGTATAATGCAACCTATGGGTTCGCCTGAATTTTCAGAAGAAAGAGAAAAAGAATTATTCGAAGATTCCCAGCTGCAGCTGGAGTATTTAAAGAAAGCAAGAAAAGGCAATGAGCTGATTGCACTTGCTGATTTTTTGCATGTGATTGCCGAAACTTTTACGGGTAACATGAAAAGAAGTTTGGCATTGGTTGGGTCTATGGCAGCTATAATCGGACTGCAGTATTTGGTTGATAATCATGAAGTAACCATGTATTCAACATTAGCCGTAAATACTATTGGTGGTACGTTATTGGGAGATGCAATTAGGCCAATTTCTCGAATTTCCGAATCAACAGGAAAATATCAAGCGAGAAAAAATTTTGAAAAACCCGAATATGTTCAAACAGATAATGAGCGACTTTATGAAGTTAGGAATAAATTGGTAGACACGCTTGTCCACGAGGAAGGAATTGTTCCGCCCGAAGAGATTAGAATGTGGCTTGAGAGTAATGCACTGCATGCAGATTGGAAAAATGGAAACCAGTTCACACTTGCCCATATGACCGATGCCAAACTTGGACTAGGTGATAACCTTACACAAGAGGACACGGTATTGCTATTCTTGGAATCCCAGAGAGAAGCACAAATTCATAAGCAGGCTTTATGGCGCTTGAGTATGATTGGCACGAATAAGACTTTGGATATAGTTGCTGGAAATGCAATGTTGTGGGCAGGTTGGGCAGGTGTTAGAAATTTTGCAGGAGAAAACTATGCGCTTTTGACCAGTATTGCTGATGATATTACGGCTGTTGGTATCGCTGTTGTTACAACTCCTGTCAAAACGCTTCTTGATGCTGATTTTATTAGGGAGGGACGAGATAAAATTAAAAACCTCTTTAATTAACCGTTTTTTTCAAATCACTTTCTTTCAACCGTTATCGTACACTCCGCAACAAGAGCCGCAATAGCACCAACTGCCGCCAGAACCGGGGCTATAGCTGCGCCCACAACACCTATTGTGAGTGGGAATTCTATGAGAGTAGTCCCTTTTTTGTCCTTTATCGTGATTTTCCTGATATTCCCCTCATGAATGAGTTCTTTCACTTTTTTTAAAAGCTCATGCCCCTCAACTTTAAATGATTCTTCTTTTGCCATTTTATCTATTGTAACACAGTCTAATAATCACGTTTTGGCATGAGAGCACTGCAAAAACTCTTTACATAACAATATTTTTTTTGCTACACTATTTCCATGCCAAGAAAAAAAGCAGCACCCAAAAAGACACAAAGAAACGACTTTAACACCGTAACTACTTTATCAAAGCTTCTCGCATTTTTTATGTTCATTACCTTCCCATTCATAGGGTTTTATTTGGGGATGAATTTTCAGAAAGAATTAGACAGGCCATTCATAGACGAGGTGACTTCACGTCAATTTGAAGAAGAGCAAAAAAGGTCCTGCACAATGGAGGCAAAACAATGCCCTGATGGATCGTATGTTGCCCGTACAGGACCCAATTGCACCTTCGAAAAATGTCCGGGAGAAAAATAGACTTCTTATATCTTCGCGATTGATATTTCTTGCTCATTTATTCTAAACTGGTTAGGTGAAGTACATCTTTATTTCTTTTTCCGGTCTTGGTCTCCCAATAGCCTACAAACTCATCCAGGAGGGGTGTGAGGTAAAGGTAGGTATGATTGATGACATCAAAGAATACTGCATGGAGGAAGAGGTAGCAACGGCAACTGAGTCGGAGTTTGATAAAAAGCGGCGCACGTCACAATTTCAGAACGTCATGCCCATACAGGAAGCGAATAAAGTCATCGAGTGGGCAAAAACTCTTAAAAACCCTCATGAATATTTCTTCTTTTTTGACGAGAACAATTTATACCGGTGGGCTGACAAAGTGCGCGATCTGGGGTTTGAGGGGACATTTCCGACTCGTGAGGATTATCTTTTTGAAGTCGACAGGGAAATGGCCAAGAAATTTGTCGCGACCCATTACTCAAAGCTTTATACACCCGAGGTAAAAGAGTTCGATAAAGTTGAAGACGCAATTCCCTTTCTTGAAAAGACGCAGGAATTGTGGGTTTTGAAAGGAAAGCATGATAGTGCAAAGACTTTTGTTCCCGATATTCACGACCCACAATTTGCCAACCAGCAAGTCGTTGAAATGCTCAAAAATTACCCGGAGCATTACGAGCAATTAGGGTTCATTTTAGAACTTTTCATCCCCTCAATTATTGAGATGACACCTGAGAAATTTTATTACGACGGGGTGCCCATAGGTACGTCAATTGATTTTGAGAACAAGAGCTTCGGGTCGGGTAATTTATCAGTGCAGACCGGATGCGCCGAGGACTTGGTGTTCCCGACCAATATGGAGGATAGGATAAATCAGATTTCTTTTCCACCAATAGTTGATGAGATGGCACGAAAGCACAAAGGGCTTTTTATTTGGGATGCATCCATTCTTATCAACAAAAAAGACGGGAAAATGTATTTTGGAGAGTTTTGCTCTAATAGATTTGGGTACAATTCTGTGTTTACCGAGCTTGCTCAGTCAAAATCAGTTGATGATTTTTTCACCAAAATGGTGCACAAGCAAAATCCATATACTGTTGGAACAGTAGCTGCATCAGTCAGGATTTTTAATATGAATAGGGATGAACAAACAGAACAGGTAGCGGAGAACATGGCGCTCAATTTTTTGCCTGAGGTAGAACGCGATTTATGGTTGTGGGATGTCAAGAGAAAAGCAGATGGGCAATTTTTAACGGTTGGGACTGACTGGAATTTGGCTGTAATGACTGGGAGTGGAAAATCTATAGAGGAAGCGGTTGGGAATCTATATAAAAATATTGAAGGTCTGGCATTTGTGGGAGGGTATTTTAGGCCCAAAGATGATTATTTATCTCTTGACTACCCCACATCAATATTAAATAGGGTAAATTATGGAATGGAACGTGGCCTTTATAAAATACCGTTTAATGTAAAAATAGGAGATATAGTATAGGGATTAGTTTCTAGGCTTTCGCATTTCGTTATCAATGAAGAACAGGCTTTTAGATTTAAAAAAACTCAAATTCGAGGTAAGAGACATCATGCGGTATGATGATGTAGGAGACTATTTTGGAGATACAATTGTTGCGTATGACTTTAAAGATGACGTCATAACGAATGCAATTTTTTTGCACGAATTTATAGAATATACATTGGTCAAATCCGCAGGTATTGATCCATCTCTTATTGACCAATTTGACACCGATAAAAGTGCGCCCGCAAAGTATCCTGAGGAATTTATGCAGTACGGGAAATTTCACGATCTTGCCAATTTGGTAGAGCGGCAGTTTATAGAAAATTTGGGGCTCAATTGGGAGGAGCATGATAGAGTTATCAATACTGCAAAAGTAAATGTTGCGGTTGAAGTCATTTCTGAAGAGCTTCATAAAGAGAATCCATCAGAGAGTGTAATCGAACAAGCGAAGGAAGAAGTAAAAGATGAGATAAAGGACAGCCTCGAAAGTATAGCAGAATAGCGTATACTTAAAATATGAAAGCTCTTCCGGATTTTGCTCTTGAAAAACCCCTCTGGGACAAAGGATTTAGTGTCATGGGAATCGATGAAGTGGGGAGAGGAGCTTTTGCAGGCCCGGTAGGGATAGGTGGGGTGATTTTTGACCCAAAAATGAGTGAAAAAGATAAAAAATTCCTTTTGAACTTAGGACTCGATGACAGTAAAAAGTTGACTCCTCTCAAACGCAAATCATTTGCATCTGTTATCAAAGAATATGCTATGGCCTATGCAGTCGAATTTATCGATGTTCCGGTAATTGAAAGTGTCGGCATTGGAAAAGCTACTTTTTTAGGAATGAAAAAAGTTGCAGATTCGCTTTCAAAAAAGGTCAGCAACCTGCATCTTCTTATCGATGCTTTCGAAATTCCGGATATATTCTATCCTCAGCGAGGCATACTACACGGTGATAGCCTTAGTATTTCAATAGCTGCCGCGTCTATTGTGGCAAAGGTTGAGAGGGATATGCTTATGGAACAGTTGGCGCGGGAGTTCACTTGCTACGATTGGGAGAACAATAAGGGGTATGGTACACTAAGACATAGAAGAGCGGTTTCGGAGTTTGGCGTAACAAAGTTCCATCGAAGACAATTTTGCAGAAATGTAACAGGGTAACTTGTTGTTTTGGTCTCATTTTAGTACAATATAGCCTTGAATTATAAAAATATGTTTGGCAAAAAGAGCTCCGGCAAAACAGTTTGGGAAAAATTCCCCGAACTAAAAAATATACCTGAAGAGAAATTCCCAAAACATTTACTTCTCATTCCTGATGGAAACGGAAGGTGGGCAAAAATGTATCATAAGAATATCACCGAGGGGCACAAGGCGGGGGCCGAGGTCATCAAAAACATCTACAATGACCTTTGGCAGCTCCCTATAAAATTTATAACGATTTGGGGTTTTTCGGCAGATAATTGGTCCCGGACAAAAGAAGAAGCAGATGGCATTATGCGCGTTATTGATGAAACGTTGAAGGTGCTCCTTCCCCAAGCGTTGGAGAGAAATGAACGGATAGTTCATATTGGGAGGAAAGACCGCATTCCTGCTTTTTTGAGGGAAGCATTTGAGAATGCTGAGAAATTGACAGAAAAGAATACTGGTACTGTTTTGTCGCTGGCAGTTGATTATGCGGGGCAAGATCAGGAGGTACGGATGTTTAAGAAAATGATAGCGGATGGAGTGAAAAATATTACCAATGATTCAATTGTTAAATACCGTGATGGAGGAGGAATAGTTCCTCCTGCCGACCTTGTCATAAGAACTTCTGGTGAAAAAAGAACCTCTGACTTAGGGTGGCTTTCAACAAATTCTGAACTTGCCTTTATTTCAAAGCTTCTCCCCAACACCGGTTCAAAGGATATAGTTGAGGCTATCATTGATTTTACAAAAAGAGAGCGCCGCTTTGGAGGAAGGCCGGCCCCTGCTTCCGCTTGAATACGTACCAAATTTATCCTATAATATTCTTCTATGAATCCTGAGTTTGGTTTTGAGGGTGTCCCACCGAAAGGGACAGATTGGAAAAAAATCATAAAGTCGGAATTTATCTCCCCGCTTGGGTTTGATTTTGAAATGCCAATTAACAGCGGCGGAATAACAGTTGCAACGACAGTTGAGGGTGAATCTTTGTATGGTTTAATGTCACACTTCGATGAGGATACAAAAATAAATATTGAGAGATTATGTGGCCAGAATGGCCAACGAAAAGAAGCATTCGGAAGTATTCTTCAAGAAATTCAGCCTTATGCTTGGGTAACTCCCGATTCAGTAACCTTTATAGTTTCACAAACCCCTGTTCTTACCATATCTGAATCTAACGGGGTTGTCTTTGATACTCATACACTGACCGAAGACGGTTCCATTATAGGAAAAAATTTTGACGTTGGAAAAAGTAACCCAGCACGTCCTACTACAGGCTCACCGTATTACCGTTTTGAAGTAAAAACAGTTCAGGATGAACCCGTACTTGTAGAGAAAAATGTAGAATATTGTGCCGAGCTTACTGCAGGAATTAAAATCCGGACACTTGATATTGAGCAAATATATAGAATAATTACAATGATGAGAAAGACGTCATGTATGACATCTGATAATATGCAAAAAATTGTTAATCCATATTTTAGTATTGATTTAATGCCTTATCGCGAGGTACTGAATGAAAAAACAAGAATGGAGGGATATTAATGTATGAAATCAGGAACGGTAGCCCTTGTGGGACGGCCTAATGCAGGCAAATCTACGCTTCTCAATGCCCTTTTGGGAACTAAAGTATCTATTACTTCCCCAAAGCCGCAGACGACGCAATTTTCAGTAGAAGCTATTTATGATGATCCTAAAAGAGGGCAAATAATTTTTGTCGATACGCCGGGAATATTTGCTAAGACTGATAATCCGAAGGCTCATGATATCAATTTTTCAGCAGAACACGCTCTGAAAGAAGGTGTAAATGTCGTGGTGTATGTGGTAGATAAAACACGTGAGCGGGGAATAGAAGAAAATAAAGTTTTGGGAATAATAAGAAAGGTCGATATTCCAAAAATTCTCGTTATTAACAAGGTAGATAAAAGAAAACCTGATTTTATTGAGCAGTATATGTTTTTGAAAGACGAATTTGATGCTTATATTGAGCTGTCAGCTCGCACTCATACCAATTTGAATGTTCTGGTAGACACGATATTTGCATTCTTACCCGAAGGAGAAAGCTTGGTCGAAACGAAAGAGCTCCCTACCCCAATTCTTAATATGGATTCAAAACTTTTCTTGGAAGAGATGATAAGGGAGAAGGCATTTTTGAGACTTCGCCGTGAGGTACCTTATTCGATACGGGTAGTTGTTGACAGCATCACCGAAAAACCACATAAAAATATGTCGGTTATAAAGGCCCGGATTGTATGCCCCCTTCGCTACAAAAAAATGATTATTGGAGCAGGTGGCTCAAAGATAAAAGAAATCGGTATGATGACAAGAAGGGAACTGGAGCTTGCCACCAATCGTAAAATTTTTCTCGAGCTAACTGTTGAGGAAGAATAGCTTCATTTTGCCGTTGCGATAACAACAGTTTTGGAAGTGCCTACATAGCTGAAAATGTAAGGTGATTGCCCTTCGTTCTTGAATTGTAGTTCTCGATAGTAAGTATCCCCTCCAAGCATATGGTGCATGAAGTAAGAACCAAGATTTGTGGCAATAGATCCAGCGCTTGCCTGCCCAACATATGACATTTGAACTTTCGATACGTCTACATTTAAAGAATTCTTGCCGTAATTAACAACTTCAATATTCACTTTTATATCTCTTGATGTTTTTTCAACAGATATCAGCCGCATTTTTAAATCCGTATCAACGATAACGAGTGTGCTTGGGCTGACGGTTAAAAATGGGGTGAGAGTCGGAGTTGCCCTTTGGGTGGGGGGAACCAATCTTACTTCATGAACCTCAGGCTCCGTTGTGGCAGAAAATTTTAGACAATCGTACCCTTTCGCGTGATTATTTTTAGTCACTACATATCGGTTTGAGGGATCATCGGTGCTGTCGGATGAGAACGTAGTACACAGCTTGTACGAAGTATCACTTATTATTTCATAATCAAACGTTTTTTTTGTTTTAATGTCGGTCTTTATTGTTTCTGGGAAAGAATTCAAATTATCCGGCAGTTTCTTATTCTTTTCATAATAAGACTGAATCTTAAGGCTTAATGATGTCATAGATCCAACCCGCAGTTGGTCATATATCTGCCCTTGTTTTGAGGTTGGTGTCCCGACCAACTTGAAACCAAGACCGATGAGTACCATGCAAAATAACCCAAGAAATATAATAAATGCATAATATTTACTCATGGTAATTTTTTTATAATTTGGTCATGTCGTACTTCGTTCAAAAAATAAGAAAATATTGAGCCCGACACACTTACGGTTACAAAAAAATGAAGGACAGAATTAAACAAAATAAAACCATTGAGTATTTGAAAAACTAAGAAAATCAGATGACATAGGGTGATTATAAAAGTAATGATGAGCGTGAAATAAATAAAAACCTTCCTTAATTCAAGTTTGACAATTTCCGGAACTTCCATTTTCCTTTTGTTGATGGAGATAAAAAAGTATGAAAAAAATGGGTACGAAACAATCAACGAGGCAGATAAGCCTGAAATCAGCGCCCGATTTGCTGTTTCTTGAACATTTCCATACAAACCTATTAAGGGCATACCCAAATGCCAATAATCAATGTAATAATTAAGAAATATTGTTATGGTAGTAGCCATTATATAAAGGCTAATAAACATTAATATGTGCTGGAACGAATCCCACATGCCCAACTCTGAGGATACTTCGGTTGAAGGTTTTGGGGGAATGATACCATTCAGGGAATTGGAAGAATGAAGGTAGGGTTGAATTTGATCCAGTCTCCATCCTTGTTCAAGGAGAGTTTTGACAATTTCTTCATCAGTGGCATTGCTGGCACGGGCCCGTCCAACAAATTCTTTAATTTTATTCTCCATAGCCTAAGCATAGCTAGAGAGAATTCAGACTGTCAATACGTAATTAGAATACGTGCATCAACCTTAGCACTAAGAGTACTACCAATATTAATACAATTGCGCCTCCGGCGGTTCTTGGAATAGGTATGAGTGCCCAAAAAAGATTTACCAAGAATAAAAAAATTAATACTCCGAAAATGAGTTCTAAAATGCCCATATACCACCTCCTTTCACCTTATTAAGCGTATGAATTGGTGGTTATAAAACAATATGAAGCGGGTAAGAAACGGGAAAGAGGAGGAAAGGTATTGACAAACAATTGTTGATACTATAATCTTGTCGCATGGCAACAACAAAAACTGCAAAGAAGACTCTTGTCAAATCTTCAAAAGTAACTACAAAAAAAGCACCTGCAAAAGTTTTCCGCGCAAGAACTTCCGTTTCGTCAATGAAAGTTGCACCACAAAAGAAAAGTGCAACCGTTACAGACCTTCGCAATAAAGTATTAGACCCAAAAAATAGACGCTCACTCATTCTGGCAATTGTTGTTATTGTGTTGGCGCTTGTTGTGTTTTTCGGGAAAAGCCTTGTTGTTGCTGCAACCGTTAATGGACAACCGATTTCACGGTTGGCAATAATTAAGGATTTGGAAACTCAAAGCGGTAAAGCGACGCTTGATTCAGTAATCACACGCACATTAGTGTATCAGGAGGCAAGCAAGAAAAATATATCGGTTACTGAGAAAGATATAGACAATGAAGTATCAAAAATCCAAAAACAATTCCAAGCACAAGGTCAGAACCTTGATGCATTGTTGGCAACACAGGGTCTAACAAAAGAAAGATTTCGGGATGAGGTAAAAGTTCAATTGTTGGTCACAAAAATTTTGGGAGACCAGGCAAAAGTAACCGATAAGGAATTTAACGATTTTCTTGAGAAAAATAAAGACCTCGTTGCCAACGAAAAAGACCAAGAAGCAGCAAAGAAAAGTCTTCGACAACAAATGGAACAACAAAAATTGGCCCAAAAATATCAAGAATGGATAGCAAACGTTAAGAAAAACGCTAAAATCAACTACTTCGTCAATTATTAGATTGACGAAGCAAGCTCCGCTTACTTTGTGAACTATTGAAACGAACGAATGTGAGTGGAAAAAGCTTCTATACCTCTGTTCAGGAAGTTTTTCCAAAACTTCCGCATTCCATATTTTCAAGCTTACTAGATTAACAAAGCAAGGCAGAAATCCTCAGTTTCTACATCTTTCAAATAATTAAAATTCTGACTTACTTTGTCATTCACGAAGCAAGCTCCGCTTACTTTGTCATTCACGAAGCAAGCTCCGCTTACTTTGTTGTTTGATAATCTATTCACAAAGCAAGACTGAACACCTTCTTTAAATTTACCACCTTGTATCAACTGTCAAAATGTAATGATATGTACCCTTGCGTTCTCGAGGTTAGTGCGCGCCTGAAGCTGGGTTTTCATCTGGACAATGTAGAGCTTGCTCCCTTTATCAAGCTTTATCGCTTCAGAAATGAGTAGCTTTGGTGTTCCTCCGTCAATTCTTACCTCCGAATTCCAAACCGGATGTTTGTCTGTGATATTGTAGAGCCGTGCGTAGGCCGTTTGGTTAGCTGTAGGAGTATAAAGAGATACTTCAAAAGTTACTGTTTTTATTGATGGATAGGAAGTGGTGTCAATGTATGCCTGTGCTCCGGGTACGTCTTCCCAATCGGAAGACGTACTGCTCCCCGAGCCGAGCGGTATGAAAAATTCCTTAATAGAGGAAGTAGTGTTGCTATTGGTAGCGGGGTTTTGATTAAGCTTTGCATCGGCAACAGCTTTTGCAATTTCCTCTTTGCAGGCTTTGGAGCATGTGTCATTTGTGATAGTAGGGGTTTTTGAGGGAATAGTTGTAGTAGTAAGCGATTTTTCTTTCGTGTGTGAGTTATTCCAGAATAAAGCTACATCAATAATAAATAGGTTGCCAAGAATTATTATTAAGAAAAGGAACAGTAGAGACCAGGGAGAAAAAAATATCAGTCTGTGATTTAATTCTTCGTCCATATTTTTATTGTAGCAAATACGAAAAGGCACCCTTTTTCGCACGGCCACTGTGGGCTTGTGCCCCCCCGCTAAGCGGGGGGAAGGGTGCCTTGAACTTAGGTTATCGTGTCGTTTGAGTCGCCTCCTTTCGTATCCCGCGATGCGAGAAGCACCGTTTCCGGAACGCTGCTTCTCCCAGAAGCACGTCCTGTGTCATTGTATGGAGCATGGGCGAGGTATTGTCGCGCCATGTCTTGGGTGTACTTGCGGTCCCGCTCCTTCTTGCGCTTCTCCCTCCAAAGCGGGAGGAAGGCAAAGAGCATGATAAGGGTGAGGACCACAACGCTGAAGGCAGCTCTACCTAGGACACCTTCCATCCTCTTTTCCTCCGTAGGGAAGATCTTGTACGGCTGGTGCCGTATGGGTTTACCCAGCCGGACTGGGAACCAGTGAGGACTCGGATGGGTCCAACGGCGAGATGTCGACGTGCAGATGACGCACATCTTCGAAGTTGAGCGCGATGACCTTTTCGAGGGCAACGCGATCTTCTTTGCTCCGGGCTGACCCGGCGTTGAAGCGGATGCTTGCGCGCAGGTTGGCCTCAAGCGACGGGTCGCTTGTAGGGATGTCACATTGGACGCGGATGGTCCCCCAGGAGAGCCTGATGTTTTCGTCGATGTGGATGAGGTCGTTGCTGCTGCTCATGCGAGGCCACCTGCGTGTGCAAGCCGGAAATCCTCGCTCCAATCTGTAGCCACGGGATGTACTCTCCGTGCCTCTTCTTGGCCGCGGGCGTGTGCTCTGGCCATCCGTCGCCGGAGAGCCTCCGTTAGAGTGTCGCTGTTGTTGAGCAGCTCGCGAAACGCAGCAATAGCGTCCGGCGTTTTGAAGACGACCGAAAGGCCATCCTCATACAGGTCGGTGAGCTTGTGGGCATTGCGCTTCATAAGCGCCACCCGGACTCCAGACGCGACCCGGCCGGTCGCCTCGATGTGTTCCCGTCCGAGCTGGAATACGAATCCGCCGGCGAGGGCAAAATGGGTTGTGTCCCGGATCCAGAGCCGTTCAGGCTCGAAGCCGCTCTTTCTGAGAAGCGACCCGAACCATTCTGCGGTGGAAGCCTCTTTGTGCTCCCGGTCTTTCCAAAGTGACATTGACTGCTCCGCCATATTATTTTTCAAACTGATGTCTTGTTCAGCTTGAAGATGGCTTTTCGGCTGCAGTCTCTCAACAACCAAAAAGCCACCTTCAAAAATCCCAGCAAAATAAGGGAAATTTCCGAACAAGTGATAACCTAAATTTTCAAAGAACTTGTAAAAGACAAAAAATGGCACGCAAAAAGCCAAATGTTTTTTACAAAAACCAGTTATTATACACGCTTAAAGCGGAAATGTTCAAGTAACATGTGAGTTGACAAAGAGTCTCATTTTTTTGGCTGTCTGTGATTGTTATACTTGACTGACTTTGCCATTCTCCTGTACTCTTAAAAAGTATGATTTTTCAGAGTGTTTCAGAATTGGACCAGAACCTTGCAGATGTGGTACGCATGAATGACGAGGATATCTCGATTAAGGACGAAGGAAAACTTCAGGAATTTGGTATCGATTACCTTATTTATTCAGCAGTGTTGTCCGATGACTCACAGGTTAGGCATTTATCCCGCGTCTATATCAGAAAATTAGCCCGCAACCTTGGGATTTTTCCTGCTTCTATTTTTCCTCTGTACCAAGCGTATGGGGAGAAGAAAGTGAATGGGTTTACGGTTCCCGCAATGAATACACGGGCTTTGACGTATGATTTTGCCCGGGAAGTATTTAAGAAAGCAATTGTTCATGAAGCGCAAGCTTTTATTTTTGAGATATCCAGAAGCGAGATGGTATATACAAAACAGAATCAGGACGAGGTTGCTGTGTGTGTTTTGGCTGCTGCAATAAAAGAAGGATACCGGGGGCCTGTTTTTCTACAAGGAGACCATTACCAGTTCAATACCGGAAAGTTCAAGGAATATCCCCAGGGTCAAATAGACGAAATAGAACTTTCCATCAAAGACGCGTTGTCTGCAGGATTTTACAATATTGACATCGATGCATCGACATTAGTTGACCTTTCGCTTCCTACAAAAGACGAGCAACAAAAAGACAATTTTGAGATGACTGCACTCTTGACCAAATTCATCCGCAGTATGCAACCTGCAGGAGTGACCGTTGCTATAGGGGGCGAAATTGGACACATTGGGGAGAAGAATTCGGACGTTGGAGATTTTGAGGCGTTCATGAGCGGATATTTAGATAGGCTTGCAAATGAAAATCTCAATATTATTTCAAAAGTAAGTGTTCAGACGGGAACAAGCCATGGTGGAGTTCCTAATCCAGACGGAACCCTAAAAGAAGTCAATGTGGATTTTGAAGTTCTAAAAAGTATCGGGGAAGTAGCAAGGGACAAATATGGCCTTGCGGGTCCGGTACAACACGGCGCGTCTACATTGCCAAATGAACTCTTTGATAAATTTCCCGAAGCGGGAACTGTTGAAATCCATTTGGCTACCGGGTTTTTAAGTATTATTTTCGATACGATGCCTGATGCTTTACGGCAAAAAATGTATGAATATGTGACAACTACTCTTCAAAATGAACGCGAGGAGGGGTGGACTGACGAACAATTCCTATATAAATTGAGGAAAAAAGCTGTTGGACCTTTCAAAAAAGATATGTGGCTTATGACCGAGGAGGAGAAAAATGTCATCCGTCAAAAGCTTTCTGACCAACTTGAAATATTATTCCAAAAATTAAATATTGTAGGAACCTCGCACACAGTGCATCAATATATCACAGAATCCTCCCTTCTGATATGATAATCTACATAGACAAGGCGCATATCAAGCACAAGAGAGTGCTTTTGAGGGTTGATTTCAATGTCTCAATGAAAGGCAACCGGATCACTGATGACGAGCGCATCCGTTCAACGCTTCCGACAATATCAAAACTTCTCAAAGACGGGAATAAGATTATCCTTGTTTCACATTTAGGACGTCCTGAAGGATGGGATGACAAATTAGTCTTGCGTCCTATCGCCAAAAGGCTTCATAAATATCTTCCACACGTTTCCCTTACCGTGGTTGATGATTTTATGTCCGAGGGGGCACAAAAAATTTTTGAAGAACAGAAATATGGAGAAATCGTATTTCTTGAAAATATTCGCTTTTACGAAGAGGAAGAGGATCCTTCTACAAGTTCAGGACAAGAATTTGCGAGAAAATTAGCGTCCCTTGCTGATGTGTATGTCAACGATGCGTTTGGGGTTTCCCACAGGGAATGCGTATCCGTTACCGAAGTTCCTAAATTATTGCCGCATTATGGGGGGCTTCTTATGGAACGTGAGGTTGAAACCATCGGGCACGCGCTCAAGCATCCCAAGCACCCGTTTGTAGCAATAATTGGAGGCGCAAAAGTCTCAACAAAATTAAAATTATTATTCCGTCTTACAGAAATTGCAGATTATTTGGTTCTCGGGGGAGGACTTGCAAACACTTTGTTATTCGCTTTGGGTTATCCTGTTGGGAAAAGTTTGTGCGAAAAAGAGATGGTTGATGATGTCAAGAGGATAGTCAGGCACGCAAAAGAGACAAAAACGAAAATTCTCCTTCCTAGGGATGTTGTGGTGGGAAGCAAAGAAGGGAATGATAGTATCGTCAAAAAGATTTCAGAAGTGCAGCATAATGACATGATTCTGGATATCGGACCTGAGGCACAAGCAGACTACGCAAAAGCAATACTTTCTTCAAAAACATTAATTTGGAATGGGCCTGTTGGGTATATGGAGAACCCGGAGTATGGCCGTGGTACGGATTTTTTGTACTACACAATTGCACAAAACAAAGGATTGATATCAATTGTCGGAGGAGGAGATACATTGGCGGCAATTTCAAAAAAAGAATATTTGGACACAATCACCCATATCTCAACGGGTGGTGGGGCAATGCTTGAGTATATTGAAAATGGGACGCTCCCCGGAATTGAGGCATTAAAACAATAATCTTTGTAGGGTTCCCCCCGGGAACCCAAAGTAGGGTCCCCGAGGGGAGGAAAAGATCAGCGGAAGAGCTACACATGAGTGGCATTGCTGCCACCCATGCTTTTGACTGCGTGAAGCAGCCCTTTTCCAGCGAGGAAAACCAGCAAGTAGGCAACTGCTACCAGACTCCACATCAGAAGTTCTACCCACCAGCCGGTGCTGTTGGGGTTGGTGAACTCCTCAGGAGGGTAGGTGCCCGTGAAGGCATATGCTTTCTTCATCTGCGTTTTTCCAATGAGGGAGGTGAGACGTTGATGACGGGGCTTTACGCCCATTCTTTGCCTTCCGGCAGAAGCTTGGCTTCTCCTGAAAGGATGTCGGCGATGGTAGTTGATGTAGGATGGGTGTCACTGAGCGGGTTTTTTTCGAGAGCCGCTAGGTTGAATCCAAGCGCTCCTCTTTCGCACCAGCTTCCACAGTAGGTGAAACGAAGAACGTCTTTGGGGACCTTCGTCTCATCGTAGCGTTTTTTACAACGTTGGCACACTCTCACGTCAATTCTCTGTTGGGTTGGGGCCGACTATCAAGCCGACGATGATGGTTGAGATGATGAGCGCGATGGCTGCAATGAGGGTCGCTGCGACGCATCCCTTTGGAAGAGGCTCTACCGAGTCATGCGACGTATCGTTCATGTATTTCCTTTCTGACCTTTTTCAATGTGCAAGGAGGGGATGCCCCTCCACGCCGTTGAGGAAGGGGTCCAAACCTCACGCAGGCAATTATAGGCCTTCGAAATTAAAAAAACAATGGAAAGTGGACGAGGTTATACCTTAAATTTAAGGAAATATTCCTTCTTTGGGAGTTTTTCAAGGACGCTTAAAATCGTATCGCAATCATGTTTTTGACTTCTATGAGCACGCATTGCTTTTACTTTCGTTTCCCAAACAGTTTCAACAGAGACCTCCCAATCGGTTTGTTCTTTTACATATCCTTCAGGGAAGTAAATAAAATAATCACCCTGTTGCCGCCTGCGCTCCTCTTTTAGTATGCAGTAATAATACAAATCCTTTATACTTTTCATGTGACTCACAACGTAGGTTACTACAAAACTCACCGTAATGTGGTCGATGTGCCCTGAGATGCCGCGTGGTTCAAAAGTTATAACCATATGGGGCTTTAATGCTTTGAATTTGCTTTTGAGCTTTTTAGCGATAGCGTGATATACACTATTAGAAAGGGTGCCGTCAACAAAGCCCAGACAGTATACTTTTTTGATCCCGAGTGTTTTGGCCGATTCTAAAAGTTCACTTTTCCGAATATTAGATAGCTTGTTTTCGGGATGTTTGATGCTATTTTTTCCGGCTTCTCCACCTGTAACACATATTAAATAAACATCGTGGGTTTTTGCCAATATGGCCAGAGTGCCAGCAGGGCCGAAGGCTTCGTCATCAGGATGGGCAAAAACAGCAACTACTGTTTTTCTCATGTACCGGAATTATACACCAAGAATGCAAGAATTAGAGGCTGAGGCGGAGCCCTGGGCTCATGGTAGACTTAAGCGTCACGGATGAGATTTTTTCGTTACCAACGCTTGAAAGAAAAGTTTTTATATTATCTTTGAGCTTGTTATCCTCAAAGCTTACTTTTCCGACAATGGCATGAATTATTGGGGCTTCACTTTCGGTTTTGAAACTGATTTGTCCGCCTGAAAGCTTTTTTACCGCTTCTTCAGGGTTTTCCGCAATTGTCCCATTTTTTGGATTTGGCATGAGCCCGCGGGGACCGAGAATCTTTGCGACCCGGGCAAGCTGCGGCATCATTTGGGGAGTTGCAACAAGCACATCAAAATTTATTTTTCCTTTGGCAACTTCAGCTAGTATTGCATCATCAGCGATTTTTATAACCAAAGTTTTTCCGGTCCCGTGTGGAAGGACAACTTGACCGCTGATTCCTTTTTCGCGGGTATTGATATGAAGCTCTACAGTTTCATCAAATTTTGATTTTTTGAACTTTTTAAGAGCTTCTAGCGCTTGGTCGAGTGAATAAGACTGAGTTTTTGAAACGAGCGTCTGGTTTTCTTTGTGTCTTTTTGATTCAACTTTGGCGTTAGCCTTTGCGAATTTTTCTTTTTTTGCTTTTTTCACCGGCTTTTCATCAACAGGTTGGGCATCGGATTGTTTTTCTTCTTTTGCTTCTGCTGCATCTACTTTTGAAAGGTCCTCTGTTGCCTCAAGTTGTGCTTCAACAGCATCTTTTGCGACCGGTTCTTCAACCGTTTCCATTTCACCCTTTTCAGCCTTTTTTGCAGCCATCTTTTCAGCCTTTTTTGCTTCCCGTTTTGCTTTCAGTTTTGCCTCTTCCTCAGGGGAAGTTTCATCAAATGATTTAACTCTTATTTTACCCATAATATTTAAAATTTTTAATTTTTAATTCTTAATTTATAATGAATGTTTCAATTCTTTAATTTTAAAATTTAATCATTTGAATTTGATTTTAAATTTAAAATTTGAATTTAAAAATTCTATTCTTGGTAAAGAACAAGCTCTGCTTATTCTTGACTAAGAACAAGCTCTGCTTATTCTTGTACCTTTATACCCATCGAGCGGGCGGTCCCCTTTACGATTCTCGATGCCATTTCATCGTCTTTTGTATTCAAATCGTCCATTTTCTTTCTTGCAACATTCAGAATTTGTTCCTTTGTGAGAGTTGCTGCAACCTCCCGGCCTGGTTTTTGTGAACCTTTCTCAATTTTCAGCTCCATTTTGATAAGTTCTGACATCGGCGGTTTTTTGACGATGAATGAAAATGTTCTATCTTCATATACCGAAATAACAACAGGGAGTAGAATCCCTTTTTGATCTGAGGTTTTGTCATTGAAAGCCTTCACGAATTCCATGATTGGAAGTCCGTGGGGACCAAGAGCGGTACCAACAGGTGGTGCGGGAGTAGCCTCGCCACCCTTGATAGCCAATTTTATGTATGTTTTTACCTTTTTTGCCATATGTAGCTTATGTAATAAGCGAAATAAAGACTGGCTTCCTTAAAGTTTTGTTTGCGAAGCAAACTAAACTGAATCTTAATAAGGTGCCTGTGCTTATAAAGTCCTTTTAAAGTTTCAGTGATTATATCTTCGAAACCTGAAGGAAGTCAAGCTCAACGGGTGTTTCCCGTCCAAAAATTGAGACAAGTACTTTGACTTTCCCTTTTGCCTCATCAATTGACTCGACAGTTCCCAAAAAGTCTGAGAATGGTCCGTCTGTGATTTTGACTGCTTCTCCTTGAGTGAATTGCGCTTTGTAAACCGGTTCTTTTTGGCCTACGAATGCGACAATTGCCTGGACTTCATCATCTCTAATAGGAGTTGGTTTGTTCTGTGCACCTACAAATGAAGTAACACCTGGAGTGGTTCTCACCAAGACCCACGCTTCATCTGACAAATCCATGTTGACCAAAATGTATCCGGGGAAGATTTTCTCCTTGATTGTTTCTTTTTTACCTCCACGGACTCGGATAGTGTCTCTCGTTGGAACAAGCGCGTCAAAAATTCTCTCTTCAAATCCCATCGCCTGGACTCTTTGCATCAAGGTCTTTGCAACCTTGTTCTCGTGCCCGGAGTAGGTGTGGACGATATACCATTTTCCTCTATATTCTTTTTTGGGCGTAACGGGTGCTGGTGCGGGAGTTGCCTCTTCTTTGGCCGGCTCTTCCGCAGCTGCTTCCTCTATCATGTCCGTTGCATCTTCGGAAGTTTCCTCTGCACTTTCTTCGTTTGGGGCGGGGTCGACTACTTCGCTTTCTTCAATAGGCGCCTCAGGCGAATCCTGAATTTCATCAGCTACCGTTTCTTCAGCTTGATTTTCCTGAGTATCATCAGCCGGTACAGCTGATGCCAGTCCATCTTGCGATTCCGTGTCATCAGCTGGAACAGCTGATGCCATCATGTCATCCAGTGACATTTCGTCTGTATTATTTTGGTCTAATGTTTCCTCTTGTTTTAATTCGTCTTGTGTGTCCATAGATTAGTTGTTAGCTATTATCTATTAGCTATTAAATATTAGCTAATGAGTAATTTTAGGAGTTGGGTGAAGAGCATATCCAAGCCCCCCAAGTAGAGCCCGACACCAACTGAAATTGCAATTACGATAATTGTCAATCGAATTGTTTCCGGTCGGGTAGGCCAAGTAACTTTTGCCAACTCAGTCCTTACCTCCTTAATAAAGGTGAACATAGCTTTCGATTATACATAAATAAGCTCAATATGTAAAGTGTTTGACAATTCACAGTAAGCAATTTAGACTTTACATATAGTAATTTTCAATTTTTAATTTTAAATTTTTAAATAAAACATTTTAATATCATTGAAAATTATAAATTTAGAATTTAAAATTAGTTGATATATGGCAAAGATTAGAAAAGCTGTAATCCCTGCCGCCGGTTTTGGAACCCGGTTCCTCCCCCAAACAAAAGCGATGCCTAAAGAAATGCTTCCTATTGTCGATAAGCCGATTGTCCAATATATTGTCGAAGAGCTTGTTGATGCCGGAATTGAGGACATCATCATCGTTACGGGTTCCCACAAGAGGACAATTGAAGACCATTTCGACAGGCCTTCGATGGAGTTGGTTGAGAACTTACGGATGGGTGGGGAGAAAAAAATGAAATTTTTGGAAGAGGCAGAACGCATCGCGTCGATGGCCAACTTTATTTATGTAAGGCAAAAAGGTCCGTATGGGAATGGAACGCCACTTATGAATGTAAAATCAATCGTTGGCAACGAACCATTTATCTATACGTGGAGTGATGATTTCATCAAGGCAGAGCCCAAATCCCGCTTCCAACAGATGATTGAGGTATACGAGAAATATAATTGTTCGGTGCTTGCATCTGTTAAGGCGAAAAGCGATGAGGATTATGACCGTTATGGATTTGCAGGAGGAGAACAAATAGAGGATGGTCTTATTGATGCTAAAACCATTATTGAAAAGCCAGGAAAGCAAAATGCTCCCTCAGACTTGGCCACGGTAAGCGGTTTCTTGTTAACTCCTGACATATTTGGCTACTTGGAGCAAGCGCTTAACAATCTTCGTGAAGGTGATGAGTTGTATTACAACGATGCACTAAAACTTATGTTGGGCGATGGGAAGCGGGTTTTGGCGTATGAAATAAAAGATGGAAAATACTATGATACGGGTAACAAAATAGAATACATGAAGACAATTGTAGAATTTGCGCTTGCTCATCCGGGGATTAATGGGGAATTCAGACAGTTTCTCAAAAGTCTCTCTCTAGACTAAGTGCGCAACCATCACTTCCCGCTCTTTTTCTGCTGCAATTCTGTGGGCGACATTCACTGCTAAAGCTTGTGCGATCCAATCTGTAGCGCTCGAAAGCTCAATGGTCGCGCTAATTACTTCAGGAAGAATATCTTTTACTTCGGGATGAAGACGCTTTGCATCAAATGCCGCTTTTCGTGCGAAGGGCACCGGGTCTTTCTCCAAGACCTGAATAGGCTCGCAATTATGAGGGAGGAGTTCTTGCATGACCTTAATGCAATAATATTCCTGCTATTTGAACCTGTCAAGCAGGAAATATAGAAGATAATTATTGATAAAATGTGAGTTTGTTTGTAACATATCTCACATATGTCAGTAGTCTCCGAGCTTGGTGTTTCCCATGAATTGCCTTCAAGCTCACCGGAGGGTGTGTGGATATTTCCGGCGCAAGGAGACCTCAAGCCCGGAATCGGAAAAGAAGAATATATGACTTCCCCTGCTTTTCGCGCGCTCGTTGATACGGCTGACGAAATCATCGGAGGGGAGAGAAAATTTTCAGAGACAATTTTCGATGACCCCGATGGGGTTCTTGCTTCCCCTCCCAATGCGCATTTAGCACTCACAATAATTACTCTTGCAAAGCTTGAAATGGGAGTTGAGCAAGGAAAAATAACTGCTGCACCTACTTCTATTATCAGTAACAGCGCTGGTGAAGTTGCTGCATTGTACGCTGCCGGCGTCACAAAAACGCTTGAACAAACTCTAAGAATTGCCAAAAAAAGAGGGGAGCTGACTGAAGAGGCAAGCCGGGGACATGATGTTCTGATGACAACTCTTTTAGCAACGAATGCAAATGTGAACATTTTGGAAAAAGCACAACTCGTTGTTGATGCTCTTACCGGGCGGGAGCAGGAAAATGAAGGGAAAGATACGGTTGTAATAAGCGGCATCAACTCACCGGTTTCAATTGGCCTTACCGGAGACAGAAGGTTGGTGGAAGAAGCAAAGGCTCATTTGAAAGATATATCAAGAAAGCAAAATGATATGGATATGATAAAAATCGCATCCCACTGCGGAATAATGGAGGATGCTTCAAAAAAGTTTGGGGAATTTCTAAAAGGTGAGGAATTGAACGACCCACTGGTTGAGATGAATATGAATGGGGTAACGGCAAAAACATTAGATGAAGTTTTGGAGAGGCTTGAGAAAGGGTTGGTAGAGCCTGTAGATTTTGTATCTTCTGTTGGAAATGTCACGACTGACGGTCAAGCGCCGACATTGTACGAATTGTCGACCAAGCAAGTTGACCCTGTAAAAGGTGAAATTACCTCCGTCTGGGGAAGATTTGCGAATGACACGTTAAAGGCACAAGAAAAAGAATTGAAAGTAGTTGTTATATAGTATTAACCGTTTTGTGGGGCAGGTACGTTGGTGGGACGATTTTTGTAAATTCATCAAATACGAACCTGTCTATGTTTCCCATCCCATCAACTTCAAGCTTATTTTTTGCCGCGTGTTCTGAAGACTTCTCAAGTGCCTCACTGAGTGTGAATGTGGGGCCATGATACACATCATAACTTCTGAAAAAATTAAATCCCTTCCGTTCGCCATAGTCTTCGGTTCCCGGTATACCAAAGGACATCAAATGGATGCCAATATTTGGAGTTTTTCTTGCAGCAATTCTGAGCAGCCCATTCACACTATCTTCCCCTTGATATTCAAGAGTGGCACGCCTCGTTGCCTGGGGAGCCATGATAACGACTTCGCCGCTTTCAAGGGCTCTCGTGGCGGCTTTTATATATGGGAGACTTCCGCTACCGACCCGAAGGTCACAGGGTATGCCTTTATCCAGTTCTTTTTGAATTGTTGCCGGGGTAACAACTGGATACATGTCAACACCCATCCGCTTTCCGACTGGAGGCACCATGCCTCGCACCGTCTGGTGCTTTGCAATTGGTCCGGTTATCTTCGTGTTTTTGAAAACTTTTGACCTCATGAACGTATCCATTGCTTGCTCAGGGTCGCGTCTTGAAAAATGAGTGATAAGTGCTAATATTCCATATCCTTCCTGATGCAGTTCTTCAGCCCGTTGCATGCCATTGGTAACATGGATATTTTCACTAGGTAAAAACCATGGTTCCAGAACTCTTCTTGCAACTTGACGCGCAGCTTTCTGGGAAAAGTTTATTTCTTGTTGGGGGTTCTCAGGATGAGTCATTAAGTTGTGATTGTATCACATTATAATTACGAGTAAAGAAAATGGAAATATTCAAACTATATAATCTCATAGTAATTGCGTTTTCCTTCAAAAATTAGTATAATTTGCAGGTTTTGAAATACTCAAACGGTTTGCATGTTTGGGATATTTCACTGCACATTTACAACTTGGTTGCTTAAAACAATTTGTAGTCCTATACGGGAATGAAGTATTTTCGTTACCGGACAGGACTACAAAAAAATCGGTGGAATACCGAATGAAAGGAAAAAAAGTTGGAACCTGATCCTGCTCAAGTATTGCTTGAGTGGAAGAGGCTCGTCAGTGAGGGTAGGCTTCAAGCCGCAGACAAGATGGTCTGGGGATATGACTCAGGCACCATTTCCGCAGTAGCGGATCTGTGTTTTGGGGTGGCCTCTGTAAATCCTAAGCTGCGGGACATGTACCAGTGGCTTGGACAGGAAATGCGCCGGAAGGCGTCTCTCAAGATAAAAGAGGAAAACGGCAAGACCGTGCGCATAAGCACGGCAGAGTACGCCGCGTACCTCCGGATGACTGACACTTCAGGGACTCGTTTCGACAAGCCCTAGAGGCAAGCCTCCGCTTCATGCGGAGAGAAACATTCGACCCTCAAAGGGAGGTAAACGAGATGAAATTCTTCGTACTACTGGTGGCCTGCACGCTTGGTCTCATCCTGCTCATGCGGGAGAAAGACGACGATGGTTACTACCGCGGAGGACCATCTGTTCTCGACTAGCCCCGTGCACCGCGCGGGAGAAACATTCGACCTAAGCTCACGGGGAGGTATCGTGTCAGACAAAACCAACAGTCAACGGCTCGCACAGCGGGCGGTTGACCTTCGTTTCCGACAGGCTCTCATCGAGCATGGAGCGTTCCGGTACGGAGTAACCGTACTTGAGTACGGAAGCGTAGAGCTCTCGGAGCAATACGTGACAAGAGAGGGTGCACGTCGTGCCCTCAGGGTTGCTATCGTCAGCGACAAGGTATCTATACACGCCTACAATGGCCTGCGCGTCGTGCCGGTCGAGGATGAAAGCGGCCATCAGCCGGCCCAGACGATGGGCATCACCGGGGAGGTCGACTTTGACCTTAGCGTTCACTCAGTGCGGTTTGCAACCCACTAACAGCAACCAAGTCCAGGGGGCGCGACTCATTCGCGCCCCCGCCATCACTTCTACATCCTTCTTGAGTTCAAGACCTCATTCGTTTAAACTTACACATATGAATATTGTTAATGAGATTGGCAGTGAATTAGTTCATATAGCGCGAGAAATTTGCGGTGACGGATTGGAATTTGATGTTTCCTTTACATCAGATCTTTCGAAAGGAGATATAGCTTCAAATATTGCCCTTATCCATTTTAAAAAACTTGGGTTTCAAAACCCTAGAGAGGCAGCCGAAAAAATTAAAGGAATATATGAGGAAATGGGTGATCCTTGTATTAAAAAGATAGAAGTTGCAGGCCCAGGCTTTATTAATTTCTTTTTGAGCTCAAAATACCTCTCGCAAATGCTTCAAGAAATTGTTCAGAGTAACGGGTTGCAGGAAAGTTTGAATAAAAATAATCCGCAAAAAGTTATCGTCGAATTCGGCGACCCAAATCCATTCAAAGAAATCCACATAGGGCATTTGAGAAACTTTTCTATTGGGGAGAGTTTTTCAAGACTCCTTGAGGCACATGGTAACACTGTGATAAGAGCAAATTATCAGGGGGACGTTGGTCTTCATGTTGCAAAGGCAATGTGGGGACTTTTGAAGCGCGAAGAGAAATTCTTGGACGAAAGTTTGGGTGAGGAAGAAAAGGTAAAAATTTTGGCCGAATCGTATGTTGAGGGGGCAACGGAGTTTGAAAATAATGAAGAGGCAAAGAAGGAAATTATCGAAATCAACAAGAAAATATATAGTGATGATGAAAGTTTGCATGCTCTTTGGGAAGAAGGGAGAAAAGTCAGTCTTGAGCATTTTGAAGAATTGTACAAAAGAATTGGTATAAGCTACGACAAGTATTATTTCGAGTCGGTTACGGCAAAAAAAGGGAAGGAAGTTGTTCTGTCCCACATTGAGGATGGAGTTTTTGAAAAAGACGACGGGGCGGTTATTTATCGGGGTGAAAAGGATGGACTTCACACAAGAGTCTTTCTGACCTCCCAAGACTACGCAACTTATGAGGGGAAAGACTTGGCTTTGGCAATTCTTAAAAACGAAGATGAACCGTGTGATGAATCCGTCATTTTGACAGGTAACGAGCAATTAGAATATTTTCAGGTGATGCTCGCAGCACTTAAGAGAATTGCGCCTGAATTGGCTCAGAAAACCAGGCATTTAACTTTCGGGCATGTAAGGCTCAAAGAAGGGAAAATGTCTTCAAGAACCGGGGACGTCATAACCGCTTCTTGGCTGCTGGATGAGGCTGTTTCACAAGTCAAGAAAGCATTTCCGGAGATGGATGAAGGAACCGCTGAAAAGGTTGGGGTAGGGGCGGTTAAATATTCAATGTTGAGGTTTTCCATCCCTTCTGACATTCACTTTTCTTTCGAGGAGTCCATATCTTTGGAGGGGAATTCGGGTCCATATTTGCAGTATTCTTATGTGAGGACACAAAGTGTTCTTGCTAAAGCAAATGCTCAATGGCCAATAGCTAATAGCCAAAATGATCTGGAAAATTTTAGCTATCAACTATCAGCTATAAGTTATAATGATGAAGAAAGTCAGCTGCTTCGATATCTTGCTCAGTTTCCTTTCCACTTGGAGCAGGCGGCAAATGAATTTGCACCGAATTTGATATGCAATTATCTCTTTGAGCTTGCCCAGAAATTCAACCTTTTTTATCAGAAGCACAAAATAATAGGAAGCGAAAATGAAGCATTTAGACTTTCTCTTACAAAGGCAGTAGGACAAGTTCTTCAAAACGGCCTCAAAATCCTCGGAATTGAAACGGTTGAGAGGATGTAGCTTATTTAGCGCTTGAGCTGTTTTTTTCTTCAATTCCAGCCGCTGCAAATGCCTCATCTACCAGTCGATAAATCTCTTTCACTTCGGTTCTGGTAAGACCATGGCGATATTTGTTCATGATATCTGCTGCAACAGCTTCTTTTTGAGTGTAGTCCGGGTGGTGATCTTTACCGCTTGAGCCTGGTTTTAAGAAGTTTTTTTCTTGCAAATTGATGATATTTCGAGTACTCACCCTTAAGATCGCGCTTAGTTGTAGATGCCCGATTCTCTGCAGCCCTGTATCCAATACTGTCTTTATAGATTTATCTATTTCATTCCGGATATCAGGGACCCTTTTTTCAATATTTAGAACTTTTGGTTCACGTACTGGTTGCTCAACAGGCAGTGGGGTGCTTGATAAAAGTATCGTTTCCTCTTCGTTTTTAGCTTCATATTCGGCTTCGTCTGTCATTTCAGAAACTGTTTCAGTCTCAATTTCTTCAACCAGTGAGGAAGACACTTCCTTAACGGATGTATCTTCAGAAATTTTTACCTCAACATCTTCTGACAGTTGTTCAAGTGTCTCTTCTCTTTCATCTACTTGTTCTTTAGCTTCTTTTTGCTTAAGTTGAATTTCAAAAAAGTCAGCAAGGGTTTTTTGAACACTCTCGTAGGTTTGTCTGTCCTCACCTGGGAACTTTTCTTTCATTTTATCCCATAATGCGAGCTCAATGTCAGAAATATTTTTTGTTCCTTTTCTCTTTATTCGTACAAAAAAGAATTGTGTTGCATTCCTCAATGCAGCCCAGGCTTGGCCTCTGTGATAGGGTCTTCCGTTTTTCATCAACCCAAGTCCATCAATAATTTCCTTTTGGATTAGGGCCCCATCCATAATGAGTCCAATAGCACTAGCATTCCTGTCTGATATTGGATGCTTGAGTGGAGATTCTTTTTTCGGTTTTTCCTCTGCTTCACTTTTCGGGGATTGTTCAACCGTGACTATTGTAATTTTTATCGGTTCTTTGTCCGACTTTGTACGCTCAATTCTTTCGTCATCTTTCAGTGGTAACTGAGTGAGATTTGCGGAAATTTTTGCTCGTGAATCACGATCATCAACTCCATAAATCGATAATGCTGCTTCAGCGTAAGTAAATGAACCTGATCTTAAAAGATCATAAATTTCTTGTCTGTATGTTTTCTTTTTTGGCTGACTTTCACCTTGAGCTGCTTCAATTATTATTGACTGTTCTTGCACAGGAACGACAGTTGAGGTTAATTCTTCTTGTATAGAGGTTTCAGATGGTTGTTCTGTTTCCGTTACTGCTTGAACGGTAGTTCTTGACTTAAGATTATGCAATTGGCTTTGTGCGATAGTAAGGGCTTCTTTCGTCGGTAAAAACCCTTTTTCATCAAGTGTCTGAAGCTGCACAACCTTTCGCTCGAGAACTTCTACGCGGTTGGTTATTTCACTCTCTACTTCCTCGTTTTGTTGTTGTAGAGTAGGGATAGCATTTTCTGATAAAGCCTGTTTGATTTGACCTATTCGAAGCGCATTATCGACAAAATCAGGGTCGGTTGCATCTGAAATGTCCAATGCGTGACTTACGGGAGCAAATTCGGCCGTCCCAATGGTCTCAAAAACCCTTTGTGCTTTTACAAGGTGTCCTTGCGACTTTGCTGCGTGTTCTTGAAGCTCGTCTACATTCATTACTGATAATTCTTTATTCATAGTGGCGGATATTATACAAAAAGTATCCTGTAGTGTCAATATTAAGAAGAAAAAGTGCCGGAAATTATTTACTTGGCGGAAGGAAGCGGGTGCTCCTTTTCCCATTCATCAACCCTCTGAAGAATTGCAAGCATTATCTCTTCCCTCTGTTGCTTGTTCAATCTTTTATTTTTCAGTATAGCTGTCGTAAGTCCATCAGCAAAGGTAAACATCATATGGTGGTCATTTGATGACGGTTCAAGTTTTAATGTTCCGTCATGTTGAAGCCTGTCGCTATCGTCGCTATGAAACCCGAATGCTTCATTAGCAGCGTTTGGTTTGAATCTCTGCCGCATGTCAATGACACGGTTTTTGGCAATGTACTTTGCAATTTCAGCGTCAACAATTGCTAAAGCATCGAACTCTCTTTTCGGCGCTCTTTCTCTGGTTATTGGTGCAGGTTTTGGTGTAGCAGCCGTAGGTTGGAATTCCTCAGGATGGAAAAAATCATAAATTTTTTCACGGAATTCATTTCTCATCTGTCGGGACCCATTTGCGGTTGTAGCTCCTCTTATAAATGACCAGGCATCCACTTCTGCTGCACTTGCATCTCCTTCCGTAATCTTTGAATATAATTTTGTGAATAACGCATTTATTAACCGTTCTGCATCTGTTTCTGAAAACGGATAGCGAGCAGTTTGATTTAACGCGTCTAAAACCCCCTCAATTGTTCCCCCATTTGCTATAAGTTGGAGAGCATGAAGCTTACTTGAATCGATGCCAGGTTCCTGTAGTATTTGGGTTTCAGCAGGCACGTGAGGTGTCTCAACAGGAGGAACTACCGCATGTTCCGGTGGGTTCTTTTCTGGTTGGTCGGCCGATGGTAAGACTGAGGGATGGAGTTCTTCGTCTATTTTTCTCAACGCTTCCTCTACCATTCCAATTACACTTTGGTTGGTCAAAGCACCTTTGCCTTCAAGTTCTCTCAATTCATGCAGATTCATGGTGTATTCCGCAGCATCTGAGAGTAATTGTTGGCGGTCTGCAATTTTTTCCTTGAGCGAGCGCTGCAATTCCTCAAGTGCCGGTAGGGACCTATGCATTATGGCATCGTTCACCCGGGAACTTGCGAGTGTTGTCGCAATTAGCTCTTTCAAGTAATTTGGGTGGTCGGGGGTAGGGGGAATGTATTTCTCAGGACCTTGAAAATCGGGTGTTCCAATTGTTGCAGAAATGTGCTCAAGTTTGGTAGCTGCTGTGGCGAATTTATCAGCACGTTCTTGAAGCTGCGCTATTTCCGGAGGGGTTTGTCCTCTGTCTTCCATATAAAAATATTGTAGCAAAAAGAAAAAGTGCCGGAAGGGAAGGTTTGGAACCTACAAAACACTCAGATAAGCTCTGAGTTGCCTTCCGGCCAAAGTCGGTTACTACACTGCGGGAGTGGGGCCTAGCGCGCCTGCGCTTGGGAGACCGTTAGCCGTTGGGCAGGGACACGGTCGTTGTTGTTGAGCTTGAAGCTCTCATCGCGTTGCCGTTTCTTGGCAGCTTTTCGAGCTTCGTCGCGTTGCCGGGCTGCAGACCGGGCGGCTTTCACGAAGAGACCCCGACAGGCTGCAGCTTCGTGGCCGCAAACCTACCAGAGACGGAAGCGGTGAGGGTCCTTGTTGTGGACCCTCCGGGCGTAGGGCCTTGTTGGGCCTTCCGCGCCATGCGCCTGTTCTTGGAAGCTTTCTGCCTCCATGGTTCTCTCGCTTTGCTCAAGTTGCCTCTCCTGATTGTGTTGTGCCCCTAACCGCAGTGTTGTTCCCAATGAATTTAACATAGAACCAAATAACCTCTACCATGGGAAACCCAGGGATTCAGTTAAGCTTAGTCCGCTGTTACTAATAGTATACTGCTATATTGCAAAAAAGTAAGTGTTTTGTATGGAATAAGAAAGAATTAATTTGGTTTGCAATTTGACTTTAGACCCGTATAATTTAGTGTATGCGATTTCATAGAAGCGTTCTTTCGAATGGGGTAAGAGTCATTGTTGTTCCTGTTGCAGGAGTTGAGTCGGCGACGACTTTAGTCATGTACGGAGCAGGCAGTAGATACGAGGAAAAGAAGAACAACGGTATTTCCCACTTTTTAGAGCACATGGCCTTTAAAGGTACCACCAATAGACCATCAGCCCGTGAAATTTCTGCGCTCATTGACGGGATCGGCGCAGAATTTAATGCTTTTACCGGTAAGGAATACACTGGTTACTACATAAAATCAGCCACAACGCATGTCAATTTATGCCTTGATGTGCTTTCCGATATGCTTAAGAATTTACTTCTCGACCCTGCAGAAATTGAGCGGGAAAAGGGAGTAATAATAGAAGAAATCAATCTTTATGAAGATACTCCGATGCGAAACATAGGAGATATTTATGAACGGCTTTTGTACGGAGATACGCCTCTGGGATGGGATACGGCTGGAACTCCGGACATTATAAAAAGCTTAAATCGTGATGACTTCGTAAATTATATGGGCAGACTTTACAGCGCCCACAACATGACGGTTGTTGTTGCGGGAAATGTTCATCTGGAGACAATTCACAAAGAAATTGAAAAGTATTTTGGTGATGTTCCCAGATTTGACGTCGAGAAATTTTTGCCAATTCATGAAAAACAACATAAATACGAAGTTGCAATAAAACACAAAAGGACTGAGCAGGCGCATTTTGCATTGGGAGTCAGGACCGTTGGAATTCATGACAAGAAAGACAGATATCCTTTGGAAATTTTGGCCTCAATTTTGGGAGGAGGCATGTCATCGAGGCTTTTTTATGAGGTACGTGAACGGCGCGGGTTGTCGTATTATGTGAGAACATCCTCGGACCATTATATAGATGCCGGCTACATGGCAACATATGTCGGGGCAGATCCAAAGAGAATTGATGAGGCAATACAAGTTGTTGCCGAAGAATATGTAAAGGTAAGTGAGAAAGGGGAGATAACCGAGGATGAGCTGAAAAAGGCAAAGGAGTACACAAAGGGGCATTTTGTTTTGGAGCTGGAGGACACGAGAAGTGCCGCGATAATGTATGCATCCCAAGAAATTTTGCAGCATGAGTTACATAATCCGCACGAAGTTATTGAAAGAATAGAAAAAGTGAGCGTGGATGACGTTCACCGCGTTGCAAAAGAATATCTGGATACAAAATTATTGTCGTTAGCGGTTATTGGTAATTTTGAGGATAAAGACCGCTTTGAAAGGTTGCTAAGATAAGCCTTTCCTCTGTATGGTATGCGGAAGTTTTGTTTCAAAACTTTCTAAAAAGAGGAAGAAAGTCATGGATCCGCTAAAGATAGGTTTGAAAAGCTTTTAAAGTGATATACTTCGATTATGGACTCAGCAGGAGAACAAGAAAAAGCACCACAGCCCTCAATAGAACAAGCCCCAAACACACCCGAAGTTCATGCAAGTGAAAGTCTTGCGGAAAAATATCCTCTTCAGACGATGGAGTTTGGAAAATTGGGAACTGTGAGTTTCCGTGATATTGCTCCCGAAATGCCCCGTCCCGGGGGGGAGGTTCCAATGGTGATGATGACAGGATGGGCCATGAATCAGGATGTCATTGGAAATACTACTCAAGCACTCGTGGAGGCGGGACAGCGTGTAGTTCCATTTGATATTAAAGGCGGAGGAAAAGGAGTTGAGGGAGTAGGAGATACGTCCGCAGAAATCAACAGACAGGGTGAACTTTTGAAAAAATGGATTGAGCAGAGTGGGAACGAAAAATTGCACCTTGTCGGCCAATCAATGTCTGCTTTGGTTCTTCTTTCAATGCTTGAGAATAATCCCGATATGGTTGATAAAGTTGCATCTGTTGTTCTTGTGAGCCCCATGGGACTGGGTGGAAAAGACAGTCTTCCGGCTCTTATCAAAAGGCAGGGGGAAGAAACGAAAAGGAACAACGCGCGCGAGAAAAGTGATGAAGATAAGCAGATTGAGTCAAGAGTTGCAAAAAGTTTCAAGGAATTCATGCTACACCACCCATTTAGAATGACAAAAGAGGGATTTGCTATGGCAGGCGCTGATGAATACAACGTACTGAATTTGCTTAAATCACGCGGTTTAAAGGTAGGAATTATTCAGGGTGCACAAGACCAGTTAAATTCAAGTCAGAGGGTCGTTGAGAATATCGCCCGACAGGCAGTAGCAAATAGCAGCGTCCGGCCGGAGCTTATAGGCGCGGATGGAATGGAAAAAATTCCCGAAGAATTGAAAATATTGTCAACTGACAGTGAGGAGGAAGCAAACAGAAAAAGGAAAACAATTATTGACATAAAAATGGAACTGCAAAGAACAGAAAACAAGGTGCCTATTGACTCATTCAAGTTAGTAGAAGGAGGACATGAGATTTTCGGGCCGCGTGCAATTGCCAAAAAATTGATAGACAGTGTTGATTATTTGACACAGGGGGGAGAAGAACAACAGGCAGCTGCCGAGGATGCACAGGATTTAGCGCAAGCCCGTGCACAACTTGCAGCCGAGGTTCAGGCTCAACCCTCATCCCAAGAATCACCGGAAAACTAACCCTCAAAATTGACCTCAAATTTTAACCCTTATACACTCGTAATATATCCTATAGCATTTGACACTTGGCTTCAAAAGTGATAAAATTGCCTATCTTTTGGAGAAGCCTCTTCGTGCCTTCAGGCATGAGGAGTTGCTCGACCAATTGAGCACATTTGACAATCGGAAAGGAGAATTTGGCAGCAAACATAAAGCGCGAGTAACATCGCGTCCGCCCCAATTCATCCGCCCATAAGGGCGAGGGAGATATAAAAATGTCCGGTTGGATTACCCCACGGGAGTGCGAAGAGCGCTTCCCCGGCTGGCTTGCGGCGCGGGCCGCAAGCGGACTCGGTTGGGCCCTGAACGGTCAGCCGATGCTTGACCCTGTTACCTCCCGGTTCGGGGGGTTTGAGGTCCGCGTCATGCTGAACCCGGATGGTTCGCCCAACCACGACAAGGGCGTCTACATCGAGGCGAAGAACCAGAACACCGTCGCTTTCGGGCGACGGAATGGACAGCTTCTCATCGGGTGTACCGAGGAGGAGCGCGCTTTCGCCGACATGCCTGAGGGCGGCCCTGCGGATCCGCCCATGCGGTTCTTGCAACCCGTCGTCATGGGCTTCTTCGAGAAGGTTCTCGGCAGCAATGCCAAAACCTTCAGGGAACGGCTCGAAAGTGGCGACGAAGCCTCCATGCGCGAGGCCCTCGAAGAGATGGGCGTTGCAGAGGAGGGCATCCTCAACCTAGCGCCGCTTGGTGTCATGTGGCCCAACGCCACTAACACTGCGACGGTCACTCACCTCTACGAAATGGAGGTGGACATCGACCGGGTCATCGAAGACCCCAAGGGCAGGGAGTGGACCATCAAGAACTGCCAATGGCTTCCCGTACGGGAGGTCATGCAGCGCATTGGAAACGGTTTCCACGAAGGCGTCAACTGCCGCATGGGGCAGGCCAATTCGGCCTTCTTTGTGTGGCTCTGCCGACATCCTGAGGCCATGACAGCCTAACCTTTCCGTCCGGGGCGCTTGTTCGGTTTAATTCCGACTGGCGCCCCAATTTCTAAGCCTCTTTCATCATGATATGCGAAAGTTTTGTTTCAAAACTTTCTAAAAAAAGGAAAAAGTGTCTTGGTTTCCGTTCCTATGCAGTCACTACACTCAAGCTGCTTTTTTTCTGAAGAAATTCAAAAATTTGTTCCCTTTATGTTCAGTTTTTTGTAAGGGAGCTGTATGTGCGGCAGGTACCGGTTTTGCTTTTTCATCCTTTACTTTCTGAAGCTCTTTAAATAAATGCGATAGCATTACTATATCCGTTGCGCTGTCGGCTGCCATGTCTTTTGAAAGAGAAGCGTTGGTTTTGTAATTTACATATTGCTCAGGTGTCATATCAAGTATTATGTCCATTATCCCTTCATGCTCAAATTGTTCTTTACGTCTTGCTGCCTCTTCCGGTGACACTACATTTTTGAGCTGAGAGAACGTATCAAAATCTACCTCCACGCCAAAAAGGGCAGAGGGTGAAGTTACAAAACTTCTATTCACAACATGAGCGCCCATAAAATTGACCCCTTTTATTTTTAAAAATTTATCTCCGCCTTCTTCTTTGATGATTTTTCCCAGATTTTCTTTAACTTTTTCCTCTGAGCCTTCAACTTTATAGATATGCTGTCCTGATGCAAGTGTATCAGCATCCAAAAAACCTCTTGCAGTATCAATACTTGCCTTGCCGGTTCTAAATTGCACCGTTCTAAAAACGTGCAGATTTCCCTCCTTGTCATATGCATAAGGGGCTATTATCATGTGTGGACCCTCTGCAACAACGGGCCGTTCATAACCTGACTGGGGATTTGCCGGATCAACGTCCTGAACAACTGCTGTCACCATTTGGTTTTTTTGTCCGACCGACTGAACACCTAATATGTCCGCGTTAAATCCTCCTAGACGTAGCATATCCTGAAGTTCTGAAAGATTTTTAAGCTTAATTTCTTCTCCTTCTTTGATGATAAATTGTTCGGTCGGTGAATTAAGGTCTTTTGCCCCGCCTTCTTGCCCCCGGGGTTTACCATGAATTTTATCAAGATACTGGAAAAGAGGAACCATTTGCTTTCTTGGCTCAACCTTCATTGAGAGGCCTTCTAGGAATTTTGGGTCTGCAAGCTCGTGCTTCTGGCCAACCGGTTCAAGGTTTGTTATGTGTGGTATTTCTCCGCCTTCTGTCATGCCTTCAGTATAGCAAATTGTAATTTGTTGCTAGAATAGAGAAGTGATTTACCTTTTCTATCAAATCCTTTCAGAAATTAGCCTAATCTTGCTGTATCCTATTTTGTCGGTTGTTGTTTGGTTTGTGCCACGGCATGAGCTGAAAGGGCACGGTAGGGGACCGAATATCATCCTTGTTGAAAGGTGGTTATCGGTCAACATCAGGCATCTTTACTGGAAATATTACCTGGAGCGCAAAGGATACAATGTGTATCTGGCAAACTTTCCTATACGGAAGGGAAATTTTGAACAGTCGGCTCATCAATTGGCCCGTTATATTGAAAGACATGATCTTTCAAGAGTTACTTTAGTCGGTATATCTTCAGGCGCATTAACCGCTCTTTTGTATCTGCAGGAGTGTAATGGTTGGGAGAGGGTAGACAAATTTGTTGCAGTCGGTGCTCCCTTTCGCGGAACATGGATGGCATTGTTGCTGTCATTTGCGTATTCGGGAAGGGAATTGTTGCCACGCTCTGCGTTAATCAAACGCATAACTAGTTTTCAGCTTAAAAACCCTGACAAAATTTATTGCATAAAGGCAAAATTTGATGAAATGGTGCCGAATGGCAGTTTTTTGCCTCATACACATCACATTATGGTAGATATCTTGGGGCACAACAATCTCCACATACGGGTCCGTGCAACTTACAGAAAAATTATGGAAATTGCGTAGGAGAGGGTGGGTTTTCCCATGGGTACGGACTTTTTGACGGGTCCCCAAACATATTATAAAAACCAACCTCAAGCGCAGCACGTGCCAACACATGAATTTCTTCACTGGTGAGTCTCTCAACCGGAAGTAATCCTGAGTGGTAGCTTGGCGGCGTTACCTCTTCAAAAGGCTCTTTTGCAAAGTCAACATTTACAGAAAACCGGTTGTCCTGAGTCATACGAACTCCAATCGTTGCTTCGGGAAGTTCTGTTGAGGCTGAAAAAACAACTTGAGTAGGGACGATTTCTCGAGCAGTATTTGTTTCAAACTCGGCGATTCGGTATTTTAAAACATGTTCACTGCTCCCTTTTGCTTTCCGTCCAAACCGTTCGGTCATGTACGAGAGCGCATTTACTCGTGCAATAAGCAGAGAGGCATGCGGGACGTCGATAAATTCCTCTCGTGCAACAAAGGTGGGGGCACCTTCTTCCGGTAAAACTCCCACGTAATCGGCAGCGGTTAATCTGTCTTGCACATTGCCAAGTGTGGTATCGAGTGCTTCTTTATTCACTCGCTGTTGAGCAATAGCAAGAAAGTGGTCGTAGTCACTTTGTGTAAACTCTTTTTGCCATGAGGGGCGATTTGGAGCTTTTTTATCCGCTGGAAAGGGTATCTCTCCTGTCTCATCCATACGGAATTATAGCAAATAGAAGGTGATTGTTGTTAGGTGGAGGACTATTTTTTAGGCACAGTGAGACTTAAATAAAAAGTGGTCGATCCGTACAAATGATAAGGTAATTCCAATTCTTCGGAATTTTCCTGCGTAAGAAATGAGGGGGTGAAGGTTTCCTGCCCTAAAATGTTGTAATCATTCATACCCATGTTATACATATCCATCATAAGTCCCCACGGATTGGGGTACTTCTCAAAATCTTCCTTTCCCCTGAAAGTCTCGAATTGCAGAAAGCGAATGCCTGTCTGTATGAGCTTTGTGATATTTGGGGGAAGGTCTTTGAGGTGATGTTGATACTGTTTGAAGGCAAAGCTGTTGTCTGACAATGTCTTATGGAGCAGCAGGTTTACTGCATCATGTTTTGCTGCCTGATAGTTGAATGTTTCGGTTGAGCCGGCCTTATCCTTCAGGCCTTCAAGGAAAGATTCTGCGCTCTCAAGTTGTTGAGCAGTATTTTGACCGGTATCCTCACTAAATTCACCCAATGCTGCAACAAATTTTGCTATCAGAGGTTGCATATTTACTGTTGCTTCCAAGACTTCGTCTTCATTCATGACCGTAAGCCATGGAGCAGGGGATGCCTCATCTTTCCACCCGAGTTTCTCGTACCCTTGTATAACATGAGCAAAAGTCGGTAGGTCATCTATAGGAGGAAAGACACGCCCGCGGGAAGTCATTCTGCGTCCCGAGTGCCATCCCCATGCCTTGCGCTCTTTGAGAATGTTAGGTGTAATAAGCTCTTTCATGGAACCATTATATCTTATAGTGTTATAGAACACAATAAAAATTGTTCTTGCTTTTTTTTTGATGAGCCTGTACCATATCAAATATGGAAAAGACAGTAGTTCTTATAAAGCCCGACGGCGTTCAAAGAGGACTTATTGGAGAAATTATTTCCAGGTTTGAGAAGAAAGGATTAAAGCTATCGGCACTTAAAATGATGAATATGACCGATGAAATTATTGATGAGTGGTACGCACATCACAAAGAGCGTCCATTTTTTCCCGCTTTGAAAGCATTTATGACTTCTTATCCAATTGTTGCGATGGTATGGGAGGGAATTGAAGCAGCTTCGGTTGTCAGGAAAATGATTGGCATAACCCAAGCCCGTCAAGCAGAACCGGGAACTATCCGCGGTGATTTTGCTATAAGTACTCAAATGAATCTCATCCACGCGTCAGAATCATTTGAAGCAGCACAAAAGGAATTGGGAATTCTTTTCCAAGACACTGATATCTTCAGTTGGGAAAGGACAGATTCGCCCCATCTATACGGCGCCGACGAGCGGTAAATTACCGTGCCATTCTTTCAAGGTATTGAAGATACGCCCTTTGCTTGCTGATTTCATACCTGGTTTCTATCAAATCCTTTGTGCGTTCATCTGTCTCAAGTGCTTTCATCTGATCACTTAGGGCACGTATTTCTTCGCGGACAATAAGTTGAGTCAGGGGTATCCTATCTCCCAGGCGTGCATCTTCCACCATTCTAAAAAATCTCAATTTTTCCTCACTGACTCTATCTATTTCAGGATTTATCCAGTAAGGTATCTGTGACAGGCCCCCTTTGAGGAGCATTCCATCGACCAGGAGGCGGCCGAGTCTTCCATTTCCATCCACGAATGGGTGGATATCTTCAAGACGGGTCATGGTATCTACTGCATTTTCAATTACATATTCGATGTCTTTTGGTTCTTCAATTGCCGTTTTCATGTATCTTCCATAGTCTTCGCCAAGCTCTTTCATCGCAGGAATTTTTTCGCGGCCTTGAACGAAAGGTTTGGGTTGCCATGGGAGAGAAGAGATGATGCGCCGGGGTGCAGTAAAGTATTTGCCAGGATACCCTCCGATATCGGGAATATGAGCTGAAAGAGTGGAATGGAGGTCAATAATTGTATGCTCTCCGAATTGATACGTAGGGTCGGCTAAAAAAGAGCCCATTCTTGAATAGGCGCAAGAAAGGTCTTCAAGTTGTCTGACTTCGGGGGTGAGTCTTAATGCAGCTTCAGCATTATGGCGGGCTGTCCATGCCTCAAGAGCTGTAACATCATGCATCGCATCAATTGAGTGAGGGTGCTCCGTTATCATAGGACAATAATAATTTCTCGATAAATGCTCCGGTAGGCATTTGCTGGCCTTGTTTTAACTCAATAATAAGATTTGTTGTTATTCCCGTAATTCTATGTTGGTTTGAAACTTCGTGTTTTACTTCTTCTATAAGTTGTGTTGATTCTTGTTCTTGTCTGGCCACTTCCTGCCTCCTTTGAATAATTATACTACAAGATATCTTTTGAGGGAAGCGGTTGAGCGTTATTTACGGTAAAAATTCCGACACGGCTTCGTAAGAGATGGGAAAGATACCCTCCGGTTCCTAATTTTTCCCCGATGTCGCGGGCAAGCGAGCGGATGTAGACGCCGGGGCCCGTTATAATTTTAAGCTTTAGAAGAGGGTAGTTATATTCAAGTATTCCGATACTTTTCACGAAAACCGGACGAGGTTTGAGTTCAATCTCTTCACCTTTTCTCACTCTCCGGTGTGCAGGTTTACCGTTTATTTTCACGGAGGAATAAATAGGAGGCGTTTGCATAATATTGCCAACAAATAATTTACTCACTTTCTCTATATCATCCCGCGTGGGTATTATATTTATACTTACACTTTGCTTTTCACCTTCATTATCATCTGTCGTTGATGTTTGGCCCAGGGTTACTTTTGCTATGTATTCTTTTTCACCTTTTACATATTGATCAAGTTGCTTTGTGTTTTCCCGTCCGACCGCAATGACAAGCACCCCCTCAGCCAATGGGTCTAAGGTTCCACCATGACCAACACGCTTTACCCCGGTTTTTTTCCTCACAATATTTACCACATCATGAGATGTTATGCCAAGAGGCTTGTAAACTGCAAAAATTCCGTCCATTGGGAGATTATACACTTAATTATTGGTTGATTTCCGTGAATTCGTAGGTGGTGAGTTGATGCGGATAGTTGTATCCGCTCGTAAATCCAAAGTACGGGGTTGAGTAGGAACTGTCGTATTTACCCATGACAAGGACATACACGACATATTTGTTGGGATTATTGCCTCTTCTATAGCTGTATGTTCCAAGCCTTTGAGTAACCGGACTTCCTTGCTGGATGTATTTACCCAGAAGCTCTGTAAGTGAGGCGGGATACCGGTTATTTTCAACGTAGTACATTGTCAGTGCTTTATTAATTTCGTTCATGTCTTGAGTTTGAAGCTCCTGTTGGGCCTTTTGCTGGCGGGCTGCTTTTGTAAGGAATGAATCCTGAAATAACTTCATATATTCTTCAATGGTCACTGTTTTTGAGGGGGGTGCGATGGTAACCGGCTTGTTAACGTCAGTCAAAACCACTACGGTTGAAAATGCGAGTTTTGCCTTGCCTAAATCTCCCAGGCCAAAGAAATCGGTGGGTTGTGTATATTGGACTGTTCTGGTAGACGGAGCAGAAATAGTCTTTATCGGCGGAGAGTAACTGGGGTACATCATCTTTTGAATGAATCCTAAATCCATTTGTGTTTGAAGGCTCGTTTTTCTGACAATTGCATCGTCCTTTCCGACCCACACTTCCAAATGTAATTGCTCAAAACTTGAAGCGAGAGCGTCTGTCGCTTCCTGATATTCTTTCTTCTGTAAATCTTTGTGTTGATTTATGTACTCAAGGATTATTTGTTTTACCTTTTCTCTTGACGGATTAAGAAGTAAATGATAGGTATTAACACCGTCGATTTTCTCATCCTTCAATTTCTTAACTTCAGGCAAAATACTGCTTTTAAGCAGGAAGTCCTCCGACTCCTCACGGATTTTATTGGTTATTGAAGTGCTTTCAATATTTTTCTCAAGTTCTTCACGTGCTTTGGTGGGGAGACTTTTGAATTCGTACTTAATCCAATTTTTGAAGAGCTCTTCAAAATTTGCTTTTATTTCCTCTTGGGGCGTTTGGGTTTGTGTTGTAATTCCTGCATAACTTCCCAGATTCATGACCTCAGCCGGTAATTTATCAAGTTTTGCATAAATCGCCTTGTTTTTCTCAATAATTTTTCCATCAACTTCATACGAATGCCCGCCAAAATTAACGGCAGCTTTCCCATCGATGCTGAAGGCAATATTTTTCTCATCTGTGATGTCAACGGGCCCTTTCACTTGTAGATCAATTGAGCCCAACTCAACATCTGCGGTCTTAAGCTGTGCAGTCAGTGAAAAGTCGGGGGTATATGTTTTTAACCTTGTATTTTTATCAACAGCAGTAATCAAAATTTGTTCAGGATTCTTCGGAATAAGCGGAATTTTATAGAAAAGAAGAGTCAAGTCTTTTCTGTGGGAGGAGAGAATGGGAAGTTTTGTTTTTGTATATACGGTTACCGCCATGCCGCCAATAACAACGACTATAATCAGAAAAAACAATACTCCAAAAGTTATGAGAAATTTTCTTAGTGTGTTGTGTCTGAAGGGACTTGCCATGGAAGGAGCGCTCACCGGATTTGTAACAGGGGGAGGTGGAGGCGCAGGGGGAGCTGCAGGAGGCTGGACAGGTTGAGTAGGTTCCATAAATGATACTTCCATTATGACCACACAGGTAGTTCAAATGCAATATGATGTGTATAATTGTGAAATGCAATTAAAATTTTTAACGGTTAACATATGGTTTGGCGGGAAGATATGGGACAATCTCGTTAATTTTATCAATTCTGAAAAGCCTGATGTTTTGGCGGTACAAGAGGTTTATAGCGGACAAAATCCTTTTCTTGAAAAAAGATTCAGGACCATGAATGAATTCACAGAGTTATTTGGAAGCTTTTTGCCTCATAATGCATTTGGAGCTACATTACTTGATACCGGCGTTGATGTTGTCTGGGGGAATGCTGTTTTTTCAAAGTTTCCCATAACACATCACCGGACCGTATTTTTCGATTTACCATATGGCGAATATGACTTTTCAACAGATACGGACCCACGGTTTGCAACAGAGGGAATGCTTGAAGCAGAACTTGATGTTAACGGTAAAAAACTTTTTACATATAGTTGGCATGGAGTCTGGAACACTCATGGTGGTGACACGGAGAACCGTTTTATAATGGGAGAGAAAATTATTGAGGCAATAAAGGGTAAGGAGAGTGTGATACTTGCCGGCGACACCAATGTGAACCCTGATACTAACGTCATTGCAAATATCTCCGGGAAATTAGGGCTTAAAAGTGTTTTTGGAACAAGTTTGCAAAGTACATTTAACATGAAGCAAAAAAAGGAGCCCGGAAATTATGCCCACTCGCCCGTTGATATGGTATTTGTAAGCCAAAATATTCAAATTATAGAGAAGGAAATGCCGCAAGTTGATGTTTCAGACCACTATCCGCTAAAAGTAATTCTTGAAGTATAGATTAATTCGCGGCTTTTAAGGTTTTTATGATTTGGTCCATTTCCAAAAGTACATTTTTGTCTTCGTTGTCCGGCACGCTGTAGGTGATAAAACCGTATGTAGTTGGCATTCCAAATGAGCCGTTTGAGGCAGGTGTTTTCATGCAAAATGTGTAATTGGTAAAACTATTTTGTGATGGCCGTGCAATCCGTCTTAGAATACCTGTGTCAGTTACGATGTCCACAAATTTTTTGCCACGGAAGTCTTGGACAAACGGATTGCCGGTTGGAAGCGGGTCTTCAAATACACAAAGACCACCTTCAGAAGGAGCCTGGAATATTTTTATGGAGTATTCACCTTTGACAAGAACTATGCTGTCCGTTACTCCATCGTTTTCAACGTCTTTGGTCCAGGTTTCAGGATAGGAAATTGTGTAAGAAGGGAAGGATGTTGACTGCAATTTGGTGCTTGTGTAATTTACCCATTTGGTAGAAGGGGGAAGGGTTGGTTTTTCCTCCGATGGTAATTGTTTTTGAGTAGAGTTTGAGGACACGCCAGTGGGTGTCGGAGTGGTTGATGACTTATTTTGCTTTTGTGAGGTAGTAAGCAATATAACGGCCGCTATTACAAATGCAAGAAAAACGAGAGCTCCGATAATAAAAAATTTGCGTTTGTTGTTGCCGTTTGCCGGTTGTATGGAGGGTGGTGAGGGAATAACAGGTTGGGATATTTGGGGATCCATATTTTTCATTCTTCCATGAATTAAAAAATTTTGCAATCAAATTAACCGGAGAATAAGTACTAAATAACAGGTTGGGATTTATCTATTGAAAGAAGCTGTAATCCATTTTCCCAGCCCATTTTTTCTGCAATCTCATTTGCCGGTGTCAGCTTCCCCTTCACCTCTCTGGTTATGCCTTCAATAATTTGCATCGATGCTTCCTGGGCAGTTCCAAACTTCACAAGTCCCTGAGTTGCGGCAACAGTTATACCATCAGTTGTATCAACTATTCTTCCTGCCTTGCCAACTTCTACAGGTCCCTGGATTTTTTCCGGGTCGAATACGTTTAACCAGCCTTCGGAAGTTGGGTTGGGAACCCATGCACCCGGTCTATTAGATGCCCCCTTTGTGATGTGGTAAATTTCGTGTGCTGTACCTAGATGCAGTTGGACTTCTTCTTTTGTTACTCGTGGTTCTGCGTCAGTGCGGTTGTTTTGTTCTTGGCCTACATATAGTTTGCCGAGACGGTACGCAGAAGCTATCGTATCAACACCTTCAAGAGTAGTTGCAATGGCTACACCAACCATTTCACCGACCGCAGTTGTATTGGTGTGTGTGTCATCTATCTCGGTGAAGTTGCGGGCAATAACATGTCCGGAGTCCATCAACTTTGGGTCTTTGCCATCATCCTCTATCCGGTAAAATGTTGCACCTGTTCTGAATTTATTCCGTTCGTTGGTGTTGCCGGACATAATAAGTCTTGCCACCGCAGAGCCTCCCGGATGAAGAGGAAGAGGTGTCAAGTGAATAGCAGCCATTCCCAAACGCGCGCTTTTTATCTGTTCTATGCCTACAGTTGGAGTGAAGTTAGCACCTACTATTAGGTCTGCTTTGTAGTTTTTTAAAGCCGGAAGGAAATTTTTATCCTCAAAGTCCGAAAAGGTAAAATCCTCAATCCCTTGTTCTTTTGCCAATTTTCTTACCGGGTCGAAATCCTTATCACTTTTTTTCTTCATTGGTCCGCCGACAGCAACCACCTCATGTCCTCTATCTATCAGCCCCTGTACAACTCCTTCACCAATTGGACCCATGCCGATAACAATTGTCCGAAGCGAGGTTGTTAGCGGGTTCTCCGGATGTAACGTTATTTCTGACTTGTCGAAATTGCGGATATCCTTTAGGATTGGAATTGCAAGCTGTGCGTTCTCTTGGGGAGTAGAATGTAATATCTCTGCCATTAATTGTCAAATGTATACCAGTTGAAATTTGTTGTCAATATCGTGTGTTTTCGTTCAGTCGGGGTGGAGGGAATAAGAACTCTGCTTCGTAAAGACCTTGATTACATTAAGAACTCTGCTTCGTAAAGACCTTGATTACATTAAGAACTCTGCTTCGTAAAGACCTTGATTGCATTAAGAACTCTGCTTCGCAAAGACCTTGATTACATTAAGAACTCTGCTTCGCAAAGACCTTGTTCCCTCCTACCGCTCCTTCACTTCGTTCAGTCGGGGTGGAGGGAATTGAACCCTCTGCCGCACGAACCCGAATCGTGCATGCAACCGATACACCTCACCCCGAAATGCGACCCCGAGAGGAGTCGTTCTGTTTTACAGTTGCCAAAGGCAACAATCCAATCTTTCGCCGAAGGCAATTTGCGACCCCGAGAGGAGTCGAACCTCCAATCTTTCCCTTAGGACGGGACTGCTCAATCCATTAAGCTACGGGGTCATTTACGTTTTCAATCTGCTCAATCCCTCAGCGCAATGCTAACGCATTGAAAGCTACGGGGTCATACGCCGCAAGCTTTGCTTAAACGAAGTTCAAGCTCTGCTTACGGGGTCTAGTTCGTTCGTATTTTATCATCCATTGTACTCCTGAAGCAAAGGATATGGACATTTTAGACATCATGACTTATAACTAGTCCCAAATGAAAACCCGGTTTCTTTGGGCAGATGTCATTCGGATTCTTGCGATTTTTCTGGTTCTTGCAACCCATCTTTCTTACCAGCCCGATTTTGTTACTACTGACGGGCTTATCTATTTTCTGTATTTTGCAGTTGTTAAAACCTGCATTCCGCTTTTTGTCATGTTGAGTGGTGCGCTGCTTTTGGGAAAGAGTGAGCCATATAACATTTTTTTCAAGAAAAGATTGGGAAGACTTATTCTTCCGTGGGTTTTTTGGTCAATTGTTTATTTATTTCTTCAAAAAGAATCCATTTCGTCAATTCATGATCTCCCTACATTTATCAAGACACTCATTGCCACCATGGAATCTTTCTGGTTCTTGCCGATGATTGTTTGCTTGTATGTCCTAACACCACCAATACGTACTTTTATAGCGCACGCATCAATTAAAGAGATTCTCTACATTATATTTATCTGGTTTTTAGTTATATCGTTTTTGCCCTACCACCATAATTCAATGGCTTTTCCAAGACAGGTTGACGATGGGCTCCTTCGGCAAGTAGTCAATTTTTTTGGCTATTATCTTTTGGGATATATTGTTGTCCGAATGAATAAAAAAATCACACCAATTTTTTCTGTTCTGATATTTCTTGTGGGGCTTTCGTGGACAACGATAATGGTTCTTGCAGCAAACCTACCCTCAGAGCAAATCATGTTTTTATTTGACTACATTGCACCCGGAAATGCCCTGATGTCATTTGGAATTTTTGCTTGCCTTGTTTCCTTCCTCAAAAATATAAGCCCTGGAAGAAGTAGGGTGCATGAAATTATTGGGTATGTGAGTCAAGCAGCGCTTGGCATATATTTTGTTCATGCAATTATCTGGCCGTATCTTCATCAAGTTTTGCGCTTCAAAATCTACCCACTTCCGTATGGAATAGCATCAGTGGTTGCCCTATTTGTTATTTGTTTTGTGATAGTTTTTCTTCTTCAAAAGATACCAACAATTAAAAAGTTTGTTGGTTAGTTCCCTTGATGACACTCATTGACTAAAAATGCTACTTGGAATATCATAGTAGACGTGGCTGAGGGACTTACCAAAAAACAATTTAAAGAACTCCGAAAACTTGAAAAGATGCAGGCGCGCACTTTAGATGAGAAGAATAGTGTAGTGAAATGGATTGCAATAAGTGTTGTAAGCGCATTGTTTCTCCTGCTTTTCGTCGGAATTATTGTTGTAGCAAAGAACAAGAACAAACCACAAAACGCAACTGGTGCTGCTCAATTCAGCAACAGCGGACATCCGCGGATGCTGACAAAAGAAGGAAAAGAAGCATCAATTTCTGCAAACCCTTCAACAAAAGCTATCACTATGGTAGAGTATGGGGATCTTCAATGTCCCGCGTGTAAGGCATATCATCCACTTGTTTTGGATGTTTTAAAAGAGTACCCCGAGCAATTAAAACTTATTTTCAAAAATTTCCCACTCACAACTGTACATAGGAATGCGATGGCAGCAGCAGTAGCTGCTGAGGCTGCAGGCAGACAGAATAAATATTTCCAATTTGTAGACATGGTATACGAAAAGCAGTTGGAATGGTCGGAACTCGATAACCCGCAAGGAAAATTTGAAGAATACGCAAAAGCATTAGGCCTTAATGTTGAGCAATTCAAAAAAGACCAACAGGATAAAGCGATTACAAATCTTATCAATGATGAGCGGAATGAAGGTATTCAAAATGGCGTCACCGGGACTCCGACATTTTTCATCAATGGTAAGAAAATTGAAAATCCCGCAAATCTTGATGCTTTCAAAAAGATAATTGATGCCGAATTAAAGCGAGCTACGGGTAATAACCCCCCAGCGACAAGCACTACAACTGCCCCCGACAAGCTTCCGTTGCAGCAATAGTATCATGCAAGAGTATTCTCAAATCGTGACTTGGATTTTTTCAAGTTTCACTGTATTAGGACAAATAAGCACTGTCTTTTTGGGTATATTATTGGCGGTACGTATATTCCAGCCAAAGGATAAGACATCCAAAAAAATTGCGTCACTTATATCCAACAATTATATAGTTCTCATTTTTTTGATAACGGCCGCGGCATCTGCAGGAAGCCTTTTTCTTTCCGATATCATGAATTATCTTCCTTGTAAATTATGTTGGTATCAAAGAATTTTTATTTATCCTCAAGTTATTATTTCAGGAGTGGCCTTATTTACCGCTGATACATCGGTGAGAAAATATCTACTTCCGTTGTCGATAGTGGGAGCTTTGATCGCGGTTTATCACATTTTGCTACAAATATATCCGAGTGTTTTGCAATGTGGGGATGAGACTGTGAGTTGCAGCACCAACCAATTCGTGGGATTTGGCTATATTACAATTCCCGTTATGTCCCTGACGGCATTTATTATTTTGATATTCATTAATCTTATGAAGGATAGAGAAGATAAAAATTAAAAGCGTTTATTTTCCCTGAGCACTTACATTAGTTGTAGAAAGAGGCACTATGTGATTTAATGCGCCATTTGGTAAGTGTTGCGTTGAATCTTTAGGTTTAACCACGTCCACACCGTCAAGTTTTGCATAATCGATTTGAATTTCTCCGTTACCTTTTAGAGTAATATTGTCTGAGGTTTGTTGGCTAACACTGACGTATACATCAATTTTCTTTCCATCTTTAAGTGCTTGGAATTTAAGCCAACGGTTACCGTTCTCCGAGTGCCCACCATTCGGGTTTTGGGCTTCAACAAAATATGGCCTTTCGATTGTAAAACCGTCTTTGTCTGATAAATCCATATAGTCTTCGTAAGTTTTGTTATCGGAAGAATCAAATCGGGTGGTGATAAGCTTAATATTTTTCCAATCAACAATGTCACTCGATGTATTCGGTTCTGTTCTACCGTTAAGACCCTGAATCCTCACATCAACAGTACCATCAAAAATTTCTTTTGGGGTAGTGAACTCACTTGAAGTTCCGGGAAGGATGGACTCGATAGGACGTGTAATTGCCTCTGCTACATTTCCTGGGGCATGAACAACCGTATCTGCATTTCCTGTAACAGCAGCCAGGATGCTTGCACCGGCGGTGACAGCAGAAGCGCCCAACGCGATTTTTTGTTTCGTTGTTGCTCCTTCTACTTGCGGTCCACCTACTGTGAGTTCTGCCGAGTCTTCGCTCATAGGCCCATTATGTAGTTTTTAGACTTTTCTGTCAATACTTTTGGTAGTATCAACATAAATGAAGTATAATTTTGGTATGAACCAGGAATTGGAACTTATTGTCAGAGCACTTATCATCAAAAACAGAAAAATTTTAGTGTGCCAGACCACTGGCCGCGGTTATTATTTTCTTCCCGGTGGCCATGTAGAATTCGGGGAAACCATGCAGGAAGCATTGAGGAGGGAGTTGGATGAAGAGTTGGAAGCTAAAGTAGTCAGGTCACAATTCATTGGAGGTTTTGAGAATCTTTTTGAACAAGATGGACAAAAAAAACACGAAGTTAGTTTTATTTTCCAGGTAGATATCGACATCACGGACATTGTTTCCCGTGAAGAACATATTTCTTTCTATTGGTTCACAATGGATGAATTTGTTAATGAGAATATCGCTCCCCCTGCGTTAAAGGATGCAATTGTCGCATGGACTGCGGAGAAGGAGATATTTTTTGTTGAAGAAAAGAAAGGCCATTGAGAGCTATGGCAGTCCCTCCAAAATCCCATCATCATAAGAAAAGAAGAAATCAGATTATTAAGTTCTTGATAATAAGAACCATCGGGAATTTCCTTGTCCTCTTTACTATTTTTGGAGTTGCGGCAACATTCGGTCCGGCGCTATATTTTGAGGCCAGATACGAAGCGGCAAAAATACTAAAAGTAAGTTATAAAGTGGCAGAGATACAAACCGTTTCGCAAGGACCTTCGGAGCTTGGAAAAATCATTCAACGAGAACAAATACCAAAAACTCAACCCAATCTTTTTGATTCGGTTTTAAGCGGACAGAGGGAGGAAATTCTCTATCCCCAGGACCCCATGTTTTCGGTTGTTATCCCAAAAATCGGAGCCAATGAAAAAATCATTCCAAATGTTGACCCCGATAATGAGAAAGAATATCTTGGCGTTTTGTTGCACAATATCGCGCATGCAAAAGGCACAGCATTTCCGGGAGTCAATGGAACAACATATCTTTTCGCCCACAGTACGGATGATTTTTGGAATGTAGGACGGTATAATGCTGTTTTTTATCTTCTGAATAAAATGGAAAAGGGCGATGAAGTTGTGTTGTTCTTCAATAACAAAAGATACAACTACATTGTAAATGATACGAAAATTGTCGACCCTAACGATACCCACTTTATAACAGCCAATTTAGGACAGGGGGAGAGGGTTATACTTCAAACGTGTTGGCCGCCGGGAACAGCGTGGAAGAGGCTTCTAGTTTTTGCAGTACCCAAATAGTAAAAGGTTCCCCTTGACTTTGAGCTCAATTTCAACGAAAATACAAATATGGCCGCGCACGAATTCTCTATAAAGGAAGCAATATTTTTTGGTTGGATTACTTTCAAATCAAATTGGAAGTACATTACATTAAGTTTGCTAACTATTCTTATATTGCGACTAATTCTTTCTAGTGCTATTAATTCTATATTTGAATCGTTGCATATGCCTGCTATTACTGCAATTCTAAACTGGATTATCGATAGTTTTATTATAATGTCGGCTATAATTATTGCCCTTAAATTTGTTGATAGGAAAAAGCCTAGATATAGGGATTTATATTTACATTATTCATTGTTTCCAAACTATATTCTAGGGTCAGTTCTTGTGTCTCTTATCATGTTTATTCCTTTAATGATTATCAATATCGGAAATTATTTGAATATTCCTCAAGTTGGATTTACAGGATTTATACTGCTTATTTTTCCCGGTGTTTATTTGAATTTAAAATATCAGTTCACAACTTTTTTGATTATCGATAAGAAAATGCATCCAATTGATGCGTTTAAGAAAAGTGGAAAACTGACTAACGGAAAGTTAATGAAATTACTTCTTCTTGCACTGGCCCAGTTTGGTGTAATTGTAGTTGGAATACTTGCATTAATTATTGGTATTTTTGTTGCGATTCCCATAAGTTACCTGGCCGGCGCATACGTTTATCGTAAACTTTCCCCAAAAGAATAACTTCTTAAATTGCTATAGTTTGTCCGCTTTTTTTGTAGAACGTAATCTTGTAAGTTGTCCTCGGAGTTTATTAAATAGAAAAAGATTTGTCTTCTTGCCCGCTACTACTAGCTATTAACTAGTAGCTAATACTTTTGTTTTATGACTGCCCGTGCATTATATTTATTTTTGTTTGTTATAGCGCTTAGTGTTTTCCCTTTCGTAGTCTTTAATCTTCTCATTTCAAGCACGTCACTTTTGCCGGGTGCTAAATCATTTGTCATCTCAACAGGCTCTATGGAACCGGTGTTACCGGTGGGAAGCATTATTTATACATTGAGACAACCGGAATATAAAGTAGGAGAAGTTATCGCATTTCTTAAGGACAGCGGGGTAGTATCACACAGAATTATCGGGACAACTATAGTGGGAGGGGAAAGGTATTATCTGACAAAAGGGGATGCAAATAACGTTGTAGACGAAGACCTTGTACAAAAGAACAGCGTATACGGAAAAATTGTTACATTTGTGCCAATTGTAGGTAATATTATTTTGCTTTATAAAAATCCGCTTGGAATAATCTTCGGAACCGTCTTGCCCACGCTTCTGTTCCTGGCTTCGAAAATATCACCCTATAGTTATTGATTATTTCTTCTTTTTGTGCTAAAATATATCGTTTTTGCTGACCTTTTGGCATTTGCGTGTCAAAAAAATAGGCATAAGCACATTAAAAAGTTGCTTGATACTAATTAGGTTGCGGCTTTCTGCTAATTTACGTTGGTGGGAAGCCGTAACCTATACTATGCGGCAAGGAGACTCCCGTGACCGGCCTTCAGGCTATCACCAAGGCGCTCAAGAGTGCCACATCCCGTTGGGAGGCGGTTGAACCCGCTTTCCACGAACTGCCCGAAGGGCAGGTCGTCGTCGTCCACATCCTACACCACGGTCACCAAAACGTGGCCAAGATCGACAAGCCGGAGGACATCACCAAGTACATGTGGGTGTTGTCACTCGGCAGGATCCGGACACTCGGGTTCTACCGTTTCGACGTGAGCACCTGGGAGCTGGTCCATGACCTGTTCGACGCAATCAACGAGCTTCAGGAAGATGAGCCGCCGCTGTTCGAGGAACAGCTGCTGGAGCGTCTGCTCGCCGAGGCTAATGTCAGGTCTGACCTGGCGCAGCCTGTCCCCGAGGACATGGAGGAGTTCTTCCTCCACCGCGTCGGGGACGAGCAGTGCATCACCATGGCGGTGTCGGGCGGGGATTTCTCGCTCGTGCCCGAGCATCCGCTCGGACGCCTCACCGCCCCGAAGGGGACGGTAGGCATGTACTGGCCGGCCATCCAGAAGGAGCGGGAGAAAGCCCGCGCGAAGCGCGAGTTGGATTCCCATCTCGCCGATGCCGTCAACGGCCTCATTAGATCGCTTGTCGCTGAAGACAACCATGACGAGCATGAGGCTTCCGACGATGCGCCGGGTGGGTCCTTCAGCCGGCTCTTCCGCCGCCGCAACAGAGGCTCTTCCGAGCCGGCTCCCGGTATGGGAGCCAGCGGCTTCAAAGAGAAGGATGGGCCTGCCGACGACCGTCGCGAAGGCGAGCCCTACGTGACCTCCGGCCTCGCCGGAACCCGAAAGGGTCAGGCCGCAAGCGATATCGGCTAGTACGCCGAGGCACCATCAAGCAACGAACGACCGGCCCCCGGCTGCAGAAACGCAGCCGGGGGTCATTTCCACCATTTTTTAATCCCAATTTTTTCTATTGCCCAATTGTTGTGTAAAGAGTAAAATAGCTGTTAATTTGTGCGCATCTTCCAACATAAGCACGTTGGATGTATTGTGCTCAAATGTACATTGACAAGTGACTGTGAATTTATTTGTTTTTTGCCTTTCGGCACTTTGTTTTCTATTAACTATTGTCTATTAGCTATTAGAAGGTGGAGTGCCGTAAGGCAACACGAAGGAGGATAGTATGCTACAGACAACAGACCGGGTTCTCCCTGCCGCATCGGCGGAGGAGACAGACCTGGTCATCGACCACATGCTGGGTATTTTCCTGCATCGCGGGGAATGCCCCATCAACTGGGAAGGGCGATACCGCGCCATCGAAGCCCTCAAGAAGAAGGAGCAGCGAAGCGCATGACTATCGCACCTCCCAGACCACCACGCACCGGACCATTTCTCCCGTTCCTGCCAGGAACGAGAGACCCGTTCGACCCATCGCGCGACCGGCCATCACCGGGCAATCCACGGAAAGGTCCCGTGTGGCCCGCTCCGCCGGACAGCCCGACAACACCCTCAGAGGAGGATTTGCATGATGGAGACTAGGCTTGACGTTCTCAGGATACTCAAGAAGTATTCCGACGAACTGCCCGGGCCGCCACCGGCCGCATTCTTCGGGGCGATGGACCCACATCTCGGCGTTTGGACAACGCATTCGGGAGGCGACGACACCTTCGTGGTGTTCGTCAACCCAGAGGATGTTGGGAGACTCAACGAGTCCAACAAGTACTACCTCGCCGTCCGCAACATCATCGAAGATGCCGTCGAGAGGACTAAGCTCCTTGATGCCCTTTATGGCGAGATAGACCAGCAGGTCCGTGAGAAGGCGGGCTTGCCTCCCGTCCAAAAGCCGCCGGACAGCAAGAGGAGATCCAGGACGTGACGGACGAAACGGGTAAGCACCCGAGCGTACAGTGTTCGCACTGCCACTCCTTCATCCCGGAGAACTTCCCGCGCTGCATCATTTGCAACCGGCACCGGCCCACTTAGGGCCAATACACAGTCACCGACCACGCGCCCCGGTTCTTCCGGGGCGCCCATTCCAAAAACCCCATACAACTTGAGCTTTGAGCTTATTTTTGGTACAGTTGAGTATCTTTAAATGCGATGAATAACACGGTAAAGTACCAGCGTAGGAAAATATTCATAACGATATTTGTATTAAGTTTTCTTTCACTGCTCCTCTTCTTTTATAAGAATTCACCACCGGTGCTTTTTTTTGAAGGAATAGTGCAGGAAATCTTTATGGCACCCAAGAGTTTTTTGTATGCTCTTGGGAAAAAAGATGTTGATAGAAAAATTGCAGAACTGACAAAAAAAAATAGGGAACTCGAAGCAAAATTAGTAGACTACCAACTCATAAAACAAGACAATGAGGCACTCAAAAGTCAATTTGTTACAAGTGGGGAAACAACGCAAAGCCTTGTTGATGCAAAAATAATCGGTTTTCAAGGGAACAGTAAAATTCCATCCCAATTCATAATAAACGTAGGAAAAAAAGAAAAAATTCAGACCGGAATGTCTGTGATTTTCGGAAAATATCTAGTGGGCAAAGTTATTGATGTTGGACAAAATTATTCTGTTGTAATAACGCCTTTCAATGAAAAATTTAAAGTTCTGGCAAAACTGCCCGAAACAAATGCGAACGGCCTGATATTGGGACGAAGCGATTTGTTGCTTTTTGACGGCGTGGTTATTACTGATACGCTCAAAAAAGACGGAATAATAGTCACGAAAGGAGAGGTGGACAGTAAAGGAATAGGAGTAGTACCCGATCTTATCATTGGCAAAATTACATCTATTTCAAAAAACGAAACATCCCCTTTTCAGAGCGCTGAAGTAATGCCAGTTCTTGAATATCCAAAATTAATCGATGTATTTGTAATTTCTCAGATGTGACAAACACAAAGCTTTTCTTGATATTACTATTGATTTGTTTTCTTGCTGTGCTTCTTGAAACTACGGTTTTTAATTTTCCATTCGTCTTTCTGTTGGCATCTATTATTCTTTTGCTGGTAAAAAGACTGCCTGGATATATTACGGCATTTATTTTGGGATTTACCATCGATTCGTTACGGGTGTCAAATTTCGGATTTACTCCGGTGTTCCTTTTTGCAACAGCAATTTTTATATTGTTATATGAGAAATTCTCCGGCTCTAAAGATATAGTAGTAGCATCGGTCATACTAGCAGCTATGGCTTTTGCATATTCTTATGTTCTTTCCTATTCCATGTATCTTCTCGTTGCTTGTATTGTGCTGATTTTATTTATAGTAACCGTATTGAATCAATTGAAAGGGAGAGGAATTATCACGTTATGAGAAGAAAAGTTGCCATAGGACATGCATTCTCCGAACATGTGTATGAGGAGCGTATTAAGAGAAGAAGAGGATTTTCAAATTCCAACTTTCAAGGATTTTTCAGATTTGTCCCGCTTTTGATACTGTGTCTTGTTTTTGCGCTTTTAGTCATGCGGCTTTTTACTTTACAGGTAGTTCGCGCTTCATATTATTCACGGTTATCAGATGAAAATAGGATTAGGACTGTTTTGATACCAGCCCCTCGGGGAATAATTTTTGACAGGAGTGGTAACGCCCTCGTCAGAAATATTCCCGCTTTTGGAGTCCTCAAAAATAATAAAGTTGAATGGCTTGATAGGGACGAGGCGTTAAAAAGGGTAACAAAAGGAGAAGGCGTATTGGCTATAGTCAAGCGCGATTACGTTTACAAAGATATCTTTGCACATGTATTAGGATATGTGGGACAAGTAAGTTCTGATGAGTTGCTTTTGCCAGAATTTAGAGACTATGGAATATCTGACTTTACAGGGAGGATGGGACTTGAAGAACAATATGAGAAATTTTTACATGGACAAAACGGAAAGCAATTATATGAAGTAAATGCAAAAGGAGAAAAAATTCGCCTTCTTGGAGAACAGGAGGCTCAGCAAGGAGCAGTGCTACATACAACTCTTGATGTTGATATACAAAAAACGGCGGTAAGTGCAATGAAGGATATACAGCGAGGGGCAGTAGTTGTGACCGACCCGCGCGACGGTTCTGTTTTGGCACTTTTTTCAAAACCGTCATTCGATCCAAATCTATTTACCCGTGAGTCTTCATATGAGCCGACGGGTGACTACAAAAAGAAGGAAGATATTCTTTTGGATGGAGAGAAATTTCCACTTTTGGACAGAGCCATTGCCGGGGTTTATCCGCCCGGTTCAACTTTTAAAATTGTCACATCCCTTGCCGCATTGCAATCCAAATCGATAACGGAAGATACGGAATTTGAAGACACGGGAGTGCTGAGCGTGGGGGGAAGTAATTTCGGAACCTGGGCATATTTGGAGTACGGAAAAAAAGAAGGGCTTTTAGATGTAAGACGGGCACTTACCCGTTCGAATGATATTTTCTTTTATGATGCGGCAAGAAAAACAGGCGTTGATACTCTTTCTTCTTGGGCAAAAGAATTGGGGCTTGGTGAAAAAACGGGAATTGATTTGCCGGGCGAAGTTACAGGCATAGTCCCAAATCCGAAATGGAAAGAGAGTGAAATAGGGGAACAGTGGTATTTGGGAGACACAATTAACATGAGTATCGGACAAGGCTTTTTGGAGACAACTCCCATGCAGGTAAACCGGTACACGCAGCTTGTTGCAAACGGAGGGACTTTTTATAAGCCGCACCTTTTGCAAGGTGACGTGCAGGTACTTAAGAAGAATTTTGTTCTTGAGAAAAACATTGGAATTGTCAGAGACGGGATGAAGGGGGCATGCGAAACGGGGGGAACCGGATATCCATTATTTAATTTCAAAGTGAAAAATGCAAAGTTAAAAATTGATGGATTGGATTATGTGAAAGATGCATCAAGCGGGGCGGATATGGTGCATGTGACAATGGGTTGCAAGACCGGAACTTCAGAAGCGCACGGATTTGAAGCAAAATCTCATGCGTGGTTTACGGTTTTTGCACCGTTTTATAATCCCGAAATTGCCATTACGGTCCTGGCAGAAAATTCCGGGCAAGGTAGTGATGTTGCTGCTCCTGTGGCACGGGACATTATGAAAGATTTCTTTGAAAGAAAAAATTAGTCCGAAGGTATAGCAACTTTCATGACCCCGTTATTCCCACCCTTTAGAGTATAAGATAACGTAAGATATATATTTTTTACCTCCTTATCATATTTACATGTCCCACCGCCACCGGCACAAGTTCCCAGAACAACTTGACGCGTGAAAGAAGCGTTGTCTTGTAAAGTTTGCGTGCTTCCAATTACTCCACGTGGTACATAAGAGCCGTCGACCAGCGAATCGTAATCCAATTCATAATCAAACGATTTGAGGAGTTCTGTTTTTGTGATAGTAATAACGACGTTATTTTTTGAAGCATCAAGTTGCGCTGTCAACCCGATATCCTGCGGCAAGAGATTAGCTGTTTGTGAGATAGATGGAGTCAAAGTAGGCTCAGTGAATTTGAATGTTGAGAGGATTTGGTCAAAATCAGACACACGTTTATCTGTTTTTTTCCCACTCATAGGTGCAGTGGACAATGCATAAAGATTGTTATCTTTGATAAATATAATTCTTTTTTCAAATGGTAAAACTTCCGCGGGATATCCTTTAACAGCAGTCCCAATATACACAGCAGCTGTTGTATTATCAATATTAATATCTGATATTCTTTCAAATAAAGTTCCGATTATTTGCATTTTCTCACCTTTTTTTATTGTTAATAGTTTTTCATCGTCCTGCCGATTTTGTACAAGATAAGCTGCATTTTTAATGTTGCTACCGTAAATATTGATAATTATGGGAGGAACATTTATCCCCGATTCTTTTGATGCTTCTGAGAAGTCTAGAATTTCGTAATCTGCATCATTGGTGTCCAATTGTTGTAATTCTAAATCTGAAGGGTATTTTAGGGCATACAAAAACTTAGAACTTGAATACGTTTTCCAATTTGCAGTCGGGTCGGGGGTCGGGGTAGGAGATGTTTGAATAATTGGTGAAGGAGAAGGAGTGGGTTTTGAAACAAGTTTCATTATCTGTGGTTTGAGGACTGTAAAACTGGCGGCAGCACCTCCTGCTAAAAGAAGAAAAATAATTATTCCAATGATAGCCTTTATGGAAAGCTTGAACTTTCCTCCTGGCTGGTGGATATTAGGAAGAGGAGGTGTTTGCGTAGATTGCAAAACCTCTGGAGCGAGATTTTCAAGTTGTTGGTTTTGATTCTCTTCCATAAATTTAGTGTTTCAAATTATTGAAAATAGTTCAAGGGGTAGGGAAGAATTTTGCTGTTGACATTATCTTGTCGAGCAAACCGCTATTTGCATCAATCAGCACTTTGTCATCGGATAAGAGGGCAAAATTGTAAACATAGCCATCTTTTTTAAAAAGGTTGTAATAAAAATATCCCTCCTGCTTTTCCAGATTCGTGTTTGTTGCTCGTACTCCCTGATTTTGGTCAAGAATAATTTCCTGCGTTTTGAAATCTGAAATTTTTAGTGGCCCCTTTTTGACGAAATCATCAAGCGAGCCGTTGTATTTCCATGCATTCGCTTCAAAAAGAACGTTGTATGTCGGAATGCCGTCATTTTCTTTCTTTTTGTAAGCTATGCCTTTAACTTTTTGATACGTATCGGTAAATGTTTCAACGGTGAAATTGCTCAATATGTAGTCAGGGTACTTGAATGAAAAAAAGAAATCATTATTTTGATACGTTTTCCAATTGCTTGTTTCTTGTATGTTTTCATTTGGAATTTTAACCACTGTTGGTTTTTTCATTGTCAGGAGCAAGAGGGCAAAGAGTGGAAAAAGGAGGGCGATAATAAGAAAATCGAGTGGAAGACGGAATTTCTTTTTAGCAATTTGTTTATGAACTTTTTTTGCCTTTTTCATGATTATTATCCATTTGCAAACGTTTTTAATTCACTTCTTGACTTATCAATAGCTGCCAATTGCATTACTTTTTCTCTTATGCCCTTGTTTCTCGTAATTGAAGTAGGGGGAATTTCACCTTTTCTAACACTTTCTATTAAATGAACCATTTCATCTTTATCATAATTTTTGTTGGAACCCTCTATGTTTTCATCCAGTTGGTTGATGGCAAAAATTAACTCATCCCAAGATTTTACTTTTTCGATGGGAGGATTTAATTTATCTACGTCTTCAGCAGTTACCATTTTTGTAAGTCCACTACTGTTTCTAACCATTAATCTATTACCATCTCTTTTTATGATAAACCAATCATCATCGACCGATCCATCAGATCTTTCTATGCGTATCATTGTGCCGGGAATGAGCCTATATGGTTTTTCAGCTTCTGGTTCTGTTTGAGTTCTATCGTTCTTTTCAACTGTTGTATCCGAGTTGTTGAGTATATCTACCACGAGTGCAGTTTGATCATCCATTTTTTTCCCACCAAGAGAATATTCTCTCGCTTTTTTTACAAGAGAATTTGCAGCTTCTGTGGGATTACCTTTATTGTCTTGCAGAGCTTTGAGAAATTCTTTCTCAATATCTTCACCTAATGCGTCAGATATACCGTCAGAAATACCAATAACTTGATCGTCTGGTAATATATCAAAAATACCCACTTTGGGATCTATATCTTTTTGTCCAACAGCCTGGGTTAGTACGTTTCCTCGTCCTATTTCTGCTAAATCATCGTCGGTAGTTAGTTGAATAAGTTTTCCTTCTCTAAAGATATAAATCCGGCTGTCTCCTACATTGCCGACTACAAGTTTTTTTTCTTCATTTTTTCCTTCCCACAAAATACCAAGTGATGCCGTGGTTCCCATGTCTTTGAGGTCACCAATTGCCTTATTTTTTATCGCAGAATGAGCTTCTAAGATTAAGCTTTTTACCAATCCTTCAGTTTGTTCCAGCGACAAATTTGGGTTTATGTTTCCATTTTCAATTCTGTTGGAAACCGTATGTAGCGCTGTGGACGATGCGTCAGCACCTCCTTTATGACCTCCCATGCCATCAAAAATTGCAAATACTTTGAGAGGTGATTTACTGTCTGATGACATAAAAGCTGCATCCTCGTTGTATTCATGTTTGATGCTTTTGAGAGTTGCAGCGCCCATTTTAATGTCCGGGTTTTCGTTCCTTTCAGTATGCTCGTAAACTTCTGGGTTGTTGTTCATAATTTCAGTTTTTCATAGCTTGTGAAAGTAGTCAATAGATATTAGAAGTAGCATGAGGAATAATTGGAAAATCTATGGAGAAATGGAAAAAAGTCTTTATATGCTGGAGCACCAAAAACACATGTTGCCGGTTGAGACACAACTCCTGTCCACTTTACCGAATGAGTCGTAAATTGTTTCAGGTTTTTGTTGCTCCTTTATGGATTGAGGTTTGTAACAAATATTTAGTTTGCTTTCGGTAGAGTTAACAAAAATTTTTGAAATTGATTGACTATTCGTCGATAAAAACGAGCCTTTTAATTCTCCTTCATCTATCAGAAGGCTTATGCAGGGAACCATTTGACTTAACGAAGTGCCGTTAGGAGTTGCCGTTGCGCTTGATTGGCAGGGACCGGTTGTACTCCATGGAAAACCTGCATGTGTCGTGTAATATCTTATATTTGCGTTCGAAAACTCGACAAGGGTGTTGCGCGTGTCTTCATCTTGCCGTTCTAATGCTGGTTGGTTATCGACTGAATTTTCAGTGAATTTGAAGGTGGAGAGGATTTTTTCTGCAGTCTGGTGTTCTAAACTATTTTTTATGAAAGTATCACTGACAGGAACTTCTTTTACGGCTTGGTCATACTTCTCATGTTCGAAAATAAATTGCTCTCCAGAACTACCATATGCAATATTAGGAACCAGAGATTTAGAAATTGAATCATATTTTACGACTCTAATATAATGTGCTATCTTACCTTTTGCTTCTTCAATATCCGACCGTGCCGGACCAAGTGCAGCAAACCCTAAATATTTTTCTTTGCCAGATATATAACTATGATCGGTTATGTTCCAACCCTGTGGGTATTTAAAAGTAAAACCTAACTGGCTATTTGTGAATGTTTGCCAGTTGATAGTCTCATGTGACGAAGGTACAGTATAGGGGGTTGGAGTAGGGCTTTGAACAGTTGGTGTCGGAGTGGGCGTGGGTTTTGAGATAAGTTTCATAATTTGCGGTTTGAAAACGGTAAAACTGGCGGCCGCTCCACCGGAGACCAATAAAAATATGATAATTCCGATTATTGCGCCAACTGAGAATTTAGGTTGTGCCGCCTTCGCCTTTTGCTCCAGCGAGCCAGAGGGTTTGTCAGCATTTGAAACGGGTGGAGCTGACGGAGTTTGAGCGTCATTAGCAACAGAAGAAGTCTGTTGAGAATTAGTTGAATCAAGGTTACTTTTGGTGTTTTCTTCCACACACTAAGTATTCGGTATAAAGACACCTTTTGTCAACAAAAAATGAGGGTTAATTCATAGACTCCCAAGGAGTTGCGAGTTGGAAATAGTTTCCGTCCGGGTCCTCAAAAGTTGCAAGCATTGCATTTGGGTCTTCACCCGGATGATACGGCTCTGCTATAACTTTTGTCCCCAATTCCTTTATCCTCTTAAATTCTCCCTCAACATCCTTCGTTTCAAAATTGATTATAATGCGTTCTGGATTTTGACTCTTCCCATGTACTTTATCATGCGGCCCAATTGTGACAGCGCCATTTCCTACCATAAAACCCATATATCTTCCTTCAGCCCAACCTGGTTCCATTTCAAAAACCTTCTTGTAGAAGTTTCCCAACTCTTCGGGATTTTCGGAAAATAATAATATTGAATTGAAATTAAGCATAATTCACCTCCCTTCTTTTTAATTATATTGTAAGTTTAGGCACTTTGCAGATGCAATGCAGTTAAGGGACGAAGTTCAATTGGGGGGTTTTGTTGGGAAAGCTGTTGTTTTTCCGAAACTGCAAGCGTGGTAAAGGCTCCAAGTTTTACATATGGATTTTCAAGGGAAGTAAAGTGTTCAGAAAGGTCTGGATTTGTTGCAGAGCGATAGGGAACAGAAAGTTGTAAAAGCTCCTTGCCCTTGCCCTTTTCAATTGTTTCTGTGAAGTCGTAGAGGTATTGTCTTTGCTTAGTGTAGTCGCGCGCATTATGCATCAATTCTGTTACAAACGACGAAATCGTTTCATCTGAGACATCAAACCCGTCAGGTGTGAAATTGCCGATAATTTTTTTTGCATAATTTGCTCCTCTTGTGAAATTCTGTTGTTGGGAGGAAGGCATTGTTTGTTCCAGGAAATCAATAAGTCTTGTGAAATTATCGGTAGGTAAAGACAAACCTTCTTTCGCAGGAGTGGCTCTTTCAACAACTTTTCGCAATGGCTTTCTATAGTCTTTTTTCCTGGTAGACAATTCAATACTCATGGTAAAAGAATAAAAGCTGGCAGTATGAACGGGGGGTAGATTGAGTGAGAACTGTGTATGAAAATTAAGAGAATCTAAGAAATGCCCAAATCAAAAAAGCAACAATTAACGCAAATGAAGAAACGATGTATACAAGAAGCTTATTTTTAAAAAAGCCGTTCAACATAATTACATTATATAGTCAAACGGCTTCTTTTGTAATTATCACTTTTGATTTACATTAACATCAAACCTGCCCGGAACATTGATTTGGGGCGTCGTTGTCCCTCCACCTCCGGTTATTAACCCCCTTCCAAAGTAGTAGAAAAGGAACAGTATCAATGCGACAGCTAAGAGAACGCCAAAAATTGCACCTAAGCTATTTCCTCCGTTATCCGCTGATGTTTCGTGTTCATGAATTACCTCAACCATATAACACCTCCTTTCTTGCTACATAGTAAAATTTTGATTTGAAAATGCGACAGCAATAATGTCAGAATAGGGAAAGAGATTTTATATGGATGAAGCTGTTGCTCTTGCATTTTCCTCTTCAAATTTTGGACCCAAAAAATTTCAAAGTATTTTGAATCACTTTGAAAGTCTTGAAAAAGCATGGAACGGTACAAAAGATGAGTATTACGAATTGGGTATAAAGAATAAAGGATTTGAGGCATTCGATGCATTTAGAAAGAAATTTAATGTCGATAGGTATATATCAACGCTAAAAAAGGAAAAAGTTGTATTTATCCCATTTCTAAACGATAAATACCCGGTTAGCTTAAAAAAATTAGAAAATCCTCCGATTGGAATCTATGTGAAAGGCAATGCTAAGCTTCTTCAAGAAAAATTGTCTGTTGGAGTTGTAGGAACGAGAAAGATTACAACGTATGGGAGGAGCGTCACAGAAAATATCGTTGCCGAATTAGTCCAAAATGATGTTTGTATAGTGTCTGGTCTTGCATTGGGAGTCGATGGAGCGGCACATAGGACTGCTGTTGCAAATAAAGGAAAAACGATTGCTGTTCTTGCTTGCGGAGTTGATTGTTGTAGACCGACTGAGAACTATAGTTTGTATCAAGAAATTTTGGAAAATAATGGCCTTATTATTTCCGAATATCCGCTGTCACTTCCTCCTCAAAAAGGAACATTTCTAGCCAGGAATAGAATTATTGCGGCGCTGTCTGATGGAGTTTTAGTAACAGAAGCAGCGGAGGATTCAGGATCCCTCGTGACAGCTGAGTGGGGGTTTAAACTTTCAAAAAAAGTTTTTGCGGTTCCAGGACCGATAACATCCCGAATGTCTGACGGTAGTCTAAAGCTTTTGAAACACGGAGCAAAATTGGTGACAAACGCAAGCGATATTATTGAAGAGTTTGGAATTAAGAATAACATATTAGGGATAAAATCGAAAATCAAAAGTTTGAAACTGTCGGAAGAAGAAGCGAAAATAGTTTCACTTTTGGAAAATGAAGCTATGTCTCTTGATGAAATTTCCAAAAAACTTAGTACTCCCATTTCAAAGTTGTTTGTTGCGATTTCTCATTTGGAAATCAATGGAATTGTTAAAAATGAAAAAGGAACTATGAGGCTTACTATGCAAGGGTAGGTTGGAATTTCTGGAATTCATGAATATCTTGTATCTCACCAGCCGCAGTTTTGAGTAAATATACGTTATTGCCAGGGATATTCATCCATTCATGGAAGAAATTCTCCTTTAACGCACCCTCTAAAAGACTTGCGGATGCTGCTCTGCTGCTGGTTTCAATGATAAGCGAAGAGGCTTGAGAGAAAGCCTTTTCTGGCTGTAAGTAGTGGGCAACAGCTTCGGAAAGCGGATATTCGATTTGTTCTATTCCTTCATTAAGTGCTGCCTGACTAATTTGCACTTCTTTCCTCATCTGACCACGTGCGGTAGGAAGCATTTCCTTCTGTCGTGCGGAACTAACCACAAAAAGCGCGCCCGGAATGTCTGAAAGTTCGGGGAATCTATTTCCCTGATGCCATGGATTGGTTGTCCATAGCACAGCCCTTACCTGGTTTTGTACCCGGTTCATTTTTTCAAAATTTGGATACCTTTCTTTAAGCGTTGCAATTTCATCTTTTTGAGATTGTATATAGTCACGAAAAACCGCAAAATTATCAGGTAGGTCATCAGGATTTATTGTAGGCAAACCTCCTTCGTAAATTCTATTGGGGTCATAAAGCTCAGGGGAAAGGTATCGTGGATCAAGTCTGCTGCTTCTTGCAACATACATTGTTCCGTTTCTTCTTTGCTGTGCGGCTATAAGTTTTATCTCTCCAGTTATATGATCCTCTACCATAGCCGCTACCGGAGTTTCAGTCATTTGTGCCAATTCAAGAGAGGCTAGATACGTCTGAACAACGGGGTCAGAGTGGAATATTTTCTCTTTCGCAAATCCTTTGATAGAGCCGGGAGCTGCTTCCGCAACCACTCCTGCCTCAAGAAGTTGCTTTAGACCCAAACCTCCACATCCGTCCTTCGTTATATCTTCAATAGTAATATTGTCTTTTTGGAGTGCTTCTTCAACCGAAATTCCATTGAGGTGAGCAAGATTGGCCGTTGCTCGTGTTGTTCTATGGTCGAGTAATTTTTGGTAGAGCTGACGCGTTCCACCTGTAGCTATAGTGTGAATTACTCGAGATCGCCTTTTTCGTGGTACCCTGACTCTGGCATCTGAGCAGTCAATAGTATTCTCAACCTGTCCACCATCAATCGTTTCTTGCAATGCATCTCTATTTGCTTGAGCGTCGTTTGAGTGATTGTCATTCCAAAGAAATTCGGCGGTAACTGGAGGAAGAAGATGCGATGATGAAGGTCCCGTTTCAGATCCGGCAAGGCCGCCGCTCAATACGGTTTCAGTTGTATTCTGCAATGATTGTTCAGTTGGGCCAATTTCAATTCCTCCTCCGAATGAAGTACCTGCAGCGTCTTGTGGTGCTCTTTCAAATTCGACCATATTTCACACAAAAAATGATTATAGACCTATAGAATTAGTCAGTCAAGGGATATATGACTTGTAAAATTTCTCTGTAGGATTATAATATTTCTTTGTATGTCACAAGCCGGAGAAACATTTTTTACTTCAGTCGGGTGCATGGACGGACGTGTCCAAAAGGCCGTAAATAGATACGCTTCGCTTATCTTTGGAGCGGAATACGCAGACACTGTCACAAAGGCAGGGCTTGATGGTCTTTTTGCAGCAAAAGAAGTAAATAAAGAACTATACGAGTCAGTAAGGAGCATGGTGCTTGTTTCGGTCGACAAACATCACAGTTATGGCATAGTCGTTCATGGGCATGAAGGGTGTGCGGGTAACCCTGTCGAAGATGCTCAGCATAAGAAAGACATCAAAAAATCCGTCGAAGTGATAAAAAAGATGGTGAGAGGGAAAAAAGTAGAGGTAAGAGGAGTGTATATAAAACTTGCACCCCGTGTAAAAGTAGTCGAGGTTGTGTAGTGCCCTTGACCTTTGAGCGTAGATTTGCTAAACTACACAAGTCCTAAGACAGTGAGTGTGTGACAGACAGAAATCTCACCGAGGAAAACTTCAATTTTCAACGTCTTGGGAAAGACGTTTTTTTTTGGCCAGTCTCGCCAAGCGAGTCTAGGCGGAGAAAATTACTATGCCAAATCTAAAAAATCAACAATCATTAACAGAAATTAAAGAAAAGCTTGAAAAGGCCCAAGCTGTTTTTATGGTTGATTACACCGGTCTTACCCATCTGCAACTTGAGGAATTTAGACATGACTTAGCAACAGCAAAAGCAGAGGCAGCAGTCCTCAAAAATACCCTTGTTAACATTGCGTTAACAGAGAAGAAGATCGATGCAACTGACCAGTTAAAGGGTCCCCATGCAGTCATTTTTGCATATGAAGACCCAATTGCTACTGCAAAAACCATACTTGCATTCAACAAAAAATATCAACTTCCCGTAATCAAATTCGGAATTTTTGAGAATGCAATAATTGATGAGGGAAAAATTACCCAGCTTTCGACTATTCCTCCAAAAGAGGTGCTTATTGCAAAGCTTTTGGGACTTTTGAATTCACCAATTACCAATTTGGTATACGACTTAAATTTCAATATTCAGAAACTCGCTCAATTGTTAAAAGCAATTGAAGAGAAGAAAGGAAAATCCGTATAAAGATTGGAGGTGACGACATATTATGGCAAAAATGAACCAAGAAGATTTACTAAAAGCAATTGAAGAAATGTCAGTTCTCGAACTTTCAGAGCTTGTAAAAGCATTGGAAGAGAAATTCGGAGTCACAGCAGCAGCACCTATGATGGCAGCAGCACCAGCAGGTGCAGCTCCAGCAGGAGAAGCGGCAGGCGAAGAAGCAGAAGAGCAGACTATCTTTAATGTCGTCATCACTTCAGCCGGAGCAAATAAATTGGGCGTAATTAAGACTTTGCGAGAATTAGCCCCAACTTTGGGACTTAAAGAAGCAAAAGACTTAGTTGATGCAGCTCCAAAAGAAGTTTTGATGCAAGTAAATAAAAAGACTGCCGACGAGGCAAAGGAGAAACTTACTGCTGCGGGTGCAACCGTAGAATTAAAATAATCCTGAACTTTTTAAAACTAAAAAACCCTCCCAAGTTGGAGGGTTTTTTGTTGGCAACTTTTTATATCAAAACTCCCCCGAAGTCTTGCACGAAGGGGGATTTTTTGTGGGAGTTTGTCAGAATTTTGTCATGAAAAGGATTTTGTTTTTGTTGTAAAATTTCTTTTTAAAACCGAGTATGGCTGCTATTGAAAAATCTGTTTTTGCAACTCTTCCACCGGAACAATTTATCGCATACTTAGAAAATCATGGAATAACGCCTACTCCTTCTGAAAGGCAACCACTTTTTAAGGATAAAGTTGAATTATACGTTGGAGTAGAACAAGTTGTAAACCAAACCGATGGATGGCCTGTTGGTGAGACCTCGGCAAAGTAACATCTTCCCTAGGTTAAAACCTTGGGTATTCCTCGCAAGGAAGATGTTTTTCCTCTTCAATTCATCTCCGTTCTTGAAAGAACGGAGTTTTCTTGAGGTATTCAATAATAGCTATTCCCTATAAGGTTTGAACAAAATGTGTGTTCCTGACCCCCCAAAGCCAAAATTTCCTGAACCTACTAGCGTAATTTCTGCTTGTCTTGCTTCATTTGGTACCAAGTCTATTGGTACACCGTTTCGTAATGCTTCGGGCATAATATGTTGGAGATTTATAGTTGGGGGCAGAATCTGATCTCTTAAGGCAAGAATAGCAATTCCAGCCTCAATCGCTCCTGATGCTCCCATTGTGTGACCCATTGAAGCTTTTGAAGAAGATATTGCGTATGGAATATCTCTTTGTAGCGATTGAGGTACCTGCTGTTCTAAGACTGTTCTGATTGCTTCAATCTCTACCTTATCTCCCGCGACAGTTGAGGTTCCGTGCGCATTGATATAAAAAAGTCCTTCATTACGAATACCGCTTTGCATAAGACTTATACCTAAAGATTCACGGGCTGCAAATCCTTCCGGGTCAGTATCGTTATATGCATCGGATGCAGCGCCGTATCCTGCGACTTCAGCTATTATTCGTGCGTTTCTCTCATGAGCGGCTTCCTCAGTTTCAAGAAGCAGCACACCTGCACCTTCAGACATCACAAATCCTTTTCTGTCGGTATCAAAGGGAGTAGAGGCTCTGTAAGGGTCATGCGTTCTATTGAGGGCTCTCATTTCGTCGAACATAGCAAGAGAAACAGGTTCAACCGTTGCATCTGCACCGCCGACCAGAGCCCGGTTTGCGGCTCCAACAATCAATTTTTCTATACCGGCTATAATTGCCTGACTTCCAGTAGCGCACGCGTCAATTGGAGTGAATTTTGGTCCCCGAATTTTTTCAATCATGCTGGGAACCGAAGATACCCGTTCCGGACCTACTTTTAATGGGCCTGTTGGGAATAGTCTTTGTCCATTCAGAACTCTATTGCCTATTGTTGCTACGTAGGAAAGACCGCCTTCGGATGTCCCGATGATAACAGCCATTCTGTCAGGATTAATAGTTGTTTCGAGTGCACCATTTTCTATTGCCCCCCCATTTTGTAATGCTTGAACTGAGGCGGCTAGTGAGAGTTGTGTTGCGCGAGACATCCGTCTTGCATCACTACGGTTAAAAGGGGTGATGGTGGAAATGTAGTCGGATGGTTTATAGTCCCTATCAATTAATCCCCCAACACCGATATTAAGTTTGGCATCTTTTAAATGTTCTACTTCTGCAAGGGTTGCCAGCCGGGCCATTTCATCATTGTCTATGTGAGAAATTCCTGATTTGCCACCAATCAGGTTTTGCCACGTACTTTCAGTGTCGGTTCCGAGTGGACTCACCATTCCAATACCGGTAACAACTATTCGTGGTCTTTTAATGACGGGAGTTCGAGCCCATTCGCCCTCCTGAGTGAATTGCACATTTTCTGGGGACATAGAATTGAACAATCTTACCCAATTAATATTTTTTTGTCAAACAGTTAGTATTGGTATATAATCCTTGCAAATGGGTGAAAGAAAACTTATACCATACGACCCGCACAGACTATCAACCGATAGAGCCGATTTGTTACTTGATGGTGAAGAAAGTGATTTTAAGACAATAACAAGTAAAGATGGTTTTGTTGGATTTAGGAGGATGATGGTTGAGAGGGACGGGAAAGTACTTTTCGATAAAATTGTCATTGACCCTTCAGAGGGTGTATTTGTTTTGCCTGTAAGAGTAACACCTGACAATCAGGCAGAATTTCTGCTTACAAATGAATGGAAGGATGTTCTAGGAAAAAGGATTCCCAATATTCCCCAGGGCAGGATAAATAGGGGTGAAACAGCAGCGCAAGCAGCGATTCGTGAAGTTAGGGAAGAAACCGGACATGAACCTACGAATTTGGTTTTGGTAGGCAAACAAATATTTGATTCAGCATATATGTCGCTTGAACAGCCGTATTTTCTGGCAACAGTACCTTATGAGCAGGAAAGAGCGGAATTGCAGCTCGATGGTGGCGAGGATATTTCAAAACTTCCCTGGATGAACGCAGAACAGGTGAGAAGAATGGGTATTACAGATGGAAAAACGACTATTGGTTTGTCGTTAGGACAAAGTGTAATAAATCCCAGCCTTTTGTAATAATTGAAAGTTTAGTTCATTTTTTGTATAATATCGTTTATGGCAATGATTTGCGACAATTGTGGGAAAGGAATCATGTACGGCAACTTGGTTTCCCACGCAAAAAACAGAACAAAAAGGACCTTCAAGCCCAACCTTCACAAGAAGACCGTTGTTTTTAATGGCAAAAAAATGAGTGCAAAACTCTGCACAAAATGCATAAAGCTATTCAAAAAAGCAGATGTTGCTCTCAAAGAGCAAAAAGCACAAGCTTCCACCATTCCCGCAACCGCTTAAAATAACCTCAAATTCTTTGTAATTTACAATTTCGTATAGTAGAATTCCCATTATGGAGAGAAGGGATAGGTCATTTAGGCCCGAAAGATCGCACGAATTCGACACAGGGCAGTTATACCAGGAATTTAGGTTTGCTGATATTGCTCGTGGAGCTGAGAATAAGCCAATCTTTTTTACGCCTGACATTAAAGTATATTTGTCGTCAAAAAATACTGAATATGGGACTTCATACCAGATGGTTTTTGGCCGTCCCATGCAAAGAGGAGATATTCTTCAGTCATTTTTTCACTATTTATCGGTTCCCACTGATCAGGCGACTCTTGCTTCTCAAATTTCAGGGCTTATACCTATGAGCGATGAAGTTAGCCGAGATGCAGCCTTGCTTAAAGACACGCTTGAACAGCCGGACACAGCTTCTTTATCCGGTTTGGTTGTTGATAGGCTTACGACAATAGATTATTGTTGGGATCAGTTAAAACGTGACAAAAAATATTTAAAACAGTTACAGAAGGAAGAATTGGCAGAAGTGCCTCGAATAGTTTTTACGGAGCACGCTGAGGGTTTGGCCAAAATTATGAGAAACCATCCGGAATTATGGAAACCAAAGACCTCAAGACGGAGCATCGGAAATGCAACTCGTGTGAGGGCAATTAGTAGACTTGCGCAACTGGGTGATCCGATAAGAGAAGCGGTATTTGATGAGGAGTTTGAAAGTCATGACGCAGATGAGCAAGAGCTCATGACAATAAACAGAACAACAGAATGGCACAATGGAATCCCTCTTGTCATGGGAAATGGAGAGTTTGGAATGCTTTTGAGAAGCAGTGGTGATCTAAATATTACTGACCTTGGAAATGGGTTGCATAGAGTTACAAAGGGAAGAGAAGAGGTGGTCATAGATCTTTTTGGCGGAGACAAACATCTTGCAGATATTTATCCAGCAAATGACAGATACGTAATACCAGCTATCTCATGGGAGAAATCAAAAATAGGTTCCCGCGCGGCAACATTCAAACATGGATTCTATTCCGGCCCATCAACAATTGAGACAATGTCAGGAGATGAAAGAATTAGGGTCATAAGAACTTATGCACCATGGCAGATAAATATCCTGGCAGGTCTTATGAGCCTGGGAGTTTCTTCAAGATACGAGCCATTGCATGACGCGAGCACAGCAGAAGAAGTTGTTGAAACGGTATTAAGAGAGAGAAATCACATTCTAAATAATCCGTTTATTGAAAATGCGGAGAAACTGGCAGTGTTTTAAGATAGGTTTAGTTTTTCAAGGAGAGTTTTTCCTTCATCTCCAAATCCGTTAATGAAATCTTTATAATTCATTGCATTTTTTCCTTCTACCTGGATTTTTTCCTCCGGCAAAAGCTTTACGATTTTTGTCTGGTTTTTTAATTGTGTTGTTAGCCAAACTCCTGGCCATGGGTAAAAAGCTTTAATCATAGCGTTTAGCGTATAGGTAGAGCTTGCCCCTTCGGGGTAGCGATTAGCGTTTAGTTTATTGATATCTATATATCCATCTTGTTTTGTGATTTTGTAACTCCAGGTTTCTTTGCTGTGGTCCTGAGGGATTCCAATTATCTTTTCTCCGCTTTCAAGCTTCGCTAAAACATCAACCACCATATCGGCACCGATTTCAAACAAGATAGACAACATATCTTCTGCCGTTTCATTTCCTTGGAGATTATATGGGCGTTGGGAAAGAACTGGGCCATGGTCGATTTCATTATCAAGTTTTATAAGAGTAACGCCTGTTTGTGTCTCTCCGTTAAGCAAACTGTATTGCACAGGGGAAGGACCTTTCCATTTTGGAAGCAAACTTGGATGAATATTTATGATTCCATTTTCAAATAATCCGATAATCCCATTGGGAATGAAAGCTCCGAATGATGCAAGCACAGCAACCGTAGGGTTTAATTTTTTTATTTTTTCTATCGTTTCGTTATCTTTCAGGTTTGAACAAACGTAAGGAATATTGTTTTTTTTGCAAAAATTAACGACCTTCCCACCTACTTCATTAGTAATAACCAGCTGCAGATTAAACTTTCTCAGCTTTTCTATAACGGGCACTACAAACCAACCGCTCCCAAAAAAAATGATATTTTGTCCCATCTTCATATTTTAACACAACCAATCTATCCTATAGAAAGTGATTTCTACTGATTTTGTAGTATAATAGCCATATGACAAACAGAGCTGAGGCGGGTATAAGTCTTGTGCCAAATGGAATTGAAAGAGCAATTGTGATACAAACCCACAGAGCAGTCCCTGAAAGACTTGCCCGTGAGCGCGCTATTGTGATTCCTCACGATCCGATAGCTGATTTTGAAGCGCATCAATTAAAATCATTAGGGGATTATCGTATGCGCTACAATTCAGATGGACAGATATTTATTGACCGCTTTAATAAAACCGGCATTCAAATCGAATTACCTGAATTTCCATCATCTGTTGATATCGGCTTTGATAGTGTTGAAGTTGTAAAACGTCTTTGGCCGTGTATTCCCGATGTTGAAACTGCAATTCGATATACAAGACATATTGCAGATGAGTACGACAGAAAAGAAGGACAGCAAACGCTTTCGCTTTTGGCAATCCATAGAGTGATACGGGATGTGTCTTTAGCGTTGCAAAAGCCGGTTGAGGAAAGACCGACGTGGGAAGAATTGGAATCAAAGGTGTTTCTTGCTATTGATTCTTTGAGACTTGATACTGCGCGAGACAACGATAAGGTTGAATTGGGAAAAACAATGGCGAGTGCTGTTAGCAAGGACAAGAAGGGAAGAGAAAATCCGGGTCGAACAAGAATGAAGCTTGCACATATGTATCCGAAAATTACCTCGATGCTTCTTCGAAATGAGCACAAACATAACAAATACCGTTATCTTGAAAGCGTTTTGTATCAGGAAAGAGAGAGGGATAGAATTCCGTTTGTTGAGTTAAGTCGAGAAATAAAAATGCTTTCTACAATGAATCCGCGAGATAGAGAGGCAATTAATTTAAAAAAGAGAATTCGTGAGAATGCCTATAAAAATCTTGCACCGAGCAAAATAAGAGTTGCCCCTTACGTGCAATTGGGTGCAGTTTCGCGGTTTCTAATGTTCGGAAAAAATACGCCGGAAGATGAAAAAAAATTAGCGGGGTACATTGGCCCGGATCTTGCCAAAGAAACTGCGGAGGCTGGAAGTTATTATGATTTACATACCCATGAAGAGCAACTCAAACGGCTTATTGCCATAGCAGATTATATTAATGGAAGCCTGGAGGAGGCAGACCAAAATCTTCCGAATTTTGAGCAAGCAGCTTAATGTATGGAGCTAAAGACAATATCCAAAATCTGCTTACTCTTTTTTATTTACATTCTGGTTGCCTATTTTTATCTCGGAATAATAAGTCGTCCACATGAAGGAGATAGTCTCAATTATCACATTCCGATTGCAAAAGCTTATTTAAATGGAGATGTTTTCTTTCCCGAAAAGATAAAAGGAGTACCATTTCTAAAATATTCACCAGGTGCGTCGGAAGGCGTACTTTCGCTTTTTTATGCACTACATGTTCCTCCGAATTTATACAATGTGTTAGGTGTTGTATTTTTTTTCTTCACACTTTTTTTTCTTGGAAAACGTTTTGGTTTGTCAAAAGAGATGGGAATGCTTTTTGCTATCAGCATCGTGACGCTCAATGGAATTGTGAGATGGCTTGATACGCAAATTATAGATATTTATTTAGCATCCTTTTTTGTATTATCTTTAGCGCTCTTACAGAAGCCTGAAAAAAAAGTTTCTTATTTTGTAAAACTTGGTGTAACCCTTGGGATGCTTGTCGGTTCTAAATATTCGGGGATGTTGTTTGGAGTTATCCTTATGTTAATTTTTTCTCGAAGAATTTTACCGTTTCTGTCAATAAAGAGAGTAATGGGATTTGTTGCCCCTTTTTCATTATTTGGTGCAAGTTGGTATTTGAGAAATTACCTAAGTACCGGTAATCCATTATATCCACAAGGATTTTTATTTTTTAAGGATGCCGGATTTGATATCCTAAAGCTTCAGGTTATCCGCGTTGTTACAAGTTCCTGGTTTGGCTTCTTTGGGACTATGAATGCTTTTATCTCTGAATATATGATATGGGGATTATCAGTCCCAATTATTATTGTGTATGTAATTTCAAGTGCTGTAAAAAAAATAAAAATGAACCCTGGGATATTACTTCTATTGATAATCGGTATTTTAAATTTTCTTATTTATGCTTTTTTACCGTCCGATAACAAGGATTACATCATGGTATCAGTAATTCGATATTCTTATCCTGCAGTAGTCCCTTTTATTCTTGCAGTCTTCTTGCTTGCCAAAGAATACAAAAAAGAAACGCATCTTGGAATCGTAGTTTTTTCAAATATGATATGGAGTGGATTTCCAATGTTCTATAATCCGAAATTGATATTTATTTTTGTTCCAATAGCGCTCTTTATTTTTTCAAAGATTAATGTGTTCTCAAATACAAATCGTAGATAAGGCGTAAGAAAAGTCCAATTCCCGCCGTAGTTTTTAATTTTGAAACTCCCCATGCACGAGCTTTCTCGCGACTGGGCACTTCTAACACTCGGAATTTTTTCTCCAAAAAAGAAATGACCATTTCCTGTTCGATACTAAAGCCATCGGATGCAAGGTTGGCCTTTAGTGCCTTTGATTTTCTAACAGCTCTAAAACTATAGAGAATATCAGTAAGGTGACTATGAAACTTGTGATTTACAAGCATGACCAACAAATCAGATCCCGCAGAACGAAGAAGCCCGTCAAAATCCATTTTCATATCACTGCTTCCACCCGTTCTTCTTGATGCAATGACCATGTCAGCCTTTTCTTTAATGATTGGCAACACTAACTGCGGTATATCTGAAATTTCGTGAGAACCATCTGCATCGACAAGAACAATAACTTCATTTTTTGCACTTGAAATACCCATTCTAACCCCATCACCTCTCCCTTTCCCATTATCAAGTAAGTAGCGTACAGCAGCTCTTTCAACAATTTGTTTGGTGTTGTCTGTTGAATGTCCGTCCACGACAATTATTTCCGAGGCATATTTCTTAGTCTCTATAATGATTTTTTCCAATCCTTTTCCTTCGTTCTTTGCGGGGATGATGGCAGTGACTGACTTCTTGTTATAGGGGATTGCCATTACAGTGTTATCTCCTCAAACTCATCTTCTCCATCTTTGTTTTTGTGAGATTTAAAGAGCTTTTCTCCTTGGCTCATAACATGGGTAGTAAACAAAATTCCATTGAGGTGGTCAATCTCGTGCTGAATAATAATTGCCGGAAAGCCGGTAAAAACTTGTTTGAATTTATTCCCATCGGCATCTTGCCAGGCAAGAGTTACCTCTTTTTTTCTTGTCACATTCCCCCAAATATCTGGAATTGAAAGACATCCCTCAAGTAATTTATTCTTTGACGAGGCAGGCTTTTTGCTCTCAATTTTTTCGCTGTTGGTGTGAGTTGGAATTTCTTCATCCTCAGACATCTGGATTATTTCCGGATTGATATAGGTTGTTACTTTTGATTTTTCTGTTGGTTTCATTTGAAAAAGCCGCATAGAAAGTCCTACCTGGGGAGCAGCCAGACCGACACCTATGGGGTCTTTTGTGGCGATAAGCGTTTCTTCCATTTCAGATATGATCTTTTTCAGTTTTGCATCGAATTGTTTTACCGGCTTTGCCTTTTCAAGGAGTACTTTATTTGGGGTTACGACAATGTTATACATACGGTTACTAAGATTTACATTTATTTGCAAATAAGTGTAAACTCATTATTGCAAGCATTATAAAATAACATAGACTCAAACGCTACTCCTAAAAGGATAATTTACTGCAATGTTTTAAGAAGATCTTTTGCCTGCTGATCATTTGGATTTATATTCTGAAGTGTAAAATTAAGTGTATCGGCAGCTTCCTTTTTAAGTTGCATTGTTTTTTCCTTGTCATTCTTGTTGGCATCAATCATCTGTGATAGGAAAAGAGCTTTCGCATAATATGCATCCCTGTAATCCTTTTTTGCAGCAATTGTTTCGTTGAGTACTTTTAATGCTTTATCTTTTTGGCCGACTTGGTCATAAATAAGAGCCTGATTGTATAAGACTTTTGCATCGGTCGGGGCAAGTTCGTGCGCACGCTCAATTGCAGTAACTGCCTCTGGCATAAGAGTAGGGGATAACTCGGCAAGGGAGAACATCACCCTTGTACGGGCTTTCCAAAATACAACATTATTTGGATTTGTTCTTGCCACTTCATCGCTTAATTCTTTCGAGCGGGTTGCAAACTGTAGAGCAGCATTGTTGTCTTTTTGTTGTGCAGCAATAAGTGCCATTGCTGCAAGGTTTACTGAGAGTTCATTTTTATACAGTTCTTCTCCTCCCCGCATACTGACAGCTTTTTCCAAGTACGGATTTGCTTGCTGAAACTCATTAATTCTGTTGTAGTTATATCCGAGTGCATAATTAATATCAGCATTCCAATAATTGATTAGATAGAAAATGGAGTACAAGCAGAAAATACCAAGAGCCAATATAACCATAATTCTGCCTGTACCTGGGGCTTCGGTGGTAATATGTTCTTCATGTTCGCCTTTGGGTAATAAGAAAACTTTCGTTGATGTTTTTGTAAATGCATAGTAGAAAACCGGAATTAAAAACATAAGGAGGTTGACGATAACCACAGAAAAACCGAAGAAATTTGAGACTTGGATTCCTATAAATGCTCCGATAAGAGCAGGAAGAATTGGATTTCCAAATACCCCTTTATGCCACTGTTTATACATATGCCTTAATCCAAAGAAAATGAAGGAAAGAAGGAAAAGCATATAGGTACCGAGTCCAAATGCACCTGTTGTTGCCAAATAATTCAGGAATTCATTGTGTGCTTTGTTGTATAGATAATCCCATTCAGAGGTAAGGTTGTGCTCGACCGGCCGGTATTTATAATAGGCAAATGCATATGTTTCAACACCTGAGCCAAAAAGCGGATATGCTTTCCAAATATCAATTGCGCCACGCCATACAATTTTACGGATATCCCCGGAACCCGTAATACTGGACTCAAGTACAGGTTGATTGGAGGTTTGCTGTGCAGGCTTTTCGGGAGCAGGGGCGTTTTGCTGGATAACGACTTTTTGTTGATTCGACCTTTCCATAAGAGCCTTGAATCCATATTTGTTAAGGCTTGGAATCGGGTTTTGAGTGAAAAATGTTGTTAGTATAAATAATAACTGAAGAGCTATTAGGACCTGGAAACTTCTTTGTTGAAGCACTTTAAGAGGAGAAAACGAATTTTTTCTAATGATAAGGACTGAAAAAAGCAGAACAAATACAAGGTTGCCCACCCAGAACCCAACAAAGCCTGACTGGGAAAGGGTCCAGGTAAGGTCGAAGTAAAAAAGAAATGCAACGGCAAAATAGGTTATGGTTTTAAGAAACGGAATAGAGAAAATATTACTTTTCTTTATTTCTTTTGCCGCCATTATTGTATAGGAGCTTACGATAGGAAGAAGGATGAGAAGAAAAGCGGCAAGCCAGTTAGGCTGCCCAAGGGTTGAAAACATTCTGATTTTCGGTTGGAAAGCTTCTGTCCAGCAAGAAACATCGAATGTCCCTCGGAAAGCAAGGCAGGTCGGGTCATATCCGAAGTGAGAAGGAAAACCCCAGAGGGCAACAATAACGCCTGAAATGAATATGGCAAACACCATTCTGCCTGCCTTTTTAAGGCTTTCTTCTTTGTCATGTGTAAGAATATTCGTTGAGAATGCAAAATAGAGAAAAACATAACAAAGAGAAGAGAGGAATCCGCCATTGAAGCGTGAATAATATCCCCAAAAAGAAGTATGTGTATCAAGTGAAAAAATAGTTGCTATGAATTGAGAAAGGAGAAAGAGCAGAATTGGGATATCGAAGAAAGTTCTTCTTACTTCGAATTTGTGTTGAACAATCATCTTAGTTCCCCATAAAAATAAAATTACCAGACTATAAATATAGACAAGCCACATTTTATTGAATTCAAATAGCTCGCTGGTCGCAGGGTGCATTGCAAGCGGAGTTGTTAGAAAGAGTGCAAAGAAAATTATTTCAATTCCTTTATCAATTTTATTGATGTACTTTCTCATGTAATAAGTTACGGTTTAAGACTAAAAAAGTGTATCATAAAAAGTAGTTTCATGAAATGGTTATCAACTCATTTAATTGTTTCTCTTGCTGCCTGGATTTTCTTTTTCGCTTCGTTTGTATGGATTCTGAAAGCGCTTTTTTTGGGATTCTATCCAGATTTCTCGGTTTATTATTATGGTGCAAAACTTTATCTTGCCGGACAAAACCCCTATCTTTCAGGGCAAAAATTGTTCTCCGGATACTCCTATCCGCCCATCGCATTTCTTTTATTTGTCCCTTTTACTTTTCTGCCATTTCAAAATTCTGAATTATTGTGGGCTATATTAAACGTTTCATTTCTTTGTATTTCAATATTTATTCTTGCAAAAATATTTTCCATCAAATTATTTTCTTCAATCAATCTTATATTGTCGGGGTTTATTTTTATTTCATTTCCTGTCAAATTTACTCTGGGAATGGGACAAGTTAATATTCTTATTTTACTGCTACTTGTCATTTCTTTGTATTTACTCAAGAAAAAGCAAAGCTATTATAGTGGTATTTTTCTTGGGTTAAGTCTTGGCATAAAACTATTCCCCCTTCTTCTGCCTTTTTATTTTTTATTGAAAGGAAAGAAAAAAATTGTATTTGGAATGTTAAGTTGCTTCTTGCTAATGGCAATGACGGTTTTGATATTTATTCCTGAAAAGACATATCTTTATTTTATTCAAAATGTGGTTCCATACTTTTTTTCTTCATCCTGGAAGCTTGAGTATTACAGTCAATCGTTAAGCGCTTTCATAGGAAGAACATTTGGGACAGGGCAATTGGGGAATTTCGTTAAATTGACAGGCTCCATATTTGTGATAGCAACTACACTTCTGACTGTTTTAAAAAATAGAGAAAAGGAATTTGAAAACAGGGCTTTCATTTTTAGTTATCTCATTGTTGCAACCATGCTTATAAATACGTTCTCATGGCAACATCATTTTGTGTGGCTAGTCATTCCTTATTATGCTGTTGTTTCATTCCTAATCAAAAATAAAAAAAAGGCAAGATGGTTTTTACTGACTTTTATTTCCTATATCCTTGTTTCAATTAATTTCAAAAACCCTAATGTGTTGCCTGTTTTTTTTCAATCACATGTGTTTTATGGAACTCTTATTCTCTATGTTATGCAGCTAAAATTTTTAATTGACAAGATAAAAGCGTAGTGTTTTAATCTCGTTATGGAAAGAATATCACAAGGCAGGTTTGTGCCGGATGCAAACACAAACGATTTCGTTATAACAAAACCCTTACCCACAGATTGTTATATTCGGATGCATGGAGATGTAGAGGTGTACGTTTTGAACAAGGAAGCATCCCTACAACTAATTGCGCAAGCAACTGATAGTATCAGAAAAAGCCAAGATGAATTTTATGCGGCCAATCCGCATCTGCGGGGAGATAGAGCGTATTATTCTTGGTTAGCTCAAGCATCAGATCAATAATCCCTTCCTTTTTATTTCTCAATTAAATCATACACCGCAAACGTATACTGTTGGTTTAAGTAGCATTTTGCGTTATACTACGGAATATGTTCCGCCCCAAGGGCACTTGCCATTAAACGGCGGCGGACAATAATTCTTGCAACAAATAAGTGTCTATGTTTGATTCAATTTTTTCCCTTTTTTCTCATGATTTAGGTATTGATTTAGGGACGGCAAATACGCTTGTCTTTATAAAGGGCAAAGGCATTGCTATAAGAGAGCCTTCAATTGTTGCGCGACACTTGCGTTCAAAAAAAATCATAGCTGTTGGAACCGAGGCAAAGAAAATGCTGGGAAAAACTCCGGGCTCTATTGAGGCAATCCGTCCACTTGAACACGGAGTGATTTCAGATTTTGACGGGGCCACATATATGCTTTCCTATTACATTAAGAAGGTGCACGAGAGTGGAAGAAGAATTCCTCTTTTGGCACGTCCTAGGGTAGTGGTGGGGATACCTAGCGGGGTTACCGAGGTTGAGAGACGTGCGGTTTGGGAGAGCGCTCTCACCGCAGGCGCAAGAGAATGTTACCTTATTGAAGAACCAATGGCAGCAGCCGTGGGCGCCGGAGTTTCCGTTTTTGAGCCGACAGGAGTTATGACGGTTGATATCGGTGGAGGAACTACTGAAATAGCAGTAATCTCTCTTGGGGGGATTGTAGTGAACCGGTCATTAAAAGTTGCCGGTTATGATATGGATCAAGCAATTGTTCATTATATTAGGCTTAAGCACGGTCTTATCATCGGTGAAAAAACCGCAGAGGAAGTAAAAGTGAAAATTGGAAGTGTATATAAAAAAAGTCAGAAGTCAAAAGACAAAAGTCAAAAGTTAGAGGAGGAAAAAAGTTTGAAGGAAAAAGAAGATGGAAATGAACGGGTAGCATTGGTGCGGGGGAGAGATGTTGAACGGGGACTTCCAAGAAGCCTTCGCATTACCGAAACAGAAGTGCGCGAAGCAATAGGACCCGTAGTGTCTGAAATAATCGATAGTGTCATGGAGGTAGTGGAAGAAACACCTCCTGAGTTAACATCAGACATTTTGGAACATGGCATACTGCTTACCGGGGGTGGCGCGCTCCTTCAGGGAATGGATGAATTAATTGTAGAGCGGACAAAAATTCCGGTAACAGTGGTTGATGACCCGTTAACAACTGTAGTGAGAGGTTGTGCAAAACTCCTTGACGATCCGGCATTATTAAATCAAGTCAAAGTTACCGGCGGACTCAGATAAGTTTTCTTCCCCCAAAATAGTCATGCGCAAACGGATAATTCCCCATTTTGTTACATGGTTTTTCCCTTTTATTACCAAATTCTTACAGCCTAATTGATATGATTACATTTATTGGAAAAATATGACTACGGAGAGGGAAAGACCAAAAGAGGCGGGTTTGCCCTCCCGGCGTGCACGCATTTTTTTTGTGCGGCATGGAGAGCCACTACAATACGGAGAAGATACAGCTCTGAGTCCAACCGGAGTAAGTCAAGTGTCGGAATTTGCCGATTATTTTGTCAATGAACTGACCGCAGACGAAAAAACAAAAATTGTAAAAATTCTTCGAAGTGCACGGATGCGTACCGATGAAACCGCGGAAATTATTTCAAGGCGCGTGCATGATGGAATACGTAGTGGAGACCTTGACTTCGTTGCGCAGAAACAAAATATACGAAAGAGACATTTTATCTCTCCTGATAATACGCTCGATCCGTTGATAAATCTGGGTGTTCCACTGAAAGATGCATACCGGGAATGGTTAGCGCTCAGCCATGATGAGGCGATGGCGATCGGGGCAAAATGGAGCGGAGATATTGCAGATGAGGCGTTCCATCTTACACAACTCTTGGGTAACTTTGTTGGCGAGACTCCGGTGGGACCGGATCTTTATTATGTACTTGCTACCCACGAAACAACGGTAGGGGCTATCCTCAAGCATTCCTCTTTTGGCGAACAACCGATAGGGTTTGCGCAACACGTTGAAATTGAAGCGAGGGGTGAGTTTATGTGGGTTTCTTTCAATGAGGGAATTTCTACAGGTAAAAAAAAAGACTTTGATTGGCAGATAGCAAACCAGCGATTTACTTCCCGGTAAGAATTATTATCCTTGCAGTTTTTTATGACGTAATCTGTCTATAGGATTTTGTAGGGTTATTACTAACAGTACTGAAAAAATGAGAGTGAGGATGGTAATAATTAACGAATTCAGGTAAGGGATAGTCGGAATATGCAAGGAAAAAAGAATTTTGGCAAAAATCATATGGGTAATATATACGGGGTATGAGAGTTCTCCTATGAATCTATCAATTCTATTTTCCTTCGTTAAGGTAAAAAAGTATGGAATGGAAATGGCAAATGCAATGTAATATGTAAGTCCCATTAAGAATGATTTTTCGAGAATTCTTCCAGGCAAAAACTGATAAAAAATGATAAAGAGCAAAAAGAAAACAAAGACAATAAAAGGGAGTTTTTTCATCTTCGGCTTCTTTAAGTGTTTGTAGATGTAGCGGTAACTTACTATCCCAAATAAGAAGAACAGGAAGTACCTCAAAAAACTATAGATAAGATTATGCTCTGGAATAATGGAGAACGGCTGTATAATTCCATAAAAAAGCGTGGCATAAAAAAGCACAAATAGTAAAAAGTTTTTCTTTATATTTACAATAAAGGGAACTAAAAGATAAAAAATGAGTTCAATTTGTAATGTCCATGCTGGATTCACTATAAGGTATCCCGGGGCAAGATTATCTTGGATGGAGAAAAAATCTTTGGTTATAAGAAGGGTAAAATTTCTGAGAATAAAATTGATAAATTCACCAATAGCTGAAAATCCTGTAAGATATGTTGAGAACTGAAAGTAATGGGTAATTGCAGTTTCATCTGAACCTAAATGTAGTTGCAATTTAACGTATCCGAGTATTATGGTTACACTAAGAGCAATCCAATAAAGGGGGAAAATCCGAAGCGCGCGGCTTATATAAAATGATAATCTTGATTGGTATTTTCCGTCAAGAATGAGCGCCATGTAAAAACCGGAAATAATGAAAAAAGAAAGAATTGCAGCTTGTTGGTTGAAAAGAAAAAGACCGTGAGGCTCACGCGCGTGATATACGACAATAGAAAGGGCAAATAATAACCTCAAAATCCCCATGCATAGTAGTATATCTTTGGTTGCTAAATAAATAAAGACTACGATCCGGTTTTATGAGTGAAGCAGAGCTTGCTACGCAATGGTTTGATGTGGCTAGCTAAGCTTGTTACATCACAGTCTGATATGGTTGACAAAATTGAGGCTATCGAGTATCATATACATACATGAATTTGAACTTGTTCATTCGTGGTGTTTGGCTCAGAGGAAATATGAAATCAAGAGTTATTTTGACTACATCTTCTTCTTAAGCCTTCCGCGGAAAACATAATTCACATTCGGTTCTTTAATAACTGAATAGACGTTTGAAAAGTGGTGGGAATCGTTGTGGCAATGCCACGACAGTCTTCGAGGAATCGAAGAATCTCTGCTTTTCAAATATTTTTTTTAGGTTCAATAAAATTCTAAAAACAAGTAAATTGACGAGCAGGATTAACACAAAAATTTTTTTCTGTTTTGCTATGTACAGTGTACAAAATAAAACAGTACTCAAGATATTAAGACTTAATCAGTAGCGATACTGATAATGTCGAAGTATTTTTTTGAGAGTTTGATCCTGGCTCAGGATGAACGCTGGCGGCGTGCCTTAGGTATGCAAGTCGAACGAGTCAGTAGCAATACTGGCTAGTGGCGGACGGGTGAGTAACGCGTATGAATCTACCCAAGAGTTGGGAATAACCTGCCGAAAGGTGGGCTAATACCCAATGGTATCTCCGGATTAAAGGGCTTTACTGCCCGCTTTTGGAGGAGCATGCGTCCTATCAGCTAGTTGGTGAGGTAATGGCTTACCAAGGCTATGACGGGTATCTGGACTGAGAGGTCGAACAGACACAGGGGCACTGAGACACGGGCTCCACATCTACGGATGGCAGCAACCAGGAATATTGCGCAATGGGGGAAACCCTGACGCAGCGACGCCGCGTGGAGGATGAAGGCCTTAGGGTCGTAAACTCCTTTTGCCAAGCCCTTCACGGCTTGGCGAATAAGCACCTACTAACTACGTGCCAGAAGTCTCGGTAATACGTAGGGTGCAAGCGTTATCCGGATTTACTGGGCGTAAAGAGTGTGTAGGCGGTCTACCAAGTCGCAATTTAAAGCCCGGGGCTTAACCCCGGATTTGGTTGCGATACTGGCTGACTTGAGGATTATTTGGGGTGCTGGAACAGTTGGTGTAGTGGTGAAATACGTTGATATCAACTGGAACACCGAAGGCGAAGGCAAGTACCTGAGATTTTCCTGACGCTGAGACACGAAAGCTAGGGTAGCGAAACAGATTAGAGACCTGTGTAGTCCTAGCCGTAAACGATGGATGCTAGCTAGTGTGCAAGCACTGGCGTAAGCTAACGCGTTAAGCATCCCGCCTGGGGAGTACGACCGCAAGGTTAAAACTCAAAGGAATTGACGGGGACCCGCACAACCAGTGGAGCGTGTGGTTTAATTCGAGACGAAGCGAAAAACCTCACCAAGGCTTGACATACTAGCGTTCTATTCCGAAGAAACTCGGGAAATCCGTAAGGAGGCTAGTACAGGTGCTGCATGGCTGTCGTCAGCTCGTGCCGTGAGGTGTTCCCTTAAGTGGGGAAACGAGTGCAACCCTTGTCTAATGTTAAATATTCATTAGAGACTGCCTGCATTTTTGCAGGAGGAAGGAAAGGCGGACGTCAAGTCAGCATGGCCCTTATGCCTTGGGCTACACACACCCTACAATGGCGAAGAACAATGGGTCGCGAGCTCGCAAGAGTTAGCTAATCTCAGAAATTTCGCCTCAGTTCAGATTGGGGTCTGAAACTCGACCCCATGAAGTCGGAATTGGTAGTAATCGCGGATCAGCGGGCCGCGGTGAATACGTTATCGGGTCTTGTACACACCGCCCGTCAAGGCAGCAAAGTCGATAACTATCGAAGGCCGTTATGCGGACGAGATAGAGATTGATGATGAGGCTTAAGTCGTAACAAGGTATCCCTAGCCGAAGCTGGGGATGGATCACCTCCTTTCTAATTAAAACTCTCAGCCCAACCATTTATGGAAGGACTATTTAGTTTAATTAGTTCTTCCCGCCACTTTTTAAACGTCTATTTGGTTTGTTTCAAAATACGAAAACCTCGACATACGTGCGAGGTTTTTTTGTGTGGAAAGACTACTTATATACAACTGTTGTAATTCCAGTTTTAAAGTCTCCGGTTATTTCTGTAGTTTTGCCTGTGTATTCCCGAAAGAGAGTTGTCCTTGGAGTTTTTAGACCAACTGTCCTAGGATATGAAAAAGTTATATAGTAAGCGCCTTGAGTTAATGGTTTCCAATCGATTCCCCATTGTGCTGTCATAACAATTTGGCTGGTATAGTAGTTTATTATCTTTATTGTTGCATTCGTAGGAGGGTTTGTAACTACTCTTAAAAGTCCCATATTTGAAGGAAGTTTTGTAGGAGTTGGGGAGAGCGTTGGTGCTATCGTAGGCGTATTTGTGGGAAGAGGGGTAGGAGTATTGGTTGGTGCATTGGTTGGAGTCAGTGTTGGGAGAGGGGCCATATCAGCCATGACAGAGGAAAAAGATGATTTTTGAGTCCCGTCCGTCTTAACTATTCCAAAAGTCCCTTCGCAAAGACCGCCTGACGTTGCCTCATCCATAATTTCATAAAGAATAATTATATTAGCACTTGAAAGCTTCAGACTATTTATCGACTTTGTTAAATAATTTGCCTGGTCAGACTCAGAATATCCGGCAGTCATCGTACATACTCCTGTTTCTGCAACTGCTACGTCTTTAGAATAACGTGCTCTCACGTCATCTACACGTGTGCCGAGTTTGGATATCTCTGTTAAATCTGGAGCCGGATACATATCAACGGACAGTATGTCCAAGTTGTCTTTTATAGCATCGAAAAATTGGTACCATCGGGTAATTGTCGCGTCATTCATCGGATATCCGCTGACGTTTGTTGTGACATATGTTTTTGCGTCATTTGTTTTTATCGCATTTTTTGCAACAGCAATAACCGAGTTTAAGTCTGATAAATAAGAAGAAGTGAGCGTTGTCATCAGGGAATAATCGCGGAAATTTTGCATATCCGATTCGTTAAAAACTTGCCAAACGGCAATTTTCCCTGCCCATCTTGATGACAAATACTGATAATACTGGTCGGTAACTGTCTTATAATCATCAAGCATGTAACCTTTTGCAAATGCAGGCGTGTTAGTTACAAGGAATATTCTTAATCCCTTTTGTACTGCATAATTTATGGCCGTATCATACACTGCAAGATTTGTTGAATTCCAGGTAATTGCGTTTGATGATAGACCTTGAACGCTTTGGACAACGGAGGTGCCGGCAGTAAGATCTGCAACGACCGTGGTAGTTTTATTTGGGTAAATTGTGGCTTGAGAAGCTGCAGGTATTTTGACAGGTGAACCGTTTATCGTTGTATACGGATATGTGTACGAAATAGAGTACTGACCGGTTGGTAAGCTTACCCAATCAATGCTCCATGTTTTTTGTGCAACAACTTGGCCACCCTGATCTTTTACGGTTATTGTAGTTTCCACTGCAGGGTTGGTATATACCCTCAAAAGGCCTGGTCCGGGAATAGGTGTTGGGCTTGGGGTTGCAGTAGGAAGAGTGTTGGGAGTCTCTGATGCTACTTCAAAATCAATGACATTGAACCGTATCCATTTTTGTCCATTAGAAACAAGCGTATCAACATTCTGCTTAAATTTATTGATATCCAAATTGTTATTTGCAGCAGATACATGAGTGTTAAACCCAAATTCCGTACCATTCGTAAAAGATGCATGCTGACGGATATCTATTTGTTTTGTCGTCATGTAGAATGTTGCGCCAATAAGAAGAGCAAATACTCCGAGAAATGCAAAGAGTCTGAAGTCAGAAATATTATCCTTCAGTCTTTGTCCAAGACTTTTACTTTTAATTTCTCTTACCATATATTCACGCTAGCACTATTGCAGTGAGCTGTCAACGGAGTTACGGTTTTTTTGAATTTAAATTATTGATATGTTACCGAGGTTTTTCCGGTGTTAAAGTCTCCTAAAATATTTGTCGTTTTTTGTTTTACGATTTTAAAAAGCACAGTTTTCGGAAGTCTTAACCCTCCTGTTTTGGGATAAGAAAAAGTCACGTAATAATATCCGGGATCAAGTGAAGCCGATTGTATTCCTCCTGTTGCTGTAAGCACTATCTTCCCTCCTTTTTCCGATAAAATACGAATTGTTGCATTGAGTGTTGGAATAACAACAACATTAAGAATGCCTTTGTTTGTTGGTGTTGGGGTAGGTGTTGGCATAGACGTAGGTGAAGGCGTTGCTGTGGGTATCGATGTAGGGGTGAGGGTCGGAGTTGGATTAAGCGCAGTTATAACTGCTGTATAGGATGATTTTTGGGTTCCGTCTGACTTCACTATGCCATAGGAAGTATCGCAGGTGCTGCTTGAGGAATTTTGATCTACAAGTTCGTATTGCAGAAGAAGTTTTGCACTTGAAAGCCTAATATTGTTGACTGTTTGTGGGACGTAGTTTTGTTGGTCTGTCTCCGAATAAATACCGTTTTGTGTGCAAATTCCTGTTCCGGCGACAACAACATCTTTTGCATATTTTGATTTCAAACTTTCAATAATTGTACTTAATTTGCTGATTTGCCCAGCATCCGTATTCGGATACATTTCTATCGAAACAACATCTACATTTGAATTCACTGCATCATAGAATTGATTCCAATTGGCAACAAGGGTATCTGTGAGCGGATTGCCGCCTGTTGATGTTGAGACAATTGTTGCGGGGTCTGATGACTTTATGGCACTGTTGGCTGTAGACAGTATGGAGTTGAATTCTGAGAGATACGTTGGGTCAAGAGAAGACATTGGAGCAGCATCCCGAAAGTTTTTTATATTCGAATCAGGAAATATGTTCCAAACTGATATTTTTCCCTTGTATCTATTTGATAAAAATTGGAAATATTCTGCTGTTGCAGACTGGTAATCTGAGACTACGTAATTGCTCGCAAAACGTGGGGTGGCAGTTGACAAGAATATTTTCAACCCATTTTGATAAGCGTAGTCAATAGCCGCATCGTATACAGAGAGATTTGTTGTGTTCCATTGGATAAAAGTAGTAGTGCCCAACACAGTATCGGGAGGGGTCGGTGTTGGACTGACAGAAGGACTAATTGTTGTTTGTGGAATGGGTGTTGGAGTAGGACCGGGAGGTGGGGAGGCTATATCGGAAGGATTGATTGCGAGTCTTACCCACTGCTGATTGTTGTTCTTAAGCCTGTCAACACTGGTTTTGAATGTATCTAATTGGAGTGTTCCATTGACCGATAGGTCAGCCGCAAAACCGAATTCCATGCCGGTTCCGAAAGCCCTCTGCCGTATTTCTTGAGGTTTTCGCGCCATATAGAAAGTTATGCCTATAAGAAGCGTAAAAAGGGCAAGAACTAAGAATAGCTTGAAGTCAGAGATATGCTCAAGAAAATTCTTAAGAAAACCCTTTTTCTTTATTTCTTTCACCATATAATACCCTCAGTTCAGGCTAGCACACATCCTGGTATAGAGTCAATAAAGATACGTTATTTTTTGGGGGAAACGACGAGGCAGCAAATGGCGAGCTTACCGAGTCTTTGAGTGCATTCTTTTTTCCCTGATTCTCTTTCAACCTCTCCAAGAGGGCAATTGGCTTCAGCCCGGCATACATTCACCCGGCCATCGGGGTTATTGGGTGGACAGCCTGGGGTTTCGATTGTAGGCGTAGGTTCAAGAAAATGGTTTGAAGCTTGTTGTCGGATATCCTGTCTTTGATTGACAAGGAACATAGTTACACTGAGGACAAATCCGATACCGGCAACGCTAAGAATTGATAATATTGAAAATTTATTGCTAGGCATCTCATTTCAAGATAGTTCTTGATGGGATGAATGTCAAGTTAATCTGCCTCATGAGGTTTCGGTTCATCTGTACGGGGCGGCTTTGATATTTCCGGATTATCATGTTCTTGTTGTGGGGTATTGAGGATGGGCAAGGAAGGATTTAGAGGCACTGTCGGTGAAGGGAGAACAAAAGGCGTAGGAGTTGCCGGCGGTTGGGTGGGAGTGGGTTGAGGTGTTGTCATTTGTATTGACTGGAATTGCACTTGCTGCTTTATCTCTTCCAGTTTTTCCTTTGTTTGTTCGATGTTGTCCACTATATCAGGAGGAGTCTGGTGAGAAGTAGGAGTATTATCTGGAGCAGGAGTTGCTGTAGGGATTGCCGTGCGCTCTGAAGGGTTTTGGCGTGAATTATTTGGTGGTTGATAGATTTTTGTCGGAAAAATGCGCAGAGGAGTTGTTGGTTTCGGGGTTACATGTAATGTTGAGGTGGGAGTGGGGGTTGGAGGAATATAAGTTGGATCTAATTTTTGCTGAGTTTGGGTCAGCCTTTCCTGGTAGTCGTTTATATCGTTGATGAGTTTTTCTTGAAGTACTTCTTTTTGTTTTTGATCCTTTATATTATCAACTGATTCTTGAGTTTTTGTTGCTTGAACCACCAAGGTATCAAGTCCTGAGGTGTTGGCTTTGTAGGTGATGAGCTTTTGCGCCTCGTCAAAGCGACGTTGGGTAAGAGTAGAGTCATAAGATGCTTTTGCCTCCGGGGTAAGCGAAAAAACGTATGCTCCCACATTCTCCATCCCAAGCTTTACCGGATATAGAAATTCGCCCGGTATCGCATTTTGGGCAAATAAACCGATCAGGGTCACGGGAAAGAGTAAATAAAGGCTTACCCACAAACTTCTATTGAGAAATTTCCTCATTCATTAAACGTAAAGGATTATTCAGCTCAAGTCAAATGAAATGAAGATGGTGTAGTGTGTGTAAATCCGTTTATCGAAGATTAATCCTTTTCACTAAATACATTGTGGGTGATGAACATGTTCTCGCCCACCGCACTTCGTTTGTGGGTGATAAAGGAGTCGGACCTTTGACCTCGTTCTTACGCTCTGATGGAGTGAGTGATCAGGAACGCATTGAAGATATTTTTGATACTCCTTTTCACCGAAGGTATTGTGGGTGATAAAGGAGTCGGACCTTTGACCTCGTTCTTATCAGGAACGCGCTCTACCGTTGAGCCAATCACCCTAATTTTGATTGGTAAAACGGCAAACTTGTTTACCGTTGAGCCAATCACCCTAATTTTGATTGGTAAAACGGCAAACTTGTTTACCGTTGAGCCAATCACCCAATATTAAACTTCGGAAGATAATTATATCAAAATTGCCTCAAAAGAGCCATATTATTCTTCTTGCCATTTATCAATCCGTTTGCTAATCTTATGTATCTTTAGTTTGGTTCCTAACTACTTGCTACCAACTACAAACTACTAATTACATTATGGTTTTATCGGACAGAGATATCAAAGCATACATTAAGGAGAAAAAAATTGTTATAACCCCTACCCCGGATTTTGCAACGCAGCTGGGGACGTGTTCTCTAGATCTTCGGTTAGGCAACAAATTCAGGGTATTTGACCATAGTAAAAATCCCTATCTTGACCCTACGAAAAAAGATTATACAAATGAAATTACCAGTGAGGTTAAAGTAAAAGAGGGTGATGCATTTATCATGCAGCCAGGGGATTTTGTTTTGGCCGTTACCATGGAACGGGTAAAAATACCGACAGACTTATTGGGTAGACTTGAAGGGCGTTCTTCGCTTGGAAGACTTGGAATCGTCGTCCATTCAACGGCAAGCATTTTTGATGCCGGTTGGGACGGGCAGTGTGTTTTGGAACTGGGAAATTTGGGAAGAATGCCGGTCGCTTTGTATCCAGGAATGAGAATTTGCGCGATGGCTTTTGAACAACTTTCATCACCTGCTGAGGTTCCATATGTCAAAAAAACCCACGCTAAATACCGTTTTCAAAAAGGCCCCCAGGAGAGTAGATACAATCAAGATAAATAAGCCAATAGAGTCATCCTGCACTTGACCATTCTTCAGAATGTCGAAATCCGGGATCTCATGGGATCCTGAAACAAGTGGGTGCTCCACACACAGCTACGCCTCAGGATGACGATTCCTACAGAACTAGCAAAAATATTCCTCCCAGGATTACTATTATTGCCCCACCAATAATTCCAATTGTTTGAGCCATACCGCCCGGTTTTGCTATGGTCGGTGTAGCCGTCGGCGGAATTGGTGTTGCTGTTGCGGTCGGTACAACTGTAGCAGTTGCGGTGGGTTGCAAGGATGGGGTGGGGGTCTGAGTTGGTGAAATAGTAGCAGTGGGGGTGCTGGTGGGTGTCGGAGATGGAGTTAAGGTTGCTGTTGGCGTTGGTGTATAGGTAGCAGTAGGAGTGGGGGTGTTGGTGGGAGTTGCAGTGGGGGTATTAGTTGGGGTGGATGTCGTAGTATTTGTAGGGCTAACAGAAGTTGTTATTGTTGCTGATGGCGTTGCCGTTATTGTTACTGACGGTGTTGTTGTTGCGGTGGGGGTAGCAGTTGGTGTAATTTCCGCGTCAAGTACAGAACCAAAATCAGTCGTCCAGTACCAATTCTGGTCGTGCGTTGATTGGACGCGCGCAATGCCAATTGCAACAGCTTGCGCGTCTTTCATTTGCTCCCTGTGGGCATACGTACAGTTATTTCCATTCGCATCCCCGTCGCATCCGTTTTTCCACGCATCGAATGCACTTTGTCCGGTTGGCCCTACCCAAGCAATATTTTCTGCAATATGGGGAGCGCTATAGCCAAATGAGGGGATTCTTGTATTAATATTTCTGCCTTTCGAATCCACATGGTCTAAGTGTCCTGAAACTGCCATGTCATTCGACATCCAGTCGGCCGATTCCGTAAGCTTTACGGAAATTTTCAAAGGGGATAGTCCAAATGTGGCACGGTAATCATTAATCAGTTTTAAAAAATTCCACTCTTCAGTGTCTATGTCTTTAGTTGAAGTTGTGGTAGTAGTTGAAGGAGTAGTGGTATCATTTCCGCTTGCACGTTGTCTGTTATCTTGCTGTTGTTTGATAAGAATTGTTGTGATAATAAGAGCTACCAAGACAAAAGTAATTGCACCGATGAGAACGAATTTTTTCTGCACAGTTAATATTACCTTTTGAACCTTTATAAACGCAATACTGATAGCATTCCGCTTCAAATTTTGATACACTTACCGCTAATGGCGCGGTGGCGAAGTGGTAACGCGGGGGTCTGCAAAACCTCTATGCGAGGGTCCGATTCCCTTCCGCGCCTCAAATTTTAGTTTACGTTCTTCAGGTTGGCGAAGAGATCACTCACCGTTTCACGGTGTAATGCAGCGGTCTGCAAAACCGCGATGCAGGGGTTCGATTCCCCTCCGCGCCTCACGAAACATCAATTTTTTTAATTCACGAGTTTTCTTTGTTGCCAATGGTGTTTGGTTTCGCCCCGATTCTCCCCTTCGGGGATCCGGCTTTCAGCATGACCCACGTGCCTCAAAATTCCCCAAACCCCTATAGTATTTTTCTTAATTTGTGCTATAATTCTTACTTATGGCAAGTCCTGAGAAAGGTGGAGGTGGCGTTATCGAAGCCTACAAAAACGTTAACAGATATGTAATGGCAGGTGCTTTAAGCCTCGCTTTTTTAGGTGCATTTTTTGCACCTCCTCTTATTGTCCCTGCGCTTGAAATAGCAGCTGCAGAGGGACTAAATCTCATCGGCACCAACTTCATGCAAAAAGCCTTCACAAAAAGCGGCTAAGACTCTTAAAAACTGTTAGGTAATTATCAAGCTGGGAAGATTGTTTACTGCTACAATTTCCTAATGAAAGAACAATATCATCCCACAGAACCTTTAAAAAAGGGTGTTCAAATAACAGCAATATCGGCAATAAAAATTACTGAAGCATTACAACCAAGAATAGAACCAAGAATGCGAAGAAGTATTATTGGGGCTATATCAATTCTCTTCGGTGAAAATAGCTAACGCCGTGTACGAATTCCCTTCACTTTTGTTAGAGGTTTTACCGGATTCTCGCTTATTGTTGGGGTTGGGGTTGGAGATGCAACAGTTGGCGTTGGTGTTGGAACAGTGGAGGTTGGCAAAACTATTGTCGGAGTAGGCTCGGAAGCTTTTTGACGTGTGTCTTGTTGCTGGCTTAACTGTTGAATAGTGATTGGGAGAATAAGAAGCGCAATTGCAAAAGCACCAACAGGGATAAGTCCTGTGTAATTTCTCCCTTTTTTTGGTATTTTTGCTCCACCGCCTGGGATCGGATTTTGAAATGTATCATTCAGTCCAATTTTTGGGGCAAGTGGTCCCTGGAACGAATTTTGTGGTATTTCTGCCATGTTTTTTATCGACTCGGAATTACGCTCGTGGAAGAAAGCACGATTTGCATCGGAGTAGTAGTATCAAGAACTGAGAATTTGGTTTTTTGAGTAGTAACAGCTGATTTTGGCAAGAATGTAACTTTCGTTGAGGTAACCCCTGAGAATTTGTTAGCTGTGAATGATAGTTGTCCGATGCTTGCTTTGCCAACTTTCTCGGTATCACCAAGCGCAATAGAAAGAGCATAGGAAATTCTTCCTTGTGTCTTGTCAATAGTATTTATTAAGACAATCGGGTTTTGCCCGAAAAGCTGGCCTGGAACAAGTGGAGTCAGTGTCACATTGGTAAGCGCTGTGGGGTCATACGTAAGCTCAACTTGTGCGCCAGCCACGGATTGGCCGTTAGTATCAAGAATAATATCCACCTTTTGCGCAGGGGTGCTTTTGGATACGTCCAACAATGGCGTTGAGAAGGAAAGCGAAGCAAAAGGCCGGATGACTACTGGTGTTGCAGTTACCGTGTTGGAGACTGATTTGCCTAGATTCTGAGTCTGATCTGAGCGAATAGCAACAAAGATAAGAACTCCTGTAATTATTGCGAGAATGATAATAAGAATTGTCGTCTTTTTGGGCATAGATTTAAATGTTCAATTCTTTACGTTGTATAAGAATGGTTGTTTTTTTGGGCATAGATTTAAATGTTCAATTCTTTACGTTGTATAAGAATGGTTGTTTTTTTGGCATAGTAGGTTTTTATAAGTCTTTCTTCATTATTGCATGCGGAAGTTTTGGAGTCAAAACTTCCTGAAAAGAGGAAGAAAGTCTTGGCTCCGTTCCCATTCGGTCACTCCGCTAGTCTCCATTTCTATTTATCGTGTTATATTGCATGATATTAATGTCATCATTATCTTCCGTAGTTACTCCGTCATCATCCAGGTCTCCAAGGATTGCAATATCCCCTGTACAAGCAGTTTGATGGTTAAAGCAGGCCATAACATTCGTAAAGTCTTGTATATCAAGGGCGTTATTTTGGTCAAGGTCTCCAGTTACAAGTTCTACGACCGGTGTTGCATTGTCCTGCTTTGTCTGGTCGATATGCACTATTCCGGGAAGTCTTTTCTTTAGAGTGTTGTCCATCCGTACTTTTACTACATAATTGCCGGTCGGTAACGTGGTTCCTATTCCGACACTCCCTTCGTATTGGGCGGTAGCTGGGTTGAAATCAACAGTGCCCGTCTTTTCTGAGATCTTTGCGGATTCAGAAGACGTACTATCATATACAGACACTTTTACCGTTCTTCTGGTTCTTACCGGATGGTCATTCTCGCCATTCTTCTTGCTGATACCCGGAAGCTTTAGTGAAAGCTTCAGGCCTGTTTCTCCAGCTGCAAGGGTTACTGTCGGGATTTGGGTTGGAGTGACCGTTGAAGTGACGGTTGTTGTGACTGTCGTTGTAACAGTCGTAGTAGTAGTAACTGTAGGAGAATTTGAGTTGCCATTCATATTGTATGTGCTCTTGTAACATTTAGATGCAACACCATTGTATGTAGTGCAGTCTGCGTTGCCGGCTGCTATTTCTGACCATCCGGATGGTACTGTTTGGGTTGTAGGGAGACAGTAGTTAATTGAACCATCCGTTTGGACTGTCGGGCAGCCATTATTGGTTCCGCTTGTTCTCTGGTATCCATTAGCGGCCGTGCAAACTCTTGCCGAAGCTCCGAGATATGTGGAACAATCTGTCTGTGTTGCTGTTTCACCAAGAGCCGTCTCGCAGGCCTCGCCTGTCGGCCTACAGTGATTCTTACCGTTATTGTAGTCAAAAGATGTATTGTTATTATCGTTGCTTCCCTGACTGCCACCCAGTGTAAAGCTCGCCTTTATGTTGTCTTTGTTATCAACATTAACGTAGGTACTAATTAATTGTGAGGTTGCTTGAAGGGAGGCTGGGTCGATAGAAACAGTAGCTGTACCGTTTTTTAATGCCTTGAATTTAAATGTGAAAACCTTCAAGTTATTTCCCATGACGGGGGTAACATTAGGGTTTATCATGACGACTTCAAAAGTTCCATTTTCATTTGATTTTTGTATTGCTTGTAGATTTGTGGATTGGGAAGCCTCACTTACTTCAAGTAATGTTCGGTCGTAGAGCAATTTAAAATGAAGGGCACCCACGTCATTTGTTGCTGCGTTCATTATAAGGTCGACATTTTGTGCCTGACCTACGGCTATATTGCCTGTTGCAGGAGAAAAATTGAATGTTATTGAAGGAGCAGTATCTGCCCGTTGCCGTAGGTCTTGCTGTTTAAGCACTTGATTTATGACAAAAGGAAGCGAGAGTGCCGCGATAGCCACAATTCCGGCAATAAGTTTTGGGCGATGGTTTGTGGCAAGCAATTTTAGCTTTGAGATAAATGGTTTCATTTATGGAAAAGTGTTGGTTATTTTTAAAACATGGATATTTTTCCAGGCTTGGAATCCGAGAAGGTCAACCGTTTTGTTTGGGCTCATGCACGCACTCCTTGTCGTGCTAATTGCATGCAGATACTCCTGTTTCCATACATTAAAGTCGTTCTCGTCAATTTTCCCGTCCTCTACCGGGTCACACGTAGACCCATTTCCGCCTGCAATTCCGGTGTTGGTCCCACCACTAGCATTGTTATTCGTCCCAGCTGGTGTTATAGGTGGAAGACAATACGTAGCGATACTAACGGCACCTCCTGAATATGCTCTACAATCGAGTCCAGTTTGACAATCATCTGCACATGCGCATTGGGCGCCGTTTGAAAACGAATGTGACTTGGTGCATTGACCTTTGGGAGTTTCACAAATATATACACCTGCTTCTAATTGACATGAAAGTCCAGCAGAGCACTGAGAAGGATTAGCTGAAGGAACACAAGATTGACCATTAAGCCTCGTTCCAGCACATCCTGGATCGGTTGTGTTTGTGCAGGTACCAACCGGTGCTGACCCATATTGGCAAACACCGTAAGAAAGGCCAGAGTACATTGCACAATATAAATGCTGACCTGAAGAATTCGTGTCGGTTGTATTGCAGCTTGGAAAAGCATTAGGGTCTTGACCAGGTCTCGCACTTTCGGCTGTTATAGTGTCGCATGTTTGTCCTTGATAACTGGTTTGAGCAGGGGTAGGACTTTTGGATGGTGAGGGTGAGGGACTTGTGAGAGGTTTAGCTTGAGGGGAGGGAGAAACTGTAGGGGATGTAAAGGATGGCATCTGGCCATCGCCAGGTATATACGTTATGCCGGGGGTAGGAATGTATTGGTACCCGTCACCATAATATGTAGTGTTCCCTTGAGTAACTGCCGTATTGTCAGGGACAATTGGATGTTGGTAACTACTTGCACCAGGAATTGCAACACAAAGATAACTTCCGCCTACCAGCCGATATTCACATCCCCCTTGTTGTGCAAATGAAGTTATAGAAATAGACAACAGGAGAAATGAGATGCCAACAACAATAATTGTTGTTTTATATGAGCGAAAAACAAATTTCTTCAATAACTTCAAAACCATACAAAATACAACAGGTACTATCATAGTATGTAGTTTGTGAAAAGAAGTCAATAGAGGGAGAACTAATGCTTTGGACGGCGGCTCATTGCCTCCTCCAGCATATCAGACAGGAATTCATCGGTGATATTGGCTTTTGCATTTTCAAAGAATTCTGAAAGGTCTTTCTTGTGGGAAATTTCATATTCCAACGCTTGTATTGCCATATCCAGCTTGTCCAATTGCCAAAAAATATTTGCCTCAAGCGTTTCGCGCTCTATCATTTCAGAGAAAAGATTTACTGCTAAATTGGATTTGTCCGTATCCTTGAAAAGTTTTTGGATTCCTTTTTTTTCTTTTTCCTCTTTATCGCGCCTTTTTTGAAGGTCGATTATAGCACCTCTTGAAACGACAATATCTCCTGTTTCTATTTCTCCAATATCATGAAGAATTGCCATTTTGACTAACTTATTTATATTAAGCGGATAATTGTGGCGGTCAGACAGCATGGGTGCAAGCTGGAGAGTTAGAAAACTAAGGCTAAATGTGTGCTCGGCAACACTTTCTGGACTTTCAATGCCATGCATTCCCCATCCTGTTCTTGGAATTTTTTTGGACTCGTTGGCACGCAGGAACAAATCGATAAAAGCAGAGTAGTTAATTGCACTATTTCGTTGCTTCGCCATTGAAAGTTATTTGCTAGTGTACTCTTAATCTCTTATTTTTACAAGTATTTTTAGGGGAGAGGGAAATCCCGCATATACTTTTTTACTTCCAGCGAAATCTGTTTTATTTTTTTGTTGGATGAAGCCATTTTCTTGAATTCTTTGAAAAAGGGACCGCGTTTTTCCTTTTCTTCCGGGAGTACGTTGCCCTTTATTTCTTCGATAACCTCATGCATCCAGTGAGCAATTTGTTTCATATCTCTTTCCTTCATGCCTCTCGTTGTTGCTGCCGGAGTTCCAATCCGTATCCCTGAAGGGTAAAAAGGCGGCATTGTGTCATAAGGAATGGTGTTTTTGTTGGTGATAATTCCGGCTTGCTCTAAGGCGTAGGCAGCGAGCGCTCCGTTGACGCCTTTGCTTCGAAGGTCAACGACAAGAAGATGATTTTCAGTGTCTCCTGTTGTTATCGAGAAACCAAAATTTTGAAGATGAGTTGAGAGTGCTTTTGCATTTTTTACAATTTGTTTTGCATATGCTTTGAATTCGGGAGTTTCCGCTTCATGAAGGGCAACTGCAATTGATGCCGTTTGGTTGTCATGGGGTCCACCCTGGAGTCCCGGAAAAACTGCCTTGTCAATTTTATCGGGTAGTTGGGGGTCTTTTTGTATTCCCTTTTCTGTCACCATAAGCATTGCGCCCCTCGGTCCACGCAAAGATTTGTGTGTTGTTGTCATAATGATATGCGCGTATGGTGCGGGAGAGGGATGGGAACCTCCAACGACAAGTCCTGAAATGTGGGAGATATCGGCCAAAAGATACGCATTTACCTTGTCCGCAATTTCACCAAAGCGAGCAAAATCAATGATTCTAGGGTATGCGGTAAACCCGCAAACAATTATTTTCGGTTTTTCGCGTTTCGCCAGAAGCTCGATTGCATCGTAATCCAAAAGTCTTTCTTTTGTGACAGGAAAACTGACGGTCTTAAAATATTTCCCTGAAAAGCTGACAGGCGAACCGTGGGTTAAATGTCCACCGGAAGAAAGGGCAAGTCCCATAATTTTGTCTTTCAGTGGCTCAAGGAGTGCAAAATACACTGCGGTATTTGCGGGACTCCCAGAGTATGGCTGGACATTAACGTGAGCAACGTTAAATAATTTTTTCGCCCGCTCGATTGCTGTTAGTTCAACGTCATCGACATTCGCGTTTCCCTGGTAGTATCGTTTTTTTGAATACCCCTCCGAATATTTATTAGTGAATACCGAGGCAAGTGTTGAACGGACCTCAAGGGATGCGTAATTTTCCGAAGGGATAAGGGTTATCGTGTCACGTTGTCTCTTGTCTTCTTTCTGAAGAAGCGAGTAGATATGCGGATCTTTTTGTGACAACATAAGAGTAGTATAAAGTAGCAGGTATAAGGTATCAAGTATAAATTCAAATTTTTAATTTTTAATTTTAAATCAATTTTAATTTGATTAAAAATTTTAAATTCTAAATTAAAAATTATTGATCATTGGAAGCAGGAGAAGGGATACTTATCAGATTTCTTGAAAATTCCGCCCCACTCAACCATGGTAAAACCGTTTCTTGCAATGCTTGTTAGTGTGGGGGAAGTGACACTGATGGGTGTATCGAGCGCTTCAAAATAAAGAGTGATGCGGATAGTGGTAGTAGGTTTTGGCGTGATATAAAGGGGGGAAATAGCATCAAGATTTGCAACAGGGATAACTCCGACAAAATAGTATGGTGCGTTTGGTAAAACACTATTCCAATAGTCAACAAACTGATTTTTCTCTTTGTCATTCAATCCAAGACGGGGAAGGATGTCGGAGAGCAGAGCCTTGATTTCATCTTTTTTAACAACGAACCCTTCATTTGGTTTTTCAATTTTCTCATCGGGGATTTCCGCTTCGTAGTACAAATAGTCAAAGTTTTTACTCCCGGAAAGTATTGTCCCGTCAGGATGGGCAATAACATTCCATCCACCTGTTGGATAATCGGGAATTGTAAGTTTTATTGGACCGGCGGGATTTATTTTAACATTTACCGGAGTTGTATTCTCAGGATATAGATAAATGGCAGGTTTGCAGAATGGAGAAAGCCACGGAACTAACAAATTATCCTGTTGGATCTGGAATGTTTTTAGCTGTAAGTTGTCTTTTTTACCTGCCTGTTGGGTCGGCGTTACGATGTGCTGCTGACCGCCCGTTGCTGCTCCAGTCGGGAGAGCAGAAGTGTCGCAATTTTTAATGAAGTCGGGTACTCCAGGAGAGGCAACATCGGAAAGCCGAAAGTACGCATCGTATTGGGATTCGGCATCTCCATAACAAGTTACCTCCGGTCCCCACATGCCGCTGCAGGTAGCCGCGTGGCAATTCTTCTTGCATACGTATATGATTTCATCATTTGGAATCGAGGTGCAGTAAGGAACGGACTGCGGGCTGCCGATTTGAATGGGGGGAGGGGGTACACTTTTCAAATATTTGTCTTTTGGTTCTGTCCGGCAATCGGCAGTAGCGTATTGGGTCGGGATGATATGGGTGTCTGATGAGTTAAGGATAATTGGCTGTCCGTTGTATTGTTGGCCCGAATCCTTCAAATGGACGTTTCCTTCCATAAGAATGGTGTTGGTTCTCAAAAGTCCATATTCTGCTCCATTAAACGTGATTTTTTGCCCGTCTCCAGTTTGGGGTTTGCAATCATTTCCACTCCCCGTATCGCAGCATGAAAGCACAGAACCATTCCCATTCGGGCCCGTTGGAGCGGATTTATTAACCAGAGTGTTACTTACCATGAAAATTGCAAGAAAAAGAAGAGCAAGAAGCATAAGCGGAGTTATAATGCCTCCACGCGAATATCTGATAAAACGTTTCCTTTTTTTTGCCATACATTTATTTAAGCATTTCTCAAATAAAATACAAAATTTGTTGACTTATGAGCCTTTTTTTGCAACCATAGATTTATGGAAGGGATTATCGACAAATTGGGTTGGAAAAAAGCCGCTGCAATACTTGTCGGGCTATCAATTCTTGGCATCCTTTTTTCAGTCTTTTCATTCTCAAATACCGAAAAGCAAATTCAAAATGTAGGGGTTAAGACCGGTGTAAAAGAGCAAGGGGAGTCAAAAATGTCATCGACAGGTACAAATAATAATCTTCCTGAAAATGGTTCGAACTCTGGAAGAAACCTCAAAACTTATACTACACAATATTTCCAGATTTCATATCCTGATAAATACAATGGGGTTTTGTACACAAATTCAAAAGGTGTACTTTCTTATATAAAGTTGGAAGACGCTTCGGTATCTCGTACAATTGAGGTAATAGTTTTTGATTCATCGACGAGCGCTGTTCAGCTTTCAAGGCCCTTTGAAGCAATGAAGTTTGCAAAAGGAACAGTTACTGCAGGTTCTCTCTCAGGGACTTTATATAAAGGAACGATTGCAGGGGCAAATGCGCGTGAAATTGTTGCTCTTTTCCCAAAAAACAATACGACAGTAAGAGTGATGACTACATACCAAGGAGCAGTGGATCAGAATTTTGAAAACGAATTTAATAGTATTGTCGGAAGTTTGAATTAGTTAATTTCCGATAACCCCTCCCTCCCCCGAGGGGATTAGCTATTTGCCATTGCATGGCGCATAGCGGCACATTCTCATTTATGGTCGGTGTCTATAACTCCTCCCCATTCTATTGCGGTGAAGCCGGTTCGTTTGGGGGTAGGTGGAAGAACGAGTGGAGTAACTGTTTCTCCATCTGAAAGTGGGGCAAAGTAAACAATAAACTCAATCATCGTATCGGGTTTGGGAGATATTAATACTTGGTCAACTCGCTCTTTTTCATTCTTTTCCAGAATCGAAACAAATAGCCTGTCGGTTTTAATGCTTTGCAATCTTGGAATCCACCAGTCGAGAAATTCCTGTTGCTCGTCAGCTTTTGTAAGTCCAAGTTGGGTGATAAAAGAACGTAGTTCAAGTTCGAGATTCTTCATTGAAATAATGATACCTGTTTTTGGCCGATTCAAAGAGTGAGACTCTGACTCGTAGAAAAGTTCACGGTACTTTTTGTTTTGATACTTCAAAGTCCCGTCGGGAAGCGCTAAGACACCTTTCCAGCCGCCGGTAGGATAGAGTGGGTCACTCACAACGATATTCCCCTCCGTTTTTACCGTTACATCCACGTAAGTCGGCCTTTCGGGATATAAGTATATGACCGGTTTGCCTATGCAATAATCCCCATCTCCTTCAGGCGTAAAGACCGGACCACACCAACCTGTCTGATCCCATTGGGCACATGTATAATTTTTGAATGCATCGCCCGATTTATCATAGTCTATTTTTACGCATTTACCGTTTTCGCAAGTAACATGAGCATCAGGACATTTACAGTCAGGTGGAATTTTGCGTCCACCATCGGCTACGCATCCTGAAAGTACCGGTGTTGGTTTTGGTTGGAATGAAACATTCTTAAGCTGTAGGTTCTGTTTGCCGGTTCCTCCTTCGGTTTGTGCTTGACCGTATTCTTCTTTAGGATTTGTAGCGCTTTTATTGTAGAGGGCACCGCTGGTGAGTAGCACACCGAATGCAACGACGATAAAAAGAATCGGAACGATAACATTTCCTTTCATGAGTTTTTGGAGTTTGTGTCTGCGGACTTTCTTCCTATGCTTTGACATATCACTATTTAATCATTAATGCCTTTTTGTAAGCAAGTTTAGCGACCGATAACCCTTCGACGAGCTCAAGGGTTTAGTAACCGATAACTCCTCCCTCCCCCAAGGGGATTAGCTATTTGCCATTTCATGGCGTATAGCGGCACATTCTCATTTGTGGTCGGTGTCAATGACTCCTCCCCATTCGATTGCGGTGAAACCTATGCGTTTTGGAGTTGGAGGCAAAATAAGAGGCGTGACTGTTTCACCATCTGCAAGTGGAGCAAAGTACACAATGAATTGGATGAATGTGTCAGGTTTTGGAGATATATCAACGTTGTCGACTCGGTCTTTTTCATCCTTTTCCAGAATCGAAATAAATAGTTTGTCGGTTTTAATATTTTGTAATCTTGGAATCCACCAGTCGAGAAATTCCTGTTGCTCGTCAGCCCTTGATAGGCCGAGGTGAGTGATAAAAGCGAGCAGCTGAGATTTTAAGTTTTGTTTTTCCATAACAACTCCTGTCTCCGGTCGAGTAAGGGTTTGAGTATTGGACTCGTAGAACAATTCTCTATACTGTTTTTTCTGGTACGTAAGTGTTCCATCGGGATTGGCCAGTACATTTTTCCATCCGCCGGTAGGATAGAGTGGATCACTTACAACAATATTCCCCTCAGTTCTTATGGTAACGTCAACCACTGTTGGCTTTTGGGGATATAAATAAATAACCGGCTTACCAAGACAAAAATCGCCTTCTATTGTTTTGCCACATACGCCAGTACACCATTGTTCCGCATCGACATTTGCACATGTATAACTTTGGTATAACGGTCCGGATTTGGTGATATCGACTTTCAGACATTTACCGTCTTTACAGGTAATGTGCAGGTCCGGACATTTACATTCTTCGCCAATGGGTTGACAACTATCAGCAAAACAACCACTTTGTGGTATGGGAGTTGGTTGTGGGGTAGGTGTTGAAAAATTTACTTTTGTCATCTGCAGCCCCTTAGTGTTTGAAGACTGTTGGTCCGAAACCGTATACGTGATATTTTCTTCACCGGTTGAAGATTTTGGACCCTTAAAAAAACCAATTGACCCCATGAGCAGAATAACAGCAAGACCAGATACGAAAATACCCAGTGCAGAAAATCCTTTCTCGTCTCCTAAAAAATTTTTTCGCATATTTTCATTCTATACCATTTTTAGAAATTTACCCTATAAGTCAAGAGTATAGAAACAGGTTATTTTGAAGAGGAAGAAGGTAGAGTTTGAAGACTAAGCGCACTTTTAGTAAAGGTAATCGCTGCATTTGAATTACGGGTAAGAAATCCGGTATTTGGACCGAACACAATCATAGTAGGTTTGGTATTAAGCCGTACAAAGGAAAGCGTTGCAACTTTTCCTTTCCCTTTTTGCATTGGGATAGTGTCCGGGATATGGAGGGAAAGAGATACGAGTGAGCCCTTTTTATCATTATAGACTTCTCCCTTCTCAAAGGATGATGAGAGTGCAGATGTCGGGTCTTTAACTTGCGTCAGCCTAACATTTCCAACAGCCTTCGGATCGTAGAGCAGGGAGATAACGCCACTACTTACCTCCCGTCCTTGGGTGTCGATAATAATGTCAACTGATTGCGTTTGACCAACTCCTGCACCGATATTGGTACCTGGTAAAAACCCGATAGTTGCCTGTGGTAGACTGATGGTTGATGAAGTTGATGTATTGGTGTTTGGGGTCGACCTCATAAAGTAAACATATGGCGAGCCATATGCAAGAATCACGAGTATGAAAGCAATCGCACCAATAATAATGAGTGCTTTCTTGTTCTTTTTTAGAAAGGAAGCCTTATTCTCAGACTTTACTGGTTGGTCTATAGCGTTCTCTTGTATTGGCACTTCTTTGTTTTCCATATCGTTACAATTTTATTTCTTACAGCAGTATGGTTTTGCTCCGCTGGTAAATTCATTACATACTTGATTGCCTCTTTGGTATACAGAGTAGCCGGGTGTGCTATCACAAGAACTGTTGGTTGCGCAGATATGATTGCCATCATTCGGACACTCAACCTGATAGTTAAGTGTTGGGGTAGGAGTTCCTTGGCCTACAGGTGTTCCTCCATTGACGCACCATGCAGGTTGTTGACAGGTGTTGACTGAGGCGGGAATTATATCGGTTTGAGGGGTTCCATCAGCATTCTTATTGTTGCAAAGGTATTTGTCTGCATAAGTCTTGGTGCAGAAGTATCCGCTGTACGCTTTTGTAGCATCAAACGCTTCGTTGCCACACAATGGCCCCCAATATGAAGCGACTCCGCCTTTAGTAGTGGCACATGGTCCTGTTGCCGGTCCTGTATAGGAGCCTGAACCGCTTCCACCCGCACCGGGAGTTGTGGTCGTTGATGTTCCACCACCGGGGTTAGGTGTTCCGCTTGTGCAGTAAAAGAAGTATTGGGTTTGAGGATTTCGTGCATTACAGTACGGATTTGGCGTCTGTCCGTCCCATATTGCATTTGCAACATAGCAACCGGCGGGGGGAGTTCCGACTGCAGTTGGATTTTCTCCATGTGGGCCGGCACAATAGCCAGGATTGGATGGGGGAGTCGGTGTCGGGCCTGCAACAACAGGTGAGCATGTGTAGCAGCTATTAGCAGCTGACGCATTATTGTTCTTCCACATACACCATGCGTCTCCGGGCTGACTCCGTCCCCAATTGTTACCTGCGCATGTTGCTGTCGGATAACTAGCCTGAGAGCCACAGACTTGCGATGCACCGTTACACTTCACAGAAGGCTCCGATGTGCCACCACCGCCACCGCTCGGAGTCTGTCCTCCACCTCCGGGAGTTTGCCCACCACCACCTGGGGTTTGTCCTCCACCTCCGGGAGTCTGGCCACCACCCGGAGTCTGTCCTCCGCCAGTTCCTGACGCGCTTTTGTAGTAGCAGGATGTTCCGCTGGTACGACATTGATGGCTTGAGTCTGCTTTTGTCCATCCCGGTTCAGCGCCTCCGTCAACCCAGCATTTATATTCTGTTGTGCTTTCTGACGAAAAAGGCTTGCATGTATCAGCCTCTCCCTGATCTTCCGAAGAACAATACGAATTTCTTTGGCAGGTTTGAATTTTTCCATCTCGACCAGTTTTATAGCAATGGCCCACACCACTTGATGGACACTGAGCTCCCATGTTGCCGTTATTTGATACACAACGAGGCGAATCATGTAACCCCCCTGCGTAAAAGAAGCACCTGCCGTCGCCGTTTTCGCATGCATCCTTTGACCTAGAGCTGCAATTTTCCGTGCATTGGTGATTTTCGCAAACTCCGCTGTTGCAATCTTCATCTTCTCCACATTTACCGCCAATATCATTCTTGCTTGCTTTGCAAGAGCCTTCTATGCAGTATGGCTCGTTTGCATTGCATGTTGGTTTCCAGCTAAAACAGGCTTGGCCCCATCCGGCATAGTCACATCCACAACTATCAAATGGATTGGGAAAGGCATATTGCTGTTTAACATTGTTAAATAGGAATATTAAACAAATAAATAAGAAGGAAAGCCCTAAAGAGAAGAAAAATGTACCAGAAAAAAATCTTCTATTGTCAAAAAGAATACTAAAATAACGCCTCATATGAATTTTGATGGTTCAACTTCAATTATTAATGTCTTATTTGTTAATTGTCAACACCCAGTTGCGGCTCCCTGATAATATACTTTCAAAGTGCCTCCTGACCATTTACCGCCTGTTTGGGATCCTCCGGAGAATAACCCGATTTTCCATTTTTTATTAGTAAATCCATCAGCTGATGAAAGATTAATTGTGTATCTAGTTGAGGGTGTTTTGAATTGATCTGTTGCAATAACTTTTGTAGTAGAACCTTCTTCTATTTCTATTGTCATATAGCCATTTTCGTCTCCTATTGCCTGTATTTTTCCTTCCTGTTGCGGTACTGTTTCTTTCAGGCAAAATGTAGGCGTATAGTTTATAATCCAAGTAAAGGGAGTAGTGGTCGGAGAAGGAGTCGTGCCGGAACCGGATGAGGTAGGGCCAGGAGTTGTGGAAGTAGTTGCTGGTGTGTCGGCTACAGGGAAGGGGGTGTCACCCGACATAAGTGTCCCAAAGCCTCCAACAAGAGACACTGCGAGAAGTACAACCATTATGCAAATTATAAAATACACTGAGGATTGTCCGCGCTCTGAAGCAACAGAAGTTGGGAGTTGGGAGTTAGCAGATAAAGGGTTTTGAATAAAAATTCTTCGCATAATTTGAGTATAGAATTTTTTGCTGCAAGTGGCTAGTGGTTAGTTTTTTGATGTTTCGAGGGCTGTTATTCTTTTCTCATGGTCAGATAACTTTTTTCTGGTAAAACTATCAGTGCCTTCAATAGCGTCAAGGAGAGAATTTTGCATATCTTCAAGGTCTTTTTTTGTAGCAAACCGCTTCAGTTCTTCCTTTGTCGCAAATCGTTCAAGATCTTCTTTTGTAGCATAAGCCTTTAGTTCCTCCCTCAAGTCTTCTTTTGTAGCAAATCTTTCTAAATCCTCCTTGGTGGCAAATCTTTTCAGTTCATTTTTTAAGTCCTCTTTTGTGGCAAAGACCTCCCGTAGCTCTCTTATGGTTTGAATGAAAACTTTTTCTGTTAGGACTTTTTCTTCCTGTTTTTTCATAGTGATATCTAGAATATCATTTTGTAATTAATCTTCAATAAGACAAAGTACAGCAATTGGTGAAATTATTGCCCCGCGTCGTTGCAGATTTTTTGGGAAATGTCTTTATAAATTTTTTTTAACTGGGTCGGGTCGGGGAGTTCATAATATGTTGAAAGGGTAGGTTCGGTTGCTATTTTTGACATCATATTCCTCATGTCGGGCAAAAAATATTCGTCTTCTGTGTTGCCCGGAACGTAGAGTGCAATCGTATATATCTTTATCCCTTTGTCTTTTATTTCTTTCGAAACGTCGGGGGATTGGGTCGGGTCTTGTGAATTTGCAAAACACCGGTTTCCCAATTGCCTACCACTTGCGCAGTCATGAGGGTTTGTTTCCGGAATACCGTCCGAAAGAAAAATAAGTGCAAATTTTTGGTCGGGGAATTTAGTTTGTGCAGCAAGGATTTTATCCCGCATAAATAGAAATGCAGTTCTTGTGTTTGTCGCACCTGCTGCACGAAGGTTTTGAATTGCTCCGGGCATTGTGCTTTTGACATCTTTGTAGCGGGAGAAGGGCACATCTTCTTCAACAACAACTGCCCCGTCGTCGTTACTGCTAAAAGATGAAAGGCCGATGACCGACTGGTCGGAAAGAGTTTGGGAAAATGTTGTAAGTGCAGATTTGAGGTTCTCTATTTTTGCGCCTTTCATCGAGCCGGAGCGGTCAACCAAAAGTCCGACTGCAACTTTACTGCCGCATTCGCGGAATTTGATGGTTTTTAGTTGCAGGTTGTTGCGGTTGGGACCTGGAGTTTCTTGTACTAGCTCCAAGTCCCCTGTTTCACCCGGATCTGAGAGTGTCGAGCGGGGAGTGACTCCCCGGGATAGTAATACCCCCATACCTACTGCAAGACCGATAAATGCAAGGGTAAATAGTGTCCCCGGCCCTGTAAGATTGACTCCAAAGCCGTTTCCACCTCGTCTCCTATTATTATTGTTTGCCATATTTATAGTTGTATTGTTGTACAGCCTTCACTGATATCTCCCACCTGGTCTCCATCGTGAAGGATGAATTGCGCACGGTACGCATGCCCAGCCTCAAGACCGAGATTGTCAACCTTCCATATGATTTCAGCGCCAAAGAACGGTTCCTGACGTCTTTGAGAATTTGCAAATTTCACGTTTGAATTTGGAGGGTATGGGTCTGCCCCCGGCCCCAAATCCAAGTCATTGGGTGTTGACATTGATGTTGATGCCCCCAAGGGTTTCCACGCACCGAATACCTCATCGGGTTTGTGTGGGGTTCCCCCGTTTTGCGCGTCTCCTGACTTATTATTGGGGTCAGATGTTATGTCGCTTAAGAAAAGAGCAGGGTACCAAGGAAATCCATTGGCATCTTTTTGGGTCTCATCTCCCACATTGGGACTTACCACGTGATCTTTTGAGGATGTTGAAGGGGAAATATTCCCGGCTCCGAGCGTTATCGGCCATTCGTCTTGATAAAAAACCTTGATAGCCCCGCCTTTGACAACAGGGGTCCCCGGGTCGGGGTTGATGGCCCACAGAATGTATGGCTCGGGGCTACCTTTAATAGCGTCATCCCCGCAGTCAAATGTAGGGGGAATGACAACCTTCATTTTAATAGTTCTGAGTTGAAGGTTGGACCGTTGGGCCTCTTGTTGGCTTGTATCAACTTGATAGGTATATTTATCATTTAACCCTGAGAGCGTTGATTTGGGAGTGACACCGCGAGTCATGAGTATTCCCATCCCGAAAGCAATTCCTATGAATGCTAGGGTAAAAACTGTTCCCGGACCTGTAAGGTTGAGACCAAAACCCATTCCCCCACCTTGCTTTTTCTCTTTTGCCATACAATTAAGTGTAGAATTTAGTTTTCATACTTGTCAACGTATCTTGTTTTTGAATTCAACTTTTGTTATACTACTGTTCATTACATCATGTTCTTGATTACATCCTGGCTGAAAACGCCGCAAGAACAGAGGGAAAAAGGATTATAAAACGCTTGCGTTTGATTCCTTATTAATATATGAGACAAATCACTTTAGAAGAATTATTGGAGGCCGGATGCCATTTTGGCCATCAGGTTAATAGACGCAACCCGAAAGCCAACCGCTATATTTTTGAAGCGCGGCAGGGGGTTAATATCATCAATCTTGAGGCAACTCAGGAAGGACTCATTGCTGCTGCGGAATACGTGAAGGAGCTTGCTTCGCGAGGTGGAAGTTTTGTTGTTGTCGGAACCAAAAGACAGGCGCAGCAGGTTGTAAAAGAAGAAGTTGAAAGAGCTCGGGAAATTACTCCTTCAACAATCCATTACATAACATCCCGTTGGATTGGCGGAATCTTTACTAATTTTGATGAAGTAAAAAAGAACTTTAAAAAACTGGTTGATTTGGAAAAAATCGTCAATTCTGAAGACCGCGGTGGATACACTAAAAGAGAAGTTGGACTTTTTGAAAAAGAACTTGTGAAATTGAAGGATATCTATGGTGGGCTTTTTACCATCAAGGAGGCACCTGACGCAGTATTTATTATCGATACCCATGCTGAGAACACCGCAGTAAGGGAAGCGTCGAGGGTTGGTCTTACGACAATCGGAATAACAGACACAAATGCCGACCCTTCAGAAGTGACATATTCAATTCCGGCAAATGATGACGCGGTAGGTTCTATAAAGCTTATCACTACGTATCTTATCGATGCTTGGATTGAGGGGTCGAAAGAAAAAGTAAAATCCGATAACAAAGCTGCAGAAATAGCGGCAAAAGAAGCGGCAAAGAAATCGAAGCCGGCAGATAAATAGGTTAAAAGAATTAAGGTTAAGAAAAAAATATGGCAATAAGCGCACAACAAATAAAAGAATTACGGGAAAAGACTCAGGCGGGGTTTTCTGATTGTAAAATGGCTTTGGAAGAGGCCGGAGGGGATATGAAAAAGGCAGAGGAGATCCTTAAGAAAAAAGGTTTTGAGAAGGCAGCAAAAAAGAGTGATCGCGAAACCGGTCAGGGCCTTGTCGAATCGTACGTTCATCAAACAGGAAAAGTGGGTGTTCTTGTTTCTCTTCTTTGTGAGACCGATTTTGTGGCAAGAACTGACGAATTCAAACACTTGGCTCATGAAATTGCGATGCAGGTTGCGGCAATGAATCCGAAGGATATGGATGCCCTTTTGAAACAAGAGTACATCCGTGACGGCTCAAAAACAATAGACGACCTTATTAAAGAAACAATTGCCAAGCTTGGAGAGAACATCAAACTCTCAGATTTCAAACGCTCGGAGATTTGATTTCGTTGGATTCGGGTCCTGTCAAACCCCAGTTGCAGTACTTATTCAGCGTTCAAATCACATTCAAATTAACAAGAGTTCGCTTCGGTATAAATTTTGCAACCTTTTTTCATAGTTTTTTAAGTTTTCTTATAGTAAAATAATTGGATGCTGGTAACTATTATCGCCTTCATTCTTATTCTCTCCGTTCTTGTTCTTATCCACGAGTTGGGACATTTTTTGGTGGCGAAAAAATTGGGAATTAAGGTTGAAGAATTCGGAGTAGGATTTCCGCCGAGAGCATGGGGAAAAAAGATAGGGGAAACTACCTATTCTATCAACTGGCTTCCTGTCGGTGGATTTGTAAAGCTTTACGGGGAAGACGACGCAGGAGGAGGAAAAATGGGTTCAAAATCGGTGAGTGGGTTGGGAGAAAAAGTTGATGAGAAACGTGCTTTTTATGCCCGTCCTCTTTGGCAGCGGATGAGCGTTGTGACGGCTGGGGTTATCATGAATTTTATTCTTGCCGTTGTTGTTATATCTTTCCTCTTCGCAACACAGGGAGTGCCTCTTCCGACAGAGCATGTAAAAGTGACAGAAATATCGCACCAATCACCCGCAGAAATTGCAGGGCTTAGAGTCGGAGACCAGGTGATATCGATGAATGGTATTGTCCTTAAGGACTCAAACCAATTTATCGCAGAAACGCAAAAACATAAAGGGAATGAGGTAACGTTGGTAGTATTGCGAAATGGTCAGGAATTTAGTACAAAAGTGACCCCCCGGCTCAATCCTCCGAAAGGGCAAGGGGCAATAGGAGTAGCGATCACAAACATTGAAGTAAAGAAATATTCATGGATAGAGGCTCCCTTTTATGGAACGATGGAAGCCGTAAAATTTTCTCTTATGATAGTGCAAGGCTTAGTGGGTATGGTCGGTGATTTTGTTTTACACGGCATAAAACCGCAAGGAGTAGCAGGGCCAATTGGTGTTGCTCAACTGACAGGAGAAGCTGTTAGGGCAGGATGGTTTGCGGTGTTGTGGTTCCTCTCGCTTTTGTCTCTCAATTTGGCTGTTCTTAACATCTTGCCAATTCCTGCTCTTGATGGAGGACGCTTTTTCTTCATGATAATTGAGATGGTAACCGGCAAAAAAGTAAGCCCAAAATATGAGGCGTATGCACATGGCGCGGGACTCGTTGTTCTGCTTGGACTTATGGCACTTATTACCGTTTTTGATGTGGCACGGCTTATTCAAGGGAAAGGAATATTACCATAAAATTTTTAAGTTCAAATTTTTAATTTTTAATAAATTTTTTAAAATTGTAAATTTAAAATTATTTTGCTATTCTAAGTCATAAAATGGATGGACAAATAACCCAACAGACAAAACAACGCATGGAAAAGGCCTTTATAGTCCTAAAAGAAGATTTCGGCACTATTAAGACAGGCAAGGCAAATCCTCAACTTGTTGAGAATATTGTTATTTCTGCATATGGTGGTAGTGCCAGGCTTAAGATTATGGAGCTTGCGACGATACATGTTTCTGACCATCAAACATTACTATTGACTCCCTTCGATTCCTCAGTATTAAGGGATATTGAGAAAGGAATTTCAGACAGCCAAATGGGTCTTGGCATTGCTGTTGATGGAATCAATATCCGTGTAAGTATCCCTCCTTTAACCCAGGAAAGACGGGAAGAATTCGTAAAGTTAATTCATAAAAAGGCCGAAAACGGAAAAATTATGATCCGTCAAGCGCGGCAAGAGTCGAAAGATGAGATAGAAAAGCTAAAAAAGGACGGGCATATTTCTGAAGACGACGTTGCAAGACTCGAGAAAGAAGTACAAAAAATAACCGATGAATATATTGAAAAGATAGATGAGACTTGCAAAATGAAAGAGCAGGAGCTCATGACAGTATAGGAAAGCGTTTAGAAAATTAGCGTTTAGGATTTTTTTATTATAGCTAAACGCTATCCCCTAACTATCTAAACCCTAATTTTATATGCGGATTCCAAAAGCTTTAGAGCGTGTAATAGAAAATTTTGAGTCTCTTCCAGGCATTGGCCCAAAAAGTGCACAACGTCTTTCCTTTTACCTGTTGCACGTACCGCAAGACGTTCTTGACGAATTTGCCCAGAATTTAACCCAGCTTAAGAAGAACACAAAAATGTGCTCTATCTGTTTTAATATCGGGACCACAGAAATTTGCGATGTGTGCAATGATAGCGAGCGGGATAAAACGATTATATGTGTAGTAGAGGATGCACTGGATGTTCTGGCTTTTGAAAAGTCCGACAAATTTAAGGGTGTGTATCACGTGTTGCATGGCGTTGTCGACCCGCTTAATTCCATAGGGCCCGATGACATTTATATTCCTCAACTTATGAATCGCCTCTCATCTGACCATGAAGTTAAAGAACTTATTATCGCGACCAATCCGACCATGGAAGGTGAAGCAACGGCTATGTATATCGTCAAACAAATAAAACAGCATCATCCCGAACTTGTTATTTCCCGGATAGGCCGTGGATTGCCGGTCGGTGCAGACATAGAATATGCGGATGAAGTTACACTATCCCGCGCTTTGGAAGGACGTTCTCAATATTAAAAATTGCTAATTAAGAAGTTGCGAGTGGAGGAGTGTTGGTTCCGCTTCCTGTTGGTGTTTCGGCTGTATCAGTTGTGGCACCTACTCCGGAAAGTGTTGGTTCGGGAGCAGCCGAAGTTTCTGTTGGCGTTGCTCCAAGAGTTGATGCGCCTGCAGATTCTGCAACCGCCGCAGCCTGTTCAAGTACATTTCCAGATGGCGTTGCTGAGCCTTCCGCAGTCGATGTCATTGCAGAAGACGGATTTTCGATAGCAGGAGCCACGGCGCCGTCGGTTGGAAGCGCTCCATCGGAAACCTCAACTGATGCAGCTACTTGACCTGCTTGTCCCAAAACGTCCATATTTGAGACTTCAGAACTACCGGTAGCAGCTACCGAGCTCATTGCTGGGTCTACTGCCGGTTCGGGAGCAGTTGGTGTAGGAGCAGCTTCCGGTTCCACGGGGGCGCCGACTATTGAAGGAGCATCTTCTGCTACTGGTGGCATTCCTGTTCCAAATGGAGGTGGGGTTTCAGTTGAGGCGCCCGGTAGTGGGGTAGGACTTGTTTCCAAATTGAGAGCATTGGGTTCAGATGAAGCAAGGGGGGAAGTTGCTACAGGTGGTGCTTCAGGGGCAGAGGGCGCAACTCCAACAACGGGCGCATCAGGATGTGCCGCTGAAGCGTCAATTGACCAGCTTGCAGGTGTAGAGGGTGCAGCGGCTTCACCGGCCGGTGCCATATCGGTTGACGGTTGATATTCGGGAACTGAAGGCGTTGCTGCAGGCTCTGCTACTGCGGATGGGCCAGATGTGGTCGGTTCTGCCGCAGGGGAGGCTGGCCATTGAGAAGTTGCCTCGGATGCAGGAGGAGCGGAGGGTGTACCGTCTTGGGTTGCCGCTGGTGTTGTGTCTACTGCGCTTGAAGTGGTTGCGGCTTCGGTTGGAGTTCCATAACTTGGGAAAGGTTCTGATGATGAGCCGGCTGTGTTTGTAGCTGCTTCAGACGATTGCTGTTCGGAAGGTGTTTCCATTGCCGTAGTTGCGGTTTTGTCTATTTCATCCAATGCGGCATTGGTGCCTGCTGCATTTGAGACTATAGACTCGGCTTCTGAAACTGCCGCAGTGGCAGCCATGTGGGATGCTTCGGCAGCTGGAGCGGGTGAGTTATCAACAGGAGCTGCATCTGGAATGGAAGAAATGGGCTCAGTTGTTGCCGTTTCTGCAGGTGAACTGACAGATTCTAGAGCAGGGGCTGCAGGTGTTTCACTACCTATTGGGGATAGACTATCAGAGGAGGTAACTACAGGTGTTTCTGGGTTGGGAGGCGTTTGCGTCTCATTTGATGCAGTAGCAGCACTTGAAGTTATTTCTGATGAAGTATCCTGAGGCGGCTTAACACCAGCAGTCCACGTCGTTTCAATTGTGCCTTGAGCTGTTGTCGCTAAATTTTCGGGCATATTGTTTTGGGGCTGAGGTTGGGCATTTTCCATCTTTGCGCTTCCACGAAGTCCGATAATACCAAGTAGCCTATTTCCAAGTCCCGGCTTTGGAGGCGTGGCTTGTGCTGCAGCCTTTTCGGCGACCATAGAATTATGGGTGGCGTTTAAGTTAGCCATTTCTGGAGTGCCCAATGGTTTTAAAGGGTCTAGAGGTTTAATTTCAGGTGCAGGTTGTGTTTGAGCTGCGGCATCTGGGCCAGCAGGCATCGTTGAAGCAGCAGGTTGCTCGGTCCCTGCCAATGCTTTTGCAGCCACATCTTCAGCTTGCGAGATGACACCAGCCGCTTCGGGAGCTGATGCGCCCGGAGTTGGAAGTAAACCGTTACCTGTTTCTGTTGCAGCGGGAACTGCTGCTTGTGGTGCTTCAAGCGTGGTAACACCACCGCCCTGATTTTCGCCGTTGTTTGGTCCCATTACACTAAGTTACAAGAAGAGGGAATAGTTTGTCAAGAGTGGTCGACTATTTCTGTCCTTTTTGCCAAGGGGCGCGTTTCAGAATAGGAGCATACACGTCGTCATTCATGTCGATTCGAAGCTCCTTGATTTCATTCTCGGTAGTATCACGGTTGGTAAACTCAATGTTTGAAAGTTCTGAAATTATTGCCAGTGGGGTTTGCTCCTGGCCCTCTCCCATAGCGGTAACAGCTCCTGCTGCCAGTCCGTCTGCAACATTTGCTTTTGTGACGCGCATTATCCTGTCGAATAAATCAGGTTTTCCCATGTAATCGTTGAGCGCATTAAAACCCGAATGAGCTATGCTAACCCCTGTTGTTCCCCAGCGAAGAGGAGTGGTTTTGCTGTCGGTTATGATAACGCCTATATTTTGCACGCCGAATTTTTCAACAAGATGTTGCCTTATTTCATTTGCCGTCTCATAAGGGTTTTTGGGCCACAGAATATAGTAGCCATTCCCATTCGACTCGTCGATTCCTGCCGTTGGAATGAGTAAGTTTTGCGTGATGGTCAAGTAAAACCCATATTGATTTTCATTCTTATCCAAAAACATTTCACTTTCTTCTTTGACCAATTTTTCTTTATCCTCAATTTCAGTCGTGTGATTTATCTTTTTTATCCTTCCTTCAGCTATCGAAACAATTTTTGAAGTGACAACAAGAATGGAGTTTTCCTCCATCTTATTTATATAGGTGTCTAAAATATTAAAAAGGTTAGTGTCCTTTTCCGTTATCTTGTGGGTCTTTAGTGGTGTAATTGTCATAGAGGCAATTGTACTATAATTTAGCCTCATTGACAAAAATAAAACTCTATTTATAATCGGATTATGTCAGCTGAATTGTTATCTCTTCCGGATACGCCTCAAGGTCCTGATATTAATTACGACACCTACCACACAGTTTACGAGTATCGCTATGCAGGTCAAAGCATGCGAAATATTTGGTCAGAAAACCATAAAACAGCTTTGATGCGTGAGGTATGGGTTGCTGTAGCGACTGCTCAAAACAGAGCGGGAATTGTAACAGATGCTGAGCTTGGTGATTTGATATTGCAGGAATATAATTTCGATTTCCCAACCATTTTAGACCGGGAGACAAACCCTGATAATCCACAATACCAGGGCCATGATATTTTGGCAGCAATTTCAGAATATGAAGATAGGGCGCAAACAGGTGGAGGAAAAATTCATCAAGGAATGACTTCGGAAGACGTGTTGTCGAACGTTGAAGTGATGCAGATGAAAGAAGCTCTTGATCTTGTTGAGAACAGATTAGTGCAAGTACTTGAAGGATTCGGCATAAGAATTGAAGAATTTAAATCAACTCCGGTTACCGGTTTTACGCACATACAGGCAGGTGAGCCAATTACTTTAGGGTTAAGGCTTAGTAACTACGGACAGAATTTTCTGCCGGACTTAATGCATATCAGACGTCTAAAAGAAACGTTGCGGGCAAAAGGAATTAAGGGCCCTGTTGGGACATCGGCAGGTGTGAAGGAGTTGCTTGAGGGGACTAACATGAGCGTTGATGAGCACGAACAAATTGTTATGAATAAGCTTGGCCTAAAAGCGTATACGATAACCAATCAAACATATCCAAGAAAACAATTTGCGGAAGTCATGAAAGTGCTGGCAGGGATCGGGACATCAGCCTTCCAATTTGCAAATAATATGCGATTATTACAGTCGTCACCATTCGATGAGATTTCAGAGCCGAGAAACAAATTAGATAAAGGCTCATCCGCAATGCCGCATAAAAGGAATCCGAGACATTCAGAAAACATCATGTCGCTTGCGCGTGGATTGAAATATAAAGCTGCCGAAGCTGAAGAAATAGCTCAAGATGTACCACTCGAGCGGGGAATTGATGATTCAGGAGGCAAGCGTTCATTGTTACCAGAAGCTTTCCTGGCGGTCGATGAAATACTGAGCCGATGTAACCGGATTGTTAGAGGTTTTGATGCACATGAAGACTCACAGTGGAGTAATCTGGAAAAGTTCTCGCCCTATTTAGCAACGGAGCCGATTATGTTAACTGCGGCGGCACGTGGGGCAAATAGACAGGAGATGCATGAAATATTATTTGTTGTTTCGGGTGATGCCATAAAAGCAGTGAGAAGAGGAGAGCCGAATCCGATGAAGGAACTTGTTGCAGGAAAAGATGAAATTACGAAATACATTGCACCAGATGAGATGGATATTATTTTTAGAGATACATATCAAAAGACAGGAGAGTCACGCCAGTTCTGCGAAACGTTCCTTCAAGAAGAATTATACCCGGCAATAGGCAAAGTAGCCTAATTCTTTACCTCTGGAATTTTGGGGTTAGTACATTCTCCGTATCAAGCAGTCCGTATTTTGAGAGAAGACGGGACAAAATAGGGGAGCGTGTAGCATACAAAAGTTTTTTTGGGAATTTCTCAGTCATGAGATTTTCAATTTCATGAAATCCCAGAAGATATGCTGCGTCTTTTGGAAAACCACCGGGATGAGAAGTGTCTGAAAGACCGCGCTTGACTCGGTACGTCATCACAAACGCACGTTGCGGAGTAAGCGTTTCACAAAGTGTATCAAATATTTCGCGGAAACTTTTATGCAAGAGTCGTACCGCTTTAATTCTCGAGTAGTACATTTCAAATGCGCTTGGTGTAATTTTTCTTGTAGTTACTTCATTATAGACAGCAAGACCTTCTCCATACAGATTTTGGTTACCATATTTTGAAAACTCTACGAGTGGAGTATTCGAACTTTTAGAATTTTGGGCTTGCAGAACATGGCTTTCGATTTCATGCACTACAAGCCTATCAACATTGCACTCAAAACGCCGAATTTCACTTCCGATATTGATGGTGTGTTGCCCGACATTTATGATGTGTGGCGAGAAAGTATCAATCTTTACTTCAAATCCTGAAATGTTGTAACGGGAAAGTGCTTTCTCAAAGCGTTCTTTAATTTTTTCAGCATCCTGCATTTTGTGTTTGATATGCATAGTAAATTCAACTTTAGGAGTGTTGGAAAGAAGTAGGTCGAGCCTATCACTTCCCCAGTCAAAGAGCTTATGTGCGTATTCTGAAAAATCTTGGCTTCCGATAGATTTTTTTGTCAGAAAAAGTGTGTTCTGGTCATCAAGAAAGTCTAAGAAGTGTTCCTTTAATTCGTCAGGTATTTCTAGCGCATCAATTTGTTTTTTAAACTCATTAATAGTCCTTGTGATGTTGGGAAGGTCCTTCTTGTTGTAGGTATACATCGGGTTATAGTTTTTGGAGGAAAAAAATTTTGCCATCTCCTCTCCATAATTAAGAGGAGTAAGGGAAGCGGTTCCTATGTGGAGAGTCCTTTTAAGTCTAATTATTTGTTCTGCTACTTCTTCCAGCTGTTTTTTAATATGAGCCGGAATGTGACTTTCTTCTTTTGCCATCGGGGTTATTATGGTACCACGAAGATGCCTTCTTGTCGAATTACCGCAAAAATTTTGCATAGTAAAATTCAGAGTTTAGCGCTTAGCGCCTAGGGTGTAGCTGATGAATAACTAAATATATCGAAACCACTTTCTAAACTAATTATGATTTGATAATATTGTACGCATTTTTGATATGTAAAATTTATTTTTTCAATGCGTTGCCCATTACAAATGGGATGATTCAACTTTTTAGTTGCGGTAATAAAGTGGACTATTCTGTGCAAAAAACTGACTATGTCATACCATATCACGATTTTTTATTCTTCAAAGCATTGATAAGTGAAAACACAAAGCATACAATATCAGAATGATTCTCAATAAATACTCGGAAAGCCTCATTCATCTTTTTGAAAAGGCAAAAGAAAAGCCAATTGAAACTGCTAACGCTGTCAATCCGCTTGTCTCAGAGCTTGCATCCTGGTACGAGAAATTCCGGAATTCCATTGAATACAGAGACGAAGAAGTAATCCTGCGGGCATCAATTGAGAGGATATTGAAAAGAAGATTGGCCCTTGGGGGAACAGGAGCAACTGCTGCAAAGCCCTTATTGAAAGAACTGGTGTGGGCGCGCTATTTTCCAGAGTCGTTATATACCGAAGAGACGATAAAAAAAATAGAGCAGATAATAGATTTTTACCTGAAGCTTAAAAGTGAGTCGGTAAAAAGGGGAATGAAAGACGGACATATGCGGGAGTTGATGTTCCAACTCATGTCCTCCGATGTTGAGCAGACCTTACATCCGAATAAAGTAGAGGAAGCAGTCGGAAATTATATCTTCCACGTCCTGCAAAAAAGCATTGCTGTTGAAGAGGAGATGGAGGAGGAGAGGGATCTGCAGCTTTTTATAGCAATTCGGCGTGCGTACTCAAAAGACGATATTGCTTTTTTGCGATTCAAATTATTCACGCAATATTTTGGCAAAATGAATAATCAGGAAGTTGAAGTTGTTGCCGAAAGATTTAGGGATGCATACCAAAAAATTGAGAAGCAGCTAACGCATTCTGCCCGGTTTAAAATACTCTCTTACGTCAAAAGGCAAATCCCGGCCTTTCTTATCATGGAAGATGTTTTTGCGACACAGGACAATATGAACGAGTTGGTGCAAAACGAGGAGGAGTTAGATGCCGTTATTCTTGCCGCCTGCAAGAAAAAATATAATACCATTTCGGAGAAGGTGCGGCGTGCAATCATACGAAGTGTCATCTTTATTCTCCTTTCAAAGACAGTTATCGCATTCGGTGTTGAAGGGACGTATGAGCGAATATTTTTGGGGCACGTGCAGTGGCTAACTCTGGCTCTGAATGTTATTATCCCTACGCTTTTTATGATCGTAGTAGGATTTTCTATCCGTACTCCCGGAGACAAAAATTCACGCCTCATCTTGTCACGAATTCATGCGTTGCTTTTTGACGAAGAGCCAAAAATCGGACGGGTAATTGATTTTCCTGTGCCTGATAAAAAACCTCGAAGCACTATGGATTGGGTATTCTGGGTTTTGTGGGTTACCGCATTTTTGTTAAGTTTTGGTGCCGTGTCGCTGGGACTTTCGCTTTTGCATTTCAGTATGGTGTCTCAAGGGATATTTATTTTCTTTTTGGCAATTGTCAGTTTCCTTGCGTACCGCATCAATATCACCGCGCATGAATATAGTGTTGAGAATAGGCAAGGTCTTTTGACACCAATAATCGATTTTTTCTTTATGCCGATAGCCCGGGTCGGGCAATATCTGACTGCAGGCATTTCTCAAATAAATATTTTCTTGTTCATTCTGGATTTTATTATCGAGGCGCCCTACAAAGGGATTGTCGGATTTTTCGACCAGTGGTTTTTCTTCCTGCACTCGAAAAGGGAAGAGATAGGTTAATGGCGCATGGGTCCTGTCACTCCTCACCCCAATTTGCGCTGCTTTCCGCCCGCTCTATTTATTTGGATGATGTTATGTTCGCTTGCAAAAAGTTCTCAATTGCGGTCCCCAGTCGTGCCACCCATTAGAAAACTATTTAATATCTAGGAGTTCAACCTCGAAAATGAGGTCGGCAAGGGGTGGAATAACATCTCCTGCGCCTTCTTCTCCATAGGCCATAGTGTAGGGGATATATAACTTTCTTTTTCCTCCGACTTTCATGCCGGGAACGCCCTCGTCCCACCCTTTGATGACGTGTCCCACACCGATAAGAGTTTCAAAAGGAATGCCGCGGTCAACAGAGGAGTCGAACTTTTCACCATCTTCGAATGTGCCGGTATAATGCATGACAACACGGTCTCCGGATTTTGCTTCCAGACCATTTCCTACCACAATGTCTTCAATAACAAGTTTTGTAATGGGAGTTTTCATATATTCATTTTACACCAACGAAATCTATTCGTGGAAGGAATGCACGGATTTGGTCCCAGAATTTATCGGCAAGTCCTGAAGAGTATTTGGAAAACTGCCCGCTATTTTGGTGGGCGGTCAATTTCATTTCGTATTCACGTATAACATCAACCACTTTTTTCCCTTTTTCATTGAATTCATTTTTGTATTTCTCCTCATCTTGGAGGAATTTGTCGTGAATATCCTTAAAATCCAGCATCAAATCACGGTGCCGTTCCATCATTTCCAAAAATAACTGGCGGTATTTAGCGGACATAGTTTAGAAATAATAAATAGCTAATAGTTAATAGTCAATAGTTAATATAGATTGTTGATTGAGGATGTGTGTTTACGCTTTGGTATAATCATTAACATGAACCATCAAATTTTGCTTTATTATAAGTACACTCCAATCGAAAACCCCGTTCATGAAATGCGGGAGCAGAAAAGGCTGTGCGAGCGTCTTGGCCTTACGGGTCGCATAATTATTGCAGCTGAGGGGATAAATGGTACGGTTGAGGGGACTATCGAGAACACCGAAGAATATATAAAAATTATGACAAAAGACCCACGATTCTCAGATATCAATTGGAAAAAATCAGAAGGCACCGGTAATGCGTTCCCAAAACTCAAAGTGAAAGTAAGAGAGGAAATAGTCAGTCTTCACCTTCACGACAAAGATATAAAGCCCTGGCAAATAACAGGAAAATATTTAGAGGCGGAAGAATTGCATAAGTGGTTTGAGGAAGGAAAGGAGTTTTATATCGTTGATATGAGAAATGATTATGAACACAAGTCCGGGTATTTCGAAGGGTCGATTTTGCCGCCATTCAGCAATTTCAGAGACCTTTCAGAATTATTGCCGCAACTTGAGGGCTTGAAAAACAAAACGGTTGTGACTGTTTGTACCGGTGGAGTCAGGTGTGAGAAAGCATCAGGGTTTCTCGTAAAAAATGGTTTTGCAGATGTTTACCAGCTAAAAAATGGCATCGTAACATATATGGAAAAGTACCCCAATGAGCATTTCAAAGGGAAGTTGTATGTTTTTGATGGACGAATTCTCATGGGATTTAATACCAATGACCCACAACATGAGATCGTGGGGAAATGCGAAAAGTGCTTGAAGGCTTCAGAAAATTATATAAATTGTGATACAGTTGGGTGTCATAGGCATTTTATTTTATGTCAAAATTGTATTGAAAAATTCGGCAAGATTTGTCCTGAAGGATGCACCTACCTACGGCAAAAACAAAGGGAGAACCCGGTTCACTCAGAAAATAACTCTTCTTAGAAGCTTAAACGCAGTCAAGAATTCACCGAATTCTTAAACGCAGTCAAGAATTCACCGAATTCTTAAACATAGTCAAGAATTCACCGAATTCTTAAACGCAGTCAAGAATTCACCGAATTCTTAAACATAGTCAAGAATTCACCGAATTCTTAAACGCAGTCAAGAATTCACCGAATTCTTACAAACTTTTCACGGCCTTTTTGATTTAGAACTATATAGTATGAGCATGGAAGTAATAGTAAAAAGATCTCTATTCGTTGTACTTTCAACCATAATTTTTTTGAGTGCCTACCTCGTTTCGCTAAGATAAAAAGGCGTTGTGGGCGGCCTTTTTTCATAGTAAAATGAAATCCCCTAAGAAAACAACCGAGGGCGTTTTATGGAAAAAACTCAAAATAAATTGCTTGCATTATTTCCTGCATTCGGAGTGAGAAATTACCAATATTACTTTGTAGGACAGCTCATTTCGCAAATTGGGACATGGTTGCAGATAGTATCTGAAGGGTGGCTTGTTTTGCAGCTCACCAATTCGGCTTTTCTTATCGGAGTTGTTGCTGCCTGCGCGACAGTTCCGTCGCTCCTTTTTTCACTCTTTGGAGGGGTAATTGTCGATAGGTTTAACAGAAAATACTTAATAATTGCTACTCAGGCAAGCTCAATGGTTTTGGCGCTTACTCTTGGTTTTTTGACCCTATTTCATCTGATTAATGTTTGGGAAATTGCGTTATTTGCATTTCTTTTAGGTGTTGTCAATTCGGTGGACATGCCAGCCAGACAAGCATTTGTTTATGAGATGGTCGGTAAGGAAAAAATGGCGTCAGCAATTGCTCTGAATGCAGGAATATTCAATTCTGCACGTGTAATCGGCCCCTCAGTCGCAGGAATTTTGATAGCAATTGTAGGACCAGCCGGTGCATATCTTCTGAACGGTTTTTCTTATATTGCTGCAATTATTGTCCAATTCCTGATTGTTCCTATTGCAACACGAAAGCACGAGGAGCATTCCCATCCAATTCAGGCTATCAAAGACGGAGTCTCATATACAATTTCGCATCCCATCATCAGGTCGTTGATTTTGCTTACAGGTATTATAAGTATATTTGGATGGTCGTATGCAACAATCATGCCTTTCATCGCAAAAAACACATTCCATCAAGGAGCAGCGGGTCTTGGGTATCTATACGCGGCGGCCGGAGTAGGCGCTCTTGTAGCGACCTTTCTTGTCAGCTCTATTGGTAATAAAATTAGTCCTTATACTTTTATTTTAGGTGGGAATCTATTATTTGCATTGTCAATGATTGGTTTTTCTTCCGTCACCCATATTATTCCCGCTTACTTTTTCTTGTGCCTCGGAGGATTTGGATTGCTTTCTGCATTTGCCGTCATCAATGCACGTATCCAGCATATGGTTGAAGGGAAATTCCGCGGGCGTGTGTTAAGCCTTTATCTTTTGATGTTTGTCGGCCTATTTCCTGTCGGAAATTTCCAAATAGGTTTTATGTCCGAACATTTTGGCCCTCAATTTGCAATACGGCTTGGAGCCTTTGTCGTTTTAGTGGCAGTTGTGGTAGGTTTTTTTGCCAGGGAAAAAATAGCAAAACAGCACGAAGAGTACGAATCCAAAAAAGAACTGGAGAGAGGAGCACGCGAAGTAGTAATGGACAGCATCAGATCATAGCGCCCATCAGCGCTCTACGTTATTGTAAATTTTCTCCATTTGTCAGATAGTAATAATAGGGAAGGAGGTGTAATTATGAACTCAAAAATGAAATCCTGTTTTACTCCGCATGTTCTGATGCATAGTCTATTTGGACTTGGTCTTGGAATTTTGCTCGCAGCGGTTATTCCGGCGCTTGCGATGTGGTGGCTTGGAGTAGTTGTTATAGTTGTTGCTTTTGCTCTTGATGCAATGAGAAAAGAGTAATAACTAAAAATTGTGGTACTATATCGCTTATGGCCGAACAGATTGCCGGTGTTTCTTCAATTCCACGCCCTGTTGATAATCTTTTTGGTAACCGTGAGCGGTGGGGTTCCCGTGCAACGCCCCCCGATAGGGAGCATTATCCTCATGTTTTTTTGTGGGATAGCGCATTTCACACTATCGTTTATGCGCATTTTGGGTATCCTGACGCTGCTGCCAATGAATTGACCGCGGTTTTGGAAGGTCAGAATAAAGATACCGGTTTTATCCCCAATATGAAATTCGGGCCGGGAAGAAGGCTTGACCCTGAAAGGGTCACATTTAAAAATCCAGAGGACTCCTCAGATTATTCACAGCCACCCCTCCTAGCGCATTCGGCCCTCGCAACATTGAAAGGGTATGAGGTTGATGATAGATATGACCAAGGCGTTGAGTTCGTAGAACAAACATATGAAGGATTGGATGCATTCTATGAATACTTCAACGCTTACCGCAAAGATGAAAAAACCGGTCTTGTGGGTGTTATCCATCCGCACGAAACAGGAAGGGATTCGGACCCTACTTTTGATTTTGCAAAAATTAGGCTTCCGCAACCACGTCAGGGAGCACCAATTGTAAGAGGGGTTGTTGATAAATTGAATACGGGAGCTGACTATATAAGCGCTTTGGGCATTAATATGAAGCATCGGCTTTCGGGGTGGGATATATCGAAGGCAAAAGATATTTTTTGGGCGGAAGACGTGATGTTCAATTCTATTTATGCCCAAAACCTCAAATACATGAGTTCTCTTGCCGCTATTGTGGGAGATAAGAGAAGAGCACAAGAATATTCACAAAGGCATATGGATGCGGAAAGCGCAATTATGTCCCACATGTGGGATGGTGCGGAACGGGCGTTTTATGGGATTTCAAAAGGAAAAAGTCTTAGAACTCTTAGTGTTTCAAATCTTTTTCCGATAATCCTTGACACAATTGATGAGGATAAGGTTGAGTCCATTTTGGCGCTCCTTGATGACCCGAAAAAGTTCAACGCGCCATATCCCATTCCCAGTGTTTCTCAGGACAATGTGTCGTATGACCCCCAGGCAACAGAAGGAAGACTCTGGAGAGGGCCTGTTTGGATGAATACGAATTGGTATATTGCAATGGGTCTTCTCAACCAGCGTGACCGTTTTAGAACTGGCAACCCTGACCTAGCAAGCCGCCTAAACGCCAGAGCATTAACAATTGCAAGAAAAAGCGCAGAGCTGGTTGATAGGGAAGGGTACCGCGAGTACTACAGCCCACGGAATGGACGTGGCATGAGAGTCAAGAATTTCGGTTGGTCTACATTAGGAGACGTCATAAAAGATACCATCCCCAACATGGAAGCATATACCATTGAAAACGGAGCGCAAGAAACCGTACAATCTAACGAACACGTTGCATGAAGAAAAAATATGGCATAGGCCTTGTCATCGGCCGCTTTCAACCCTTCCACAACGGACATAAATTCCTCATCGAGGAAGCGTTGAAATTGTGTGACCAAATTATTATCGGTATTGGCAGCTCAAATAAATCAGACGAAAAAAATCCATATAGCGCAAAAGAGAGAGCCAAACACATCAAAAAATTCCTTAAAGAAGAACATTTGGAAGAGAAGGTCATTGCCGTTCTAAAGCTTTACGACAATCCCGATGACGATGTATGGTTTGAGAATTTATATAAAAAAACCGGACCATTTGATGTGACGATAGGGAATAATCCTTGGAACAATGGCATTATTGAGCGGCATGGAATCCCTGCAGTCTATATAGGGTTTCATAAAAGAAGGACGTTGGAGGGAATTAAAATCAGGGCGCTCATGAAGCAAAATAAAAAATGGGAAGAACGGGTGCCACAGTATTTAGTAGAAGCAATCAGAAAGACCTCTTAAGATATTCTTGTTTTCTTTCCTCGTAGGGACTAGTCTTAAAAAGACTATGTATTTGGCAGAAATTATAGTTTTTGTTTTTTAAAGCCGGCCTTGTTGCCGGTTTTTTTCTGTCAAAAAAGAAAGGAGGTGAAAAAACATGAATTGTAAGAAAATTTTAGTTTCGACTTTTGCTGCGGGTCTTGTTTTTGCTGCAACTGCGCTGCCTACATTTGCAGATACTACAGTGGTTGTCACCTCACCGGCCTTGGCAGTTAATGTCGCCGACGTAATAGCACACCCAACAAAGTGGTTTTTCTATAATGATGAAACAGATACTATCGACAACACATTGGGATCGTTTGTTTCAGGACCTTCTACTGCTCCATTCGGTGCGGGAAGTGCCCAGATTTCAGTAGCCGGAACGCAACGGAGAAATTTGGCAACATATCAGTTTTCTGGTACAAAACTTTCAGATATAATGGTTTTAAAGTTTAGTACATACAATCCGTCTGCCGGAAATGGTGGAGGAGCGAACAGATCAGGATATTTAAACTTCAACGTGGATTTTAATGGTTCGGATACCTGGCAAAGAAGGCTCGTGTATGTTCCGTCGCAAAATGGTTCAGTTGTACAAGATTCTTGGAAGGAGTGGGATGCTATAAATGGTGGTAATGCAATGTGGACATGGTCTGGGTTTGCAGGCAACGGAAACAAATGGCCTGATAATAATACCAACGAATATCGAACATGGAGCGATATAGTATCTGCATTTCCAAACATTCGAGTTCGGGTAACTGATTCTTGGTTAGGTATTAGAGTTGGAGAACCATATGCCGATGGTTATACCGAGAATATTGATGGATTTAAATTCGGAACAGCTGCTGGTACCACAACATACGATTTCGATCCTTATGTTGCGCCTTCTGTTCCGACTATTACTGTACCTGCCAATGGAGCTCATGTAACTTCAGCGGCACTTGTAAAAGTTGATTGGTCGAATTCGACAGGAACGAATCCGCCTTTTGAGTATCAGTACGAGGCCTATGGGGATAGTGGATATTCAAGCCTCATTTATTCCAGCGGGTGGCTCTCAAGTTCTGAAATTCCGACTCCCGGAACACCGGTTGGCGATTATTGGATAAGAGTTAGAGCAAAAGATGCTACGGGAACGATGAGCACTTGGAGTAATGACACTGGTAATCCTTATCACTTCACAGTTGACCCGCTCATTGGCCCGCCGACCTTGGTAAGTCAATGCAAAAATAACGGATGGCAGACATTCAACAATCCATCGTTTAAAGACCAGGGAACATGCGTGTCCTACGTGAGAGCACATTCTCATAGCGTCCTTGGTAATGTCAAGTACACGGTGTATGGCCTCGCACGAACTGCGCAATTTGCAGCTGACACTGCAGATGGCGGAGGAGCATTCCAATACTCCGATGCAAATCATGCTTGGTACAGAGTGCTTATCACCTCACTAAAGGTTGACGGACATAATGCCTGGTTTGCCGGACGAGTCTGGCAGGCAAGCAACCCTTCATGGGTTGGACAATGGCTATTTGCCAAAGTAAATGACAGTAGCCCAAAGCGGATTTGGGGAAGTTTTACGACCCAATCAGCTGCTGAAAACGGTGTCGCTACAATGGCAACGCCGGCAGACGGACCATTCAACACAATTGGTGCACTCGTCGTGCATTGAGTGTTGATGCAAAAATGACCCACTCTTGCCCGTGGGTTGTTTTTGTTTGATTTGAAGCTATCCGAGGTGTAAAATTTACCGATGAGTAATGAGCATGATCTTCCGCAAGGACAGGATTGGATACCTGATGTGTTACCTTCTGACCTTCTCACCCGTGAAACCGAATACCATTTCGGAAACGGCTTTCAAATGGCACTCCTTCGGATTGCTGAGGCCGAATGTGATATCCCATGGCAAGACCTGGTAAGAAAATATATGTTTTTAGGAGTAGGAAGTTATTTGGGTAGGGTTAACGGTGAGTATCAGTTTATACGTCGTGTTGGAGAAGATGAGAGGGCAATAAGCCTTGAAGATGGGGTTGAATGGGAAGGGACACATTGGAAAGAGATAGCCCGGCCAAACCCTTTAGAAAATGAGATTATATTTAAAGCAAGGGACAAAGCGCCTTACAAGTTGTTGGAAATTGCCGATAACTTTGGTGTTTCGATTCCCAATATGCTAGAAAGGGCATTGGATTTGGGATTAAGGATGAGTTATGAATTGCGCTACAGAGATGATATTGCATATTATCTTAAGACGCATCAAGGAGGAGTAACAAGAATTGATGAGCGGAAGTTGGGGAATATTTCTTCTGACACCAATGCTTGACGTATACAAAAAAGAGTTTAAAATTTCCAACCATGACAATTGAAGCAGAATATTACCGGTGGGGAAGACATAAATGTGAATGGGTTTACCGTGGAGTTGAAGAAGTTGCCGAAAATGATGTAGTAAACCATTATTTTTTGCCGGCTACGGTTGAGATGATGACAGATGAAGATGCAAGAGGAAATTTAGCAAACATCGTGGTTAAAAATGACAGTTTGATGAGAATAAGGGCGACGTTATGGAGAAATGGGGCTGGCGAGGAAATAAGTACTGCATTTCCAATCCTTCTTGTTGCAGGTGAGATATTGACACTGAATAATAACAATCTCAAGATGGACTTGAGTTTTTCAAACGAGCCAATTGTTCAACGGTTTGGGCAAGTTCCTCAAGGCGCCTCCTTACAGCAAATCCAAGATCAGGGTTGACCAACCGAAGTTTTGTCTCCTGTATCCCTCACCGGTTTCAGGATTATCGCTCAATCCTGAAACGATTACTGTTCAAGTAAATCTAAAATAAGAGTTGACCAACCGAAGTTTTGTCTCCTATATCCCTCCCCAGTTTCAGGATTGTAGTACTCGCGAAAGCCGTGAGCCTCAATCATCTTTTCCATTTTTGAAATTACCTCTTTTGCAACTGTATTATATCCGTGTTTTTGCAGTCCCTTTATGACAAACCAATTTGTCGCAAGCCATGTCGGCCCTCGCCATAGAAGTTTTACTTGATGGAATGGCGTATCGTGAGGCACATAATATTTTTCGTCCTTTGCAACTGAAGGGAAGGGGTAGGGTGTAAAAAACTCATTGGGATTAAGTACATGCTCTTCAACAAGAGTTTTTAATTTCTCACCTTTTAGTCCATCTAAAAATAAAGGGATAAGGGAGGCAACAGTTTTGACTCGCGCGAATTTTTCATCCTTTTTATACAGTGAATAAAATATCTTGTCATGCCCGTCCCAACATTTTGAAAGCAGTGCTTTTTCACTTTTATCAGCAACCTTTTTAAAGAACACCGACTCATTTTTGTCTCCGATTTCTAAGAAGAGTCTTGAGAGACTTCTTGCACTTTCTATAAATACAGTATTAAAAAGCAATTCTTCTACATTGAAATAGTCTTTTTCCAAAATTTTTATATTGTTAAAACGGTACCGGTGGTTGAGAAAATCCCCTTTCCGAAAAGTATAGTGCATGCGGGTTGTCTCAAGCCCGGTGTAGCCTGCGGCGTATTGGAAGACCGGGAGCTCGTCCATTCCCGACTCGTTGGGGGAAATTATTGAGACTAAATAATCGTTATCAATATCCCGGTTTTCCAAAAGCCAGCGGTGATGGGCAGCAAGCTTTGGCAAAACCTCACGAAGGAAATCTTTGTCCTTGTCTTTTTTGTAAATATATTCAACTGAAATTGGGAAAACAGGAGGCTGCGTGATTGAAGTTGTTTTGGGTCTTATAGAGAGCGCACTTTCTATATATGCCCAGTGGGGGAGCCTCTTTTTCTTTCCCCAAAAAATGATGTGTGGCAAAAATCCATTGTCCCACTGGCCTATCAAAAAATTCCTGATTTCATTTTTTGCCCACTTTGTATCAAAATGTGAAAGAACGATTGCATGAAACCCGGTGTCCCACAGCCATTGATATACATATTCTTTGTTGGCAGGGGCGATGAATTTATAGTTGGTATTTTTCCACGAGGAGTATCCTTGAAACGTATTGCCTTCAAAAATTGATTTTGCACGCAAAATGATATCGGTTTTTTTCATTGTAAATTAATAATAACACCCAAGAACTATTCGTTTGGGTCGGGGGGGAGGAATTCTTCGCCGCCGTGGTCTTCATTCTTCACGTATTCTCCGGGCTTAAGCCACTCAACATAAGGGCAACCGGTTGCTTTTCTTGCTTTACTGTCCCAACCGGCCGTGGAGCATTTTTTCATTTTCTTTCCTTTCGCGGTTGTGTAAAGCACCAATTTGTTGCCGCAGGTAGGACACTCTTCATCAAGTTCTTCGGTAGTACCATTTACCCATTCTACAAAGTCACATCCTTCAGCTTTTTTTGTCTCTGCGTTCCATACATTTGTAGAGCACTTTTTCATCTTTTTCCCAAAACGGGTAAAGGCAATGACTAACGGTGAGCCGCATTTTGGGCATTTTTCATCTATCGTTTCGGGTGGAGTCTCCAACCATTTTACGTAGTCACAGCCGATATTTTTCTTTGTCTCTTTATCCCAATATCCTTGAGAACATCTTTGCAGTTTGCGGCCTGATGGCGTTGTTGTTGGTTCTTGGAGGGGAGCTCCGCATTTGGGGCATCGTTGGTCTTCAGACATAGAAGATAATGGTAGGGGTTTTAGAAAACTATGTCAAGAGTCTAAAATCCGAGTTGTTCTTTGACAAAAATGACTGTGATTCTGCCTGGTTTTATTTCTGAGTTTACGATAAGAAGTTTTCGTACTTCGCTATGTACCTGAGGTCCATATTGCCCCTTTAGCCTTTTGTCCTCTTGAGGGAGTATGTAGTCGTAAATTCTTGAAAATCCCTCATCAAGATTTTTTACAATTTTTTTAGTACTTACAACCCACACCACATGCGATGACCCATAGGCATAGGTGGGTAGCTGGCTTCCGGTATTTGAGGCAACCATAACCTTGCCATCTTCGGTCACTGCGTGAACACTTCCTAATACGTATTCGGAAGCGGCCCCTAATTTTTGCATTTCAAGATGGTCTTTCTCTCTGTCCAACTTGTTCAGTTTTGATTTTACTGAATCATAGTTTCCGCTCTCATTTATCTCTTGAGTAAGACCAAGAGTATCGAGTGTACGAGAGGTTGCAGTCATAACCTCTGCTCCTTTTGGGATTAGGTTTAAAACTGCCTCTTTTGCGTCCGTTCCATTTTCTGTGATGAGTACGTGAAACCCATTTTTTTCTAGAGACACTTTGGTCTGCTGTAGTGTTTCGTCGTCTGCAAGTTGACTAAAATCTTTCATACGGTATAATTTATCCTAAAGCTATCATTCCAGCAAGTACCCACAAAAAAGTAGGGTACATACTATGATGATACTAAGTCACCATTCAGCTAATATTAAGAATAGGTAAGTAACATACAAATATGCAGCAGCAAAAAACACTCGGATGCTCGTCAGTGAAGACAACACTCGATGTGATAGGTGGAAAGTGGAAGCCTCTTATTATGTTTCTTCTGGTTAAGCGCACCATGCGCTTTTCCGAGCTCCAAAAGAGTATTGCGGGTATCACTCAGAAAATGCTTACTCAGCAGTTGCGTGAGCTTGAAAGTGACGGTCTTGTCTCCCGCAAAGTATTTCCACAAGTTCCTCCCAGGGTGGAGTATTCAATAACTACCCATGGCAAAACTTTGCTTCCTGTTCTTGATACGATGCACAAATGGGGAGAGAACCACAAAAGGCTAGCTGTTTAGCCACTATTTCATCTTCACTTTGATTTGTTGAAAGGGTACGGTTATTTGAGGATTTTCCGGGATAGTATACCTGACCTGTTTTGGGTTGTAGCCTACAAGAATTACTAAAGCGATAAAGAGTATGATGCCGACACAAAGTAATAGCTGCAGAAGAGAGAATTTCATACCAATATGATACCATGTTCTCGCTTTTTGAGGATGATATGAGAGTATTGTATACTGAATAAATGGAAGTGAGGGAAAAGAAAATAAGTGCAAGAACCGTTATCGTTGCATCATTTCTCGTCGATGTCCTAGATATTGTTCTTTCAGTTACAGTTGCTGTTATAACCGGAAGTATCATTATGCTTACCGAGGCATTGGAAGGGGTTTCTGACCTTACATCTTCAGGATTGCTTCTTATTGGGCTCAAACGGTCGACGCAAAAAGCCGACAAAACACACCCTTTTGGGTATGGCAGGGAGATATATTTCTGGACGCTTCTGGCCGCGCTTATCATGTTCGGTGTCACCTCAACAGTTTCTATATATTTTGGATGGCAGCGCATCATCCATCCTCACCCGGTAGATAACCTGATAATTGCACAAGTTGTGCTGCTTATTGCCTTTTTCTCTAATGGATATGCTTTTTTCTTAAGTTACAAAAGGCTTTTAAGAAAAAGGGGTGTCAGGCAAATTGTCAAGATTTTTTATAAGTCATCCCTGGTCGAAACAAAAACGACCTTTATTCTCGACCTCATGGGGACAATAGCGGCATTTCTGGGAATGGTTGCACTTCTTATTTATAGGATTACCGGGGACGTCCGGTTTGATGGAATAGGTGCGGTAGTTATCGGGATTTCACTGGCATTTTTAGCGCTCTTTCTGGTTATGGGGATACGGGACCTTCTAGTAGGGCGTAGTGCATCACCGGAAACCGAGACAAAGATAAAAAAGGCGGCTCTATTGGTTGAAGAGGTTAATGATGTACTTGATCTAAAGACGTTGCATGTGGGGTCCGAAAAATTACTGGTCAATTTGGAAGTGCATATGAAAAACAATTTGGACACTGACGAAATAGAAAAATTGATGGATGAGATAAAGGAGAATATCCAACAAGAAGTTCCTTCTGTAAAATACATACAAGTAGAGCTCGAAACCCCCGATAAGAAGTAGTTCTTTTGAGGCTAAATCATTATTTTTGTCAACACTTGATACCCTTTTAAAAGTTGTCAAAGTATGCTATACTACGAAGTTGTTTTTAAGCCCATAGTCTAAGCTTTTGGCTCAGACTAACAATGTTTTGCACGGCTTTGTCCGTTCGTAAGTGTTCGTTATGCATGAGCACTTTTTTTGCGGCCAAAAAACAATTTTTGTGCTTTTTAAGCTTTGGAGATTTGCTTTTCAAATGACTTGGAAAGCCAGCACTTTGAAAATTGGTTTTCGTATATTAGTTAGTTTTTTTACACACAATTGATTGTGGGATAACGAGTTTAATTTTAAATTTAAATTGAAAGCGGTGTCCCACAATCAAGAGTCACGATACTTTAGTCTTGTGTGGGAGAAAGGAGTCCGTCTATGACGGATAAAGACGAAGGGCCTATCAGGCCCGTCAAGCGAGGATATCACAAGGAGGTAACCGTTGCGGATGTCGAGAAAGCGAAAGCTGATCGCATGAAAGCGGCAATCGCCAAGGTCCAACCGACCGTCAAGCCGGCGTAAGCCGGCACCAACCCAACCCCGCACAACAAGACACGAGGTAGAACATGACGCAGTCGCCTATATCCACGGTTCCCAGCATGGGATTCGTGGGTAACTTCACGGAATTCCGGAAGCACGACATCAGCATCGTCGGTGGTAAGATCGCCAATCTTGGTGAGCTCGCCGCAGCCGGTGCTCCTGGCTCACCCGGGTTCGCCGTGAAGGTGAACGCCTGGAAGCGCTTCATCGAACTCCATCCCGAAATCGCCTCACTGGTCCGCCAGGAGCTTGATGGGATGGACGTCAACAACGATGCAGATGTGGATCTCCGCGCAGAGCGGATCCGCACTGCCATCAAGTCGGCTCCGATGCCGGATGAGATCGCCCGCGAGATTGCTGAGGCATACTCGCAGACTTTCCCCGCCGGCACGATATGCGCGGTACGATCTTCGGCCACTGCCGAGGACCTTCCCGACGCTGCATTCGCCGGCCAGCAGGACACCCTCTTGGGAGTCCATGGCGCTTCCGACATCATCGCTGCGGTCCTGGCCTGTTGGTCTTCGATCTTCACGGCGAGGGCCATCATCTATCGCGAAGAACACGACATCTCCCACTTTGAAGTGGGGATCGCCGTAGCCGTTCAGAAGATGGTGAGGTCGACACGCTCCGGCGTGATCTTCACCCTCAACCCGATGAACAATGACCGCAAGGTCATCGTCATCGAGACGATCTACGGGCTCGGCGAGAAGTTCGTGTCCGGCAGTTCCAACGCCGACCTCTACGTTGTCGCAAAGGAAAGCCTGGAGATCGTCTCCCGGCGCCATTCCGAGCAACGCACCATGACGATCCTTGCCGAGTCAGGCATGGGGACCGTCGATGCCGAGGTCGAGGAGTACAAGCAGCAAGCCCAGAAGCTTACGGACGACCAGGTCCGGGAAGCTGCGAGCCGCGCTCTTGCCATCGAAGCCCACTACGGAGTCCCTCAAGACATCGAGTACGGCATCGATGAGGAAGGGAACTTCGTAACGCTGCAGGCGCGGCCTGTAACGACCAACAAGATCCAGATCGAGGAGGAAGCGCCACCGACTGAAACGGCGGTCATCCTCTCCGATGGTGCGAATGACGATGGTCTCGGTGCTAGTCCTGGCGTTGCCATGGGCCCAGTACGGATCATCAACAGCCACAGCGAATGCGACCAGGTGCGTGAGGGCGACATTCTCGTCACAGAGATGACGACCCCCGACTACCTGCCCGCAATGCGCAGGGCTGCAGCCATCATCACCGAGATCGGTGGCATGAACTGCCACTCGGCCATCGTCGGCCGCGAACTCGGTATTCCGGTTATCGTTGCCGTCAAGGACGCGACGACCGGGCGTTTTACCAACGACCAACTCGTTACCGTAGACGGCTCGCACGAGCGCATCTACGAGGGCGAAGCCAAGCAGGCCTTGGCATGGGGGGCACGCCGCAAGGACCGGCTCACCAAGCTCAAGGCACAGACCGCCAACGTCCGAACCCGGACGAAAATCGGCATCATCGCCGGAGACGCCAACGGTGGCCCTGAAAAGGTAGCCGAAAGCAACGCCGACATCCTTAGCCTGGTTAGGGCTGAGCTCGGCCTGGCAAACATCGGTGTGCATCCGATGCTCTCCATTCGTGAGGGTAATTCGGAGTGGCACATCCAGCAGATGGTCGACAACATCATTCCGTTTGCTCGGGCTATGAAGCCTAAGTTCGACGCAGACCCGGAGACGGTGCTTGCGAAGAAGAAGGGTCTCACGACCTACCGGCTGACGGACTTTAAGACCAATGAGTACGCCAACATCAACGGCTCTTCCGAATTCGAACCCACGGAAGAGAATCCCATGATGGGAGAGCGGGGCGCCCTCAAGTTCCTGCTTCAGGAACCTGCATTCAGGCTCGAATGTGAAGCGGTCCGCCGCGTCATCTTCGACCTCGGGTTCGACAACGTCATTCCGATGCTTCCGGTGGTCCGGACACCCGAGGAGCTCGAAGCGGTGCTAGTCATCGCGGAAAAGTGCGGGCTCCCGAGGGAGCGGTTCTTGATGATGTGCGAGGTTCCCTCAAACGTCATCGAGCTGCACCGGTTCCTTGCGTGCGGCATCATGGGCATCTCGGATGGCACCAACGACATGACCCAGTTCGCCTACGCTGCTGACCGTGACGGTGGCCAAAACACCAGCCGGTACGTGGCAAAGGGCAAGACTGTCCAGATCCTGTTTTCGGTGGCCCTCGTGATCACCCGGGAGCTGGGCAAGTACCATGGCCTGTGCGGCCAGATGGTTTCGGACTTCCCGGAGACGATCCCTACGCTCGTTGCGCTGGGTATCGATTCCTTCGGCGTCGACATTGACAAGGTTGATGTGACCCGCAACCTCACCGCCCAGGCAGAAGCGGCCTTCGTTGGCCTCACCCTCGAAGAGTACCAGGAGCGTTTCGACGATCTGAATGAAATCTTCGAAGAGAAGAGGCGGCAGGTTCTGGTCGAATCGCCTGCCTACTTGATTGCGTCCGGTCTTCGGGCGTACGCTACCGCTTAGTCCGGAGCTTCATCCGTGAAGATCCGGCTCATCGTTACGAAAACCAATAGCCGTCCGACCGCGAGGTCGGACACCGGGGACGGGCCGTACGGTCCATCCCCACCCCTCCGCCGTTTTGGCGGGAATCCCAATTGGGTTCCCCCGCCTTCACGGCGGGGGGACCTACAATAAATTTCCTCAAATTACTCTTACTCTGTTTTGTGCTGTCTCCCAGATACAAGAACTATCATAAATTTCCTAAGGAGGTGAAATAAATGGCAAAATACGGAAAAAAAGCACAGGAAAAAATATCCGATGTCATGCATGAATATGGGAAAGGAAAGCTTAAAATGGGAAGAAGCGGAAAAAAGGTAACCAATAGAAGACAAGCGGTAGCAATAGGCATATCCGAAGCTAGAAAAGAAGGGGACAAGGTTCCAACCCCGAAGAGACATTACGCTTGATTAGAAATTAGAAGAAAGGAGTAATGGGAATGAAAAAGGTTAATGCAGAGAAAATTGAACCAAATGTTGCGCTTTGGGAACTTGAGATAGAGCAAGTTGAGGGAAGGTCACTAGAGAGAAAAGGAAGGGATGAGATAAACGAGATGTTGTCTGAAGGATGGATACTGCTCTCGATTTATACGCTAAGGTATAAGGACGCAGAGGACACGTGGTTTGAGCGCCCAATGGCTATTTTGGGGTTACCCAAAAACCCGGTTAAAAGCAAAAAGGAAAAAAAGAAAAATTATCCGGAGTCTGTTATTTTGTGAGGACTTTATAAGTTGGGTAATTTATTTTTATCAAACTCAAAGGTCTCATAAATACGTGATTCTATAAGTATCTGGCTATAATCGGGAATTGGTGAAGAAGTAGAACTGTTTCCAACTTCCCATTTTTTGAGATTAACAACTCTATTTCCGAACAAGTAATAGTAGTCTACTAATGTATCGTCCCGATTGTTTATCTTCAGTGCCTCATCGGCGTCATACCGTATGGGTAAGTCTTCAATCAAAACAGTATCTTTATTTTCTGAACGAAGATAATCTATTAAGTTTGCATTATCGGTTTTTGTAACCACAATATTAAATTGCGTTGTGTAGATGTGAGGAACAGAATTTTTCTCAGGTTTTTTTCTAGAGCATTTTTAAAAGAGATAGTGTAGTTTAGGTATTTTTTATCATTCAAAGAAAGTTGGTTGTCATCTTCCTGCACGATAAATAATGAAGGGTACCTGAAGCTAAAAAAACCACTTTTACTTTTGTATATTTTCCAATTTGTCCTATCTATTGTAGGAGTAGCTGTTACAGCCCGTGTTGCTTTTGTAGTCGGTTTGCCAGAGATAAGTACCATTTTTTCAGCGTATTTGTTTTGGAAACTCCTTGCAAGTGGCACCTCTTGGAATGTATCAAAAGTTATTGCAGTAAGAAGGATAATAATGATAAAAAAAATTAGACAAATCAATATTTTAAACTTTACATTGAAATTATTGATGCCATTAAATTTAATTCCTGAGGTTTCTGGCCCTGCTAAACTATTCTTTTTTTTCTCCATAACATAAGCTTACAGAGCAGTAATGATAGAAAACAAGTGGTTATTTACCGAGGATTGGTGCGGATATTGAAGTTGCGTGGGTATATGCGTCATGCATTGAAGTATACATTTTGGGATAGTCTTTATTTATATAAGCATCCAGTATTGCCTTCTCATTCAATACGTGCCGTGCAAAATAATTCTGGGCATTCATATACGTATCCGCATTTTTACCTTGGGAGAGAAGGGAAGAGAAATCATCGGTAAATCTTTGGAGGCTCTGTAATGAAAGCGTTATTTTTGCATTATCATTTGCCCTTCTTGCATCGGCATAATCAAGGAATGCATTGATGTGGTTGGTCCAAATGGTGAGGAATTTGTCTTTTGTGTCAACGCCGTATAGATTTTCCATTTGTGCTGCCAAAAGCTTAGTGTTGTTGTCTACAGCTTGTTTTGCAGCAAGAAAATCAGCACGTTTTTCATAGCGTGCAATCATCATTTCTCCTCCGACGAGCGCATGTTCACCCATGAGCGTGTCAAGTGCTTCTTGTTGTTGCTGTGCAGTGGGGGTGGGGGTTGGAGATTGTTGCTGTGCAAAGACATGCTCAAAAGCCGGAGCGCGAACTATGACAGGAGCCGTCATCATAACAAAAATGAGCGCTAGGAGAAAAAATTGATTTTTTAACATGAGGACAGTTTAGTATTTCGGGACGAAGAGTATGTGAATACTCCGTTAGAGTTTTACAAGAGCTTACTACTCGAATTTGAAGAGGAAGAACTCATCATAGAGCTAATATTCTCGGCGTTCAAGAGAAAAATGCCACTTTTCAAAATGACTTTCTCCATTTAATATATTTCAAAATGCCAAGAAGAGAATACGGTGGAACCCAGATAAGAGGGCCGGAAGATTTAATATATATAAAAAGTAGTGACGATGGAGCAAAAGTAGATAATCCTGCGGAGCGGGAGTTCGCCCGGCTGCTTCTTGATAAGACTTCTCTTGAAATTACACACGAGCCAACGTTTTTTTATTATCATGACGACGAAGGGATACTGAGAGGCACGCTTCCTGATTTTCGTGTGGTTAATCCCGATACTGGGGTCCAGACTTATATCGAAATAACGACCTCGAGTAATGGGAAAGGGAGACAGCAGTCAATTATGCAACGCTTAGCACCCGATGTGCACTACGTGGTTTTCAGAAGAGAAAAATTGGAAGCAATACAGCAAAAATTTCCCGAATATCATTTTTTCAATGGAAACGGAAACGGGGGCTCGAAATAATATTGCATTTTGCCTCTTGTTTGTTAACATGTAGTATTCTTGCCCCAACCAAATGGCTGAACGCTTAATCTCTCTTATATCAGGCGGTGGAACCACCATGGAGCAAATTGGCATGGCGATACGCGACGGTGGAATTCTGGGACTTGAGTTTGCGGGGGTTATCGCAAGTGAGCCTGGCTTGAGGGGAATATCCCGTGCGCGTGAGCTCAAAATGGGCGTTCCGGTGGCAGTAATAAATCCCCTGGATTTTACCGGCGATGACGGACTACCCGATGGGTATGGGTTCGGTAAAGCAATTCTTAAATTTGCAAAGCAGCAAGGAGCAACCGTTCTGACACAGAATGGATGGCTTCCCTGGACACCACATAATGTAATTGAGGCATATAAAGATGCGATATTTAACCAACATCCGGGTCCGCTTCCAGAAACTCGAAACCTCCATGGGATGCAGCCCCATGCAGCAATGCATAGATTTGCCCGGCTTACGCACCGTTATGAAGGGACAGAGGTCGTGACGCATAGGGTTGTAGCTGGCATGGATGAAGGAGTTTTGGTGGGAATGCGAAAAGTTCCTCAGTATTTTCATGACTGGCCGAAAAAAATACAGCAGCGTGCATTGCCAGTAGAACACCAACTGCAAATTGATATACTCAATCAATTTGTAAAAGGTGAGATACAAGAAACCCCACAAGAGCCGCATTTTATGAGGCCGGGTGAGGAAAAAATACTGAGGGAAGCAAGAAAATATGCCCGTAAAATGTATCCAAACGGTTAATATATGCCTGTAATTGCGGAAGGAAATATAGTCGGAATTGTTGACGGTGGAGGCCGGGGGGCCGCTCTGGCACGCGCGTATGAAAGAAGTCCTCATGTTAACAGAATAGTTGTCATCCCGGGTAACGATCTTACCGCTGAGATGGCAACGAAGCCTACTTTTGTTTTTCCGAACATCAAAAATATAAGTGCGGATGCTATTGCCGATAAATTTGAAGAGCTAGGTGTAACTCTTGCCGATGTTGCCCAGGATAACGCCATTGAGGCAGGGGTAACAGACACTTTAAGAAACAGGGGAATTGCGACCATCGGACCATCGAAAGATGCAGGGCAAATTGAGTGGAGCAAGGCGTACGCGCGGGGGCTTGGGAAAAAAGCAGGCTTGCAACAACCCCGTTTTGAAACATTTACCAGAGTTGAGCCTGCAGATTGGTACATAGACCATAGCGGAGAGGAAAACTTTGTTGTAAAAGCCAACGGGCTTGCCGAAGGGAAAGGTGTAAAGCTTGCGCACAGCTCGGAGGAGGCAAAAAGAATGGTTCGACAGCTTCGTGAGCAGCATGAAAGGGCTTCGGAAATTTTTCTCATTGAGGAAATGGTTGCGGGTGAAGAATTCTCGACTTTTTTTGCCTCAGACGGGGAGCATATAAAACTACTCGGGCACGCCCAGGACCACAAAAGAGAGGGAAATTACGACACCGGGGAAAATACGGGAGGAATGGGAGCAAGTACACCCCCAAGACTGATGACACGCACTGTCGAGATGGTAGTTGAGCAAGAAATTAAGAAAATGATGGGGGCACTTTCAGAGGAAGGTAGGCCATATGAGGGAGTTGGATATTATGGGGGGATGCTTAATGAGGTTTTGAAACGGGTAAACAACATTGAGTGGAATGCAAGGTGGGGGGATCCTGAGGTCGAGATAGTTGCTCCCGGAATAACGTCTGATATGTTCGAGCTTGCGGTTGCAATTGTTGAAAAAAGTTTGGATAAGTACAATTTGACAACAGACAGCCTTACGCGGGTGGTTGTTGCAGGGGCATCGAGGGGTTATCCAAGAGACTATAGCGCAGTAAAAGGTAAAGAAATATTTGGACTTGATTATGTCATGCATATGGACGGCGTGGAATTGTATGGCGCAGGGGTAAAAGTAGATGAAGAAAGAAAGCATTGGGCAAAGGGAGGAAGACTTTTTTATATAGTAGGACAAGGGGAAAACGTGGTAGAGGCGCGGGAGAAAGCATATGGAGCAATGGCTAGAGTGCATGTTGACGGGAATAATTTGATGTACAGGACAGATATCGGATGGAAAGACGTTCAGAGACTGAGGGATGAGGGCTATTAAATTACTTCTTTTGTAAAAAGACTTGAGAGAATTTCAAATGCACGGTTGACATTTTTATCCTCAAAAAAAAGGGTGAATTCACTTTTAGTAGGTGAGGCGCCTATTATATTAATTCCTTCCCAAGCAAGCGATTTTAAGAAAAAATAATAAACACCGGGAGTTTTAATTGCTTCCTCAGGAACAAAGACCGTTATTTGGGAAACACTCTCCATATTTAAAATAACCGAGTCGGGAGAGATTTTTTTCAAAAGTTTTTCTCTCAACGCAAAAGTACCTGCAATTTGAATTTCCGTTGCACCGATTGTAATTGATGAAAATGTCCCTTTCACTCTGTTCAAAAACAAATTCCCCACAATCCCCTCGGTTTCATTCGTTCTGGCAAGAGTGACAAAGAAAAGTCCTGAACGGACCGTCATCTCCGGAGGGTGTTTGAAAATTTCTTCACTTTTATACTGAGATTTTGTTGTTTTTTGCAATCTTTTAAGTGCCATTATGATGGAGCCTGAGCTTATGTCTTTGATGAGCATTTGCTCAAGTTCGGGCTTTATGTAGCGCGCGAGAGAGGAAAGGTTGATGATGTCTTTTGCCAAAGCCTCCGAAAGATATCGCGAGCGCTCGACTATCTTTTTTGTTGCTTCGGGAACAGTAATCATGAAGATGTTAATATTTTAACAAAATATATGGTTTTGTAAATTTTATTTCAAAAATTGACCTCAAACGAGTTTTCCTCTACGCTTTTTATGGCAGAAAGAAAGGAGGTGATAAAAATGGAAAGAATACACACAAAACCTACAGGAACCGATTATAGAGTAGCAATCAATCAGCCTCAACGTGACGAAATGGCGGAGCTTGCAAGACAACTTTCGGTTGCGGATAATGATGGGATGTATGACAGACGGGAAAATGCCCCTGTTGAAATGAAAGCAGGAGTTGTGGGTACAGTTTCGTAGCTATCAACTTCTGCTTGACTTAACTTTTCACGGGTGCGTACAATAAAGGAGGAAGTAAAAAATTCCCATTTATGTTCTATAAAAACCAAGCATGTATTATTTCTCCGAACTTGTCAACAAAAAAGTCGTCAATGAAAATAAGAAGACGATAGGTCATCTGAAAGACTTCCTTTTTCTTGCTGAGGAATCCCCGAAAATTACAAAAATATTCGTCAAAAAAGGAAAGCGGAAAAACATCGCAATCCAGATAAAAGACATAAAGACAATCAACGGGCAGATAGTTGTTGACCGTGATTTTGTTGAAAAGGAAGTAGCCGAGCGCGAATTTTCGATGGCTAACAACCTGCTGAACAGACAGATAATAGATGTTAGGGGTGGAAAAGTCGTTAGGGTGAATGACATTGCAATTCAAGATAAAGAGGATAAGTCCGAATATTACATCGCTGGAGTAGACGTTGGATTTCGAGCTATTCTTCGGTGGTTCAAATTAGAAAAGGCCGCAACTCCAATCTATAAAGCGTTGAAGCTGTATTCTCATCCTCATTTTTTGTCATGGGGAGATATCGAGCCTCTAGAACTTGCCAACGGAACAGTCCAATTGAAAAAAGATATCGGGGATTTGGAAAGAATGCGACCTGAGGATCTGGCCGATTACTTGGAAAAGACTAACATCAAAAACGTCAACAAGATTATCACCGACCTTTCGGATGAATACGCTGCTGACGTTATTGAGGACTTGAATGTTAATTACCAGACTGCACTTTTTAAGCGATTTGCTCCGGAAAAAGCGACAAAAATTATAGATTTACTTGAGCCCGACGAGGCGGTTGATATCCTTTTGACATTGCCTCGGGAGAAACGGGTTGAGATTTTAGAAGGGCTCGAAAAAACAAAACACGAAGAATTAAGAGAGCTCATGAAGTATTCAAAAACATCGGTCGGAAAACTCATAAATCCAGATTTTATCTCTATAGAATCCGAAATTACAGCTTCTGAGGCGCTTTCACAGGTAAAAGAAGCATTACCTGATGAACCATTTTCCAAGTATATATACACAGTCAACAAAGAAGGCATCTTAGTTGGAGTTTTCGAGCTCCATAATTTACTTATCCAACAATCTGATACTCCTGTATATAAATTCATGGAACAAGATGTTGTTGTTGCTCATCTAACAACACCACAAGAGATTGCTCTCAAACGGATGCTGAAATATAAACTATATGCGCTGCCTGTGGTGGGGGATAACAAAAAAATGATAGGAGTAGTGACTTTTGACGACATGATAGAGGACATTGAAGAAAAGTTGTAATGAAAAAATTCATCAGAGGGATTAGGATCAAACTTCTTATACTTGTTGCTGTGGTTGGTCCGGGATTAATCACGGCTTTTGCAGATAACGATGCAGGCGGAGTTGCCACGTATTCTGTTGCAGCGTCAAAATTCGGGTACTCCATGCTCACAACTCTTATTCCAATAACCATAGTTCTTATGACAACTCAGGAAATCGGGTCAAGGCTTGCAGTTGTCAGCGGGAAAGGTCTTGGGGATTTAATACGTGAGAAATTCGGCATACGGGTGTCTGTTTTGATTTTTGCGCTCCTTTTCTTTGTCAATTTCGGTGTCATCATCCAGGATGTTGGAGGTCTTAAAGATGGACTTGCGCTTTTTCATCTCAATTTATGGATTTTTCTTCCTGTAGTGATAGCATTTTTGTTTTTCTTTATTACTAAGGCCTCATATGCGAAAGTTGAAAAGTTTTTCCTTTTCTTAATATTTTTCTACGTTGCTTATTTTGTTAGCGCCATCCTTTCAAAACCTGATTGGGGACTTGTCGGAAAATCACTCATCATGCCGACAGGAAAAATATCGTTCGATTATCTCTATACATCAATTGCAGTGCTTGGAACAACTGTTACAGCCTGGGGGCAATTCTTCATAAATAGCTATGTGAAAGATAAAAAATTGACGGTCGATAGAATCGGATATAACAGGCTTGAGATTTATGTCGGGGCATTTTTGACTGATATTGTCAGTCTTTTCATGATGGTAGCTGTTGCGGCGACGGTATTTGCTCATAACGTTCATATTCAGGGTGCTGCTGACGCGGCGCTTGCTATTAAGCCTTTCGCGGGAGACCTTGCCGGTGTAATGTTTGGTGCGGGACTTATTGTTGCAGGTTTTATCGGAGCTGCAATAGTGCCATTGGCAACGGCGTACGCTTTTTCGGAATTTTTTGGATATGAAGGGAGTTTAGACGTTAGTTTCTCAAGAAGCAGACTTTTTTATGGCTTTTTTATCGTACAAGTACTTTTGGGAGTTGCTGCAATAAGTTTTCCCAACTTTGCTCTTTTCAAATTCACACTTTATGCGGATTTCGTAAATGGTTTGTTCTTGCCAGTGATATTTTTCTTCTTGTATAAATTTGCAAATGATCGGGAAATTATGGGTAAGTATAGGAACAGCAGGCTTCAGAATGTTCTTCTTGTCGGCTCTGGAATTGTAATAACAATTGCAGCCCTGGTTGGTGGCATCGGTAGTTTTATCGGCCGGTAAGTCCCGAAAATTATCTAATGGAAAAAGAAACAGCCCTTAATTTTTTTGTTGAGGAAAAAGTAGATATTGTACTTCAAAAAATTTCAACTTCTAAAAACGGGCTTTCTCAGAAGGAGGCAGCCAGACGACAAGCCATTTATGGCAAGAACACTCTTATTGAAGAAAAAGAATACAATCCTCTTACCGAATTTCTCAAAAATTTTAAAAATCCCCTTATTCTTATTCTCCTTTTTGCGGCAAGTATCTCTTATTTTTTGGGAGAGATTACGAACGGGATTATCATTTCAGTTGTAATTTTTGCTAGCGCAATACTAAACTTTCTCCAGGAATATCAAGCGAATAATGCTTCGGGAAAACTCAAAGACAGACTCTCTTCAAAAGCTGTTGCCATTCGTGACGATGTAAAAATCGAAATTAAGACCGAACAACTCACAATTGGGGATGTTGTCGAGTTGAGTGCGGGAGATTTAATTCCTGCAGACTTGCGGTTAATAGCAGTCAATGATTTGTTCATTAATGAGTCAGCACTCACAGGAGAGTCATTTCCTATAAGAAAAACAAATCACTCTATATCAGGTAAAAATATTACTATTTCCGAAATGGGGAATATGGCTTTTTCAGGGAGTAGCGTTGTAACAGGAACAGGTACTGGTGTTGTTGTAAAAATCGGAAAAGCAACTGAGATAGGCAAAATTGCACACCTATTGAATGAACGGCTCCCTGAAACAAACTTCATGAGAGGGATAAAAAGTTTTAGTGTGTTGATATTACGGATTACTATTCTATTTGTCTTGGGCATATTTTTTATTAGTTCAGTCTTGAGGCACTATAACCTGATTGATTCGTTTACATTCGCTATAGCAATTGCTGTTGGATTAACACCAGACCTTCTACCAATGATTATGTCCGTAACGATGAGTAAGGGTGCGTTGAGAATGGCAAAACGAGGAGTAATCGTTAAACGGCTTCAGGCAATGCCTAACTTTGGGAGTATGGATGTTATATGTACTGATAAGACGGGAACACTAACCGAGGGCATGATTAAACTTGTTAAGTATATAAATTGGGAAGGAGAACATTCTGAACGGGTTTTTTTGCATGCTTATTTAAATAGCATATTCCAATCCGGTATAAAAAATCCGCTCGACAATGCTGTAATTTCATTTAAAAAGGTGTTTATTGATGCCTACACGAAAGTTGATGAAATTCCTTTCGATTTTGTGAGACGGAAAATGAGTATTGTAATGGAACATGAGAATGACAGATTTATTATTACCAAAGGTGCGCCGGAGGAAATTTTCAAATCATGCAAGTATTTTCAAAAAGGAAAAGAACATCATCCCCTTACGCAAGAAGTGGTAAATGATATCAAAAAACTTTATGAAAAGCTGAGTGGTGACGGATATAGGGTTGTTGCGGTAGCCACAAAGAAAGTTGTCAAAAAAAGCAATTCTTATTCAAAGAAAGATGAATCCGAGCTAACATTTGAAGGCTTTGTTGCCTTCTTTGACCCACCAAGAAAGGATATAGCCGAAATCTTGCGGAAAATAAAGCGACTTAATGTGGATATAAAAGTCATTACAGGTGACAACGAACTTGTGACAAAAAAGATATGCGTTGAGGCAGACCTACCAATTGATGGAGTTCTTCTTGGAGGAGAAATCTTTGGCATGACGGATGACGCGTTGGCGAGAAAAGTTGAGGCAACAACTGTTTTTGCGCGATTTTCCCCGGACCAAAAAAATCGTGTTATACAAGCGCTAAAAGCTAATGGCCATGTGGTTGGATATGTTGGGGACGGGATAAACGATGCGCCATCTTTGAAGAATAGTGACGTGGGAATTTCTGTCGAGAATGCGGTTGATGTGGCGAAAGAAGCTGCCGACATGATACTAACCAACAAAAGTCTTCGGGTTCTTCATGATGGAATAGTCGAGGGGAGAGTAACTTTTGCAAACACACTAAAATACATTCAAATGGGTATCAGTTCCAATTTTGGAAACATCTTGAGCGTTTTATTTGCTGTATTCTATGTCCCCTTTTTGCCTATGTTGCCGATTCAAATACTTCTAAATAATTTATTGTATGAATTTTCTCAGCTCGCTATTCCAAATGATGGAGTTGATGAAGAATTAATTAGGAAGCCAAGAAGTTGGGATTTGAGTTATATTAAAAAATTTATGTTTGTTTTCGGTCCGGTAAGTTCAATCTATGACATTATCACATTTGTATTACTTTTTTCTGTTTTCCATGCTTCCGTATCGTTGTTCCAAACCGGCTGGTTCTTAGAATCTCTTGCGACACAAACGTTGGTTATTTTTGTCATTAGAACGAAAAAAATACCGATAATCCAAAGTCTTCCGAGTAAATCACTGGCATTTCTCTGTATCTTGGTAGTTATTGTTGGGTTTATTCTGCCCTTTACATTCTTGGGTCCGATATTTTCCTTCACTAAAGTACCATTTTTTATTCTTCTCAGCATCATAGGAATAGTTATTTTGAATTTGGCTACAGCTGAAATTGCAAAGACATTTTTCTTTAAAAGGTATGAAGCATAAATTAAGGTTTGAAGTAATGATCATTGCATAGAATGGAAGGATTCTAGTATGCTATCAAAATAACAAAATATGGCGCGTCTTACCTATCAACAACTCATCGACAAACATCTCGAGATATTAAAAGGCCTTCAATATGAGTCCGGGCTTTTTGCTGCTGCAGACAAAAATGTCGGTACAGGATATGACAAAAGTTGGCTGCGGGACAATTTTTATGAAACAATTGCTTTTGAAGTAATTGGGGACTGGGATACAGTTGAAAAAACATACCGGGCAATTTTGAATGTGCTTCTCAAACATGAAGAAAAAATAGATTGGGCAATTGAAAATAAACCTACCGAATCCTTTCAATATATCCATGCGCGGTTTCATCCTGAAACGTTTGACGAGTTCTGGGAGTCTTGGGGCAACAAGCAAAATGATGCGGTAGGCTGTATTCTTTTCCGGATAGGTGAATTGGAACATCATCACAATAGAGCAATACTGACCGATGAGTCGCACGTTAGAATCATCAATAAATTAGTTAAATACCTGGAAGCAATCGAATATTGGAAGGACAGAGACAGTGGAATGTGGGAAGAAGACGAGGAGTTGCATGCCTCATCGGTGGGGGCATGCGTTGCAGGTCTAAAGTCAATTAAAAGACTTCCCCAAATACACGTTCCCGGATATATCATCGAAAGAGGGCAGGAGACACTTGATAGTTTACTTCCCAGAGAATCTGAACGCAAGTTCGTAGACCTTGCACTTCTGTCGCTCATTTGGCCATATCGAGTTGTAACTGACGAGCAGAGAGACCGAATCCTTGAAAATGTTGAGTACCATCTTCTGCGGGAGCGCGGAGTTATCCGCTATAAAGGGGATAAGTATTACAACAAGAATCAAGACGAGGTTAGTGAGGAAGCAGAGTGGACATTTGGGCTTGCTTGGCTTGCGATAATCTATGGCAAAATGGGGCAGACGGAGAAGGCCTTTTCCTACATAAAAGACCTTATTGCTGACGATACGCCTCAAGGAGTACCAGAACTGTATTTCTCAAATTCGCCTGAATACAATGATAATACACCTCTTGGATGGTCCGAATCACTTTTTATCGTCGCTCTTTTTGAAATGCAGGAGAGATGGGAAAAGGAAGCGGAAAAATGATTATTTCTTAAACAATTTCCCTTTTTTCCAGGGTGTACCAAGAAGCGGAAGAAGGTATCTATCAACACCTATCCATCCGGCGGTTCTCCATGCTAGAATAAGGAATAGCTCTATAACAAAGAGAATTGGATTTGTACTTACAGTCCCGGCAAAAAGGTAATTCATGTTCATAAATGCACCAAAAAAAGCCGAGATTCCCGTAAAAATGCCCAGTATAAGCCCAATGCCGACCAACAATTCTCCAAAGGCTACAAGGAAGGAGAATGTGGCGGCATTGGGAAGGGCTACATTCTGAATAAATGCTCCGTAAAATCCTGAAACATCAGGATGTTGACCACCTGTCTTTTCTAATGCTCCGTTCAAAAATCCCGATACTGCGACACCTGCTTTCGGGCCAACCCACATGGGGTTGTTGACTTTGGCCCACCCTGCGATGAGCCACTCGTATCCGACGTACACACGCAACACAAGCCATATCCACCCCATTTTTGTATTAGAGAAAATAAAGCGGGATAAGGCCGGTTCAGGAATTTCTTCGGACAGGTTTTTGGCCATACATTACGTTACCAGTTGTGTTTGACTAGTGTCAAGTGATTTGTATCACATACAAATTTTTAATATTTTGAGAGCTGCATACCACTTGACGAACGCAAAAAATTTCTTCATCATGAGAAAGAGAGGTTTTTTTGTTGTCTATGGATACTAACATGCTCGCGCAGTTATCAAAATTAATCGAGGGAGACATTGCTACAGACTCTTCGACCCTTACAGAGCACAGTCATGATGCTTCACTTTTTGAAATGCGGCCTGAAGCGGTAGTTTTCCCAAAGAACGAAAAGGATGTTGTAACGCTCGTTAAATTTGTGGCTGAGAACAAAAAAGAACATCCCCATTTGTCTCTTACTGGAAGAGCTGCCGGAACCGATATGGGAGGAGGCTCCATTAATGATTCCATCATTGTCGCATTTTCAAAATACTTCAACGCAAAACCTCAAATAGATACTGACAAAAGAACTGCGGTGGTTGAGCCAGGCGTCTTTTACCGCGATTTTGAAAAGGAAACGATTCGTGAAGGGCTTTTGTTCCCCTCATACCCAGCATCCCGTGGTTTATGCGCAATGGGTGGAATTGTGAACAACAATTCCGGTGGCGAAAAGTCCTTGCAATACGGAAAGACTGAACGGTATGTAAAAAGTGTAAAGGTAGTACTTCGCGATGGGAGTATTTGCGTCTTCAGAAAACTCACGATGGCAAGCCTTGAAAAGAAAATGGAACAGAAAGATTTGGAAGGGGAGATATACCGGAAAATGTTCAAGCTTATTAATGATAACTATGATGAGATAATGGATGCAAAGCCGCAGGTAAGCAAAAATTCGGCAGGATATTTTTTGTGGAATGTTTATAACAAAGAAGAGGGAACCTTTGATTTGACCCAATTGTGGGTGGGTGCGCAAGGAACATTGGGGTTACTTCTTGAGGCAGAAGTTTCACTTGTCCCAATTCATATGCATAGGGAAATGATGGTTATTTTTCTTCATGACTTGAAGCATTTGGGTGAAATCATCAACGCAGCACTCCCCTTAAAGCCTGAAAGCTTTGAGTCATACGATGATAATACGTTGAAATTAGCGCTTAAATATTTCCCCGAATTTGCAAAACAACTGGGAGCAAAGGGATTTGTCGGTGCAGGAATTGCATTTATGCCTGAATTTTTGATGGTAATGCGCGGTGGGCTTCCAAAATTAGTGTTACAGATAGACTTTACCGGGAATGACCCAGAAGAGTTGAAAGAGAAAATCGCAACACTTAAGGCAAAATTGGCGCCCCTTCACCCACAAGCAAAAGTAGCCATTGAGTCACAAGAAGAGAAATACTGGCTCATACGGCGTGAAAGTTTTAACCTCCTTAGAAAAAAAATTAAAAACAAACACACGGCTCCCTTTATCGACGATTTTGTCATAAAGCCCGAATATATAGCGGAAATTATTCCACAAGTGAACAAAATATTTGAAAAATACAGAAAGGACTTTACCTACACTGTCGCAGGACACATTGGAGATGGTAATTTCCACATTATTCCGCTTGTTGATATCACAAAAAAGTCCGTCAGGAATGCAATCCCTGAAATTTCAAAACTCATATACGACCTTGTTCTGAAATATGGCGGTTCAATCACAGGGGAGCACAACGACGGGCTCATAAGAACTCCGTACTTGAGACAAATGTACGGAAGCCGTATTTATGAACTTTTTGAAGAGACGAAAAAGATATTCGACCCTGAGAACATTTTCAACCCCCGCAAGAAAGTCGGAGCGACAATGGACTATGCTATGAAACACCTCCGGATGACTTGGTGACCCCTTTTTTTCTACGAGAGGATGAATTTTTCAATAACGTCGGCAACTCCGTCGTCAACGACGGTTGGAGCTATATAGTCGGCTATTTCCTTCAGGTCGGATATTGCATTTCCCATAGCAACTTTGAGTCCTGATGCCATAAGAAGCGGGAAGTCATTGTATCCGTCGCCGACCCCGACTATTTCTTCCCGCAGGAGATTAAGTTTTTCTGCAATAACTTCTATTCCGTGAAGTTTTGTGGCATTGACATGCGTAATATTGAGTCCATATTTTTCCGGATCTTTATGTCTTGTGCGGAACACATTAAGGTGTGGTCTAGCAAGCTCCCTCATGAGAATATGGGTTTGTTCAAGTGTAAAATCTTCATCTGTAAAAAACATCGAAACATTCTCAATATCTTGATCTTTCCGATAGGGTGGAAAGTAGTCACGCGTTTGGGATATGTTCTTCTCGTCTTTAAGATAAAATGTTATGTTATTTTTTCCGAGGACATGTATGACATGTTGTATGTCTGTCTTTTCCATTGTTTGCTTGTAAACAATCTCGTTACTGGAAATATCTATAACAAATGCGCCTGTATCGACAACTGCATACCCTTCGGTAAGACCGAGTTCTTTTAAGATGCTTTTTGAGGAGTAGTAGGACCTACCGGTGACAAGGCATACATGGACTTTTTCTTTTGCTTTGGTTATCGCTTCTTTGACTTTTTTAGACGGCATTGCATCATATTGATAGGGAATAAGAGTTCCATCGACATCAAGCATCAGCGCTTTGTATTGCATCATGCTATTGTAACAAAGAAAGACGTGTTAGAAAGAAATGAATTCGAGGATTTTGTCCCAGGTTCCTTGTTGGGTCTTAAGTACTTTTCCGTCTTCAGCTGAAACGTATACGGTTTTAGTAAAGGCGACAGGGAAGAGCCCTATCACTTTTTTGTCCTTTACTCCGTGGATTTCGAATGCCGGTTTGTTATCGACTTCGGTAAGTCCTACAACGTTATTAGTGTCACTTACGCTCCCCGATGTTGGAGTTCCAGTAGATACAACATTTGTAAGTACCTTTTTATCAAGAAGGTTTTGTACCGCCTTATCAGGCAGCACTGTAACATCATGTGTTCCGCTTTCTGTTGTGACTGATAATTGTTTGGTGGTGGGATCAACAGTGAGAGGAAAATCAGTATGTGCTTCAATCTTTCCTTTTTTGAATGCAAATTTCTTCGCCGACCCGGTTCCTATCTCAATTCCTTTATCTTCAAGCTCGGCATTCAATTTTTCTATCGTATCTTTCTCCTCAAGCTCTACTTCCGTGCCGTCTTCGTTTTTCTCTTTCACCTTAACTCTCCCATCGTCTTCTCTTTTTATTTCAATGTGGCTTCCCGGCTTTTCCAATTTGATTTCGGTTTTGCTGCCTTCTTTTCTCACTTCAAGCTTGGAAGGTGTTTGTTGACCCGTAAGAGTTTGGGGAATAATAGTTTTTTGTTTGTCTTCTGTTTTCTTTGACTCCGAAGAAGCACCGACTTTTGTGAATTCAAAATTTTTTCTTCCCCACTTTGCATTCAGTTCCTGACAGTCATGGAAGCTTGTGACAAAGTGTTTGCCGTCTGGCCCCACACAATCAACTTTTGTGTCGGATGAAGGAGACGGTTGAGTGTCGGTTGGGGAAGTAGTATTTGATGATTGACCATTTCCTCCCGAGTTTTGACCACCCGAACCCGAATTCGATTCTTGATGGGGAGGCTCCGGCTGCTCCTGTCCGTTTTGATGTTCGGTTTCTGTTTCATCTTCTCCGCCTCGTGCAAGAAGAACAGGGCCGGTGGATGCTCCCAGAACATGGACGTTGGATGATGCAGCAACGAGAAATTTAAATGCTACGGCAGCAACGAGAAGGGCAAAAGCTACCGAAGTGTATCTTACAAAGAGAATTGATTGGGGATTACGCTTCGTCCTTTTTGTTGGTGAGCTTTTCTTGCGGGTTATTTTTTTCACAATATATACATTAGCGCAAATGCATACGGGTTTGTCAACTCTTACAATTGTTTTTAATAGGAATTTTGGTACTATTTCACAATATGGGAGAACGGCAAAGACCGGTTGTGCAAGAAATTGTAACGGAAAGTGGACCGGGTATAACGTGCATGACAATTGAGAACGGGGAATGGTCTTTTGGTTCGCCAAACTATTATCTTGTCAGAGGTCTTAACGGGGCGGTGGTTGTTGATAGTGGAACCGGGACGGATGAAGAGTATGCGCTTTTTGAGAAAACGTGGCTTTCAAAGGGTAAGCCACCTGTTGCTGCAGTTATCGTAACGCACGAGCATTTTGACCATGACGGGGGCAGTTTTGATTTTTCAGATCTTACCGGTGCACCAATTATTGGAGGATTGGGAAAAAGGGAATCGGAGCGGGCAATGGATTTGGGAGAGCGGGAAATAACTATTCTACCTACCCCAGGGCACACGGAAGACAGTCTTTGTGTATACGATAGAAAAACGAACAGCATTTTTACGGGAGATACGGTAATTGAAGACAAGTCAGTTGTAGTAAATGATATGTCTTCCTATCTAACATCTCTTAAAAGGCTGCAAAGAATAGCGCCTCTTCTTATTCTGCCAGGACACGGCAGTGTTATAGAAAACGCAACAGATAAAATTGCAGAATACATTGCGCACACCAACCGGCGTGAGCGGATGATAAAGCGCTTCATTCATCATGGTTTAACCTCTATAGATGCTTTAACCAAAAGGATTTACCCCCATAAGCCTGAGGTTGGAAAACGGCAAATAGAATCACACATACAAAAACTCATTGAAGAAGGGTATCTTGCAGAAATACATGGGGAGTTGACATTGATATAAATCAAGGAAAACTTCAGGAAAAGTAATTAGAATACATATATGTTTGGATTTGATATGCCTGATGTTCCGGAAATATCCGCTGAAGAAGCATGGAATGGTATTCAAAAAAAGGAGAAAATAATTTTTCTTGACGTCAGAACGCCACATGAGTATTCGCGTGGCAATATAAAAGGAAGTGCAAATATTCCCCTCGACACAATTACTGAAGGGTTTGAAAAAAAGTATCCCAATAAAAACAAGACCTATTACGTATATTGCCTCAGTGGTTCACGAAGTGTTGTGGCAGTAGACGCAATGATAAAGATGGGGTATAAAAATGTCTTTAGTATGACAAGTGGATTACTTTCCTGGAGGTCAAAGGGTTATCCGCTTACTTCCTAGACTGTTGTCCTTCTTACGCATATCTTCTGAAAAACTTGCATTATTGTTGTATCTTTGCTTCATGGATGATGGGGAGTACCAAGAAGAAAATCTCATTTCAAAGGCAGTACCCGTAGGTGTTTTTGTTATCCTCACAGCAGTTCTTCTGGCAAGCATTTATTATCTCTTTTTCAGGTAGAAGGGTAGGTTGAGTTTGTGATTAATTCATAGTACGCTTAATACTACGGTCTAAAAATTCCATGATTTTTTTATTCGACAATTTGCATTGGATGCTTTTCAACTTGGTTTTGGCTTTTGTCCCTCTCTTTTTTGTTGTGCTTTTAAGACGCAAGTTAAGACCCTTTTTACGGTGGACTTTGCTGTTCTTGTGGCTTCTCTTTCTTCCGAATACTATATATCTTTTGACAGATATCCAGTACCTTCCTTACGAGTTATTTAGGGCCGCGCCTCTAGAGCAGGCTATGTTGTTTGTGGAATTTGGTCTTCTCATTTCAATTGGAGTTTTTACTTATCTTTATTCCCTTGAGCCTATTGAGCGAATTTTGCAAAAAAAGAAAATAAAAATGAGGCTATCTGTCTATATTTTTCTTAACTGTCTTATATCCTTTGGGGTCGTTATGGGAAAGGTGCAAAGAACCCATTCGTTATACCTTCTGACATCCCCTGGACGCGTACTGATTGATGCGTATAACACGCTTACTACAAGAGAGCTTATGCTGTGGGTTTTTGTGTTTGCCGCAATAATTACCTTCATTTTCCTTCTTTTCAAAAGATATTTTCCGGCGTTTTCAGGTAAAAAGTGAGGGTGTGATGCAATTACTTGCATTCTTACAAATCGGGAGTATACTAACCGTAAAGTATGAATAAAAAGCTTTTGGTTGCAGTTCTTATCGTAATCCTTCTTATTGCAGGAATTATCGGTTACTTTGTGACTCAAAATAAAAAAGCGGTTACAACATCCTCAACGCAAAATGCTGCCCCCACTCAAGCAGCACCTACCGCAGCAACTCCCGATTTTGTAAAAGCATTGCAGGGGGCAGGCTCAGTTAAATGCACATATACCTATTCGGACGTAACAACAACCAGTTACATAAAAGATGGAAAGATCCGGACAGAAATGGCAGCAAGGGGGACCACCAACAATTCAATAATGATGAATAAAGTAGTATATTCATGGGTTACAGGTCAAAAAACGGGAATTATGATAGATACAGCTGTTATGACAGCATCCGTTACACCTGGAGCAAACGGTGCACAGAGCTATAAGGACGCCGAATCACTCAAAAACGACCTTACAAATTACAAGCCGCAATGCAGTAATGAGCCGATTGCCGATTCAATGTTTGAAAAACCTACTGGTGTTACTTTTACCGATTACAGCAAGATGATGCAGGACATAAAAAGTAAAATCCCAGCAAACGTTACTATCCCTCAAGGATATAAAGTTCCAACGGAATAATTCCCTTAACCGGTAAATGTTAATTTTCTCATTGACTTTGTCCTTTTTGCCACCGTACGATAAATAGGTGCAAGAAGAAAATCTATCTTCTCAACCAAACGTGCAGCCTTCCCCGGTTGTTTTAAGAGGTGTAAGTGTAGTGCAACGGATATTCTCCCGCATACCAAGGCCGGTTATTATTCTTGCAGCCATTGCTATCGGTATTCCTGCCCTTTTGTACGTTTTGAAAGGACCCTCAGGAGGTACCCCGACAAGAACAAAAAGTGAATTTGAACTCGTTGAAAGTGCGCCTTCCGATCAGCAGAATGCAACTCCGGTAATAGCCCGGCCAACATTTGTTTTTTCAAAAAAGATAGGCGTAAGCGAGAGGGAGCTGGAGAAGTATTTCACGATGGTGCCAAAAGTAGAAGGGAGTTGGCACATTGAGAAGAACGGACAGGTTGTGTACTTTACATCGGGTAAGAAAAAAGCAGGTAAATTTCCTCAGACATTTGACTATCAAACAGCATATTCTGTAACAATTGACAAACGGTTTCATTCCGAAAATGGAAAAGAGCTGGCCGGGGAAGAAAATATCACTTTTAGAACGCAGCAAAACCCCGAATTTTCACTGAAGGCTAATAAAAGCATACTTCCTGTTCCTGTTGGAGATACGATTGATATCGAAATTCAGGATTATGGACTTCTTGACAAAAAGTACGCTAAGTCCATTCAGCAACAGACGGCAGAGCCCTACAAAGTCACACTTCAGAAAGCAACGAAAGACGAGTTACTCTCTTATTTTATATACAAAAAGAATTCATATCTTGCGGTAAATATAATACCTGATACGCTTGTGCGACGGGCAGCGATAACAACAACCGGTCAATATATGGCCAAAGGACAGAACGGTTATTCAAAAGTGATACGTGTATCAAATCCTGCCTTTAAGGCACCAGGAATCTATTTTGTGACCTTCTCCAATAAATACGGACGCGATAGTCTTTTTGTAGTAATTTCAAAGCACGTTGCACAGGTTATCCATGATAACAAGCAAACGTTTGTTATGACAACTGACAGTAATACCAACAAAGCGGTAGGTGGGATAAAAGTCGAGTACTACAAAACACAAAATAAAGTTGCCTTGCTTGGAGTTAAATCGACAAGTGCAGAAGGAATTGCCCAGCAAGACAATTTCTCAGACGACACAGATTTTGTTGTGACAAGCCGAGGGAATGATATTGCAGTAACATCTACGCGTGGATACAGAATGGGGTTAGCATCGGATAAGGAAAGTGAAGTTTTTTCGTACACCGATAGACCGGTTTACCGCCCTGGGGATACTGTTCATTATAAAGCGGTCATTCGGGTGAGAGACGGAAATGGAGATTTCAAAATTGAGAGAAAGAAGTATTACGTGAAGTATCAGAGCAGTTATGATGCATCGAAGGGGGATTACAAAGAGGTTGCAGTTGATGAGAACGGAACGCTGTCATTTGATACGGTGGTGCCATTTTCTGAGAACAAGCCATATCCCGGTATATATTTAGCTTCAAAAAATACAAAAGGCGAATATCTGTCATTGGATACTTTGCAGCTTGCTGTCGAGTACTACAAAAAACCCGACATGGATATAAGTGTTAGTGCAAATGAAAAGGAATATATAAGCGGGGACACATCGCATATGACAGTTACAGGTAAAACAAATTATGGTAAACCTTTGTCCGGCGTAAAATTTAGCTATCGGGTAATGTTAGTTGACTACCAGGAAGAAAAAGACAGGAATGACGAGAGAATAGAAAAAGATATTTATAGTAATTATTATGGAGGCGGGAAAGAACTGGCGAATGGTTCCTCAGAATTTGATAAGAACGGAAAAGCTAGCATAGAGTTTTCCACCAAATTGCCTGACAGCTTTATACAAAGCCAGGTGGCACTCCTTGAAGTAACGCCTACTATCGGTGCAATTCCTTCTTTTGGAAAAATAGTACGCCTGATACATCGCGGAGAGTTTGCGCTCTTTTTTGACGGTATTGAGGCAAATACTTCTACCGGGCTGAGCGGCTATACTGTTGCACTTGACCACAATAATCCGAGGAAGGCTGTCGGAAACATGAAGGGTAAGTTGACACTGACAAAAAAGGAATACTATTCCGATAATGGGCAAGTCATAGAGACAAGAGATATAGAGCTTGATGGAAAAGGACGGGCCGGTTTTGCATTCCGCAACCTGAAAGAGGGGAGCTATGAGGTAAAGTCGGAATTCTTGGACGCAAGAGGCAATAGGGTGACGGGGACACTGATGACTTACGTAGGAGCTCCGGTTCAATTGAGCGGCACTACAAACGTTATAGGCGTTTCTTTTGATAAACCAAAATACAACGCAGGGGAAACGGCGCGGGCTACTGTCGTATCAAATTTTTTACTGGATGATGTGTATGTTGTGATAGCAGAGAACAAAGGAGGTGCGACACGGATTGTTTCTGTAGAGAAAAGAAGTGAAGAGGAGAGAACCAGCTCATTTACCATTTCAATTCCTGTTAGAAAGGAAACCGTTGGTAGTGTAGGAGTTTTGTTATATACGGTGGCAAAAGGTGAGGTAATGATAGGCCAAAATTCATTCATTGTTGAAAGGAAAAATGATAAGCTGACGACAAATATAAGTTTTGATAAAAAGCGGTATACGCCGGGCGAAAAAGTAACGGTGAAAATTACTACAAAAGACGCGTCGGGGAAAGGAGTCTCCGCTGATAATTCTCTATCGCTAATAGATGCGGCTCTCTTGCAACTTGGAAAACTCAAGACCGGGATTGTCGAGCAATTTACCACAAAAGACACTTATATTGCCCTCAGCCACTATGACTCGTTAACCGGCATATATGCTGAAGAAGTCGGTGGAGGCGGAGGCTGCTTTTTGGAAGGGACCCAAATACTGATGGGGGACGGAACGGCAAAGAATATTGAGGACATAAGAATAGGCGATATGATATCTACCAAGTTGTCTGAAACATCAAAGGAAATGATACGAAATACGGTGGAGAAGACATTTGCCCACACGGTTACCGAATACCTCCTTATAAATAACAGATTAAAAGTTACCCCCATTCACAGGATTTATCTGAATGGGCACTGGGCGGAAGCATCAGAGGCAAAAGTGGGGGATATGCTTCTGGATGTCTCTGGCGCCCAGGTTGAAATTACTTCCATAACGAAAAATATTGGAATTTTCAGGGTCTATAACCTGACGACAAATCCCTCACACACTTTCTTTGCCGATGGAATGTATGTGCATAACGAAAAGGGTCTTGACCCCAGGCAAAATTTTGTCGATACGTTGTACTGGAATCCTCACATAAAAACAGACAGTAATGGAGAGGCAACCGTTAGTTTTAAGCTTGCAGACAATGTGACTACATTTACAGCTCAAGCATTCTCTAATACAAAAGATTCACTTTTCGGGGAAGGGACCGCAAGCATCGTAAGCTACAAAGACCTGACAATTATCCCGTCACTCTCTGCCTTTTACTATGAGCACGACAAACCCGTAATTTCGGTTATCGCACAAAATTCTACAGGAAGTGATATGGATTTGACCATTGTTAGCGGAATAAAAGAGCTAAGTGGTGAGAACAAACAGGACATTCATGTGAAGGGAAATGACCTTGAGGTGATTGATGTGCCATTTGATTTGAGGGATTTGACAAAGAATGCCACCTTCATTGTTGAGGCAAGAGATAGAAGCGGGAAGGTTGTTGATAGTGTTCTTATGAAAATTCCAATTTTACCTCAAGGGAATATCTCGGCACGCTGGGAATCTTTCGAGAATTCATATGACCATGTGTTCCAACCCGAATTTCCTTCGCTTGATGCAAACCGCATGGAGGTGTCAATAGTTCCCAATGCCGCAGCAAAGCTTGCACAGCCATATTATGGTATAAGTACCTATCTTTCTACTCAAACAGGGCAACAACTTTTTGCATACTCGTATATTTTGGCAAGGACGAGGGACGGATTTATTGATCCTGCTTCATATAATTACGCCCAAGATGTGAATGAGTTCCGGGATGCAATCGAGACGCTATCCGAAGGAAGAGTTGAAAATACGTGGACGCAGTCTGAGTATAATAATTTTTATGGTGGTGATTCTTTCGAATCCGCCAACCTGTGGGTTGCCATGGGATTTGAAAAGGCTATTGAGAACAAAATGCTTGACGAAGTTACAAACGCACGGGAAATGGTGGATAAAACCAAAGTGTATTTTAAGGATTACGGCGGCATCAAACCTCCGCCTCCACCGCCATTTTACCCAATGAGCCCGACACCCGCTTTTTACCCGACACCGGTAGTATCACTAACGCCGACACCGGTAGCATCACTGACTCCGACACCTTCAACTACTTCTTCAGGTATTGTTTTTGCGCCACCGCCTCCGCCGCCCGTAGTATCCTTTCCACCTGCGCCTACGGTTCAACCATATTATCAACCATATCCTATGCCCCCGGTGACCCGGTACTATACCGATAATGAAAAATTGGTACGGACATTGTTGTACGGGCAGTCGTTTCCTGACGAGTTAGGAAGTAAATTTAATGAAACGCCGGAAGGTTTGGCCTCACAAATACTTTTAGGGAAAGAGAATTTGATGCAAAAGCTTCTGAGTCTTCGTATCACATCGGCATCAGACCGTTATATATGGAGCGGATACACTACTGCATCGGAGGAATTGCCGGTTCTGGCAATTGTTGAAAAAGGAACGCTTGAGGATGCCGAAAAAGCCATACGTGGAATATCATTTACAGAGGAGAGTGCCCAGCCGTTAACCCTGTACGCGGCGGTCAAATATGCAGAAAGGAAAAATATTACCATTTCAAAGCCAACTTTTAAGGTGTTAGTTAACGGTGAAAATGCTTTTGAATTCCCATCGAAGGAGAATGATAATAATGCCTATCAAAATTTTACACAAGCTCTCTCAACCAGAAGCAGCAAAGACGGGAAATTACATCTTGAAGTAAAGTCGAGTGGAGGACTTCCCATTTACGGAACGGTAAGTGAATTTATCTATACTGGAGCCGGACACACTGTTGACAGCGACGATTCTTACAAAGCAGACATACAGCTTGTTAGGAGTTTTCGTGATATTGAGAGCGGCCAGACAGTCAGTTCTATCGGGAAAGGAAAGACCGGTGTGGTAGTGTTCTCATCTGAACCCCAACGTCTTCTGAAGACCGGTGATGCGTCTTATGCCCTCACGTATCTTATGGAAGACATGATAGCCCCCAACAATTTTTACCTGGATCAAAGCCAATCATATTACGACCCGCAATTTCAAAGTGTTTTGAAGAAGCTTTTTCCATCAAATGACAACTCCCAACCCGCTTATGAACTCCCCGGAGAATTTACTGACCAGACCGTATTTTATAATAGAACCCGTTCAAGGGTAAATCTTCCCTACGTTGTTTTTAGCACGTCAGATGGGACTTATTACCGGCCTAAGACGAGCATAGTGTTCCCCATTTTAGGTGTTGTTGCAAACGAAAAGTAGTTGTTTTCAAAGCACCAATTTACCTGTATAATACGTCATATGGCAAAAAGACCTACGGGAGTCGGAAAACGGGGACGTGTCCACTCACCGAAAACAAAAAAAAGACTTGCTGCAAAACGCGAAATGCTTGCAGCACTTAAAATAAAAAGAAGACACCAATAACTCCGTTTTCTTTTCAATTTCTTACAGATTACAAATATTCCGGCACTAGAATAGCTATATGGTAAGTGAGTTGGAGATATGTGACGTCATGTCGGAGCAATGGAACTGCTTGGGTTTTGCGCAGCCGGGCGGGATTGGTACATTTGCTCAAAATCTTCCGAGTGGGGAGCGCGAGATCTATCATTTTTATTGTGACAAGAACGATGAGATAACAACTATCTATAAACGGCCTGACGGGAACACATTTGATATGAATTCTTCCGAAATGTTTTTTGAAACATCATTATCTATATGCGAGAAAATTGCAGTGCTTACACAAGGCCAAGTATATTACTTGTCGTTTCTTCCTGATGGAGGGGATATCCGCAAACTTGCACGCATCAGTCATGTGTAGATGAAGGTTATTGCTTTAAATCACACAGTAACAGTATCAAAAGTAGTATTATTGTTGTATGTCTGTTGCAACTCAGGAAGCATTTGCTACTACCGAGCCGCACGCGCAAAGCACCGTCGCAAAGCTCAATTGGTTGAGGGCATCGGTATTGGGTGCCAATGATGGAATTGTTTCAATTGCCGGTCTTGTTTTGGGGGTAGCGGGAGCAACAAGCTCTTCAACGGTGATTTTAACGGCAGGAGTAGCCGGCATTATTGCAGGTGCAATTTCTATGGCAGCAGGCGAATATGTTTCGGTAAGTTCCTCCAGAGACACTGAGCATGCGTTACTCAAAAAAGAGCGGGATGAGTTAAAAAACTTTCCGGACGCGGAATTATTGGAACTGATTTCATTGTACGAGAGAAAGGGCTTGAGCAAAAAAACCGCAACAACGGTTGCTAGAGAGCTTACAAAAAAAGATGCGTTTGCTGCTCATGCGGATATAGAGCTTGGCATTGACCCCGACAACCTTACCAATCCCTGGCATGCGGCTTTTGCATCAGCTGCGGCTTTTTTGGCCGGAGCATTCATACCACTTGTTGCGATATTACTTCCCCCACAGGCAATGAAAGTCCCATTTGCTTTTGGTGCAGTCGTTGTTGCGCTTGGAGCAACCGGTTTTGTCAGCGCAAAAATAGGCGGAGCCAATACACTGAAGGCTATGACTAGGGTCGTTCTCGGCGGGGTTTTGGCAATGATAGTTACATATTCAATAGGAAGATTGTTCCATGTGAGTGGAGTGTAGCTTTTTGAATTCTTACCCTGCCCATTCTCCCGTCTTACGGTTACAGTTTACATTGAAAGCAAGAGAGGAGGTGGAGAAAATGCCTGATAAAAATTTTGCAGAGAACATGCTGGAATCAATTGGAATAGGAGATAATGACCATGAAAAAAAGAAAGGAAGAAAAGGGGGAAGGTCGAGTGCATCCAAAACCAAAAAGAAAAAATAAATTTAATGCCTTGCAATAGTCATATTTCTTTGTTTTAATAAATACTGCATCAAGAGAGTTTCAAGAAATTGAAACCGGCAACCGTAAATTTTTCGGTGCCAAAGCGAGAGCAGATGCGTCCTGAGCAAGTCGAAGGAAAAAATGTCTATAAGACCTCTCGCTTTCGGGAGGTTTTTTAATGGCAAAAAAGAGTCTTTTTACATCAGAATCAGTATGTTCAGGGCATCCTGACAAAATTTGCGACAGGATAAGTGATTCTATTGTGGATGCTGCTATGTCAGAGGACCCGCATTCGAGGTGTGGCATCGAAACAGTCGCCGGGGCAAACCAGGTCTGCCTTTTCGGAGAGATAAAAACTTCGGCTAAAATCGATTACGAAAAAGTGGTAAGAGATACGATTCTGGAGTTAGGCTACACAGAGCCATCATGGGGTTTTTCAACAGAATCCGCTTTTTCAAATGATATCCATGAGCAGTCGCCTGAGATTGCAATGGGAGTAGACAATGACGGCGCAGGTGACCAGGGGATGATGTTCGGGTACGCGTGCACGGAAACGCCAGAGCTTATGCCTATCCCAATACGCATGGCACACGCGTTAACCCAACGGATAGATGAAGTTAGAGCCGGAAAAAAACTTAAATGGTTGCGGCCTGATGGGAAAGCACAAGTAACTGTCAGATATGAGAATGGAAAGCCGGTTGCTGTAGAAAAATTGGTCGCGGCTGTTGCACATGATGAGAAAGTTGATGCTATTGATGTCAGGACTGGAGTTATAAGAGAAATTTTTGAGCCCGTATTAAAAAGGTATAAGTTGGATTTGCCAAAAGAGGGAAACATAACAGTTAACGGGACCGGCCTTTGGCATATTCCCGGTCCCGAGTCTGACGCCGGACTAACAGGCAGAAAAATTGTTGTTGATACATACGGAGGGTATGCTCGGGTTGGGGGCGGCGCATTTTCAGGAAAAGACCCGACAAAGGTCGATAGAAGCGGCGCGTATGCTGCCCGTTTTATCGCAAAAAACATTGTGGCTTCAGGCCTTGCTACAAAATGCGAAGTGGGACTTGCCTATGTTATAGGAAAAGCCCGTCCCTTAATGCAAACAATTGAAACATTCGGGACGGAGGCGGTAAGCGAGAAAGCGTTACACGCATTTAAAGACAAGTTGATTGATACGTCTGTCAGGGGAATTATCGAGCGGTTGAGTTTGGCAAGACCAATATACAAAGCTACCTCCTCATATGGCCACTTTGGACGCGAAGAATTCCCGTGGGAGAAGATAGTAGAGGGGTAATGCTACATTTCTACCTGTGAATATATCCAAAGCCTTTGCCAATATGATATTTTCTTCTCTTCTGCCAAGAAGAGAAGCAGAAGCTCTCACCGAATGGCACTTTGAACTTTCAAAACCTTACTCACTGCACTAAAATGCCTCCCTGCAAAAGCAGGGACCTCTCACCATTCGCATTTTTTAACGTTTGTTCGTTTCGGTTTTTCATGTACAAACTGCCAAACCGGTGAATTCAAGAAATATTTAAAAAATGGCAATTTTTAAAGGGAAGTAGTAAAATTCCTCACTATGCATGAACGCTACTTTGAAGGTGTTGAATTTAGGGACGAACTGCCGTCCAGAGACTTCAGTGAGGAGGAGTTGGAAAAGATCCGGCAACTTTTCCATGAACTTGATATCGAATCAATAGAAGATATCAAAGCGCCCATTGGGGAATGGAATACACGGTCGGTTTCACTGGAATTTGTCCGTATTTTAAGACAACTGGAGAAAAAAACTGGCCAACTTTTGCCTTTGGATGGCATGAATATTTCTTATGTAGAACCAAAGGAGATGCGGCCCCGCTCAATAAACGAGCGTAGGTACCTTGTCGAACAATACGGGGATTACATGAGAGACGGAGGAGCGGGAGATTGTGAGCGCCTCCCTGGTGGTAGATTTAACATACGCATTGCAGCCGCCGGACGGGAAAATGAGTTGTCACGCACGACTGTTTTGGGGCTTTTGGGACACGAGTATGGGCATACTTTGGGGGAGCGCATGGAAGAACAGGTACTAGAGGAATTGAAAGCAAACGCCTTTTCCGCTATTGTTTTGTCCGAAGCGCATATGCTCGATATATCATTGGGCTATGAATTGAGCGAAACACATGACCAATCACGGTATATGCTGGATTACCTTACCGGATTGGGAATTTCAGAGCCTGCCATCATTTCCCACCTCATCCAAACTCCTTTCATGGGAGTATATCCCGACTCGTATAAAAGGATGATGAAGCAGGCTTAATATGTATATATAGAAGTGGTGATACAATAATGGTGTGGAGTTTGAGAAAATATACCAGAAATATATAGCAAAACTTGGCATAAAGACGCCCCAAACATTCAAGGAGGTGGAAGCGGTTTTTCTTTTGGCCAGAAAAGACTTTTTAAACTACAAAATTTCCGTCGACCAGTTCTCAGCCATTTGCGATGAACTTCATATCTCAATGAGAAACAAAATTGACCTTTTGACTACGCATCTTGAGTCAGTTCTCATTTCTGGTGCGGAATTATCCTGGTATATCCGCCAACGCCCGAAGGAAGATGCCATGCAATTGAATTATTTTCTTCAATACATCCACGATTATAAAAAGAAATAGCCCAGGCTCAAAAAGGCTTGAAAAGTATCCTATATTCGGTTACAATCCGAGTATGGAACGGGAGAAAACTCTTGGTGTCCTGGGAGGATTGGGACCGGAGACAACGAGCCATTTTAATTTGGAGGTTACTAATAAGTATAAAGCGTATGATGCGTCAAAACGCCCACAGATACTGTCTTGGTATACCGGAATGGACCATCAATTAGAGGAAGATTTTGTCGAACGGGGTCTGCGTGGTGAAGAGTATATTCCATACCTTGTTGACGGAGCCAGAAGGCTTGAAGCGGGAGGAGCAGATTTTATCGCTATTCCATGTAATACGGTTCATGTTTTCATCGATGACATCAGGAGTTCTGTATCTATTCCGGTACTTAGCATTATTGAAGAATCGGAAAAATATTTACAAGAACACAATATTAATGCAGTAGGAATTCTTGCAACTCCAGTTACCGTTTCAAGTAGACTTTATCATGAGCGATTAGAAGAAAATGGAATAGAGGTAGTGAATCCTACCAATCAAGAGCAAGAGGTGCTTGGACAGATAATATCACGGTTGGTAAACTCGAAAGCAACGGAGAGTGACAGAGAGTTTGTCGAAGGTGTTATTAATAATTTGTTAAAAACACAAGTAAGTGATATATTGCTCGCTTGTACGGATTTCCAATTAATAATAAAAAAGCGGGAAAATATACATGATACCATGGATATTCTTGCGCAAAGTGCAGCACAAAAACTAGCGGAGAAATAAGCCACCAGGCTAAAAAAGGTTTGAAAAGTATCCTATATTCGGTTACAATCCGGCGGTATGGAAAATAGACCGTACAACGAACATCTTTCAGTAATTCCATTTAAGGATGCTGTTGTTCCGCTTGAAGTAGGTTTGGATCTTCTTGCTAAAAAATCAGTTACAGCTATTTCTCAAAATCTTGATCTTTGCAAGCCGTATTTTTATCCCGACTATGATCAGGAGAGTTTTGATGCAATAATTTCGGAGGCGAAGGGCGAATATTCTACATTTAGAGGTGGTTTTGGTTTTACAGAGGAGAATATTGCCTATATTTACTCACATATGGGCGATGTGCAGTATGAATCTGTTATTGACAATATTTTGGAAAATTACGTAGCACCTACTATTTGGAAGACCTTTCCCAATGTTAACCCAAATAGCATAGGGTTAGGAATGATACTTGACGTTGTGCGGCTGATAAATCCGGAAATTGCATCATTTAGAGAAGGAATAGGAGTTTTAGCAAAGAGCATGAAAAAGAGGAACGGTTACTTACTCAATAATATGGAGCTGGGTATCATGGTAGGAGAGGTGGTAAGGAAAGAGAATACGGATTCTCTACCATTCGATATTTTTGCAGATTCGATGGGAGCAGCTCAGTTGGCAGCAAACTATATATCGCATTTAAATGAAGCAGAGCTAAGAGACTTTAGAATCGGTACCCGTTTTGATGGGGTAGAATGGCAGAAAATGATTCAGGGATTCTCTCCTGACACATACCATTCTCAATAATTGGTTTTGTGAAGAGCTTGCCATTTTTGCTAAATAATATGTAACATGTATGTCTCAGCCTCAAGTGGAGTTGAAAAGTATCCTATATTGTGGTAAAATCCAGTTTTATGGAAAGCTTGCGAGGCTACGAAGCATTAACCACACTTCCTTTTAGAGAGATTGCAATACCTGAGGAGGAAGCATTGCCGAAATTGAACGGAAAATTTCAGGAAGTTGTTTCTCAGAGCGTTGACATTTTTATCCCCATGATTGGTCCCGAAACTCCTCATTATGAGGCTGTCGTTGAGCATTATAAGCAATTCGTTGAAAAGGCAAAGGAAGTTACGACCGTAGGTCTTGGTATGGGGGACGTTGATGTCGAAAAAATATATCAGGAATGGGGTAATAATACTTATCTTGATAACATGATAAGAGTTGTACGCCATGTCGGCATGGAGTCGAGAACGAAAACTCCCGAAGGAGCAGATAATCCCGCATCGGGAAGAATTGGATTTTTTCTTGATATGCTGCGGCTTATATCCCCAGATGTTGCAACTTTTGACAATGGGGTAAAAGTATTTGCAAGTGCCATGAGAAGAACCGGTTATATACTGGAGCCCTTTGCATTGGGAGCAATGGTAGATGATGTAATTCTCAGAAAGGGGACAGCTGATTTTCCGTATGATTTTTATTCAGACAGCAAGGGTGCGGCAATATTTGCTGCGAGCTACATCCATCACGCAACGACCGCCGAAAGAATGGCATTTCAGCAGGGTCTTGATATAACCTTGGAAGAATTACAAAGGCTTACGACCGGCCAATCTACGAATTAGAATTTTTGTTACTTTTAAAAACCGCTTATGGAACCAAGACGAGAGCGAGAGTTATCACAAATTCATATAGAGCAATTGGTACGCGACCAATGGAAAGTTTATGAAGGGTTGAGGCATGAGATGCTCCAAACCGACCCTAACGCATTTCCCCCTCAGGCATTTGCCGATCTTCAAGCTCCCGAGGAGAAATGGAGAAAAAATATAGAACGTGGAATTATTTTGGTGGCATTTGACCTCAATCGCCCGGCCGGCATGGTAAGAGGTGTTATTGAGGGGGATAAGGCCATAGCGCGCAATATGTACACCAGGCTTACCCATAGAGGCCAAGGAGTTGGAAGAAGGCTGATGGAAGAGCTTATTGTTAGGTGTAGTGGCATGGGAGTAGGACTCATGGAACTTGAGGTTGAGAATACGCAAACAGCAGCGTTATCCATGTACCAAAGTTTTGGATTTGTCGAGACAGGACGGTTAACTGAAGCGGACCACTTCATGATAACAATGCAAAAGCCTCTCAAGCTTGAAAAATAGATTTCAGGCACAAAAAATAGTACAATACTTCGCATGACAATAGGAAAGGAGACACACTATTTTGGCGGGCTTATTCACGGTGCGTGGGAAGACCTTCCGTCAGGAACGGTTCTGCCAATAAATGACAAAGGGTTTGCCAAAGAAATGCGGGTGGTAGATCCTAATACTGTGAGGTTTAAATTGTGTGTCGAAGACAATGTCCTGGAAAGAACGCTTGTCGGAGAGGAAATTAATTCTTCAGGGTTTCGCATCGGCCCTTCGAATTTTAGGGAAATGATTCTCGGGAAATCAACCTACATATACTGGGACCCCGATATCCCTGGCGGGGAGGATATGGAACACGCGCCGCAATTCCCTTTGCGTCTACAATCCGCAGGAATATAAGCGGTTTTAAATTAAACCTTTATTTCAAAAAGTTTGAGGCGGGATTTTTGCCCGGAGATAAGTACAATAGCATTCTTTTTCACCTTGAAATATTCAGAAAGGGCTTCAATGGTCGATATATTTGCACGCCCTTCAATAGGAGGAGCGGTAACATACACATTCAATTGTCCCAAGATATCTTTTTCGACACGTTCCTTCCTGGAATTTGGATGCACAATCACATTTAACCGCATTTTGTAATTATACAATCTCAAAAATCGCCAGCCTCAAAAGAAATTGTTTTGAACTGAACAATATGGTAGAATCGCCTCTATGGAAAGAGACAACATACATCAGGAAAAGTTTCACGAAATTATCAACGGGTACAATATTCAGCCTCCATCCGAAGGGCTTAATAAAGCGAAAAGGTTGGGTATATTTGCCGGTGCGGCTGCTACTTCTGCTATTGGCATGCTTAATTTTATAAATGGATGGTCTTCTATTTACGAGATTGATAGCTTCTACCCGGATAAGTTATGGGACAATGCAAAGACATTTGACACGGCAATGTTAGAACTAACCGGTGGAGTAATGATAACAATTGGGGGAGCACTTATTGCTTCTGTTGCAATTGATAAAGATGACAGAGAAGAATATTTTTCCCTCGAAGAATCAATACTTGCCCGTCATCCGGAATGGAAAGATGAGCCGCCAGACCCCATTGCTTTGCGTTCTGAAATAGAAACTTCGCTTCTCCTGCCACCGATAGGCGGTAAATTGAATGACTTTGATAAAAGTAAACCAATACCGCTTCCACCTGCGCTTACTGCTGAAAATTATGTGTCGGAGCTGATGAAACAAGTCAAAAAACTCCACCCTGAAAAAGGAGATAGTGAGTTTTTTGTAAGCCAGCTTGCAGTCCAGGGGAGGCGCGGAAATGATTTCAGGTATGTTGCGCTGGCACTCCTTACCGCAAGCCCTTATGTTCAGGATTGGAATGACTATTTTTATGAAGCCAGCTGGGGAAAAGTAGGACCCCTCATTCATGACGGAGGGCGGGTCAGTGGTAAAGTTAACCCGAAATATAAGGACGTTGTAGGGAGGACGGATTTTATCTTAAGAGTTGGTAAAGTCTGGGATCCGAATTTCGAGAGTATCATAGAAATGGCGCCGGAAGATGTGGTTAATTTACCTGTAGAGGATATAGAGAATGCACTACAAGAGCAGAAAGAACGGGAGCGGCTTTTGACTGAAGCAAAAGCATACCAAAGACTAGCCCTTGCATATGACGTAGCGTGCAGCAACAGACTGGGTTTGACTGATGATGAGGCAGATGCTTTAAGTTCTGAATGGTTCTCATTTACAGACAGCATTACAAACCTGTATGAAGAATATGGGGTAGCGGACATCCTGAATGTTAAGTGGTTCCGCAACAAACCTACCCAACTGGGACTATGGAACAATAGATATGAGGGGAAATGGAAACCGATTAAAAAAAGTCTGAAAAAGCTTGATGCGGCAAGAATTGAAAATCCTGAAATGGTAGAGCGCTCGTATTACTTATTGAAAAATAAAGTCGCAGCAATTGATACGATTATCCAAAGCGCAGGACGGCGAATTGCTGAAGAATATTATGAAGGTCAACCGGAACAAAATGATAGGGCAGCTTTATGAGTGAACGGGAGTTAGAAGCAAGTAGGCAGCATCTTGCAAGACTTGAAGAGCAAAATCAACAATCATTGTTTGTGCTTTGGAATAAAGAACAAGCTGATGGAAGGCTGGGAGAAATACTCGATCAAATTGATTCGGATGAATTAGATGAGGCAGTAGATACATCAATAATTGCCGCACAAAAAATGGCAAAAGTTGTTGAGGAGAACAACTGGTTATTGGCATTGGGTGGGTCAGGTCTTACCAATGAAACAATCATCAAAGTTTGGGATTTGAAATTAAAGTTAGATCAGGATATGGTTGACGAAACAGAACAGCCATAAAAGCACCCACCCTCAAAAAGCCTCGCAATTGATACTGTTAGGTATTATAATCTGTTTAAATATGCCTGAGGTTGTGCGTTTTACCCCCAAAGAAGAACAAATTAAAGCACGTCTTCGCGGTCAATGGGACTTGATGGTTCAGGGTGTGGGAGGCAGGATGTCTTTGATAAATTATGAATTCGACAGGATGGCATCTGAATATAAAAAGGGAGATGGAAGGTCATACCACAATTTGGAACATATCGCAAAAGTAGACGCAATTCTTAATAGATACCGTCATCTTGCAAGAAATTTTACCGCCTTAAAATTTGCAGGTGACGGGCATGATGTTATTTATGTTCCCGGATCCGATACCAATGAAGCAGACAGCGCAGCCTATATGAGAGTTGCCATGACAAGGCTGGGAATGCCTGAGGATACAATTGTCGAAACCGAAAGGATAATTAATCTAACACACGACCATAAAACAACAGACAATGATGTTGACGGGAAGCTAATGATAGATGCGGATTTTGCGATATTTGCTTCCCCGGCAGATGAGTATGATGCATATGCACAGGGAATATGGCAGGAATATGTAGGGTCGGGAAGAGTCGGAGCGGATGCTTTCAGAGCTGGAAGAGGTGCACTTCTGAGAGGATGGCTAGGACAGGAAAAACTTTTTCTGACAGACGAAATTCGCTCAGACCTGCAACCAATTGCTCATAAAAATCTGCAAAGAGAACTTGACAGATTAGCCGCATAACCAACAGCCTCAAAAAAATTATGATATTGCCCGCTTTGTGAATGTATAATCATTTTATGCTCGTTTTTATCGATGATTCCGGAGATCCGGGATTTAAATTAGAAAAAGGTTCCTCAACTCACTTTGTAATATCTTGCATAATTTTTGATGACGATTTGGAAGCAGAAAAAACATCTTTAGCTATTAAAGAACTCAGAAGAAAATTAAAAGTTAATGATCGATATGAATTTAAATTTAATAAAACTGATTTACGTTTTAAAAAAGTTTTTTTTGATACGATTTTTCCCTTCAAATTTAGAGTAAGGGCTATTACGGTTGATAAAACAATAATTCATAGCTCTCGTCTAAGAAATTACAAAGAAAATTTTTATAACTACATCATCATGCAGGTTTTGAAGCAAAGTAAAGGACATATCAAAAATGCAAGATTAAAATTCGATAAAAGAGGAGAAAAAACATTGAGAGATGAGTTAAGAGTATATTTAAGTCGTGAACTTGATAATAGAAGAAATCATATTTTCAGCGATGTAAGATTTGTTGATTCTAGACAGAATACTTTAATTCAACTAGCCGATATGGTTGCCGGCTGTATAACGTCTTTTTCTAAAGGCAAAGATAGGATTTTCTATAAACAATTAAAGGATAACGGTAGAGTAGAGGATGTCTGGCAGTTTAAATAATTCGACCCTGCTTTCTATCCAAACGTAAGTTTGGAACGCGCACCATACGGTGACAATTCGAAAACAGGGTCTTTGTAAAATTATTATTACATATTGAGAAGTTCTTGTCAATTTCCCCAGCCTCAAAAAAATTCGCAAAAAACCTCGCTTTCAGGTGCAAGAAGCACTTTGTAATTGTCGTTTTCTCAAGAATTTGAGAATAGAAAGGTGTAACTGAAGGTTGTCCATGGGTGGTGCCCGCCCCCGGATAGATCCGAGGGCGGACTGGAAGACGGCTGGGAGACGGGAAACCTACTTCGAGCGCAGTGCTCGTTTCGGCCTCTTTGCCTCTGACAACCTCTTGCTGACCAGTGCCACAACGGCAAGGCGGAACGCATCCTTGGCAATGACTCGCGCTAGCAAGCCATCATTGGTGCGGTCCTGCCATCGGGTGACCCCGGTCCTAATTGCCTCGGCGACAATGTGGGCCCAGTACTCCGACCTATCGTCGATACGGGACGCTTCTTCCAACTGCTTGTAGAGCAGTCGGAGGGACTCGTCGTCACTCGACTTAAGGAAGGCATCGACAAGCTTGAGAGCTTGTCTAACACTGATCGCCTCCTTCGCACGAGACAGGGCTTGGGAAACAAACATAGGGCATACTCCGCTGGGGCCGGTCTAGCCAACCCTCGAAACATTTGAACCTCCTGGTTCGACGTACATCTCTATTTCAAGATGCTGCGATCTAGACCCATTCGCGGACAATCCCTAGTCATTCCCGGTTATACATTATAGGGTGAAATTGCAGAATGTCAATACTATAAGCTTAGAAATACTATCTTGCTGTCTCAAAAAAGAGCATTGCTTTCGTTTTAAGATAGGTTTATAAATGAGTTAGTGAATAAAGGATTTAAAAGCTTTATTCTTGCCCTTATTCTTACCGCAGCTTTTGCTTTTCCGGTTTCTGCTGCAAGCTCCAATTTTTTATCTCAGGCAACAAAATTTTATAACAGAATTTGTAAATTGCGTTATGTTCCGGAAAATTATGCTTTTCAGTGCTATGTATTCGATAAAGTCGGAGAGATGGATAGTTCTTTAAACTCGCTTGTTCACCGCGTTTCAACTCTTGAAACCAAAGACAATTCGCAAGACCAAAAGATACAAGGCCTTCAGGACAAAAACGCCTCGCAAGACGCGGAAATTACAGATTTGAAAACAAAAGTTTCAGAATTAGGAAATTCAAAACCCGCAGATCCTACTGATATCATATTTTTCAATGGGAAAGTTAGCCCACAAGGTGCTGTTTCACAAGTTTTCGACGCTCAAAAATATTCAAAAGTTACATTTACTTATCAGGGAACATCAAGTGCTTTTGTTGTTGAAGTAAGTGGTAATCAAACTGATTGGTTTACACAATATATAAGAGGAGAAGGAGAAAATAAAGCAGGTGGCTCCGTAACTTTGGATTCTGCTGGAAGATATTATAGAGTCGAAGCCGGCAGCACTACATTGCCCCCAAATGAAGTACATGAATATGCCTTAGGACATTTCTTCAACTAGCCTCAAAAAAATGTATATTTTGTTCCATTTTGTTTCCAGATAAGCTGTGATATATTGAATTACCATGAAACCGTACTTCCTCGATAATAATTTCGCACTCTATCAAGGTGATTCTTTAGAACTTATGAAGAAATTCCCGGACAACCATTTTGATATGGTTTTTGCTGATCCCCCATACAATCTCTCAAACGGTGGGTTTACAGTCCACGCAGGAAAGCGAGTAAGTGTTAATAAAGGAAAGTGGGATGAAAGTAAAGGATTTGATGAGGATTATGAATTTCATACAAGGTGGTTAAGTGAAGTGAGGCGTGTCTTAAAACCTAATGGTACTGTGTGGGTAAGTGGAACCTATCACTCAATTTATCAATGCGGTCATGCTCTTCAAAAAGCAGGGTACCACATTTTAAATGATATTGCATGGTTCAAGCCAAATGCATCTCCTAATTTATCTGGTAGATATTTTACGGCAAGCCATGAAACTCTCATTTGGGCGCGACGTGACAAAAAAGCAAAGCATATTTTTAATTACAAGGCTATGAAAGAAGGAAATTGGCATTTGTCTGACTTTATAAAAAAGGCTGAAAAACAAATGAGAAGCGTTTGGGCAATAGGAACTCCAAAGCCCGAAGAAAAAAAATTCGGTAAACATCCGACGCAAAAACCCCTAGCTCTTCTTGAGAGAATCATTCTTGCCAGTACCAATAAAGACAGCGTAATTTTGGACCCATTCACAGGCAGTTCAACAACAGGTATTGCTGCAGCAAAATTGGGGCGAAAATTTATCGGAATTGACACTGAAGAAAATTACCTTAAACTATCGATAAAACGATATAAAGATTTGGATAGCATGCTTTTTAAATATGCAAATAATAACTCGGCTGCAAGCGATTGAGAATTTAAAAAAATATATAGGACAGGATTTGCGCACACTTGCTCTCCAATTTGGAATCACCACTTACGAAACAGGAAAACAAAATAAAGGTTGGAAGGGCCTTGTCTTAGAACGGCTTGCCGGACTTGATAACAATAATGCCAAAGCTCCAAATGGACTCTCTTACGAACTTAAAAGTGTAAGTTTTTATGAAGTTAAAGGAAATCTTGTTCCAAAAGAAACAATGGCAATTACTATGGTAAACCCGAAAGAGTTATTGGAAAAGTCTTTTTTTGAAAGTCATTGCTGGTACAAATTAAAAGCAGTTGTTTTTTGTGCTGTACGGTGGCACGGGAAAAATGCTGAAAGTGCGGAACTAATTGATGTTACAAGCCTTGATTTTCTTGAAACTGACACATTAATTAAAGAAATAGAAAAAGACTATGAATTCATACGAAATAAATTAAGAACTCAAGGTTTTGAAGCGCTTACAGGGAAAGATGGAAAATGGATACAAGCCCGAACAAAAGGTGCAGGACATGGGTCGACATCACGGGCTTTTTATGCGAGAAAAGAATTAGTTAAAAAAATCTTCGAACAAACTTAGACATTCAATTTCAGAAAAGACCGAAAACATGAGCTAAATTGACTTTTTAAGGAATAGTATTACAATCTGATTATGAACTTCAAAAAAGCAATTCTCACATTCCTAGTTGGAATTTTTCTCTTTAGTGCAGTTGTAACACCTGCATTTGCTAGAGTAAGAGTTAAGGGATACACGAAGAGAAATGGAACTTATGTCGCTCCTCACTACAGGACAAATAAAAACTCCTTAAAATATGATAATTGGTCAACAAAAGGAAATATAAATCCTTACACTGGCAAAAAAGGATACAAAAATTTCTAGACTAAGAAAAATAACCCCCACCTGTTTTATCTAATAGTGATTTTTCCAACTTAATATAGAAATGGCAAACAAGCAGGTATATAATGCTTCCAATGAGTAAGACGCTCAAAAAACGATTCAAATTTCCCCAGGTTTTGAGTTTTGCCATGAGAGTTATCAAAAGAATTCCTCGCGTAGCGTGGGGAACGGCTGCTGTTTTTGGAGTTTTTTGCTTGGGCATTATATTTGGGTCCATTTCCCAAAGTGGATATATCAACGAGCAAGCTTCGCAAAAGCAGGGAGAGAAGAGTGCCCAGCTGACGGATGTCCTCAACAATTATCAAGGACTCTCAAAACTTTTTTACCTGCAGCAGCAAGATATGGATATCATAACCGACACATCTCAATGGTCTACAAATCCCCAAGAACTAACTGATGCAATATCAAGCTACAAGCAAAAGAAAAACGAAATCCTTTTCCAATGGGGAAGGCTCTACGAGCTTCGCAGAAAAGCCGGATTGCCAAGCGACCCGAATTTGAAAGCAGAATAGGAACGCATTATGGATAATTTCTTTGGAAATAAAAAACAAAAGGTAGTATGGGCGGTATATGTCGTTCTTGCTGCAATAATCTTTATTGGAATAACGACCGACTATTCGTGTTCTGTCGCCAATAAATGCGGACAGCTGATCCCAATCCTTTTCTCCCTGACCCTAATATTTACGGTCCTATCTTTACTATTCAAATCCTCAAAAAAAAGCTAAATTCTGTCGCTACGCTCAAAAAACCTCGCTTTCACGCTCAAAAAGTGGTAGAATTACTTTATGTTCGAGCAAGCTTTTAAAAATATTGATGATGTTTTGTGGAAAGATTCTGGGGTTTCTAATGAGCTTGATTATGTAGAGCAAACTTCATGGATTCTTTTTCTAAAATATCTTGATGATTTAGAGGAGACGAAGGAAAAGGAGTCAAAACTTGCCGGAAGATCTTACAAATCAATACTTGAAGACAAATATAAATGGGATACATGGGCTGCGCCAAAAGACTCTAGTGGAAAAATAGATCACCGAATAGCTCTTTCTGGGGAAGATCTCACCGATTTCGTAAATTTAGAATTATTTCCATATCTTAAAAAATTTAAGGCAGATGCTAAAAGTCCAGACTCCATTGAATATAAAATAGGTGAGATTTTTAGCGAGTTAAAAAATAAAATTCATAGCGGATATACCCTTCGTGAAATATTAAATATCGTAGAGACCCTTCATTTCAGGTCACAAAAAGAAAAGCATGAGCTATCTCATCTATATGAATCAAAAATCAAAAACATGGGCAATGCGGGGAGAAATGGGGGGGAGTATTACACACCGCGCCCTCTAATACGAGCTATTGTCAAAGTTGTAAATCCAAAGATAGGAGAGACGGTCTATGACGGAGCTGTAGGATCGGCGGGATTTTTGTGTGAGGCATTTGAATACTTAAAAGAAAGCAAGCAACTTTCTACAGAAGATGTAGAAATTCTGCAGAAAAAAACATTTTATGGGAAGGAGAAAAAGTCTCTTGCTTACATAATAGGTGTAATGAACATGATTCTTCATGGAATAGAAGCTCCAAACATTAAGCACACTAATACACTTTCAGAAAATATAATGGATTTTCAGGAAAAAGACCGTTTCAACGTAGTGCTTGCCAATCCGCCTTTTGGTGGTAAGGAACGTTCCGAAGTGCAACAAAACTTCCCGATAAAAACAGGCGAAACCGCTTCACTCTTTTTGCAGCACTTTATTAAAATTTTGAAAGCAGGTGGCAAGGCAGGTGTAGTAATTAAAAACACTTTTTTGAGCAATACCGACAATGCCACGGTTGCCATACGCAAAACCTTATTGGAAAACTGCAACCTGCACACCGTGTTGGATTTGCCGGGTGGCGCTTTTACGGGTGCTGGGGTAAAAACAGTCATACTGCTTTTTGAGAAAGGCAAATCGACCCAGAAGGTTTGGTATTACCAGTTGAACCCTGGCCGCAATTTAGGCAAGACCAATCCATTGAATGATAAAGACTTGGCAGAGTTTGTAGAATTACAAAAAACCTTTGCTGACAGCAAAAATTCTTGGACGGTGAATGTAAAAGACATTGACCAAAACACTTTTGATTTGAGTGTAAAAAACCCGAATAAAAAAGAAGAAGTTACGTTACGCCAACCGAAAGATATTGTGGAAGAAATGAAAGCATTGGACGAAGAAAATACGAAAATCATAAACTTAATTTTGGAATTGATATGAAGCAAGGTTGGGAAATAAAGAAGTTGGGTGAAGTTTCAGAAATTCTGAATGGTGGAACACCGAAAACAAATATTGCAGAATATTGGGACGATGATATTCATTGGATTACCCCTGCTGATTTAGGAAAGTTAACTAAACCAACAGTAGCAGATACTCCAAGAAAAATTTCAAGTTTAGGCTTAGAAAAATCGTCTGCAAAATTATTTCCTGAAAATTCAGTAATACTTTCAACGAGAGCTCCAATTGGACATTTGGCAATCAATGTAGTTCCTATGAGCACTAATCAAGGGTGTCGTGGAATTGTGCCAAGTAAAAAACTTGATACTTGGTATTTATATTACTTCCTTAAAAAGAATGTAGAGTTACTTGATAGTTTGGGAACAGGAGCAACCTTTAAAGAGCTTTCAACAAAAGCACTTTCAGGGGTTGAGATCCCCCTTCCCCCTCTCCCCGAACAACAACGCATTGTTTCTATATTAGATGAAGCCTTTGCCGCCATCACATCGGCAAAAGCAAATGTACAAAAAAACCTCAACAACGCCAAAGAACTTTTTGAAAGCTACTTGCAGGGAGTGTTTGAGAATAAGGGTGATGGTTGGGAAGAGAAAAGATTTGATGAAGTCTGTGTTTTGCAAAGGGGATTTGACCTACCAACTCATTCAAGATTTGAAGGAGATTATCCTTTGGTAAGTTCTAATGGAATTACAGACAATATAAATCAATGGAAAGTTAAAGCGCCAGGTGTTGTTACAGGTCGTTCAGGCACAATTGGCAATGTTCATTTTATTGAGGAAGATTTTTGGCCACTCAACACAGCACTTTTCATTAAAGATTTTCACGGAAATGATGAACGCTTTATTTATTATTTCTTAACGTCTTTTGATTTGAGTAGATATAGCTCAGGAGCAGGTGTACCGACTTTAAATAGAAATAATGTTCACAGCGTAAGAGTTTGTGTTCCAAAATCAAAAGAAGAACAACAAATCATTGTCAGTCAATTAGATGCCCTGCGAGCGGAAACACAAAAGTTGGAAGCGGTATATCAAAAGAAAATAGCTGATTTGGAAGAACTGAAAAAATCCATTTTACATAAAGCATTTTCTGGAGAATTATAAGGTTTGTATACATTCATTGACTAAATGTATACAAACTGGTATACTTTGTATACATTCACAAAAAGATGTAAACAAACTATGGATATCAACATTGGAACACTGAAAGAACAAAAAGAGGGGTTTAAGGCTTTTATTCCATATACATTTCCTCCCGAAAAAGGTTTTGAATTTACTCCAAGAATAATTAAAAAAGATAATGAAGCGACACGACTTTTAGGTAAGCTTGATGGTATCACCAAGTTATTACCTGATGCTGATTTCTTCTTGCTCATGTATCTGCGCAAAGATGCTGCTTCTTCAAGTCAAATAGAGGGAACTATGGCTACCATGGTAGATGCGATTGAGGCAGAGGTAAACGTAAGCACTAATATCCCGGAGGATGTAGATGACATTTTGCATTACATACAAGCATTAAATTACGGTATAAAACGCGTTACTTCTGATGATTTTCCAATAAATCTTCGATTTGTTAGAGAACTTCACTTGAAACTTATGAAAGGCGCGCGCGCTACTCATTTTAGTGATCCTGGGGAATTTAGAAAAAGTCAGAACTGGATTCAAGGAACAAGGCCCGACAATGCACATTTTGTGCCTCCTCCGGTTGATGAAATGCATCGTGCGCTGAATGAGTTAGAGGCCTTTATACATGCTGAAGACACAACTCCAACTGTTATTAAAGCGGGGATTATTCATTCACAGTTTGAAACGATTCATCCTTTTCTTGATGGGAATGGAAGAACAGGTAGAATGTTGCTAACATTTTATCTTTGGAAGGAAGGATATTTAGAAAAGCCAGTACTTTTCTTATCATCTTACTTTAAAAAGCATCAAAAGCTTTATTACGAGAGGCTTGAAGGATACCATGAGGGCAAAATTGATAAATGGGTGGAATTTTTTCTCGATGGAGTTATTGAGATTGCAACTGAGGCAATCGGCATAGTTGATAAGATTACTGAATTAAGAGAGCGAGATATTTTAAAAATTCAGAGACTAGGTAAAAGGGCCTCTGAAAGCGCGGCTATGATACTGCCTAAGTTATATGGGCAACCAATCGTGAATGTCTCGACAGTGCGTGACTGGACAGGATTTACTAGAGCTGGTGCGCAACAGGTTATTGACCGTTTTATCGAAATGGGAATACTTTCTCCAAAGGATAAGGATGTGAAGTATGGACAGTCATATATCTATAATGAATATATTCAAATATTTTCAAATTAGCTATGAATGAATCAGAGACAAGAGCAGAATATATAGATCCAAAATTAAAGGAAAGCGGTTGGGGAGAGGTAGAGGGATCAAAAGTATTGCGAGAACACAGAATTACTGATGGAAGAATTCTCGTTGGTGGAGCACGCTCGAAGCCCGAAATCGCGGATTATGTTCTCGTGTATAAAAATCAAAAACTAGCCGTCATTGAAGCAAAGCAAATAGATCTACCAGCAACGGAAGGTGTAGCGCAGGCAAAAGCATACGCTCATAAGATGCAACTTGAATATACCTATTCCACAAACGGTAAAGAAATTTACGAGATGAACATGAAGACAGGGAAGGAATGGTATCTTGAGCGTTTTCCTACTCCTGATGAGTTATGGAATGCTTATTACTTTGACCAAAATGACTGGAAAGAAAAGTTTGCATCAATTCCAAGCGAAGGCGAATTAGGGAGAAGATATTATCAAGAAACAGCGATTAAAAATGTGCTTGATGCTATTGCGGAAGAAAAAAATAGAGTACTTCTTACAATGGCAACCGGAACAGGTAAAACTGCCGTAGCCTTTCAAATAGCTTGGAAACTATATCAAGCTAGATGGAATTTGCAAAGAGACGGAAATCGTAGGCCAAGAATTTTGTTTTTGGCTGATAGAAATATACTAGCCGATCAAGCATTTAATGCTTTTAGTGCGTTTTCAGAAGATGCATTAGTAAGAATAAATCCTCTCGATATCAGGAAGAAGGGATCAGTCCCAACGAATGGAGCAGTGTTCTTTACGATATTTCAAACTTTTATGAGCGGACCTCAAAACACACCTTATTTTGGTGAGTATCCACCTGATTTTTTTGATTTCATCATCATAGATGAATGTCATAGGGGAGGAGCAAATGATGAGGGCAACTGGAGAGGAATTTTGGAGTACTTTTCACCCGCTGTGCAGCTTGGGCTTACAGCTACTCCGAAAAGAAAAGATAATGTCGATACTTATAGATATTTTGGAGAGCCTGTTTATACATATTCACTAAAAGAAGGAATAGGTGATGGATTTCTGACACCATTTAAGGTTAAAAGGATTCAAACAACTCTTGATGAATACATATATACATCGGATGACGAGGTGGTAGAGGGGGAGATAGAAATGGGCAAGGTCTATACCGAGCCAGATTTTAATAGAATAATCGAGATAAAAGAGAGGGAGGCTAAAAGAGTCAAATTGATGTTAGAAAATATAAATCAAACAGAAAAAACTATAGTCTTTTGTGCCAATCAAGAGCATGCGTTAGCAGTCAGAGATCTTATAAATCAAATGAATGATGTGAAGGATCCATTTTATTGTGTAAGGGTTACTGCAAATGATGGGTTTCGAGGTGAGCAATATTTGAGAGAATTTCAGGATAACGAAAAAACTATTCCAACTATTCTAACTACTTCTCAAAAACTTTCCACTGGTGTTGATGCGAGAAATATCCGAAATATTGTTCTTATGCGACCAATTAATAATATGATTGAATTCAAACAAATAATTGGACGGGGCACAAGGCTATTTGACGGTAAAGAATATTTTACTATTATTGATTTTGTAGATGCTTATAAAAATTTTCTTGACCCTGAATGGGACGGAGAACCTGTTGATCCTGAACCTCCCAGACCTCCTGGTCCTACACCGCTACCACCTAGGCCATGTCCGGTTTGTGGGCAAGCTCCATGTATCTGTGACAAAGTAGAACCAAAACAGAAAATTAAAATAAAACTTCGTGACGGAAAAGAGCGCGAAATTCAACACATGATTTCCACGTCTTATTGGGGAGCTGATGGTAAGCCTATGTCTTCAGAAGAATTTATTTACAATTTGTACGGAATATTACCTGACTTTTTTAAAGATGAAGAAGAATTGAGGAAAATATGGTCAAATCCAACAACACGAAGTAAGTTTCTCGAGCGATTTTTTGATATGGGAATTGATATTGAGCAAATCGAAAACCTTTCAAAAATTGTAAGCGGTGAGGATAGTGATTTTTATGATGTCTTGCTATTTTTAGCCTACCATAAACCATTAATTACCCGTAAAAAACGAGTTGAAAAAAATAAAAGCGAGATTTTGGAAGGGTTAAATGAAAATGAGTCAGAATTCCTTAATTTTGTGTTGAGAAAATATGAAGATGATGGGTTTGAGGAACTATCTGAAGAAAAATTGCCAGTTCTTCTAAACTTAAAATATCAAGCTATTGCGGATGCAGAACAAAAATTGGGAGATGTAGAAAAAATAAGAAATACTTTTTTTGAATTTCAAAAAAAATTATATTCAAACATTCAATAGCCCTACTATACTAAAATGGTGTGGAATTGGCCTCAATTGCTTTTGTTTTGTACCAGTAGTATACTTCACCTCAAATGGCGTTGTTTAGAATAAATGGGAAAAAATTAAGCCCTGTAAAGGAAATGGGGTTTGATTCTCAATTTAAAAAAGAGAAGGAACTCCAAAATTTTACAGAAAACAATCTTCAAGAACTTTTTGGTCTTGAATATATTGCTACTGAATTTAATATCGAGACTTTTTGGCTTGACTCTCTGGCATTTGATCCTGCTATCAATTCATTTGTAATCATAGAGTACAAAAAAGTCGAAAATTTCTCGCTTATGGATCAGGGGCAAACGTATTTGAATCTTGTGTTGGATCACAAGGCTGACGTTTTGCTGGAATATATTACAAAAACAGGAAAGACAATTGATAAAAAGAGTGTCGATTGGGGACAGACCAGAGTCATGTTCATTGGTCCAAAATTTAATACCTATCAAAAGAGAGCGTTAAGTCCAAATTTACCATTTGAATTGTGGGAAGTTGGAATTTATGAGGGGGGACTTATAGAATATGATCAGATAATTCCCGTGGGTGGAGACAAAAAAGTTGAAAAGAGAACTGTTTCTCTTTCTGGTTCTGCGAGTAAGGAAATTAAAGTATATGCAGTAGAGGATCATCTAAAAAAATCCAACCAGAAAACACAAGATCTTTTTCAGACTATCAGAGAGGAAATTTTTTCTTTGAATAGCAAAATTCAGGAAAAACCAGTTGGGAACTACATAGGTTATAAAGTAAATTGGTATAATTTTGCCTCGATCCATTTTTACAAAGATTGGTTAAAAATTCATGTTAGAAAGGAAAAGTTGCAAAGTGATAAGGATGGTAGACTGACAAAAATACCCTCATCATATGGATGGGGTAAAACGCCGCTTTGGTGGATGGATGTTAAAAATGAAAAGGATGTGGAGTATGTATTACCAATAATTAAGGAGTCCTATGATGCATCGCCTGATAAGTAAATAAATATGTCTCAGTACTATAATCCCATCAGAACACGGAATTTGTTTGATCCCAGCTCTTCCGAGCCGTTTCGACTGAGCCGTTCAAAAATCGACCTTTTTGTAAAGTGTCCCAGGTGCTTTTATATGGATAGGAGGTTGGGAATAGGGCAGCCGCCAGGATATCCTTTTTCTTTAAATTCTGCAGTCGATGCACTTCTCAAAAAAGAGTTTGATATGCACCGCGCAAACGGCACGCGGCATCCATTGTGTGAAAAGTATGGAATCAACGCAATTCCCTATGCTCACGAGAAAATTGATGAGTGGAGAGACTCGTTACGACGGGGAATTACTGTCCCAATTGACGGCACTTCGGTAGTTGTAACAGGAGGAGTAGATGACGTTTGGCATGAAAATGGCGAGCTTATTATCGTTGATTACAAAGCAACGTCAAAAAAAGAAGAAGTAACACTGGATGCAGAGTGGCAAGATGGGTACAAAAGGCAGATGGAAATCTATCAGTGGCTGTTCCGAAAGAATGGTTTTAACGTTTCTAAAACAGGATATTTTGTGTACTGTAATGGAGACACCGATAAAGAGGCTTTTGATGGGAAGCTGGAGTTTGAAATAAAACTAATTCCCTATGTTGGTGATGACTCATGGGTCGAGGGAAAAATTTTGGAAGCAATCGAATATCTAAAAAGTGATACCATCCCTGAGAGCGGGGCGGATTGTGACTTTTGCGCGTATAGAAAAGCCGCGGCAAGTGCAGAATCCAGGGAGTAGTAACGGGACTGGTCCGCAAATTCCAAATTTCTCTACCAAAATCCTTTGATTGAGGTAACTATTGCGTCGGATTATTTTTCAATATAAAAGTTGTGGGTGGGAAAATGCCCCCCGGAGCCTTGCGGCTCCGGGGGGCGAATGCGCCTTACTGGCGCGACGTCTGGGTCCTGCTTTCGGACCTTTTCCTCGCTAGCCATTCGGCTATCTGCTCACCTGTGAACGTGAAGCCCGCGTCGTGCGGGAATCCGGCGATGACCTCCTCTTTGAAATACCGCACATACGGATACAGTTGATCCCTAAGTACATCTGGATTCACACCCGGTGCAAGACCGAGGTGATCGCAGAGGATTGAAAGTGCCAGGGCGTAAGGCCCGGCTCCTCCATATCCCCACTCGAACCCGTTATCCGGGTCGCCGTACTGGTCGTAGTTGAAGAGTTTTTGGCCATTGACCTTGACTTCATCAACCCAGGCACCGTCGCGGGTGCCCACGTAAATCTTACCGGACAAGCTACACTCCTAAGTCAGATAGGGAGGATTATAGCAAATGCTAGGTTCAAAATCAAACTATAAGATAAAATTTACCCATGCGGGAGAGTCGGCTAGCATGTTTAAATAGGAAAATTCGGGCGCGCTTCCTTGAACTGTAAATCCAATCACACAGAATGCCATGTTTAAAATTTAAAAGCACAAATTCTGAAAATGGCAAGTACACACTAACAATCGACGGTACGAAGTTATGCAGGTTTTGTGTGGGATTTGAGCCATGAAGAAATTTCCTCCAGAGATAGATTTCGATTATCAACATTTATGGCAAACTCCACCTCTTCATCATGAGAATTTATAAGTTGATATCCATTTATTTTGAGAAAAATTCCGGCAGAGGTAAGTGCTGTCCTTTTATTCCCATCAACAAACGGGTGGTTTTTTAGAAGAGATTGAAGAAGAGCTGCAGCTTTGGAGAAAATATCAGGATACATTTCTTGCCCGTCATATGTAGTCTGAGGTCTAGCCACAGCCGATTCCAAAAGTCCTAAATCTCTCAACCCATGAGAACCTCCAAATTTTTTTATCATCTGGTCATGAATAGCTAAAATTTGGTGAGGAGTAAGGTATTTCAACGGTTGGAAAGAGCTTGTAAAACATCTTTGTGCTCTTCTACAAACTCATCAACCATTTTCATGAATTTTGCGTCGACTCCTGAGTCTTTTGATGCTTGTGGCGTGATGGTGATTTTCTTGTTTTTTTCTTCCACGATAACTTTATCTCCAGGCTTGATACCTGCAGATGCAAGAACTTTTTGAGGTATGATAATCCCTTGTGAATTTCCAATTTTTATAACTGTCTGTTCCATGTTATTACATGTTATAACGTATTTGTGGCAATGTCAAGGTTTTGTTGGAGCTGAAACTATATTTTCAAAAGCTCTGATGTTGTTAATACTTTCCTATCGGTGAAAGTATTCAAAGCCTCTGCCAAATTCTATTTCTTGATACTTTTGTATCGCCAAAAGTATCCAAAAACTCTTTGCTATGCTGTTCTTTTCTGCCGAAAAAAGAACCAAAAACTCTCGTCGAGGAGCAGTCTTGAACGTTCGGTTTTTCCTTCATTCACTCAAAATACCGGACTTCGCCTTTCTATTTTGCCCGTAAAGCGGTCGTTCATTCAGTCAAAATCTCAAGTTCAGACCTGCAATCGACGAATAAAAAAAGGGAACTTTGCAGATTCTGAAAATGGCAACCTGAAGCAAATTTTAACGCGCTTCCTTGAACTGTAAATCCAATCGCACAGAATGCCATGTTTAAAATTTAAAAGTGCAGATTCTGAAAAGGGCAAATTCATGAGAGGCGCGTTGTCTTGAACAGTAAATTTAGCGCGTCAAGTTGTGTGTTATAATCTGTGGCATTATGGTTTCACGTATTGAAATCCGTCCTGAAGGGTGTGATTGGACTTTTGAGCGGGGAATCATGGCCGGCGAATCATGTGGAATTTCAAATCCCTTGATGGATGGAGGAGAGGAGTTAATTGTTGTAATCTGTGATGAAAATGATTTGACAACTACCGTAACCCGTCTTTTTGAGGATGAATTTTTTGAAGATAGTAAAACGGGTGAAATTTGCTTTGAAAAAGATCCTGTTGCAGTGCTTAAATTAGGCGACCCTCATTACATCACCTCTATCCAGTCTCAATTAAACTCGGACAAAATCGGCCTTCGTATTTCCCACCAAAATGTTTTCTAGCAATTTTTAGCGCATTTTTTCTGGAATTTTTGACTATTAAGATGTACAATCACCCTCGTGTCAGAATTTGATATCACTATACGGGCAAAAAACAGGGAAGCGGCTACTGCATTGGAAAGGGTCGTTGCTGCTAACCCTGACAATTTCGTGCATATGGGAACGGTTATGGTGCCGGGTATTCCGTATGAATTGGAAGGAGAAGGATCTCTTTTTGACCCCGTCAAAGAGTATTTGAATGAAAATCCCACAATTACCGTTCATGATTTGAAGCACAACAGCCAAAAAACTTGGGAAGAGCAAGTAAGGGATTTGGGGGCCATGATATTGCTCTCTGAGCGGGCGCTTACCGAAGGAAATGAAGTAGCAAGGGAGGGGATGATGGGATTGTATAACGGAAAAAGCAAAGGTATTCCGACAAAAATACGCATAAATAAAAGGGGCGAACGGATAGATTTCAATATGTTCCAAAGAGGGGTAATTGACATTTTTAAGGCATCCTTTCAAGCATATGCTAAAGAGCCCGAACTTCCCAAAAAACGGCCGTCAAGGTTTGTTATGAGGCCGAGCGAAGTGAGAATTTTGATCGAAAATGTTGGCCTTGCAGGAGAAAAGTTGCCGTTTTCTGAAATTGTGGAATCTGAAGGGGTTAAGCAGCTCGCAACACAAAAATCGAGCGCAATTACACGGATCGGGTGGAATCTGTAGTAAACGTGAAAATTAGGGGGATATATAGTAAACCAAAATTCCTCAATTAATTCAATAAGAAATATCACAGTTTTTCCCTTTGCTATTTGCTAAATTAAATTCCGATGGGGGAACGGTTAAAATATCAGAGATGGAAAGAGGGCGTTGAGCCTCTTCCTACCACCCCCCAAGAAGACTTTTTGCACCGGATGACACTTTTTTATCCTGCAGAACGTTCTGCTGCCGAACAAGCTCATCCAACAGGACAACTTCAGACTCTATTGAATGGCAAAAGCCAGACTATCCGTTAGCATTTTGACCTAGCTGGTTTTTTAAATAAGGACATTGGGTAAGGCGGGTTTTTAATAGCTGTTCTGAAACGATGCTCTCTTGAGTCCGTGCTTCCGCCTCAAAAGTTGATTTTATCTCCTCAACCGTCGGCGCGGCGATAGCCGGAAAACGTATTTCAACCCCCAGTGCCAGGGGGCATGCTGTGACGTCGCAAAATACGTCGGCAGTATTGACACGGAATTTTTGTGGGCCGAAATTTTTACTGTCATTTATCCTGAGTCTTGCATCAGCATAATCAAGTCCACAACTTCCTACTTCCAGTTCTTTTGGCATAGCGCTTTATTGTACCAAAAAATTTTTTAATTTTTTGTGACGGAGTAGACTTTGACTCCGTTATCAAAAAGTACGGTCACACAGTCCCCTATGTGATAGTTATTTTTGTCAGGCAAGTCTTTGAACCAAAATCCCGGCATCCAAAGCCCCGGCCCCTTTTCCCCGCCGCCGTAGGACAATTGCCATGAACCTTCATCCATCTTTACAATCCTGCCTGAAACTTGCGCGATGTGGCCTGAAGAGCTTTTGATAGAGTCGGGAGGAAGGTAGAGTATGGAGTCGACGGTCATTTTTGAAATATTGTCATTAAGCGTCAGAATTTCTGTGTTGCGTGTTGTGTCCCCCAATTCATTTTTGGCTATGGAATTGATGGTGTCTCCCTCTTTTAAGATGTAGCTTTTTAGATACTCTTTTTTTTCCGATGCTCCTGTTTTTTCGCACGCGCTTGTCAGGTCTACTTGGGTAGTAGGGATAGCGGTTGGAAGCGTGTTGTCTGAGAGTACGTTTTTTTGCGGTTGGTCAATTTCAGAAGCTTTTTGGGATACGGTGTTGCGGCCAATGAAAAAACAAACGACACCTGTTATCAACAACGCAAGAAGCCAGAGGGAAGTTGAGGCTACATTTGAATTGGTTTCCTGCCCGTCCATATGACACTAGTATTCAAAATGAAGTGAATTTTGTCAAGAGATTATGCAGCTTTTGGAAGAAGAACGGGAATAGGTGCGGCAATTGATTCTGCCGGAAATGTAGTTTCTTTTTGGCTCAAAAGCGTTAACTCAACGCCCGGAAAAAGAATTTCAGGGTCTGCTGCAAAGTGCGAGTAAGAAAGAGTGGACGCGTATTCGCGGGAATAAAGCTCGGTTAATTCCGTTTCCTCATGCGTTTCGTTGTCCCATGAGCGGGAAATTTTTCCGCCAAGAGATGCGAGTGGACCGTCTTTCTTATAGCTTCTGACATAAGTCCTGACTGCTATTTTTTCGCTCCCGTCGGCAAATAGCACTACGCTGTCGGCAACCCGCCCCACAACTTGTCTTGTGACCGGTCTTGAGGTAGTACCGATATTGGCCCAACCAACGACAGTATTTTCAGGCTTAAACCCGTCGTTTACGTACCAAATTGTCTTTCCTTCTTCCTCAAGCGGTGTAAATTTAGAAATAACTTCTTCCTGCACCGGGCAGAATTCATGCATAGACGACTATATTAGACCTATATTAAGGTTTTCACAGTGATTATAGTCACATTTTTCACGCACATCTTGACATAATTTGGACAGTTTGGGCTCATTTATTCACAAAAAGAATAGCGTTAGGGATATTTCTGCCCGGACCCGCCTTGTATCCGCCTCCTGCCCACAGAGCGGTTGAGCCACCCGAGTCCAAATTAAGCGCGTTTTCCATACCCATGTTTTGCAGGACCAACGCGCTTTGCGCAACCGTCACGCCATGCACGACACCAATGTAGACGGTGTTTCCCTTGTTAGCGACAAAGCTTCTATTTCCTACGCTTCCTTTCTTGGGGTCACCGTCCCCACCAAAAACAGAATTTCCGCCCGACACAAGAAGCGGTTGGTTAGCAAGTACCCCGTCAACTCCCGTATCCCTTCCCCAGCCGCTTGAGTTGCCGATGAACCTCACCCACCCATTCCCAAAAACGGCAACCGGAACGGTGGAGTAGGCGTTGTTATCTGAATTGAAATAGTGCTTTTTTGTATTCATAGCTAACGTGTCAAAAGAATTGGTTTTGCCCGCGCAGGAAGGGTACTCAGCGGGACAAAAGTACGAGCCGTTAACACCCGCATATGCGCCATTTCTCGCAACATATGTACCCAGAGGAAGGGTGGGGCAATTATCATGGCAATCATCATCAGAGGCAGTATCGACGATAACTTTTGTAGAGGAAAGATTGCCCGCAACAACGTCGACCAAGTACGTAGAGTCGCCCACTTTGACTTGCTGGCGCGAGAATCCTGAGCCCGGAGGAGCGTTGTTGACAGGGACATTTGATAGGTCAATTCCACCGGCCAGAGCCAGAGCTGCCGAGTTGGCCTTGTCGATATCCGAATTAAGCATTGCAATTTCCGCGCTTCCCGAAGCATAATTTTTGTCAGAGAGGTATTTGATAACTTTGGCAAACCTTTTTCTGTACGCAGGCAAATCCTTGTTGGTAGCGGGAAGGTCGGCCATTTTTTCGTACAAGAGAACCGATGCGTCGTAGCTTTTTTGCACTTCTTTTATGGTTTTCTCAAGCTCGTCGTTTCTTTTTATTTGGTCGGTTTTTTTAAGAGTTTCAAAATCCGTTTTTAATGAAGAGAGCTGTTTTGCAAGCTCAGCGTTTTTCTTTTGAGAAAGTGCAGCCTGGCGTTCACTTTGGGAGGCTTTATCAAGAAAAAAAGCGGTGAACAGTCCAAAAAGCGCAACAATTACGGTTATTGTTAAAAAAAGCTGGTGCTTTGACAGTTTTTGGAAGAGGGAGGCTGTTCGGTTTTTAAGCACAATGAACTTCATATGTGGAATTATCATAGGAAGAATGGGGAGCAAATGCAAATCAGGAAGCAGGCGCAATTGTATCTAAAAAGCAATCTCTTGACTGTCCGTACAATTGCACGTTGAAGGTAACAGGGACAAAAGAATCTTCCACCCGCTGCCACCTCGTATTGATAGATGGGGTTGCTTCCTCGCCGAATGAGTCAGCCAACGCAACCATAAGCCCCATATTTTGAGAGTTAAACCGCAAAAAGTCATCCCTTCTCCATGTATAGGTTGCGCCCCGGCCATCATAGAGCCCCTTCAGAAAATAGGGGTCTGAAAGAAGGTAGGTGTACGCGGACGGGTCCGGGTATTCTTTGTAACCATTGATGTATTCGCTGAATTTCTCGGCAATTGCAAGCTTTGTATTAAGCGGCGCGCCATTACAGACAGTTTCCATGAGATCTACCTGCGGGGAGCGGAATGGCATGTAGGGCTTGCTTTGCTCGAGAATGTGCAGTGCGTTTTTACCCTGAGCAAGCCAGCGCCATGACTGTTCTGTTTTAAGAGGAAAAGCCATTCCCCCGAACCGTTCTGCCATTTTAAGAATTGTTTTTTCATTGCTATCATTAAAATAAGCCTTTGGACGGACATTTATGTAATTGGGCCGGTCTTTTTTCGTTTCGGGGCGAATGGAAATTCCTCCTCCTATTTCAAAAACACCAGCCAAATACTTGGCATCTTCGTCTGAAATTTCCTTGCATTCAGGTATAAAGTATTCCTCTGCAAAGCCGTTATTATGATAAATTCCAGGCCTTTCTCCCATGGTTGGCATTATACCACTCAAATATATTGCATAAAATGCTATACTTTTTTTATGGATGATATGTCAGCCGAAAATGCCGCTCCAACACCCATGGAGCAATTAACAACCAAAATAGGTAAGTACGACAAAGCAATAGGGATGGTTGCCGAACTTCACGACTGGACACTGGGAACAGAGAAGGGGCCAGCCCAATACGATTTGTCGCTTATCGACCCGATAAAATTTCCAGAGTACCACCACCGGGCAAGCGAGGAAGTAAGACGGGTGAAGCTGCAGCTTGCGAATAAGACATACGAAAAACTTGTGGAGCAGCGTGATGCGCTTTCGGATTTACATGGAAGAGCGACTTTAGCTGAGGAGGGGTTTAGAAAAGCTGAAGAGGAATATCTTACCAGCCAAGGAACACCCGATGATGACAGGAAATTTCAGGAAGCATATCAAAGGCTGCAGCTGGCAAAAGAAGAAATTGCTGCCGTTTTTCAAGGGGGGGATAGAAAGAAAGAAAATCTGGAGCAAAATGAGATGACTTCCGAAAGTGAGACGCCCGCAAATGGACATTCTGAGGTAACTGAGCACAACCAACAACCGGTACAACAGGAAGGGGAGCAAAGTGAGAGTACTACCGGTGGTACAGAGAGAGAAAATGAGACAGGACAAGAAATTGTAGTGCGGCAAGAAGGGGGAAGTTTGACTGTTCTGCCTGCAAAAATTGCGCTTGAGGAGAGTGAAGTACGGCATTTAGAATGGGTTGCAAAAGTAGAATTGAGTAGAGTTCCGGCAGTAAGGCAGCTTGATGATTTGGCTCTGAAAATAGCAGAAATCAGAACGGGGCAAAGACCTTTGCCTTCTTTGGGAGACTTTGTTGAGGCTAACACAAAACTTGATGGCCCGAGAAGGCGTACGCTTGTTGCGGCCGCTTTGGAGGGACTTATCGCTACCCAAATTCTCCTTCCTGATGGAAGCATAAACCCACGAAAAGGGCTTCCCATGATACTCGCAAAAGACATGAATATGCTTATTGCCATGACCAGCCCAAAAATTGTTGCCGATGCAATAAGTGAGATGCCCAGTGTGGAGAAAGGGCTCCTTTGTGCTTCTCTGTCTGTTGCCATGAAGGAGAAGGTGGGAATTCCTGATTTGGACTTTTGTGATGCTGAGGACGCAGCTTCATATCTGACGAATGCTATGTATGATGTTCTCAAGCCTGCACGCGACAGGCGGATACGGGCCCAGCAGCGAAGAGTAGCCCAAAACGATATTGAAAGGGCAGATGTTACCTGGCAAGAGCCGTATCACGGAAGAGAGACGACCCTTCCCGTTGAAGTTGAGGAATTGTTGACCGTTATTATGGAACGGGATCAACGGGATATTGGTTTTGCACAGAGTGTCATCGAGGAGATGCTGACGCAAAATAGAGAAAAAGGGAAGAGCCAAAACCAGGAGAATCAAGCGGGTATTCTCAACCATCTTTTGGAAGAGCTGGTGGATTATTGTGAGGATGTGGATCTGCTGGGGGAGTTGCAAGATTTCTTTTCTTCCCATCCTGCAACTTCAAAATACAACAGGATGATCTCAAGAAGGGTAGATTTTGATAGGGGACAACAACTTGTTGAATATGTCTAATCCGGAAATCCCACAAGACGTTCCTGGGGCAGGTCTTGTCCCGGTTTCACAAGAACAAACTCCGTTGTTTGATTTGACTCCAAAACACAAAGAAACGCTTGAGCAGATGACAGTTTCTTATATGCAGCGGAGTAAAATCCCTTTTGATACAGACGGGCTTGCACTTGGAAAAGAAATTGTTGCTGATGCGCTCAGCCGCGGTATGGAAGCAAATGGAGTTACGGGCGTTGCGGCAAATACAAATCTGCGCTCACTTGTAAAAGAGGGGATGGAACAAAGAGCTCAAGTGGCTTCCCATGCAACCCGGGTATACAGGGAGAACCAAAATGAAGTTAGGTCGGGGGATGACAGATGTATTGGCCCTTACGCACTCCCGGCCAGACAATTGTCGCGAGTTGGCAGAGAAGTTGCCCGTCCTGCTACTTCAAAGCTTGTTGAGTCTAAAAAGCTGAGTGAACTTGAGGAAAAAAGGCGGGAGCTGCTTCCTCATCTGGCTCACGCAATTGTTTCAGGTTTACCGAAAGACCAATTCCCTGATGTATCTCTTGATATGTTCCCTGATCCTTCCTCTCAGGCAAAACTTGTGAGAAATTCAATTGTTTCTATGTGGTTCAGAGGAAATCCTTTACCGCTCCTTCAAATACAGGATTTGCAACAATTTACCAACCTAGCACAAGAGGCGTTAGATATGCGAATACTTGCTCCGCTTGTTGAGGTGGTTGCAGCGTCAAAAGGAGAAGACCCGCTTCCAATTGCCGAGTATATACGTGATTTGGGTGTGCAAGTAAGTGATCTTTTCCAAAAAGCACGGGACCGCTTCAGCCCAAATGAGTTAACAGATAGGAATTCGCCCAATTTTAGGGATATAGTCTACAATTTTTTTGACAGAAAACTTCTTCTACTGCATCCGGCACTTGAAGAGCAGGAATTGGTTGTCGATGGTAAACGTTATGGTGAAAGTGATTATTCGCTGTGGGGTCCTCAGTGGAGCGTTGATATGGGAGGGGTGAGAGTACCAAATGAGGAGATTTTGGAAAGAGCCAGACGCATTGCCATTGCCCAGGGGAGAAACGGGACACGTTTTCAAGAAGGTATTAACATATGGACCACTTTGAAAAGAGGGGAAGAAAGGACCGAAAAAAGGAAAGAGGCATTATCGCATTTACTGCAAGGGACAGAAGAAACACTTGCAGCAGCCGGTATTGAGACAATGCCTGTTTCTGAATTCGATAACACACTTGCAACAAATGTCAGAAAAGCTGAAGATTACAAATGGAAGCGGGGAGTATATAGGGAGGATAGGCGCATATTACGCAGAGGCGATGAAAATCTACAAAAGATACGGGAGCTTGATGAAGAATTGAGACGAGAGAATGGTGGAAAGTTGCCGGATGAGATGGTTCTGCCGTGGTCATTAAGCGCTGAAGATTCAAAAAAAAGGATACATACGGTGCTTCTTGCTGCTCAGCGCCGCGCAGAGTTTGAGGCACAAGAGACCTTCATGCGTGATTTTTTCTCACGTGAGATTCCAGTTTTGGACAGGGAGGAAGTGTATGACTTTCCGGTGATGGATACCCCAACGGTAGAGCGGATGTTGGACAAGCTCAAGCAAGACCAAGGTCTTATAGAGTCACACCGAGGAGGTATTATTCCTGCCGACATTGAGATAGGGGAAGTGGGAAGGTATATAGATATTACAGTAAGGAATTTACGGTCCGAAGTTGAATACATGAGTAGACACACAACGCACAAGGAAAGACATGGTACAAGCAAGGAAAAGAGAAGACTGGATGATTTTGTTGGACTGCAACAATCATTGGCTGGCGTCATGAAAGTTGCATCAGGGATGACAGGGATTCCCAAACTTTTTTATGCATATTCCCTAGCTTCACGTATCTCCTCTTTGGAAAAAATTATTGCTGCGCGGACAAAAAGGGAGGATATGGAGGGAAAAGATATTAGCCAGAAAAAAATGGGGAAAGCGGAATTTGAAATGAATGTAAAAGTTGCGCATATTGAGGCTCCAAAAATTGAAACCCCAGAAGAAGAAACGGTGCTCTTACATCATTTACACGAATGGAAAGATGTAAGAGCTATATCTCATCGACTCAGACGTTTTCCATTCCCAACAAGCATCAATTCAAAAGAAGAATTGATACAATGGGCTGGGAAGATGCTTCATGAGCTTCCTGGGCTTCCCCTTTCTTTCCCAAGGGTTTCTCGTGACTATGCACCATCTGAGTTCCAAGAAATGAATAGGAAAAATCAGAAAGATGCTTTGACAAGTCTCATCACCATCGCAAATAGCCCCTTATTCCCTTCGGACGAATTACTAAAAGGGTTGAAGCCCAGGGTTCTTTTGAGTGCGCTGAGTAACCGGTATGCGTACATGAAAGCGCGTGCAGAGCTTGAGGTAGATGAAAAAAATTATAAAGAGCTGCATGAGGAGCTCCAGAGTATTGCCCTTGAAAGGTATAGACTTCATTTGGGGCAGCAGCGGGATAACTATGCACGGCAACGGAAAGAGATTGAGGATAGGGATCTTAAAAAGGAATTCATCTCATCGATGAGGACTCTTGATCTTGCAATTGATATACCGCAACAGGAACAGAGCTAGCCACGTTTTATACTTCTTTTCGTTAGAATAGAGACGGTAAGGCTTAGTAAGTATATGACCGAGCCGTAGAAGCAAGGTGTTGCAAAGGGAGTTGAGACAATAAGTCCGGAGCAGCTTGTTGGGTTTTTGAAAAAATAAAACTTACAAAACTCGAGAGTAAAATTTCCCCAGCCAAAAATGGTTCCTGCTACAAGAAAGATTACCAAATATTTCTGGTGTCTTCTTTGTTTTTCAGGCGCTGCAAAAAAAATGAAAAGCGAGTAAAAATAGGCGAGCAAAAATCCTATCGCACCGTAAAAACAGGGAGTAGTCAACGGGTTTACGCCTTGGTTATTTGAAAACCGTAAAAAATCTGAGGCTACCGTTGTCCATGCAAAGAGTACGCCGCCAAACAGAATCAGGCTTTGTATAGCAAAAAGCTTTCTCATACTTCAAGAATACCAGGCATGGTGGGTTTTCGTATGTGACCTGGGTCATCCTAGAAAGAAACGGGGACAGAGTGCTTTTGCGGATTTTCTTTGCCGCTGGGATTCTCTTCCGTTATGGTAAGGGTTCCTCCTGAAGTTGTCGGTTTTGACAGAGTAATAGTTGCTGTGTAAGTAACCGGGTTTGGCGTAGTCCATTCCTGGGCAGTTTTCAAAACACCCTGACCTACCACTTTTCCTAGCCCGTCGGTTATGGTGACAGTTCCTGCTTGTGCTTCAAAAACCGTCCAATGGCACTCACCACGGTTATCAACCACAACCCTAACGGTTAGGGGCGTTATAACTTTTGAATTATCCCGTGGAGAAAGGACAGAAATTGCAGAGCATTTTACGGCTATTTTTGTAGTAGGGATAGGCCGCTCGTTGGTACGTGTGGGAGTAGGTCCTGAAGTGGGAGTAACTTCTGTTGTTTTTTTGCTTTGCTTTGAGGCAAAGAAGAGCAAAACCGGGAGGATGACAACGAGAAGGACAATGATACTAATGATTACTTTTTTCACATCTCTATTGGAAACCGAATTTTATGAAAGTACATGACCTTTCCAAAATCTTAGTCGGCCTGAAGGTCCCAAGCTTTAGCTGGTCGCCTTTAGACTGAGGTTTTGGGGTAGCAGTTGGGGACTCAGCAACAGGGGCAGGGGTTGTTTTACTTCCGGCAAAAAGTCCTGCAAAGAAGCCGTAAATTTTATCAAGAAGTGAGGGATTTTGAGTAGATGCTCCCATCACCGCATTGTTGGTTGGGGCAAAAAGTGCGACAGCTTTTCTGGAACAGTTCAGTTTTGCTTGAATGCGGTAGGTAGCAGTTGTGTCCAGATTTGAGGCAAGTGTCAGGTCCCAGCTGGCTTTGTAGCGTGTTAGCGCCGGCTGGTCGGAAACGACGGTTGTTGCTATGGGTTGGGATTGGTCGATGATAGTGACATTCTGGTCATTTCCTTTGTAAAGGAAGAATGTCATATTGGGAATTTTTGCGTATTTTGTGTCATCGCCCATAACTTTTCCATACGCGGTAATGGTCGATTTTTGGCCGAGCGCAAGGCTGGTGTTCTCGATACCGTCGCATTTACACATATCCTCAGAAAACGGAGGGGTTGGGGTAGGGGTAAGTGTTGGCGTTGCTGTCGGTTGAGGGGTAGCGGTAGGGGTTGCTGTTGGAGCGGCTTCACATTTTTTGCTTGCGGGGTTGCAGTAATTGCAACCGACAATATTTTGGCAGACATTTGCATTTTGAGAGCAATCCGCACCACAAACAGGCGCAGGGGTAGGGGTGGCAGTTGCCGTGGGTTGAGGTGCCTGACATATTTTTTGTCCCCCTGATGATGCCTTACAAGACGAACAATTCTGAGGACACTGTGCATCACTATTGCACGAAGCACCACAAACAGGTTCAGGAGGATTGTTGATGGTTGGTGGTTCATACTGAGGAATTTCGATAGGGGGAATATTCGCCGGCGGTACATATGATGGGGGTGTTACTACCTCATTTCCATTCGAACAAACCCAGTGGGAAGTTCCATCAGGGTCAGTCCATTTATAAATGTTGTCTCCCGGCCCATGTCCTGTGGGATCATCAACGTGACCAACCGTTGCCGTATCTGGTATATCAATCGGTTGACCGTCATGCCCAATTACAGGGTCGATTGCAAGTGCTCTTGGAGCATGTGAGAAAAATAAAAATGACAACAGCACTAATATTAGTATTTTTATTTTCATGAATTAATAAAACCGACAAATTTAGGATCAGTTGCAACAAATTTAAAATATCCCAGTTTTATGTCAGTGCGAAGAAGCGTTTTATAGGCAGAATTCAAAGCAATAGCTTCTCTGAGACTTATGATGGTGTTTGGAACATCTTTTGTCAAGGAATAATCTTGTGCGAGTTCGTAATACATCTTAGATTTTCTTGAGTTTTTTTGTGAAACACCGACGATAGTGTTATCTGTATCGGCTCGTATTATAGCCTCTTTTTGCAGTGATATTGCGGTCGTATATTGTTGTCTTGCACGCATTGATACTCCAAGGAGCATATAGTTAAGCGATATCCTAGGATTTTGTTTTATCGCTTTTGTAAGATTTTCAATGCCTTTCTTATAGGTATCATTGCTATAAGTAAGCATAAATCCATATATACCCAATGCATGAGAGTAGGTAGGATCAAGTTTTACAGCAGCTTGTGAATATTCCAAAGCCTGCTGCTTATGACCTTGTCCAATTTCGGCCATAGCTGCTGCAGTAAGTGCTTGTGACCGCAATTTAATGGTTGTTCTTTTGCTTTTTGCTGCGAGCACATAATTTTCTATTGCCAATGCGGGTTTTCCTTCCTCCTCAAATTGTGCTCCTCTTATCATTAAAATTATGGGAGACTCCGGGTCGAGCGCATAGGACTTATCATACGCTTCCTTTGATTCAGCTTTTTTATCTAAGAACGCAAGGGTATGTCCTTTATGAAAGTAGGCCTCAGCAGTAGGTTTGATAGCAAGTGCTTTCCCATAATAAGATAACGCCTTTTCGTATTCACCTGCAGTTTCATGTGCATATCCAACTGCAAGTAGAACGTCGGGATTATTTGAACCCACTTTTAATGCCTTTTCGATAAGCGCCTTGTTTTGCTCAAATGTTTGTTTTTCTGTTCCGTTGGAATTTGCCAGGCTCGAAGATGAATCAAGTGCAATTCTTAAAAGGGTCGGGTCGTCAGGGTATTTTGCGAGTCCTTCTTTTGCAAGAGAATAGGACTTTTCATAATTACCTTCTTTGTACCGGTTATACGCATTGTATGCATATGAAACGTTCTTATTGCCAGGAAGGAAGAGGTAATAGGATAAAAGAATGAGAATAAAAAGAAGAGTAACTCCCAGACCTGCAAATATAAGAATCTTCTTGCTCTTTTTTTGTGGTATAGGTGGCATTGAATCTTTTTCTACAGGTGTTACTGGTGAATTAGCAGTTACAACGGAGTTATGGTTCTCTTCCATGTATTTATCGTATGTTTGAATTGAGGCGTTGTCAAGCAACCTCTTGATTATCGTGCAATCATTCGGTTGCACAGCAACCTCTTGATTGTAAGAAGCTTGGTGTGTATTATGTATGCATCCTGTAATAGTTCTATTAGAAAGGAGATTGCTATGGTAAGAATAAGAACATCCGAATTCAAAAATTTTGTACTACACAACGGACTATTCACTATTTCAGTGAGCCACAAGCGGCATAACACTCATCTCATAATGTCTTTACATACTAATGTTGTGAATACGAAATATCTTCCTATGACAAAAGCATTGTTAAGACACTATGTGCCGTCTGTTTTTTATTCGAAATGTTTCAATTATGATAATGCACCGTTTCTCATAGAGTCACAACAAACGGAAATTGGTCACCTCTTTGAACACATTTTGCTTGAATTCTTGTGTCATTTGAAAAGTCATAGGGGAATCAAAAATCCGGTGCATAACGGAGTAACGAGTTGGAACTGGGTGAAGGAGAAAAAAGGAACATTTAGGATTACCATTGATGTAGGGGACAGCGAGCGTGACATTTTCTTCTTGGCTTTACAGAAAAGTATAGAAATAACTAATAAAATTCTTTCTTCCCAAGCTGCCTTCCAGCCTCAAAATAACATCCCTATCGAGAGCCTGAATGACTCCCGAATAGGTTAAAATCACCTGTTTCTGCCGCGGTTGCCGGTTCTATTGCCTGATGATTGGCTACCCGCCATAGCATGTCCTTCAGAGTCCCCGTGCCATCCACGTCCCGGTCCTTTGCTGCTTTGGCCGCCTTTTCTCCCTCGCTGATTCTGTGGCATATTGTTCACCTCCTTCTTTTATCCTCATATAAATTCGTACAGGGATTTTGTCCCTGCACCAGGTTTTTAGCTTTGAGACTGTTGTCCGCCAGTGTCATTGTCATCTTGTGACTCCGATGTCTGGCCGCTCGATTGTCCCCCTTTTGTACCAGTGTCATTAAGATCCTCATTTGTCAGACCTTCCACGTCATCGTCTGTTGTGTAGTCCATATCATTTGCCATATTTTTTCACCCCCTTTTTATACCTGCTTTATAAATTCTGTATAAACGGGAGGAGACTTTGTATACTTTCTCCCATTTATACGGTTTGAGGAAATTAGTGTTGTCCTCCTTTTTTGCCGGCTTCGCTTGCTTTCTCGCGGTCATTTTTGAAATTTCCACCGCTTGCTTGTCCGCCTTTACTTGCTATTTCGCGTTGTTTGTCCTCGTCCATTGAGGCAAACCCTCTTTTGCTTTTATTGTCTGCCATATTTTCTCACCTCCATTCTTATCACAAACACCATTCAACCATTCGCTTGTAAGTATTCAATAAAAGTGGTGTAGGGTTTAGGGTATAGCAGAATAAAAATTTCTTGACAGCAACATACAGATTCATCTACACTGTGAACAGATGAAAGGGGTTCTCCTCAAGTCAGCTTTTTTTTCGCTATTTGCAGGCTTTCTTTTAATTTGTGCAATGTCCTCACTGGGTTCTGTGTCGGCTCAGAAGTTGAATAAGACTCTAAGACCCCGTGCGAATCGATTTTTCAAAAACGCATGCTCAGTTCCCATTAATGGATTTGCCCATTGTCATGCAAAGTTATTGACCGAAAACGATTCTATTTCTCCTTTTGCAGGAAACGCACCAGCCGCAACGAGTATGGGGCCACAACAGCTTCATGGTGCGTATCAACTTCCTTGCACCCCCGGAGGAGCGGTTTCCGGAGCATGCCCCGCGCCTCAAGCATTTGGACCGCAAACTATTGCCATCATCGACGCGTACCATTATCCAACCGTTGAACAGGATTTGGTCGCATACAGCAACCAATTCGGTATTCCTCCCTGCACAAAGGCAAACGGTTGTCTTCAAGTCCTTAACCAAAACGGCGGAACCAGTCTTCCTGTTACGGTTAATTCCGGATGGGCTTTGGAAGCGGCTCTTGACGTTCAGGCTGCGCATGCGATTTGTCAAACGTGCAAAATTATACTTTTTGAGGCTAACTCAGCAACATACAATGACCTCACGGCAGCAGTCAACACCGCGGCTTCGATGAATGTCACTGCAATTTCAAACAGCTACGGTTCAAGCGAGTGGAGCGGGCAAACATTTTATGATGCTTTTTATAACCATCCGGGGATAGCAGTTACGGTTTCATCAGGTGACTCAGGATATGCCGCAGGCGCCCAGTATCCTGCCTCAAGCCCGAATGTCGTGGCTGTCGGTGGAACGACACTTCAGGTATTTTCCGATAACACATACGCCTCAGAATCGGTATGGAATGGGGCGGGGAGTGGCTGTAGTGGTTATGAGTCCGCATTGCCATTACAAACAGCATTATCTAATTGGGGAAGCACGGGATGCGCAAGGCGTGCTGTCGCAGACGTTGCAGCCGTTGCCGACCCGAATACGGGAGCTGCTGTCTATACGACAACTCCCTACAGCGGGCAAACCGGGTGGTTTCAGGTCGGTGGGACAAGTCTTGCCTCACCCATTGTTGCCGGAGTTTTTGCGCTTACCGGTTTAATTTCTCCCGTTCAAGCAAATACCATTCCATATAGCAATTATTCACCTCTGTCGTTTCATGATGTTACAACTGGCAACAACGGAAGTTGTGCGACGGCTCTTTGCAATGGAGGCGTGGGATTTGACGGACCGACTGGGCTAGGGAGCCCGAATGGACTTGCAGGTTTTGGCGATTTGGCTTTGTCACCCACCCCGACTGCGACCCCAACACCAACAATTACAGTAACTCCCACGCCGACCGCAACACCAACCGCTACACCGACTCCTACTGTCACACCGACGGCGACACCGACACCAACGCAAGCGCCGGGTGATACAACACCGCCGAGCGTTACAATCACAAGCCCTTCGAATGGCAGTTCGGTTTTTAGGAATTTCACCTATACGGTTCGCGCGAATGCAAGCGACAATGTGGGCGTCGCAAAAGTTGAATTTTATATCAATAATGTGCTTCGCTCAACCGACACTACCAGCCCGTACACGTCCTCATGGAGAGTTCCGAACGTCAGAAATGCAACGTACACCATAACTGCCAAGGCCTACGACGCATCAGGAAATAAGTCTTCTGCTTCAGTTACCGTCAAGTCACTATAGCTATCTATCAAGAGGGTTTTGGAATTTTTTTGCTATTCCTTCCAGTGCATCGACACCTATTCCCCCCACCGTTCCGTCTTCAATAAGGGGGTCCATATTCCCCATGGTATAAAACGTTAAATGGGTACGAAGAAGGGAAGGGCGAGCGAGAGGGTCGACTCTTCTATTTATTCTTCTTGTTCCCACATTTACTATCTCTTCTCCCATCTCTTCTATCCGGCCGTAAAGTTCTTCAGTTGTGAATGGAAACTCAAGCATTCCTCTTCTTGAAAATCCCCGAGGAAGGAGGGGATGTGTCACAAAATCGGTTAATGCTCCAAATGCAATATATACCCTGGAGAATGTTTCCGTTTCCTCATCCCCCGGGGAATCTTCCGAATAAGGTTTGTTATAACGTAGTAATTCATCGAGAGTATCGGGTGTTATTCTTCCCAAATTTCTCAACAAATCCATGTTGTTTAAAAATCCTTTCCTGGCCATATAGACTAAAGAAAGTGCTTGATTGAGGAGCCAGCTCCTGTCGGCATCGGTAATTTGACCACCATAAAATTTATCGAGTATGGCGTCTGCCTTTCGTGCAACTTTAACGGGAGTATTATCCGGGTCCAGGTATTCTATTGACGGCTGAAATGGCCTGTCTTCATGAGGTGAAAATTCAAGCTCTAAATGTGGCATATGAAAGAGATTGTAGTAAACTCTCACCAAATTTCAAGAGACGAATTTACATTAGAGTGTTCTCACATCAACTGACTTTTTTGCTTTTATCAATTCAAAAAGCGCATTGGTTGCCGTACCGGGCAAATATTTTTTGGCTTTTTGAGCGGATAAAAGTGCGTCTTCCTGCTTGCCCTGGTCGTATTGGCTTTGGGCGAGAAATGAGTAAAGCACGCCATTTGCCGGATATCTGCCCGTTGCCTCTTTTAAAATTTTTTCAGCCTTTTCCGGGTTTTTATTGAACAAGTAGGTTCCGGCCAGCCGAAGATATGCACGGGAAATTGCGGCATCGGTACGCCGTGGATTGTCATAGAGGGCGATGGCTTTTTCGTAACTCTTACGGGCATTCACAATATCGTTTAATTGCTCGTATATAAAACCTAAATTTGTGAGATTTTTGTCGTACTCGTAGAGCTCAACGGAACGTTTGGCATGAACAAGTGATTCGGGAAAACGCCTTTGATATAGAAGGAAAGAAGCGAGGTTGTTCTCAAGCTCGTAGTTACTATGCACTTTTATGTCATGAAGAAGAAGGGTCGTGTCATCGTGCCAATCTGAGTTTCTAATAATGCTTCTAAGAGACAATAGAACAAGAAGTGTGACAACAACGGTTATGAATATTGTTTGTTTCAAAACATTTTTTGGCAGAAGCGTAACTGCTATTCCCAAAAGCCCCAGGAGGCCAACATAAGGAAAGTAAAACCACCGGTCAGCAACGGTCATATCCAGTGGCAATAGCTGTAAATGGATGAAGATGCCCGACAAAAACCACAAGAGAAAAAAGAAGTAGAGCATTACACTTTTTTTCCTTTTGAAAAGAACATAACCAAGATACCCAATTGCCAGGAGAAAAAGCATATCGATGAAAAGAGGAAAGTAGAAAGATTGAAGATTCAAGCTTTTCACTACCCAGACTTGGTCGATTGCCAGATCTCTTGGGAAAACCAATGTTTTAAGATAGTAAAAAAAGACCGCCGGGATGTTTAACAAGCGTTCTATAAATGGCAGATGGATGATGGGGGTAACGGCCCTGACATTTTTTTCAGTCAACCCCACGCCCCCGACAAAAAAACGTATGAAAATATAAACGAGGGTTGTTACTCCTGCCGTTGAGAATATTTTCCAAAAAAATCTCCTCTCAAAAAGATACACAAACCCCACCGCTCCAACAACAAACCCGGCCCCTGTTTCTTTTGTCAGAAGGCAAAGTAAAAGTAGAAGAAAAATCAAAGCGTAGGAATACGCCTTTTCCAATAATTTTTTGGACGAAACAATAAGAAGCGTTGTTATTCCAAAAATAAAAAAGAGAGGGCTGACCGTCGCACCGATAAATGAAACCGATTCAACTTGGATTGGGTGGATGAGAAAAAGAAGTGAAAGGACAAATGAAATCCCTTTTTTAAAAAACTTTTTCAAGAAAATAAATAAAAGAACGGTGTTAGTTATGTGAAGAGAAAGTTGGACAAGGTGGTAAAAAAAAGCGTTATCGGTAAAAACAGAGTGAAGCAGCGCAAAGTAAATAGCAGAAAAAGCCCGGTACTGGGTGCCGTGATTGAAAAAGCTTGGGCGGAATAATGAAAGAATATCAAGAGTATGTATCTCAGGGTTGTAGAGGATATATGACAAATCGTCCCATGCAAAAGAATTTATGAGCATATTGGCAAATACCAAAAAGCCTATTATGGCAAGAAAAACTACCGCTTTTTTTGTCGTGAATGGGATGAAATACCGCTTAAAAAAATAATCTTCCTCATCTTTCATAACTATCATAATACCACGACAAAAGAGGAAGAATTGACATTTGTTTTTTGTAGGTTTACGGTAATGGTATGACGTATTTGTCGCAGAGCTCCGAGTCGATGGCGTTTCTTCGAAGTAAAAAGCTTGCGGTTGTCTCAACTGTTTCAAAGACAGGGCTAGCCATGGGGGCAACGGTGTATTATGTTATGGATGACAAATTCAATATCTATTTTACGACGAAAGCATTTACGAGAAAACACGAGAACATTCAGCACAACCCCAATGTAGCTGTAGTAGTGGGAACCGAAAACGAGCCGGTAACTGCCCAAATCCAAGGAGTTGCAACGCGTATAACAGACGTAGCGCAAGCGCAATGGGTGATGGGGGAGATGAAGAGAATTTTTGAGAACAATAGTTATGTTGCGCCGCTTTTTCAGATGTCTCCCGACATAAATAATGAGGTAGTTTTTTACAAAATCACCCCGAATTGGATACGCTTCCTGGACCTCCGGGGAGAAAAGGTGGATGGTGATTTCGTTCAGGTGCTTCCCGCTCAAGGATAGGTATAAGAAAAACTTCTTTTTAATATTTTTTTGTGTTGTTATACTGAGGTATGGATGAATTCTCCCCTGAAATACAGTCCGGCAGAAGAATTGTAAAAAGGCCGAATGCCCGTAATGTTGTTGGTGCAAAACGGCCGTCTGCTGTGTCACAATTTGCCGGTAAAGCAGTACCTGCTGCACTCGTAGCACTTGGAGCCGTTGCAGGAGGGAGGGCGGTTGTTAACGAAATAGGGGCTGCGGTCAGCAGTGTTGGCGAAGAAGGCGTGCATGCTGCCTTATTGCCACAAGAGGCACATGCAATGGATGAACAGTCTCAATTAACCGCAGAAAAAAATAATGAAACTCACCCCCTTTTTGATACGATGTTCCATGACCTTGACCCCAACCAGAGAGCCCATGCTCAAGGAGAAGTCGAGAAATACAAGAATAGGGTTTTGACAAAACAGGGATATGAGCATGAGCATCTGGCAATCCCCATCCAGTACGAAGAAGTCATCTCCCACACAGCTGATGCATACGGCATTTCAAAAGACACATTAATGGGTTTAATTGGAACTGAGAATGGGGGAGGGACAGATATAACCAATGGAAGATCCGGGGCAAGGGGGGTTGCACAATTTATGGTCGATACTGCCGGGCAGTATGGATTGAGCGTAAGTGATCAAGCCGATCAGCGTACGGATCCTGTTCTAAGTATTGATGCGGCAGGAAGGTATCTGCGCGACCACAAAGCTCTTCTTGGAGGAGATGAGGGTTTGGCAGTGTGGTCATACCATGCCGGCATTGGTAATGTTTACAAGGCTCTGAGGATTTATTTTATGGATACAAATGGTAAGGATATATTTTTAGCTCCAAATGGGAAGGACATAATAAATTATGGCCAGGCAGTGACAAATAATGCAGTTATGAGGGAAAAAATAGAAAATGACGTAAATCAGCTTATAAAACAAGATAAATTGGATGTTGAAAAACTATTTTCAAATGAAAAAGTTCAAGAATTTCTTGCAACACTTCAGGATTATTCCGAATCATATCCGTATACGGTTGTGGCAATTGCAAAAATTATAAAAGATTATCAAGCTCAAAATGGCCTTCAGGGTGGAGGGCTTGAGGGGCACACAGCTGATTTAGGTAACGGGCTGAAAATAAAAGTTGCACCAATTCCAGGAATTGCCATGAGAGAGTAACTTTGCTGGCAATACATTGTGTTCAACGCATGATTAGCCTTGGGGAGTAGAGGGGATTTTGCTTTGGTCCATGAAGAAAAGCTCCCATACATGTCCATCAAGATCAATAAACGCTTTTCCGTACATGAAATCCACTTCAGGTCCGTTTTCTTCGTGGTCTGTTCCTCCGGCAGATAATGCTTTTTGATGAATCTCATCAACTTTTTCTTTCGACTCACAGGACAGAGCAAATATTGCTTCCTTTTGACGACGAGCATCCGTTATTTCAAGCTCTGGAATAAAACTTTTAAAGAATGGCTCTGTCAAAAGCATAACAAAGATCCCATTTTTCTCATCAAGCATAAGAGCCGCACCTTTATCATCGGTAAATTGGGGATTGAATTTATACCCTAATTTTTCCCAAAAAAATTTTGAAGCAGGCAAATCCTTAACGGGTAAATTTATAAAAATCTGATGTGCCATGGATTCCATTATAGCACCAATGAATCATTTTTCTTGATATAATTACCCTCATTAATCTAACTGTAGGGATAGTTAATTTGCCAGGATATTTTCGAGGCTCTTCAAAAATGGCTGACAAATATCTTGAAGAAACGATTCTTCTCGGGAACGAGGTGGATTCATTGGATCTTAAACCCTATATAAAAAATGATAAAAAAATTAGAAAATTTTAAAAATAAATCTGACCAAATGAAAAAAGCGGAAGAAGCTATATAAGTGGATTATTGAAGAATTTTATTTCGGAAGGTATTCCATTTGTGCACCTGCATTGTAACCATGGACTTTTTTACCTGTTTTATTCGCAAGAGTTTGAAAGAATCCATCACGTCCAAAATTTGGATTATAATTCTGTGATTGATTTACAACATCAAGTAGCTCATCTTCGGGTAAATGTAGAGCAGCTATTAATTCCGACAAACTTACCGATGCAGTTGCATAATCCCTAGTCCCACCATTTTTTTTAAGATCATTTTCGTGAAATACAAATTGTAAAAATGAATCGGGCGACCAAGCTCCTTTGGATTCGATGCTCATATGTTCGGCGTCTAAAAGATTTTCTCTTGCTTTTTTCTCTCGTTCTTTATAATGTTCCATTCTTCTATTTGTTTCTTCTTCAACCCATAGTCGTGATTTCTCCTCATCTTCAGGTGTTGGATTTTCTCTATTTTTTAGATAAGTCATTAGTTCTTCTTTAATGAGGTTTTCTCTTTCTTGTTCAGGAAATATAAGAGCCCAATTAGCCAATTTACCAGCATTTCTATTCTTAAAATCATCTAAGCTTTTATACGGTACATAATCTTCCTGCTTTGCATACTCTACAGGTAGTATGAAGTTATTTTTGCTACTTATTTCCTCATCTGACATAAACAGAATATAACAAACGTAAAAATTTAAATCAATATAATTTAAAGTTCGAGATTTTTTTATTTCATGAGGCAGCTTGATTCTTTGCCTTATGTTAAAATATCCAATATGAACCTATCAGTGGGTATTGTTGGGCTTCCGAATGTTGGAAAGTCGACGTTGTTTAACGCGCTTCTCAAAAAGCAGGCGGCTTTGGCTGCAAATTATCCATTTGCAACCATTGAGCCGAATGTTGGTGTTGTTGCAGTTCCGGACGCACGGCTTGAGGTTTTGGCCGAGATTACGAAGAGCGAGGAAGGAATGACGGAATTGCCGCCCATAAAGCCTGCAACTGTTGAGTTTGTCGATATTGCGGGGCTCGTAAAAGGTGCTTCAGAGGGAGAAGGATTGGGTAACAAATTTCTTTCCCACATCAGGGAAGTAAAAGTCATTGCCCATGTTGTCCGGGCTTTTGAAGATAAAGACGTTATCCGCGAGGGGAGTGTAGGAATACTTGAGGATTATGAAACTATAACTACAGAGCTTGTTTTGGCCGACCTTGAGACCCTTTCAAGGGTAAATGAGAAGACCCTCAGAACTGATAGCGACTTGAATGGTGCTGTTACAAAACTCAAAAATCACATGAATACCGGTCTTCCCGCAAGAAACGCCTTGCTTACCGACAAAGAGCAGGAAGCGGTCAAACAACTGTCGTTACTCACGTCAAAACCTGAAATTATAGTTCTTAATGTAGGGGAAAATGAGTATTCCGAGGACAAGTTTGCATCAATCATTGCTGAATATGCTAAGGCTTTCGGGATGGAGGAGAAAAATTTTGTCGTTGTTAGCGCAAAAATTGAGTCGGAGTTGGCATCATTGGGAGATGAGGATGCAAAGGAATATTTGTCAGAATTAGGGGTCAAAAAATCCGGACTTGAAAGGTTGATACAAACCGCATATACAAAACTCGGACTTATGTCATTTTTGACGTGCGGGGAAAAAGAAGTGAGGGCGTGGACGGTCAAAATCGGTGCCACAGCTGTCGAGGCGGCAGGTGAAATCCACACGGATTTTATGAGCAAATTCATCAAGGCAGAAGTTGTTTCGTACGACAATTTTGTAGAATGTCAGGGTTGGCAAGGGGCCCGTGAGAAAGGGAAAGCCGGGCTTGAAGGAAAAGAATATATCATGCACGACGGAGACATAGTCGAGTTTAAGATAGGAAGATAAATTGGTACTCTCCTGCTTTTCTTGCGAAAAGTAGTCGAGTTTAAGATAGGAAGATAAATTGGTACTCTCCTGCTTTTCTTGCGAAAAGTAGTCGAATTCAAGATAGGAAGATAGGGATTTTCAAGGCATATTCTTCTACGCTTTTAACACTTGTGCAAAGCGTAGTCGAATTCAAAATAGGAAGATAACAGAGTGAATTTTTTGAATATTTCCCCGGAAAAAAGTATAATCTGCTGCTGTTTACGAAGTGTAGCCAAGCCGCTACAATATTTGTATGGAAAGCCAAAAACCACAGTTTGATGTTTTGCAGGCTGCAGAGAGTCTAATACATGAGGTGCAGTTGAAGGAAAGGCCTGTTGTACTCCAGCCATTTGTTGTTCAGGATATTCTGGGTTACGTTGCTGAAATGCATGATAGAAGAGTGGAAAACGGTATTTACGAACCTTTATATGAAGGTGGCCCTGATATTGCCCATGAATTGCTTGAAAAAATGGCTTTTGCTTTGCCGGCGACAAATAACGGATACGGAGTTGAGGTACCTCTTAACAATCCTCAAATCAAATTCATCAGAGAACTTTTGGAAGAGGAACGGCAAAAAAAGGGAGATGCGGTTAAAAATATCGAGTGTGATAGTGACATTATATCTTTTGAAAATGCAGTTGAAGATAGTTTGCTAGAAAATCAAATGAGCGAAAAGTCGCATGAAGGGGCACTCGAGCTTACCGATAAAGGGAGAGAAATGGCTGCAAGGCTATTGAGAGAGCGTGAGAAATACCCAAGAAGAATGAATGTGAGGGCAGTTGGAAGCTCGTTTTTGCAATGGAAGCTTGCCGCTTTTTTGGACGAGGAGCAACGTATGCGTCCTAAATATTCGCCTGAATTTGATGAAAGTTATGAAGTAGGAAAAAAGACACTGGCATCTTTTGGAAAGGAAAAAACAATAGAGAAAGATACGAAGGGAAACCCAAAACTTACTGAGGTTATTTTGACACGGGAGCAAATAGATTATCTAACGAGAAATATTGAAACATTGACTGCAGGCGTAGCCAATCATCAAGCTGTACAAATCCGCGAGTTAGTTGATGGGATATCAAGGCGTTTTGATTCTGCTCCTATTGTAATGCCCCGTAAAGGAAAGCTGAGAAATTTTTTCAATAAATTCACTGGACAGAAGTAGATGTGTGATTTAATATAAATCTATGGAAGATTGTATATTTTGTGAAATCGTGAAAGGTGAAATACCTAAGGATTTTGTTTATAAGGACGCAAATATTGTTGCATTTGACGATATCCACCCCGTTGCAAAAGTTCATGTATTATTTGCTTCAAAGGAACATGTTGCGTCATTTGAAGACCTGCAGGATGATGATATTTTGGCTTCGGTCAGACGTGGAATCCAAAAAGTTGTTGCTCAAAATGATTTGGTCGGGAAAGGGTACAAAATAGTCGTGAACGGCGGCGGTGCGCAAATTATCAATCATCTTCATTTCCATCTCATCGGCCCGACCGGGCTAAAAGCCCCGATTCGCTAAAAATTCAAAATAAAAAAACTCAGGAAAGAAGAAAGTATTTCAAAAGTTAGCTTTTTTGTGGTTGGATAATCCCCCGCCCGGCCTACTTTCGTAGAGCCGAGCGGGGGTGAAACGGGGTTCGTGCCCGGAGGGCACGTAAATTCGCGGTCCGTCCGCTCGCGCGCGCAAATAGGCACGATTACGGGCCGGAGAACCCCCGGAATTGTTACATGCGTATCCCGGTGTGGGAGGCAGGAACCGGTGCGCTGCAGCAAACCACACAGCTCCCACCTCCCCCTAGCCGGGGGAGGGAGTGCGGGAACGGGAGAGCATAACTCCCACCCCCTCCTGGCACCGCCGGGCATACTACCGGAGGTGCTTCCTCATCGTGGACTCATGGGTCCTCGGAAAAGTTGGGGTGGCGGCGTGGGGTGGTCGAGAATCCACGCCGCCAAGAAAGGACTAGGCGGGTTGTCTTGCTCACCCTTCGGGGGTGGGCTCAGTGGGGCTTCTTCTCCGGATACAGCCTAAGTTGGCTGACTTGGTGTCTGGCGTCCTCTCCTTTGCAGCCATGGGCTGCCTGGGTGTAGAGCTCCCGATTCGGTTAACAGCGTGTAGCTGCCTTGGTGCCGGCAATAAACCGACGGTTCCCGCCAAGTCGGGTCGGGACCGTGGGTTTACCCCGTTGGTATGGGGCCGTTCCCCATCTTGCGGAAGGTAGTGTCCTTGCGGACGCTCCTCCCCGTGACCGGGAACTAAGGCGGTGGTCGCCCCACAAAGGGGCAGCCGAGGGCGTGACGTGGCATCGTATCCTCCGTAGCCTGATCTCCTGCAACGCAGAAAGGGAATGGATATATACAACAATCCTTTCCTGCGGAACATGCAACAATAATTTCAAAGAACTATGAGCGTTTATGGCACTCAGACGGTCATTATAGTACCGCAAAAATCACCCGTCAAGAGTGTAAGAAATATGAGAAATGTAAGAGTTCTGACACTTCTCTTGCAGGATATTTACCTCTTTATTACAATCTATCTGTGAATACCGAAAGGCAGAATGGGGCGGCACAAAACCCCGATGAATCCCAGCCGACATTTCTTGACATGCGTCTTCCGAGAAGAAGGCTGCTCCGGTGGGGATTGGGAGCCGGCATAGCAGCATCAGCCGGAAATCTTAATTTCACCCAAGTTCCTGATATCATTAACGGGCTTAAAGCAGGCTATGAATATGGACCGGGTTTTGTGTCTGCGGTTGCCTCCGACCCTGAAGCGGCGTGGGAGACATGGAAGCTTATCCAGGAACCTGATGAGACGTACCGGAAAAGTCCTTTTTTTGGAAATTCACTGGAATACCCAACATCTGCCCATAACGTACTGATTGCATTCGGGGATAGTAATATGGTGGGAGCAGAGGGGAGGGATAGAGCAAATTCACCTGTAAGCCTTTTTAAAAGACGGGTGAAAGACAAATGGGGAACTGACTGGGAAGATTACAATATAGCTCATAGTGGAGATACCACAAAGCTTGTTATTCAAAATCAATTGCAGTCTCAGCAGGCAAAAGAGGCATTCTCCAAAGGGGATTTTTGTGATGTGTGGATAAATGTAGGAGGAAACGATTTTTCAAGCGTTGCGAATACTCCTGATGAATTTTCTGAAGTCAAGGAGTTGGGGCAGGACCCCTGGAGGCATCCTGACTATCTTTTGAAATACACCCCAAGACTATTGGAAAATTTAACAGTATTCCGGCGTGATTTCCATACATTGCTTTCAGCATTGTACGAAATGCAGGGGGCGAAAATAAAACATATAGTAATAATGTCAGCTCCCGATTTCGGAAAGGCACCGTCTATTACGTCCCAAGATGTTGGGGATAAAAAATATCACATACCGCTTGATGATGACTTTGCGTCAAAAATTGTCCATAACCTATCCATCCGGATGAATAATGAGATGTTCGGGGCCGCGAGCGAGTTTCACGGTCAAACAGGCACGAAAATTGTCGGAATTGATACCTTTAAGGATTCGATTTTTGACCGTGACCAGCATTTGACCGTCGAAGCGGTCGCGGCTATTGCTGACGATGCTTTTTCCCGTGTGGAATTTCATGCGGCATAAGAATAGCTCATGAAGGCGTTTCATTTTCTGCAACTTTGATGTAAAATAGCTGTATCCCATATTATGGGAATTTTTAAGGAGGTGTTCTATTGTATGGTTTTTGTAAAAAAGCAACCCGGGGACAGTCCCGACCAAATGATACGGAAATTTTCGAGAAAAGTGATGTCTGAAGGCATTATTATGGAGATGAAGAAGAGGGAATTCCACCTCAAACCATCTCTTTCAAAAAAATTCAAAAAAGAGCTTGCACGGAAAATGAACAAGCACAATAATTATTAATCAATAGTTAATAGTCAAAAGCTAGGATCCGTTCAGTTAGGCTTTGCATCTCTTCATTAGCTATTAACTATTAATCATCATCTATCAAAAATTATGAATGCAATTTCTATCCCTATTTACGTGGAAAGCCGGTACAAAATTAACCGGAAAAAAATCAAGGAGACTATCATAAAGACCCTCCTTAAGCAGCACATAAACAGTGCTGTTGAAGTGTCTGTTGCGGTCATAGGAACGCGCAAGATGCATGCATTGAATAAGAAGTACAGGGACATGGACAAGCCGACCAACGTTCTCTCATTCTCCCAAACAGAAGGAGAGGCCGTCATGCAACCACCCGATAAATTGTATTTGGGCGACATAGTCGTCTGCTACCCGGTTGTTGTGGAGGAGTGTGCCCGGGAAAACAGCCTTATTGATGATAGGGTCAACGAGTTGGTTGAACATTCACTCATGCATCTTCTCGGATTCCACCACAGATAAGCCTCTTCACGTAATTGTATGCGGAAGTTTTGAAACAAACTTCCTGAAAAGAGGAAAAGAGTTTTGGCTCCGCTCCCATTTGGTCGCTTTGCTAACCCTCAGTTTGATTTGAGCTAAGAAGTATTGTATAAACTAAACGCTACAAAAATGGTTTTTTACCGGAAATACAGACCGCAAACAATTGCAGAACTAGACCTTTTTTCAGTCCGCGAAAAATTGACCGCTATTTTATCGTCAAAAGACCTTCCTCATGCGTTCCTTTTTACCGGAAGCAAGGGGCTTGGTAAAACCTCCTCTGCACGCATTCTTGCTAAAGCCATCAATTGTACATCTCCAAAAGGAATCGAGCCGTGTAACAAATGTGAGGCTTGCATCAGTATTACAGACGGGTCCAATATAGATGTTCTGGAAATTGATGCGGCTTCAAACGGGGGAGTTGAGGAGATGAGGACACTCCGGGAGAGGGTGAAGTTCGCCTCCTCGGTATTGAAGAAAAAGGTGTATATCATAGACGAAGTACATATGCTTTCAACGGGCGCTTTCAATGCGCTTTTAAAAACCCTGGAGGAGCCGCCGAGCCATGTAGTTTTTGTACTTGCTACAACCGAATTGTGGAAATTGCCGCCTACCGTCGTGTCGCGTACTTTTCAAGTGACTTTCGATAAACCAACAGAAGAAGAGTTGGTACATTCACTCAAGCGTGTTGTAAGCGGCGAACACTTGAAGGTTGAGAAAGGTGTTTTGGAACAGCTCTATCTACTTGCGGACGGAAGTTTTAGGGACGGCACAAAGCTTTTAGAAGAGTTGGCAATCGCGTCTAATGGGCAAGAAATAACGAGTACCCTTTTTGAGGAAACATTCAAAACAAAGGGTGTGGGGAGTGAGGTGTATGACCTTTTGCGTGCGTATGAAAAAAGGGATGCAAAAAAAGCGCTTGAAACAATTGCACGCCTTTCCGGTTCCGGCGCCGATTTTAAGGTGATACTTGAACGGTTGGCTGAGCATCTTAGGGGACTTTTAATGATGCGAAACGAGATTCCCAGTGAAGAAAAGGACGTTCCCGGTTTGACTATTTCTGATATCAAAAAGCTTTTGGAACTTGCCAATGAAGCGTACGGAGAAATCAAAATTTCAGTTATTCCCCAACTACCCTTAGAACTTATGAGTGTCAAATTTTGCATTATCGATGCGGAGCAGAAGACAGAAGACAAAAGTCAAAAGACTGAAGGCAGAAAATTTGAGAAAGAGGAAAAAGAGGAAAGTCCAAAAAATGATTCGAATAGTAGTCAACAGCTTTTGCCGGAGCTTATTGCGCGGTTGAATGCAGTGAACAAACCGGGAGCAGCGCTTTTAAGGTCAGCAAAAAGCGCAAAAATTGAGGGTAATGAATTCGTAATTATAACCCCCTTTCCTATCCACGCAGAGAGGCTCAAAAGTGACAAAGTTTTTGGTGATTTGCAAAAAATTGCCTCTGAAATTACGGATAAGAAAATTGAAATTGCAGTACGTGTGGGTTCGAAAGACTAAAGCATCTTTTCCTCGAGCATTACTTTAACCCACGGAGCGAGGTTTTGATAGAGTCGTGAGTTTTTTCTTTTCAACTCATCTTTTGTGACAAGCGAATACCCATATGCAAATTCAAAATTCGGATTTGGCACGGCTTTTAGTTCTGCAATTAATATGTCATCTATCTCATGCTCCGTAAATTCACTGAACTTGTCTTTTGCTTTGTAATACACAAATCCCTCAATTGTAGGTCGTTTTTTTAGCCCCTTTATATCAACCTGAAATTCCCTTTGTAATGCACGAAGTGTACACTCAACCGTGTCTTCCATTTGCCCGTCGACCATAAGTTGGTGGGACGAAACGGTGATATCGTACGTTCCGTCAAAAGCAATGTGCTTTCTGTGCTGGATGACGTATTGGTTTTTATACCTAAGCGCCACTGAAATGGCCCTGTGCAAAATCCCTTTTTTGTGAGCTTCCCACTTTTCAATTTCGCCCAATATATTTCCCTTTCTGTCAACTCTAGCAATCATTTGCTTTTGCCTGTAGTAGGGATGGGCATTTTTAGTAATTGAGTTCATTTGTGTCGCGAGCGCCTTTGTCTTATAATACACTTTCGGGACAAAACTATGGTCAAAAATGTGACAATTATAAAGCTGGGCGGCTCTATTATAACCGATAAAACACGTCCGTACACTCCCAATGAAAAAGCGTTGAAAATGCTTGCGCTTGAAATAAAAAAAGCGGACATGCCTGTTATTGTCATCCATGGACAAGGCAGTTTTGCACATACAAGTGCCAAAAAATACGGAGGGAAGAAGGGATACAAAAGTGAGATGGGAGTAGCAAAAGTTTTTTTGGACGCGATGGATATGAATAGTGTTGTTATGAAGGCCCTTTATAAAGCAAAGATCCCTGTAGTTTCATTCAGGCCCAACAGTCTTTTTCTAGCGACAAACGGCAAGCTCTCAAAAAATAACCTACAGCCTGTGTATGAAGCATTGCAGCAGCGACTCGTGCCGGTATTGTACGGCGATGTCATCATGGACACGGCATGGCAAACGACAATTTTCTCAGGCGAAGTATCAGCCCGGTATGTGGCGTTATTTTTGGCAAAACACAGTGTAAACGTAAGAAAAATCGTGCAGGTAGGGTGTACCGACGGCGTTGTAGACTCTGATGGAAAAAGTATCCATCATCTTTCGTATCACTCATTTGCGACGGTCAAGCAACATATTTTTACGACAAAGACAACAGATGTTACGGGAGGAATGCTGCATAAGGTTGAGGAGGCGGTGCAACTTGCACGGTTGGGGATTCCCACAGTTATTCTCAATGGAACAAGGAGCAAAGAGCTTGAAAAAGCGCTGACAAATAAAAGTTCAAAATTTACAACAACCATTCAATGAAACTAAGAAATGAAGGATATTACTCTCACGGACTTGTTCCCGAGAGTGAGCTTAAAAAAGACAAGATAAAAGCGGTTGCCGGTGTTGTAGTCTCAAAAGACGGCAGACTCTTGGTCGGCACAGAACAAGTAACAAAGCCCGCAACCAGAAAAAAACAAGGACAAATTTCTATTCCTTTTGAAACGCTCAAGCCTAATGAGTTGGAGCAAGAGGGAGGATTTGTGAGCGCTCTTTTGACGGAAATTACAACAGATAGGGTAATGCCCGATTTAAGAGGCCGGATGTATTCGGCCGGGGTCATTGACCAGGTGGAAGTTATGCCTGAGGTGTGGGTTGCGACACTGCTTCTCAAATATGATGGAGAAAGCTGCACGATGCCCTTTGAGGCACAGCATCCACAAGAGTTCACAGAGCTCCGGTGGATGGGGGTCAAAACTCTAAAATCGTTACCCAATGTGCGTCCCTTTACCACACCTGTGTTGGAAAGGGTTTTGGAAATAAATAGAAGACACCCTAACAGCGTAGACTTCCGAAGACTGAATCTTGAACCTTATTATCCTTCTGTGTATGAAAATGCACGGGAAATGGAGGCAGATGTAGAGTATGGGGGACTTGCCACAGCGATGAGCCATCTTGTCACTATGGATTCACCAAAAGAAATTGATGGCTTTTTTGGGAGCCACTAATGCTTGCCAATTATTACAAAAATTGGTACTCTTGTACCACAGATAAAGGAGGTGTAATTTTTTTATGATAAATCCATTCAAACAAGCAGCAGAAATCAAAAAACTCCGCGATCAGGCAAAAAGAATTCAAGACGAACTAGCACAAATTGAGGTTGAAGTTGAGAAGGGAAGAGTAAGAATTGTTATGAGCGGTGACATGAAGGTAAAAACGCTTGAAATCAACGGAGAGGAAATGAAAGATGCAAAAGACGCAGTCAATGAAGCAGTAGACAAAGCCCAGAAGAAGTCGGCCCAGAAGATGCAACAGATGGGTGGCGGGCTCCAGGAGCTTTTGAGCGGACTCGGCCAAGGCTAATTTTAAATTTTTAATTTTTATTGAATTTTTAAAATTTAATTATTTAAAATTGATTTTAAATTTCAAATTTAGAATTTGAATTTATATTTATGTTGTTATTTGGTGACGACCAGAACAAGGAATTATCTGAAGGCTTAGCGGCCGCCCTATCATTACCACTTCATTTCCCCGAGATTACCGTTTTTCCCGATGGAGAACGGAGAATCCGGCTTTCCGAAAGCGTAGTTGAAAAAGACGTAGTTTTTTTAAAGACTGCCTCTGTTACTCCCAATGTTGATTCTTTTATCGTCGAGACCGCGTTTCTTATTGATGCTATCAAAAGAAGCGGAGCCGACAGTGTTACCGGTGTTATCCCTTATATTCCCTATTCCCGCGCAGACCATGTATTCCGTGATGGCGAGCCGGTGCCTTTGGAGGTAGTTATCAATATGTTCGAGCGTGCAGGGCTTTCAAAAATTGTTTTTGTAGACCCCCACACCATAAAAATGCAAGAAATGTTTTCTATTAATGTCGTTAATTTATCAGCACTTTCCCTTTTTGCAAAGACAATAAAAACTCTTGAATTTGACCGTGAGAACGCGGTTATTGTGAGTCCTGACATGGGCGGATTAAGAAGAATGGAGCAATTGTCACAGCTTCTTAACAATATGCCATTTGCCTCAATTGAGAAAGACAGGAATTACGATGACGGGTCTATTAAAGCAAACGGAATTCACGGGGAGATTAAAAAAACCTGTTTTGTTGTTGATGACATCATTTCATCAGGCAGAACTATCGTGCAGGCGGTGGAAAAACTGAAAGATAAAGGAGCAGAGGACATATATGTTTTTGCGACTCATCCTGTGCTTTCTGAGGAGGCTAGTCACATACTTGAAAAGTGCGGTGCGAAAAAGATTTATATTACGGATTCGCTTCCGGTACGTCAAGAAAAACGGTTTGAGACGCTTGAAGTTCTAACCCTCGCTCCGCTTCTTGCTGAGGCTCTTCAGGGGAAGTAGGTTGTAATGGATTCTCTCTGTTAGCCTTGAAGAACAATCTGGACATAACCGCTTCTCCGGCTCCTATTATTGTCCAATTTACCGCATTTTTTACATTCCCTTCAGACAACTGATGCAGAGCTTCGCCTGCTGCTTGCATAGAAAGTAGAGTACCACTTATGTAGAGGGCTTTTCTAAAGTTATGTGTAAAAGGAGTTTCAGGTCCTCTCATTCATTTAGTATATTCCGAAAACAAAAATTTACAATACGGCCGTTTGTAAGGCTATTGTGAGGTTGTTAAAAGGAATATATCAAGTTTAAGTTCATTTTGAGCGGTAAACTGCATTTAGTAAAAAAAATAAAAGACAGAAGATATTAGTCAGAAGTTTCGGAAAATATGAAAAACGCAAATGCAGAAATAATGAAAAGAAATAACAGCGAGAGCATGGATTTAAAACAAATGCTTGATGAAGCAAAGATGAGGGTTACTGACGAGCAAATGGAAGCGCATGAGTCGGAAGAAGAGGCACGAAGTTTGGAGTTGGAACTGCGGGAAGCACAAGCCGCACACGAGAGACGCGAAGAAGCCGAAAGGCAAGGCAAAGAAACCAATGAAAAAATAGCAGAACTGACAGGATAAACGTAATAGCTAATAGTCAAGCCAAGTATATGTTTTAGCTATTAATTATTAACTATTAAATATTAACCATAAGCTTAAATATATGACATACAAAGCATTACAAACTAATTTTGAACGGGAACTTTTGTTCCATCTCATTTTCAATATGAAACAGGGGAGGACGTCCTCCGCTCGGGCCCGTGAAATTGCAAGAGAATTCTTAAGTGTATTAAAAGCCGAAGAGGATGCACAAGGATTTATGAATTCACTTTCAAAAAAAGCGGAATATTATCCTGAAATGCGTAGTGCGTTTTTAACGGTAGCATCAGAATTTGAAAAAGAAATGGTTGATGAAAATCTTGAAAGAGTAAGAAACATGTTGAAAGGAGGCATTAATTAATATGGAAGATATGGAAATGACACCAATGACAAATGGCGCAGCAGTTGCGGTAACCCAACCACAGGTAGAGCAACCGGTTGAAGTTGGGTCAACAAATGACACGGTAACGTCTAGGGAAGTTTTTTCCGACCCGGCATTGGAGGTCGATACACCCAGAGATGAGGCGGAAATGCTTTTCAAATCTGCAAAAGAGGAGGGATTTGAAGAAGCGTTGACACATTTGGCAGAAGGAGATTTTGAGGAAAATCCAGTTGAAGAAGCGATGGTAGAGGCGGAAACATCTGAAAAAGATTTGGCAAAAAAAGATAGTAAGGAAGGTGAAGTTGAGGAGGTTCCTGAAAAAGAGAGAGAAGAACTTTTGGAAAAAATAGAAACGCTTGAGGGGAAAGTATCGGCACTAATAGAGCGCAATGAGGAGCTCAATGAAAGGCTCATAAAAGCGGAAGAACGTGCACAACTATCTCAGGAAATGCTTGTTGAGATGTTCAAATATCTTTATGAATTAGCCAAGAAAGAGGAGGACGAAAAGAAAAAGTTAAGCCTTTTTGAAGTGCTTCTCTCCTTTATCGCAAAATTTATGATTACAGTTGTTGACCCTGATGCAAAAATAGAAGATGACAAAAAGACCACGACAGCTACCACTTCAAAGCAAAAGAAGAGTAACTCTATGGATGAAATGATAAAATTTTTGAAAGAGAAAGGGATGGTGAGTGTAGGAAATGATATTCCAGGGCAGACCACGCCTCACACTTCAGAAACCCAGCCGGTAGCAGTATAATCCATAATTCTCAATTCAGACGCAAGATGGTATACTAACTCCATGCGTTATTCGAATTTGTTCCCAAAAACCATTAAAGAAGCGCCCAGTGAAGAAGTTGCAGTGAATGCAAAGTATCTGATACGGGGAGGGTTTATAGACAAGCTGATGGCCGGGTCTTATACGCTCTTGCCACTGGGTAGGATTGTCGAGCGAAAAATCGAGCACATCGTAAGAGAAGAGATGAACGCGACAGGTGCTCAGGAGATACTGATGCCGCTACTTCACCCCAAAAGCATATGGAATGAGACTGGACGTTGGGATTCTGCAAAAGAGGTAATGTATCAATTTAAAAAAGATGAAAAAGAATACGCCTTGTCATTTACCCATGAAGAAATAGTCCTTGATGTAATACGAAAACACGCGACAACTTACAGGGATTTTCCGGTAAAAATCTATCATTTTTCAACAAAATTCCGAAACGAGCTGAGGGCAAAATCGGGAATTCTAAGAGGAAGGGAATTTTTAATGAAAGATTTGTACAGTGCGCATGTGTCACGAGAAGATTTGGATACATATTATGAAGAGGTAAAAAAGGCCTATCTGAAGGTTTTTGAAAGATTGGGACTCAAGGCATTAGTGGTTGAAGCGTCAGGTGGTGTTTTTACAGAGAGCAACACTCACGAATTTCAGGTATTAGCCGAGAGCGGAGAGGATGAAATCATTTACTGTCCGGGAGGGGATTTCGCACAGAATAAAGAAATTGCGAACGTAGCTGAAGGGAAAGAGTGTGATTTGGGACATGGTCCACTAAAAAAGGCAAGAGCAATTGAAGTCGGAAATATCTTTAGATTTGGAACCGTTTACAGTGAAAAAATGAATGTTTCTTTCACCGATAGCGATGGAAGTAAAAAATTTGCATGGTTTGGAAGCTATGGAATCGGTCTGACTCGAATGGTTGGGGTATTGGCTGAAGTTTTCCACGACGAGAAAGGTATTATTTGGCCTGAGAGCGTTGCTCCATTTAGAGTATACCTTATCTCTTTTGGCAAAGATGATGAAGCTGAAGCGCTGTATGAAGACCTACAGGATAAAGGTATAGACGTTTTGTATGATGACAGGGACAAAACAGCCGGTGAGAAATTTGCCGACTGCGACTTGCTGGGTATTCCGTTAAGGGTTGTTTTGTCTCATAAGCTTGAAGAAGGGAAAGTTGAAGTGAAAAAAAGAAGTGAGAGTGAAGCAAAGGTGATAACAAAAGAAGAGCTTTTTAATAATTTCCTCTCTTAGTGCTTAATGAAGCCAAAGATAATTGCCCAGAAAACTCCCCATACGGCAATAAATACAACCCCAATTCCGATAAGAAGAGGCATTGTGAGTTTGAATTTCCCTTTCGGTGCTTTTGCCTCTGCGGCCTGTGGTGCATTCATTACACTTGAAGAGGGGGTACTCCCGCTATAAGAGAACGTATTTCCCTCAGAAATAGGTCGGGGTGGTGTGTTTGATAACGCATCTTCTGCGGTTCCGGGCATTGGCGGCATCGATGGCGAAGAAGGCGGTGGCATAACCGGTGTGGCAGCCGGTTGAGCGCTAACTGTGGGGGGAGGAGGAGTAGCACTTACGGTTGGCTGCGGTGTTGCAGGGGAAGGGGCTGTTGTGCCTGTGGGAGGAGGAGGGGTAGCCGGTTGCAATGGTTCTGCGGTTGCTTTTGGTTGTGCTTGAGTGGAAGCAGACGTATTCATGACTCTATCGTAGATTTCTTTCAGCTCAGGAGTAAGGTTAGTTTTCTTGGAATCCATATACTTAGTTTATTTACAATCATTTACTAAAGTCAAGTTCATTGTGTTTGAGCCTAATTAACTGTATACTAAAGGTACAAATTTAAATCAAAAATTATTTTATGAAACGAATCATATCATCAACTCATTGTTCGATTCACTCACAATGAGCCTCAAGATACGATTTTTATTTAAATTAAATATATGAAAAAAATCGTTACCCACAAATCTTGCGACCTTGATGCCATTTCCTCAGTTTGGCTTATAAAGAGGTTCTTAATCGGATGGGAAGATGCGGTAGCGGAATTTGTGAATGCCGGTGAGAAGCTCTCGGGAACCTACGAAAAGGAGGGGGAGGCAATTGAAATTGTCGATGGGATACCTACAATCCATGTTGATACCGGCATGGGGGCTTTAGATCACCATCAGACTCCGGATAACAACGTGTGCGCAGCACGTAAGACTTTTGAGTTCATATTAACGCAGGAAACCCAGCTTCACAAACGTGACAACCAGCGGGAAGCCGTACGGCGTATTGTTGAGCTTGTTATTGACGACGACCATTTTCAGGAAGTGTATTATCCCGACGCTAACCATGATGTGTATGAGTCAGGCATTGTTGCACTTATCCAAGGATACAAACTCCTTCACAAAGGGGATGATATGGCGTTGGTTGAATTTGGATTTGAACTTTTGGATGACATGGTGCACAATTTGGAGGCCAAAATCTGGGCAGAGAGTGAGATAAAAGAAAAAGGGGTAGAATTTGAATCAAAATGGGGGAAAGCAGTTGCGGTTGAGACCATTAATGATGAGGTTCTCAAGCGCGCGCAGATGATGGGATATGTGGTATCGGTCAGGCGTGACCCTTCATACGGATATATTAGGATAAAAGCTTTGCCCGACAAACGCGGTTCTGAAAGCTTGAATATTGACCTAACACCTGTTTATGAAAAACTCAAAGAGATGGATCCTGAGGCGACGTGGTTCTTGCACGCGTCAAAAAGGATGTTATTAAACGGCAGTTCTAAAAATCCTGACATGAAAGGCAGCAAGCTTACCCTTGATCAGGTAATTGAGGTTTTGAAGTAGTATCGTTATTTTCTGATTTTTTCAAATCTTCCAGCATCTCGTCTATTTCCCCGTCCATAAATGTGGGTAAATTGTGGTAGGATTTACCGATTCTGTGGTCCGTTACCCGGTCTTGAGGGAAATTGTAGGTCCTGATTTTCTCATTTCTCATCCCTCGTCCAACCTGCGTTGACTTGAGTTCCGCAATTTCCATATGCTGCTTTTCCACCTCTTGCTCCCACAGCTTTGCGCGAAGAAGGCTCATTGCATTCTCCCTGTTCTGGATTTGTGACCGCTCTGTCTGGCAGGTGACGACAAGACCTGTAGGGATATGTTTAAGACGCACTGCTGTCGAGACTTTATTGACATTCTGTCCTCCGTGTCCACCTGCACGGTATGCTTCAAATTCGATGTCTTCGGGACGGATATGCAGGTCAATATCTTGCAACTCAGGCAATATGGAAACGACTGCAGTTGAAGTGTGAACCCGGCCCCGTTTTTCTGTAAGCGGTACTCTTTGAACTCGATGAACTCCTGATTCAAATTTAAATATTCCGAAGGCATTTTTACTCATAACCTTAATGCTGTCCTCGTCAATCATTTCCTTTGGAATATTATGTCTTTCGCAGTAGCGGATATACATCCGTAAGAGTTCGCGTGCAAAAATTGAAGCTTCATCGCCCCCCGCAGCACCTTTCACCTCAATTATGGCGTGTCTTGTGTCGAGGGAAGCGCCCGGGTCCGGTTTTTCTTCGTATGTGACTTCAAAAACAGAAGTATCAACGTGTTTTTCCAATTCTTCTTTCTGTTTTTTGAGTGTATTTATCTCCTCGTGTGCCAAAACAGACATTTCAGGATCAGACAAAAGCTTTTCAGCTTCGGATATCTTGAAATCTATTTCGTAAAGTTGTGCAAGGAGTTCGTCTTTGTTCATGGTTGGTATATGGTATGTAGTATATAGTATTTAGTATAAATTGGAAAAAATACAAAATACCAAATACAAGATACAAACTACTGGGGTTAGCCTTTCTTGAGGGCTTCGAGCATTTCGCGCAGAGTCTTGGGGCGGTTGTCCTCGGCGGTTTCTTTTTGCGCTTTTTTAACAACAGGGCGTGCAGCTTCCATTTTCTTCTGGAATTTCTCAATTCTTGAAGCAGTGTCAACGAATTTTTGCTGACCAGTGTAGAAAGGATGGCAATTGTAGCAAAGTTCAACCGTGATTCTTTCGGAGGTTGAGCCCACAGTAAAAGCGTTGCCGCATGAGCAGGTTACCTGTGCTTCGTAATATTTTGGATGGATTTGCGCTTTCATATTCGGACTATTATAGCTGATTTTGAGTTTATTTGCAATTGAAATATTAGCGAAGCGACTATATGGGAGCGGAGCCAAGAATATTTTCCTATTTTAGGAAGTTTTTTTAAACTTCCGCATACGATAATGAAAATAGGCTTATTTCTTCAAAAACAAATGGAATGGGTGATAATGGAGTCGACCCTCGGCCAAAAGAATTCCAAGAATTACAAGTACTGAGCCTACAACAAATGTGGTATCGGGGAATTCCCCTAAAAGAGGAGCAGCAACAAGAATTGTGATAACCGGGTCGATATAAGTAAAAACCCCCACATCTGCTGCTGTCAGGTATTTGAGGGCGTATGTTTGGAAAAAGTAGGCAATAAGAGAGGAAAAGAAGATTCCAAAGGCAAGCCCGATAATTCCATGAAGGTTGAGGTTGGGGAGAAACCCAAATGTATTTACTTCATGGATAAAAAACGGAATAAATCCAATTGAACCTGTTATAAATGTCCAAAATGTAATTGCGTATGGATTATTGCGCTTCATCATTTTGCGCATAATGATGACCGACGACGCGCTTCCCATCATCGCAAAAAGGTAATAAAGATTACCAACCGCTGCGATTTTCCCGTCAAGAATGAGGGGTGCACCAAGCACAATAATGACCCCAATAAGGCCGATGAGAGAACCAGTTATGAGTTTGTGCTTTGGTTTTTCCCTTTTAAGAAAGAAAAGCGAGTAGAGTATGAGAAAAATTGGGGCGGAGGAGGCAATAAGTGCAGCATTTATACTGGGTGCTTTCAAAAGTCCATGGAAGAAAAAGGAAATATTCACCGTAATTCCCAAAAAGCCGGCAAAAAAGATATTCAAATAATCTTTTTTATGCAGCGTTAAACGGTCTCTTACAAATGGGTACATGAGGATAGGGGGGACAATAAACCGCAGGAACGCAAGTGTATAAGGATGCACATCTGACAACGCCCATTTGAATATAGGGGGTGCTGCACCCCAAATCATATTGGCAACAATGAGCGCGAGAATGGCGGTTTGGGGTTTAGACAATCGCATCGGGCAGGTTGTTTAAAGGAATAGTTTTTTTGACGATTTCCCCTGCCTGGTTCTTCGTCCGGAGTTCTACTTGAGTTTCATTTATAGGCACAACAACATAAGGAATCCCTTTCTTTTCTGCATATTTAAATTGTTTTTCAAAAGATAGGCTCGCATCAAGGCAGCATTCGGCATTTATTTTTTTATAGCGCAACGCATCGCAAATTGTGAGAGTGAGCTGTTCTGATCCGGGGGAAAAAAGAACAAGCACCGACTTGTTTTCCATTTTGTCAAACAACCCGTTTTCCTCCATTGCTTCATAGAGCCTGTCAAACCCGAAAGCAAACCCTACAGCAGGAATATCATTATTTCCGAACATCCCGATTAAATTGTCGTACCGTCCCCCTCCGCCAACCGACCCGGCTGTGTACCCATCTATTTCAAGTTCTATGATGGTTGCAGTGTAGTAATCCAGCCCCCGTGCCAGAGTCGGAAGAAATTCAATCTGGTCTTCCATAACCCCCATTTCAATTGCCTTTTTCATAACGAGTTGTATCCATGGGGTAGGGTCTGAGTGTTTTATGGCAAGAATTGCCTCTTGGGCTTTTTCCGACGAGTCATATTCGCCTCGCGTTACAAGTTCTTCAATAACCATTTCTTCCCCGATTTTTTTGAGTTTGTCGATTGCACCAACCGTTATTTTTGAAACATCCTCAAAAACCTTGCGGTCGTTAATATAAAATCTGAATTTCTCAAACCCCAAAGCGCGAAGACATGAGGAAGCGCAGGCGATTATTTCTGCATCAGCCTCAGGTGTGGCACTTGCAACGGTATCTATATCGCACTGTAAAAATTCACGAAACCTTCCTCTTTGAGTGTTTTCGGCGCGCCAAACATTTTGCAATTGGTAGCGCTTAAAAGGCATGGGTAGGACGTCTTTATATTGTGCTACGACCCTGGCAAGCGGAACGGTTTGGTCGTATCGCAAAGTAACCCGTCTTTGGCCATTGTCTTCAAAGCGGTACATGAGTTTGTCCCCTTCCTCGCCGTATTTACCCATCAAAATGTCCTCATATTCCAAAGCAGGAGTTTCAAGCGGCTCAAAGCCATACGACTCGAATACCTTTCTCAGGGTTTCAATAACATACTGGCGCTTCCGTGCTTCTTTTGGTAAAAAATCACGGAAACCTTTCAAAGTTCTTGGTTCAATTTTGTTCATAACGTTTCCTTTCTTGGTTCAACCATAGTGATATTGTACCTTTAAGACATCTCACAAACAAGATTAACAGGTTTGATTAGGAGGAGTATAATTGTGCCTATGCGAATAGAGAACGGGTCAATACTTATGGGAGACGTCCCAAAACCTTTAAATGACTCTTTAAAAGTAGGGGAGAAAATCATGGGATCTTTAGTGGGCCCTGAGATGCAGGATGTGACAGTTCATGTAGTTTCCGGCAAACAATTAATTGATCTTGAAACCGATTCGTTTGTTGCTGATAACCTTCTTGGGAAAATGGCTAAGGAGCAGGGGATAGATCCTTCTCTTTTTGTAACGACATCGCATTTCGGAACTCTTATTGAGAATGGAGCCGGCAGGGATATATATTTATCATCAGATTTTTTGAAGCCAATTTATCATCTTAACAAAAAAGATATACATCAGCGTGGTTTTCTTTCCGACGGCTGTGTTTATGCATTTTTTATATACCAGGATCTTTTACTACACTCGTTACCTTCAGAAAAGCCTTTCAAGGCTACGGATGCTCTAGTCGATGAGCTTATTCCGGCAATCCCAAGATATTTAAGAACCGATGAGTTTCAATCCAATCCCAAAATTGGAGAGTTTGCTCAGGAATTTGAAGAATATCTAAGATCGGGAAGAAATGATATATCTACAAGTTTTAAAGGCTTGGAATTAAACGTTTTTCTTAGGGATGAGAAAGTATTCAGTGTTTTTACAGGAGAGGATCAGGCAGTACGCACTATCATCGGACGTCCGCTGGTAGACAATTTTATCCGTCATATGCGTGATAGGAATATCTGGTTTGGAACAACAGATAATCTTAATTTTGGTGTTGATGAGAGAGATGAGCGTATGGTATTTGCAAAAGAGGCAATCCGTCTTGACGATGATATCAAATCAGTGGGTGATGTTTTCCGGAAATATAAGGCCAGTGAGATAGGTCTTATAACAGGTGAAGAGCTCGTTAAGCAATTGACGATTGCAAATGTTGCACAAGATGAGATTACTGAACCGGAGCAACAGGGAGAACAGGTAGATTTATTTGAGTTTGAAGAAATGGAGGAAAATATAGATTATAGAATATCCGGAAGAAGGGTTAGAAAGGGTAGCAAAGTTAAATGGAATGACTGAGTTAAGAAGCATAAGATTTACCCTTTGAAATTTCTGCCTTGTTCGGCTCGGCCTAAAGCCTGGCGCGAGGTTTCATCAATAGAAGTTTTATTTTTATCTTGGGTTTGAAGCTCATCTCTATTTTCATAGGTATATTGTAACTTATAAGTACATTTTAGTCGAGAAAACTTAATTTAATGAAGTTGCAAATTGTTTTTTTAGGTCTATAATTCAGTTAATTATGGCAGCAACTTCTGAGTTACAGCAACAATTTGATGAGATTACTGCTCAACGTCATTCATTTGCACGAAGATTTCATGAAATTGTCGGTACAAAAAAGGCTTTTGAAAGGATAATCCCTCAAGAAGTTTCAGCGAAGATATCGTTTGTTGAGGGCGTTTTCTCATATCTTGTGGTTCACGGATTGAATGGAGGAGACAATAGTACGGGTTTTGATGAGGCGCGGGATTATGTTTGGGTATCAGGTTTTACAACAGAATTACCCGATACTTCTTATAGAAATCCTAGACCGCGTGTTTTATTTGCAGGCTTAACAGAGTATGTTTGGCGTGATTACTTTGGTGGGCAACATGATTTTAGACCAGGCATGAGGCTCGGAGCAATACAGGTTGATAAAGACAGGGGTTATAAAACAGATGATCTTGCAATGGCAGCAAAAGTAATTGATGACAAACATAGTTCTAATGTGGGGAGTTTTCCACTTGAGGAATATTCATTGGATCAGCTCAAAGATGAGAGCTTTATTAATTCGTCAAAAGCAAAACTTGAAAGCCAATTAGGTTTCTTAGCCGAAGAGTTAAAAGTGAATACTCCTTCTAATTCACTTGTTTAGTGTATAGGTTTTACCCTTTGAAATTTCTGCCTTGTTCGGCGCGGCCTAAAGCCTGGCGCGAGGCTTCATCTATTTTAGGGCGCGAATTGGTGGTACTTGGTCCGTTTTCTTCGTCTAAGACAGTTTTTTGAACAATATCCGGTCCCTTTTTTTGTGCATTTTGAGAGGCTATTTGCGCCATTTCAGCTTCAATTGCCTTTATCCGTTGAAAAGTAGCAGCTTGCTGGGCCTTTTTCTTCATCTCATTTTCTTCAGAAGTATAGCCTGCTACCTGCTGTGTTACGGTTTTGAGTGAGCTTGAGGCACTCCCTGCAACCTGATTGACCGTTTCCTTTACGAAGTCTTTACCTGCATCTGCAACAGAGCCTAAAATTGAAGAATCACCATCACTCATACCAATAGTTAATATCTAATAGTTGATAGTTAATAGTATAAGGAGAAATCGACAAAAAAACAAAATTTTCATCAGCTATTGACTATTAGGTATCATTGCGAGGGGGCTTCCTTGAGTTTTACATCAATGTCTTTCGTATCGCCATCACGGTAGAGCGTAACAGTAATAGTATCTCCAACCTTTTTCTTAGAAATAAGTAATGCAAGTGCTGCATCCGTATCATTTACTTGTTTTCCGTCAATTTTCGTAATGATGTCTCCAATTTTGATTCCGGCATTATCAGCTGAAGAATCGGGAACAACATTTTGGACCAACGCACCTTGCGGCATTTCATTGAGAAGTGCTGCGCGCTGGGAGATGATATTGTAGGTAACTCCTAAGAAAGGGCGGGAGAATTTACCGGTTTGATTGAAGTTATCAAGCGATTCTTTAACGAGATTTATGGGGATTGCAAAGCCGATATTTTGTCCTTGCTCCGATACGGCGGTATTAATTCCTATAACTTGACCTACCGAATTGAGAAGCGGGCCACCCGAATTCCCCGGGTTGATAGCCGCGTCGGTTTGGATAACATTGTCCAACCGTTCAGCAAATCCTGCATAGGAACTTCCAGCAGTTATACCTCTTCCGAGGCCTGATACGACACCTGTTGTAACCGTATTCCTGAATTCACCCAGCGCCGTGCCAATTGCTATAACGCTTTGGCCTACCTCAAGATTGCTGGAGGAACCCAGTGTAATTTCTGGCAAACCGTTGATAGGCGGGTTTTTAACAGAAATGATGGCAATATCATTTGCGGGGTCGCGGTACACTTTGTCCACATCGTATTTATTCCCTTTTTCATCGATAACGATATAGTCGGCTTGACTTGATACCACGTGCTTATTTGTGACAATTATACCTTCCTTTTTGACTACAAATCCGGTTCCAATATAGTCTTCCTGGGATTGTCCGTCAGATGGGGTAGGTTGTGGAATGTTAAAGAAGAAGGAAAATGGACCATTATCCCGTTGTGATAGACTGTTTTTAACTCCAATAGTAACGACACTGGGACTCACTTTTTTAACCACATCAATGACATTTGATTGTTCTTTGATGATGACTGTTTTGTCCGCCTGCTGGTTTTTTGAAAGAAGTTTTGAAAGCTGTGGTGAGTGGGATATTGCATCCCACGAAAAAGCTACGATGAGAAGAATTATGAGGAGTACAAATAGTTTTCTCATAAGAGTACTATATTCTATAAAGTTTAAAATTTCCTGAAAAGGAAATTTCAAGGTTTCCTTCTAATTTCCTGAAAAGGAAATTTCAAACTCATTAAAACAAGTCCTAGTGTAGTACTGCAAACGCTAGGAGTCAACTTTGATGACTTCCTACTTGTAATTTTGGGTAGGTTTTAGTATCATAGTGGGAATCTTTGAACTCAGTTTTCGTGTGGTTACAAAGAAAGATATTATGGCTCGCAAATACAGACTCGTTTTGGTCCTGAAAAGTGACCTCAAAAAGGAAGCAAAAGACAAACTTTTGGCCAGCGTGAAATCGTGGGGCGGAAAGATAAGTGCAGACAAAGTGACTGAGCTTGGTGAGAAGAAATTTGCATATCCTATTAAGGGGGCACAAAAAGGAGATTACGTTCTTATGGAGTTGGAGAGCGATGCGGTATCGGGAGAACTAGAGAACAAGGTCAGAATTAACGACGACATTCTAAGACACTTACTAGTGAGGGACTAATTTTAAATTTGAAATTTTAAATTTTTAATCAAATTCAAATTTTTAAAAATTCATTTAAAATTAAAAATTAAGAATTAAAAATTATACATGGCTAGGTCATTGAACAGAGTACAACTAATCGGTAACTTAACACGGGATCCTGAGCTGCGGTATACCCCACAGGGGACTGCAGTGTGTACTTTTGGGTTAGCAACTAACAGAAGTTGGACGACTGATAATGGGGATAAAAAGGAAGAGGCGGAATATCACAAAATTGTCGCCTGGAACAAGCTCGGAGAACTCTGTTCGCAGCTTTTGACAAAAGGAAGAAAAGTATATGTAGAAGGAAGACTTTCAACAAGAAGTTGGACGGGACAAGATGGAGCTCAGAAATCAACGACCGAGATAGTTATTGATGACATGATTATTCTTGATTCCCGAAAAGAGGGAGCCGGTGTAGCACCTGAAGCAGACATGTCATACGAAGAAGAAGAGCAGGCACCGGTTGCAAAACCAAAAGCGGCAAAGAGCAAAAAAGAAGAGAAGAGTGAAGAGGCTGGGTTTGATGATGTCAATCCCGACGACATTCCTTTTTAGGAAACACTAAATTCGAAGCACGAAACAGGTTTGAAATTTAGGAATTTGAATTTTAGAATTGTTTCGAATTTCGATATTAGAATTTAGAATTTCTTTTTCGAAGAAAAAGTATTATGCCAAAGAAAAAACTAGTTAGACGAAAAAATATACGGGAAGTAGCTAAAGAATGCTATTTCTGTAAAGAAAAGAAGAATCCGGACTTTATGGATTATGAAACGCTTAAGAAATTTATCTCCGAAAGGGGAAAGATTCTAAGCAGGCAGAGAACCGGAATCTGCAGCAAACATCAAAGAAAGCTTACCACTGCGGTGAAAAGAGCACGGCTTCTTGCGTTGCTTCCGTTCATCGTGCGGGCTGAATAAGCTCGTAGTCAGAGTAATCATTTCTTTCCTCTTGTAGAATTCATCAAAAAAATAGTAAGATTAGTGCTACGTTTGGTTGCAGTGGTTCAGCAAAAATTCAGCATTTATGTAGTAATCTAAACGGGCAATTTGTATGAAGACACAAATAAAACTTCGGGTTTTTCAGCTTTGTATCGTCATCCTGATCTCGGTCGGTGTCGGATACCTTTTGGGAAACTACCGTATCAATGCGCAGTGGAAGAACTTCAAGCCGATTCTTAGCATCTCAAACCAAAATCCTCCAGTTGCCCAAAATTTGGATATGCGTCTTTTTTATGACGTCGTTAACAAACTCAATACAATGTATTACGACAAAAGCAAAATAGATGCAAAAAAAATGGAAACCGGTGCGATTACCGGCATGGTTGCAAGTCTGGGTGATCCATACACGGCTTATTTCCCACCAAAACAAAATACCGATTTTAAGACTCAAATGGCCGGTGAATTTTCAGGTATAGGTGCGGAGTTGTCTCTGAACGACCAAAATCAAATAATTGTTATTGCTCCTCTTGACGGTTCTCCTGCAGAAAAAGCAGGGGTTAAAAGCGGAGACTTAATTGCCAGGGTCGATGGGAAGATGACAACAGGATGGACAATTGCAGAGGCGGTTGATAAAATACGCGGTCATAAAGGAACAAAGGTTACTATCACCGTTATTCATCCAAAAGAAAAAGAGGCGCATGACTTAGCGATAGTAAGAGACACTATTCAGGTAAAAAGTGTGACAAGTTGGGTGAAGCAGTTTGATTGTTCGAAGGGCAATTCTTGCCAGGCTGTAAACAGTGGAAGCTGTGCCAACTGTGACTCGGTTGCATACATCAGGATTTCACAATTCGGAGACAAGACAAATAATGAATGGCTTGCGGCTGTTAACAAGATTTTGACCCAAATAAAGTCATCAAAAAATTTCAAAGGACTTATTTTAGACGTCCGTAACAACCCCGGAGGATACCTTAATGACGCAGTATATATTGCTTCTGAATTTGTAAAGAGCGGACCAGTTGTCAAACAGGAAGATGGAAATGGCCTTATTGAGTCAATGGATGTAAATAGAACGGGAGTGCTACTTGATGTGCCATTAGCAGTTCTTATCAACAAAGGTTCGGCTTCTGCTTCTGAAATAGTGTCGGGTGCATTGCAGGATTATGGACGGGCAAAGCTTGTAGGCGAGCAGTCATTTGGAAAAGGGACCATCCAGCAGGCGGTTGACGTTGATGGAGGCGGAAGCGTGCATATTTCTGTCGGCAAATGGCTGACTCCGAAAGAGCGGTGGGTACATGGCAAAGGACTTACTCCTGATGTGGCGGTCAATTACGATGCGTCAGCCTCTTCAAAAATGCTTGATAACATGGACAACCAACTCCTCAAAGCCGTCATGACGCTTGATAAATAACTTCTTTCAATAAGTATCTTTTCCACTGATATAATAACGATATGGAAACACACAATGGAAAGGTAGCGTTTGATAATTACCGTGACGCAAAAAACCATGCATTAAACCACAAAGTAGGTTCTGAAAGAGCATTGCAAGAAATGACAGGGGTTGAAATGGATATGCTTACTACACCTTCAGAGTCTCTCACTAGCTATTTTTTCGCCCTCCAATCACAAATAGAAGGTGAGGGAGATATGGATTATCACAAATATGCTTCACAAATGTGGACAAAATTCTTTGGCCAGCCCGAAGGCCAAAAAGATCAGGAAGCGTTTTCTTACTTTGAGAATAGGATGATAGCAAGCCTGCATTCAATAGATATGAAAAAATTAGTATATCCTCATGTTACCCATAATTTAGAAGCACTTATCGATATTAGAGGCGATGAGGTTTCCCAGCTTATACTGTGGTCTACGGGAGATGTTGCGGCAACGGGATATCAGGCAGGAAAAATTGATAAATCTGGAGTTATTCCCCATTTTCTAAAAGCGCTCGTAAAACGTGGGCCTGAAAAAGCACGTAAATGGGCAGAAAAGACACGGTACATGGTTGATGACAATAAATTTGAGAGGTTGGTAGACCATGTTGCCCAAACAAAAAAAGAAGGAGAAATGATGAAACTTGTTGTAATAGAGGATTCTGTAAAAAATTTTGACATTGTAAGAGATGCCCTTGAAAAGAAGTTTGGCAAGCAAACTGTCGAAAAAGAATTTCAGATACACCCGATTTGGGCGGCATACAGTAGAGAAGGGCTAACGGCGCAGAAAAAGGCAGAAAGTTCACCGGAGGAATGGGAGGCTTTTATGACAAAGAGAAGAAAGCTTAATGCAATTGATACATTCGCAGAGCTTCTTGACCCCAAATTTAATGAAATGTTTAAGGATGCGTATGTATTTTGCGATTTTGATGGGGTTATCGGTAACAATATTGAAATGCGTGAAGAGCAAGCAAAAGTAATTTTCCATGCGCTGACTGAGGGAGGGCTTAAGAAAGGACTTTCAATGCCCGAACTTGATAAGTGTTTAGCCTCTACTTTAGAGGCATAACCCTCATCCTCTTTCAACTTCGCCTCAATTCTGTTAAAATTGAACTCATGCAACTGTACAACACGTACTCACGACAACTCGAGGAATTCTCATCTATCGTCAATGGAAAAGTGACGATGTATACCTGTGGACCAACCGTCTACCGCGATATTCATATTGGTAACTTGCGGACATATTTAACCACAGATATTCTTCGCCGCGTTTTACGTGCCAACGAATATGAAGTCATGTCTGTGATGAATATTACCGATGTGGGGCACTTCAGGTTTTCAAAGGACTCCAATAAGGTGATAGATCCAATTGTTGAAGAGGCAAATAAAATGGGAGTAGCTCCTTTTGAACTGTCGAAAATCTACACGGACAAGTTCCTCAAGGATGCAAAGAAATTGAATATTATGGAGCACGATGTCATGCCCAAAGCCTCAGACCACATTGAGGAGATGATTGAAGTGATAAAAGTGCTGATAGATAAAGGATTTGCGTACGAAACTGACGGGAACGTCTATTTCAAGGTTGATACATTCAAAGATTACGGCAAGCTGTCAGGAAATACCTTGGATAAAATGGACCAACTTTTGGAAGCGGTGAGAATTTCTGTTGAAACTGACAAAAAAGACAGTGCTGACTTTGCACTTTGGAAAAGTGCGGAGGACCGGGTCATGAGTTGGGATAGTCCTTGGGGAATGGGGGTTCCCGGTTGGCATATTGAGTGCTCTGTAATGTCAATGAAGTATCTGGGTGTATCTTTGGATATCCATGCGGGAGGAGAGGATTTGGTTTTCCCCCATCATGAAGATGAAATCGCGCAGAGTGAAGCATTTTCAGGCAAACAATTTGCCAAATATTGGGTGCACACGAGTTTTTTGTCTGTAGATGAAGAGAAGATGTCCCGTTCGAAGGGAAATGTATATACCCTTACTGATGTGACTGAGAAAGGATTTACAACGTTTGCATTCCGGTATCTGACGTATCAGACCCATTACCGGGCAAAGATGAATTTTACGTGGGAAGGCTTGGAGGCAGCATCAACAGCGCTCAAGAAGCTCTACGAAATTGCATCGAAACTACCCGAAGGGGAAGGGTATGCTGATAAATATGAAATTGAATTTTTACACGTTCTCAATCAGGATTTGAATATGCCAAAGGCATTATCAATTGTATGGGAAATGATAAGAGACTCATCTCTTGCTGAGTCCAAGAAGGCGGCAGCGCTCAGGCGTATGGATGAAGTTTTGGGGCTTCACATTTTTGAAACATCCGAGAAGATGACCACTATTCCGCAACACATTATGGATATGGTAGGAGAAAGAAACCGCCTCCGTAAAGAGGGTAGATATAGTCTTGCCGACCAAATACGGCATAAAATTGAAGGGATGGGGTACGAGATACTCGACCAAAAAAAGGGCGGAACAAAAATTTTGAAGAAGGTTTAGGTTATTGGTCGTCGTTGCACTTTTTTGTAATCTGCAAGGAACGGTTTGTCACCAACTAGCTAACGATATTATTTCCCCCCAGTCGGACTTGGTACCGTAATATGCGATTGCATTTGTTTTGAGGGTGGTACATCTTTGAAATGAATAATTCTGAGCGTTGAAAGAAGATTGGAATCCTTTTTATCCCAAAAGCCAATCGCCAATATTCTATCGTTCTCAGATAATTTTGAAAACCCGGACTTTTGTAGGTCACCATCACTTGTTCCAAGGCTTGTCTTCGTAGAACTCTGAATGTCGATAGTCTTTTTATCCCCCTTATCGTTTACAACGGTAAGCTGGTAATTTTTGCTGTCGACCCCCGCAATAGCGCCTTCAAAATAAACAGGAATAGTGCTCACACTATCTATCACTCTTGCCAAAAGTCTCTCGCTTTCTTTGTTGTAAATGCCGACAAAAGAGTAAGATTTCCCTTTTTCCATGTCGGAGATTCCGGCTGAAGATTTGTCGCTAAATGAGAATTTGGTCAACTCATCAACGTCAATTTTTCTTATATTTCCCTTTACATCAATAATAGTGAGCTGCATGCCGGAAATATCTTTGACAGAACCTATAATGCCCCTTTTTTCGACAAGCTTTAGTTCTGCAACTTTTGACGCAACTATTTCTTTTATTTTTTGGATCTTTTCAAGGTCTGCGCTATCCGAGGAGATTTGATTTTGTGAGGGAAGTGGAGTTGGTTTTGTTGCCGCGTAGCAAATAGCTGATAGCTGATAGTTAATAGCGATGAGTAGCATAAAAGAGAGTGTAAAAGATATAATTTTTGTTTTTGTTATAAATTCCATTTTTGCTATTAATAATTAACTATTTACTATTCTCAAAATTCTTCTGTCGAATAAGTGACGGTTTTTATATCTTGAACAGAATCTCCATTAGAGGCAATTGCTCTTGTTATCACTTCATTTGCTCCCGCATCGATATCAATTGTTACGGAAAATGTACCATCTTGCGTCGGCTTTGCTTCAATATCCTCCAAATTGGTAGAAACTACAACCAGATTTTCAGGGTTGGTTACACCTTTTACTACAAGCGTCCTTTTTGCGGTCAGCGATTCGTCAGCCGGCTCCTGAACCTTAACGTACAAAGAGTTGTTAGCGGAAGTATCATTTTTATTTGTGTTTGCTGCCTGTTTTGCTATAGGGGCATCGTTTCCTTTCTTTGTTGACTGGTAGATAAAAAAGCCTGCAGAAGTGATGAAAAGACCAGCGATTATCGCAACAATTATTATAATAAGCCGTTCTTTCATTTTTTTGTGTAAGGGGGCAAGAGTTAAATACGTTTGCCCAAATGAATAGAAATAAGATAACTTCAGGGGCACTTTCGCTTTACGATATTAGTAAATTGATGCCATCTTGTCAAGGAATACGACTTAATGGTAAGATAGGTGACACAAAATATGGAACTGAATTCCCCCCAACTGAATGTTTTGAAGATAAATTCCAAAAAGGGATATATCCTGGTGGACCCTGATACGTCTGAGGATGCCAAGGTGGTTATTCTCAATGACGGCTCTAATAAAGATTTGGTTCAGACCGAGGAGAACCTAATTATTTATGGGCCAGGAGATTTTGAGACTGCGGGGATTCTCATCAAGGGCGTAAGACCCGAGAACGAGACAATGTATACGGTCGACTCAGGTGAAGGGCGGGTATTACTAGCGCAGAGTAGCTCTATCTCTAAATTAACTGATGAAGATGAATACGATGCAGTCATTGTCAAAGCAGTTACACCGGTTGATGAAGCTACATTGTCCGCTTTATCTTCAAAACTAGTAATAGTGTATGGAGACGAAGCAAATATTCCTGAGAATATAAAGGCTAACAAAGTCGCAAAAATAAATCTTAAAAAGAAAGAAGAGCTTACAAGCAACGTAGTATATCTAGAAAAGAAATAAATTTAAACACGAAGCACGAATTTCGAAGCACGAGATAAATTTTAAAACCTTAAATCTCAAATAAAATGTTTCGAATTTCGATATTCGAATTTAGAATTTCTTTTTCTACGAAAAAGAAATATGGCAGTAGTACGAATTCCCCCGCATGACGAGGAAGCAGAACAAGCAGTCTTAGGCGCAATACTCATAGACAAAGATGCCATCATCTCTGTCTCTCAACTCATTTCCTCAGACAATTTTTACGACGAAAGACATAAACAGATCTATGATGCGATGCTTGTACTGTATGAAGAACGGAAGCCAATTGACCTTCTGACTCTCACCGATGTTCTGAAAAAAAAGAAGCAGTACGAGAAGGTGGGTGGGAGCACATATCTTTCATCTCTGACAACGGTAGTTCCTACTGCTGCCAACAGTGAATATTATGCCGGTATTATTCGCGAGAAATATGTCAGACGGAGTCTTATCCAAATAAGCTCTGAGATTACCGAGAATGCATTTACAGACGACAAAGAAGCAAATGAAATTTTATCTAACTCAGAACAACAGATTTTTAAAATTTCGCAGGAACACGTCAAGCAGGGCTTTATACACATAAAAGAAACACTTGCTGAAAGTTTTGACCGGCTTGAGGAGCTTCAGCGGAGCGGTGAGGGGCTTCGCGGGGTTGAGACAGGATTTACCGACCTTGACAACCTTCTTTCGGGTCTTCAGGCTTCAAATTTAATAATTCTTGCAGCCCGCCCTGGACAAGGAAAGACCGCTTTTACAATTAACATCGCCCAACATGTGGGGATAGTTAACAAGCTTCCGGTCGGTGTTTTTTCACTTGAAATGAGTAAGGAAGAGCTTGTCGACAGGCTTTTGGTGTCTCAAAGCGATATTGACGCGTGGAAGTTAAAAACGGGAAGGCTCCAGGAAGACGACTTTGATAAGTTGTCAGTTGCAATGGGACAGCTTGCCGAGGCGCCGATTTTTATTGATGACACGCCGGGGCTTTCCGTTCCTGAAATGCGGACTAAAGCACGCCGTTTGCAATCTGAGCACAACTTGAAGCTTCTTATCGTTGATTATTTGCAGCTTGCAAATCCGGGCAAAAAATTTGAGAACCGTGTCCAGGAAGTATCCTACATTTCCCAAAGTCTTAAGAATATGGCAAGAGAATTAAAAATCCCAGTCATTGGAGTTTCCCAGCTGTCCCGTGCAGTTGAGCAAAGAGGTGGGGGAAAGCCGCAGCTTGCAGACCTCCGGGAATCGGGAGCTATTGAGCAGGATGCCGACGTTGTAATGTTTTTGTATTCCTCAGAAGAGGAATTTACCTCACAAAGAATTGTAAATGTGCTTGTTGCAAAACACCGGAATGGTCCGGTTGGAGAAAAAGAACTATTGTTCCGTGGAGACCGCATCCGCTTCTACAACGTTGAGCATACAACAAAAGTTTAGTTTAAATCTTCATTAAGGTAGTTTAAAATAAGAAAACTCGGGCCTGTGTAAGCAAAGCTTCACTTCGTGTAAGCAAAGCTTCACTTCGTGTAAGCAAAGCTTCACTTCGTGTAAGCAAAGC
>CAYPEN010000001.1:268869-291090 GCA_964409875.1 uncultured Gammaproteobacteria bacterium
TTGGCTGGCCCTCATTAGTACTCGGGCCTGTAGCTCAGTTGGTAGAGCGCTTCATTCGCATTGAAGAGGTAGGGAGTTCGAATCTCCTCAGGTCCACAGGAATTGCGGTGATCGCTTGTTGGCTATGCCAACTTGCTTCGCAAGGACAATTCCCCGTAGGTCCACATGAAGCAAAAAGGGAAATGGAAAATTTTGGAAAGTAGAAAAGTCTATCAGAACCCGTGGGTTGAGATAATTGAAGAAAACGGATACCGTCCAGACGGTGAAAAAGGTTCTCATATTCTAATTCATTATAAACCCGGAGTGGCAGTCCTTCCGATAGATGATGAAGGGAATGTTTATTTAAACAAGGAATACCGCTACGCCATTGATAAAGACGGAATTGAAACTGTCGCCGGAGGAATAGAGGAGGGCGATAGTCCACTTGATACTGCAAGAAAAGAATTGGAAGAAGAGCTGGGAATATTGGCTGAGGACTGGACGGAATTAGGTGTATACAATCCATTAACAGAAACGGTACTATCTCCATCAACTTTTTTTGTTGCGCGCAAACTTAGTTTTAAGAACCAGAATATTGAAGGGACGGAAGACATTGTATGCGTAAAACTCCCTCTTAAAAAAGCCCGTGATATGGTTTTATCCGGAGAAATCAACTTTGCTCTTGCAAGTCTACTTATCTTATTTGCATGGGAAAAGTTTGGGAATGCTTAGATGGTGACGCCGAGCTTCCGAAGTTTTGTAGTTTTTTTCTTAGAATGTTCTTCGCACCGAAATTCAGGATAACGGTCGTGTGTCCTGTCATAATTTGAACTCTTTACCAGTCTGTATCCTCTACACAATTTCCCGCAATCAGCACACCGTACATTGTCTTTGACTTCCCATTGAGAAGCTAAGAGCTTTGATGTGAATATAAAGCTGTCGACCCAGAAAAATATGAGCCCACCGATGAGATTGGCAATGGTTGCCGCTATCCAGTCGGCTTGCGACCCAAAAATTGAGGAAGAATGTTTGAAAAGTGCAACTATCGGCGCCAAAATCGGGGTCGAAAGTTGCCAACGAATAAGGTAAAGGGCGTAGCGTTTGAAATTAACCGTGTGGAGTAGAGTTATTTGTTTGTTTGTAGTACCCACTTTGTGACCATAATAACTTTCTGTCACATCGTTTTCAAGAGGGGTACTGTATAATCTGATGCTATGGAAAGAAAAACAGAGATTGTGGGCCTTCCAACAAATTACGGTGGGGCCTCGTATTTAGAGCATGTTGCGCAAAATCTTGAATATGGAGAAAGACTTCAGCGAATTGTTGACACGAATAATTATATTGAAAAGGTCTCTTCTGAGATTGATGATAACAAAGCGTTTCCGGTTTTTTTCTCCAACCACAATCAGCACTTAAATATCGCAGGTATGCATAAATTAATTGGTGCGTTGCCAAGTAGGCCTGATGATATTTATACCGTAGTTGCCTGGTCGCTTCTAAACGATGGTCAAAATCCAAAAATCGTCAGTTTTGCCAAAGCTCTTGTTCCCTTTTTAGAAAGAGACAGGATACATTTGGTGCCGGTTGCAAGACCAAAAGATATATCTGATATGAGGGCGAGCGGCCAAAAGGAGCAGGCAAGATTTGCGCTTCATGCGACACGGCAGAATATGGAGCTTTTAGAAAATTCATTAACAGAAAGCGCAGGACTCATACTTTTCCCTGCAGCAACGACTTCTGAAGCAGTAAAAAACGAGTTTGGAAATCGTCCGGGAATGGGAAGAGTCGAGGGGAATTTCATGCAGGATTTTGCAGTGAAAGCGAAGGAGATTGGTAGGCCAATACTATGGGTGCCGGCTGGAATGGTTGATACAAATAGAATTGTCGAACCCAGAGAATCAAGTCCTCATATGCGGGCAAAATTCGAGATTGGGAAAGACAAAATTTTTAGGCACTTCGGCCTTGATGCTATTACTCCCATCGCACAAATCGTTCTGGGAGAACCTTTTTACATTGAAGAACCAAATGCGTTTACAGGAAACGAATTCAATGATTTCGTCATGCCGAAAGTTGCAATGTTATTGCATGAAAAAGATAGGGGATATTATGGACCTAGTGGTCAGAATCTACACGAGTTAAGCGTTGGCCGTCCACGTTTTTTGGGAATCGAGTATTAAGGGTCGAATTCGCCTGACTTTCTTCTATCATCAATTTGTTTTAAGACTTTGGGGTATTCTTTGTCCAAATCTACTTTATAATGTGCTGCAATATTTAAGACCTCAAATAAAACATCGCAAACGCTATCGACAAGATCAGACTTTTTCCGTTTTTTTGACTTAAATCCTTCATCCGTCTGAATTGCATTTGCGAGTTCCCCGACTTCTTCTACTAGTTCAGCAAATCTGTTGTGAATAGACCAATTTGCATTCGGCATTTTAGATGTAACTTCTTGAGTTTCATCTCGAAGTTGGTTTAGCGATTTCATAGTTGTTATTAATAGGGGAGTCGGTCTTGTGCGAATGCTTCAAGCGACGACCTCCATTAGCTGTGGGCGAGGAGGGAGTCGAACCCTCATGAAGAAAACCCTCATTAGTTTTTGAGACTAACCTGTATACCATTCCAGCACTCGCCCAAAACATTAATTATAAGATATTAGTCAATAGTTAATAGTAAAATGCTAATAATCTTGTAAATTCACCTCAAATTCATTGAATTTAAGCTCTTAGTATTATATACTCTTACAGTCTTGCCCGCAACGAATTAAATATAATGGCAACAAAGAAAAACGTATTACTTCCCCAACACATAACCCCTCTTCATTACACGATTTTTCTGGCCCCCGATTTGGATAATTTTATTTTTCAAGGGGAGGAAAGTATTGATATAAAAATTACCAAGCCTACGGCAAAAATAACATTACACAGCGCCGAGATAGAAGTAACGTCTGTTTATTTCGTGAATAAAGTGTCTGTTGAAGCGTCAAAAATCTCATACGATAAAGAGGCAGAAACGGTCACTTTTCATTTTGGAAAATCAATCCTCCCCGGAAAAGGAAAACTCAAAATTGTATTTGCGGGAATTCTCAACAACAAAATGCGGGGGTTTTACCGGAGCCGCTATACCCACAAAGGAAAAACCTACCATATGGGAGTAACGCAATTTGAATCAACAGATGCAAGACGAGCTTTTCCCTGTTTTGATGAGCCACAACATAAAGCGACTTTTGAGGTGAGTCTTAAAGTTCCAAGTGATAGAACCGTTATTTCCAATACGTTAGAAGATGAAATCGTAGAGCACGAAGGGGGGTATAAAGTAGTTAAATTCGAAAAATCCCCCAAAATGTCGAGCTATCTTCTCGCATTTATCATCGGACATTTCGAGTACGTTGAGAAGGTGACTCCCGAAAAGGTGAAAGTGAGAGTATACGTTACGCCCGGCAAGAAAAAACAAGCAAAATTTGCGCTGGATGTAGCAAGTAGACTCATGAGTTTTTATCACAAGTATTTCGGTATCGCATATCCCTTACCTACAATGGACCTTATAGCAATTCCGGATTTTGCAAATGGGGCAATGGAAAATTGGGGTGCGGTAACTTACAGGGAGACTGCGCTTCTTGTGGATGAGGAGAATTCATCGCTTCACACAAAACAGTGGGTTGCGCTAATTATCGCTCATGAATTGGCCCATCAGTGGTTCGGAAATTTGGTGACGATGAAGTGGTGGACGCACCTGTGGCTTAATGAAGGATTTGCGTCTTTTATGGAATACTTGGCAGTCGACAAATTGTTCCCCGAATGGCACGTATGGACTCAGTTTGTCTTTACGGAGCAAGCAAAGGCATTGTCGCTTGATGGGCTCTATAATACTCATGCGATTGAGGTCCCGGTTCATCACCCGGGCGAAATAAGCGAGATATTTGACGCAGTTTCTTACTCAAAAGGAGCTTCCGTTATCCGCATGTTACAAAGCTACCTCGGGGAAAGCAATTTTCAAAAAGGGTTGTCTTTGTATCTTCGGACGCACAAATATGACAATGCCGAGACGGTCGATTTGTGGAAGGCGCTGGCGAAAGTTTCAAAACAACCGGTTGCAAAGATAATGAAGAACTGGACCGCTAGGCCCGGCTATCCGCTGGTTACGGTGGAAAAAAGTGGAGGCTACATTACTCTTACTCAAAAGCGGTTTTATGCAACTCCTTCCCGGCAGGACACGAAGGATGAGCAATGGCTTATTCCTCTCAATATTATTTCTGATGGATGGAGCAAACCACTAAAACTTCTGATGAATAAGAAAAGTGCGAGGTTTTCGGGTTTTGAAAAAAAGGAGTGGGTGAAGGCGAATGCGTATGACACAAGTTTTGTCAGGGTACAGTACGACAGAAAAAATTTGTTAGCTCTCGAAAAACCTGTTAGGGAATTTGATGAGCGGCTTTCTGAAGAGGGAAGATTTGCACTTATTAGGGATGCGTTTGCGCTTGTAGAGGCGGGCCAAATACCGGCAAGCGAAGCCTTGCAGTTTTTGACTGCGTATAGAAAAGAGCATAGTTACATTGTGTGGGCAGAGATTATCACCCATCTTCTCGAAATAAAAATGCTTCTTTACGGGCAAAAGGTTGAGGAAAAGTTCAAGGCGTTTGCTAGAGAGCAACTTTTCGATATTGCTAAGAGAGTCGGCTGGGAGAAGAAAAGAAACGAAGCGCACGAAATGACATTGCTTCGCTCATCTGTGCTTTATGCCTTGGGAACATTTCAAGACAAAGCCGTTATCAAACAGGCAAAGCAACTTTTTGCACAACACATGAAAGGTAAAAGTATACACTCTGATATCCGTGGAGCCGTATTTGCATTGGTAGCGGAAAATGGAGGGATAAGAGAATATAAAATATTGAAAGATATCTATCTTTCAAATCCCAACGAAGAGGAGAAGGACAGAGCGCTTAGAGCGATGGCATCAAGTAAAGATGAGGTTCTTTTGCAAGAAACGTTACAGATAGCATTCTCATCAAATGTGAGAGCTCAGGATGCATTCAAGGTAATTGCTCTTATGTCTGGCAACCCATATGGGATAGGTATTGCCTGGGATTACATTAAGAAGAACTGGAAAGAAGTCGAGGAAAAATTTGCAGGCGGACATCTTTTCTCGCGTTTTATCTCTCCTTTTGCTAAATTTACCACTGCTTCGCGCTCTAATGAAATTAATATGTTTTTCTCAAAGAACAAAGCGCATGGAATAGATCGGACCGTTGCTCAAACCATTGAGAAAATCAATGCAAATGCATCATTCCTCAAAAATAACAAAGGTGATATTGAGAAATTCTTCGGAGCTTAAAACTTCCCGCATATATGTGTTTTGGAGTATCCACCCTTGTAATTTTGAGTTAAGAACGGTAAAATTGGTACTTGGTTCAATAATATGATTGGAGTTACAGATTTAAAATCAGGAATTGCATATGAGGAGGATGGCCAAATCCTTCAGGTCATCTCCTACGAACATATCAAAATGGGCAGGGGTTCTGCCAACATCAAAGTTAAAGTGCGAAATTTAACAGGTGGTGGAATTATCGAAAAATCCTACATTAATGGCGCAAATGTAAAAGACATTTATCTTGAGAGTAGGCAACTCCAGTTTCTATATAAAGACGCGGCTACTGCATACTTTATGGATCCACGAAGCTATGAGCAGGTTGAAGTTCCGCTTAGCAGTCTTGCCGGGCACGAGTTTCTCATAGATGGAGAAAATGCAATTGTTCAGATGCATGATGGTAAAGCTCTTTCATTGCAGCTTCCTCCAAAAGTGACATTGAAGGTTATCGATACGGCACCCGGGGTAAAAGGCAACAGTGCCTCGAATGTATACAAAGATGCAACTCTTGAGAATGGTATGAAAGTGAGGGTTCCACTTTTTATCGATACGGGAGATAGTGTAGTTGTTGATACACGTGATGGTAGTTATACTAAGAGAGCCTAAGAATTTCCAAGGTGCATAGATAAACCTTCTTATTTTAAAGGTACGAAAGCCTGGTATGTCCAAAAAGTCATCCTCAAACAATCTCTTATCACTTTTACTTAGGCCCCAATTCCTTGTTTTTTCACTGTCGGTAATTTTCTCTCAGATAGCAGTTAATATGCTCAATATTGTACTTATCGTCCTGACGTACAATATTACCCATTCAAATTTTGCCGTATCCATACTTCTTATGGCAATGTTGTTGCCTCAAGTGTTCTTCAGTTTTTTGGGAGGGATAATAGCTGATGCAAAAAACAAACGCAAAATTCTTCTTTTTGGAAATATTGCCCGCTCGTTAGTGTTGATTCTTTTCTTTTTCCTGAAGGATAGCCTCGCATTTATTTACATTTTTGAGCTTGTAATTTCCACAATTACGCAATTTTACATCCCTGCAGAAGCTCCTATTATCCCGCATCTGGTTAAAAGAGACCAACTGCTTTCAGCTAACGCAATTTTTGGAGTATGTCTTTTCGGTTCAATTCTTATCGGGTATGTAGCTGCCGGTCCTGCGATGCGGCTTTTCGGCAACGCAGGAGTATTTCTTTTTATGGGTGCGTTATTTTTGCTTGCGTACCTTTGTGTACAACTTATGCCCGACGTTTCTCCTGCAGTGAGAAAATTGAGGACGAAGGATACTTTTCTTGAAAATGCGCTGCACCTGTACCACATGGTTTGGAGAGAGTTTAGGGGGGTCCTGAAGGTTCTCAAAGAGAAGAAGAATGTGACGAGTTCACTTATTTTTCTTGCCCTCTCGCAAGTTATTATTCTGGTGCTCGCGACAATTGTCCCCGACTATGCGCAAAAAACATTGCATTTATTGGCCGAGGATATCTCTCTTGTTATTTTTGCACCGGCTGCAATGGGGATGTTGGTGGCGTCATTTATCATAGGGAGTAAGTTTACCAGGAGTAGTGAAGAGCGTCTTATAAGTGTAGGAATTCTGCTCTCAAGCCTTGTTCTTTTCCTTTTCGCTGTGATTGATTTGCAGAAGGTCTTAAACCTTCTTTATACGTCTCTTGCTATAACATTTCTTGCAGGAACCGCAAATGCCCTCATATTTATTCCGGCTCAAACCATCCTTCAGGCGAATGTCAGCCATAAGTCATTGTCGAAGATTTATGGATTGTTGTATCTAGCAGTTGGTGCGTTGGCCTTCGTCCCGATAATAATGGCCGGAGTTTTTGCAGATGTTTTGGGTGTCCGGTTTGTTTTGCTTGGCATCGGTCTTGCACTATTTGCTGTAGTTGTAGCAAAAGTATTTTTATTCAAAAACCGTATTGTATGATAATTCTGTTTTATCTTGCTGCCGTATTTATCTCACTTTTCATTCTATATGCGGTTGCACGGCACGATTTTGTTCTTCTGCGGCAAAGCATTTCACTTAGGCAGGTTTTTGATTGTGCCTTCTTAACTCTTTTTGTGTTCTTTTTCGTGGCCAGAGTTTTCTATGCGTTTTACATCAGTAACCTTATGCTTTTAAATCCGTTGCGCTTCCTCTATCTTACGAAATACTGGGGGATACTTCCGTATGCAGGACTCGGCGGCGCTTTAGTTGCCCTTTTTTTCTTTTTTAGAAAGAAAAAAAACAAGCTCCGCATTCTTGATATCTATTTCATTTCTTTTTCGCCCATTATTCTTCTGGATGTTGCGCTCCATGGCAATCATGGAGTGACCCTTCTGATAAAAATAGTTTCCCTTCTCGTTCTTTTATCATTTTACGGCTGGTTCATAAAAATTCATAACAAATTTACTACAAAAGACGGGTTTATAACATTCCTTACTATTATTACATATACTCTGGTAAGCCTAGCTTTTTCACTCGCTTTACACGGAGTATTCTCTCTTAATTTCCTGTGGTTTAACGGGCTTCTTATCGGGGTAGCAGTAGTATCGTCTGTATTACTATTCTTAGTCCAAAAAGATACATTTACCAAGAAGTAATGGAAAAACGCATTCCCACCGTACTATATAAAGAAGAAGGGTTCCTTGTTCTCAATAAACCTGCCGGCATGATAGTAAATAATGCCGATACTGCAAAGGATGAATACACTGTACAAGATTTTATTGAAGAGAATTTTGAGTTAAAACCAAGCGATACAGGATCGGAATTTTACAAGAGAGGAGGAATAGTGCATAGATTGGACAAGGAAACAAGCGGCGCTTTGATTGTCGCGCTCAATGAAGAGTCATTTATTGCTCTTCAGCGTCAATTCAAAGAGAAAAATGTAAAAAAAGAGTATATAGCGCTTGTCCATGGGAAGCTGGTGAATGAGGGGGAAATCAATGTTCCGATAGGGAGGCTTCCATGGAATAGGATGAGATTTGGCGTTATTCCGCAGGGAAGGGAGTCACATACGACATTCAAAGTTATTGCATACAAAACATTTAGAAGTGGAAAGAAAAGTGAAATCTTAAGTCTTGTATCCGTTTTCCCCCTCACAGGGAGGACTCACCAGATACGGGTGCACATGCAATATGCAGGACATCCTATTTTTGCAGACAGCCTGTATGCCGGCAGAAAAAATATCTCTCTTGATAGAAAGCATTTGTGGAGACATTTCCTGCATGCTTCAAAAATTTCTTTCATGAGTCCTGTATCGGGTAAGCCTTTGGCATTTGAAGCGCCCCTTTCTTCCGAATTGGTTGATTTTTTGGATACGCTCACCTAAACTGTTCAATAGACACAGGACAATAGACATAAGATATAAGACAAAAGTTAGAAAGGAAAAGGAGCACGGCTGTTTGTTCGTTCTATTGTCTATTAGCTATTGCCTATTGTCTATTATCTTTTAATGTATGCATCCTTCATTTATCAATGAAATAGTTCTTTTGGTGGTAGCGGCGTTTTTGGGTGGGTTTGTTGCAAGAAGTATTAAATTACCTCCGGTAGTAGGTTATTTAATAAGCGGCATTATTTTTGGGGTTGTCGGGAGAAATTTCGTTCCATCCTATCAAAGCCTTTTTGAATTGTCACAAATTGGAATTTCGCTCCTTCTTTTTACCTTGGGTTTTGAGGTCTCGCTTCAGACATTGCGCCGTGTTAGTAAAAAAATTCTTCTCATCGGTGTGTTGCAGGTGGTACTAACTTCACTCCTGCTGTTGCCGGTTCTTGTTATTTTCCGTTTTCCATTACCCGTAGCTACACTTTTTTCGATATTATTTTCGTTTTCATCAACCGCAGTTATTCTCAAAATTCTGGAGGAAAAGAGTATGGTCAACAATTTCCCCGGGAACAATGTCTTCATCGTTCTTCTTATCCAGGACCTTTTTATTGTACCGGTTATTTTTTTGATGCCACTTATCTTCAATTCCCATTTCATTTTTCCTGACTCGGTTATTAACTTTGTTGTAACAGCGGTCAAACCGCTTATTGTATTTCTTATGATGCTTCTTGTTAGTAGAGTCTTTCTCTCCAGACTTTTTAAATTATTGTTCAGATACCCACAGCAGGAATTGACGATGCTCTCAACTATCTTCGTAGCAGTGCTTTCTATCGGCCTTCTCAATTACGCAGGGCTTCCGCAGTCAATTGCAGCTTTTTTTGCAGGGATTATTATTTCTGAAGAAGGAAAAAACCTTGCGCCCCTGGCAGCCATCCGGCCACTTCGCGATATTCTTCTTGTTCTGTTCTTTGTCATGATAGGGATGCTTGTGAACGGCATCACTTTACTTCAAATGCTTCCGTTCATCGCTGCTATGACTATTCTGGTTCTTTCCATAAAATTTGGTGTACTATTTTTCGTCCTAAGATTTTTCAAATTCCTGCCAAGTGCCAATATTTTTATCTCATCGTACTTAAGTAACATAGGTGAATTTGCCATTGTAGTCTCTCAAATTGCGTTTGTGTCGCACTTCATTTCAATAGTGCAATATGAGAGCCTGCTTTCTGTTTTCATCACGTCTCTTATCTGTATCCCGCTTGTTACATACACATCCAAATTTTTGTTCGAGCGGTATAAGCATACAAGATTTGTCAAAAGCATTATGGGTGATTCCCATTATTTTGCAAGAAGCGCGTATGAAAAAGTGGAAAACCACGTTATCATTTTAGGGCATGGAAGGGTAGGGCGGGAGGTGAGGAATCTTCTTGAAATGGGTGAAATTCCGTATGTTGTTATTGACATCGACAGGAATAGTGTTGAGGAATTGACGAAGGGCATGAAAAATGCATTATACGGTGACCCGACAGACATTGAAATTTTGAAGAGTGCGGGAGTAAAGAGTGCAAAAATTTTAGTCGTCGGTCTTCCAGACAGTTTCTCGCAAAAGGTAATAATAAAATCCGCGCTTGAACTCAACCCGAAATTAGTAGTATTGTGCCGCTCCCATAAAGACGAAGATAAATATGAGCTTGTAAATCTCGGCGTGAACACTATTGTGATTCCCGAGTTCGAAGCAGGATTGAGGATTGGGAAAAAAGTTCTTGAGCTTTTGGGATTTTCCGACAAAAATACACTTGAGTTGCTCCGTAAGCTTCGAAAATTCCATTTCGTTCATTAATATGTTTCAGGAAAAAATAGTAAGCTTTTTCTATTTGAAGATATTTCTTCTGCTTTTTGTAGTTCTTGTTTTGGGATCAATTTGTTATAAATTTTTTGATGAGATTATCAACAGTTCATTTAAAAATAACTCTTTCTCAGTGCTGATAGTATCAAAAGATTCAAAATTCATATCGGTTAGTAAAAAAGATAAAACCGCAGTTTTTTTAGCATTGGGGGATATGAGACAGTTTGTGAAAGGAAAAAAGCCCATTGAAGCAACGTTTGCTCTTGGTATACCCATCGATTCGATACTTATCGACAACCATTCCCCTGTCAATCTTTCTGACTTTTCATCTTCCAAAAATCAGTGGAGGCTTATTGTGGGAGACAAGATTGTGTATAAAGGTCTTAACCGTTACGACATTTTAAAACTATCGGGGGCTGTCAATTCTTCGGCAAAGGACAACAGAACTGAGTTGCGCCTCAACCTTTTCAGTCAAGAAGACTTGAAGGAAAAACTTGACGATAAGCTTACAGATTCTACAATTGTTAATACACCGTTAACAATTGAGATAGATAACGGAACGGACATAAATGGATTGGGAAATCTTTTTGCGATAATTCTTGCAAGACGGGGATACAATGTAATTTCAGTTAAGACGGCAAATAGTTCCGATAATTCATATATCGCCTATCCTGGAAAAGCCGATGAGTTCGTCCAACAGCTAAAAACTCTTACGCGATTTCCTCTTCTTCAGACAAAAAAATCCCAAGCTGCCGATGTTACCATATTTCTTGGTGATGATTTGGATGCAATGCTTTCACCATAGTATAATAAGTTGTATGTTTGTTGTGGCACTTCTCATAATCCTCCTTGTCTCATTTTTAATGGCGCTTCTGTCATTAAAAAAGGAATTGCGAAAGCCAAAAGAGATAGATATAGCCAAAAAGGAACTGATGAAAGAGAAGGTTCTTTTTGTTAAAGATTAACTTTACGAAAAAGAGGACTGATTGGAGTATTTCTTCGCGCGTTTTGTCTCTTTTATAAAGACAGTGACGCTTTTGTCATCCACGCCTTTAATGCACGCTTGATACTCATTCCCGCCCTTCATAAAACCAATAAGCCGTATTCCTACACTATCGGGAAGCATTCCGATGAACGTCTTATCTTGCGTGAGTGCGAATATTTTGGACCTTTTGATTATAAGTTGTATATCATCACCGTGCTGAAGACTCATAAGAGTCCGTTTATCGGCAATATTCGTAAGCTCGACCGTTTTTGTCTTTCCTGCTTCCTGAATAAAAACGTTATCCATGTGATTCAGGTGAGAAGAGTTCGTAGCGCCGCTTTTCTGCTGTGAAAGTGTCATAAGCTTTCGAAGGTTTTTTGTTGCGATTGGATTCGTTTTGTCAACTTCAATGATTTGGGTGTAGGTTTCTTTCGCGTCCGTGAGTCTTCCTGCTTGCATATAGGCATACGCGAGTCGTTTAAGAGTATCTAGGTCGTTGGGATTTTCAGTCAATATTTCCTTATTGACCGTGATTGCGTCATCCCAATTACTTTGAAGAGCTAACTTAATTGCTTGGTCTTTGAGGTGTAACATGAGGAAAAATTGATTGTCCCATTGTAGATAAATTGAAAAAAAATGTCAAGAAGAGTCCTAGTGGTTTCTTGCCTTTATTGCCGGTTACGCATATAATTAAACCTGTCAAAAACGTGCATTTTTATGTACAAAATAATATTAGGACATTCAAAATATGAGTGGTCATAGTAAATGGGCAACCATCAAACGGCAAAAAGGAGCAAATGATGCCAAGCGCGGGCAACTCTTTACAAAGCTTGCCAATGCAATAACCATTGCTGTCAAGCAGGGTGGGGGGAATACCGACCCGAATTTCAATGCTTCGCTTAGGCTTGCTGTTGATAAAGCGAAAGGTGCGAATATGCCGAAAGAGAGCATAGAGCGCGCAGTGCAAAAAGGTGCAGGAGGTGCAGGAGGTGTCGAGCTTGACGAGGTTATGTATGAAGGATTTGCCTCAGGTGGGGTAGGACTATTGGTTGAGGCTGTTACCGACAAAAAACAGCGGACAGTTGCTGAAGTGAAAAATGTCATCGAAAAAAATGGAGGTACAATGGCGGGACAGGGTGCGGTAAGTTATTTATTCCAAAAAGCGGGGGAAATTATTGTTCCGAAGAATGGAAAAAGCACCGATGAAATCATGAATATCGCGCTTGAAAACAACGTATCGGACATTGAGGATGATGATGAGGTTGTATACCTATATACCGAACCCTCAGAGCTCCAATCGGCAAAAAAAGGGATTGAGGAAAATGGGTTAGATGTCGAAGAGGCGTCTCTTATTTTCCGCCCAATGAATCGCATGACAGCCGCTCCGGAAGTCGAGGAAAAGGTTTCAAATCTTATAGAAAAGCTTGAAGAGATGGACGACGTGCAGAAAGTGTATACCAACCTTGAATTCAGCAATTAATTAGCGGTTTGACTATGATTATTCTCGGCATCGATCCAGGAACAAATAGAACAGGGTGGGGTGTCATAACAAAAGATACTCAAAAGGAAGAGCCAACGGCCATAAAATACATAGCCCATGGGTGCATCATTACAGAAAAAATAAATACAATGCCGGAACGTCTCTTGTTGCTCCATGGGACTCTCAATACTATCATCCAAAAACACACTCCTCATTGCATTATCGTAGAGAACATTTTCTTCGGGAGGAATGTAAAAACTGCCATTTCTGTCAGTCAAGCGCGCGGCGTTATCATGTTGTCTGCTGCATTGTACAATCTCCCGGTTTTTGAATATACTCCAAGCACTGTTAAGTTGAGTCTCACAGGAAGCGGGAAGACCGAAAAAAAAGGAGTGCAAGAAACTGTAAGAAGACTCTTAAATTCCAACAGAAGAAAGCTTGCCTTTAACGGAAAGAAGACGAAGGATTTTGACGATAGCGCGGATGCCTTAGCGATAGCACTCCACCATGCAATAAAATTTGTTTAACTTCTCTTATGAATACACTTCTTAGGATTGTAAGCCTCAATAAAAGACAAAAATTTGTAATGGCCGTTATTGTTCTTTCCTTCGGAGTTTTTTTGAGTGAACACTTCACAGGTTTACAATTACTTCTTCCCGCGTTGCTCTTAGCCATCGTAACAGACCTTCTTTTGCTTTTAATATTAAGACATGATATCAAGGGGACATTTTTTGCTCCTATCCTAGTTTTGCCATTTTTTTTCACTCTCGCGTTCCCTTTTTTCTATGCGCTTGTTCCAACACGGCTCTTAAGCCGCATTATCATAACGTTCATTTACGCTTTTGGATTGTACTCACTTTTTTTGACCCAAAATATTTTTGCCGTTTCAGGTATCCGAACTATCAACCTGTTGAGAAGTGCAAGAATTGTTGCTTTCGTGATAACACTTCTTGTCTTTTACTTTCTCGTCAATTTTATTTTTTCCCTTCGTCTTCCCGCGCTTTTGACGCCGCTTGCAATTTTTCCGTTGTCATTTCTTATGAATATCCAGTCAATTTGGACGTATAGCCTTGATACCACACAGGTAAAAACTGTGACTCTATTTGCAGCAGCAATTGCGGTAAGTATTCTTCAGCTCTCATATGTGCTAGTGCTCTGGCCGGTTAATGCTTCAATTTATTCATTGTTTTTAACCGGAATTTTTTATACGTACTCAGGCCTTTGTCATGCTTGGCTTGAGAGAAGGCTTTTCAAAGGAATTTTGTGGGAGTATATTTGGGTAGGTTTTATATCGGTTCTTTTTCTTGTCATCTTCTCCAAGTGGGGCGTTTAAATTTTATTTGAATGTAATAGGCGAAAGTTTCGTAAAAAGCATTTTAAAAGTAGGAAAGAGCCTGGACTTGACTTCATTGTGGGCGCTTCGTTAGTGCACAAATTTGAGGCTAATTGAGGCAAAAAAACGCATATACATATCCTATAGTATGTATTGTAGATTGAGTCAATATTTTTATACCTATGGTAGTAATATGCATAGATAACCATACAAGAAATACTTCAATCAATTTGATTACAATACGTGAGAAATAGGGGGGTAAAAAAGTAGAGTACTAAATAATGAGTAGGGTGCATTATTAGCTTCAAATGATATAGTTAGATATAGTAGAGAAGTGTCCTATAATTATTATCCCATAGTAATACTTGTATAAAAGCACCTTGGCTTTTTGCGACATGCATATCCGGACGAAATGAGTGTATGTTTTTAAATAGGAAGCATAATACAAATCTGTATCTTGAAAGTAACAGAATGTTGTTATGCTTCTACCCGAGTAGAGGCTCTTCTGCTGGTATTTAGAGCCGGAAAACATAATCACAAAAAGAGGACTAATAGCCTCAAAAAAAGTCGTTTTTATTGATTTATCAATCTAATTTAGGGTGCTACGACTATAGGAGTAAGCTGTTTCACGGATTTTGGGGGTAACTTTTCACGCCTTTGAGGCTAAATGACCATATTAAAGCATAAAAAGAGCAGAAGAGACGAAAAAAAATCGAAACGCAGCCTCATTTTGAGGCTAAAATCACCACTTTTAAGAGAATTATGACTTTTCGTACACCTTCTGCCCTAAAAGTGGTATGTCAAACTACCTGGAGGAGTAACTTTTGAGGCTGAATATTGGTTTGTTGAAGTTGCTATGCAATAGCAAACCTTAGCCTATCGAACCAAAAAATTTTTTGCTAGCCTCACCGGTGAGAAAGCTATATACATTATGTCGCACAATAATACTTTTACGACATAAATACCGCTTCTGAGGCTGCCGCACATTTCATCCATAAGCACTATTTTTAACGAAATTTTTATGTGAATTTAATAACCTACCATTATTGGCTAATGTTCCTTTTCATCACATTCTTTTCAGGTTTATCGTACATACTAACTATATATACTATAGGTTCTAAAATAAATCATATGAAATTTGTTATTCCAATTGTCATTTAACTATAAACAATTAGCTATTGACTATTTTAAGATGACCAGTAAGTGCTCCAAATTATTTCAGGGGCCTAAAATCGCATCCTGGAAGGGCTGGTGTGAAGCTAAATTTTGTATTGCTGCAAAGAAAGTTTTGCATATACTTATGGCGAGTTTTCGCTTAAAAGCCTTTAATTAATTATTTATTATCCAACAAATTTTTATTTATCAAAAATTTTTTTTCTAAATTAAATTTTATATAAGATAAAAAATTTTTTTAAATTTAAGTAATCATTTTTATAAAAATATTTATAAGTTAAAATCCATTTTGCGTTTTGAATATAATATCTCCCTATTGCTTCTTTAACCTCAAATTGAGGCTATTTGAGGCTAAATTTAGGGTAGTGTACTCTACTTTCTTTTGAATAGTTAAAAGAAAGGACTTTATTCTGATATTTCCAGAATTGCTGAATTTGAGTTCAAATTAAGCCGATTATCCATACAGCCTATGTGTTTTACCGGCCTAAAATCGCATCCTGGAAGGGCAAATTTGAGGCTAAAAATAGGCAAAATACCATTCCTAATATTGGTTAGCAATACTACGTTCTATGTCGTTTAATGCGCGTAGAGCGTTTTATGTACGACATTTATGAGGTAAACTATAAAGAAAAATTTTATATGCACGGTATTTGACAACAATATTATTTATGTCGCATAATATTAATGCTACTTTATGGGAAAAATTAAAACTGCCTCCTCTACTTCTCATCACACTTCCCTTTCGGAAATTGAAAAGCAAATAAATATATTTCTTGAATACCTTGAAATTGAGAAGAATGCCAGCAAACTTACAATCAGAAATTATAGATTTTACTTGCATCGTTTTTTGGGTTGGTTAGCCGCTGAACAGCCTCAAATTACCCTCAAAAAAATCAATGTAGATGTTGTCCGGAGATACCGTGTATGGCTTTCTGATTACGTTGACGACAAGGGAATGACATTGAAACGCATTACACAAAGCTATCACATTATTGCGCTTCGGTCGTTTCTCCGGTTCTTGGTTAGAAATGACATTGACACACTGTCTCCTGAGAAAATAGACTTGCCCAAAGCTGAAAGTAAAAGTCTGAAATTTTTGGGTAGAGAACATATGAGGGAATTAATGAATGCGGTAGATATATCGGACATTAAGGGACTTCGCGATAGGGCGATTTTGGAATTATTGTTTTCAACCGGGTTACGGGTCAGTGAGTTATGCCGTTTAAATCGTGAGCAATTGAATTTTAAAACACAGGAATTTGGGGTTATCGGTAAAGGGGGGAGGGCGCGGGTTGTGTTCCTATCAGATTCTGCGATATTCTGGCTTACTAAGTATTTTGATGCCCGTGAGGACAATTTTGCCCCTGTTTTTATACGCTACGCAAAAGGGGTTGACCCCATCAATCAAGGGGAACGGATGAGGCTCACTCCCCGCTCGGTAGAAAGAATTGTTGAGCGCTATGTAAGGCGCGCCAAACTTCCGGTTGATGCTACTCCGCACACACTACGTCATAGTTTTGCAACCGATTTGCTCTATAACGGTGCCGATTTACGCTCAGTTCAAGAAATGCTGGGCCACAAAAATATCTCAACAACTCAAATTTATACACATGTAACGAATCCACAATTAAAGGAAATACACAAAAAGTTCCATCAAGGAAATAAGCGCTAATATTCTTAGCTTTCGCTCATTGAATTCGCTTCACTAAAAATATCTCAACAACCCAAATTTATACACTTGTCACTAACCTACAACTCAAAGAAAACCATCACAAGTTTCATGGAGGGAATATAAAAGAGGTTAAATGTAATCGTGGGCTTGAATCCTTTTGATAAGATTTTCAAACAGTCTCAGCTGCAATGGAAAAAGTTGGTTGGCGCTTATGTTTGATAAATCCTGGGAGCCTGTATCAAGCAATACTCCACCGAAAGTTCTTTCCAGAAGCATGAGATGAAGCTTTTGTTTTCCGTTTTTATCTAGTTTTACAACCGGAATATCGTAAAAATTATCAATCCAATCCTTGATAAATTTTTCTAATTTGTCGTATGTTACGTCTTTATCTTGGATATTCTCAATGCACCAATGAAGTCCAAAAACCAGGTCATACAGCTCTGGCCGATACGACCAGTATAAATTTGAGAGTAAAATATATTTGTCTTGCTGTTTGAAAATATCGTTTGCAGTTAAATGTCCGTGACAAAACACCATTTTACTAATTGTAAGTTCGCTCTGCATAATCTCATTGTAAATTTCTAACATGCTCACAAGCCTATCAATAGTGAGTCTTTTCAATATATTTTTCCGGTCAAGCGCGACTTTTTTCCAATTTTTTGCCCTACGTATGACAAACTGACTGGAAGTTTCATTTCCATAATTTTTAACGAACGGTTGGTTGACTGTTTTATTTCTATATTCCTGATAAAAATTGCAAAAGTCCCTTTTCTCTACTTCATTTGCATAGGGCATCTGGAAAATATGTGGTGCATCGATGAATTCTGTTATGAGATATCCATATTGTTTTGCTTTGTCGTATCTCATTGCGGCAAAGAGTTGCGGTAAGCGGACTTTTGAGCTTTTATTTTGCTTGTTAAAGTCCTCAATAATATCAATTTCATCTGTGTCTGGCCTTAATCCTTGAATTTTTAAAACTGCAGGCTTTGCATTGTATATCCCTTTATATATCACGCTGCCCAATTTCTCTTTGTTATAGATAAAGCCACGGAATATTTCCTTTTCAATAACAAAACCGGTGTCATTGACAATTTCTCGTGTTATGCGTTGAACATTTTTAGAAAAGGTATTGTCTGCAAAATATTTTTCTACAATCCTGTTTGAGGAGCCCATACATACAGTGTAGCAAATGGGTTATTTTTTGTTTTTTCCAAAATTAACGTTAATTGCATTCCCATTCACCCCTACCCCTACGTGGGTCCAGGATGGGTCGAGCTGATTGCCATCGTGAGACGGGTCGGCACCAAAAATATTCCTGATGATTTTGTCACCGCTCATGGGTCCTGAAATAAATGCACTGTTCTCACCAAGACCATTGAACCCTGAAGCATCGAACCCTCCATTGTTCATGTAATTTGTAAACCCTGCGTGAGAATCAAGTGAACCGTTCTTTGCAAAAGTGTCTGCTCTTCCTTGCGCGAAATCTGCGAGCTTTGTATCCCATGAGAGGACTGATGCACCATGTTGTTGTCTATATGAATTCAGCGCGTTAAAGACTTCGGAAGCGTTTGCCATTTTGTCGTCGTTTTGGACATTTGATACTTTCCAGGTTACATCGTTCACTTTTTGAGCGGTGTATTGCGATGAATTCGTTCCCTCTGTGCGCACTGTGGGTGTTGCTGTTGGCTTGGGAATGGGTTTTCTTGTTGGAGTGGGAGGAGGAGGGGTCGGGGTTGGAGTATTCGTTGGTGTGGGTGTTTCGGTTGGTTGTGAAATATTTACAACTGGGCTTATCAGTGTTGTATTTGTCATTGCCTCGATTTTTGAGACATTTTCACCTAAGATATGTTGGGCAACTTCATTTCTTGCGATTTTTACAAAGCTAATTGAAAAAATAAACAAGGAAAAGACAATACTTGTGAGAAGAAGAATTCTGTGTCCTTTTTCCGAAAGCTTTTTGGCAAGAAGTTTGGATAGTTTTTTTTGTACCCTGCGAGTCACGAACAACACCCATAATACCCAAAACAAATTGCTAGGTCAATTGCCTGGGACTACTCTTTTCGAAGGTGGTCGTTGAAGAATTTGACTGTGCGTGACATGGCAAGGTCAAAACTTTGGGAGATGTTGTGGTCGGCCCCTTCATAGGTGTAGAGCTCAACCGGTTTGCCGAGTTTCTGCAACCTCTCATAGAGGAGTTTGGATAATGCAGGAGGAACCGTCTCATCAGAAAGGCCATGGTGGAGTTGAATGGGGGTTGTAATACCGGATAGATATGTTGTTGCCGAAATTGCCTTCCAGAATTCATTTGTGTCGGAAGGAGGTCCGTATTTTTCTGTGAAGTTATCCCTCGAGGGCCTATTTGACTGGCGCTCCCTCTCAGAAGGCGTAAATGTAGGCCTATTTCTTTTGGACCACCACTGGTCAAACATATCCTGATATGAACCCACTACTCCACCCCAAATAACGGCGGCTTTGATGTCGTGTGTTAAGACAAGCGCGCGAAGAGTTAAGAACCCTCCCAGAGAATGTCCCCACATCCCCATTTTGTTGGGGTTTACTTGCTGCATATTCTCGATGCTTTTCAAGGCATTCATAACGTCAGTCGTGTATCCCGGAGAAAAATATGCCCCTTCAGGTTTTCCTTCTGAACTTCCGTGCCCTCTATAATCAGGCTTGAATACAACATACCCTTCCCTTGCTAAGTCGGCAAAATAGGCAACATACCGCTCTGTGGTGCGGTACTCTTCAGGCGGAATGTATCCGTGATTAAAAATTATTGCCGGATAACCATTGGCAGGAATAGGGGTATTAGGAATCGCAAGTAACCCGTATATTTTTAGACCGTCAGACACATAAGACGCGATATATTGTTGATAATTTTCTCCCGGCTCCAAAGTTTGCTCAATTGTAATTTTGCTGCCAGGATACTTTTTGGCTCTTTGATACACTATCGACAACGGATCGTTAGCATATGGAGTGCTTTGCTTTGCAACTTGATTTGATGCTTCTTCCTTCTTCTCCTCTCTTTCGCTTTTAATAAAATAATAAGTGAGTAAAGAAAAAAGGATCAGTAGCAAAATTGCGCCAAAAAAAATTTTTCCGCTTTTCCGCATAGTTAGTGTTTGTATTGGGAATAAATCCGGGGTCCTACTATTTTATCTTACCGAGGACAAGTGCGACAAGAGCCATTCTCACATACATACCGTTCCGGACTTGGGTTCTCAAATATTGAGCACGTGTGTCGCCGTCTAATTCATTTGCTATTTCCCCTACTCTTGGTAATGGGTGGAGAAGTATAGTGCCAGAAGATGCAAGTTTATCAAAATTCTTTTTTGTTACGACAAATTGATTGTTAACTTTCTTATATTCTTCAATGTTGTCAAATCGTTCTTTTTGCACCCGTGTCCAATACCAAAAATCAGCTTTTTTTGGAATTTGAGCCATGCTCTCAATTTCAATAATTTTTAGGCCAGATTTTTTGAATTCATCCAGTGATTTTTTCTCAAGTTGTAGACTTTGGGGGGACAGAAGATAAATAGTGTTCCCCGGATACAAACTGAGTCCTTTAAGGAGTGAGTGGATTGTCCGCCCGTTTTTGATATCTCCCCCAAAAACTCCCGTAAGGCCGGTTAGTCTTTTTGTATGTTCCTCTATTGTCATCATATCAAGAAGTGCTTGTGTGGGATGTTCTCCTATTCCGTCTCCAGCGTTAATAACAGGTACAAATTGGGCTATTTTGGCGGCATTTTTTGCTGCTCCCTTGTCCGGATGCCTAAGGACCAATACGTCGCAGTAACTTTCAAAAACCCTGATTGTGTCCTCAAAGGTTTCTCCTTTTGAAACACTTGAAAATTGTTGCGGGTTCTCTACAACTACCGTTTGTCCACCGAGTTGTTTTACGGCAGCATCGAATGAGCCACGGGTGCGTGAAGATGGTTCATAAAAAAGGAGTGTTGCAATAGAGCCTTTTAATATGTCTGATGGGATAGCATTCTTGGCAATATAACGCATATGGCGCGCAACTTCAAACAGATGCTCAAGGGAATTAGTATCAAACTGAGAAAGCGAAAGAATATCGTGTCCGTAGAAATTACCGTTGATGTTGGCGCTATGATTTACTTTTTTTTGTGCCGCCATTAAAAAAGTATTGTAAATGGAGCATGGGGCGCTGTCAAGTTATCCGCTCACACGACTTTATTAAGTTGTCGAAAAGAAAATATAAATTGAGCGGCCCTACTCCACCTGGTGAGGGAGTATAATATAAGACGCGCCCGCTAGCCTCATTTTCATCAAAATCGCCTTCCAATTTTCCATCCGTTCTGTGAAGTCCGATTCCTATTAGGATACTATTCTTTTTGAGGTTCCCATATGGTATTTCCACTCTTCTTCCTGTCGCAAAAATGATAACATCGGCTTGTCTGAATAACTCTTCGCGGTTGGTAGTTTTTGTGTCCATTGTTTGAGTCTGAATTCCTAACTTTTTAAGCCCCAACATGACCGGATTTCCAGCGGTTTCACCCTTCCCAATTATCAAAATAGATTGATTTGACAGCCAAATCCTCGAATCAGGTACCTCTAGCAGAGACGCAATGTGATTGATAAAGTATTTGACTGCTAGGAAGACTGGAACTTCATATAAAGAGTCGGCACGGAATCCATCAATGTCCTTCTCTTTTGATACACTTTGAATGACTCTTTCTGTATCAATATGTGTCGGAAATGGTCGTTGGACTATGAGTCCCTGAATGGTAGTATCATTATTGAGAGATGTAACAACCGATAGTACGTCTTCTGTTTTTTCAGATGTTAAATTTATCAATTTAGCCTCAATTCCGATCTCCTTTGCAAGTTTTAACTTTTGCCCGACATACGCCTCCCATGTCTCTTCCGGCCCAAGGGTGACAATTCCTATCTTTGGCATGATACCCTTTTCTCTAAGTTTGGCAATCCGCTTATCTAGTTCTTTTAGAAGTTCCAACTGCAATATCTTTCCGTTGATTTCCATTGAGTGTATTATACTTCATTTTGTGGCTTGTGGCTTGTGGCTTGTGGCTTGTGGCTTGTGGCTTGTGGCTTGTGGCTTGTGG
>CAYPEN010000001.1:291190-421549 GCA_964409875.1 uncultured Gammaproteobacteria bacterium
CTTAAGCTTTGGGAGTTTCGGCTTCGGAGGCTTCTTCTTCGGTGACAAGTGTTGCGCTTCCAACCTTCTCCGTCTTGTCTGTAAAACGCATGAGGATAACACCCTGTGCATTGCGGGATAAGACCGGAACAGTCTTGAGTGGAATTCTGACTACCTGTCCCTTCTTTGATGTGATGATAACCTCTTGTGCTTTTTCGGGTATGACTGAAGAGAATACGAGGTCTCCCGTTTTGTCTGAAAGGTTTTGAATTTTAACACCCTGCCCTCCCCTATTCTGATTTCTCACCGCGGATACCTTGGTTCTCTTTCCTAGTCCGTTTTCGGCAACCACCAAAAGTTCTGCATCCCTATCACCGCCGCTTACTAAATCCATTGATACTACCTCATCATCCGAGCCTATTTTAATTCCTCTAACTCCCGACGAAGAACGGCCGGTTGATCTAACCTGGTCTTCTTTAAAGGAAATGATTTTGCCTTTTTTGGTGACTAAGACGATGTCATCCGTGCCTGAGGAGAGACGTACCCAAATGAGTTGGTCATTCTTATCAAGCTTGATTGCGATGATGCCATTCCGTCTGATATTTGAAAAGTCAGAAACAGCTGTTTTTTTAACTGTTCCATTCTTCGTTGCCATAAAGACAAATTTCCCTGACATTTCTTTTTTGGGCGAGTATGTCATAATACTTTCTATCTTTTCCCCCGACGAAACATCAATAACGTTCACTATTGCCTGCCCTTTTGCAACTCGTGAGCCTTCGGCAATTTCAAAGACACGGGTTGCATATACTTTACCCAAGTTGGTATAGAACAGGATGTGGTCATGCGTTTCTGCAAAAAGGATATGCTCAATGTTATCTTCCTCTTTCGTCTTCATGCCCATTACCCCTTTGCCGCCGCGGGCCTGGGTCTTGAAAGAAGTAACAGACTGGCGTTTTATGTAGCCTGTTTCGGTAATTGTAATAACGGTCTGCTCGTTTTGGATCAAATCTTCCTCTGAGAACTCGTCAACCTTTGATTTGTATACTTTGGTGCGCCGTGCGTCCTGGTACTTTTCCTTTATCGCAACCAGCTCGTCTTTTACAACACCCAAAAGCTTCAAAGGGTCAGCCAAAAGCCCTTCAAGGTAATCAATTAATGCTTTTACCTCTTTCCATTCGGCTTCAAGCTTTTCAACTTCAAGAGCCGAAAGACGGCGAAGCTGCATATCAAGGATGGCGTTTGCCTGGATCTCGGAAAGTTTGAATCTGTCCATAAGTTTTGTGCGGGCTTCGTCCGTATTTTTTGACGAGCGGATGATTTGCACTACTTCGTCGATGTTGTTAACGGCGATGATAAGCCCGTCAAGGATATGAAGCCGTGCCTTTGCCTGTGCTAGTTCAAATTCCGAACGGCGGGTTACGACCGAGAAGCGGTGCTTGATATATTCATCAAGCATTATTTTTAAATTGACTGTTTTTGGGATTCCGTCAACGAGGGCCACAAAATTGGCAGGGAAGGAAGTTTGCAAAGAAGTCAGTTTGAAAAGATTATTTAAAATCTTTTTCGGTGTAACGTCACGTTTTAACTCTACCACTACACGAATCCCACGCCTGTCAGACTCATCCCGAAGGTCTGTAATACCGTCAAGTTTCTTAAGCTTTGCAAGTTCTGCTATTTTTGCAACGAGGGCTGCTTTATTAACTTGATATGGGAGCTCGGTTATGATTATTGCACTCTTCCCTTGCCCGATTTCTTCAATATTGGCAATACCCCGGATAAGTATTTTGCCCCGTCCCGTACGGTAAACATTCCGAATTTCATTGATGTCATAGATTGCTCCACCTGTCGGAAAATCAGGCCCTTTCACAAATTCCAAAAGCTCATCAACCTCAACTGTTGATGAAAGGCGGGAAAGTTTTGATTCTAAAGTCTCGCCCGTAAGGGGGGTTGCTTTCTCTTTATGTTCCTCTTTCACTTGCTCGGTGAGTACTTCGGTTTCGAGCTTTTTCAAATCCTCTTTGCGGTAGGTTGTTTTTGAAATAGTGTGAATGACCGCATCGATAACTTCGCCTAAATTATGCGGCGGGATTTTTGTTGCCATTCCGACCGCAATTCCCTCGCTTCCCATAAGCAGAAGGTTTGGTACTTTTGAAGGAAGATAGACAGGTTCTTTCATCGTCCCGTCAAAGTTGTCGGTAAATTCTACAGTATTTTTCTCGATGTCAAAAAGCATTTCCATGGCCAGTGGTGTCAGCTTTGCCTCGGTGTACCTCATCGCAGCAGCTGAGTCACCGTCCATTGAGCCAAAGTTACCCTGCCCGTCGACCAATGGGTATCGCATTGAAAAGTCTTGGGCAAGCCTAACGAGTGAGTCGTAGATTGCCATGTCTCCGTGGGGATGGTATTTACCCATGGTCTCTCCAACAATTTTTGCCGACTTAGCGTACTTTGCATTCGGCGCAAGGTTCATCTCATTCATCGCATGAAGGATGCGGCGGTGAACAGGTTTGAGTCCGTCCCTGATGTCAGGAAGCGCACGGGCAACGATAACGCTCATGGCATAATCAAGGTAGGCCTTTTTAGCCTCCGAAGATATGTCTATGTGTTCAAGTTTTCCAATATCCATACTTAACAGTTAATAACTAATAGTTAATAGCTAAAAACTAGCTATCAACTATTGACTATCAGCTATTTTCCAACGTTAGCAATACCGGTCTCTATTTCCTTAATTGCTGCGTCACGTCCTAACCAATCTTTTAGTTTTACCCATTTCCCTTTATCTAAGTCTTTGTAATGTTCGAAGAAATGTTTGATTTGATTCTTCAAGTCATCAGATACCTCATTAATATCATTAAGACTTGAGTACATATCACCGGTAACCGCGGGTACACCCAGAACTTTTGCGTCAACCCCACTCTCATCAGTCATCTCAAGCATTCCAATCGGTTTTACTGCGATTATCATACCTGGCAAAATTGGAAGTTCCGAGAGCACCAAAACATCAACCGGATCCCCATCTCCTGAAAGTGTCGCTGGAACAAAGCCGTAATTAAGTGGGTAGTTCATGGTTGTCTTTGAAAATCTGTCAACAACCATAGCCTCCATTTCCTTGTCAAACTCGTACTTAACATTTGTTCCCTTTGGAATTTCAATGAGAACATTTACCTCTTGTGGTGCGTTTTTTCCGTAATGCAATTTCATCTATAGTTCACCTCCTTATATATCCAAGTTCGCCATCTTGGCGTTTTCTTGTATGAAGTGTTTTCGTGGCGGAACTTCATCTCCCATGAGCATTGAGAAAACAAGGTCACTATCCTCTGCGTCAGCTATGTTTACTTTTTTCAAAATTCTATTTTGAGGATTCATTGTCGTTTCCCACAACTGCTCCGGGTTCATTTCTCCAAGACCTTTGTAGCGTTGGATTGAGTAGTTCTTTCCCCCTCCGTCTTTTACAATTTGGTCTTTCTCATCGTCAGAGTAAACATAATGTTCCTCTTTTGCATATGAGAGCTTGTAAAGCGGCGGCTTTGCAACGTATAAATATCCGTTCTCAATAACCGCACGCAAGTGTCTATAGAAAAATGTGAGGAGAAGTGTTTCAATATGCTCACCGTCAACGTCGGCATCGGTCATAATGATAATCCTGTGGTAGCGGAGTTTATCCAAATTAGTCGTCTCCCCTATTCCCATACCCAGGGCGATTATCATGTCTTTCAAAGATTCAAACTCAACGATTTTATCCAAACGTGCCCTTTCAGTATTGAGGATTTTTCCACCGAGAGGCAATATGGCCTGGAATTTTCTATCCCTTCCCTGCTTTGCGCTTCCTCCAGCAGAGTCTCCCTCAACGATATAAAGCTCTGACACTGCTGGATTTTTCTCCTGGCAATCGGCAAGCTTTCCGGGAAGAGAACCTCCTTCAAATGCGCCCTTTCGCAAAATTGCGTCCTTGGCAGCCCTAGCAGCAAGACGAGCCCGTACCGCAAGCTGGCCTTTGGCAACAATTTGTTTTCCGTCGGAAGGATTTTCCTCAAAGAATGTATCAAGACCTTCTTTTACTACTGCATAAACGAGCGGTTGGACCTCTGAATTTCCCAGTTTTCCTTTGGTCTGGCCTTCAAATTGGATGTTGTTCTGCTCCATGCGGATTGAGACAACAGCAGTAAGTCCTTCTTTTGTGTCCTCCCCTGTTATTGCCTCGTCGTTATCCTTTGCAGCTCCCGACTTTTTGGCGTAATCGTTAATAGCGCGTGTTAAGGCAGTTCTAAAGCCTGCAACATGCGTCCCCCCGTTAACGGTATTAATGACATTTACAAAGCTTTCTACATTTTCGGCAATTCCGTCGTTGTACTGGAGTGCAACCTCAACAAAAACCTCATTGACTTCTTTGGCAAAATAAAACGGCTGGTGGATGGTGACTTTGTTCTCATTCATTTTCTTAACAAGGGACAAAATGCCTCCTTCGTAGTACAAATGAGTTTCTTTTACTTTTTCCTCACGAAGATCATAGAGATGGAAATAAATTTTTGAGACAAGAAATGCACGCTCGCGCATGAGCCGAAGAACAGTCGCCCTTTCAAAATCTACAGTCTGAAATATCGTGTTATCGGGGTAAAATGTAGAAGTTGTGCCCGATTTCAGTTTTAGGACTCTCTTGTCAGGGAAGAATTCATTGAGGTGGGAATCGGAAAGCGTCAGCTCTTCAAGTTTTGTTGTCGGATTTCCGGTTTTATATTCCTGCCGGTATAGTTTTCCATTCCTCCGCACTTCAACCCACATACGGGTCGAAAGCGCATTGACAACCGATGCACCGACACCATGAAGACCTCCTGAGACTTTATACGCGCCTCCGCCGAACTTTCCCCCTGCATGAAGTTTGGTCATGACCATCTCAAGCCCTGATTTTTTGTATCCCGGTACTTCATCGACAGGAATGCCTCTGCCGTCATCAACAACTGTTGCCGAGCCGTCGCGGTTTAGTGTCACCCAGACATTTTTGGCAAATCCAGCCAATGATTCATCTACCGCGTTGTCGATAATTTCCCTTAAAGATTCATGAAGTCCTATCACATCGGTTGAGCCAATGTACATGGCAGGACGTTTTCTAACTGGTTCCAATCCTTCGAGGACTTGTATATTTTGCGCTGTATATTCGTTGTTATTAGCCATTGTGAATTAACAAAAAACTATTGTATAGAAACGGGCTGGATGTTGCAAGTTGGAAGTTTTAATAATTTCAAATGAATGTAAAAAGTATATCCTAATTTTAAAATTATAGCAAAAATGAGGCAAAAAAGCCATCACTGAATCTGGGATACGAGGGAGTAAATAGGGGTAATAACAGAGATGATAAGAAACGCAACAGTTACACCAAGAATAATGATGAGGATGGGTTCTATTGCTGTTGTGAGTGTCTTTACTCGAATATCCAAATCCCTTTCAAAATACTCGGAAACCTTGAGTAAGCTCTCATCAATTTTTCCGGTACTCTCCCCCACTTTTACCATTTGTATCATAAGAGGTGGGAAAATATCCTGGTTTTGCAGCGCTATAGACAGTCCAGCCCCTTTTTCAACAAGAGAACTGGTGCCTTTCAGCGCGGATTCATAATAGACATTGCCTGATACATCCCCCGCAATATTCAGAGCGCCTATTAGCGAGCTTCCCGAATTGACAAGAAGTGATATTGTTCTTGAGACTTCACTTAATATCGAGAGACGGGTGATGTCTCCAAAAACCGGGGCTTTCAACCTGGCTTTATCCATGAGCCGTATACCCAATGGTGTTTTTGAAAACCTCTGATATCCAAAAAAACCAGCGATAATAAATATAATACTGAACGGAAGGAGTGTTGTAGTAAGTTTTGAGCCTGCAAGGACTATCTGTGTCATGATAGGTAGCTTTAAATCCAAATTTTCGTAAAGCGCTCCCATTTGGGGGATTACAAAGATATTCATAAGAACAATAACGATTACTACACCTGAGATAATAATCGAGGGGTAGAAAAGTGCTGACTTGACTCTTTTGTGAACTTCTTCTGACTTCTCTAGATTGTCGGCAAGGCGCTCAAGGACTTTGTCAAGAATACCACCCTCTTCTGCGGATTTAATGAGGGCTATATAGGTGGTTGAGAAAATGAGGGGGAAGTTGGACATTGCTTGGGAAAGAGAATTTCCTTCAGAAAGGCTTGCAATAAGACTGTCCACCATTTTTTGCATTTGTGGCTTGTTGTTTTGATTTTTGAGGATATTAAGACTTTCGATGACAGTAAGTCCTGTTAATATCATTGAGGCAAGCTGGCGGGTGAAAAGAACAATGTCTCCACTTTTGACACGTGAGAAGTAACCAAGAATGCTTGATTGTTTTTTCTCAAGATCTTTTACCGAAAGAGGCGTCAAACCTTTTGAGCGGAGATAATCAATGACTTCTTTTTGGTCGTTTGCTTCGAGCTTCCCCTTCTCTTTTGTTCCCTCTTTTGTTGCGGCAAGATACGCGTATTCCATATTATCCCAAAAGTCGCGTCAGTGTATCAGGTCTTAGTGCGTAGGCATGTGCAGTGTCAAGCGTAATAAGACCTTCCTGTACCAATTTCGCTAGTGACGTTTCGATAGAATTCATTCCCTCTTCAGACGAAGTTTCTATAGTAGAATCTATAAGATGTGTTTTTCCCTCGCGGATGTTGGAGCGCACCGCGGTAGTTGCAACGAGCACTTCGGTTGCGACCACCCTACCCGCTTCAATAGTTGGAATAAGGCGCTGGGACACGACTGCCTCAAGGGTAGCTGCAAGTTGAATTCTTACTTGGTTTTGCTGGGCTTCAGGGAAAGAGTCTATAATGCGGTCTATTGTTTGGGCTGCAGAGTTGGTGTGAAGTGTTGAGAAAACCAAATGGCCGGTTTCTGCAATGGTTATTGCGCTTGCAATGCTTTCCGGGTCACGCATCTCGCCCACTATTACAACATCAGGGTCCTCACGCAACGCACTCTTAAGACCTTCATTCCAGGTGAGTGTATCGTGACCCAATTCCCTCTGGGATATCACACTTTTCCCTTTCGGATATACATATTCGATAGGATCTTCAATGGTAAGAATGTTAGCCGCCCGCGTCATATTTATCTCATTCACAATAGAGGCAATTGTAGTTGTTTTTCCATGCCCGGTAGGTCCGGTGATAAGGACAAATCCTTGTTTGAGAGTTGCAAGCCTATGGCAGATACTCGGAAGACGTAACTCTTCTATGGTTTTTACTTTTGGCGGAAGCAGTCTGAAAGCTGCTGCAATAGTGTTTCTTTGAAAATAAATATTGACACGGAACCTTCCCTTGTCACCGTACGTTCCGCCGCCGTACCCATAGGAAAAATCAAGCGCTCTATTGGTTACAAACATTTCTTTTTGTGCTGGAGACAGCAGAGACATTACCATTTGCTCGATGACCTGTTCCGTTAGTGGTGCAACCGAGGATAATTGTTGTAGCGCCCCATTAATACGGTACACAGGCGGAATGCCCACGAGAAGGTGTAGGTCTGACGCATTTGTCTGTACTGCCTTTTCAAGTAACTGATTTAAGTCCATAAAGGTTGGTTTTTAGTATTTTGTATGTTGTATATAGTATCGATATCTAAAATTTTTTATTCATACTAAATACAAAGTACTGATTACTTTTATTCTTGCGCTACCCTCAAAATCTCATCAATTGTTGTCACGCCTGCAAGAACTTTCAGATACCCATCCTGTTTCATTGTTATCATCCCATCCTCTCTCGCCTTTTTTTCAATTGTGCTGCTATCGCTTCTGGTAAGAATAAGTTTTGCTACATTTTCGGTTATTGCCATAACTTCAAAAATACCAATCCTACCGACGAATCCGGAGTGCCCACACACCTCACACCCCGCACCTTTAAAAAGTTTCAATTGCCCATTAGTCTTTGGCATGAGAGGGCCCAATACTTTCTGCATTTCCAGGACAATTTCAGTAGGTGGAACGTAATCTACCTTGCAATGGGTACAAATCTTTCGTGCGATCCTCTGTCCCATTGCAGCATTGATAGTTGAGGCAAGTAAAAATGTCTCCGCGCCCATATCCAGAAGCCTTGGAAGTGCACCCGCCGCGCTATCCGTGTGAAGTGTCGAGAATACTAAATGGCCGGTAAGTGATGCTTGAATCGCAAGTTCAGTCGTTTCTTTATCACGGATTTCTCCTACTAGGATGATGTTGGGGTCTTGCCGCAAAAAAGCCCTAAGGCCAGAGGCGAAGGTAAGCCCTACATCATCATTTATCTGTACCTGGTTTGCTCCCGGAATTTGATACTCGACAGGGTCTTCAAGTGTCAGGATGTTGACTCTTGTTGTATTGAGTTTTGAAAGTACCGCATAAAGAGTGGTCGTTTTTCCAGAACCCGTTGGACCGCAGACAAGTATAATTCCGTGCGGTCGAAGCATCGCTGCTTCAAGGGTCCGAAGAGATGGACCTGTGAGTCCTAAATCTGAAAGCGTTGGAACACCTCCCGATTTACGAAGTAACCTCATAACGATTTTTTCTCCGAATACAGTAGGTAATGAGCTTACGCGAAGGTCGACCTCCTCGTCTCCTACTTTGAAATTAAAACGGCCGTCCTGAGGCGCTCTATGCTCATCAATTTTCATACCGGATAGGATTTTTACGCGGGAGATTACCGCTTCGCTTACTCCCAATGGCAAGGAAAGCCTTTCATATAAAATGCCGTCAATTCTGTAGCGGACTCTGACCCTATCCTCCTGCGGTTCGAGGTGGATGTCCGACGCTCTACTTTTAACCGCATATTCAAGAATTGTTGATACTATTTTTGCAATCGGTGCTTCTTTTATGACTTCTGAAATGCTTTGCAAATCGAATGTCTTTACTTTTTGTATCTGTTCACTTTCTTTAAGAGCCTCCTTCACCTCACCTACGAGCCCAAAACTATATTGGGTCTGGATGGCTTGCGTTATCTCACTTGGGATACCCTGGAAAACCTTTATGGTGGCGCCTGTTTTTTGCTTCACGAATTCTATTGCCTCAACATCATTTGTGTTGCTCATGACAACAGATAGCACCTTTGCCTCTTTGTCGAAGGCAAAAGGAATAAGATTGAACCGTTCTGCAACGGATTTAGGAATAAATCCCAGCGCTTCCGGAGAGAATGGAAGTGTTGCAACGCTTGTGAATGGCACGTTCAAAAGCTTTGCCTGTGCTTCATAATATTTTTCTTCAGGAATTATATTTAAATCATGGATAAGCTTATCTAATTCGGTGTTTTGCTTGGCTGCCTCAATTTTGAGCCGTTGGTACTGTTCGGTGGTAATAAGTTTTTCCTGCAGAAGGATATTTCCTATGCTGGGACGTTCAAACGAATCGTCAGATGAACCGAATTGACTTTGGACAGGTAGTGCCATACTATTTTTTCCTCACTAAAAACAACGCTTTTACACAAGCGGTACATCCATCGTACTCAAAATGTGCTTTTGCTGTCAACAGATGATATAAATAAGAAAACATGGCAAGTATTATTTTAATAGGCTCGAAAGAAAATGCAGAGGCATTCATTGCAAGTTATATTGTGAAGGAAAACATTCCGGAGTTCGGAATTGAGCGGTTTTCCGGGACTAAAATAGAACACGCAAGAGAAATAAAGAAAAAACTTGCTTTCAAAGCCACAAACGCACGACTCTTCCTCTTTACGGGAGAGATAACAACCGAAGCTCAGAACGCACTTCTTAAATGCATCGAGGAACATGCTTCTATGGTTCACTTCCTATTTTCAGTTGAAAGTGAGGATGCACTCCTTCCTACCGTGCTTTCCCGCTGCCGCATGGTACGCCTGGGAGGGCAACAAAAAAAAGATGGAATAACCATTCCTATTGATGGCCTCTTTTCCAACGGAGTTGTTATGTGGTCGGTGCTGGATGAAGTTACTATGCGGATAAATGAGATAGGCGTTGATGCGTTGGAATATGCAATGAGAGCTTATATGCTCAGAAACATTAATGACAAAAGAACTCTTGAGTCACTGTACCCCTCGTGTAAAAGAATGTTTGGGTTGTTGCATTTGGTTAAAAATAACAATGTAAGTGTCAGAGCTCTTGTTGAAAAAACTTTCATTCCACAACAAACAATAGCCAAAAATAAGTGATTGGTTCAAAATGCTCCTAAAGTGGGGCTTGACAAAGAAATTTGGTTATGATTATGATGGATTTAATATGAAATTATTCCCTGCCCGGAAATTGCAAAAAGGCTTCACCCTTATCGAGCTTCTCGTCGTCATCGGTATCCTTGGAATTCTTGCTGCTGCCCTTGTCGCCACCATCGACCCTTTTGAACAATTGAAGAAAGCCGATGATGCAAAAATCAAGAACATTGCTGTTGAGTTCCAAACAGCAAATGTCCGCTACTACACTACTCATGGCGCTTTTCCCTGGAATGATGCGAATAATACGGATGCTAATTGCACGGGTATTGGGAGTGCCGTTATCGGTGCCAATTTGTCTTCTGCAGGACTTGCTTCATGTATCTCAAATGGATTGATTGCTGAGGGTGAACTGAAGCAGTCGTTTAATATTAATACGAACGATATGGGCAGAGTGTATGTGAACTGGGACCCCGCAAATGCGACCAATATGGTAGTTTGTTTCAGCCCACGCTCTAAATCACAGAAAGCTGCGCCTGATACAAAATACACGCAAGCTGGAGCTGCCGCGAATGGTGCTACATGTCCGAATGCTAACGCTGCCGATGACACTTGCTACTGGTGCACACAATAAGCTGTATCCTTCTAGAATTCCAATTTTCGTATGCCAGATAATTTCTTAGTTATTTATATTGTGCCTTTTTTAGCGCTGGGTGCAGTGTTGGGAAGCTTTTTAAATGTGCTTATTGATAGACTTTCAACAGGAAGAAGCTTTGTAAGAGGCCGTTCATATTGTGAGCATTGTAAGAAAACTCTTCATGCCCCCGAGCTTATTCCTATACTCTCTTATTTGTTTTTGAGAGGAAGATGTAGGCATTGTAAGACAAAAATCCCAGCCAGACTTTTTTTTGTTGAAATGTTCTCTGCTTTTTTGCTTCCCAGCGTCTATTTATATAGTGCGGGATATCCACAGAACCTGTGGGTTGTGCCTTTCCTTTTTCTTGTACTCTGGGCTTACATGGGGATATTTTTTGCAGATTTTGAATATGGCATAATTCCCGACCTTCTTATTGGAATAGCAATTCTTGTTACTATCCCTTATCTCATAATCGCCGGGCAGCCATTTTTGAATCACTTGCTTGCAGGACTCGGAGCCTTTACATTTTTTCTTCTTCTAAACCTTTTTACGAAAGGAAAAGGAATGGGTTTGGGTGACGTAAAGCTTGCCTTTTCTATGGGTTTTTTCTTAGGATTTCCACTCATTGTCGTAAGCCTTTACACCGCTTTCTTGACAGGTGCAGCCCTTGCTATCATACTGGTTATATGGAGAAAATTGCGTTTTTTCGGCGGTACAATTCCTTTTGGACCGTTTCTCATTTTTTCCCTCTTTTTCGCATTTTTTCTAGGAAATCAAATAGCAGCAACGGTACTCAAAAATTTTTTCTAAAAAACTCTAAAGCTGGGTTTACATTGGTTGAATTAATAACAGCAATTGGTGTTTTAGCGATACTCTCATCAATGATAATCGCTGTAATAAATCCCCTCGAACAATTTCATAAAGCACAGGATTCAAAAAGAAAATCCGATTTAGCACAAATCCAGCGGGCACTCGAGGTATATTATCAGGATTATCACAGATATCCATATTCGGTGCAAAGCAAAATATCAACAGATAACACACCCAATGGTGTTGTGCAGTGGGGAACTACATGGAGTCCATATATGGATGTTTTACCAATTGACCCTTCAAGTGATAAGCGGTATGTGTATTGGTCGGACACCACAGGGCAGTCATATGCGCTCTACGCTTCATTAGATAGGGGCGGAAAAGACACACAAGCTTGCAATGGAGGAAATGCCTGCGATAATGCTACGGCTAACGGTTTGTTGTGTGGTGGTACGAGTGTTCTCTGTACATATGGGGTATCGAGCCCGAACATTTCACCATAAATTAATAGTCAATGGATAATATCTAATAGTTAATAGAAAGTTGTATGATAAATATATGAGAAAACAAAAAGGCTTCACCTTAATTGAGTTACTCGTTTCAATCTCAATAATTGCAATACTGACTGCGCTTTTAACTGCTAACTTCATCGGTGCAAGACAGCGCGGCCGTGATGGCCAAAGAAAGGCAAATCTTTATCAAATTCAGTCCGCTCTCGAGCTTTACCGTTCTGACAATGGTAGTTATCCCCTTACTGCTTCAATGGCCTCTTGCGGCAACGGAATATCCGTCAATGGAACAGTATATATGACGAAGGTCCCCTGCGATCCATTGTCTGGGTCGGCTTATCAGTACACTGCCGCAGCTGACGGAAGCACCTATACGCTATTTGCTTGCCTTGAAAATCAAGAAGATGCGGATAAGGATACTGATGCTGCGGATGCCAGTGTGTGCACTTCACCTTATGTTCCTTTTAAGCTGACTAACCCTTAGTTTGTACACCGCAATATATGCATGTTTCAACGTTTTTCCGTTTCCCTAAAAAAATGAGTATTGAGCCTCAAAAATTCTCCAACGGATTTAGATATTCGCAGAAAAGCCAAAGAGGCTTGGTTTTTCCGAAGGAACGAAACGGCTTTACGCTTATTGAAATCCTTGTTGTTTTTAGTGTTATTGCCATCCTTTCGGGAATAGGCGTTGCCTCTTTTGCCTCATATAGCAGATCACAACAACTTGCTCAGAGCGGGAATAATATTAAGTTACTCGTAAGTCAGGCCCGTTTCAGTGCGTTGTCAGGAGTAAAGACCAACCAGGATCAGAGCGGAAATACGATAACCTGCGGTAACGAAAGCTTGGTGGGGTATGCGGTAACCGTTATTGGCAACAACCAGCTGGAGCTAAGTATGGAATGTGCGAATACAAGCTCCCAAACTTTCAAGACTCTAACTATTCCGACAGGATATACCTTTGATAACTCAACAACTTGTACGCAAATTAAGTTTGATTCGTTGTCGGCAACGGCAGGAGGTGTTCCTTGTACTATTGTTTTAGGCGGATACGGGAGGTCAAAGACAATCACGATAGATATTGCCGGTAATGCAGTAGTTCAATAGTATGCAAAAGACACAAAGAGGACAAACATTGATAGAGGCAATGGTTGCTCTCGTCGTAATTCTTATGATATTGACAGCTATATCAATTGTGATTGTAAACGGATTATATAATTCCAGGTTTATCAAAAACCAAAATGAAGCAAATAAATATGCACAGCAAGGGATTGAACTTGTGAGAAATATACAGAAAAATGACTTGAATACTTTTAAAACTTTCGAATCATCTATCGCGCCATATCTGTGTATAGATGAAGCTAATTCGACCCTCACTTCGACTAACTGTAGTGATACTGGTGTTAATACGGGCACTTCTTATAATAGAACAATTGAATTTTCTCCGCCGGGAGGTGAGTGCGATTCGACTGATTTAAAAGTTACGGTAACGGTGAGGTGGTCATCGACGAAATGTCCGGCGAGTACCACTTTTTGTCATAAGTCAGTCCTTGTCAGTTGTATGCAAAAAAGTACGACGCAAAGCGATCCATGAAAAAATTTAATTTTCAAAAGGGGTATACTCTCGTTGAATTACTAGCAGTAACAGCCATCATAGTTATAATATCAGGCCTTATTATTGGGGTTCTGTACTCTACCCTACGGGGAGGGAGTAAAACAAAAGTGACGAATGACGTTGCTCAAAACGGGAATTACGCATTATCAGTGATATCAAATACTGCCCTACTTGCGGATGACGTAATTGCGCTTGATGGGAGCCCAGTCTCTAATTGTACCGCACCAACTACTACCCCGGCAAAATCAATTGAGTTCCGGCAGGCAGACGGTTCGACCGTTGAATTTTCTTGTGATTTGGCAACATCGAGCATTGCTTCAACAAGTGCAAATGTTAAAACATATCTTATGGATAATAATTCAGTGAAAGTGGACCCTTCAACATGCAGCTTTACGTGTTCTCAAAGCAATAATAATCCATATTCAAGTCCGATAATTGGTGTTTCATTTACCGTGTCACAGAGAAATACGTCGGCAGCATTTGAGAATATTGCATCCAGTACTTTTAATACGTCAGTCACTATGCGCAACTACAATCCGTAGGATTGAGCTTTAATCCGTAGGATTGCGTGGCGCAGCTGATAGTTACGTTTTCTCAATGAAAAAATAAAACCTCTGAGCTTGACAGGTGGTCATAATTGACCGTATTATGTATAAGTATATGGCTTTACAAAGAAGTAAGTTTGTCCGTGGCCAAGAAGGACAAATCCTGCTTATTGTGGTTCTTACTATGATTGTTGCATTGACGGTGGGTCTCTCCATTGCTGCAAGAATTGTGACAGAATTGAAGCTGTCAAAACAAAACGAAGAGTCGCAGCGTGCCTTTCAAGCTGCTGAGGCTGGGATACAACAAACCCTCAAGGGCCAAAGTTCTATAAATGTTCCGATTTCTCTTGGAAATAATGCATCTTTTTCAACCACTTATTTGGCTGAAAATGGTACTGAAATCATTATGAATAACGGTCAAGCGGTTGATCAAGCTATAGGGGGAGACGTTTGGCTTTCTGACTATTCTTCCGACCCGGCACTTATTTTCAAAAACCCAATGGGGAATGGTAAAGCAGTATCCATTAATATATATTGGGGTGCCCAAAATCAAAACTCATGCGCTTCAAGTGGTGGTGATTCTGTTGCTCCTGCTATAGAAGTAGTGCTTCTCTCCGGAACTGCTGCTAATCCGATCATACAAAAAAGTGTATATGAATCAAATGGATGCACAAGAATAGCAAACGCTACTGCCGGAATAACGGCAGGAGCGCCTTATACACTTAAAGGGGGAGTGAAATTTTACAACTATGCACCCCTTACTTTTAATGGGAGCGCCTTGTCTAACGGACTTGTAATGAAAGTGATTCCTATTTTTAATTCGAGCATTGTGGGCTTTCAGGCGCAAGATACAGCCCCCGATCCTGCTGACCCATACCCTTTTCCGGCTCAAGGGTCAGTTGTGAGCTCTACGGGCACATCGGGTGATACGGTTAGAAAAGTAGTCTACTATCAATCATTCCCCCAACTGCCATTAGAAATCTTTCCGTATTCCCTGTTATCACAATGAGTGCAACGTTTGGTCTTGATATCGGTACAACATCCATTAAGGCGCTTTCCATAAAGAAAAGTGGAAATGTTATGTCTGTGGAATCATTAGGCTTGGGGCCGACGCCAACCAAGGGCATAATGTCCGAGTCAGGTGAGGACATGGCAAGGTTCACAGACTCAGTTAAGCAGGTTATCGCAAGCGCAGGTATCAAACAAAGAGAAGTAAATATTGCGCTGCCCGAGAGTCAAGTCTATACAAAAATAATTGAGATGCCTTCTCTTTCCGAAAAGGAACTAGCCGCAGCTCTAAAATATGAGATGGAACAATATATTCCACTTCCACTGGACCAGGTAAAAACCGACTGGCAAATACTCGGCGCATCCACTCAAACTAAAGCGACAAGAGTTCTGCTTGTTGCCGCATCCCTTTCACTTATTAAAAAATATGAACAGGTTATGGATACGTTAGGGATGGTGCCTGCTACTATCGAGACAGAAATGATATCAGTGCATAGAGCGATATTTCCGCTTGTAAATACACAATCCTCCAACATTATTGTGCATATGGGAGCAGCAACAACAAATATTGCCGTTGTTGAAAATGGTGAAGTTGTTATGGTCTTTACCGTTGATAAAGGAGGAATAGCTATAACCCGGGCAATCTCACTTGATTTGGGAATTGATTTATCACAAGCAGACTCTTATAAAAAGGCGTATGGATTGAGTAAAGAGGCGTTTGAAGGGAAAATTGGTAAATCCCTATTCCCTATTCTTGAGTCAATACTGGGAGATATTCGAAAAACAATTCTCCTATATAAAGAAAAAAACCCCAACCAGCAGATTACGCAACTCATACTCTCGGGTGGATCTGCACAACTTCCGGGTGTTGATATATATTTTACCAATCAACTTAATTTGCAGGTGGTTTTGGGAAATGCATTTCAAATTTATGACATAAAAAATGTTCCGCAAGAACTATCCTCTGACGCTTTAAGTTTTAATGTCGTTGTGGGGCTCGCCCTCAAAGACATTATCTAGCAAGTCCATATACACATCTTTGAACTGCCCATATGAAACAAACCATAAACCTTGCGTCAGGCAAAAAGAGTGTTGATAGTGCGCTTCGCAAAGTATTTATCGCCTCTGTTGCCTTATTCTGCCTGGTGGTACTTCTTTCGTTCACACTTATTGTTTACCGTCTTTTCTTAAAAAACTCCTTTGAGGAGTTGGATAACAAAGAAAAAAAACTGAATGAACAAATATTAGCAAATGTTGACAAAAGGGATAAGCTTGTAGAAATTAAGGGAAGACTTGATGATATCCGCAAGATCCTCTCTAGAAGACTTCCAATGAATGCAAGAGTCGCTTCATTAACGGAAATTATACCCGATGATGTTACCGTTGAGACGATAAACGGAACAGATGTAGATATTCAAATTTCTCTAGAATCGGAGAATTTATCAACGCTTAACGATTTGGTTGAACAAAAGATAGCAAATCTTGCACAGGATAAAAAAAGAAAAATAAAAAAAATTCAAATGCAATCCTTTGGCTTGAATCCCAAAACACTAAAGTATTCCGTGACATTTACGATAACGTTTAGTTGACATGAAAGAACTTGAATTAATCTACAGAAAAAGAAAAAAACAACTTCTTCCTATAATCTTTGGTTTTGCGTCCGTTTTTGTTTTTTTTAGAATTATTATCCCGCAATGGTCGGATATACAGGATGCACAGCAACTTATTACAACCAAAGACAGTGTCGTGAAAGCGAAAGAGACAACAGTAGCGCTGTTGGAGTCTCTCTCACAAGAAAATGTAGATAATGATTATATGCTTGCAACAACTGCTTTGCCGGCTCAAAAGGATGTCGTCCTTATTTTTTCGGAACTTTCCGATGCTTCTTCTAAGGCAGGAGTAAAGCTTGGAGGTTTTACTATAAAAGTTGGTGGCGTATATTCAACTTCCAAAACGCAACAAGTATCAGGTGAAAAGTCAATTAACGGAATTCCTTTTATAAACATTCTTGTCACTGTAAGCGGCAAAAACGACGGCCTTCGTAAATTTGCAGAAATCATGTATAAAAGTATGCCGGTTGTGGAGATAAAGAGCGTTGATATCTCTAAAAGTGATGCAAGGTATAATGTAAATTTTTTCTATAAGCCAGTTGCGTTGAAAGCACCGAATGCAGACTCAACTGCCCTGACAAATCTTACCCCTCTTCAATCGTCCCAATTGAAGGAATTAAAGGGATGGAAAGGGGAATAGGTAATCCGTTATTCTATTGCTTTTTTCACAAGGTCAGGTCTTCTTTCAAGGGTAATTTTTACTGCTTGCTCCTTTTTGAATTTGTTAATTATTTTTGGGTTCCCGGATAGTAAATCTTTAGGTACTGGCATATTCTCAAACATCTCTGGACGCGTATAGGTCGGTCCTTCCAGAATTCGCCCAACGGACGTTTCGGAGTGGGATTCTGTCTGTGTCGCATTTTCATCCTTCAAAACTCCCGGAATAAGTCTTGTGACACTATCAATTATTGCCATTGCCGGAATTTCACCACCTGTCAGAACATAATCACCGACCGAGACTTCCATATCAACAAGACTCCTTATCCGTTCATCAAATCCCTCGTAGTGTCCACAGACAAGGATAAGATGGGCAAGATGGGAAAAATCTTCGGCATTTGACTGCTTGTAAACTGTCCCCTGAGGGTCAAGAAGCACTACTTTTTCACCATCAACTCCTGTTTTTGTTGAACGAATTGCGTTTGCCATGACATCGACTCTGAGTACCATACCCGCCCCGCCCCCATACGGCTTGTCATCAACAATTTTATGTCTTCCAATACCAAAATTCCGGTGATTGACTATTTGGAATTCCACTCTGCCTTTTTGTTGTGCCCTTTTAAGTATAGAAGTGCTAAGTACCGCCTCAAACATTTCAGGAAATAGCGTGATAACAGAAATTTTCATATTAATAGTTTAAAGCTTTTTGAAAAGATGTCGAGTGAGGTGTAAAAAAGAGGGAACCCTAATTTTCTTCGACGTTTACTTCTACGCGTTTGTTTTCTTTTATCGCTTGAATTTTAACAAGCTGTTTCATTGCATTGATGACCTTGCCACCTTTTCCAATGATTTTACCTATTTCCTCCTGAGGGGCATGGATTGTGAGAATGATGTCCCCTGCTTCACCTTCGTCTTCACTGACGGTGATTTCTTTATTTGAAAACGTTTTTTCGAGAATATATTCCAGAAGTTCGCGCATATTAGTCAGCTTTTGGTTGTTTTACTTTCTTAGGGCGTTTTACACCTTCGATAGCATCCTTAACGGAGGGGGTCATTTGTGCACCTTTTGAAACCCAATATTTTATTTTGTCATTATCAAATTCCTTTGTAACCCCGGTTGTTGTTTTTTCATAAAAACCAAGAAGATCAACCGGTTTCCCATCACGTCTTGATCTTTTTTCTTTGACAACTAACCTGAACTTGCGCTCTCCGCGTTTTCCTGTTCGTGTAAATCGTATAACTAACATATTATTTAGCTGGTCATAAGACCATTCGTGATATTGTACTATTTTTGAGGCAAATTCGCAAGATTGCAATTACTATTCATTATGAAGTGCTTCAAGTGCTTTTTGCGCGGCATCCTTTTCTGCCTCTTGTTTGGAACGGCCAGTACCATTTGCGACCAACTCCCCGTTCAAAAAGACACCGGCAGTATATTTTTTGTCATGGTCGGGCCCTTCCTCGTCAAGAATCCGGTAATCAGGAGAAACTTTATATTTTTCCTGCATGAATTCCTGTAGCATACTTTTTGGGTCTTTGAGGCCCTGGCTTCCGACAAACTCATTCTGGTTGGCAAGAATAGTTGTTGCAATAAAATCTCTTGCCTTTTCTATTCCCCCATCTAAAAAGAGTCCACCGACGACTGCCTCGTATGTGTTTGCAAGAATCGTTTTATTTGTTCTGCCTCCCCCTTCTTCTTCTCCTTTGCTCATTTTAAGAAGTGACCCCAGTCCCAGATTGTCAGCAACAATATACAGTGTTTGGGTGTTGGTGAGAACAGAGCGAAGGCTGGTGAGCTCTCCTTCTTTCAGGTTAGGGTATTGTTCGTATATAGCAGAGGAAACCACAAATGAAAGGATGCTGTCCCCCAAAAACTCCAGTCTCTCGTTTGATTCTTTTGCCTCCTTATTTTCATTAAGATATGACCTGTGTGTAAACACTATAGAGCGCACTTCTTCATTTGAGAATACCGGTAATTTTACGTTCATATCAATCCTTTTTTTCCTTTATAAGCTTTCCTAATGCCCCATTTACAAAACCAGGCGACGCTTCCCCTCCAAATTCCTTTGCTAGCTCAATTGCTTCATCAATAATTACCTTTGGTGGCGCCTTCTTTTCAAATTGTAACTCATAAATGGCCAGCCGCAAAATAGCAAGATCTACTTTGTTAATTTTTTCTATAGGAAATTCCGGTGCAATTTTACGCACTGTCGTATCTATTTGACTAAAATTATCAATGATAAGTTTGGCTTTCTCGTTGGGAATATTCTGTTCGACAAAACTGTAGGAAAAAAGTAATTGGACAATGTCTTGTCTTGTTTTGTGCCGTGGGTCTGAGGCCGTCTTCATGAAGTTATTTTGAGAGAACTTGCCGCCCTTTATAGTAACCGCACGCAGAACACACCGTATGCGGAACTACAACTGAGCCGCAATTCTTACAAATTGTAGATGAAGTAACTGAAAGGGAAATTGAACTTCGCCTTTTTCCCTTACGTTGCCTTGAATGTCTTCTTTTTGGTTCTTGTGGCATAAATAAAAGCGTTTTTTAGGCGCCTTGTAGGTATTATAGTAAATTTTACGCTCATTCGCAACATATTAGTCGGGATGAACAAGTTTTAGGGTTACCCCTTTAACTTTTTCTAGCAGTGCGCTTTCTTTAGTTAGTGTCGGAAATAGATGTTCTGCTTCACTTTTTGCTCTCTCAACAAGTTCAAAATTTCTAAAATCAGCAATTTTAAAACCGCGATATCCATGCTGCCGTGTGCCGAACAGGTCACCTCCACCGCGGAGTTTTAAGTCAAGTTCCGCAAGTTCAAAGCCGCTTTCAGCCTTCTCCATGTACCTGAGTCTATCTAAAACAGCTTGCGTGCTGCTTTCTGTGAATAACAAACAATACGATTGCTTGTCTCCCCTTCCCACCCTACCCCTTAATTGGTGAAGTTGAGCCAGCCCAAATCTATCTGATGCTTCGATAACCATGATGGTTGCATCCGGTATATCAATTCCCACTTCAACGACGGGGGTTGATACGAGTACATTGTATTCCTTGTTTTTGAATTTATTCAGAACCTCATCTTTCTCTTTTGCTTCCAGCTTTCCGTGCAAAAGCCCTAATTTGAGCTCTTTTAAATCCTCTTTTTGTAACCGCTCAAATTCCGCCTTTGCAGCTTTCACCGTATCCATGTTTTCAGACTCTTCGATGAACGGGCAAACAATGAACGCCTGGTCCTGGTATTCACTTTCAACTATTTGTTTTTTTATCCATTCATATGCATTTGTACGCTTTACAGGTGGGACGAGCCATGTCTTTATGTGCTTTCTGCCTTTCGGCATTTCCTTAAGAAGTGATGTATCAAGGTCTTTGTATATTGCAAGAAGAATGGTTCTTGGGATAGGCGTTGCAGTCATCGTCAGAAAATGCGGGTTTGTTCCTTTCTGGCGGAGGATTGCGCGCTGCTCTACTCCAAAGCGCTGCTGTTCGTCGATTACGACCAGCCCCAACTTTTCAAAATCTACGCTTTTCTGAATGAGTGCATGGGTACCAATGGAAATTTTTAATTTTAAATCTTCAATTTTTAATTTTTTACTTCCGGTGATTAATTCGACAGCAATTCCATACGGTTCGAAGAGTTTTTTTATTGTTCCGTAGTGCTGATATGCCAAAATTTCAGTCGGGGCCATAAGAACTGATTGGTACCCGTTTAAGAAGGCAATATACATTGCAATTGCAGCAACTACCGTCTTCCCGCTTCCAACATCACCTTCCAAAAGCCGGTTCATGGGAATTTCTTTTTGAAGGTCATTTTCTATATCATTAAGGGCTTGTTTTTGGCCTTCAGTAAGTGTAAACGGCAACGCATCGATAAAATGTTTAATTTTTAATTCTAAATTTTTAACTTCAAAAGGAAGTCCTTTATTTTTGTGGTTCCACTCGTCACGCCTTTTAAGAGCTGCCAAATGTGAGAGGAGCAGCTCGTCAAAAGCAAGTCTCTCGCGGGCAAGCTCTGCTTCCTGTATGCTTTTTGGGAAATGACAGGAATACAGCGACTCATAAAGAGGCTTATACTGTAACCTATTCAACTCATTTACGTTCAGAAAGTCAGGTATGCTTTTATTGTGAGAGAGGATATCGTATATTCTGTTCCTGAGCCACTTTGAAGAAAGTCCCCGTGTTTCATTATATATAGGAACAAGGCCGGTCGTATGGATACCATTTGATTGCCCCAGTACCTCGTATTCTTTAATTTGAAAAGACGGTTTTTTCCCAAAGAATTCAAGCTTGCCGACTAATCCCACTTCATCTCCCGGGTGGATGATGCGTGTGATATATGATTGATTGAACCACGTACACTGTAGTGTTCCTGTGCCGTCGGTAACCGTTGCTTTCTGAAGCACAAATCCTTTGCGCGTATATTCGTTTTTTATGTCAACTACCGTCCCGCGGACAACCGATGTTTCCCCAAATTTTATTGAGCGGATAGTAACTGAATTTGTGAAATCTTCATATCGAAAAGGGAGATGGAATAAAAGGTCTTCAATGGTAAATATATTAAGTCGCGTAAGTGCGGCATTTTTCAGGCGATACACAAGACCTGCTTGAGCTATTGGAGTTGTAAGGTCCATTTATCAACGAAGTACGTAAGGCAAGATAATTGTTGCAATCATAGCTAAAGTTGCTACTATGACAACCACTTTCATTATCCACTTTCTTTTGCGAATTTCTTCCATTATTTCTTTTTTATTCTAACATATTTTCTTTTACCCATTTTAAGAATTGATTCTTCGGGAAGGTCTTTTGTATTGAAAAAAGGACTATCAATTTTAGTGTCGTTAAACGAGGCTCCGTGTTGTTCAACGAGCCGTTTCCATTCAGACATTGAATCAACAAGTCCCCTTTCTATGACAACTTTTGAAAGCGGTTGTCCATTCATAACGACTATCTCTTCGATATCTTTCGGTAGTTCTTTGTTTTGAACTATGCTTTCAAAACTTTCTTCTGCTTCTTGTGCCTTCTCTTTACTGTGATACATTTCGACAACAGTTACTGCAAGTTTTTTCTTAAAACTCATAGGGTTTTCTCCATCTTTTATTTTTTGTTCAATCTCCCGTATTTCTGAAGTAAGCATGTCAGTTGCAAGTGTAAAATATTCAACTATCAATTCGTCTTTTAAAGACATTATCTTGCCAAACATTTCATCAGGTCCGTCTGTCAGCCAAATTGCATTCCCCCAAGTCTTACTCATCTTCCGTCCGTCCGTCCCGGAAAGAAAACTATTCGTCATGACAAAACTTTCCTTGTCTCTCAAGTCCTTGTTGAGTGTTCGGCCAGCTTGCATGTTGAAGGTTTGGTCTGTGCCTCCAAGCTGCAGGTCCGTATCTAAATGATAGCTGTCATACCCTTGCATTACGGGATATAGAACCTCATGTAATCCGATTTTTTTCCCTTCGTTAAGACGCTTTTTTATAAGTTCGCGGGAAATGAAATCACCCAATGTAAAATGCTGGGTAAGTTTTACAATTTCGTCAAACCTTAATTCCGAGAGCCATTGACTATTAAAAAGCAATTTTATTCTAGAAAAATCCAAGACTTTTTCCGCCTGGGACTTATAGGTTTCTAAATTTTTCTGAATTTCATCTTTTGTTAATTGGGGCCGTTCCGTTTCTTTGTCCGAAGTGTCGCCGACGAGCGCTGTAAAGTCGCCTACAAGAAATGTTACGTTATGTCCTAATTCGGCGAATTTCTGAAGTTTTCGGAGTGTAACCGCATGCCCTAAATGTATGTTGACGGCAGTCGGGTCAATGCCAAGATACACATTAAGCTTTTTGCCCGTGACAAGAACCTTTTTGAGCATATCCGTTGAGGGAATTATATTGGCAATACCGCGGGTTAGTAATTCTTCAATTTCGTCCATACAACGATTATAACAGTGTCATTGTTTTTAGTTCAACTTCCGGTCTGTTATACTAGCAAAAAACAATGGCAAAACCGGGAATTGATTTTATTGGGATAACCACTCCTTTCTATTGCGTTGATGGATGTGGACATTTACTAATGCACAAGAGAAGTAAAAATTGCAGGGACGAAAAGGGTCGCTGGGATACAGGCGCCGGGCAACTTGATTTTGGGGAAGAGGTTGAAAAAGGAGTATTAAGGGAGGTAAAAGAAGAATATGGATGTAGCGGCCGAATATTGGTACAAGTTCCACCCCACTCAGTTATCAGGGTTCAGAATGGGGTCAAAACACATTGGCTTGCCATTCCTCATATCGTGCTTGTTGACCCGAAAAAAGTAAAAAACAAAGAGCCCCATAAAATAGACGAGTTGGGATGGTTTTCTCTTGATGCTCTACCCTCCCCACTCCATTCTGCATTTAGAAGATATATTGTAAATACTGAACGGATTTTATTGCTCAAAAAGCACATAGGAGAGTGAAAAATGGTACAATAAATGCTATGCTGCATCATAGTTTTTATATAAATCTGTGATGCAATTGTCACACAGGTATTACTGTTTTGTTAACTGCAAAACTGCAATACACTAACTCAATATATATGTATTACAGCAGACTGCGAAGGACGTCGCAACGCCGTCGGTCTTCATTTTTTTCCGGTAAAGCAGCTTTTTTAGAGGCAAGACTTGCTAAATTTGCTTTCTTCGGACTTATAGGAATTATTATCCTCGGCTTTTTGTATGTACTGTGGGTGAGCCGGGATTTACCTACTCCGGGGCGATTGGCAAACGGCAATATAAAAGATTCAACCCGGATTCTGGATAAGAATGGCAAGCTTCTCTACTCTTTTTATAAGGATTATAACCGTATCTATGTGCCGCTAGACCAGATACCACAAAACTTACGCAATGCGACAATTGCGACTGAAGACAAGAACTTTTACCGGAACAAAGGATTTTCGATAACCGGCATTTTAAGGGGTGTTGTTCTCGACCCTCTTCTGCGAAAAAGAGCGACAGGAGGTTCCACAATTACCCAGCAATTAGTAAAAATTGCATTGCTCTCTTCAGAAAGGAGCGTAACGCGTAAGTTAAAAGAGCTTATTCTTGCAGTCCAGGTTGACAATAAATATTCAAAAGACCAAATTTTGGAAATGTATTTAAATAACATTCCCTATGGGGGAACGGCTGTTGGAATCGAGGCGGCAAGTAATTTATATTTCAATAAGCACGCAAAAGACTTAACGCTTGCTGAGAGTGCTTTTTTGGCCGGACTCCCGCAGCTTCCCACGTATTATTCCCCCTATTCCAACCCTGACAAAACATATATCGGAAGGTCTGAGGATGTTTTAAATAGAATGAAAAGCGAGGGTTATATCTCGCAAAAGCAGGTGGATGAAAGCCTTAAGGCAATTAAAGGTTTTACCTTCAAAGAACGTCGCACAGAGGCGATAAAGGCCCCTCATTTCGTCATGTATGTGAGGCAGCAGGTTGCCGAAATGTTCGGGGAAAATTACGTTAATAACGGAAACCTCACGATAAAAACGACTCTTGATTCTGATATTCAGAGCGACAGTGAGGATATCGTCAGTAAGGAATTTGAGAACTTTAAAAATTATAAAGTCAAAAACGCCGCAGTTATGGTTTTGGACGTTAAGACCGGAGGAATACTGGCGATGATAGGAAGCCGTGATTATTTCAACGAGGATATAGACGGACAATTCAACGCTGCAACTGCTCTTCGCCAGCCAGGTTCATCCCTCAAGCCTATTATGTATGCAACGGCATTTGAAAAGGGGTACACCCCGGCAACTCTTGTTATGGATGTAAAGACCGACTTTCCAGTCAATGACGGCTCTGGAAACAACAATATGTATACGCCGGTGAATTACGATGGTAAATACAGAGGGCCTGTCCAGTTGCGCTTTGCATTAGGAAATTCTCTCAATGTGCCTGCTGTAAAGATGCTGGCCAGAGTCGGTGTCAAGCCTGTCATGCAAAAGGCATACGACATGGGAATCCTCAACTGGGAGCCAACTTCCGATCACCTGCGCAATGTTGGTCTTTCTTTGGTTCTTGGAGGAAGGGAGGCCTCTCTAGTGCAGATAACATCTGCATACTCGGTATTCGCCCGCGGTGGGGAAAGGAGAGAAACGTATGGCATTGAAGAGGTAGATGATACACATGGCAAAGTACTCTACAAGCATCAAGACAAAGGACAACAGCGGGTACTCACAAAGGAAGTAGCTTTTTTGATTTCCCATATTTTGCTTGACAATAATGCGCGAATGGATGCTTTCGGACCGAATTCATGGCTGGTTGTTGCGGGAAGAACTGTTGCGGTTAAAACAGGAACTACCGACCAAAAGCGCGATAACTGGACAATCGGATATACTCCCTCATATGCCGTCGGAGTATGGGTTGGTAACAATGACAATACTCCACTCGACCCCCGCATTGCATCCGGTATTACAGGCGCGTCTCCTATTTGGAATAAAGTAATGGCACGAGTTCTAAAAGGAACACCGAGGGAAGAATTCCAAAAACCGGACAATGTCATAGACAAACAAATCGATGCATTTTCAGGAGGTCTTCCTATTGATGGCCAGAGCACGAGAGTAGAATATTTTGTGAAAGGGACCGAACCTACGACCAAATCTCCTATATATAAGACGCTAAAGATGTCCCGGCACGATGGAGGCAAGCTCGCGTCCGATGAAGAAGTATCTCGCAATGATTATGACACTATGGATGTAATCAATTTCACAGAGGACGACCCCGTTTCAACCGATGGGAAAAATAGATGGCAGGAGGCGATTGATGCGTGGGTTGGAGAACACTATAAAGACGATGGAAAATACAAGCGACCGACTGAGAAGTCGAATTACCATTACGATAATAATAACAATAATAACCCCACGCCTACCCCTACTCCGACCTCGAGTCCCACTCCAAGCCCAACGCCTTGACAGGCACCCTCTCTATGGAGTTCACTTAAAGTATGGGAATGTTTGATTTCTTGGTTTTAAAACAGGAGAATTCTTTGCAGGAAAAAGACAGTGAAAATATGGGCGATGGAGGAATTGTAAAAAATGCAACATTTGTCCGTTACGAAAAGAACCCTATTATTGCTCCCGACCCAAATGTTTCATGGAGGTCAGTTGCAACATACAACCCAGCTGTTATATATCTTGAAAGGAAAGTGCACCTTTTGTATAGGGCTCAAGGAAAAGATAAGGTTTCTACGCTCGGATATGCTTCAAGCACCGATGGGTTCACATTCACTGATTTTTCAGAAAAGCCGGTATATACTCCCCGGGAGCCTTACGAGATGATGACAACACCCGGTTGGAATTCTGGATGCGAGGACCCGCGTATTACAAAGATAAATGGAAGACTTTATTTGACGTACACTGCATATGATGGAGCCAATCCTCCCCGTGTTGCTCTTTCTTCAATCTCCGTTTCAGATTTTTTGGAGAAAAAATGGAGCTGGTCAATGCCGAAGCTTATCTCTCCTCCCGGGGTAGATGACAAAGACTGTTGCATTATAGAAAAAGCAAAAGGTGCCGGGCTAGTGGCTTTTCACAGGCTCGGAAATGTTATTTGGCTTGATAGCCTGAGGGATTTGAATTTTCCAAGAGAAAAATTCCTCACAGGCGGAATCATGGCACAAGCGAGAGCGGATTTTTGGGACAACGTAAAGATTGGTATTGCGGGCCCACCCATAGAAACATCCCGTGGATGGTTGCTTTTCTATCATGCGGTATCAAATCCGGGATTTTTCTATAAAATCGGGGCGATGCTTTTGGATTTTGATGATCCCAGGATTATTCTTATGAGAAGTACCCGTCCGCTTCTTGAACCGGAAATGCCGTATGAGAAAGAGGGTCAGGTTAAAAATATCGTTTTTTCATGTGGTGCTGCTGTTCTTGGTGGGACGGTATTTTTGTACTACGGCGGGGGCGACACAGTGGTGTGTCTTGCAACAATGAAACTGACTGACGTTTTGGATTCTTTGGAGAGATACCACGATTAGAATTTTTGCTCGCTTCAAAATGCGTAATTTGCTATAGTAATAATATGTTTCGAAAGCTTTTTGTTGTTTTCTTTTTCCTACTTTTTTTTCTTCAAGCGCCGTTCCTTTATGCCCAATCGCCTACTCCGCGCCAGGAAGTAAATGGTGCGGCGACTCTTGGGGTCGCCCACATGGTTGAAGTTGCAAAAAAAGATGTGCCAGATGGAAGCATTCTTTCATCAGGAACAAAAGGAGCAATTCAGACCGTTGTTCCTTACGACTCGCAAGTTTTGGGCGTTGTGTCTCGTGATGCTGCTATTATTTTCAATACGGCAACAGCAACAAATATTGTTCCTGTCATTTCTACCGGCACGGTATATGTATTGGTCAATTCCAGTGAAGGAACCATCAAAAAGGGAGACCTTCTGACTTCATCGACTACCCCTGGTGTTGCTGTAAAGGCGACAAAAGAAGGTTTTGTTTTGGGGAGTGCGATGGAGGATTATGCCAACTCCGACAAAAAAAAGGTGGATAAAATTGCCGCAAACCTTGACCTTCATTACTTCAATTCAAAGCCCACTTTCCCCGGAACGCTCTCAGATGTATTTAAGTTGGTTCTGCTGCCCACCAAAGAAGGACCAAATCCAGTTTTTAAGTACATCATGGCAGGTTTAGTTGTATTGGGTTCTATGATTCTTGCTTTCTTAAGTTTTGGAAGAGCTGCAGCCAAAGGTGTTGAGGCACTAGGTCGTAATCCAGCTGCATCCCGCATCATACATCTTGGAATTATTTTTAATGTCACAATAGTTGTTGCTATTGCCGCTGCCGGACTTGTCGTGGCATTTTTAATCCTCCGTTTGTAATAGTTAAGAAAGAAGTTGACTCATTTTCGTTCTCGCTGGATTGGTGTGGTTTTTGCACCTCGGGGTGTACATGTAGTAATAAGGATATTTATAGCAGTTTTCTTATTTTCGAGGTCAGTTGGTCTATCGGTCCGTTGTTGTCGATGACGATTACTCCCTCTACATCACAACTTGTGAATGTATACTCTTCATCTTTTTTAAGCAATTTCTCAAGGTCTCCTTTGTCTATGTCTTTCCGTCTTTCAATAATTCTTCCCACACGGATGTCTTTCTCAGCGTCAATGTAAAGGGATAAAATGTCAGGGTATCTTTTTCTCAAATATTCTGCCTCAGTCCTATCTCTCGACCCATCAAACACTACTCTATCACTTTCATTTGCCAACTCAACTATTCTTCGGGCGACGATATCATTTCCTTGGTATCTCTTGAGGTTGTCATAGACGGCGTTCATGTTTTACCGATTTAACTCCAGTCCTTGAGCTACTGTTTCCTCTCTTACGATCTGTGAAAGATTGAGGACAGTAAACTTATAATTGTTCTGTAAATAATTGGCAACTGTACTTTTTCCTCCACCCATCGGTCCAAGCAAGTGAATTTTGGTAATTTTTGATTCCATCCCGCAATTATATCATTTGCAAATTATAGGATGAAGTGGTTTGCAGAAAATAAAAAGTTATAGGCCTAATAGCTTCAAATCTAATTTCTTTCTTCCGCTATATATACTGACATCTTCACAAAAGCTTCAATTTACCTTACTATGTATCTATATGCCTGCCCTGTTGTTTCAGGTTATTACTGTTGTGTTTGACCTGTCGGTAATAGTCTTTGTTGCCGTCTATGTAATGGGCGTCAGAAAGAAGGAAAAGGACGTTGACAAGAAGGAAGGAAAAATCGAGCACGATTACCAGGCAATAGTCGAGCAAAGCAGGACACAGGAGCGGCAAATAATTGAAAATGCGATGTCCCAATCAAATCAAATGATGCAGATAGCAACGCACCAGGCCAACCAAATTCTTGCTGGTACACAGTTCATGACCCAGTCCACAAGGACAACGCTTGAAGCGGCGCTTCAAAAGATGGTTGTAGAGGTGCAAAATACGGGTTCCAACTCAAAGATAGCACTTGAGCAATCCTTGCAAAAAATAATTAATGATGTACATAAAGAAGCGTTTAATTCGGGAAATGAAGCGGCATCGCACTATCAGGCGTCATTAAAACAAATAACTTCCGTGTCTCTTACAGGTTTTCAAAATGTTACCAATCAACTCGAGCTTTCACTTCAACAGCAGATTAAAGAATTCAGGACTACTTTACTTGCCAACCTTGAGAAAGAGGTTGAAAGTTATAAACAGTCAAAAATTCACCGGATTGACCAGGCATCGAGCATCATTGTCCAAAGGGTTGCGCAAGAAGTGTTAAATAAATCACTTACACTTGATGACCATGAGAATCTTGTCATCCAATCGCTTGAGAAGGCAAAGAAGGAAGGAGTATTCGACTAATGGAAACAATTGACCTTTCGGACCTGTTCCACACAAAAGCTCAAGCTGGCGATTTTTCTGCTCGGCTTGCAGTTATCACAAAAAAAATATTTGAGACAAGCTTTAATCCGGAAGCAGCGCTTCTTGAAAGCTTTGGAATAAAGAAGAAAGACACCCTTATGACGCTTCTTCGCAACAACAATATCAACCCCGAGTCCCGTCTTGCGATAAAAGAATTTTTTGAGAAAATCCAACAAAAAATTACTTCCCTTCCCGTTCTCTCCATTATTCTTGCCTTTGAACCGAAGGAAGCGACTTTAAGAACGCTCTCAAGTTGGTTTGTGCTTAATACCAACAAGCAAGTCCTTTTTGATATTTCGGTTGATACGGCTCTTATCGGTGGTGCTGCAATATATTCCAACGGGAAATATCTTGATTTTTCAATACGCTCTGTATTTCATAAAGCCGCAAATGACATAGCAGTTATGAATGGACTTGTCCCCCAACAAGCAAATCAGGTAGCTTCCAGAAAGGACACAAACGCATGAATAACGAATTTCAGACACTTTTACAGAAAGCAGGAGAATACGGCATCGTCTATCAGGTGAGCCATCCTATTGTTTTTATTGAAGGACTGCCGAAAGTAAGAACGCATGAGGTAATTATTTTTGAAACAGGACAAAAGGCTGAAGTATTTACTATCAATAGAGGTAAAATTGAGGCCCGTGTATTTTCCCATGAGCCTGTTAAGGTTGGAACGATGGCGACTCGTACCGGGGCTATTCTTGCTGTTCCGGTCGGACCAGAGCTTTTGGGACATACAATTGACCCTTTGGGCGATCTACTTGACCCATCAATAAAGTATACAAAACCAGCCACAAGCCGTGACATGGATGCAAAGCCTATTGGTATTTCGGGAAGGCAAAAAATAACAAAGCATCTGGTAACCGGCATTTCACTTATCGATTTGCTGGTGCCATTAGGGCGCGGGCAGCGGGAACTTATTATTGGAGACAGGAAAACAGGTAAAACTTCAGTTTTGATGACAACTATCAAAAGCCAAATCTTTGAAGGAAATATTGTTATTTATGCAGCAATAGCAAAGAAAAAAAGCGATATAAAAAGGCTTCAGGAATTTTTCGAGGCAGAAAAAATAATGGACAAAATAATAATTGTCGCAACCAGTTCTTATGACTCCCCAACTCTTATCTACCAAACACCATATGCGGCAATGACTATTGCTGAATATTTCCGCGACCAGGGAGTCAACACGATAGTTGTTCTTGACGATCTTTCAAATCACGCAAAGTTTTACCGTGAGCTGTCTCTTCTTGCCCGCCGCTTCCCGGGCCGCGATTCGTATCCGGGAGACATTTTTTATGCCCATTCAAAACTCCTGGAGCGGGCTGGAAATTTCAAACACCCAAAAACCGGCGAGGTAGCAATTACGTGCCTTCCTGTTATTGAGATTATTGAAGGAGACTTTACTGGCTATATTTCTACAAATGTCATGGGAATAACCGACGGCCACATTTATCTAGATGCAAATATTTATTATCAAGGGATGCGGCCTGCAGTCAATATTCCGCTTTCAGTGACGAGGGTCGGAAGACAAACACTAGATAAATTGTCCCGGGATATTAATAAGGACTTGACTGCATTTCTGACTGAATTTAATAGGTTGCAGAATATTTCCCATTTCGGGCAGGAATTAACTGATGACGTAAAGAAGAACCTGCGTCTTGGCGAGCTTGTCAATAAATTTTTCAGTCAACCGTACGAGGAAATTGTTCCCCAGAAAGTGCAGGTTGTTATTATCTCTCTTATCCTTCAGAATGTAATCCAGACGAAAGAAGAGCTCGAAGAAACGAAGAAATTTCTTATTGCCGTTTACTACGACCGTGCAAGGCAGAAAATACTGTATGATATTACTAACACAAATGACATTAAAGTTTTTCATGAGAACGTAATGAAGAACAAAGAACACCTTATGCCGCAAAAATCAGCGGTGAAAAATTAACTATGCCACAAAGAAAAATAAGCAAAGCTTGTTTCTCTTTGTTTGAGATAAAGACGTAATATATTGTAAAGAAAAATAAGCAAAGCTTGTTTCTCTTTGTTTGAGATAAGGACGTAATATGTTGTAAAGAAAAATAAGCAAAGCTTGTTTCTCTTTGTTTGAGATTATAAAAAATTAACTATGCCACAAAGAAAAATCATTGCTGAAAACCTCGAGGCGCTAAACAGCTTAAAAGATTTAGCAGAAAGCTATGAAGAAATTGCCGTTATTCGTATGCAAAAAATTAAGGACTCAGTTCTTAAGACTCGTGATTTTTTGCAGGATTTATCTGATGTTTTTGTCGACTTAAAGTCTTCCTATGATCGGGAAGTGAAGGAACTTATTGCAAGGAGAAAAACAGGGGACAAGACAATCCTGCCTCTTCTTCAGAAAAATGGCAAAACGCTTCTCGTGTACCTCTCTTCCAACGGTAGGTTGTATGGTTCTGTCACACAAAAAACCTACAAACTATTCATTCAAGATCTTAAGAAACCAGACAACCAGAATAGCGACCTGCTTATTATAGGAAGTGCAGGCAAAGAAATGTATGAAGCATCGGGCGCTGCACGGCCTTTCACATACTTTGAGATACCGGACGTTGGAGTTGATTTGGCTCACATCAAGCAACTCATGCAGAAATTTTTGCAGTATGAAAAAGTGCATGTGTATTACGGAAAATTTGATAACGTGGTAAACCAAACTCCTATCGGAACCAGCATCACAGGAGAAAATATCTTTGAGTCCGAGGTTGTTGAAACCATAAGCCGCGATGACAGGTTCATTTTTGAGCCAATTTTGGAGAAAATATTTTACTTTTTCGAAACGCAAATTATAGCCAACCTTTTCTCACAAACGCTTCTTGAAAATCAACTTGCCCGCCACGCCTCACGGGTCAACGCTATGGAGGAAGCACTCATCCACATTGAGGAGGAATCAAAAAAACTGGTAAAAGCGAAGAACACTATCAAACACCAGTTGCAAAACAGAAAGCAACTCGAGACCATTGCCGGTCTTACACTTTGGAGTTAGCTTAAGGCAATTATGATTATTGGAAAAGTCGTTTCCGTTAAGGGACAGATCATAGAGGTTGAATTCAGTGGTGAGAAGCCGAAAATTTATGACGTTCTGGTGTACAAAGAAGACCCTGAGATAAAGATGGAGGTATACACCTCTGCCTCACCGAATTCATTCTATTGTCTTGCGCTTACGACCGTTGATAAATTACACCATGGTTCAGATGTTGTAGATACGGGTCAACCCATTAAAATTCCAGTTGGCGCAGAACTCTTAGGAAGAGTCGTTGATTCATTGGGTAATCCACAAGACGGCATGGGGGAACTTAAGGTTAAGGAGTCGCGTCCGATTATTGCAAAAGATGTGAGTTTTTCCGAGGTTAATATTCCAAGTGAACTTCTTGAAACCGGAATTAAGGCTATAGATTTCTTCACCCCGATTGTTAAGGGGGGAAAGGTCGGTCTCTTTGGAGGTGCAGGAGTCGGAAAAACGGTTATCATCTCCGAGGTTATTCACAACCTTGTTATCCTCAATCCTGAAAAAAATGTGACCGTATTTACCGGCGTTGGGGAGCGCACCCGTGAGGGTGAGGAGCTCTTTGCAACTCTTAAAGAAAGCAAAGTTATGCAAGGGGTAAGCCTTATTTACGGCTCAATGGGAGAAAATCCTGCTCTAAGGTTTAGAACCGCATTTACCGGTGTTACTCTTGCTGAATATTACAGGGATACGTTGGGTAAAGATGTGCTGTTTTTTATCGACAACATTTTCCGCTTTGCACAAAGCGGTTATGAATTATCAACTCTTATCAATGGTATTCCCTCAGAAGGCGGATATCAGGCAACGCTTACTTCCGAAATGGCATCATTCCATGAACGCCTCGTCTCAACGAGGAAAAATGCTATCACAACATTTGAGGCAATTTATGTACCGGCTGATGATTTGACCGATAGCGGCGTCCAGGCGATATTTCCTTACCTTGATTCAAGTATTGTTCTCTCCCGTTCCATATATCAGGAAGGAAGATTTCCGGCCATTGATTTATTAAGTTCTACATCTTCTTCTCTCAATGCTGAAACGTGTGGAGACCTTCATTATCAAACGGCACTCGATGCTCAGGCGCTTCTTAAAAAAGCCCTCGCACTTGAAAGGATAGTTTCTCTTATCGGCGAATCGGAGCTTTCCGCAGAAGACCAAGTTGTATATAAGCGCTCCAAGATGTTGAAAAATTTTATGACACAGAATTTTACTGTTGTTGAGACACAAACCGAAAAGAAGGGAGTCTTCGTTTCTGTCAAAGATACGGTAAAAGATGTGAGGGCAATTCTTGACGGTAAAATTGACACTCTGATGCCGGAAGACGTTTTATACATAGGCACATTGAAAGATATCGAAGAAAAATTGGCTGCAAAAATATCAGAACAGGCTAAGAAAACAGCGCAATCGTCAACACCTCAAGTTGATACAGCCGTAACTTCGCAAAGTGCCACGCCTACTGCACCCGTACAGTCACCAACAGCTAATTAGGAAAAGATATGGCGGATAAGTTATTCCATGTAAAAGTTAGGGATACCGAGAATCTTATTTTCGAGGGAGAAGTCGAAAGGATAAGTTCTTTTAATGAAGTAGGCCCGTTCGATATATTTCCCATGCATGCAAATTTTATTTCAATACTGCATCAAGAAGTGTCTCTTTACAAGGATAATCAAAAGGTAAAAGAATTAAAGTTTGAGCAAGCAGTACTGAAAGTAAAGCAGGATGTTGCTCATATCTTTTTAGGCATAGAGGTGCTTTTTGTTGAAAGTACTACCCCTCTCAATGCGCAAAGTTCCTCCTAATAAATCATCATAATAACAGGTTATTTAAGCTTACCGAACCATATATATACTCAGAATTGAGTTTTTTATTGATATAACTGCAAATACTGCAATACAAGTTGCAATTTAGCCTGAAATTAAGGCATTTCACAAGACTTTTCATAGTTTGAAAAATAAATTGAATTATTTTGTAAACAATTTTTTTTCTTTTCATGATGAGAAAATTAAATAACGTGAAAAGTCTTATGACTATAAGATAATTTCACAGATAGATTATTTCCTAAAAAAATAAGAATTTTTTTTATAACCATAACTACATCAATCTATATCATACTGAGCAACCATTTTTTCATAATTTTTCTCCCCCTGATGCAGGTTTAATTTTTTTTATAAAAATCAGTATAGTTTGTTACACTTCTTTCCATTTCGTTGCGTTGACTAAATTTGTAAAAAAAAGTTACAGTAGATGTACACCCGTTTTAGCAATTGGTGATGACCCAAACTCATCAATGAAATTATTAACTTTAAAGCAGGCGGCCCGTATGCTGGGCGTCTCTCTTGAGACTCTACAGTATTTGGCCAACAGATATGGTCTAAGCCCCGTAGTCAATGACAGGGGTGAATTTTACTACGAAGAAGACAAACTTCGAGCACTTCTTGAGACAGCAGAATCTACATACCGCAAGTTCACACAAAACAAGGCAACTATAGGTCAAAAAAAGAGCTTTTTTCAAAATCATGAAAACTCAGAAGCCTCAACTGGTTCTCCTGCAGCTCCATTAAAGGGCGAAACCAAATGGGAACTCTTTGTTAAATTTACCTACCTCCGGCCTGGAAAAAGAGCTATTGTTTTAGGGGTCATCACCTTAGCTCTTATATTCTCTTTGGGATACGCTCAAGTATCTCTTCTCAAGCTAAAAGCTCAAAAAGCCAATAATGCTTTCAATGCACTTGAGGATACGAGCTCAAAAGTTCTCGGTGCAGCGACGAGTAAGCTGAAATTAACCGGTAACATTCTCTTTAGCCTGCCTTTAGTTTCGAAGGAGAATGTAGCTATCGGAAAAGAACTTCAGGTAACGGGGAAGAGTTTTTTCAAGGATGACATTACTGCACCTAATGTCGTGTATGGAATAACAGCAGGAGGAGGAATTACAATTTCCGGTGATGCGCAAAATCCGGTCATTTCTGCCGTTCAAGGTGGAGTTACATCACTACAGGGTACCACAGGTGACGTAACCCTTAAGGCTGGAACAGATATTTCGATTTCCGGACTTACAATAAGCGATGCTTCTACCCTTTCCACGGTCGTTTCACGGGGAGATTGCACGGGATGTATTACCGATGCGGCGGTAGTAAATACTCTTACCATCGACTCGGGAGGCCAAGTAGCCGCAGGTGCCATTAAGGGAACTCTTACGACGTCGGTTGGAGGAACCGGACTCAGCACGTATGCAACGGGTGATTTGATATACGCTTCTTCAACAGACACTCTTGATTCACTTCCAATCGGAGCCGCCGGTCAATTTTTGACGGTTTCAAACGGGCTTCCCGCTTGGGCTTTTGTGAGTTCTTTTGCAGTTGCCAACGTTAAAGAAAACAACGTAATCATCTCTTCTCAGACGAACACTCTTAACTTCGCAAATAGTGATTTCGATCTTACCGAAAGTCCCGCAGGTCAAGTCAATATTCAACTTGCCCCTACACCGCCTTCGATAACAGGGGTAGTGAGCAATTTCTCCGTTGGTGGAACCGCAATCACATTTTCTACTAGCGGTTCGATAACTTCTGCCGGTGCAAATGCATTGACGCTCGATACGGGAACTACTGGAACCCTCAATCTTGGAACCAGTAATAATGCTAAGACTGTTAATATAGCAACCGGTAATGCGGGCAACACCGTAAATATTGCAACTGACAACACTGTAGCAGACACCATCAATATCGGCTCGGCGCTTGATACCAACAATCTAAATTCCGGCTTGGTATATGTCCCGAATGGACGTGTAGGAATAAAAGCGTTGCCTAACGATGTTGATGCAGACACCAATCCTTTTGCCCTTGAGGTAGCAGGGAGTATCGGTCCGAATGCGGACGGTGTTTATGATTTGGGTTCTCCGTCATTGAGGTACCGCAACTTGTATATTACGGGGGCGACAACCTCAAATGGAGACATTACGATAGCCAATAATTCACCGAAAATTTATTTCATTGATACCGACGTGGGCCAAAACCAGTACCTGGTAAACGTGGACACCTCACAGTTCACGCTTAAAAACAACACCACGGGGGCTACGGCCCTCTTTGTCGATTCTAATGGGGATGTGTCTTTGGCCGGAGGATCTGCCTCAACGGGGTGTACAATAGCCGATGCAACCGGAAATCTGGTGTGTGCCGGAAGCATAACGACCTCCAATACTTCGGGTACGGTTGGGTTCTTCTCACGCAATAACGGTACATCCACCATTTCTCCTGCAACTTCAGGTGATAATATTTCAACTTCGGGTAATATCCTGACGACGGGAACAGGAACAATTACCTCCGCAGGACTCTTGACTGCTTCAAACGGTTTGACTGTTACAGCAGGCGGAATTAACGTAAATAGCACCGGCATTACAAATGCAGGGGATATCCTCGGAGCGGGGGCTATTTCTGCAAGCGCCGCGTTGACATTTACGGGAACAGGTACAAACATTACAACGGTTTCAAATGCTGATTTGACTATTGGTGCCAATGGAAGCGGACAGCTTGTCATTTCGAGCAATGTTCTTCTTGGGACTCTTCCGGGAGCAGGAGTGTCGGCAACTACTTTGTGCCGAGATAACACAACTCACCAAATTACCCAGTGTCCAGCGAATGCGTCAAATGTTTCGTTGCAGGACGCATATAATGCAGGCAATACAATCAATACCTCTGACAACCGCGACATTGCTTTTACCCTGACCGATACCGCAACCGACTCAAAGTTCATGCTTACCAACCAGGGCACCGCAACAGCTTTCACCATAAATGACACAAATGCTGCGGTTAACACGCTTCTTTCGATTCAGTCAAATGGTACTCCTACTCTAACAATTGATGAAAATGGCGTAGTTTCAACTTCCGGCAATATTGCAACAACTGGAACTGGAACAATTACCTCTGCCGGACTTCTTACAGCCTCAAACGGGTTAACAGTTTCAGCTGGTGGAATATCGGCAAACGGTGGCATTAACAACAACAATGGGGGAATTACCAATGCCGGTGACCTTTTAGGAGCTGGGGCAATTTCTGCGAGCGCCGCATTAACTTTTACAGGAACAGGTCCCAACATTACAACCGTTTCTGATGCGGACTTAACAATTGCGCCAAACGGCTCAGGGCAAATCATCCTCTCCAACAATGTACTTCTCGGAACGCTTCCCGGAGCTGGTGTTTCTGCTACCACTCTTTGCCGAGACAATACCTCCCATCTTCTGACACAGTGCCCAGCAAATGCGGCAAATGTTTCACTGCAAGATGCATATAACGCAGGGAACACTATAAATACATCAGACAACCGCGATATCGCTTTTACCTTGACCGATACCGCAACCGACTCAAAGTTCACGCTTACCAACCAGGGCACCGCTACCGCTTTCACAATCAATGACACGAATGGTGCGGTTAACACCCTTTTGTCCGTACAATCCGGCGGCACGCCAACATTAACTATTAATGAGAACGGAGTCCTTTCAACCAGCGGCAGCATCTCAACTACCGGTACGGGAAGCATTACAAGTGCGACTACTTTGACCGCACAAGGTACCACCAACCAACTCGTTCTCGGAAATGGGAACACTACAACCATCAATTCCCTTGCACCTGCAAGCGCAAGGATTGCAACAATCCCGGGTTTGACCATTAATGACACTTTCCTCTTTGCAACCGAGTCAGCGCTTGTTTCCAACAAGACTTTCAGGGACAACTCGACCAATTTCCAGGACGAGCTTGATAACACGAAGCAATTCTCATTTGATGCAAGTCTTATCTCAACGGGCGTTACAAGAAAGATACAAATTCCTGATTACGACGGGACTGTTTGTTTGACGACCGGTAACTGTGCAGGGTCAGGCGGAGTTGTCGGAGGAAACGGTACCCTTAATCACTTAGTGAAATTCACTATTACCGGTTCGACAATCGGAGACGCGAATCTCACAGACAATGGAACAGTTGTGAATGTTCTTTCGGGACTGAATGTCGGTGACCAGACAGGTTCTGATACGTTGTCGGTTCTAAGACTTTTGGACGCAACCGGCGGAAGCCAAATCCAGAACTCAAATCTTCTCACGCTTCAAGGTGCATATTGGACGGGGGCGGTTTCGCAAAGTGTCGGGTTCTCGTTGCAAAATGTGGTAACCGCTACTACACCAACTTACAAATTGTCATTCCAAAATGATGGTGGCTCGGAAGTCGCAAGTATTGCCAACAACGGAAATGTCGCGTTAACAGGAACCGTAACCGGCGCAACCGGCCTTACTTCCTCAGGAACAATCACATTCTCCGGACTTACCAATAACGGTCCGGTGTATACAACGGCAGGAGGAGTGTTGAACTCCGAGACTCTTCTCTCTCCTGTAAGAGGCGGAACGGGCGTTGACTCCTCTTCTGCAGCAAACGGGGCAATTCTTATCGGAAATGGAACAGGGTTTACTCTCGCAACTATCACCGGTACTGCAAATCAAGTAAATGTTGCAAATGCGGCAGGAAGCATTACTCTTTCGACTCCACAGGATATTGCAACCTCCTCCACTCCGACGTTTGTCTCACTTACGTTGTCAAATGCGACTAACCAGTTGGTATTGGGCACTGGCAACACTACAACCATTACCTCTCCGGCTCCCGGTGCTTCAAGAGTTGCTACCATTCCAACGCTTGCCGGCAATGACACATTCGTATTTGAGAGCCAGACTCAAACACTTACAAATAAAACCATCGGCTCAACAGGGCTTGTCTTCTCAGGGGCTGCAACGGACATCACTACCGTTTCAAACGAAGACCTGACATTATCAGCCGACGGGCTTGGTGAGATAGTTCTTTCAAATGTGACCAAAATTCCAAACCTTTCAGGAACGGTTGGTGCTACTGTTGTCTGCCGGAATGCATCAAATGAGTTCTCTATTTGTTCATCAAATGCTCTCAACGTTACGCTACAGCAAGCATATAATGCGGGCAACACGATCTTGGCATCCGACTCGGAGGGCAACATCGACTTTACATTAGCCGACCTTTCCTCCAGGGCACTGACAGTTACCAATGCAGGAAGTGCATCATCGGCTCTTGTTATAAACGACACGAATGCATCGGTTCAGAATGCTCTCGAAGTACAGTCTAGCGGCTCAGCAACTCTTACTATAAATGAGAATGGAAATATCTCAACTGTTGGAAATATTTCAACAACCGGTACGGGAACGATTACGAGCGCCGGTCTTCTTACTGCGTCAAACGGTTTGACAGTGACCGCAGGAGCAGTCAATATTGCGGGTTCGTCAGGTGTAATCAATCTAACCGGTTTGACAGCCCTGACAATAGATGCAGGAGTCAACAACCTCCTCTTTACCGGTGGCAATTTCAGTACCACAGCAACAGGCATCAACGGAACGGCAATTGGCGCAACTACCCCGTCAACCGGTAACTTTACCAACTTAACAACGACTTCCAATGCTTCGTTCTCGGGCAATCTAACTCTTGCAGGGGCTCCAAGAAGCATCCAGACGACCGAAAACAACACGTTGACCATTGGTGGTGATACGACGGGAAATATTGTTCTTGCACCTCTCAATGGAACAGGAATCCTTACCGTTAATGGAAATACTGTTAATGTCGGAAGCTTTGATGTTAATGGTGTATCAACTTTCAATAATAATATTACCCAGTCAGGAGCTTTCACATTCTCAACCGGAACAGGTGCAGTTTCACTGAATGGTAATACATCCGTTACGGGCACTAACACATTCACTGTTGCGGGTGGTGCTACATCTTTGGGGTCGACACTGGACGTGACCGGGATAACAACTTTGAAGAATGATGTATTTGTAACATCCGACCGGTTCTTCAATGCATCAGGGTCGGCTATATTTACTCCGTCGGGTACGAATTCTGTCGTATTCAATACAAATTCAAATGCTAAAGTTCAATTCAACGGCCTTCAGACCGTTAACGGTAATTCCCTTTGTGTGGACGGCTCAAATTACCTGGTAGTCTGTAACGGAGCGCCATTCGGTCTTCAGGCGGCATATAATACCGGAAACACCATTAACACGTCTGATGCCCGAGACATCGCATTCACTCTTTCAGACACCGCTACCGACTCAAAGTTCATTTTGACCAACGAAGGGACAGCAACAGCTTTCACTATCAATGACACCAATGCTGCAACCAACACCCTTTTAGACATCCAATCGGGAGGTGTTTCGAAGTTAACTATCAATGAGAATGGAGTCCTTACAACTTCTGGCAACATCTCAACGACCGGAACCGGAACTATAGCTTCGGCAGGACTTTTGACCGCTTCCAACGGATTAACATTAACAACCGGTGCATTAAATCTGACCGCTACATCCGGGTCATTGAGTCTTTCCGGCCTCTCCGCCTCATCCCTCAATTTCGGAGCAAATGACTTAACGATTACTGCCAATAATTTCAATACGACCGCAACAGGCATCAATGGAACTGCAATTGGAGCAACAACTCCCTCAACCGGTAACTTTACGACGCTTACAACAACCGGCAATGCATCATTCTCAGGGAATCTGACCCTTGCCGGTGCACCCCGTTCTATCCAAACAACCGAATTTAACACGCTGACAATTGGAGGAAATACAACGGGCAATATCACACTCTCTCCTCAAAACGGCCTTGGTGTATTTACTATAAATGGAAGCACCGTAATTTCAGGAGCAAATACTTTGACTGTTGGGACCGGTGCAACGACTCTAGGAGGAACACTTGATGTTGCCGGTATTGCAACATTCACCAACAACATCTCACAAACAGGTGCGACGACCTTCTCTACAGGTACTGGAAATGTGTCACTTAACGGCAATACCTCCGTTACAGGAACCAACACATTTACTGTAGGAACCGGTCTTACAACGCTTGGAGGCAACTTTTTGGCACAAGGCACTGCATCAATTTCTGGGGGGCTTACTTTGTTTGGGACGCCAAGCATTCAGTCAACCGCTGACCAGACTTTGACCATTGGAGGAGACACAACAGGCAATATTATCCTTACTCCTCTTAATGGAATTGGTATTGTGACAGTTAATGGCAATGTTGTTGATACCGGGACATTTACCGTCAATGGGGTTTCAACATTCAACAATAATATATCGCAAACAGGGGCTTCCACCTTCTCAACCGGAACAGGTAACGTCTCACTCAATGGGGCAACATCCGTAACCGGCACTAATACTTTCACTGTCGGAACCGGGGCTACAACACTTGGCGGGACACTTGATGTTACAGGGGTTGCTACATTTAATAATGATGTTTCCCAAACAGGAGCGCATACCTTCTCAACCGGAACGGGAGCCATTTCTTTGAATGGTGCTACTACAGTTGCTGCTAATACTGCATTTCTTGTAAGTGCAGGCTCAGGAAGCGTTGATTTCAAAAACACATCGGGAATTACAATCGGCGAGGATATCGCAGGCGGCACCAATAATACTCCAGGAACAATTAAGCTTTGGTCTCAAGGGGACAATGCATATTCAACAACCATTACAACAGCCACCCAAACGCAAAACATTACATTTACCTTGCCGCCAGATGATGGTATAGCAAATTACGTTCTTGTAACGGATGGAAACGGAGTTCTTTCATGGCAGTCAACATCAGGTATTGGGGCTGGGACGATTACGGCTGTTGGAAATGTAACTTCCGGTACCGCGTTTACCGGCAGTGACTCGTCCTCCAATAAAGGAAATATTCTCATCTTTGAAGGCTCCACAACCGTGGATGATGCAAATGATATAACGGTAACTGCAGTTAATCCTGTTTCATCAATTACCTACACGCTTCCCGATATTGGCACCAACGGAACGTTCGCTTTCCTTGAGGGGACCCAAACGTTCACGGGGGCAAAGACATTTTCTGACTTGACGATTAGTGACACCAACATTCCATTTACCGGAGGGGATACAACTTTTGATATAACAGGAGCTGCAACACGGACACTTTCACTTGTTAATTCAACGGTAGGACAGGTTGCAAACCTCGAACTTACTGATGGTGACCTTTTGACTGCCGGCACCTCCAGGCTTACCAATGCAGGAGCATTGCAAAACATCACCGGGTATACGCAGACTTCAGGCAACTTCTCTATAGCAGGAGCAGGAACATTCTCAACCGGAACCGGCAGTATTTCGTTGAATGGTAACACTTCTGTTACCGGCACTAACGCCTTTACGGTCGGAACCGGTCTAACGACTTTGGGCGGAGACCTTCTAACAAATGGAACAGCTTCTGTTTCAGGTGCGTTAACGCTCTTCACAACACCAACCATTCAAGCAACCGACCTCCAAGCATTAACTCTGGGAAGCGCTACAACCGGCCAACTTAATCTTTTCAATAATACGTATGTTTTAGGAACCAGTAACTTCACAGTCGGAACCGGAGCGACTACACTTGGCGGAACACTTGATGTTGCCGGTGTTGCAACATTTACTAACAATATCTCCCAAACAGGAGTAACCACCTTCTCAACAGGCACCGGTAATGTTTCACTTAATGGGAATACATCCGTTACGGGTACTAACACATTCACTGTTGCAGGTGGTGCTACATCTTTGGGGTCGACACTGGACGTGACAGGAATTACCACTTTGAAAAATGATGTGTTCATAACATCCGACCGGTTCTTTAATGCTTCAGGCTCTGCTGTCTTTACTCCATCATCTGACAATGATGTTGTCTTTAACACCGATAACAACTCAACCGTTATCTTTAATGGGCTTCAGACGGCAGCAGGTTCAAAAATTTGTATCGACGGGTCCAATAACCTGGTTCTTTGTGCATCTCAGGGTGGAACATTGCAGCAGGCTTACAATGAGGGGAACACCATCAACACATCTGACGCCCGGGACATCGCATTTACGCTTTCTGACACCGCTACCGACTCAAAGTTCATTTTGACGAACGAAGGAACAGCAACGGCTTTTACTATCAATGACACGAATGCGGCAACCAACACATTGCTTGATATCCAGTCGGGAGGTGTTTCGAAGTTAACCATAAACGAGAACGGTGTTCTTACAACTTCTGGCAACATCTCAACAACCGGAACCGGAACCATAACTAGCGCAGGACTTCTCACTGCATCAAATGGTTTTACGGTCACAACCGGAGCAGTCAATATTACCGGCACATCAGGGGCCCTTAATCTCACCGGTCTTACCGCTGCAACAATTGATGCGGGAGTCAACAATATTCTTATAACTTCGGCCAACTTCAATACCACAGCAACAGGTATCAACGGAACTGCAATTGGGGCCACTACACCTTCAACGGGTAATTTCACGACTTTGACTACAACCGGAAATGCTTCAGTCTCGGGAAACCTTACCCTTGCAGGAGCACCCCGTTCCATCCAAACGACTGAATTTAACACCCTGACAATTGGAGGAAATACGACTGGAAATATTGTTCTTTCTCCTCAAAACGGTCTTGGTCTATTTACTATAAATGGAAATACGGTAGTGTCTGGCACTAACACCCTAACTGTCGGAACAGGAGCCACCACACTGGGCGGGACATTGGACGTAGCCGGTGTTTCAACATTTACCAACAACATCACCCAGACAGGAGCATCAACTTTCTCAACAGGAACAGGTGCAGTTTCACTGAATGGTAACACCAGCGTAACCGGCACTAACACATTCACTGTCGGAACAGGCGCAACAACACTTGGAGGAACCTTGGATGTTGCCGGAGTTGCAACATTTACCAATAACATTTCCCAAACAGGAGCAACCACCTTCTCAACCGGAACGGGTGTTGTTTCTCTAAATGGCAACACATCGGTTACCGGCGCCAACACCTTCACCGTCGGAACCGGTCTTACAACTCTTGGAGGAAATCTTATCGCAAATGGCAGCGCTTCTATCTCAGGAGCTCTAACTCTTTTCGGAATTCCGACAATCCAAACTACCGATTTCCAAAACTTGACTCTCGGAGGGGGCCAGACCGGGGGCATCGTTCTTAACAGCGGAACGGTTGTCAATGGAGGAAACACTTTCACTGTTGGAACCGGTGCCACTACTCTTGGAGGGACTTTGAATGTTGCGGGTGTTGCAACATTTACCAATAATATTTCTCAAACAGGAGCAACCACCTTCTCAACCGGAACGGGTGTTGTTTCTCTAAATGGCAACACATCGGTTACCGGTACTAACACATTTATGGTTGCAGGCGGAGCGACGTCCTTGGGTTCCACACTTGATGTAACGGGAATAACAACTTTGAAGAATGATGTATTTGTAACATCCGACCGGTTCTTCAATGCATCAGGGTCGGCTATATTTACTCCGTCGGGTACGAATTCTGTCGTATTCAATACAAATTCAAATGCTAAAGTTCAATTCAACGGCCTTCAGACCGTTAACGGTAATTCCCTTTGTGTGGACGGCTCAAATTACCTGGTAGTCTGTAACGGAGCGCCATTCGGTCTTCAGGCGGCATATAATACCGGAAACACCATTAACACGTCTGATGCCCGAGACATCGCATTCACTCTTTCAGACACCGCTACCGACTCAAAGTTCATTTTGACCAACGAAGGGACAGCAACAGCTTTCACTATCAATGACACCAATGCTGCGGTTAACACCCTACTCTCCATCCAATCTAACGGAACACCGACATTAACAATTGATGAGTCAGGAGCTTTAAGTACAAGCGGTAGCATCACAACAACAGGAACAGGAACCATAACCAGCGCAGGACTTCTCACCGCTTCAAATGGCCTGACTCTCACAACAGGGGCATTAAGCCTAACTGCCACTTCCGGTAGTTTGAATTTGACCGGCCTCTCTTCATCTACCCTTGATTTTGGAGCTAATGACCTCACAATTACTGCAAACAACTTTAATACAACAGCAACGGGAATTAACGGAACGGCAATTGGTGCAACCACCCCATCGACGGGTAACTTTACCTCTCTTACGACAACGGGTAACGCATCATTCTCAGGAAATCTAACCTTGGCAGGAGCACCCCGCTCTATTCAGACGACGGAGTTTAATACGTTGACGCTTGGAGGAGATACGACAGGCAATATTACGCTCTCTCCTCAGAATGGTCTTGGAGTATTTACCATAAATGGAAGCACCGTCATATCGGGAACCAATACGTTTACCTCTGGCACTGGGGCAGTAACATTAAATGGTGCGACATCAATAACTGGAACAAACACTTTAACTGTCGGAACGGGTGCAACCACTCTTGGAGGAACCTTGGATGTTGCAGGCGTTGCAACGTTTACCAATAACATTTCCCAAACAGGAGCAACCACTTTCTCAACCGGAACCGGAAATGTTTCTTTGAACGGCAACACTTCTGTAACCGGAACCAATACCTTTACGGTCGGAACCGGTCTTACGACACTTGGAGGAGACTTAATTGCCAATGGAACGGCCTCTATTTCAGGCGGACTAACGTTGTTTAGTATCCCTATCATTGGTACTACCGACCTACAGGCATTGACACTTGGAACTGGAACTACGGGTCAAATTAATCTTGCAACCAACACGTATGTTCTTGGCACAAGCACATTCTCTGTCGGGACTGGTGCAACAACGCTTGGCGGAACACTGGATGTTGCAGGCGTTGCAACGTTTACCAATAACATTTCCCAAACAGGAGCAACCACCTTCTCGACCGGAACCGGAAATGTTTCACTGAATGGTGCAACAACCGTTACGGGGACAAATGCATTCTCGGTTAACGGTGGCCCAACAACACTGGGTTCCACATTGGATGTTACGGGAATTACAACACTTAAAAATGATGTATTTGTAACATCCGACCGGTTCTTCAATGCATCAGGTTCTGCTATCTTTACTCCTTCGACTAACAATAATGTAGTGTTTAATACATCTGCAACCGAAAGGGTTCAATTCAATGGTCTTCAAACGGTTAACGGAAATTCACTCTGCGTAGACGGTTCTAATTACCTTGTTGTATGTAACGGAGCGCCATTCGGACTGCAGGCAGCCTACAACACCGGCAACACCATCAATACGTCAGACGCACGGGATATTGCATTCACATTGTCAGATACCGTAACGGACAGTAAATTCATTTTAACTAACGAGGGAACGGCAACGGCATTCACCATCAACGACACCAATGCTGCAACAAACACACTTTTTGATATCCAATCCGGAGGTGTTTCAAAGTTAACCATAAACGAAAATGGAGCTCTTTCAACTTCGGGGAATATTTTAACAACCGGAACCGGAACGATTACCTCTGCAGGTCTTCTCACCGCTTCCAATGGTCTGACTGTTACGACGGGTGCTGTTAACATCACCGGTACATCAGGTGCGTTAAATTTATCCGGCCTTGGAGCATCACTCATTGATGCTGGAACCAACAATTTGCTTGTTACTTCTGGAGCATTTACGGTTGATGCAACAGGCATTAATACTACGGCAATTGGTGTTACAACCCCAAAGCAAGCAACATTTACAACCCTTTCCTCGCTTAGCGACACAAGTATTGCAACGGGAGCAGGCGCAATACTTAATGCCGGAAACACAACGGGTGCCGTCACAATCAATGGCTCAAATGTAACAATTAATGCTAACGGAACCGGTAATGGGATTGCGTTTGGTTTGCCTGTAGACTCGCCAAATGCATTTAGTGTTTCAGAATCGACCAACGGATACATCAACGTTGACACATCAACGGGGGCAGAAAACGTTTCATTTGGAAACACCAACACAAATCCAACATTTCAATTCCAGGGGACTGGAGCAACAACGTTTGGCGGGGACGTTGCGGTGAACGGCGGGGTTCTTTCAACAACTGCAGTATCCGCCTCACTCTTCAATACCAATGCAACTACCCTTAATATAGGAGGTGCTGCAACAACGGTAACGCTTGGAGCCAACACCGGAACAACAACCGTCAACAACGCGCTTGCCGTTACGGATTCTGTAACCGTTACGCCGAACAATGCTACAGGAATTGCGCTTAATCCTTTCGGGGTTGCTGCCGGAAATACTGCTGAAGCGCAATTTTATGAGCTTGCAGCCAATGGGAGCGAATACACAGGATTTAAGGCTCCTGATTCCTTAGCGGCAACGGTTGTTTATACCCTCCCTTCTGCCGCTGCAGGAGCCGCCGATTATGTTTTGACATATCAAAATGGTGGGTTGCTTGAATGGAAGAGCGCAAATCTTCTCGCGGGCGACATCACAGCTGTTGGTGATGTTTTGACAGGTGACGCATTTACAGGAACAGATGCAGGAAACAATTTATATTTCCAAGGTGCAACTGTTGACTCGTTCTCAATTGATCTTCAAGGAGCTGATGCAACGCAAAATGAAACAATAGTTTTACCTGCGAATTCCGGTACGGTAACTCTCTTACAGCCCCGCTTTGCACAGACTGCTACCGGAACTCAGCCACTGTTGTTCTTGAACGAAGCGGGGGCTTCAACGCCAAACCTCATCCAGTTGCAGGTTGCTTCAAATGATGTGTTTACTGTTGATAACAGCGGGAATGTTGCAATAGCCGGTGCAACAGTTTCATCAACAGGTAGTACCGTTAACCTGTTTAATACTGTCACTTCAACGCTTAATATTGGTGGCGCTGCGACAACAGTTTCCTTGGGAGCAGGAACTGGCACGACAACCGTTAATAACGCGCTGACATCTACTGGACTTATTACCGCTAATGGAGGACTGACAGTTGCAAACGGACAAACCCTTACTGTTGATGGAATTGCAAATATCGGGGACGGTGGAGATGCAGTTGCCCTCAACGGGACAACCATTACGCTCACTGCAAATGGTGCAGGTAACGATATAACTGCAAACCTGGTAGATAACAATACCGATGCTTTAGACATCCAACAGGGTACGAACAATTATCTAAATATTGATACTACAGACGGGTCTGAAAACATAACATTTGGAAATGCTACGACCAATCCGACATTTACTTTCTTGGGAACGGGGCTTACTACTCATGGTGGGAGTATCGCGGTCAATGGAGGTGATATCACAACAACAGCCGGAACAGCCAATATCTTCAATGCGAATGCAACAACTGTCAATATCGCAGGAGCCGCTACAGCGCTCTCATTAGGTGCTTCAACTGGGACAACCAGCATCAATAATAACGCAGTTGTTACCGGCGACCTTGCTGTAAATGGGGCGTCCAGTGCAGATATCACTTCAACCACCGCAACAGCGACAGTGTTCAATTCAGGAGTTACGAATTTATCTATCGGGAATGCAGCTACTACCCTCTCTATAGGAGCCTCGTCAGGAACAACAACCGTTAATAACGCGCTGACTATAACCGGTGCAACAACGGCTAATGGGACATTTACGGCAAACAACCAGGTGACGCTTCAACCATCGGGAACGAATGGAGTTACCATTGTTACTGATGGTAATTCATTCCTCACCATTCCGGGTCTTACCACTCCTGTTGCTTCAAATTCTACCCTTTGTATTGACGCATCAGACAATGTTGTTAAATGTCCTCCGTCTGCTTCAACGTTGCAGTCAGCATATAACGGAGGCAATACTATCTTTACCAGTGATGGACGTGATGTTGCCTTTACTCTTACAGACACGACCACCGACAGCAAATTCACTATTCACACCGCAACCGGTTCTACAGCGGGGACAGAGTTTGTACGTGAAGATGGTGCTGGTACAGCAGATCCAACACAGCTTGTCTTAATTGATAACGCAGATATCGATAGAATTCTGCCTATTGGTATTAAAATAACCTCTTCCGGAACGAGCGGGGTCACTACAGCGCTTGATGTTTCCGACCCGACAATAGTAACGGCAATTGCGCTCGGTGCAAATGATGTAACCGGAACCAATTTCTCAGTAACTGGCTCGAACGGGAATATAACGTCCGCTGGAGACATTGCTGTTAATGGTGGAGATGTGACAACTACCAATGCGACTGCTACCCTCTTCAACTCAAATGCAACCAGCCTCTCAATAGGCGGCGCCGCAACGACATTAACCTTAGGAGCGAATAATGCAGGAACCGCAACAATAGCAAACGCTACCGTTACGCTGTCAAATGCTACAGCATTCAACGCTCTTGCGGCTCTTGCAAAAGTAGATAGTCTTGAAGTAGGCGGAGCATACGGCTCAACCGGGGTGACGATTTCAAATGCAGGAGATGTCCAGGCAAATGGAGCACTTACTATTGATGGAACATCGACTCTAACGGGGGACATTACCTCATCAGGGGATCTTGCCTTGAACGGTTCAGACATCACTACAACATCGAATGGTACTGCAACACTATTCAACACCAATGCAACGACTTTGAATATCGGCGGTGCTGCAACTACCATCTCTCTTGGGGCAGGGAGCGGCACAACAACGGTGAATAATTCCTTGTCGGTAGTAAATGACCTTACGACAACCGGAAATGTCACATTTACTCCTACTGCGGCAAGTAATGAATCAATAACCTTTAACACCTCATCAACCGAGAAACTTTTTGTCACGGGTCTTCCGACAGCAACAGGAACTTTGGTTTGTATTGATGGCGTTACCTCTCAAATTACAAAGTGTGCGGCCGATGCTATCTCACTTCAGAGTGCCTACAATGGAGGAAATACTATTGCAACATCTAACGCAAGGGATATTGCCTTCACCCTCTCGGATACGGCTACTGACAGCAATTTCACGGTTACAACTGCGGATGGTTCGACTAGCTACTCTGCCTTTACACGCGCAAACGGAACAGGCACCTCAGACCCAACGCAGCTTATATTAGTTAATAACTTAGATACGAATCGTCCTGTTCCGACCGGCATTAAGATCTCTTCAACCGGAGGAGGAGGAATAACAACAGGTCTTGACGTTTCAGATGCAACCATTACTACAGGGATTGCTCTAGGGGCCTCAAGTATTTCAGGAACTAATTTCTCAGTTGCAGGAGGTACGGGAAATATAACCTCCGCAGGAGATATTGCGGTAAATGGCGCCGACATTACCACCACTTCAACAGGAACCGCAACAGTGTTCAACACCAACGCTACGACTCTTAACATTGGCGGTGCTGCAACTGCTTATACCCTAGGTGCAACGACTGCTACCGGCAACATTAGAGGCACAACCATTAACTTCCCTAACGCTACAGCTTTTGACGCGTTGTCAGCATTGGCTCGCTTTGATTCTATTCAGGCAGGTGGCGGATATGGTTCAACAGGGGTAACAATTTCCAACACTGGCAACATTCAGGCAAACGGGACATTGACAGTTGATAGCACGTCTACGCTTACAGGCGCAGTTACCGCTTCAAACGGAATAACAGTTTCAGGTGTTGCATCAGCAGACCTTATCTCATCAAAGACAACTGCCAATCTATTTAACACAACCGCAACGACGCTTAACATCGGCGGCGCAGCCACAACTATCTCATTGGGAGCAGCTTTGGGTACAACAACCGCTAATGGCAGCTTAAGTGTTGTTGATGACTTAACGACTACCGGAAATGTAACATTCACACCAACTGCGTCAAGCAACGAGTCAATAACGTTTAACACCTCATCAACGGAAAAGTTTTTCGTCACAGGACTCCCAACTGCTACAGGTACGCTTGTTTGCGTAAATGATTCCGATGGTCAAATCACCAAATGTGCCTCCGATGCTATCTCTCTTCAATCAGCTTATGTAGGAGGAAATACCATAACAACGTCCAATGCAAGGGATATCGCCTTCACCCTCTCAGATACAGCAACCGACAGCAATTTCACCGTAACAACCGCAGATGGTTCAACAAGCTACAGTGCATTTACAAGAGCCAACGGAACCGGTACGGCGGACCCAGCACAGCTTGTCCTTATAGACAACGCAGACACTGATAGAATTTTGCCGATTGGACTTAAGATTTCATCATCAGGCGGTGGAGGAATCACAACCGCTCTCGACCTATCAGACGCCTCAATTGTGACGGCAATTGCGCTTGGTGCAAATGATATAACCGGCACTAACTTCTCGGTAAACGGTACAAATGGAAATATAACCTCCGCAGGAGACATTGCGGTAAATGGTTCGGACATTACAACAACTTCCAATGCAGCCGCATCAGTATTTAATACCAATGCATTAACCCTTAACATCGGTGGTGCGGCAACAACCTATACCCTGGGTGCAACTACTGCTACCGGTAACATTCGGGGTACAACCATAAACTTCCCTAACGCGACAACCATCAACGCCGGTAGCGCAGCGTTAACCATCGATAACGCTATAATCGGTGGTGGCTATGGCTCAACGGGCGTGACCATCTCCAATGCGGGAGATATTCAGGGGAATGGCAATCTTACCATTGATGGTACCTCTACCCTAACAGGCAACATCACCTCATCAGGTGATCTTGCGCTCAACGGTGGAGACCTAACGACAACCGCTGCAACTGCTACGCTTTTTAACACTAATGCAACAAACCTTTCTATTGGAGGTGCGGCAACAACCGTTTCATTGGGAGCATCAGGCGGAACCACAACGATTAATGGGTCGTTAACGGTTAACGAGAACCTTACGTCAACAGGAAACGTTACATTTACACCGCCTGCTTCAAGTGGCAACTCAATTACCCTCAATACCTCATCTACCGAAAACCTCTTCATTACCGGCCTTCCGACGGCTACCGGTACGCTTGTCTGCGTTGATAATTCAACTGGCCAAATTACCAAATGCGCACCGGATGCAATTTCGTTGCAAAGTGCGTACAACGGAGGAAATACGATTCAGACCTCAGATAACAGAAACATCGCATTTACCCTCACGGATACGGCGACCGATAGCAAGTTCACAGTTGGTGTTGCTGCCGGCTCAACTGGAGACATCGAATTTACAAGAAACGCAGGTTCAGGCACTGCAGACCCAACGCAATTGGTTCTTATCAAAAACAACCAAACCCGCGCGCTTCCGATAGGACTTAAGATTGCAGGAGTAGCAAGTGGGGCAATAACTACTGCCCTTGATTTGTCTGATAGCAACATTACGACTGCAATAGCCCTTGGTGCAAACAGCATCTCAGGCACACACTTTACCCTAACGGGGTCAAACGGCAATATTGCAACTGACGGGAATATTGCTGTAAATGGAGGAAACATAACAACTACCACGTCAAGCGTTTCGATTTTTGATACGAATGCAACGACTCTTACTTTGGGTAATGCTGCAACCTCTCTTACCATAGGCGCTACAACAGGTACGGCAACTATTCGAAATCAAACCATCTCATTCCCCAACGCTACAGCACTTGATGCTTTATCTGCCCTAACCCGTGTTGATAGTCTTCAGGTTGGAGGCGCGTATGGTTCAACGGGAGTGACCATCTCAAATATAGGGGATATCCAGGCAAATGGTGCCCTCACCATTGATGGAACCTCGACTCTTACAGGGAATGTCACAGTGGGAGGAGACGTTGCAGTTAACGGCGGCGACCTTACCACAACGCAACTTTCAGCTACTTTATTTAATACCAACGCTACAACTCTTAATATAGGGGGTGCCGCAACTACAGTTTCCTTAGGGGCCGGAACCGGAACGACAACCGTTAACAACGCACTTACGGTAAGCGGTGCAACAACCGCCAACGCAGGATTTACTGCAAACGGCGCTTCAACATTCACCCCGGGCGTCGGCAACAGCGTAACTATCAACACTGATTCTACAAACACGTCGTACCTCACCGTTACGGGTCTTGGTACGGCAGCGGGAACGGTTGTTTGTATCGACGGAAGCAACAATATCGTCAAATGTAATGCGGCAACAACATCCCTTCAGGCGGCATACAACAGCGGGAATACTATTCTGACTTCAAATGCCCGGGATATCGCGTTCACTCTAACTAACACTGCATCCGATTCAAATTTTGTCGTAACAACTGCTACTGACTCTACCGGTGGGACTCAATTCATAAGAGCTGATGGTGCGGGGACTAATGATCCAAACCAATTGGTGCTTATTGATAACGCAGATGCTGACAGGATTCTCCCAACTGCTCTTAAGATTACCTCATCCGGTGGAAGCGGAGTCACAACCGCACTTGACGTATCAGACGCCTCAATTGTGACGGCAATTGCGCTTGGTGCAAATGATATAACCGGCACTAACTTCTCGGTAAACGGTACAAATGGAAATATAACCTCCGCAGGAGACATTGCGGTAAATGGTTCGGACATTACCACCACCTCAACCGGAACTGCAACGGTCTTCAACTCAAATGCGCTTACGCTTAACATTGGTGGAGCTGCTACTTCATATACAATTGGCGCAACGACTGCTACCGGTAACATAAGAGGTACAACCATTAACTTGCCTAATGCAACAACGTTTGCAGCAAGCTTAGCCGCAGCATCGTTTGATAGTCTCACAATTGGCGGTGGGTATGGTTCAACGGGCGTAACCGTTTCAAATGCAGGTGACATCCAGGCCAATGGTAACCTCACCATTGACGGAACCTCTACCCTAACAGGTAATATCACCTCCTCAGGCGACCTTGCACTTAACGGAGGAGACCTAACAACGACCGCATCAACTGCTACTCTCTTCAACGCAAACGCGACAACGATACGACTTGGAGAGGGGGCCACAGCGATTTCCGTTGGCGGCCCTAATAGTACGGTAAGTCTTCACAATGACCTCCGAGTAAATGGTGTTGCTACGTTTGACGGTGGTGCAACTGTCTCAGCTAACCGAAGTTTCACTGCGAACGGCCCTGTTACCGTTAACCAAAACAACGGCAGTGATATCGTCTTTAATCTCGATTACACTGCCGGTTCTTACCTTACCCTTGCCGGGCTTGAGACTCCAGGGGTTGCGGGAGCGGCACTCTGTCTTGACGGCTCAAATCAAGTTACCAAATGCGGTGGCGCGACATTTTCTTTACAGTCTGCTTATAACGGTGGTAATACCATTAATACATCAGACAACAGAGACATTGCCTTTACGCTCTCTGACACCTCAACAGACAGTAATTTTACCGTCACAACGGCTGCTGATTCTACCGGCTACTCTGCATTCACAAGAGCAAACGGCGGAAGTGGAACGAACCCTTCGCAGTTGGTTCTCATTCAAAACCTTGATACATCAAATGCCCTTCCAATTGGCCTTAAAATTGCAGGAGTATCGGGGGGAAATGTTACAACCGCCCTTGATTTGTCCGACGCTAACATTACGACTGCAATTGCCCTTGGTGTTAACAACGTTTCCGGGACACACCTTACAATTACAGGTAGCACTGGAGACATAACAACCGACGGAGACATTGCTGTTAATGGTGGGGACATAACAACAACTTCAGGTACCGCAACATTGTTTAACACTGGTGCTACCAACCTTTCAGTTGGTGGTGCGGCAACAACATTGACACTCGGTGCCACCACTGGGACAGCTTCTATTAGGAATACAACAGTTTCGCTTCCCAACGCAACTGCCTTTGATGCATTGTCTGCCTTGGCTCGAGTTGACTCTTTGCAGGTGGGAGGCGGATATGGTTCAACCGGAGTTACAATCTCCAACACCGGCAACATCCAGGCAAATGGCACTTTGACCATTGATGGAACATCAACGCTTACAGGTAATGTAACAGCAGCCGCAAATGTTGCGGTAAATGGAGGAAGCCTTACAACAACCGCGGCAACAGGAAATCTTTTCAATGCAAATGCTACTACGGTCAATATCGCAGGTGGCGCTTCTGCTGTTAATATCGGGGGCACTGGTACCACTACTATCAATAACAATCTGGCCGTTACAGGAACATCAACTTTCACAGGCACTGCTACTGCAAATGGTGATTTTGTAGCAAACGCCAACTCAACATTTTCACCGACAGGCACCGATACCGTTACCATCAACACAACGGGAACGGCACTTCTCAAAATTACCGGACTTCAGACTGCTGCAGGCGACCTTTTGTGTATCGACAGCGGAACAAATCAAGTAGAAAAATGTGCCGCTACCTCTATCTCACTGCAGGGAGCATATAACGGAGGCAACACAATAAACACTTCAAATAATAGAGATATTGCATTCACATTGTCAGATACTGCAACTGACAGTAACTTCACTGTCACTACCGCAACAGGCTCAACAGGTTACAGCGCATTTACCAGGCAAGATGGCGTTGGTGCTGCAGATCCAACACAACTTGTCCTTATCCAAAACCTTGATACTAATAGGGCACTTCCAATTGGTCTTAAAATTGCAGGAGTATCAGGAGGCAATGTTACAACCGCTCTTGACCTTTCAGACACATTTATAACAACAGCAATTGCTCTTGGGACAAACAATGTATCGGGGACAAACTTTTCAATAAACGGTTCATCAGGGAACATTACGACTTCAGGAGATGTAGCGGTTAACGGTGGTAACCTTACGACAACCCAAGCAACCGCCAACCTATTCAATGCAAATGCGACTACTCTTAACATCGGTGGGGATGGTACAAATATCACTATTGGGGCTGCTATCGGTACGACTACTATTAATAACGCAACCGTTTCATTTGCAAACGCAACCGCATTCAATGCGCTTTCTGCTTTAGCAAAAGTTGACTCACTGCAAGTCGGCGGAGGATATGGTTCAACAGGGGTAACTATTTCAAACACTGGAAACATACAAGCAAATGGAACGTTAACTGTTGACGACACCTCAACGCTAACAGGTGACACAACAGTTGGAGGAACACTTGGCGTAACCGGTGCGACAACATTAAGTTCAACACTTGCAGTAACGGGAGACACCACTTTGACCGGAGACCTGGCAGTAAACGGAGGAGATCTTACAACCACAGCTGCAACATTTAATCTCCTCAATGCAAATGCCACCACGGTTAATTTTGCTGGTGCAGCAACCTCCCTGACCTTAGGTGCCACAACGGGAACAGCATCCATTAGGAATTTGACTGTGTCTCTTCCAAATGCTACTGCATTTGACGCATTGTCAGCTCTAGCCAGGGTTGATTCCTTGCAGGTGGGCGGCGGATACGGTTCAACAGGGGTAACTATTTCAAACACCGGCAACATCCAGGCAAACGGCACATTAACAGTAGATGGAATTTCGACATTGACGGGAAATGTTACCGCAGCATCAGACGTTGCCGTAAACGGTGGAGACCTTACAACCACAAATGCTTCAGCTACGTTGTTTAATACTAATGCAACTACCCTTAATATCGGTGGGGCTGCGACAACAGTAACCCTTGGTGCCGGAGGAGGGTTGACTACGCTTAACAACAATTTGACCGTGAATCTAACCGATAACAACGCGGATGCATTAGACATTCAAGAAGGGTCAAATAATTACATCAATATTAATACAACGGATAGCTCTGAGAACATTTCATTCGGGAATGTGACTACCAATCCAACATATTCCTTCCTTGGAAATGGCGCGGCCACCTTTGACGGAAATATCAACGCCAATAGTGGGACAATTGCGACCAGTCAGACAACCGGTAACTTATTTAATACCACGGCTACTACCCTTAACATTGGCGGCGCGGCGACTGCTTTGACGCTCGGCGCGTCAACCGGAACCGCAACCATTAATAACGCTACAGTTGTTGCTCCTAATTCAAAGTTTGGTATCGGTACAGCAACACCTATTTCAGCGCTCTTTGTAACCCGTCCATTGACACTTGGCGCGACAGGTAAGGCGCTTACAATCCTAAATCAAATCGAAAATCAGGATATCTTCACCGCATCGTCTTCAGGCACAACACGATTCACTATTGCAAACAACGGAGATGTGACCGCAAACGGAAATATTACTACGACAGGAAACGTAGCTGTCAATGGAGGAAGTCTCACAACCTCACAGGCGACAGCAAATCTCTTCAATACGAATGCAACAACCCTTAACATTGGCGGCGCTGCAACAACAGTTTCTCTTGGAGCAGGCACAGGAACTACTACTGTTAACAACAATCTTGCAATAACAGGTACAACAACAGCAACCGGCCTTGCAACATTTAACGGTGGAGCAACTATTGCAACCGGCCAGACATTAACTGCAAATGGCGCGTCAACATTTTCGCCTGATTCTACAAATGACGTGACGTTTAACACCGATGCCGATTCGACAGTGAAATTTAACGGTCTTCAGACGGTTAACGGTAACTCGCTGTGTCTTGACGGTTCCAACAATTTGGTCATCTGTAACGGCGCTCCCTTTGGTTTGCAGGCTGCATATAACACCGGTAACACAATCAACACGTCAGACAATAGGGATATTTCATTCACTTTGTCAGATACTGCAACTGACAGTAACTTCACTGTCACTACCGCAACAGGCTCAACAGGTTACAGCGCATTTACCAGGCAAGATGGCGTTGGTGCTGCAGACCCAACACAATTGGTTTTGATACAAAACAACGATACCGACCGTGCCCTTCCGATAGGTCTTAAGATCGCCGGGGTAAGTGGAGGCAATGTCACGACTGCTCTTGATTTGTCTGACACAAATATAACAACCGCAATTGCACTTGGGACAAATAATGTGTCAGGCACCAATTTCTCAATCACTGGATCAACAGGCGCTATTACAACGTCCGGAAATGTTGCTGTTAACGGCGGAACACTTTCAACAACCAATGCTACCGGCAACTTATTTAATACGGGGGCTACCACCCTCAATATCGGCGGCGCTGCTACAACTTACACCTTGGGTGCAACAACAGCTACAGGAAACATAAGAGGCACAACCATCAACTTCCCGAATGCTACAAGTATCTCCGCAGGAAGTGCCGCTTTGACCATAGATTCATTGTCTGTTGGTGGAGGTTACGGTTCAACAGGCGTTTCAATATCAAATACGGGAGATATTCAGGCCAACGGTAACTTGACAGTCGACGGCACTTCAACTTTGACAGGAGACGTTACCGCAGGAGGAGACTTGGCCGTCAATGGCGCAACGAGTGCTGACATTACAACTACGACAACAACAGCTACCTTATTTAATACAAACGCAACAACCCTTAATATCGGCGGTGCTGCAACTACAGTTTCACTGGGAGCTGGAAGCGGTACGACAACTGTTAATAATGCGTTAACCGCAACCGGATTAATTACCGCAAACGGAGGGGCGACAATTGCCACCGGGCAAACGTTAACAGCGCAAGGTCAGTCAACGTTCTCTCCGAATTCAACAAACGGAGTCACCATAAATACCGATGCCGATTCATTCCTGACAATTACCGGGCTTAGTACGGCAACAGCCAACACGCTTTGTATCGACGGGTCGAATCATGTTGTAAAATGCTCAGCTTCATCAATCACGTTGCAGTCAGCGTATAACGGCGGTAACACTATTGATACTTCTGATGCAAGGGATATTGCATTCAACCTGTCTGATACGGCAACTGACAGCAATTTCACGGTTACAACTGCTAACGGCTCAACGGGCACGTCCATATTTGCGCTGCAAGATGGGGTTTCAGCAACTGCTCCAGACCAGTTGGTGCTTATCGACAACCAGGACACCGACCTTACGCTTCCAGCGGGTATTAAAGTCACCTCCTCAGGGGGGGGAGCTATAACAACAGCGCTTGACCTTTCTGCAAGTGCCATTGTGAATGCGTTATCCCTGGGGGCAAATGACGTTACGGCTACCAATTTCTCATTCACTGGATCAAATGGTAACTTCTCAACAAATGGCACTATAACGGCAACCGGGAATGTCAATGCTAATTCGGGAACACTTGCTACAACCAACGCCACTGGAAACCTCTTCAACACCAATGCAACAACCCTTAATATTGGTGGCGCCGCAACAACCTACACATTGGGTGCAACAACGGCAACAGGCAACATAAGGGGTACGAGCATAAACTTCCCTAATGCGACTGCTCTTGATGCGCTTTCAGCATTGGCAAGAGTTGACTCACTGCAAGTCGGCGGAGGCTATGGTTCGACTGGACTCACCATTTCAAATACCGGCAACATTTCTGCCAATGGAACGTTGACCATTGACAGCACATCAACCCTAACAGGGGATGTTACAGCTGCTGCAAATGTTGCTGTCAATGGAGGAACCCTATCAACCACCAACGCAACTGGAAACCTCTTCAACACCAATGCAACAACTCTTAATATCGGTGGTGCTGCGACAACAGTTTCATTAGGAGCCGGAACCGGAACAACTACTGTTAACAATGACCTTGCAATAACCGGAACGACGACTTCAACCGGACTTGTTACTGCAAATGGAGGGCTTACCGTTGCAACGGGCCAAACCTTGACGGCAAACGGCGCGTCAACCTTCTCTCCTGATTCAACCAATGATGTAACATTTAATACTGACGCAGACTCAACGGTTAAATTCGTTGGCCTTCAAACTACCTCCGGCACAGCTCTTTGTCTTGACGGCTCAAGCAATCTTGTTTACTGCACTGGTGCTCCATTTGGTTTGCAGGCGGCATACAACACCGGAAACACGATTAACACATCAGACGCCCGTGATATTGCGTTCACTCTTTCAAATACGACAACCGACAGCAACTTCACGGTTACCACCGCTACAGGCTCAACCGGATACTCAGCATTTACCCGGGCAAATGGTGCCGGGACAGCTGACCCAACGCAGTTGGTACTCATCCAGAACAACGACACCGACCGCGCTCTTCCGATTGGTCTTAAAATTGCAGGAGTATCAGGAGGGGTTGTTGCCACCGCAATTGATTTGTCAGATAGCAACATTACGACTGCCCTTTCTCTTGGAGCAGCCGATGTCACCGCTACAAATTACTCGATAACAGGCGCAACGGGTAACATTACGACAACTGGTGACATTGCAGTAAACGGCGGCGACCTTACGACTACAAATGCTTCTGCTACATTATTTAATACAAATGCCACAACCTTGAATATCGGAGGTGCGGCAACGACTTTGACCCTTGGAGCATCAACAGGAACCGCAACCATTGCAAACGGCACCGTTACGCTTTCTAATGCCACCGCTTTTGACGCGCTTACCGCACTTGCCAGGGTTGACTCACTTCAGGTTGGTGGCGGATATGGCTCAACGGGCGTGACCATCTCAAATGCAGGAGCAATTCAGGCAAACGGAAATCTCACTATTGATGGTACATCACAATTAACCGGCAACGTTACAACCTCTGGAGACCTTGCAGTTAACGGTGCCGGAAGTGCTGACATCACGACAACAACCACTACCGCTACTCTCTTCAATGCCAACGCAACAACTCTTAATATCGGCGGCGCTGCTACGAATGTTACACTTGGTGCAGGTGGAGGTTTAACAACTCTTAACAATAACCTAACTGTTAATTTAACCGACAACAATACAGATGCGCTGGATATTCAAGAAGGGTCAAATAATTACATCAACATTAATACAACGGATAGCTCTGAGAACATTTCGTTCGGAAATGTGACGACCAACCCTACCTACAATTTCCTCGGAACAGGTCTTACAACATTAGGTGGTAATTTGGCTGTTAATGGAGGTTCTGTCACAACGACACAAGCAACGGCAAATCTCTTTAACACCAACGCCACGACTTTGAATGTCGGCGGCGCTGCAACTGTTTTAACTCTAGGTGCTTCGACCGGTACTGCGACAATAAACAATGCAAATGTTTCACTACCCAATGCAAAGCTTGGTGTCGGAACCGCTGCTCCAATTTCTGCATTATATGTTACCCGCCCACTTTCACTTGCCGTAACAGGAAAGTCTTTGGCTATTTTAGATCAACTTGAAAATCAGGATATATTCACTGCCTCTGCATCAGGTGTAACCCGCTTTACGATTGCCAATAATGGAGACGTTACGGCAAATGGGAACATAACCGCTTCAGGAAATGTTGCGGTTAATGGAGGCACCCTCTCAACAACCCAGACAACGGCAAATCTCTTTAACACCAACGCCACGACTTTGAATATAGGCGGCGCTGCAACAGCACTCAATTTGGGCGCATCAACAGGAACCGCAACCGTAAATAATCTCACCGTTAACTTTGCAAATGCAACAGCATTCGACGCGTTGTCTGCCTTGGCACGTGTCTCTTCACTTCAGGTGGGCGGAGGATACGGCTCCACGGGTGTAACAGTATCCTCCGCCGGGGACATTCAAGCAAACGGTGCATTAACAGTTGATGGAGTCTCTACTTTGACGGGGGATGTAACCGCAGGCGGAGATTTGGCTGTCAATGGTGCAACATCTGCCGACATTACGACAACGACAACTACAGCTACATTATTTAATACCAATGCAACGACTCTTAATATCGGTGGTGCTGCAACAACCCTTTCTCTCGGAGCAGGTTCTGGCACAACAACAGTTAACAACAATGTATCGGTTTCAGGAACCACAACCTCAACGGGTCTTATCACTGCAAACGGTGGGTTGACCGTTGCCTCAGGCCAGACTTTGACCGCAAATGGCTCTGTTGCACTAGACCCCAACGGCGCAAATGACATTGCTATCACAACTGATTTTTCTGCAGGTTCTTACCTTAATATCACCGGCCTTGACACCCAAACCGGTAACACACTTTGTATTGATGGGTCAAATAATGTCGTGAAATGTTCTGCCGCCTCAATCACCTTACAAACTGCATACAACGGTGGCAACACAATCAATACTTCGGATAATAGAGATATATCATTCAACCTAACCGACACTACAACCGATAGTAACTTTAACGTTACAACAGCAACCAATTCAACAGGTTACAGCGCGTTCACCAGGGCTGACGGCGCGGGAACTGCGGACCCAACACAGTTAGTTCTTATCAAGAATCTTGACACCAACCGTGCACTCCCAATTGGCCTTAAGATTGCTGGGGTCAGCGGAGGAAATGTCACAACTGCATTGGATTTGTCGGATAGCAATATCACAACAGCAATTTCACTGGGAGCCAACAATGTGTCGGGTACCAATTTCTCAATAACGGGTAGCACAGGCAACATTACAACTTCAGGAGATATTGCAGTTAATGGTGGGGACATAACTACAACAAACGCGACAGCTACCCTATTCAACACGAATGCTACCGACCTTTCTATTGGTGGCGCAGCAACAACTCTTACCCTTGGCGCATCAACAGGAACCGCAACGGTAAATAATCTCACCGTTAACTTTGCAAATGCAACAGCATTCGACGCGTTGTCTGCCTTGGCACGTGTCTCTTCACTTCAGGTGGGCGGAGGATACAGCTCCACGGGTGTAACCGTATCCTCCGCCGGGGACATTCAAGCCAACGGCAACCTCACCATTGATGGCACGTCGCAATTAACCGGCAACGTAACAACATCGGGCACTATCAATGCCAATGGAGGAACCATCGCAACAACCCAAACAACAGGTAACCTTTTCAACACGAACGCTACCACGCTTAATATCGGTGGCGCAGCAACCACGGTAAGTCTTGGCGCCTCAACCGGGACGAGTACTATCAATAACAATTTGTTGGTTTCGGGAACTTCAACGTTCAATGGTGATGTGCTCATTTCAAATGACCGTTTCTTCAACGCATCAGGAAGCGCGATATTTACACCTGAAGGCACCAATGGCGTAACAGTCAACACAGACTCCGATTCGTTCTTAACCCTTACTGGTCTTACAACTCCCGGTGTTGCCGGAACAGCTCTCTGTATTGATGCTTCAAACAATGTCACCAAGTGTTCTGCCAACACCATAACTCTTCAGTCCGCATACAATGGCGGCAATACAATTACCACTTCAAACGGACGTGATATAGCACTCACCTTAACAAATGCCAATCTTTCAGCGACCACTTCTGCTGGCTCTAACGGATTTACTCAGTTTGCCCTTGCCAATGGTACTAACACCAATCCTGCAAACCAGCTCGTTTTAGTTGAGAACTTAGACACAAACGAAGCGCTTACAACAGGTATTAAGGTGCAATCCGCAGCAGGTGGCATCACAAATGGCATCGACCTCTCTGATCCGGAGATTGTAAACGCTCTTGCGTTAGGTGCGAATGACGTTGTTGCAACAAACTTCTCTATTGCAGGTGCAACAGGCAACATTACGACGGCAGGCGACATAGCGCTTAATGGTGGAGATCTTACGACAACATCAACTACTGCTACACTTTTCAACACAAATGTAACGGACCTTTCCATTGGGAGCGCAGCCACAACACTAACGCTTGGCGCATCAACAGGTACAGCGACAATAGCAAATGCTACTGTTGATTTCTCAAATGCAACGGCATTTAACGCGCTTTCTGCTTTGGCAAAAGTTGACTCACTTCAGGTTGGTGGCGGATATGGCTCAACGGGGGCAACCATTTCAAACACCGGCAATATTCAGGCAAATGGAACACTTACCGTTGATGGAACCTCTACCCTTACGGGAGATGTGACCACCAGTGGAGATCTAGCAGTAAATGGTGCATCATCGGCTGACATTACAACGACAACCGCAACTGCTACTCTCTTTAACACAAACGCTACAACCCTTAACATAGGCGGTGCTGCCACTACTGTTTCGCTTGGCGCTGGAACTGGAACAACTACGGTAAATAACAACCTATCAATTACAGGGACGGAAACGAGTACCGGTCTTGCGACATTCAATGGGGGTGCAACGGTTGCAACCGCTCAGACGTTTACGGCAGGTGGTCAGTCGACATTCTCGCCTGACAATACGAATGGTGTTACTATCAACACTGACGCTGATTCTTTCCTGACTATTGCTGGGCTTCAAACCGCCACCGCAAGCACGCTTTGTATTGACGGTTCAAACCATGTAGTTAAATGTTCAGCCGCATCAACGACCTTGCAGTCTGCTTATAACGGGGGCAATACAATTTTGACGTCAGATGCGAGGGATATTGCCTTTACACTTTCCGATACCACAACAGACAGTAACTTTGCTGTAACAACTGCAACAGGCTCGACCGGATACTCGGCATTTACTCGAGCAGATGGGGGTGGCGCTGCCGACCCAACCCAACTTGTTCTCATTCAAAACCTTGATACCAATAGAGCTCTTCCAATAGGTCTTAAGATTGCTGGCGTTTCAGGTGGAAATGTAACCACAGCATTGGATTTGTCAGACAGCAATATTACAACTGCAATTGCACTAGGCGCAAACAACATATCAGCAACTCATTTCACACTTACCGGCAGCAACGGCAATATTGCAACTGACGGAACGATAACCGCCACAGGAGACATCAATGCAAATTCGGGAGTTTTGGCAACAACTCAAAGTTCAGCTTCCTTATTTAATACTAATGCAACAACTCTTACTATCGGTGGTGCTGCAACAACGCTTACCCTTGGCGCATCAACAGGCACCGCTACCATAAATAACACGACCGTTGTAGCACCAAACTCACAATTTGGTATCGGGACTGCTTCTCCAATTTCAGCATTATATGTAACCCGCCCACTGACTCTTGGCTCAACAGGGAAGGCGCTTGCGATATTTGACCAAATAGAGAACCAGGATATTTTGACAGCATCCGCTTCAGGTGTCACGAAATTCACCGTTTCAAATACAGGAAACGTTACAGCCGCGGGGAATTTGGACATTACAGGAACCTCCCAATTAACAGGTAACGTCACAACTTCAGGCGACCTTGCTGTTAATGGTGGAGACATTACAACGACCAATGCGACAGCTACCTTATTTAATACGAATGCCACCAACCTGTCCATTGGGGGTGCTGCAACTACCGTTTCACTTGGAGCAGGAACAGGAACAACAACCGTCAATAATAACCTGAGCGTATCCGGCACAACCACCTCAACCGGGCTTATTACAGCAAATGGTGGACTTACGGTTGCCTCCAACCAAACATTGACTGCAAACGGTTCAGTTGCAATTGACCCGAATGGAGCAAATGACATTACTATTACGACTGACTTCTCTGCCGGTTCGTACCTTACTATTACCGGTCTTGATACCCAGACTGGAAATACCCTCTGCGTTGACGGGTCTAATAATGTAGTCAAATGTTCTGCCGCTTCAACGACGTTGCAGTCGGCATACAATGGCGGTAACACTATAACCACTTCAGACAACAGGGATATCGCATTTACACTGTCAGACACAACTACCGACAGCAACTTTACCGTAACAACTGCCGATAACTCAACAAGTTACAGCGCATTTACAAGAGCTAACGGTGCCGGCACTTCCGATCCATCGCAGCTCATACTGGTTGATAACCTTGATACTGACCGTGCAATTGCAGCAGGTATTAAAATTCAGGCAGCTGCTGGTGGCATCACCAATGCACTTGATGTTTCAGATCCTGAGATTGTTAATGCGCTCTCCTTTGGCCTAAATGACATCATCGGTACACACGTAACAATAACCGGTAGTAACGGTAACATCGCAACCGATGGTACTGTCAATGCAACCGGGGATATTACAACCGGTGGGGACTTGGCAGTAAACGGCGCAACATCCGCTGACGTTACAACCACAACCACCACCGCGACGGTATTTAACACAAATGCTACGACACTTAACATAGGTGGTGCGGCAACGACCTTAACGCTTGGTGCATCCACTGGAACTGCAACCATCGCAAATGGAACGGTTACATTCTCAAATGCAACGGCTTTTGACGCGCTTACCGCTTTGGCAAGAGTTGACTCACTTCAAGTCGGCGGAGGGTATGGTTCAACTGGGGTAACTGTTTCAAACACTGGTAACATTCAAGCAAACGGAACGTTAACTGTAGACGGACTTTCGACGCTTACAGGCGGAGTGACATCGCCTGGCAACATTACGACGACCGGAACCGGAGCAATAACATCTGCCGGAACGCTTACCGCCTCAAACGGTTTGACTCTTACAACCGGTGCATTAAGCCTGACAGCAACCTCCGGTTCGCTCAGTCTTTCGGGTCTTGGAGCATCATCTCTCAATTTTGGGGCGAATGATGTCACCTTCACATCAGCCAACTTCAATACCACGTCAACCGGTATCAACGGGACGGCAATTGGAGCAACTACCCCCTCGACTGGTAACTTTACCAATTTGACGACCACATCAAACGCATCGTTCTCCGGCAACTTGACGCTTGCAGGCGCCCCCCGCTCTATCCAGACGACGGAAAACAATACCCTAACTCTTGGTGGGAATACAACCGGCAATATTAATCTTTCGCCTCTTAACGGAGTAGGCATAGTAACTGTCAATGGAAATACCGTAGTATCTGGTTCTAATACTCTTACAGTCGGAACAGGCCTTACTACCCTTGGAGGAGCATTGAATGTGGCGGGGACATCAACGTTTACAGGCAATATTTCCCAAACGGGGGCAACAACCTTCTCAACCGGGACAGGGAACGTTTCGTTAAATGGCAACACTTCGGTTACCGGCTCTAACACATTCACCGTCGGAACAGGGCTTACCACACTTGGTGGAAACCTGTTGGCGCAAGGGACAGCTTCTATTTCAGGCGACTTAACATTGTACTCGATACCTACGATTCAATCGGCTGCAAACCAATCACTTACTCTTGGGGGGAACACAACCGGGACAATTAATCTTAATGACAACACAAATGTACTGGGGAGCAATACCTTTACTGTCGGGACTGGAGCAACAACTCTAGGCGGAACTCTTGATGTTGCAGGTGTTGCAACGTTTACAAATAACATCTCCCAGACGGGGACAGCAACATTCTCTACAGGAACGGGTAATGTTTCGTTAAATGGCAATACATCCGTAACCGGAACCAACACATTCACCGTCGGAACAGGTCTTACCACTCTTGGCGGAAACCTGTTGGCACAAGGGACAGCCTCTGTCTCCGGCGGACTTACACTTTACACAATTCCAACTCTGCAATCGACCGCTAACCAGACACTTACCCTGGGTGGGAACACAACAGGAGATATATCATTTAAACCGGGGAACAATACTTCAACCCTTTATCTCTCATCAGCAGGTAAAGTTGGCATAGGCACATCAAATCCTCTCTATACCCTTGATGTCATAAACGGAACTGCTAATACTGGTACCGGTGGATATGGAGCAAATCCAGGCAGCTTCTCTATTACAGGTCCCGATTTGGCAGTTGGAGCGGCAGGTGGTAATATGGTCTTTACAACAAACAGTAACTTTGCTGCTGATGCAGGAGGGTCTATTGCGCTAGGAGGCCGATATATCTCAGCATCATCAAACGACACTATTTTTGCAAAAATTAAGGGAGCTAAAGAAAACTCTTCAAGCAACAATAGAAATGGATATCTCTCCTTTGCAACCTATAATCACAATGCTGATTTGATGATAGAAAGAGTAAGAATAGATTCTAATGGGAATGTTGGTATTGGTACAACATCACCATTGGCAACGCTTGACGTGGCTGGTTCGGCTACCATATCTGGTGCTTTGACCTTGAATTCCGTCGCGTCAATTCAAACTACCAATAACCAATCTCTGACACTTGGTGGCAATACGACCGGAAATATTTATCTCAATAATAATACTCAGGTTTTAGGCTCGAATACCTTCACTCTCGGTGCCTCCGCTGCCCTTATCGATTATGGCACTGCTGACTTTAGGAATTCATCAGGTTTGACGGTCGGGGAAGATTTGGCTACAAACACTCCCGGCCAAATAAAATTCATTGGGGCCGGTGCGAACAACTTCTCAACGACATTTGTTGCAGGGACCCAAACCCAAAATGTAACCTACACCCTTCCTCCGGATGATGGAAATAGCAATTATGTTCTCGTTACTGATGGGAGCGGAGGTCTCTCATGGCAGTCATCCTCTGGAATTGGGGCTGGAACAATTACTGCCGTTGGAAATGTTCTTTCAGGAACGGCATTTACCGGCTCTGATTCTTCAGCTAACAAAGGTAACCAACTCGTCTTTGAGGGTTCTACGACCGTTGATGATGCAAATGACATTACGCTTACCGCAGTTAACCCCGTCTCATCTGTTACCTATACGCTTCCCGATATTGGCACTAACAGCGATATTGCTCTTTTGGCTGGAACCCAGACATTCACGGGGGCAAAGACTTTCTCTAATGGAATCAATGTTTCAGGCGGGAACGCAACGATTTCTGGTACCCTTACTTTCTATGGAGGTCCCCAGTCAATCCAAACCACAAACGCAAGCTCACTGACATTGGGCGGGGATACTACTGGAGACATTTTCCTCCGACCTCGAAATAGTACCGGTCTTGTGCATATCGTTCACGGAAACAATGGTAACGGAGGTTTGATTTTGACTGACTCTGAAACCGATGCAACAAATAAGACCGCAAGGATTAAGTCCACAGCTTACAATAGTGCCTCATCACTTCCCGTTACCATGATGTTGGCGGCAAATTCAAATACCAAAAATCAACTTCAAATAGGAGGGGGTTCGGGCTCTGAATATGCTACGACTGAAATTCTATTCAGAACTGCAACGAATCTGACGACAACTGCGGGTACCATTAGATTGTATGTAGGTGGAACAGACGGATATGTTGGCGTAGGAGACAACAATATTACGCCTGTTGCGCCATTAGATGTTCTCAATAGCGGATCGAGTGGAAATGGTGAGAAATTGGCGCTTCGAAGAAGCGGCGCCGGGGATGTTGGTCTTTCATTCCAACAAAATGGAGTTTCAGCTTTCGGAATTGTTAATAAGAGTGGTGCCGGTAACGGCCTTGCATTCATTGATAACTACTGGGAAGGGGACACAGGAGTGGAGGTTGCCAGGTTCTATGCTTCTTCCGGTGTCGGAATTGGAACGAATGGAAGTTTACCGTTGGGGACATTGGATGTAAGAGGAATATTCGCAAATTCCGGCACACAACCTGTAGCTTCACTATCTGGAACTACCACCTTTGCAGGTCTATTAGTTGATAATGCAGGTTTTGGCGATCTTTTGACCGCATCAACATCGGGGGCAACTAAATTTGTTGTATCAAATAACGGAAGCCTTACTGCATATGGCTCAATTACTTCGGGTCAGGACAAGCCAAGCGGAACCAACAATGTCGGAGGACAGCTCAAGCTCTACTCTGAAGGCGACAACGCATATTCGACGGTATTTAAAACCCAAACCCAAACCCAGAATGTCACTTACACACTTCCCGCTGATGACGGCTCTAACAATTACGTTCTGACAACTGACGGGACTGGTGCTCTGTCCTGGCAGTCAGCGTCAGGAGTCGGTGCAGGGACGATTACGGCTGTTGGAAACGTTATGACAGGAACAGCATTCACCGGTAATGACTCATCGGCTCAGAAAGGCAATAACTTAATCTTTGAAGGTTCCACAACAACGGATGATGCAAATGACATTACATTGACCGCAGTCAATCCTGCTGCGTCTCTTACATACACACTACCCGACCTTGGGACCAATGGAACTTTTGCGTTCCTTGAGGGATCACAGACTTTCACAGGGGCAAAGACGTTCTCTGACCTAACAATTTCCGACACAAATGTTTCCTTCTCCGGAGGAAATACTACTCTTAATTTCGGAGCAAACAACGCAACAATTGACGCGTCCAATTTACTTACCACCGGGAATGCTTCTATTTCAGGCAACCTGACCCTTGCTGGCGGTGCGCGTTCCATTCAATCTACTGCCTTCAATACCCTAACTCTGGGCGGCAGTACGACGGGCAATATTCTTCTGAGGCCACAGAATGGTACAGGCTTCGTAGGCATTAATGTCGCAAATCCTCAAAGCGAGTTAGATTTGAATGGGGTGCTTTCATTTAGAGACGTTTCCGGATTCACTTCAGATGTTGGGACCATTCAGTATGTTACGGGAGGAGTTGGAAACGGATACCTACGATTTACGGGGCAGGGAACAAACGGTACGTTGGCCGAATTTAGGGATTGTTGTAACTCGGTATTTTCTATAGGCACGACTGGAAATAGAAGTGGGTTTGGTTATGGATTGGATGTGGGTGGTCAGTTGAGGGGAGATACATCTATTGGTTTATATGCTGATAATACAAATGACACCTATCCTTCCGTAGGGTTTACAGCTTCAGGGACTCTCGCATTTGGAGCAGGTGGAGCAAGTGCGACAGATACGACCATTTCACGCTTCGCAAAAGGTGATTTAAGAACAACCAATACAATATTGCAAGTTCAGGGTGGAAATACAGGCGGTCGGGCTGCTCTTATAGTTGATCAAAATGGTTCGACAACAAACGACCTTATTACAGCCTCATCCTCAGGGGCGACAAAGTTTGAAGTTCTAAACGGAGGCGGCATCAGGATTGCTGCCGGTAACACAATTGACAATTTGACGTCTGGAACGCTTAGCATTGGAACCGTGAATGCTTCAACTTTGAATTTAGGCACCGCAACAACAGGAACGACGAATGTATACGGAGGAAATATAAATCTTAATGGGAATACCAATGTTGCATCCGGCAATACGTTTACAGTAGTTTCGGGTCAAGCTGTTATTACAGGTCAAAATTCTGGTGGTGCAACTACGTTAAGGGTTAACAACCACACATCGGGTGGGTCAATTGCGGTATTCCAAAATGCGGCTGTTGATGTCTTCTCAATACTCAATGGCGGAAATGTTGCCGCGACGAAAGAGTTGAGTGTTTTGGGGAATGTAAGTGCAGGTACGACAACATCGCTCACATCTTTGTATGTTGACGGACAGAATTCAAAGGGTCGCGCGGCATTCATAGTCAACCAGACCGCATCATCATCAAATGACATTTTTGCCGCTTCCTCGTCTGGTACTACCAAGTTCCTGGTTGCCAATAATGGGGACACAACTATTTCTGGTACAACTAACCTCAACGGTGGAGCTACAGTTGCTTCGGGGCAGACCTTGTCTGTTCTTGGACCCGTGTCACTTGATCCTAACGGGGCAAACGACATAACGTTGACAACCGATTACACAGCCGGCTCATACTTGAATGTTCCCGGACTTGATACCCAGGTTGGGACCCAGCTTTGTGTTGACGGGTCAAATAATGTCGTCAAATGTGCTGCAGGTTCGAATTCATTGCAAGCTGCATATAATGGAGGGAACACTATAACAACCTCAGATAACAGAGACATCGCATTTACCCTGACCGACACGGCAACCGACTCAAAGTTCACTATCACCAATCAAGGGACGGCAAATGCATTCGTCATCAATGACACGAATGGAGCCACGAACACACTTCTTGAGCTTCAGTCAGGTGGAGTCCAGAAATTAACAATTGATGAGTTAGGGAACATTACGACAGCTGGGGACGTTGCAGTCAATGGTGGAGATATAACTACAACGAACGCAACAGCAACTGTGTTTAATACAAATGCAACAACTCTTCAAATCGGAGAAGCTGCGACTAACATTTCAATCGGAGCCTTGACCGGTTCAACAACTATTCACAACGCTGTCAATGCAAACGGACTTTTGACTGCAAACGCCGGTGCTATCGTTCCGAGCGGTCAAGCATTTGATGCCTCCGGTTCTGCGACGTTTGTTCCAAATGGAACAAATTCTGTAACCATAGCAACTGATGCCGATTCATTCCTGAAATTGACTGGGCTTACCACCCCCGGTATATCAGGAAATGCTCTCTGTATTGATGCATCTAACAATGTGACAAAGTGTTCTTCCTCAACCTTCACGCTGCAAGGAGCGTACAATGGAGGCAACACAATTAGCACTTCTGACAATAGGGATATTGCATTCACCCTCTCTAACACTACAACCGACAGTAACTTTAGTGTAACGACCGCTACCGACTCGACAGGCTACTCAGCCTTCACCCGAGCCGACGGAGCAGGGACTTCCGATCCGTCCCAATTGGTGCTCATCCAAAATCTTGATACCAATAGAGCGCTTCCCGTGGGCCTTAAGATTGCCGGCGTAAGCGGTGGGAATGTTACAACAGCGCTAGATCTAACGGACAGTAATATCACGACAGCTATTGCATTGGGAACAAATAATGTGAACGGTACTAATTTCTCAATTACAGGGAGTTCGGGTAACATTACAACATCCGGAGATATTGCAGTAAACGGCGGAGACCTTACAACCAGCCAGGCATCAGCTACCTTATTTGATACTAACGCGACAACCCTTAACCTTGGTGGAGCTGCTACAACCCTCAACCTTGGTGCTGCGACTGGAACGGCAACAATTGCAAACAACACGGTATCACTCTCAAATGCAACCGCATTCAATGCCCTTTCAGCCCTTGCAAAGGTAAGCTCTCTTGAAGTAGGTGGAGCGTATGGGTCAACAGGCGTGACCATTTCGAGTACAGGAGATATACAGGCAAATGGAACGCTCACAATTGATGGAACCTCAACACTTACAGGTAATGTGACGGCAACAGGCGACATTGCGGTTAATGGAGGAGATATTACTTCAACATCAGGAACGGCAACGCTTTACAACTCCGGAGTATCAACTGTTAATATAGGAAGCGCAGCAACAACTGTAACGCTCGGCGCCGCAACAGGAACAACAACCGTTAACAACAATTTGGGCGTAACCGGGACCCTGACGTCAACCGGCCTTGCTCAATTTAACGGAAATGCACTCGTCCCTAACGACCGGTCGTTTGATGCGTCGGGGGCGGCCACTTTTGCACCAAATGCAACCAATGACGTTACATTTAATACAGACAGTGACTCAACTATTGTCTTGAATGGTCTTCAAACGGCAACAGGTACTACGCTTTGTGTCGATGGATCGAACAACATTGTGAAGTGTTCTGCTGCTTCAATAACCCTTCAATCAGCCTACAACGGAGGGAACACTATCACAACCTCGGCCGGGCGCGATATTGCCCTTACCCTTACCGATGCTAACTTCAGCGCTACAGCTTCAGCAGGTTCCAACGGGTTCTCACAATTTGCGCTTGCTAATGGTTCGAATGCAAATCCTGCAAACCAAATCGTTTTGGTTGAGAACCTCGATACTAACGAAGGGGTTACAACAGGAATTAAAGTACAAGCCTCTGCAGGTGGCATCACCAATGGAATCGACCTCTCCGATCCTGAGCTTGTAAATGCGCTTGCCCTGGGTGCTAATGATGTTGTAGCTACAAACTTCTCAATAACCGGTTCGAATGGAAATATTGCGACCAATGGTACTATTACTGCAACGGGCGACATTAATGTAAATTCCGGGACACTAGCTACAAATCAGACAACCGCAAATCTGTTCAACGCAACCGCTACGACTCTTAACATAGGTGGTGTTGCTACAACGCTTAACCTTGGGGCTTCTACCGGAACGGCGACTATCAATAACACAACCGTAAATCTTGCAAACGCGACAACCTTCACTGCAAATTCCGCAGCTGCTTCGTTTGATTCACTTACTGTTGGCGGCGGGTACGGGTCAACCGGGGTAACCGTTTCAAATACAGGCAACATTCAAGCTAATGGAACTTTGACAGTTGATGGTATCTCGACATTAACAGGTAATGTTACGACCTCAGGCACAATCAATGCTAACGGGGGAACAATTGCTACCAACCAAACTACAGCCAACCTGTTCACAGCAAATGCCACCACTCTTAATATAGGAAGCGCGGCAACAACGGTGTCGCTCGGTGCTGGAAGCGGAACAACAACCGTCAACAACGCTCTTACATCAACGGGTCTTATTACAGCAAATGGTGGACTCACTGTTTCATCGAGCCAAACTCTTACCGCCAATGGTCCTGTTTCAATTGATCCGAATTCTTCAAATGACATTGCGATAACAACAGATTTCTCAGCAGGTTCATACATCAATATCACAGGTCTTGACACGCAAAACGGAACAGCCCTTTGTATAGATGGCTCTAATAATGTTGTGAAATGTGCCAATGCTGCGGCAACATTGCAATCTGCTTACAACAATGGAAATACTATTCTTACTTCTGATTCAAAGGATATAGCATTTACCTTATCCGACACTACAACTGACAGCAATTTCATGGTGATGACAGCTACAGGCTCAACAGGATACTCAGCGTTTACCCGGGCAGACGGAGCAGGAACCGCAGACCCTGCCCAATTAGTTTTGATTCAAAACCTTGACACAAACCGCGCCCAACCTATCGGTCTTAAAATCGCAGGTGTGTCAGGTGGAAATATCACTACTGCGCTTGATTTGTCGGACAGCAATATAACAACTGCGATAGCTTTGGGGACTAATAATATTTCCGCAACCCACTTCACGCTTACCGGCTCAAATGGTAACATTGCAACTGATGGGACAATAACTGCAACAGGAGATATCACATCTACCGGCAATCTTGCTGCCAATGGCGGGACTCTTTCTACCACCAATTCGTCTGCCAATGTATTTAATGCCAATGCAACCACTCTAAATATAGGCGGCGCGGCTACAACGGTTTCACTGGGTGCCGGAAGCGGAACGACAACGGTTAACAACAGTTTGACCGTTTCGGGTTCTGCTTTTGATGCCCTTTCAGCCCTTGCTAGAGTTGACTCTCTTCAGGTTGGTGGCGGATACGGCTCAACAGGTGTAACAGTTTCTAACGCCGGTACTATCCAGGCAAACGGTAATTTAACCATTGACGGGACATCTACCCTCACGGGTAACGTTACTGCGACAGGAGATATCGCCCTTAACGGTGGTGACCTCACGACAACTTCAGGGACTGCGACCTTATTTAATGCCAATGCAACGACTTTGAATATCGGCGGCGCTGCAACGACTGTTTCGATTGGAGCAGGAACCGGTACAACGACGGTAAACAACAATCTGACCGTTGCCGGAAATGGGGTTTATGCAGGTACCTCTACATTCAATGGCGACGTCACGATATCAAGTGACCGCTACTTTAATGCCTCGGGGTCTGCAATCTTTTCACCGGCTGGAACAGAGTCTGTAACGGTGAATACAGATGCAGACTCATTCCTGACGCTCAATGGGCTTACAACTCCCGGAGTTGCCGGAACAACACTTTGTATTGATGGGTCGAATAATGTTACGAAGTGTGCGGCAAGCACATTCTCGTTGCAAGGCGCATACAATGGCGGAAATACTATTAATACATCAGACAACAGGGATATTGCCTTCACGCTTTCCAACACCACAACGGACAGCAATTTCACGGTTACAACTGCCGACGGCTCAACAGGTTACTCGGTCTTCACCCGTGCAAACGGATCAGGCACGTCTGACCCAGCGCAACTCGTTCTCGTTGACAACCTTGACACAGACCGTCCGGTCGCAGCAGGAATTAAGGTGCAGGCTGCAGCGGGTGGTATAACCAACGGTATTGATTTGTCAGATGCAGAAATAGTGAATGCTTTGTCGCTTGGGGCAAATGACATCACATCAACCCACTTTACTCTAACGGGCAGCAACGGAAATATTGCAACTGATGGGACCATCACGGCGTCAGGGGACATTAACGCCAACTCCGGGACATTAGCAACGAATCAGACCACCGGTAACTTGTTCAACGCAACAGCAACGACTTTGAATATCGGTGGCGCTGCAACCACCGTATCTTTGGGAGCAGGTTCAGGCACGACAACCGTTAATAATTCGCTTACGGTCTCAGGAAGCGCGTTTGATGCGTTGTCTGCACTTGCCAGAGTTGACTCTCTTCAGGTTGGGGGCGGATATGGGTCAACAGGAGTAACTGTTTCAAATACCGGTAATATTCAGGCAAACGGAACGCTCACAATTGACGGCGTATCAACTTTGACCGGAAACATCACAACTTCAGGGACAATCAACGCCAATGGAGGAACAATTGCCTCCACACAATCCTCATTTGATCTCTTTACATCAACCGTTACGACCCTTAACGCAGGAACAGCGGCTACCACCCTTAATTTGGGCGCGACAACAGGAACAGCCACTATTAACAATGCAACCGTTACCCTATCCAATGCAACCGCATTTAATGCCCTCACTGCCCTTGCGAAAGTTGATTCACTGCAAGTCGGTGGCGGATATGGTTCGACAGGGCTCACCATCTCTAACGCCGGCAATATTCAGGCCAATGGAACACTTACGGTTGATGGTACTTCAACGTTAACAGGAGATGTGACGGCCGCTGGAGACGTTGCAGTTAACGGTGGAGATATTACAACGACAGCTGCCTCTGCTACCCTCTTCAACACTAACGCAACAACACTTGCTATTGGCGGCGCGGCAACCGGCTTGACGCTTGGCGCCTCAACCGGAACAACAACGGTCAACAACAATCTGGTGGTTGCAAAGACATCCACGTTCAATGGAGATGTCACAATTTCTGACAGTAGATATTTGAATGCTTCAGGCAGCGCAATATTCTCACCATCCGGAACAAATTCGGTAACTGTTAATACAGATGCAGACTCGTTCTTGAAGGTTACGGGCCTTACAACCGCTTCGGGGACAGAGCTTTGTATTGATGGCTCCAACAATGTGGTGAAGTGTTCCGGAGTCTCAGTAAGTTTGCAAGGAGCGTACAATGGAGGCAACACTATAGTTACATCGGATAACAGGGATATTGCCTTTACCCTGTCAGATACCACAACCGACAGCAACTTTACGGTAACAACTGCAGCAGGTGGGTCCGGTTATAGCTATTTTGCACTGGCCGATGGTACTAACGCCACCCCACCTTCACAACTCTTGTTGGTTGAGAACTTAGACACAAATGAAGCGCTTCCAGTAGGCATAAAAATCCAGTCGGCTGCTGGAGGCATAACAACGGCTATTGACCTTTCCGACCCTGAAATTGTAACTGCACTCTCGCTTGGTGCAAACGATGTCGCCGCAACGAATTTCTCTGTAACAGGAAGCAATGGCAATATCACAACTGCAGGAGATATTGCAGTCAACGGTGCTGACATTACAACCTCATCAACCGGAACGGCAACTGTATTTAACACCAACGCTACGACTCTCAACATTGGCGGTGCGGCAACTACCTACACATTAGGTGCGACAAATGCAACCGGCAACATAAGAGGCACAACCATTAACTTCCCGAACGCAACCACACTTTCCGCTGCGGGAGCTGCCCTGACAATTGATTCGGTGAGTGTCGGCGGAGGATATGGCTCAACCGGTACTACGCTTTCAAATACCGGAGACATCCAGGCAAATGGAAATCTCACAATTGACGGCACGTCAACTCTGACAGGAAATGTGACAACTTCAGGCGACATTGCGGTAAATGGAGGAGACGTGACAACTACGGCCGCGTCAGCAACACTATTTAATACCAACGCCACAACTCTTAATATCGGTGGGGCTGCGACTACGCTCAGCCTCGGAGCAGGAACAGGAACAACGACCGTTAACAACAATTTGAGTGTAAGTGGGACAACTACCTCGACAGGTCTTGTTACGGCTAACGGAGGATTGACAGTTTCTTCAGGCCAAACGCTTACCGCAAGCGGCCCTGTTTCAATTGACCCGAATGGAGCAAATGACATAACAGTAACGACCGATTTTGCAGCAGGCTCATACCTTATTGTTTCAGGACTTGATACTCAAGCCGGGACGAATGTTTGTATCGATGGGTCTAACCACATAGTGAAATGCGCAAATGCAGCAGTCAGCCTACAGTCTGCGTATGAAGGTGGAAATACTATTGTCACTTCCGACAATAGGGATATTTCATTCACGCTTTCTAACACCACAACCGACAGCAACTTCACCGTCACAACCGCAGCAGATTCAACAAGCTACAGTACATTTACAAGAGCAAATGGCGGGAGCGGTACAAATCCGTCTCAACTGGTTCTTATCCAAAATCTTGATTCAGGAAATGCGCTTCCTATTGGTCTTAAAATTGCAGGGGTTTCCGGAGGAAATGTAACCACTGCCCTCGATTTGTCAGATGCCAATATAACGACTGCTATTGCTTTGGGAGCCAACAGTATATCCGGAACCCATTTTACATTGACAGGTTCTAACGGAAATATTGCAACAGACGGAACAATAACTGCAACAGGCAATATTAATGCAAATTCAGGAACTCTTGCAACGTCACAGACAACGGGCAATTTGTTCAATACAACCGCAACCACCCTCAATATCGGCGGTGCGGCAACTACTTATACCTTGGGTGCAACAACGGCTACCGGCAACATCAGAGGCACGACCATTAACTTCCCGAATGCCACAACCATTTCAGCAGGAAGCGCAGCTTTGACAATTGATTCACTTTCGGTAGGCGGAGGGTACGGTTCAACAGGCGTATCAATTGGTAATACCGGCAATATTCAGGCAAACGGAGCACTCACAATTGACGGTACATCAACACTGACCGGAAACGTTACGGCCGGCGGAGACTTGGCCGTCAATGGCGCAACGAGTGCTGACATTACAACTACGACTACAACCGCAACCTTATTTAATACAAATGCAACAACCCTTAATATCGGAGGTGCTGCAACCACTCTCTCTCTTGGAGCAGGGACAGGTACGACTACGGTTAACAATGACCTTGCGGTTACAGGCACAACCACCGCAACCGGTCTTGCAACCTTCAATGGGGGCGCGACAGTTGCGACAGGCCAAACATTTACGGCAAACGGAGCATCAACATTCTCGCCGGATTCGACGAATAGTGTTACGGTTAACACCGACGCCGATTCATTCCTTAAATTAACAGGGCTTACGACCCCCGGAACTGCCGGTTCTGTTCTTTGTGTTGATGCGTCCAACAACGTCACCAAATGTTCAGCAAATACTATCACGCTTCAGTCTGCTTACAACGGCGGGAATACGATTAACACTTCCAATAACAGGGATATAGCGTTCACCCTCACAAACACCGCAACCGACAGTAATTTTGCTGTTACAACCGCGACTGACTCAACAGGGTACAGTGCGTTCACCAGAGCTGATGGCGCCGGCATCAGTGACCCTGCTCAATTAGTTTTGATTAAGAATAATGATGTTGACCGCGCGCTTCCAGTAGGCCTTAAGATTGCAGGAGTTTCAGGAGGAGCTGTCACGACTGCAATTGACCTTTCGGATGCAAATATAACAACCGCCCTTTCCTTGGGTGCAGCTGATGTTACCGCAACCAATTACTCAATAACGGGAGCAACAGGAAATATTACAACATCGGGAGATATCGCAGTTAATGGAGGGGATATTACGACCACTCAAGCAAGCGCCACATTGTTTAATACTAATGCGACAACACTTAATGTAGGCGGCGCAGCAACCACTCTTAATTTGGGTGCTGCAACCGGAACTGCAACAATAGCTAATGGAACCGTAACATTCTCTAATGCGACTGCATTCAATGCCCTCACTGCCCTTGCGAAAGTCGATAGTCTCCAGGTCGGCGGCGGATACGGTTCAACAGGGGTAACTATTGGTAATACCGGTAACATCCAGGCAAATGGAACATTGACCGTTGACGGGACGTCAACTCTTACGGGAAATGTTACCGCCTCTGGAGACCTGGCTGTCAATGGAGCGACAAGCGCTGATATAACAACAACAACCGCAACCGCAACACTCTTTAATACTAATGCAACAACCCTTAATATCGGAGGCGCAGCAACAACCCTTACTCTTGGTGCAGGTGGCGGAACGACAACATTAACCAACAATCTGGCTGTAACTCTGAACGACAATTCTGTCGATGCGCTTGATATACAGGAAGGGACAAATAATTACATCAATGTAAATACTACAGATGGTTCTGAAAACATTTCCTTTGGCAACACCACAACCAATCCGACATACTCATTCTTAGGTACGGGCGCGACAACCTTCTCAGGTAACATCAATGCCAATTCCGGAACCATTGCTACAAATCAAACTACGGGCAACGTATTCAACACAAATGCAACAACTTTGAATATCGGTGGTGCCGCAACCAGCTACACGTTGGGTGCGACGAATGCAACCGGTAACGTAAGGGGCACTACCATCAACTTCCCGAATGCAACCGCCCTTAATGCTTCATCGGCATTAGCAACCCTTGACTCCGTTTCAGTGGGTGGCGGATACGGTTCGACGGGTACAACACTTTCAAATACCGGCAACATCCAGGCGAACGGGACATTAACTGTTGATGGCATATCAACGTTGACAGGAGATGTGACTACATCAGGGGATGTTGCTGTTAACGGTGGAGACCTAACAACAACTGCTGCTACTGCTACACTCTTTAATACAAATGCGACCACCCTTAATATTGGTGGCGCGGCAACGGCTTTAACATTAGGTGCAACAACAGGCACAACCTCTATCAGAAACAACCTTATTGTTTCGGGAACATCGACATTCAACGGAGATGTGACCGTTTCAAATGCACGCTCATTTGATGCGTCGGGATCTGCTACCTTTACACCTTCCGGCACAAATGGGGTCACTATCAATACAGATGCGGATTCGTACCTGACTCTTACCGGACTTTCTTCAAGCACGGGAACTCCAATTTGTCTTGACGGCTCAAACCATGTAATCGCATGTGCAAACGCAACGCTCTCACTCCAAAATGCATACAATGGCGGAAACACTATTGACACATCAGACAGTAGAGATATTGCATTTAATCTGTCAGACACCACAACCGACAGCAATTTTGCTGTGACGACCACGACCGGCTCAACAGGCTACAGCGCATTTACCAGGGCCGACGGCGCAGGAACAGCAGACCCAGCACAGCTCGTTCTTATCCAAAACCTTGATACCAATCGTGCACAGCCGATTGGCTTGAAAGTCGCAGGAGTCTCAGGAGGCAACATCACAACAGGAATTGATTTGACCGATTCCAACCTGACGACCGCTTTGGCACTCGGGGCTAACAATGTGTCGGCAACCAACTTCTCGATAGCAGGTTCGACAGGGAACATCACGACTTCAGGAGATGTAGCTGTAAACGGCGGCGACTTGACAACAACCAATGCTACCGCAACCCTATTTAACGCGAATGCGACAAATCTTTCAATCGGAAGCGCAGCAACAACTTACACAGTGGGTAGCAACACGGCAACGGGCAATATTCACGGTACAACAGTCAACTTTAATAATGCAACCGCTCTTAACGCCGCGTCCGCCTTGGCAACCCTCGATTCCGTTTCAGTGGGCGGTGGATACGGCTCAACCGGAGTTTCCATCTCTAACGCGGGTAATATCCAAGCAAATGGTGACTTAACTATTGACGGGGCATCAACGCTTACAGGGAACTCGTCTGTCGGTGGCACCTTTGATGTAACGGGTGCAACCACACTCCACTCGACGCTAGCCGTTACAAGCACCGGTACATTTGGCGGGGACATCAATGCAAATTCCGGCACCATTGCTACCAATCAGACAACCGGCAACATCTTCACGACTAACGCTACCACTCTTAATATAGGAAGCGCAGCAACAACCGTCTCGCTCGGAGCGGGAAGCGGTACAACAACAGTCAACAATGCCCTGACGGCAACAGGTCTTATCACCGGTAACGCAGGGGTAACGGTTCCTTCCGGCCAGACTCTTTCTGCAAGCGGTCAGTCGACCTTTGCACCGAATTCAACAAATGACATAACATTTACAACCGATGCTGACTCAACGATACATATCACAGGCCTTAGTGATACTACCGGTACACCACTTTGTCTGAACGGAACAAACGATGTTATTACCTGCTCGGGAAATAGCATTACCCTGCAAAATGCGTATAACGGCGGCAACACAATTGACACATCTGACAACCGGGATATTGCGTTCAATCTGTCAAATACAACAACCGACAGCAATTTTGCTGTGACGACCACGACCGGCTCAACGGGCTACAGTGCATTTACAAGAGCAGACGGAGCTGGAACTGCAGACCCGGCACAATTGGTTCTCATCAAAAATCTTGATACCAACCGGGCTCAGCCGATTGGCTTGAAAGTCGCAGGAGTTTCAGGAGGTAACATAACAACGGGAATTGATCTTACCGACAGCAACCTGACCACCGCTCTTGCTTTGGGAGCAAACAATGTGTCAGCAACCAATTTCTCCCTCACCGGTTCAACGGGAGATATAACTACCGCTGGGGATATTGCAGTCAACGGCGGAGACGTGACTACAACTTCTTCAACCGGCAACCTCTTCAATGCGAATGCAACAACCGTTAATATTGCAGGCGCAGGGACCGGGGTCACAATCGGTGCCAACAATTCGGGAACGACGACCATCAGAAATGCTGCCGTTACATTCTCAAACGCTTCAACATTTGATGCGCTGAGCGCGACAGCCGGATTTGACACAGTTAACGTTGGTGGTGGATACGGTTCAACCGGCACTACCCTTTCTAACACAGGCAATATCCAGGCAAATGGGAACCTCACTATTGACGGTACTTCATTGCTAACTGGTGCAGTTACCGCTTCAAATGGTATTACCGTTTCTGGCACTACAACTGCAGATATTATCTCATCAAAGACAACCGCAAACTTGTTTAACACTACCGCTACTACTCTTAATGTCGGTGGTGCCGCAACGACACTAGCTTTGGGAGCGTCAACGGGAACGGCGACTATCAACAACCTTACTCTTTCACTGCCGAATGCAACAACTATCAATGCAACCGCTGCAACGGCTAATATTGACACTCTTAATGTCGGTGCCGGATACGGTTCAACTGGAGTCACCGTATCCAATGCAGGCAACATCCAAGCCAATGGTGATTTGACCATTGATGGTTTGACAACATTGACCGGAAATCTTACTGAGACAGGAGATATTGCACTTAACGGTGGAGATCTTACTTCAAGCGCATCGACATTTAATATAGTAAATGCGGGTGTAACAACGCTTAATATCGGAGGTGCGGCAACGACTGTTACGCTTGGTGCCGGAACCGGAACAACAACATTGAACAACAATTTGACTGCAAACTTGGTTGATAACAATACCGACGCGCTTGATATACAGGAAGCATCAAACAACTACATTAATATCAATACAACCAACGGTTCGGAGAATATCTCATTCGGAAACACCACGACCAATCCGACCTACTCATTCTTGGGAACCGGTGCATCAACATTTAGTGGCAATATCAATGCCAATTCGGGAACCATTGCGACCAATCAAACGACCGGTAATTTATTCAATACGACGGCAACCACACTTAATCTCGGTGGTGCAGCAACCACTTTAACTATTGGCGCAACTACCGGAACGGCCTCGGTGAGAAATGCAAATGTTACTCTTCCGAACGCGCTCGTAGGAATCGGCACAAACTCGCCAGCATCAGCATTGTTCGTAACACGCCCGGCAAACCTTGCGTTTACCGGAAAAGCCGTAGCAATTTTTGACCAGAATGAGAACCAGGATATTATCACGGCCTCAGCATCCGGTACAACACGATTTACGGTTGCAAGAACAGGAGATGTGGCAACATCTGGAGACGTAAATGTAAATGGAGGGGATATCATTACTTCTACTACAGGAACTGCGACGGTATTTAACACCAACGCCACAACCCTTAACATAGGTGGAGCTGCGACGGCGATTTCAATAGGGAATGGTTCAGGTTCAACAACCGTCAATAATGCACTCACGGCTGCTGGAACTATAAGTGCCAATGGAGGTTTGAATGTTGCAACCAACCAAACGCTTCAAGCGCTGGGACAATCAACCTTCACACCTTCAGGCACCAATGGTGTTACTATCACAACAGACAGTGATTCATTCCTGACGCTCGACGGTTTGCAATCATCATCAGGAACCGCACTTTGTGTGGATGGATCTAACCATGTGATAACCTGTGCAGCCGCCTCACAAAGCTTGCAGGCAGCCTACAACAATGGCAATACCATCAACACTTCCAACAACAGAGATATAGCCTTCACATTGTCCGATACAGCAACCGACAGTAACTTCACCGTGACTACGGCTGCAGGCTCAACAAGCACTTCAAAATTTGTGCTTGCAGATGGCTCTAATGCTACTCCGCCCTCCCAGCTCATACTGATTGACAATGCAGACAGCAACCAAGCCTTGACCTCGGGTCTCAAAGTGACCGCTTCAGGAGGAGCCGGAGGCGGCGTTACAACTGCATTGGATGTATCTGACTCGTCAATTGTAACGGCTATTGATTTGGGTGCAAATGATATAGCCGGTACGAATTTCTCGGTTGACGGCTCGACAGGAGACACAACTATTGCAGGTACTATTAATGCAAATGGGGGAACTATTGCTACCACCAACACATCGGCAAGCGTGTTCAATGCAACTGCTACGACACTTAACGTGGGTGGCGCAGCGACATCCCTTACGCTCGGTGCGACAACAGGTACGGCTTCTATTAGAAATGCCACACTGTCATTGCCCAATGCAACAACGGTTAATGCAACAGGTGCAACCGCCAACTTCTCGCAGGTAACAACCGGAGGAGGATATGCCTCAACAGGAACGTCAATCACTAACACTGGCGACATTTCAGCAAAAGGAAACCTGACCATTGATGGTACATCACAATTAACAGGCGCTCTTACAGCCTCTGCCGGCATCACTGTTTCTGGCGCTTCATCAGCTGACCTTATCTCATCAAAGACAACCGCAAATCTGTTCAATACTACAGCCACAACGCTTAATATCGGTGGCGCTGCCACAACCATATCCCTCGGTGCCGCAGGAGGAACGACAACGGTGAATGGTGGCTTGACGGTTGCTTCCGGAAAAACGTTGCTTGCCCAAGGGCAGTCAACATTTACCCCTTCCGGCACCAATGGGGTAACAATAAATACTGACTCTGATTCATTCCTGACCATTACCGGCCTTTCATCTGTTACGGGAAGCGCAGTTTGTGTGGATGGCTCTAACCATGTCGGAACCTGTAACGCCGCCTCACAAAGCTTGCAGGCAGCCTACAACAATGGCAACACCATTCTAACTTCAGACAACAGGGATATTGCATTTACTCTTTCAGATACCACAACCGACAGTAAGTTCACTGTTACAACTGCAACGGGGGCAACCGGCGGTAGTGAATTCACAAGAGCAGACGGAGCTGGAACTGCAGACCCTTCACAATTGGTTCTCATCAAAAATCTTGATACCAACAGAGCCCTTCCTGTAGGTCTTAAGATTGCAGGGGTAACTGGTGGAAATGTTACGACGGCAATTGATCTTTCAGACACCAATATTACAACTGCCCTCTCCCTTGGAGTTGGTGATGTTACTGCCACCCACTACACCATTACTGGTTCTAATGGAAATATCTCAACTGATGGAACGTTGACCGTTAAGGGCGGAACAATCGGCACTAATCAAGCGTCATTTGACCTTCTCAATGCAACCGCGACAACCATCAACTTTGGAGGAGCTGCCTCAACCCTCAATATCGGAGCAACAGGTGGAACGGCTACCATCGCAAATGACACCCTATCACTTCCAAATGCTACCGGAATTAACGCAGGCTCAGCTGTTTTGACAATTGATTCCGCTTCAATTGGTGGCGGATACGGTTCAACTGGAATTGCTCTCTCAAATACTGGGGACGTATCGGCAAATGGGAATCTTACAATTGACGGTACCTCCCAATTAACAGGAGCGGTTACTGCCTCAGCCGGCATTACTGTCTCAGGTGCATCAAGTGCAGACCTTATCTCATCAAAGACAACTGCCAACCTATTCAATACAACAGCTACAACTCTTAACATCGGCGGTGCTGCCACAACCCTTTCACTTGGAGCAGCAGCAGGCACTACAACCGTGAATGGTAATTTAACAGTCGGAGCAAATAAGACATTGACTTCAACAGGTGCTGTGTCCTTTACCCCATCAGGCACTAATGGCGTGACCATCACAACTGATACTGATTCATTCCTGACGGTTCCCGGCCTTACAACAACTGTTGGTGTCCAGCCGGCTGTCTGTATCGACGGGTCAAATCACATAGTGAAGTGCGATGCCACAGCCAACAATAGCTTGCAGACTGCATACAACAATGGAAATACCATATTTACCTCCAACAATAGGGATATCGCATTCACCTTGTCAGATACTGCAACCGACAGCAACTTTACTGTCACTACCGCTGCGGGCTCGACAAGCACTTCAAAGTTTGTGTTAGCTGACGGTTCCAACCCTACACCAGCCGCGCAACTTGTTCTTATAGATAATGCTGACGCCAATCAACCTGCTACCGCCGGCCTTAAAGTTACATCAACCGGTGGCGGAGGTGTCACTACCGCACTTGATGTATCCGATGCAAGTATTGTTACAGGACTTGCGCTCGGAGGAAGTGCAATAACGGGCACTAACTTCAATGTTGCAAGCACGGGAGACATTACAACCGCCGCAAATATAGCTGTGAACGGCGGGTCGATTACTACCTCAGGTGCAACAGGTTCGGTGTTTGACACTAATGCAACGACAGTTACTGTTGGTAGCGCGGCAACTTCATATACACTTGGTGCGACAACGGCAACTGGGAACCTCAGGGGTACTACCATCAACTTCCCGAATGCCACAACCATTTCAGCAGGAAGTGCTGCTCTAAATGTTCTCTCAACTGCTATCGGCGGCGGGTATGGATCAACTGGATTGAGTATTACCAATGCAGGTGATTTATCAACAAATGGAAACGTCACTGTTGATGGTACCTCCCAATTAACAGGAGCGGTTACTGCCTCAGCCGGCATTACTGTCTCAGGTGCATCAAGTGCAGACCTTATCTCATCAAAGACAACTGCCAACCTATTCAATACAACAGCTACAACTCTTAACATCGGCGGTGCTGCCACAACCCTTTCACTTGGAGCAGCAGCAGGCACTACAACCGTGAATGGTAATTTAACTGTTGCTTCGTCAAAGACCTTGTCAGCTCTTGGACCAGTTTCACTTGATCCTAACGCAGCAAATGATGTAACCATTACAACAGACTACACAGCAGGTTCTTACTTGGTTATTCCAGGGCTTGATACCCAAGCAGGCTCGATACTTTGCGTAGACGGGTCAAATAATGTTGTTAAGTGCGCAGCTTCTTCCCAAAGTTTACAAACTACTTATAATGCCGGAAACACTATAAATACTTCTGATGCCCGTGATATTGCATTTACTCTTTCCGATACCACAACCGATAGCAAATTCACGGTTACCACAGCAGACGGTTCTACCGGTTATTCACTATTCGAACGGGCAAATGGAACGGGAGTTGCCGATCCGTCACAGTTAATACTTGTGAATAATGCAGATACCAACAGACCCGTGCCAACAGGAATCAAGGTTACTTCATCAGGCGGTGGCGGAGTAACAACTGCACTTGATGTATCCGATTCGGGAATAACCACCGGTCTTGCGCTTGGCGCGACGGCGATTACCGGTACCAACTTTAGCGTGACTTCGGGTGGTTCAATCACTGCCGCAGGAGATGCAGCCATTAATAACGGCAACATTACAACTACGTCAACAGGAACTGCCGCTGTCTTTAACACTAATGCGACTACCCTTAACATGGGCGGAGACGCAACTGCCTATACGTTGGGTGCGACAACGGCAACCGGGAACCTCAGGGGTACTACCATCAACTTCCCGAATGCAACAACCATTTCTGCGGGAAGCGCTGACCTTAATATCCTCTCAACCTCAATTGGAGGGGGTTACGGCTCAACGGGGGTAACAATAACCAATGCCGGAGATATTTCGACTGATGGAAATGTAGTGATAGGTGGAACAACTACCTCAACCGGTCTTGTGACGGCTTCAACAGGTCTTAAAGTAAACGGTGCTTCTCAGGCTGATATTACAACGGATAAGACAACTGCCACTGTCTTTAACTCAACAGCAACAACCCTTAAATTGGGAGAGGCTGCAACGACCGTTTCAATTGGTGCTGGAGGAGGAACAACGACTGTTAATGGAGCGCTCACCGTTGCATCCGGCAAGACATTTACGGCAAATGGCGCAGTAAGTCTTGCGCCATCAGGCTCAAATGGGGTCACTATTAATACGCCTAACGGTTCATCGTCATACCTGTCTCTCCTTGGGTTAACCGGCGGAGCAGGAACTTCCCTTTGTATTGATGGCTCGAATCACGTTGTTACATGTAGCGCAGGCTCATCTGCTGCTACCCTGCAATCTGCATATAACACCGGAAACACCATCAACACTTCAGACAACAAAGACATAGCCTTCTCTCTGTCTGATACATCAACCGATAGTAAGTTTACTGTCACAACTGCTACTAATTCTACAGGCGGAACAGAATTCTTAAGGGCAGATGGTGCTGGTACAAATGACCCTTCACAATTGGTTCTTATAAAAAACCAAGATACGAATCGCGCGCTCCCAATTGGTCTTAAGGTTGCAGGTGTGTCGGGTGGAAATGTAACGACAGCACTTGATGTTTCGGATGCAAACGTTGTTACCGGTCTCGCATTAGGAGCATCCGCGATTACCGGTACCAATTTCGGAGTAGCTACCAACGGCGATATCACAACCGGTGGAGATATTGCTGTTAATGGAGGAGACATTACAACCTCAAATACAACGGCTACAGTATTTAATACAAATGCCACGTCTGTCAATGCATTCGGTGATGCTACGACATTAATACTTGGCGCCAACAATTCCGGAACGGCAACCATCAGAAATTCGACCGTTACTCTTTCAAATGCAACGGCATTTAATGCAACGAGTGCTACCGGCGCCTTCAGCGTTTTGACAACAGGCGGCGGATACGCATCAGCAGGGACAACCATTGGTGCAACAGGCAACATTCAGACAAAGGGAGCACTTACCATAGACTCAACATCTACCTTGACCGGTCTGGTTACCGCATCAAGCGGCATAAAAATTAACGGTACGACGAGTGCTGACATCACAACGGATAAGACAACGGCAAACATCTTTGACTCAACCGCTACTACCATCAATCTCGGAGGCGGCGCAACAACTGCTCTCAATATTGCAAACGGTACCACCAACTACTCTGCTATTAATATAGGAAACGGGAATATCACCTCAGGCACGAATACCATAGCAATTGGAAATGGAGCATCCGGCACAGGAGTTGAGGCAATAACCATTGGTAGCACAAATTCTTCGTCATCATTAGCGCTTAATGCAGGAACCGGCAATATATCTCTCTCGTCTGCCGGTACGCTCTCATTTACGGGTAGTGGCGCGTCATCGACAACGACATTCAATGTTCCATCAAGCCTGGCTTCAGCCTTTGACATCAAGCAGGCCGGAAATGATTACCTCAATATTTCAACAAACGGTACTCCTTCGCTTACTTTTGGAAACGGTACCACCAACCCAACCTACAGCTTTGCCGGAACAGGAAATGTCACGATAACAGGTGACCTTATTGTTAACGGTGGAGATGTTTCTGCAACCTCAGGAACATCTGTCAATCTCTTCAATACAGCTCAGACAACTTCTCTTAATGTTGGCGGATCTGCAGATGTTGCGCTCGGTGGTTCATCAAAGACCGTGACCGTTGGAGGAAACTTGACCGTCAACGGTGCGACTACGTCACTTGCTTCAACTGCTATTAATCTAACCGGAAATGGAGTAACCCTTGACCAGTCAGGTACGGGAACTTTGAGCATTAACACAACCACCAATCGAGCAATCACACTTGGTTCGGGCACATTAACGCTTAACGGTAACACCATCAACCTTGCTGGTTCTGCTCCTGCTATTGCTGCAACAACAACAAATGCTGCGCTTGCGCTTGACAGTAACGGAAGTGGCGCTCTTAACCTTCAAGGAACCAACAGTACTGGTAATGTAAATATAGCTGGAGGTTCAGGGTCAACAGGATGTACCATCACAAACTCAACCGGAGCGTTGGTTTGTGCAGGTTCCATAACATCAAATGCATCAACCGGAACCGTACAGCAAGGTTTCTTTACCAAAGATTACAATACAAAGGTAATTTCAAATACCGCAGGAGATGACTACTTTGCCCTCGCAACATCAGGAGGAGCCAATTCTCTCCTATCCCTCTCATCATCAGCTCTCACAACAAGCGGCGTTGCAGCATTTAATAATGCAGTTACCATTTCAGGCACTGCCGCTTCATCAACGTACTATGGCCAAAAGTTAGCCGTTACTAATAACCAAGCTACAAATGCCGATACGGTGTACGGTCAATACATAACCTTCACCGATGCGGGAAGCTTAGCAAACACCATAACTGGTCTTTATGTGGACGCTTCAACTGCAAACACTGCAGACACAACATATGCTGCAGTGTTTAGGAACACGTCAGGTGCGGCGGGGGTTGTCGGAATCGGAACTTCTGCTCCGACTGCCGACCTTGACATCTCATCAGCACAGACTACCGGAAATGTCTTGAAGATTACCGATAACTCAATTACATCGGGCAACTTTATAACGGTTTCAAATAAGAACGCAAATTCTGTTACACCTTCAATACTAACCCTTAATGACCGCGATTTGACTGTCGGAGGGCACACAGACTTTAAGGCACCGGCCGGAAATGGGACCATTTCCGACGTATTTGTGTATGACACTACAAAGGATTCAGACGGAGGTAACTGGACTGATAGTGATGCAGCGCGCTCCTCTTCGTGGTACAACGAGACACTTGACCACGCAGCTTCTACCTGTGTCGAGGGCACAGATGACAGGTGCGGACAACGAGCCTTCCCGCGAAAAGCGATAATTGTTGCAACCAATAGCGGTTCAAATGGAGCAAATGTTTCAATTTATGATGCCAAAGACAATTCACTTTGGATGCAGTTCCAAAAGAGCGGTTCGACAGATGGCATGATCGGTACTGCTACAAGCAACACTATTTCCTCAGTCTATGCTCTTAACGGAAAACTTTATGTCGGAAATAACGGTGCTTCAGCTGGAGGACTGTATGTCATCGACTTTACCCGAGACACTGCATATAAATACAAGGCAACAGGAAATTACAATGGTTCGCTTCCAATTTCAAGCAGAAATTCTGCCAACACCTGGCTTGCGTATACAACGACAGGCAATAGCCTTATACCAAGCGCTACTATCAACCATGTAAGGGCTGCCTACATTCACGGGAAAGATTACTTTGCGGTCGCTACAGCCGGTGGAACAAGAGGAGCGGTTGGTCTCTTCAATTACACAACCCAAACACTAATTGCAAACTTTGGGGCGAACACTAACTCTACTCACGTTGCGCTTACCCCGAACGGCACACTCTATTACACGATCACAAGCGGCAGCAATAATGCTATAAAGGCAAAGTACAATGCAATCTCAGCGTCAGGCAACACGCAGCTTGCAAGCGTAGTATACGGAACAACATCAACTTCAAATTATGGAGCAACAACTACTGATACCAATACTTTTGGAAGCCTTTCATTCACGGCAGGACCTGCTCCTGTTGATGCAACATTTGCTCCAACGGGTCTTACTGTTGTTCCCAACTCTTCAACGGTTGATGGAACGTCAGATGTCATCTATGCTCCAAATGCTGATAACGTCTTAAGAATTGATACAAAGTACGGAGACGAGACGAATGGCATGGCTAAATACTACAATGCCAACTTTATTTCAGAAGACCTTATCGGTGACATCAGGGGCTACTTGCCATTTAATGGCTCTGGCAGCCTTGCAAATAATACGGCAATCACCGGTTCAACAGTGAAGGGCAATTCTTACATATCAAAGAATGCTAACGGAACCGGTATGGCGTATGGTTCAGGTGTCAGAGGAACAGGCCTTACCGGCATGACAACAGACGACTACATTTGTACTGGTTCAGGAAGTACTTGTGCAGATGATGCCGACTTTGATACGACGACAGGAAGCATGACATTCGGAGCATGGGTAAAGAGGTCTTCAACAGGTTCTCTTCAAACAATTATGGCAAAGATGGGGAACGCCAATGCAGACCGCGCGTTCAGGCTTTCAATGAGTTCAACAGACTTCCCCACCCTTGAGGTAATGAATGGTACGGGAACCACAAGGACTGCTACCTCAGGTCAGGCAATAACAGACACGACTAACTGGCACTATGTTGTCGGAGTATTCGACAACTCCGGCGGAAATCAGTATCTGTACGTTGATGGCGTTCAGGTAGCAACAACTACCAACACAAATGACTCTGCCAACTCTGGTGTTGCATTCACCGTTGGTGCAGACCTCTCTGGCGCCTCAAACGCTGCAGCTGACTTCTGGAACGGTTCTATTGATGAACCGTTCTTCACAAGTGAAGTATTGTCCGCTACCCAAATCCAGCATATGTATGCTGTTGGACTTCAAGCTCTCCAAAACCACACCGCTTCCAGAGTCACAGGAGTAACAGGAGCTGATACCTATCAGAGGCTTTCGGGTGGTGGTAGTGCGGGTGTGGGTGTTTCAACTGCAACGTCAGTTGCAGTTGATGATAGTAATTCTAAGGTATTCATAGGTACAAGCGACGGTACAACAAATACCGGCGGCGTGTCGGTTATCTCAAATGCTTCCGATTCTCTGGTTGACCTATACTCTTCGGTCAATACTACGAAAGTTGACGACGGGAATAATACAATTGCAGCAAATGATGTGGTTGCTGTTTCGGTTTCAGGAAGCCCAACCAACGGTCAAGTTTTGGCTATTGGAGGTACAAATGACACTACCTATAAGGTCTGGGCTGAAACAAAGGATGTAAGCTTCCAGAACTTTATTGCCTCAAACTACAATCCCTTTGGAACAACACTAGTCCAACAGAACTTGAATGTAAATGGAATACTAAGTCTTAATAATGGAGGCATTGTATCAACGAGCACTAATTTCAATATCGACTTGCCTACCCTTTCCACCTTCAGCATTTCAAATAGCTTGGGTACTATTCTTGCCCTGACCGATACGGCAACTACAGACACGCTCAGCCTTGGACTTGCAGGTTCCCGCAATGGCGCCATCTCATTCCAATCATCCGGCGCAGGAATTTCGGCACCGACAATTGCTGCAGACAGTCTTGGGAATTTGACCGTCCAGACAAATCAGTCGGGCACAAATGTGACCGTCGGAAGCGGAAACGGAGCCATCAACATTGTTCCGACAAGCAACAACAACGTATTTGTATCACTTGGCTCCGGAGGCGCAACGGGAGATGTTCTTTACCAATCAAATGGAACGACATTCTCAACATTTACCGATACTGGGCGCGTCGGGGTAGGTAATTTCACCCCAACCGGATTCAAGTTTGAGGTTCAGGATTCGCAGACTGCTTCTGCAGCTGCTCAAATTTACAATACATCAAGCAACACAGATGCTGACGGCCTTGTTGTGAAGCTTGGAAACACCTCGACCACGACAGTATCAACGACAAATCATTTCATCAACTTTGAAACATCCGGAATTGGTATTGTCGGTAGCATCCAGGGTAATGGCGGTAAGAACGTCAACTACAAGACCAATGGTGTAGCTGACTTTTCTGAGTACATGAAGAAAGATCCGAATGAAGCTATACCTTGGGGTTCACTTGTTTGTCTTGGTACGGATGGAAATGTTCATCCATGCAACAACAACGGTGAGAAAGCTGTTGGAGTCGCTTCGGAATTCCCGACATTTACAGGAGGAGAAGATTTGGGTGACTCATCAATCACCGTTGGACTTTCAGGAATGGTGAATACCGTTGTTTCTAGCGCAAATGGTGACATCAATCCCGGAGACATGATTGCAGTATCCGCAACAACCGGTGTTGGGGTGAAGGCAACCCAAGCTGGAGCAATAATCGGACGTGCTGTCGGTTCGTATTCCAATGCTGATACGAACGCAACAGGTAAGATTCTGGTTTCGGTTAATGTCGGGTACTATGATCCGAATAATATTGCCACACACTTGAATTGGAACAATGGTACCCTTACTGCAGAAGGTGACCTGGTGACAACCGGCCAGCTTTCTGCAGGCACTGCTCTTCTTGGTTCAAGTGGTCAACTGTCGGTTGATGCTAACGGAAACATGTCGACGACCGGTGACATTATCGCCTCAAGTTTTGCTATTACAAACGGCAAGATTTACTCCGACAACAATGGGAATCTTGTCAATCAGCTTGCAACAGATCTTAATGGCAACAACAATCCAACTAAGTTTGCCTTCAAGAATGCTGCCGGCATGGAAGTTATGGGAATTGACAGTAATGGAAATGCGACCATTTCAGGAACTTTGACGACTAATATCGGTAACTACGATTTGGCAGAGGATTATCCGACCAAAGACGCAACAATTGAAGCAGGTGACGTTGTTGCGATTGATTCTGACAACGATACGCACATCACGAAGTCCCAGAAGGCATACGATACAGGCGTTATCGGTATCTACTCTGAGAAGCCAGGTTTCAGACTCTCGCAGGTCGGTGGAATCAATGGAGATAAAGCAGTTCCGGTTGCACTTAACGGCCGCGTACCGGTCAAGGTCAATAATGAAAATGGACCAATTCATAAAGGTGATTACTTGACAACCTCCTCTACTCCGGGTGTTGCGATGAAGGCAACTAAGCCAGGACAGGTCATAGGTAAAGCATTACAGGACTTTAACGGAGCTAATGGCAAGATTACAGCTTTCGTGAATATCAGCTTTGCAGACCCAGGCAACTTTATTGCCAATCTTACCTCGGGCGATAAGACACTTTCATCAAGTGTTGTAAGTTCCGATTCAATTAAGCTTCCGCAGAATCTTGTAATTAACGGAAACGTTATCAATGGAAGCCTGTCAGATGGTCTTCTTGCCCTCTCAGCAGGAATTAATAATACCCAGAGTGGAATTGACAGAATATCTCTGGCACTAGGCGAGACAAATGCGAAGACAGATGCCATTGCCCTTAAGATTGCCTCACTTGAGGAGAAAAATGCATCTAACTCGGCTGCCATCGCAAAGGCCTTAGAGAATGGAGAGGAACTGGACGTCAAAGTCTCCTCCACCTCATCAGAGCTTGAGAATATTAATGTCAGAATTGAAGCAATACTTTCGCGTCTGAATGCGACAACAGCCTCGAATAGCTCCAATGTAGCGCTAGCAACCCCATCTGCAACCACAGCAACAGATAGCGCCTCTCCGAGCTATCTTGCAGTAACCGGAGGAAATGTCAGCTCGCCTGATAGCCTTATCAGCCAATCTGTTCCGACAGTCGATATAGCTACCCGCTCAACAGCTACGCTTCCAGCAGGAGACACCGATTCGCTTACTGTAAGAGACGGTCTCAAGTCTCTTGGCTCAACATACCTTGGCAACACTACTGTTACAGGTGCTGTGACCGTTGCCGGACAAGCATACCTGTCCGACACAGACGTTGTAGGCAAGCTCACAGTGAATAACACAATTACAATTACTGAAAACGCGGTAAATGTTCTGGGTGAGTCAACATCAAAAGACGAGGTGACCGGTGGCATTTTGTACTTGCAAAACGCTCCGCAAGCGGTCGGCCTTGATATCTTCTCTGGCAAAGTAACAATTGACAAGAATGGCAACCTCACAACCCAGGGCAGTGTCAATGTAAAAGGTAATCTCAATATTGAAGGTGCGATAACGGTTACTGCTACTGCGGGTGAGGAAATTAAGGCTCATGATGCGTTATATATCTCTGGCGAAAATACCGTAAAAAGAGCCGATGCAACAATTGCCGAGCGTGCAAATGTAGTTGGAATTGCAGCTTCAGACACGAAGAAAGGCGCAATCGTTACTATCATCATAGGTGGGAAAGTAAAAGGATTCAAGAACCTGCAGGCAGGAAAGAAGTATTACTTGCAAACAAATGCCGGTATTACCCCTACTCCTCCGCTAGGAAACGCAGTTTCGGTTCCTGTCGGTGTTGCATTCTCAAAGGATGAACTTCTCATCCAGCTCTCCTCAACGCAAGAGAATACGACCCAATCCAATTAAGTTTGCTACTTATTGTGGGTCAATCAAAATGCCAAGTTCACTTTCTTGATATATAAGCAACTAAATAATGTATGTTGCGACTGATTAGTTGCAAATTATTGAGGGTTTCTAACGACTAGTTCTGAGTTGTAATAATTAATTGAGGAGCAAACTGGCTTTCTTTGCTTCCAAAACTGACTTCTCCCGAAAGAGATTCATCATCTTTCTTTAAGATCCAGCCGAAGTTTGAAGAGCTACTATTTAGAAAATCATTCAAGTCAGTCGTCACATTAAAATCAATAGTGCCGGTTTGATTGTTTACGATTGTGTTAGTTGCAGTGGGTAATGAAACGAATGGCAAAGTACTATTGTTTAGCATATCCCAGGAGGTTGCACAGTCGGTTAGTGTATTTCTTATATTATTATCTACAGAACAGCCCCAAGTTGCGCCTTGTCCCGTTCCTCGGTCCGGGTTAATTGCACCGTTTATAAATCCATTTCCTTCTACCCAGTCAGATGAGAGCCGATACAGTGAGATGGGGCCTACCTGTAGCGCTCCAATTATTGGCATTATTTACTATTTTTAATCGTAGGGTTGCATTTGAGATGGTTGAACTTCCTACTGCTGCCTGGATTTGCGATTGGTCAAATTTCACCAAGGCTCTATTCTTCCCGGTTGACTTCAAACGTAAAAAAGTAGATAGACCTTCATTTTCATTTGGATAATCTTTTTTAATCCATGTATCTGCGGAGGGTGTTAGTGTAATTGAATTCTGGTTTACTGTGGGATAATCGGATTCAAAGGGCATATTTTCAATCAGGAAATTAGGAGATACCGCTACCTGATTATCGCAGTCCTGGTTTGCATTTTCATAGACAATACTAAATCGTGCGATAGTATCTCCAAATTGAAATGGGTCACTGCCGAAAGTTCCGGATGTAGAAAATTGTGCCAATGGTACGATGTTTTGGTCTTGAATGCTATTGTTACTATCAAGCGGAGGATCTGACATATCTTGGGTCGAAGTATTGAGTGCTACCGAAAAAATCTGCAGGTGAGTTGCTTCCTGTGCAATCGCCAGTTAGGGCAGGAAGAGCAGCAATGTCGCTTGAGGTCCAGGACAAAGAATAATCCCAATTTCCATTGTTGTTATATGTCGATAAATGCCAGGCAAAAGATGGATTAACAATTCCGAACAAAAATATAAAGAGTCCTGTAAGTACTCCTAACTTTTTCATTTATTATATTAAGATTACATCTATATATGATTTTGTCAACTGATGGCCTTTATATCAAAAGTGTTATTACCTATTGTATCGTTGTTCCACCTTTTATTGTCGTTCCTCCTCTAATGTTGACATCAAGAGGAATGGTTGTTACTTGCGGATAATTCCGATATGCAGCAAGGTCTGAACTATCAGAATTAGTGATTTTGATGCAATAGGTTACTGAAGTTGAATCATCGGAATTATCAATAAGAGAAAAATCAAAAAGTCCTGCTCGGTTATTGGCAATAGCATTCTGGTCATTTGAGATGTTGTCGTAAGCAAGTACACCAATATTGGTATCCTCAAAGTAGTTCTCAAGAACGGTAGTGTATGTCGGAGTATCTGCAGGGTCATTTGCCGTAGAGGATATTACATCACCCGATGCAGGAGTCGCATTAGGATTGAACGATATTGGAGTACCGCCGGAAGGGTCAAGTACCTGAGCATATGTCCCATCTGCGCAATTTCCGCTTGTTGGAAGCGCAGCATATTGAAGAATAAAATCTCCAGCATCCACTCCAAGACTTCCCGTAGCACTATCAACATCAAGAAGCATACGAAGACGGAACGGGTAATTCGGCTGAGCCAGTGTTATGGGAGAATTTACGGCTGTGGTGCCGCCAAAGATGGTAGTTGGGTTGGCGGCATCAGTATTTTCAAAAAAACGGTAACTGCCCTGTGAAATAGTAATTTGGGCATTATAAGCAGCAACGGCTGAGGAACAAGTACCTCCGGCGCCAGACCAAGTGACAATATCACGTTGAGACGTTGGAGGATTATTAACGGCCTCTCCCCAACCGCTTGTGTAGCTTGCTGCCCCTCCGGAATAGCCATCAGATCCACCATTTATATCCGTATCCGTAAAACCCGTTGATGAAGCACCGGTAATTGCATTATGAGAACTGACGGTAAGACTACCATTCGTTGATGCAGCTGCGCTTACTAAAAGTTCATCAGGATTTGTGGGTGTAAGTGTGTTGGAGGTTTCAGTATGTGCCCCAGTATTACAAGTAGTATTTCTATGAACTGATGATACTTTGTCAAAAAAGCCGCTTGATGAATTCCCTGAGAATTCAAGCAATTGTGCCGCTATCTCTCCACTATTTGTAGTTGTTGTGCACGCTTGGGACGATATAGGTGCAGCAGGAGCAGTTCTATCAAAAAGATATATATTCGGACTGTTAGCAATTCTGAAACGGCGGGTCCAGCTGCCGGGAGTGGAGAACGTATTGCTTGTATCCCTTGAACAGATGAGTACAAGAAGATGGCCGGATGTGGTGGGCGTGCTAAGCGTTGCTGTTACAGATGTACCTGATGCAGCAGTGTTATGGGCTTCCTGAACAAGAGAGAAAATTGAGTCGGAGGCAATTTGCCACTCCTGCCCCTCAGAGAATTGCCCAACTTTGAAAGGCCCGACCAGATAAAATTCCGGTGAAATATAGGGGAATTTTATGGTGTAGGAAAGCACGTGAGTTTCGCCCTTTTTCCAATCAACTTGCCACTCTAGAGTCTTAATCTTGTTGTAATCGGCTATATCTCCGTGCTCCGAAATATCAAATATTTGAAAATTTGATGGAACGGTGTCATAGACTGTTCCCGCAAAATCCCTATTCGCAGTTACTTTGATTTTCACCGGATAGTTGAAGCGTGGATAGATACGCATCGGATATTGAACCCTTTCTATAGTATATGGGGCAAAATCTCTGACCGTAAAAAATGAATCCATTTCATTGCTTCCTAAATAATTTTGCGCTTTTATATGCATCGTGTAACGACCGGTTTCCAAAGCCTTCGTTTGGGCAGTAAAGTCCGGGATATTGGTAAATGAGCGGTCTGCACACGTCTTACTTCCTGATATTGTGCCATTATCAGTCGAGAATTCTTCGGTTTTGCCGGTAGGGCTTGTTATGGTGAGCCAGAGTTTTGCCGTACCGAAAACAATTTTTCCCTCTTTTGCAATGCATTTCGTGATACCAAAATCATCGAGAACCGCCATGCCGATATTTACCTCATCTCCCTTCATGTAAAACCCCTTATTGGTGTTGATAGCCAAAACTCCCCAGGTAAAATCCTGCGTTACTGTAATGTCTTCACCTGTATATGTTTTTACTTTTACGTCTAACATGTAAAGACCGGGCTTGAACCTGTTTTCTGTCTTTGGGGTAACGATAAGCTGCTTGTCGCGGTCGTTAAATTGGGTGTCTACTTTGAGTGAGATATCTCCTTTAGCGTTAGTAACACTTCCTTTGACCATTTTTTCGCGTTCTGCTGCATGCGCAGTCCACATGTTTTTAAATTTTTCTTCTGTCAATTTGAAAGCAAACTGCGGCAATGTATTTGCCTGGACAGCAATAGGTTTGTCATTTTGGTTTTGTCCTACAACAAAAAGCTGCCGCTGTTGTTGAATAGGAGACGGAGTGACTGATTCAGGTGCTTTTAAATAGACAATTACGAAAAAAACAAGAAGTCCAAGTGGTAAAAGTAACGAAGCAAACAATAGAAAAAGCCTTTTTAGGTTCATTTAAATGATTGAATTCAATTTTATTATAGCAAATGAAAATTACTGAATCGTTGTTCCTCCGGTAATTGTTGTTCCTCCTTTGATATTTACATCCAACGGAATGGTCGTTACTTTCGGATAATTTCTATATGCATCTAGTAGTGACTGGTCTCCATTTGCTACAACCAGGCAATACGTAGTTGAAACAGAATCGTCGGTGTTATCAATAAGAGAAAAATCAAAAAGTCCGGCCTGGTTATTGCCCATCGTCAAGTTGTGGTTTGTAATATCCTCGCTTCCGTCAGAAAGCCACGTCTCCGCATAATCTTCAAGTCTTGTTGTGTAGCCGGTATCGGTAGGATCGTTTGCAGTCGCTCCAATAATAGCATTATTCCCACCGGAATTTGGATTGGGGTTGTATGCAATCGGGGTTCCATCAGCTTGGGTTCCAACAGGGTTATAGGTTCCGTCCGCACAGTCCCCGGAAGATGGAAGTGGTGCATACATCAATATCCAGTCACCGCTATCTACATCCACTATTGTGCCTGAGGGACTGTCAACATCAAGCAGTATCCTGAGCCTGAAAGCATACCCGGGTTGGCTAAGAGTAATTGGACTATTTTCTGTTGCGGTTCCTCCAAAAACGGTAATGGGGTCTACCGCATCGGTGTTTTCGAAAAACTGATAGCTCCCTTGTGAGACCGTGACCGTTGGGTTGAAAGAAACAATGATATTTGCACACGTTCCGCCCGACGCGTTGTAGGTTGCGGTATCATGGGTTGATACTGGTGGATTATTAACCTGTTCTGACCATGAACTGTCAAAAGTTCCTGTTGAGCCGTTAAAGCTGGCTGCGGTATCAGCGTAATCACTCAGATGGCTTCCGACACTCGTTGTACCTGTTGCCGCAAAGGCCGCAACAACCAGTTCGTCAGGATTAGCTGGTGTTATATTGGATGTTGCACTCTGATGGGCGCCAGTACTGCAAGAAAAAGCATTTCGTCTGGCACGCCTATCTCTCACGCTACTGGTCGAGTTGCCTGAAAACTCGAGTATTTGAATTCCCAATGTGCCTGAGCTTCCCGAGCAGGTGACCGTAGCTGACATTCCTGTCGGAACCACACGGTAAAACATATAGGCTCTCGGGTTGCTCGTTGAGTTATTGTATGCGAGGGTAAATCCTGACGGGGTGTTAAATGTTGCACTGTTGGTTCTATAACACATAACAAGAACAAGATTTCTTTGTGTAGGAGCTGAAGGCAGCGTTGCACTTACAGAAGTACCGCTTCCATTATTGTGGGTTTCCTGGACAAGCTGAAATATGGAGTCAGATGCAATTTTCCACTCTCTTTTTTCTGTGAATGTACCAATTGTAAAAGGTCCAACTAGATAAAATTCGGGAGCGACTTGGGGAAAATGTATAGTGTATGAGAAGTGATAAGTCTTACCCTTTTTAAGCGTTGTTTCCCACCCGACTGCTTGATAATCAGTTGTGTTTTCTGTCACGCCACCGTTTGAAATGTGAGTAATTTTGAAATTTTTAGGTACAATATCATGAATATAGCCTGAAAAGTCCTCATTTGATTTAATAGTAACAGTAACCGGGTAATCTACTTTTGGATAAATTCTTGTAGGAAATTTTGTCCGCTCTATCTCAAATTTTGGTTCATTTTGTTCTACAACAAATGATGTTTGTATGCTTCTCTTGCCCAGATAATGTTCTGCGTCCATTTGAATTTGGTATGTTCCGACCTCATTTGCAGTAATTCTACTCAAAAAATCAGCTTTATTAGTAACACTTCTGTCTTTACAGTCTCCGCTTCCCCATATAGACCCATCCTCAGTAGACAGTTTTGTAACTTTACCTGTAGGACTTGTTATTGTCAGCCACACTTTGGCGGTATTTAATTGAATGTCACCTGTTGCAATGCATTTTGTCCTTCCATAATCGCCCAAAACAGCCATGCCAATATTTACATCCTCGCCTACTCTATATAGTGCCTTATTAGTATTTATTGCCAAAACACCCCATGTGAAGTCTTGCGTTATCTCTTCAGCTACCCCTGTTGCAGTTTTTACTTTAACACTCAATGTATAGAGCCCTGGTTTAACCTTGTTATCGTATTCGGGAGCTACGAGTACCTCTTTTTTTGTGTCTGAAAAACTTATATTTACATCAAGTTCTGAGTTCCCGGTCGCATGAGCAAAGCTGGCCTCTACAAGTTTTGTTCGCTCTATACCACTCGCCCGCCAAACATTATCGAATTTATTGTTTGACAGAGATACAGCAAACTTCGGAAGAGTTGATGCTCTTACTGTGATGGGAGTTTCTGAAGTTCTTTTAGATATTGGGATTACTCGTTCTCTTAGAGGTTTCAGAGAAGCATAATTATGGGTATTCTTTGTTGTTTTAGACGGTTTACTTTTGGACTGAGAAAGTACAATCAATATTGAAAAGCAGAGAGCTAAAACTAGGAAAGAAATTACAAAACTTCGGAGCATCTCTCTAAAAGTATAGCACAATTAACCTAAGCTATTGCTTGGGAGCGGCTGTAGGAGTCGTATTGAGAGCTGGCAAATTAGCATTTGGATTCTTCTTTACTGCAGCGGGAGTTGCAGGGGTTGGAGGATTATTGAGTCCATTGACTCCTACGTTCTGAAGATTTTCGCCTTGCAGGCCAGTATTATTTTGTCCGGCTGGTGCGGTTTGGGTGTTCTTTGAAGCCTCTGCTGCTTTGTCTGTCAATTCTTTCAAAAGAGTTTGAGCAACTTTGTAATCATTGCTGTTAGGATTGTTCTTTGCAAGGATATTTACAACCTGCTCAGCTACAGTCTTGGCGTTTTGGACATCTCCCTTGTCGCGGAGTGCAATTGCCAGGTTAAAGTAAGCATTCGCATGGTTTGGTTTCAGGTTCGCCGCATCTGTAAAGAAGCGGATTGCCAAGTCATAATTCTTTGCTGCATAATACACTCCTCCAACATTAAGTCTAAGCTCAGGATTTAATGGATCCCTCTGGATTGCTCGGCCGTAAGCGTCGAGTGAGAATGCAAGTGCGTTTTGTGCAACCCCCGAGATATTTCTGTAGATTGATGCGAGAACTACCCAATTTCGTGACGAGAGAGGGCTAAGCGCTACAGCGATTCTTCCTTCGTTGATTGCCTGTGAAAGGAGTGTCTGGATTGTTCTTCTGTCCTGATCAGTAAGAGTACCTTTAGGGTTATCTTTTGTAGGACCTTTCTGGATAGCAAGCGCATTTGCGAGTGCGAAATTAGTTTGTGCAATATCTACCCTATACAAGTCGATTACAGGATTGAGTGATTCAGCTTTTTGCAGGTTGGTATAAGTTTGAGTTCCACTCTTTGCGGCAACAGTCAAAGCCTGTCTGTGATAATAATCAGCAAGGACAGCATTGTACGTAGTGTAAAGGACAGGAACAGCTACAATAAGAAATACTACGAAGAATATGATGGGAAGAAGGTCAAATTGCCTGTCATCAACTGTTGATGCTTTCAGTCCCATTGAGAAGTGCATGACTTTTTCCCTGATTGACTTCTGAGCAACCATTAGCGCGGCAAATACTATTATTGTCGCAACGAAAGATACAAGTGTCGATGCATGAATTGCAAGAAGAACAATGGTTGTGATTCCGCTAACAGCAAGTGCGGGAACAATTACTGTCGTATTATCATGCTGTACTTCCGCCGCTCTCATGGAGAGATTTCTCCATGAATTTATGAACACAATAAGGCAGACAAGCGCGAGTGAAAGAAGTCCGAGTATTCCGATAGTTCCAAGTGTCTGAAGATATTCGTTGTACGCCGTATCGAAAGTGAAGTTCCAATAATCGAGAAGATTGAATTCAAGCGGCTTATAATTTGTGAAGTTGAATAAATAGGTTGACGGTCCTGTGCCGATGAAAGGAGCATCTCTGAAAGTTGATGCAGAAATCTTCCATGAAACTGAGAAGGGAAGCTGTATTTCATGAGGGAATTTAGAAGCCAATTCCTGTACTTTATTGCCGGGAAATGGAAGATACACAAGAACTAATGCAAGAGCTACTACCGCAACTGGAGTTAGAAACATAGGCAAACCCTTTTTGAATTTCGCTACTTTATGAGGTTTTGTCACAAAGAAACATAAAGCAAATACAATGGCAAGCGCAATGTAGGCTGGTACAGACCCAATAAGCGCAACCGTTACACCGAAAAGAATCGAAAGTGCTAACGCAACAGGAGCCGGCATGTATTTATTCACACTAACAATAGAAAGCAAGGGAAGAGGAAGCAGCAATGTGAGAAGTGCTACAGTTGAGAAAGATGAACCTGTTGGAGTGAAGTTAACCGCTTTTGCAAAAGAAAATGGAAGATAAATATTAAAGAACGAAAGTATTGAAATAAGAGCAACAACAGCTGCGCTTCCATATAATACATACAGCAAAGTCTTTAATTTGGTAAAGTTTTTGAGGTTGGATACGGCAACAAAATACAACAAAATATATGTCACCCATGCCACGGCCGAACCGTGAACCCGTGGGAAATTGCCATATATTGATTGGAACCTCGATTGACTGAAGTAGGTAGATGCAATAACAATACCTAGCAATATTAATAAAGGAATATCTAGGGGAGTTCTAGTTATCTGGACTTTCCCTTTCACAATCCATGAAAAAATCCAAAGTCCGACGAGAAGAACAGTTGCCACAACAAGAAAAATGAGCTTAGGCATTTCGAAAAACTCGGTGGTTTGATTGAGAAAAAGAAGAGGTGTTACACCTACTACGGCAAGTAGTAAAAATGAGATGGCATTATCAACAATAACTCCTAATTGACCTTTCATACTAAATTAAATAATTCGTTCCTAAAGTTAAGGATTAAAATCGGGTTACTAACTATATAATCATAAAAGATTTTTCGCGTCAAGTGGCAATTTTGGATTGCAAATACAATCTATTCGAGTGTTAGTTACTTTTCGGATAGTACTGTTTTTTTACGGAGTTTTACTCTTTTTTTATGAAAGCGTGGCGCCAAATTTCTTTGTCAATACTTTGAGTAACTTTTCCCTTATGGGGGTAACGGCCTCATTTGTAAGATTTCCTTTCGGGTCAAGATAGGTTATTCGGAAAGTCTTTTTGTTGTGATACACATCTAAAAGGTCAACTGAGGAGATGAGAACATCAACCTCAAGCAAGGCTTTCTGTACGTCAAAGTATGTATATTGGGGTGAAATCTCAGCACGAATATCTTCGATAACGGGAGGAAACTTTGGAGGTTGCTTGTAGGTTTTTTGAGATGAGGCATGGGAGAGTATTGCTGAAAGGTCTATTTCAAAAGTAACCATATCCAACACTTCGATGTGTCCGATGGTTTTCTTCCCGAGCTGTATGGTTGCCCCACACAGAGCATCATCACTCTTTTCGAAAGTATAATTTCTTATTCCCAGAATTTGGAACACCCTCTCTACAATCCCCTTCGCATGCTCAAACGTTGCGCGCTCCCCTTTTATAAGTGCTGCAAGTGTTAATACTTCATCAGGAAGTGACTGCGTTTTCCTATAAACGTTTGAAATTTCGAAAAGCAGTAAGTCAGCCCTGTTTTTGTTATTTAGCGCGACCTCTATTATACTAGGTGTAAGTGTTTTTCTTAAATACACCCTATCTTCAGTCAGAGGATTTCTCAGTTTTATAGCGTCTTCAATTGGCCCGTCGAATTGTTCTTCCGAAACCATAGAATAAGTGTAAACTTCATTGAACCCCCAAAAACAAAAAGCATCCTTCAAGCGCTTTATCCAATTGTACTCGCTTGTATCCTGATGGTAGTAATTCTGCTCGGTTAACGGAGGAAGAATGTTCGGAATTTTGTGGTACCCATATGTGCGAGCGATTTCTTCAATAATATCTTCTTGAATTGCTATGTCGTTAGAGCGTACAGTTGGTACAGTAACGTTAAACATATTCTCCTTTTGTTGTACGCTAAAGCCGAGATTTTCAAGAATCTGGATAATCGTAGTATCGGGCAGCAATACACCGATAAGCGCTGATATTTTCTCTTTCGGTACAACTATCTGCTTTACTTTTGGCTTGTTGGGATAGATGTCAATTATCGGGGAAATGACCTTGCCACTTGCATTCTTTTTCAGAAGGTCAATCCCTCGCAAGAGGGTTGGAAGCATAAGTTCCGGGTCTATCCCTTTTTCGTTAATTATTGCCGCCTCACTTCTGATACCTAAATTCATTGAAGTTTTCCGTAAAAGTTGTGGATTGTTGTTGTCAAGGAACAATACAATTCTTTTTGTGTCATCCGTTACCACACTATTAGAAGCCCCCATTATTCCTAGCAGGTCAACAATCTCCCCTTTTCCGTTGTCGGCTACAATATCTTCCCCCGGAAGAACATGCACTTTACCATCAAGAGTCTTAAGCATTTCACCTTTTTTGGACTTGCGTATGATAAGTGAGTGGTCCTGCAGCCTATCGTAATCAAACACATGAGACGGATGTCCGACTTCACGCATTATGTAGTTGGTGACGTCAATTACATTGTTCAGGCTTCTAATTCCTGTTTTTTCCAGTCTTTCAGTTATTATTTTGGGAGACGGTCCAAGATTTACTTCAAGAACAACAGCCAAAATTCTGTTTACCAGAGAGTTATCGTTTTCAATGCGGAGAATTGGGTCTTCTTTGACGGTTTTTATTGAAATATTGGTTGTATGGGGCAAAAAAGTAGCTTCATATCCCTGCTGTGGAAGCACTGCTGTTGCTTCACGCGCTATTCCCTCAACACTCATAAGCTCCGGTCTATTGGTCGTTACCTCAATGTCATACACGATATCACCATTAACTTCACTCATCCGCTCAATTGAAACTGATGCAAGACTCATGGCTTTTGCAAATTGCCTTGGCGTTGCGTTGGTTTTTAAAAATTCCCTTAGCCAGCTGTCGGGTATTAAAATATTCATTGTAATTTAAAATTGAGTTAAAAAGTCTAAATCATTTGTGTACAACGTCCGCAAATCGTCTATCTTCAGGCCCGCTTTCATCAGAAGAACCCGCTCTACTCCCCAACCGAACGCAAAACCCGTGTATTTTGAGGTGTCAATGTTTCCTGCTTTCAATACATTTGGGTGCACCATGCCGCTCCCTCCCATTTCCAACCACCCTTCTTTGCAGAGTCTGCACCCTTTTCCGTTGCATATTCCGCAGGTAATATCTATTTCAAAAGAAGGCTCGGTAAATTGAAAGTGGTAAGGACGAATCCTAAATTCCCTGTCTTCTCCGAAGTAAGACTTCACAAAATACTCAAGAACGCCTTTCAAGTGAGATATATTTATGCCTTTTGCTACCACCAATCCTTCAAATTGATGAAACATTTGGGTGTGTGACACGTCGGATTGTCTTCTGTAGCATTTTGCAATATTGAGCATTTTTATTGGCAATTTGCCTTTCTCCATTTCCCGCACCTGACCTGATGAGGTGTGGGGTGTAAGAACAATGGGTCCTTTTTTTGGGTCATTTTGGAGCTCAACAAAAAAGGTTTCCCAATCGTCTCTTGCTGGGTGATTTTCGGGGAAATTCAGTGCCCCAAAGGCATACCAGTCGTATTCGACCTCTGGGTATCTTACCTTTGTAAATCCAATTTTTTCAAAAATTGAGGTAATCTCTTCGATAGCCTGTGTTACGAGGTGAAGTGATCCCATAGGTGGCTTAATCCCGGGTATAGTAACATCTATATTTTCAGGAACATAATTATTTCTTTTATGTTCAACTCTTTTGTCTTTTGACTTTTGTCTGGTGCCTTTTAGTTCCCGTCTTTTATCCTCAATTTGCTCCTCCAAAATATCTTTTATTTCATTAGCAAGACGCCCTATTTCAGAGCGTTTTTCAGAAGGAAGTGAAGGAAGCTCCTTCATAGCCTTTGTGAGTCTTCCTTTTTTTCCCAAAAATTCCAGGAATATCCGCTCTACATCAGGGTCTTCCTCTAGCAGACGCGACATTGCGTCGTTTTTTATTTGAATGAGTGTTTCTTCCATATTTGAATGCACTTCCGTACCATTTCGTATGTGTCATCAAGTGTTTTGAGCTTTTTTATTTCTTTCAATTCAAACCACCTCGCATCATTTGTTTCCTCATCGAGTGTTGTGTCAATTGTATCAGAAATAGGTCGAGTCAAAAATACATTCAGGTGAAAGCTAACTTCCGGGTACGACTGCTCTATAATAAATGGTGAATCCGAAAGAATTTCAACGTCGAGTCCTGTTTCCTCTTTTGCCTCTCTTAAACAGGCGGCTGCAGGTGTTTCATCGTTTTCAATTCCACCACCCGGCACCTGCCAGCATAAATGTATATTTTTGTTCTTAGGATCATAGCGTTGAGTAAGTAATATTTTTCCTTGTGGATTTATTATTACTGCATTTGCAACATGAATATTTCCCATAAATACAAAAAAAGCCTCTTTAAGAGGCTTGAAGTGAAGATGCAGAAAGGTTTATTTGGTTTCAAATGCCCTCTTCACAATATTGGTAAAAGCGTCTCTATTTTCAACAATAAGTGAAGCTAATATTTTTCTATCAAGTTCTATGTTTTTGCTCTTCAACGCGTTCACGAATCTGCTATATGAGTATCCCTCTTCTTTTACCGCTTCACCGATTCGGACAACCCACAACCTTCTGAAGTCTCTCTTCTTTCTTTTTCTTCCATGGTATGCATATGCATCGGAATGAAGAACCGCAGCTGTAGCGGTGCGGATGAGACGGTTTCGGGTACCCCGATATCCCTTTGCCAGGTCAAATATCTTTTTATGTTTTTTGTGGGATACTATCCCTCTTTTTACTCTACTCATATGTTTAAGCCTCTCCCAATAATTGCTTTATTTTTTTTGCGAACCCTGCCTGTACCTGCTTCACTTCTTTTTGAGCTCTTAACGTTCCTTTTGATTTGTGGGAGCGCAAGTGACTCCTCATTTGTGAGCCACGAAGCACCTTTCCGGTCTTTGTAACCTTAAAACGCCTTTTAATGCTCCTTTTTGTTTTTAGTTTTGGCATACTGCTTTTTCTTCAAAAAAAGAAATCCGAAATTCTAATTTCGAAATTCGAAACTTTTAATTTTTTGCTTTTGTTTCGTGCTTCGAATTTAGTGCTTCGAGTTTGTTTTACTTATTCCTGGCTATCATCATGGTCATTTGTCTTCCTTCCATGCGTGCTTCTCTTTCAACTTTTGCTAGTTCTCCCAGCTTCTCAAGCACCATATCCAATTTCTGCCTTCCAATGTCCTGGTGTCCCATTTGTCTTCCGGTAAACCGTACCGCAAACTTTACCTTATTTCCCTCTTCCAAAAACTCTTTTGCCTTTTTTAACTTTATATCTAAATCGTGTTCCCCTATGAAAGGCCCAAAGCGTATTTGCTTTGTCTCAGACCCTTTTGCTCCCTTTTTCTCGTCCTGTTTCTTTTTTTTCAGTTGGTATAAAAACTTCGAAAAATCGATAATTTTTACTACCGGAGGCTTTGCTTGGGGCGCTACCTCTACCAAATCTACTCCCTCTTCTTCTGATTTTAGGAGTGCTTCTTTAAGGCTCATTATTCCTATCTGCTCTCCCTTATCGTTCAATACCCTTACCTCGGAAGCCCGGATTTGGTAATTTTTCCTGTAAAAAACGTTTTGTGTAAATTTTTTAGTGTTTTGTCTCAATTTCTTTTTGAATTTTTGTAATAAATTCGTCTAGCCTCAGTTGCCCAAGGTCTTTCCCGTCCCTTGTTCTTACAGTTACAATTAACTCTCCGTTTTTGGACTTTTCTTCTTCCTGACCGCCTATTATACACATGTAGGGTACTTTTTGTAAAGTAGCCTCACGGATTTTGTTCCCGAGCGTATTGTTAGAGCTATCATTTTCTACACGGACTCCGCAGTTTTTCAGCTGATTTTCTACCTTTGAAGCAAATGCAACAAATTTATCAGATACCGGCAGTAAGGCGACTTGTGTGGGTGCAAGCCAGGTGGGAAAAGCACCTGCATAATGCTCTATAAGAAATGCCATAACGCGCTCAATTGCACCTATTGAGGAACGGTGTATCACAACGGGTTGTTCCTCTACTCCTTCTTCATTAATAAAGGAGAGGTTGAAGCGCTGCGGCATAACAAAATCGTATTGCACTGTAAAAGCCGTATCCTCTTTGCCATTGACGTTTTTCATCTGGACGTCAATTTTGGGACCGTAAAACGCTGCTTCGCCACTAGCTTCAACAAAATGTGCATTCCGTTCTTTGAGCACTTTTCTGAGTATTTCTTCAGCAAAATCCCAGGAAGCATCATCTTTAAAATATTTCTTGTCATCCGCCCTATCCCCTAGAGACAAACGGTAATGGTAATCTTTTCCTTGCTCAAGTCCAAAAACAGAGGCTAAATGCTCAATAAGGTTTAAAACTCCTTGTATCTCCTGCTCTGCTTTAGCCTTTGGGGTTACAATGTGGGCATCTGCAAGACAAAACGTTCTAACGCGTTGAAGTCCCATTAGTTCTCCCGATTTTTCAAACCGGTACAATTTTGCCAGCTCTGCAATTCTCATCGGAAGCTCTTTATAGCTATGCATTCGGGAAAGATACAATTCGAAGTGATGAGGACAGGTCATGGGCCGTAGCATGAATTCCTCTCCTTCAATTTTAATAGGGGCATACATTGAATCTTTGTAAAACGGATAATGTCCAGATTTTTTATATAAATCAATTTTTGCAATGTCAGGTGTATAAACATGCAAATATCCGCGTTTGAGTTCCTCATCAACGATAAATCTTTCAAGCTCACGCCTTATTGTCGAACCCTTTGGGGTAAATAGTGGAAGGCCTTTTCCAACGGTTTCTGAGAAAACAAACAGTCCTAATTCACGTCCTAGTTTTTTGTGGTCCCGCTTTTCTGCCTCTTCAAGCATTTTTAAATGTTCATCAAGCTCCTCTTTTGTGGGGAAAGCAGTGCCATAGATTCGTGTCAACATTTTGTTTTTCTCGTTGCCTCTCCAATAAGCTCCTGCTAAGGATAAAAGCTTGAAAGCACCTATTTCCTTTGCTGGATTTTCAGCGTGTCCCCCTCGGCATAAGTCTTCAAAGTATCCCGCTTTATAAAGCGTTATTTTCTCACCCTTTTGAACAATTTCATCAATGAGCTCAAGTTTGTAAGGATTGTTATTGAAAATTTTTTTTGCTTCGTCTTCGGTTACTTCACGTGCCTCAAATTTATCCCAAGCCGGAAGGGTTTTTGCCATCATTTTCTCTATCTTTGGTAATTCAGATTCTGTTATGGGCTTCCCAAAATCAAAGTCGTAGTAAAATCCGTTTTCTATAGCAGGGCCAATAGTTGGCATAGCATCGGGATAGATTCTCAGAACGGCTGCTGCCAGCAAGTGCGCAGCTGAATGTCGCAATTTTACGATATTTTGTTCCATGTTACTCATTATAGTTCAAATGAGCGTGAATTTGAAGTGTCAACCATCATTAGAAATGAAAAGGGGAATTTACTTTTGCAGCATGGCTCATCACTTTTGCAACGAAATCTCCTATTATCGGAACAAAATCAACCTTAGAAAGGAGAAACACCACAAGTGCAATAATGAAGGTTGTGCCTATCCAAACTCCTAAAGACCAAGAAATTCCTCCAATAAAATTATCAAGTATCATTTTCTTCCTACTTCGGTAGACATTTTCATTTTTTTCCATAGTGTAATAGTATCACGATTCAAATCCTAAGGATTGCGTAATTTGTTGCATTGCAGAAAGTACAATGGCAGTGTATTCCCTAATGGGAAAACCCAATTTTTCTTCGCAAATAACGATTTGCGCCCTGTCAACATTTTTTGCGAAATTTGAGTCCTGCATTTTTTGAATAACCATATCTACTGTTACAGTATTTAATTTCTTTTCCCTTTGGGAGAGCGCACATGAAATTACAAACCCTGTTAGCTCATCGCACGTATAAAGTGCCCAGTCCATCGAGGTTTGCGGTGGAATACCTGTAAAACGGTAATTATGCGCCTTAATAGCACTCAGTACATCCTTCGAAAGGACGTTGCCAATTTTCTCTTCCAAATACAGAGTGTGTTTTTCTGGATGACTCCTGGTCAATTCGTAATCCGCATCGTGTAGCAATCCGGCAATAGCCCAACTCTCTTCATTTTCAGCCTTTCTCGTTTTTGCTGCATATACCCGGCAAATGGCCCGCATCGCAGCCTCAACTGCCAAATGATGGCGTATAAGGTTGGGTGCTTTCGTATATACCTGCAGTGTTTGTATTGCTTCTTGTCTTGTCATTAAAAAAGTATACTACTTTTAGGGTTTAGGGTTTAGGCAAAATTTGTAGTAAAAGCTTTTTTTGTGGATAATATAGGATTCGAACTTGTGACCTTTGCAATGTGAATGTGCCGTAATGAAATGGTTAATGCCCTGGGGTGCAACGCTCTACTTTTTTAATAAAGGCAAGCTGCGCTTATCTAGCTGAACTAATCGTCTCCGGTAATAATTTAGAGGCAAGACTCATCACTTCTAAAACAAGTTTTTCTACATGTAATTGCCCAACCAGATGTATGTGGACGACGTTGGGATCGAACCAGCGACCTCTTCGATGTGAACGAAGCGTTCTACCACTAAACTAGTCGTCCTCACCCACCGTATTTTCTTTGTGGACCCAAGAGAACTCGAATCTCTGACCTTTGCAATGTCAATGCAACGCTCTAACCAAACTGAGCTATGGGTCCACAAAGAAAACAACCCTCAATGGAACATGCTTCATTGCAACCAGCTGAGCTATTCGTCCACGGGCTTTCCGCTATTTTATCAAATTGTCCGTGCGTGAACAAACTTAAGCGACATTCGTTGGATTTGCCGAAGTAGGCAATGCTTCTTTACGCCCTATCAAATGCAGCGCGCTATTCGGTAGCAAACCGGTATCATCAATGGTTGCAAGAACCATAATGCTCGATTCTTCGCTTAGGTGTTCTTCGTGAAGTTCGCTTACGAGCGCAAGATCTCCTTTTCCTTCAATTACTGCCTGAACTGCTTCGTCTTCTGTGTCTCTTCTTGAGTAAGCGGCTACATTTCGATGCCGCATGTTTTCCGCACCGAGTAGATTTTCAACAACAGAAATCGGTTCAACTGTGGTTATTCTTGGCTGGTGAATTTCGGTTGTTTTGTCTCCTAACATAATATCTCGAGGGTTGACCATAACAGAAATTTCCTGCCCTCCTACAGTTAATAATTTGCGTTGCGGTTTACCCTTCTTCTCATTTTCCATATTACAATACACCTCCTTTCCATATTTATACGAAAAGTTCTCCACCATTTTGACTTAAATCTGCCAATTCAAGCCGCACTTGCATAAGCCGGATTTCATCTGCGTATTCTTGTGCAAGTTGTGCAAAATTATCAATAAAATCAATTCCTTTACCAATTGGTTGCATTTGAACGCTACCGCCGGCAATAAGACTTTCTTCATTTTTTTGTAAAATTAATTCCGTTTCCATAAAAATCACCTCCTTAATGCGTCAGGAGGAAATCCTCCCTTCGAGTGTTAAGTATTTTGTCTTCCAATCTGTGTCCATTTTTCCAACAAAAAACCTTCGCGTTTTTGGAACTTTCGTTCCTGCGAAGGTTGTATAAGCATTAGCCCAGTGGGATACAACCCTCGCTTACGCGAAGGTAAAGTATCTAAACCACTTATGTGCTAATGTTTTCATTATTAATTATTGTAATAAGTAATTGTTTCCTCGTCAAGGGTAAATTACTTTTTTACGCATTCATATTGTCAAAAAAGTTGCGCCGGCGTTGTAAATCATCGAGAACCAATGACGCCTCATCGATAACATTGTAAGGTATATTCGCCGTAAGTCTAATGGGATCATTCTCTAAAAATGAGGGTAAGAAGTTGGGTAGTGACTCCAACTTTGCATGCAATTCCTCAAGAGAACCTACATCTGGAATAGGTAGCGGTCTTTTTTGGGTTGGCATAGTATCAAACGATTTCTGGGCTAAGCCCATTGACCTCACCAAATCCTCAGCAAATTGCACCTCAGTAATTGGAGCTGTTGAATTCCGGTTAAAGATATCTGTTGCATGAGACAGGGGAATAATTCGTACCGGAACTTTTACTCTATCTGTATACCGTGCCCTGTGATGTCCGTCAGTTATTGCCAAATAGGCAGCATCCCTACAAAAAAGTGGCACTGCCAATGTCGGATTTTTAAGAAGAGTCAAATACCCTTGTCCTTCTTCTTGTTGCAGCAGTTTTTCTGTTCCCCTTCTGCTTTTAATTGAGTACGCTTCTTTCGGCTGCACACCATATAAATGAATTTTGGGCACAAGAAACACACCGGTTTTTGAAATATCAGAAGGAGTCAGAAAATCTTGCCTCAAGCATGGTTCGGCAAATGATGTAAGTATTCCTCTATTTTCTTGTTTTTCCATAAATTAACCACAAAAAAACCTCCCGTCTTGTGGGAGGTTTGTAAAAATTATCTACTATTCCTCCACACTACTACACTCCTAGAAGGAGCATGCAAGTAATGTGAAGAGAATTTCTTTTCATTTTGTTTATTTTAATGAGCATACTACTATTTTGTCAACGAGGAAATAAACATTTATTCTCCGTCAGAACCTTCGCTTGCGCTGGAATCACTGTCCGAGCTTCCGACTACTCCATCAAAGCCAGAATTATCTGTGGTTGCTTCAGCTGTTGCTTCAGGAGCAGCTTCCCAACTTACATCAGTGCTGCTTGTTTGCTCAGAGTCCATAATTGATGCCAATTCTCCCCGAACCTCCTCGAGTTGAGCGTCTTCAGATGATATTGTAGGGCTAGTTAGGTTAACGGCTTCATTGTTAAGCCGCACTGCTTCTCCTAAAAACATTGCTCCACTCAAAAGTGGTGCTCCGTCAGGAGTAACATTTAACGGCTCAATACGTTCATGCCTCTCATTTCTTGCCGTGGCAAAACTTAGACCACGTAACCTATTATCGATAATTCTCGTTACGTCGTTTACAATTTCCTCTCGTAATATATTTGCTTCAAAACGATTCATAATCACAAAAAAACCTCCCGTTTTGTGGGAGGCACTAAAAACTTTTCTCCCACACACCCTCTAACCCTTAATAAGGTTAAAAAGATGTATGTAAGAAAAGTTTCTATTCATATTTAAATTATAATTCTAGCCAGTCTGTGTTGCAACTGCCCTATCGTGATGCATTGTGTAGCTTGTCCCGCCCTTTTTGGCCATTGCGTGATAGCTCCTCTCCTGTTTGCGGCTCCTAAATAGCTGGGCATAAATTACCCCATCTTGAACTTTGTCACGCATTTTTATAACAAGCTTCAAAAATCCCTCGTAAAATGTAAGGTGATAAATACCTGGTTTTTCTGGAACCTCATCAATTACGACGTCTTTGAAAACCGTTTCAAGTTCATCGGACGAGTCTTTTAATTTTCTCAGTTCTGCAAGAATCATCTCGAGCTGCTGTCTTATAGCAACTGAATCTTCATTGGTCCTTTTATTTTCGGAATTTCTCTTAAACTCAGCAAAATATTGTTGATGTTCAACCGTTGCAACTGCTTTTTCATGCGTTGCCTCAGATGAAACTTTCTCTTTTTCTCTGGCAGCCAAGGAAACCGATTTTCCTGCCTTAAGTTCAACCCCGAATATTTGATTAAGAACGACATTGAATTCCGTTTTTGCCTCACTTGCGACCGCTTTATTTGCAGATTTTATTGTTTCTGTATTGAATAGTTGAGGTTTTTTTGCGCTCTCGAAGAACTTTTTGAACAGATTTCCCCCATCCGAGTGAACTCTTTCCTCTCCTGTATATTTTGTAGGTTTTACCTGCCCTTTCATAGCCGCATTATACTACTTAGGCTCAAATTTATCAATCCTATAATGAAATTGTAACACGTAGAGAGAAAATTAAAAGAGGTGTTGCGAATGAAATTTGTAAGAGTTTCTCTAAAGCGCTGAGAGGAAACTTATGGTTTTCTGCTGACGGATAATTGATGCAACAAGATATGGGTTTTTCATAATTTCTTCCCGTTCTGTAGGATTTTCAATGCTTGCAAGCGCTTTTTCAATATCATCTTTCTCAACCGTTATTTTTTCTTCATCTGCCACTTTTCTTAAGAAAAACTCGAGTTTTAAGTCTTGTTCGGCCTTCTTTTTGTATTCCTCCCTCAGCTTTTCAGGATCCATTTGTCGCGAAGTAAGATATTGGTCCAATGTGAGTCCTAGCTTTTTGAGCTCATCAAGCATTTGCGACAAAAGTCTTGATACCTCATTCTCTATCAAAACATTAGGTACATTAATATTTACTTCTTTCATCGCAGCATCTAGTATGTCATCAAGAGAGGCTTTTTCTTCATTTTTGCCTGGAATTACTATTTTGCTTTTTGCGGTTATCTTTTGGATTGCCTCTTTATAATTTCCTAGCTCAATTTTAGGCTCTTCACATGTTTCAGCAGTAAAAACTATGTCAGTACCTTCATTGAAAACTTCTATATGAATGTGCGGGGTAATAAGCGGGTTCAGGTTGTGCTTTTTAATTGCGTCATTGTAAGCTGCTCCTACAACCTTTTTGAGCATTTCCTCACGTACTGTCTCGGCATTCAGCCGTGCTTTTGCAATGTTTTTAGGAGCTTGTCCGGGCCGGAATCCTGCTATTTTTACGTGTTTTAGAAGTTCATTTTCAATTTCTTCTTGTGCCTTTTTTGCCTCAGACCATGGGATTATAACCGTTATTTCAATAGTTCCGTCGTTTTTTCGCACCAAACCTTCTTTTGGAGCCGTTTTTTGTGTCTTTTTTACTTCTTCAGCCATAAGAAGTAATTATAACTTGAATACCTTATGATGTAAAGGCTGGTTGAAGCGAATAATTTTAATGCAAGCTTCTGGTATAACTATATGGTTGATAATATTCTGCAGGAGCATACGGCTCAATTTCACCACTTTTTGAGTCAAAACTTTTTATCGGGCCATATTGGGTGACCAAGTTATTTTTTTCTTCTATTGGTCGCATTATATCTGCTGAATTGTCGCCCCATGAAACATGCCAGTCTTCCCCCGGATATACGGTAAGTTCAGCCATTTCACTCACTTTGGCAAATATTTGTCTTGTTCTATATTGCTCCCATGTGACAAACGGATAGTCTATTGCAACCTGTGCTCCAAGTGCAAGATATGGATGACCCAAATCTAAAGAATTTCCTTCAATTGATTTCAATGTCATATCCACAGATGCACCCGCCTTATGACCTGAAATCCACGGGGATATTGCTACCATGCTACGTGCTTCGGCAAGCAGCTGTCCGTCTGAAATATTACCTTTTTCAGAAACAATCCTGTTAACAACAGTTTGAAAAAGGCCTTCCTGCACCCCATAAGGACGGAAGGCATCTTCAAAATGTGGCACCAGTCCAATTTTGTTATACGCACTTCCTGCTTTTATCAACTTTTCAGCAACTCTCTCGCGGACCCAGAAAACCTTGGGTTTTCCTGCCCATTCACCACCAAACTCATTAATAGGTGCCTGGCTAAAACTTGTCTTCACACCATTTTCGGGAAGGACGGTTTGAAGATTTACCATCCTGTCTCCTGCTTCTTGAATATTAATAGGGCGCAGTCCGTCTTGCAGATTCATAAAATAATTGCCATAAGGTACGTTCAACATGTCGCCAAGCATTTTTCTTTGGGATTCTGTAGGAGCATCGACAAGTATTCCATTGTGTGAATGCGGGAATTCAAAATCTGCTTTTAGCTCTTCTGCGGCAAGAAATAGGGTATCTGTCAACTCACTTATCTCCTCCTTTGTGGGTTGTCTGAACTGAAGACCTACTATTTCGCCTATCTCACGTACATTTGCTGTATTTTCATGATTTTTCGACATGGCTGCATTATATCATTTGATTTCAAGCTGGATCCGTTATCTTGTCGAGTGAAAGCAAACTTAATTCACGTTGAAGTATAATAATGCATTATGATTGCCAATTTGAGGTATTTATTGGCAAGTTGAAGTAGTTGCTTCAAGAGATTTAGGGTCAAGTGGCTGAGAATGGAGTTAATCAGCTGTTTTTAAGCGGTTGTATTTCGAAGAAATACAATTCACGCTTTTGGTCCAAGTGCTTTTGGTGCGGATAAAAGGACTCGCTCAGATGCTGTTGGCATATGTGCGAAGCACAATTCACCATGTCATTGGTGCAGACAGAATTTATTGGTGCCCGAGAAAGGAGTTGAACCTTCACGTCGTTACCGACACTAGTTCCGCTCTCAAATTGCTTCGCAATTCGTAAAACTAACGTGTGTCAGTGCGGATGAAAGGACTCGAACCTTCACGCTTTTTAAGGCACTGGTTCCTAAAACCAGCGTGTATACCATTTCACCACATCCGCAGGAAAGTAGCTAAATTATAACGCAAAAGATGGTTTGAGGCCAGTTTAAAAAGGTTAATTTGTTAAGGCAAGCTTAGTGTGAAACACCAAGCTTCGTTTAGATAGTGAGGGCAAGCTTAGTGTGAAACATCAAGTTTCGTTTAGATAGTGAGGGCAAGCTTATTCATGCCCAATTTCTGGTACTCTGCGTCGATTTCGTTCATGAATCTCCTCACTCTTGGAGCCCAGGTTGGACTTTCTGAATAAATAGGAGCTATTGTTTCAACAGTTGTGGCCCCACGACTCATATACCGAGTTTTAAGTCCATTCAGAACCGTATCTATTCCGTCTTCAACGGAGTTAAAGTAAATTCTTCCGCCGCCCCACCCATAAGAGTTGTACGAACCGGCCAATTGAGCCTTACCAAAAGAGGATTCAAGACCAGCTATAGCAGGTAAAAGCTTCCAGTCAATATCATACTTGTCTGCAATAGAAACATATGAGTCAGCATAAGAGATAAGAGGTGAATGGTACTTTTCAAATACCTTTTTCAAAGCCTTCGCTCTCATATCTGAGGCATTCATAGCAATAACTATGGACTGTGATTGCTTTTCGGCCGCATCTGTCCTTACCGCTGAAAAAGCGGTTAGTAGTAGAATTGTGAGCAGAACAGTGATTGTTTTTTGCATATTTGGGAAAGCTTTTGTAGCTTTCCTAAATATGAGGTTTGAGGGAGATTCAAACCTAAAAGGAGGTGATTACCAAAAAAAAATCCTAAAGTAGTTTTGGGCTACCTTAGGATCTAATGTGTATTCTATCAAATAACTATGGGTTTGTCAAGTGTATAACTATAAGTTGCTGTGAGTTATTTGGCTTCAAAATTCTACCATTTATTGACAAACACAGAACAATTCGGAGAATTTTCATGGGTTTGTCAAGTGTATAACTATAAGTTGCTGCGCGTTATTTGAGGCTAATGTGCAGCAACTTTATTTCATATAAGTTACCTAATATTATTTGATGCTAATATACAGTAATTTTATTATATATAAGTTACTGTGGGTAATTTGAGGCTATTTATAGAGAATCAGAGAGTTTTTGCATGATGAGTGTCACGACTTGTGGCCATTTTCCCGTATCTGAAGGGGTATATAGCTTCACAATGTCATGAGGGTTCACCAAACCTTTTTGAACGTATTTTTTGGCTAATGTTGAAGTTACGGTCGAAATAGCTTCATCATAGCTGGAAAACCTTGTAATTTTACCCCCATAAATCCCAAATCCCCAACAATTGTACGAATTTTTGATTATTTTTCTACATAACGTGCTCTCCTGCATGGCAATAGCAGGAAGGAGTCTATAGTCGATATCGTGCTTGTCAGCCTCAGAAACTATAGTTTGTGCGTGACCGAGAAGAGGTGAATCATATTTGGCAAAAAAATCATCCAGCGCCTTCACTCTGGCATCAGTTGTTTCTACACCTACGCTACTTTGGGTATTGGCATCTGGAAGTGCTTGGAATTGAGGCTTATGCTCCTGACGGGCAAAGTAACCGTTTCCTTGATACTTCACATACAAAGAGAAGAGGACTAAAAAAACAATGAAGAGTGGAATAACGGAGAGGTACGTTGCAATAAAAAGAAGGCGCTTTGTGCTCGGTGTTTTGGGGGCATTTTGAACTTGATTTAGAAGAATATTGTCTTCTTTTACGAGTTCCTCCTGTTCCATGTCCTTACTTAATCACGTGAAAATTTTTGTGTCAATGATGTAAATAATATACTCAATAGTACAAACTGGTATAAGTTACTTTCTTTGGTAAAATAAGAAAATACCCGGGTGGGATAGCCACTCGGGAATAATTAAACGCCCGAGTGGTGAAATGGTATACACGCAGTGTTCAGAACGCTGTATCGGTAACGGTGTGGAGGTTCGAGTCCTCTCTCGGGCACTAGAAAAGAAGTTTAGGCTTTGGCTTAAAATTCTTTTTTTATGCCTGAAGACCTCGAACCTCTAGAAGGAAAAGCCGACTAGCTGGTTCAAGTTCTCTCCCTGGCACACTTCTTGCTCCTGTTTCTTACTTGATTCTGAACTGTTTGTTTTTTACCCTTAAAGTGTGACCCGTATGCTGTGTGGATGAAAATTATAGTTATGTCACTGGTGCCGGGAGCTATTTTTGCAACTTTGATGGATTATGTTTTTCCGCATTTGACGAGCTTGGGGTTCGTTTACTCTTTTATTGCTGGCATGATTTTCTTCATAGTATGTGTTCATGTACTCTCTTCGCTCTTAGGCAATAGACAGTTAAAAAGACAAGAAAACGAACCACTCACCTTCTTACGCACCAAACTCTATTGACTCCATTAGTCAGCAAATGATATGTTCAATTTAGGTTTTTGGGTTGAGAGAGGAGGTGAATGAAATGCCATCTGTTAATGTATTAGCGGTTATTCTATCAGCGGTTCTAAGTATGGTTGTCGGCTCCTTGTGGTACGGTCCACTTTTCGGGAAGAAATGGATGAAATTGATTTCCATGACAAAAGAGGAAATGGAAAAAGGGAAAAAGGACATGCCAAAGACTTATGGCATGATGTTTGTGGGCTCTCTTGTTACCTCATACGTTTTAGCCATAACAATTGGCATGGCAGCAACGAAAGACATAACAACAGGAGTACTTATTGCTTTCTTTATGTGGTTAGGTTTTATCGTTCCTGCCAAGCTTTCTGAAGTGCTTTTTGAAAAAAAGGCATGGGCCCTTTTTTATATCGAAAGCGGATACTATTTTGTATTTTTGCTTATTGCCGGGGGCGTTATCGGAGTGCTGGCTTAACGTTCCTCGAGCGGTTAAAGAAGTACCCTATTATGACAAGCGTTGAAAGTGGAGAAATCCACGTGGGAAATTTGTAGCCAAAACCGTCAAAAAGCATTATTGTGCCAAGCACCCCAATTGAGTACATCGCCCCATTTTTAAGATAGCGGTACTGTTTTATTCTTTCGATATTGCCAACTGTTAACTGCCTCAATACAAATGCCCCTATACCGTTTCCGATAAGAATAAGAAGTACCGATAACGTAAATGCAAAAGCACCTACAACCCCGTCTATGGAGAATGTTGCATCAAGGATTTCAAGGTAAATAATTTTACTGATATCAGACATTTGCCCCTGCGAGCGTACCAAATTGCGCTCTTGTTTTTCGGCTTGTTCACGTACTCCATGAATAATAAAAAAGCCCGTTGAACCGACAACTGCACCTATCGCAAGAGTCGGATTTATACCTACACTTGACCAAACTATAATAGTAAGTAGTATCGATACAACCGCGTAAAACCACACTCCCTGGTTTAAAAGGAACCGCTCAAACCTGAATGCATATTCCTTTGTTTCTAAAAATGCCCAATTTAAAAAAAGAAAGATTAAAAAAACTCCTCCTCCTATAAGAAGCACTTTTGAAGACTCTTCTATGATGTGAGCCGATTGTTCTGATCCACTAAATGTTGTGCCCAAAACCTGCCAGAAAGAGTGGGTAGGATTTGTCAGGTAAATTATTAAAAAAGGCAAAAAACCTCTAATAACAAAAACGGCGAAGAGAATTCCCCAAAACAAGAACCATTTTCTTGCTTTCTGGCTCATGGTGGAGAGAACATTTGCATTGATTATTGCGTTGTCAATGCTTGTCACTATCTCAAAAACCGCAAGACCTATTATTGTCAGAAGTGGAGTAAGAAATCCCATGCGTTCTATTGTAGCAAAAATGAGCGGCGAACCAGACTTGAACTGGCGACCTCTTCCTTGGCAAGGAAGCGTTCTACCACTGAACTACCGCCGCAGGTAGAAATATTCAAGGCGTTAGGAAGTGGCAAGCTAGGCTTAACACTGAACTACCGCCGCGAACTTAAAATTTAATTTTGTGCCAAGACCAGGAATCGAACCCGGATAACGTGTTCTTCAGACACGCGCCTTGACCAACTTGGCAATCTTGGCATGATTGTTTTGGGTGTCCGACTTCTTTTCGGCTTGTTTAATCGGCGGCTGACAACCCACCGACCCAAATTGGTCTAGCTTGTGGACGATGAGCAAGCTTGTCATCCACTTTGTGGACGATAAGGGACTCGAACCCCTGACACCTTGTGTGTAAAACAAGTGCTCTACCAACTGAGCTAATCGTCCTCAATTCGTTCTTTCTCACTTGGTGGGCTTGAGAGGACTCGAACCTCCACACCTTACGGCACAGCCACCTCAAGACTGCGTGTATACCAATTTCACCACAAGCCCAAATTATTCTAGTTCAATATTTTATCAAAATTATTGATTAGTGTCCACGAACTCTATACACTCAAATCATTGAATATGAACATAAGAATTTTATTTGTTTTCATTATCTTATTTACCCTTGTAATTGCGTCCGCTTTTTTCTATTCTGGTACTACACACAAGGAAGTGTCAGTTAAAAACAAGTCACAAAAGGGAATAGCTATGAAACAATTAATTATTAAAAGTAGTGCATTTGTAGACAAGGGAAGAATTCCTGCTACCTATACTTGTGATGGTGAAGATATTAATCCGCCTTTACTATTTGAAAATGTTCCTGATGATGCCCGAAGCCTTACTCTTATTGTCGAAGACCCTGATGCACCCGGCAAGACCTGGGTTCACTGGGTTGTTTTTAATATATCTGCCGACACTACCCATATCAACGAAGATAGTGTCCCGCAAGGGGCGGTCGAGGCGATGACAGATTTCGGAAATGTAGGGTATGGTGGCCCCTGCCCTCCCCAAGGTGTTCACCGATACCACTTCAAATTATACGCACTTGATACAGTTCTTGATTTAACGGAAGATGTAACACTTGAAGAAATACGTCATGCAATGGAGCGGCATATTATAGAAGAAGCAGAATTGGTAGGGTTATATTCCCGCGAGTAAGATAATCTTCGGTATATTTTGACTACTTGTGTATGAAAAGTACATAAAACTTGTAATAAAACAAAGAGTCTGCTATAGTAAAAAAATTCTACTCTTCGAATTTATCTTCTAGTTTCCTAATAAAAGGAGGTGTATTTACTTGAAAAAATTTTTGTCTAAGTTAATCGAGCTTTTTATTCCAAAACGTCCGGCTTACGTTCCGGTTCCTGTCAGGCGCCGCTATTAAGCCATCCTTTTCTACAAGAATGCCGTATATAGTATTTGATTAGTTAGTGCTTTTTTCCTCTCCTTAAATCTCATCACTTTTTTATTTCAACAATCAATTGCAAATTCTTACATTCAAAAGGTTGACATAGCAATTCAATTTTGCTAAACTCCTGGCGTTTCCTCATAAGAACTTAACATCTTTCTTACGAATTAATTACATCTTCATCGGCCAGAGGAAAGACTTATAGTTAACGTTTATTGGTCGCTACTCATGAATGTTTCAATACGAAAATACATCGATAAGCTCAACCATGCGCAAAAAGCTACGCTGGTTACCCAAATGCTAACTGGGGCTCTCTGTTTTCTATTTGCGCTTATTTTTGCAATCAATCAATTTGCCCCTTCCTGGGCGCTTGGAAGTGCAATATTTGAAAACTCTGAAAAAATCACTTCATTGAAGGCAACACAGAAAAACGCGTATGAAGTTTTCGGTTTTGCTCCATATTGGACACTGGGAAAAATGGATAATGTAGATTTTGGAGTACTGACCACTTTAGCCTATTTTGGTGTTGGCGTAAATCCAGACGGGACACTTGATGAAAATTCTCCGGGATATTCTAAATTCTATTCAGACTTCGCAACTCAGCTTTTTCAAAAAGCACATCAGAATGGTACCCGCGTGGTTTTGACCGTAACTCAGATGGATGATGACACTATTTCAACTTTCCTTCAGGACGGTCAAGCTCAAAAAAGGGCCATCGAGTCAATAGTCTCAACAGTCAAGTCGCGTGGAATTGATGGGGTAAATGTAGATTTTGAATACGTTGGAACCACGGATGAGCAGATGAAGCACAATTTTTCCGGCTTTGTGTCAAGTCTCGCAAAAGAGCTCCACTCTTCCCTTTCCGGTTCATATATTACAGTTAGTGTGTATGCTTCATCAGCAAGCGGCAAAAAACTCTACGATTTACCGTCTCTTTCAAGCTCAACTGACGGTATTTTTATGATGGCCTACGATTTTGCTACCACTGGCTCGGATAATGCGATGCCTACGGCGCCATTATATGGATATAAAGAAGGGAAATATTGGTACGACATATCAACGGCTGTATCGGATTTTTTGGCAAAGATGCCAAAGGAAAAGCTTATTTTGGGACTCCCGTGGTACGGATATGATTACCCTGTAGCTTCCCCAGCAGTTAAGGCGCAGAAGGATTATGGGTATTACTCATATTATTGGTACCGAGGCAGAAGGTACCGCACTTTCATCGGGCGAGAAGGTGCATATGCTGCAACATATGCATCGGCTAAAAGCGTAACGCCCGATATGCAAGGCTGGGATGAGGTTGCACAGGTTGGATGGGAAGCATATAAGAGTAACGATGGGTGGCGCATGATTTTTTTGGATGATGAACGTTCACTTGCAGTTAAATATGATTTTGCCAAGGAAAAAGGGCTTGGAGGCGTCGGCATGTGGGCTCTTGGATTTGACGATGGAAAAACTGAACTTTGGCAACTTCTCGAAAGTAAATTCGGAAAGAAATTGGTTGCCAGCAATATTGTCCCTTAAATATGAAACATCACATAAAAGAACTATTTGTCCGTTTTGCCATTTTGGCCATACTTCTGTTGTCGGTCTTTGAATTACGGCAAAGTCTTGTCTCAACATTTTCCATGATTTCACCCCTACCAATTAAAGGAAGTTCTAAGGAAATATTTGAGAAAAAAGTGTTACCCCGCCTTACCGTTTACAAAAATAACTTTCATCTTATGCAAAATTTTTCGTTTATTCCAAGAGTTGAAGCGCAAGATTTATCTATCGATGCGCCTTCTTATCTTTTAGCCGACCTTGACACGGGAGAAGTGCTTTTTGAAAAAAATGGCAACAAGAAGCTACCTATTGCATCCCTTACAAAGATTATGTCTTCAATAGTTGCCCTTGATCTCGCAAAAAAAGATGACATTTACGTCGTCTCCGATAACGCTTCCAAAATAACACCGACAAGAATTGGCGTTATACCCCGTGAAGAAATGAAGATGCAAGAACTTTTGGAGGCGATGCTTATGACTTCTGCAAACGATGCAGCTGAGGTTTTAAAAGAAGGAATAGATGGGTACTATCAGGCTCCCGTTTTTGTTGAAGCCATGAATAAGAAAGCCCAACTATTGGGGCTCAAAAATACCCATTTTGAAAACCCGCAAGGATTTGATAGCTCAAGCAACTTTAGTAGTTCCGAAGACCTGGCAGTACTAATCCAATATGCGCTGAAAAACTACCCGTTCTTTTCTGAAACCGTGCAAAAAGACTATGGCTACCTACCTCAAAACAATCTTCATAAGCAATTTGACCTTCCGAATTGGAATGGGCTTATTGACGTCTATCCAGATGTTATTGGGATAAAAATCGGAAATACTGATGCTGCTGGTATGACAACAGCTGTTGTATCAAAAAGAGGGGGAAAAAGACTTCTTGCCGTGGTCCTTGGTGCTAGGGATATTTTTGCAAGAGACTTGCAGGCAGCAACTCTACTTGACGAAGGATACATGAAAACTCTAGGGCTTGAAAAAGTCAATGTATCAAGGGAACAATTACAACAGAAATATAATTCTTGGTATCAAAAGTAGCTTCTTACAATTCTTTTTCACGCTTATCACCAATTCGATTTCTGGCCGCTGTATTCTACATGTGTGCAGATACGGACTTTCTTAAAAATTATCTTATTACTGTCATTCACTTTTTTTATTGGACTTGTCAGTTTTGTATATGTTTTCTTCGATCCTTATGTATCGTCTCCTCAGAGACTCCTTAATTACAAAGATAAGGGAATTATCCTTACCGATAGAAACAACGTGCCTTTTTACTATATTAATAACGCAAAGGATGACTCATATGTACCATTAAATGAAATTTCTCCGTATTTGCCGAAAGCAATTATTACATCAGAGGACCGAAATTTCTATTATCACTTGGGCATTTCTGTGCAAGGCATACTTCGCTCGACACTTCTCAATATACAGTCAGGCTCATTTTCATATGGAGGCTCTACAATAACGCAGCAATTGGTGAAGAATACACTCCTTTCCCCAAAAAAGAGCATCTCAAGAAAACTTGAGGAAGCAATTCTCGCTTTTGACATTGAGAGTAAGTATTCAAAAGATAAAATACTCGAAATGTATATGAATACAATCTATTATGGAGATGGTGCGGTTGGTATAGAAGAAGCTTCAAAGCTATATTTCAATAAAAAACCTAAAGATTTAACTTTATCTGAAGCCTCGTATCTTGCCGGCATGCTGAAGTTCCCCAGCTTACTCTCCCCTTATACAGGGGACATTGCCCGCGGTCAGCGTATACAAAAGCAGCTCATTGAAAATATGGAACGGGAGGGAATTATCACTCCGCAGGAAAAAGACCAAGCTCTTAGTTCAAAAATCTCGTTTACAAAAGGGGATACCAAGTTCGCAAACGATGCGCCGCATTTTGCTCTCATGGTAGAAGATAAATTAAAAGAAATGTACGGATCTGGCGTAGTGTATGAAGGGTTGAAGGTAAAAACGTCACTTGACCTTGAATGGCAGAAATATGCACAAAGCATTCTCAAAGCAGGAGTTGACAGTAATGCAGGGAATGGTGTTGGGAATGGGGCTGTAGTTGTGATGGATCCAAAAGATGGAGAGATATTAGTTCTTGTAGGAAGCAAAGATTGGTTCAATGAGCGCTATGGACGCGTAAATATGGCTACTTCCCCGCGCCAACCAGGATCATCCTTTAAACCTATTGTCTACTCGCTTGCGCTTGAGGCAGGCATAATAACGCCAGCTACAGTTCTCCAAGACAAGCCGACAAAATATATTCTTGACCCCAACTGCACTAGCCAGATAAGAAGCAATTGTATTTATACGCCGCATGACTTTGATAACAGTTATAGAGGCCCTGTTACTGTCCGACGGGCCCTGGCCAACTCCCTGAATATTCCGGCAGTTGAGGTGATGAATAGAGTCGGAATAGATGCAGTCCTTGAAAAAGCACCTGAATTCGGTATAACAACGCTTAAGGATAAGTCGTATTATGGAAAAGGTCTCTCTTTAGTACTTGGAAGCGCTGAAGTTTCCCCTCTTCAAATGGCTGATGCATATGCAACGTTTGCAAATTTAGGGAACCGGCCGGATCCGGTTCTTGTACTTGAAGTAAGAGATAAATTTAATAATGTAAAATATTCCTACCAGCCTTCATTGCACCAGGTTATCTCACCCGAAGCTTCATATCTTATTACCTCTATTCTTTCTGATGAGAACGCAAGAAGAGAAGAATTCGGTTCGCTTCTGTCTACTCCCTTCAAAGCTGCTGTAAAAACAGGAACAACCGAAAATTTCCGCGATGCATGGACCATAGGATATACACCGCGGATTGTAACAGCCGTATGGGTCGGCAATAATGATGCACGGCCAATATATAACCTTCCAGGCTCGCTTGCTGCGGCCCCTATCTGGAGAGAGCTTATGGAGAAATTTGTTCCGGCTACTTTCCGAGGTTTTCTAAAGCCTGATGGCATTGTCCAAGTACCTTATTGTGATAGCACGAGCTCCGGCTCGGCAAAGATGGAAGTCTTTATGCAAGGTACAGAACCGCAAGGCGATTGCACGAGACTGGCAAAAAGCCACAACAGACTCACTGATTTTTTCAATGGTGATTCAGGTCATGAAGTTGAAACCGGAACACCTACGCCTACGCCTCAAGAGTCAATAACACCTACTCCTACCCCACCTGAAGCGTCACCAACACCTACACCCCAACACTCAGAAAATTCCGACTAGTGTTTTACAAAAAGTGTATACTTGAATTGTGAACACAAAAGAAAAAATTTTGACTTTTGAAAAAAAAGGGAAAACAAGCACAATTACGGTAAGCCACATTACAGTAAGACAGAGCATTTTTTTTCTTGTTCTAAAACTTCTTTTCCTTGAGCTCGTTGCTGCATGTGCAATTATCGGTTTTCATGTTTTTTTAACCTCATACTCAACCCGGCTATCTATAAACGCAAGCTTTTTTAACATTCCCGTTTTTGTAATTCTTGTGCTTCTGAAGACGGTTTTTATGATTTATGTGATAGTAACTTGGCTTGAGGAATATTACGAACTTACACCAACGGAAGTAATTCACAAAAAGGGTTTTCTTTTTCGGCAGGAAGAACGGTACACTTTGGACCATATCGGCTCAATCACTATCGAACAGGGTATTTTTGGCCGTATCTTTAATTTCGGGTCTTTGAAATTATTTGATTGGGCGCTTGAAGAGAATATTTATATCTATCTGATTCATAGTCCACGTAAATATCATAATATTCTGGAAACTTTAATTCCTGAAGCCGACCGCGAGAAAAAAGTGTTTAGGGAAAAAATCATCGACGAAGAAGAGGTTTATTTAGGTCAAAATACATTATAGCAGGCTATCTGTTTTTACTTCCCCTGAGCGCTTGTATGAGGCGAAAATTATGCCATTTTTGGTTATCGTCGAATCAAAAAGCTCAAAAGAAAAAGGCATCGTACCCTCCTCGAACAATCGCTTTCCTGTCCCTAAAGTCAAAGGGAAAATCTTGAGCCAAAATTCATCTACCAAATCGTTTTGCATCAATGACTGAACTAGATTTGCGCTTCCGAACACTTGCAAATCCGGACCCTCCGAATTTTTTAATTTTCTTACATCGTTAATATCATTAAGTACGACAGCGTTCTCCCATTTAGGATTTTTAAGAGTTGTTGAGACAACATATTTGGTAATCTTGTTCACCTGGGGCCAGCTTTCCGTGTGGGTAGGCCAATATCCTTCCCAAATGTCATAGGTTTTCCTTCCAAGAAGCAGACTATTGGTTGCTTTCATTTGTTTTTCCATCTCTCTGCCTGCAGCTTCATCTTTACCAAAAAACGGACCCATCCACCCGCCAAATTTGAATCCTTCTACAGCATCTTCCTTTGAGTCACCAGGAGCTTGGATAACACCGTCAAGAGTCATGAATTCGAGGACTAAAATCTTTCTCATAGTAGATAGCCTATTCTAGCAGAAATGTATAAAAAGGGCATAGAAACATCAGAAGCTAAGAACATAGCTTGCAGGACAGGGTTTTTTGAATTGTAATTTCCACTGCCGGACATGGATTCGAACCAAAATCACTCAAATTTGCTAAGCAAAATTTGTAAGCACAGCTTGGTACTACGTACTAACCAGATCCAAAGCCCGTTGTCCTAATTTTCGAAGAAAATCCAAGATGGAACGTAGTGACAGCTTACCGTTAGACAACCGAAGGCATGTGCTGTCGGTCCTGGATTCGAACCAGAATAAACAGATCCAAAGTCTGTTGTCCTACCGTTAGACGAACCGACAATCTTTTCTTACAGTAAGTCTAACGGCGATCTCGTTAGACGAACCGACAATCTTTTCTTACAGTAAGTCTAACGGCGATCTCGTTAG
>CAYPEN010000001.1:421649-423548 GCA_964409875.1 uncultured Gammaproteobacteria bacterium
ACGAACCGACAAAAACAGTCCCACAATTATACCTCAAAATATACTTCAGCTTCAACCGGAAGACGTTTATTTTTTTAGTCAAAAGAGGTATATTTGATACAGGCAACCTCCTTATTTTTGCAGTTTCAGGTCCCGCCTCTTGCTAAATTCTTGAAAATTGTTGTTATAAATAGGATATGAAAAAAATTTATTACTATAAGGAAACAAGGTCTAAAAGGAAGAAGAAACGGCTTATTGTAATCCCGTTTTTTTTAGTTGTTACGGGACTTCTTATTTCTACAGGTATCCTTTTTTATAAAAATTCCCCTAAAAGACAAGATGTGCTGGCCGCTGAAAACGTACCCGAAGCAAAGCCGGTGCCAACCGTTTACAACAATATCCTCAAACAAAGTGTTGATAATGCACTGAGGGGAACAACTGGAAGTTATGGAATTGTAGTAAAAAACTTGGATACCGGAGAACAGTACGAATTCAACGAGCATGTTGAGTATGACACCGCAAGCCTTTATAAATTGTGGGTAATGGCTGTTGTTTTTGAGCAAATTGAAAATAACAAATTAAAACTTACATCAATACTCAGCCAAGATGTGGACGTTTTGAATAAAAAGTTTAATATTGCAAGTGACTCTGCCGGTCTTTCTGATGGCACGGTAACTCATACAGTGGCCGATGCTTTAGAGAAGATGATTACGATTTCAGATAATTACGCAGCAATGCTATTGACCCAAAAGGTTGGACTTAATACTATTTCCAGCTATCTTCAAAAAAACGGTTTTTATGAAACGAAAATGGGAACAAACACCAACCTTCCTACTACTACCCCTTCTGACGTTGCATTATTTCTTGAAAAACTGTACAGAGGCGAGCTTGGAAGCAAACAGTCCACCCAGCAAATGCTTGAACTACTCAAGAACCAGCAATTAAATGGGAAAATACCTCGCTATCTTCCAGATGACATAGTAATTGCACACAAAACAGGAGAATTGGACGAGTACACTCATGATGCAGGGCTCATCTTAGACAAGAGAGGAAATTACCTCTTAGTTATAATGTCTAAAAGTGAACAACCTGACCTCTCAGCCAACCGCATTGCTGATATTTCAAAGGCTATTTATTCTCATTATATCGACAAAAAAGATTAATTATTAAAAAGCAGTTCGCTGAAATGGAACGACGTTACTGCTTTTTGGAATAGCTTTGAGTCATTAACTCCGAGTGTTCCGTCTTTAACGTCCAATGAAATTTCATATACCCAGTCTGAGTGGTCAAAGGCGATAGTATTGCCTGAAATAACACCTTTGTATTTCCCCAACTGTACCCCTTGCAAATCCTTGGTCTTTCCTGCGTTAGCAAGGCGGGTTGCAAAATCTTTAAAATAGTCAGGGTCAGATTTTTGGTTGTATAGCCGAATTGAAAAAAACCCGTTTCTAAAGTACGTACACGTTTTGCACGGCAATTCGTCGGGGGAAAAAGCAACCATAAACCCACCGTTTGGTTGTGGTGACGGATATTCCTGTTCGCGCCACGTTGACGGAACGTCAACAGTGAAATTGTATGTCTGGCTGGCGTACGTTCGCCAACTATCAACCGGTGGGTCTGTAAATTGGCCCGCCACTTTTGGTGTAGCTTCGATACTAAAAGTTGATTCCGGCTTAATATTCTGGTTTTGATGCAATATCAACACCCCCACAAAAATAAGCACAACTCCTGCAATAATCGCGGTAAAAAGCCAAGCGCCTGAAAATTGTGGTTCCGCCTCCATAGACGCATTCATTGTACACCAGAAACACAACTTCTTCTGCCAAAAAAGGTATGTTAGTTTCTTCACTTTTTTACACGCAGTGAAGAATGCATTTGTTCAGGTAAAATTCTTACACGCAGTGAAGAATGCATTTGTTC
>CAYPEN010000002.1:0-407743 GCA_964409875.1 uncultured Gammaproteobacteria bacterium
GCCGATATATTAGGACTACGCCTAGCATATCTTCTAGGTGCAACCCTATATGCCACGACGTTCAAAAGTTGAATTATCACCTGAAACACTTCACGAACTTGAAAATCAATTTTATTCATTCTTAGATTCACTTTCCCATGAAGAAACCAAGAACTTCTTTGAGGAATTCCTTACAACAGAGGAAAAGATGATGATGTATAAGCGTCTTGCTCTATACTGGATGCTTTTTGAAGGTTATTCTCTTGCCTCAATTCAACGTTCCCTTGGCGTTACCCACGACACTACCCGCCTCTACAACAAGCGCAAAAATCAAATGAGCGAGGGGTTCAAAGATATCCTTCATAGAATTGGACGGACAGTACAAGCTGCTACACCCCAAGAACAAATGGGTGAAAAAAAGGAAGATATATCTGTTGAGCAGCCTACCCAACAGGTTGAAGAACAACAACAGGACATGCCTGTCGAAGAACAAATGGTCGAGCCTACAGAAGTTGCGGTTGAGGAGACAGTTGTTGCCGATGAGTATATTCCTTCTGTTGAAATTCATGAAGAAGAGAACAACGAGCATGAAGAAAAGATGGCTGAGGTATCTACTCAAGAAGAAGTAATCGAGCCTATGAATTCGGAAACTCAGGATGGTGAAAAAGCTGAAGAGGCACAAGAAGGGTCTGCGGGCGAAATGGAAGACAATAATGAGAGCGAAGAGAAATCCGATGAAATGAGAATGGAGTCTTCTCATGAAGAAGGAATGGAAGAAAAAAACAACGAAGAGGAAATGTCTGAAGATATTCAAGAGAATGAAAAGGAAGAACAGCAAGCCGAGTCCCATGATGATGACAAGGACGAAGATAAAGATGATGACGATGATTCCGGTGAAAAGAAGAAAAAAGGTTTTGGCCGCTTCTTCGGATTCTAAGCAAAACTCACCCCAATTTTTCAATATTTTTCCCTGTACTGATATAACTTTGTGATGTGGTGGGACCCCGCTGAGTGCGGGGTCCCGGGTTCTGTGAGAGTAAGACTTCACGCCTTGCCGCGACCGAAAAGCCGGCCGAAAATGCCGGGCTTGTGATGCTCCGCATCCTCTACGCGCCGCGCTTCAGCGATGACGCTGTCGCACTGCTCGCAGGGAAGGTGGATCTCGACCGTCGCACGAGCGCGCTCGTTGATGATCCTACCCAAGGCGTAATCCTTGAGCAGAAGGTTGCTGGGGTGACCACTGTCTGGCATTTCTTTACCCCTCCTTGGGGCTTTGCGGATTCCACCGCGGGACTAGTCTTCTCAGGCAACAGCCCTTGAAGATGCACGCTTGGTCGGCCTCCTTCGGCGCGATTTCTCACGCCGCAATTGTTCCGACCGCTGCTTGGCCTTGCAAAAGTCATCGAGATACATCCACTCAGTGGCTCGAAGACCTTTGCGACCTTCGGAAACCCGCAAGCGGATCTCCAAGCCTCGGGCCGCATCCCGTTGACTTGCTGAACGGGAGTACGCAACTCCGTTTGGGGTGGGGTACGGCTGAACTCGCTGGTTCTCGTGGAGGAAAATCCGCTCCACGGTTCCGTCGCCTCGGGCGAACCCGAAGACAGAATCGAACCAGACTATCTGACCCACGATGAATGCCATACCATTCTCCTCGAACAGTGTCTCTCCCGGCATAACCGGGCCGATGTTATCCCACCGATACACTGGTAGGGGTTTGCGCGAGCTGGACGGAAACCGTCCCAACTCTGCACTCCCCCTCAGGGTATCGAAGCGAGATAGTGTCGTTAAGCACTCCGAGTGCAGCCTGGGCGTAATCCCCAACCGCCTCATTGAGCGCTTGTATGGTCGGAGGGTAATGGTCCGCAAAACGGAGCACTCCCTGCCAGAACGTTGGGGAGACCACGGTGTCATAAAAGGCACCTATCTCCTTTGTGATAATGACTTCAAGCGAGACTTTGTAGAGTTCTCCTCCATGGAGGACATCAACATCTACTTGTTCGCTTCTTGGGGAAGGCGCTAACTCGGCCGCTGATGCTATCGGTCCTACTGTTCTATTGGTAAAGCCTATCAGCAGAATACCGACCAAAGCGATGAAAGCTAGCACTCCCATGCCTGTATTTAGCTGATGAAGGAAAACAACACCAGCCATACCAAGTACGAAAAGAACGACTTGCCTACTGGGCATCGCACCCTCCTTTGTTTTTGTTTCCGCAATGACGAAGACAACAGATATATCTTCACCATAGCGGAAACAATACTTAGGCTGCGCTCAGTCTATCAATTTACTCACTTGTTCGTAAAATCTCTCACAGATTGTTAAAGTGCAAAGCACTTCAAGCTATGCTTAAAGTGCACTACTTCAAGCTATGCTTAATGTGCAAGATAATGTACCGCAAACGTGCTTCAGTTTGCGCGAATTAATGCCAGAGCATTATATCATTTGGATAAATTGGAAACAATTATTATGGGTCTTTATTGCTGGAAGTGAATTTTTGTGGTTAGCCCCACCCCTTCTATTTGAAGAGGTAGGGCCGTTGGTGTCCTTGGTTTGCTTTTATCAAACCTTAGACGCTTGCGAAAGATTGGTCGCTAATGTTGGTTCATTGCTATCCAGGCAACGGCCACGAGTGTAACAACGGTGACAAACACCCGGCTCAAGAATTTGGAGCCTGGGGCTTTTCTTGTCCGTCATCTTCAACCCACTGGGCCTGGATTCGGGCGACGGCCTCATCCCCCCAGTCGGGGGAACATGACTCGTCGAAATTGTTGTACAGGATGTACTCCAGCTCGCTGGCTGAAGGTGGTTGAACGCTGGGAGTTGCTCTGGGTGCGCTCGCCATCTTCTAGCGGTTATCCCACCAGATCTTGGCAAGCACTGCTGTTGCAGGCAGATACACCAGTACCGCTGCCAACATGAACCAGACAGACCTCCAGAGCCGTTTTCGCTCGGCCTCCTCTGCTGCTATCATCTTCCTGGAATCTCGGAAGGCCAGCGCCGTGACGACAATGATCCCAAGACCCAAGAGGAGAATGGACACTCCCCGGTCATCGATATGTACCATGTGATACGCCCCTCCTTGAGGCGTTTTCGTATTGTGAGCTCAGTTCGAATTGACGAACCCGATGTTGCCAAAGCAGAGCTGAAAAGCTCTACTCGCCCTCTTCTTCTGAACCCTGGTGAGGGTTCCTTTTCCGCTCGATGAATTCGGTGACACGCTCGAAAGCGCGTAGAACATCCTGTGCGATACGCGCCAGGTCTGTAAGGTCTTTTCCTGCAGTGTGGGCCGTATCAACGATGATGTGAACACGACCAAAGCGCCGCGGAACGGCACTCTCACCGCGGGAACGGGCAACCTGGTCCCGAATTGAGTTGAGATCCATTTTCACTCCTCTAGACTACAGGTGTGTCGGTAGTTGCCGACCGCGCTTGCCGTTGTTCGAACTTGAGGACGTATTTGTCCCAGAGGGACTTTATGGTCCAAGGCGAGGCTTTGTACTTGCCGTTTTGTTGAGCATGCAAGTCAAAGTGCAACACCAAATCGCACACGACACGGGGGAACCAAAATGTGGCCTCATCAATCGAGGCAACGCGATAGCTCACCCTACCTTTGAAGATGCAAACCATCTTAAAGGTGTCAAAGTGGAAAAAGATGTCTTGTCCATGAGTGAGCTCATAGAGCTCGGTGTTGTTGGGTGGCCGGATAAATCCGAACCTCCCGTAGTAGTGGACGGCTTCTACCGGTGCCTCCGCCCCTCTTAGAATTTTCATCCATACCTCTTGGCTCATGACCAATACTCACCCACAATCGCTTGCAGATGGCAACCAAACTACTAACCAATAACTTATAGCTACTAGCTAATAATGTTGTTGCCACCTGCAAAACTTCGAAAAGTTTGAAACAAACTTTTCTCAAAATGTGTTTTATGGCACTTACTTTAGCAAATGCCAGCGATTTTGCTACGCAAAATCTTTCGCAAGCTGTAAAAGAGCGTTTGCAGGGATTTGCACGCTAATTCGCAAATCTTTCAAACACAAGGGAAAATTATAACAGAACCGCAAATTCAAAGCAAATACTATAGGGCAAAAAATATGCAAGGCGAAAATTTTTACAAAAAAAGGATTGTTTGAGTGAAGATAACTGATGTATATGTAGGGAATAGCCCCACCCCTTCTGTTTGAAGAGGTGGGGCCGTTGGTGTCCTTAGTTTTATTACAAAACCATGGACGCTTGCGAAAGATCTAGTCGTCAGACTGGGGATAGCGAGGCCGTTCTCCGGCGAGAAACGCCTCGTAGGAGACAAACTCACCGACTGGCCCGATGTTGCTGAAGATGCGCGACGTTGCGTACACCTTCTCGATCCCAACAGCTGGTTTCCTGCCCGTAAAAGGCGTGTACTCGATGGTAGTCCTGCCTTCTCCAAGGCAATCGCGGCATACGACGCCGACACCTTTCGGTTCGGCGTAACCGCGATAGACCCCTGTACCGCCACAAGGGCGGCACTCGACTTCGAGCTTGACTTTGTCTGTCATGCTTACCTTTCTGCTTTCTCCAGGACTGGACTACGCCTTGGGGCCGATTTTACCCGCCGACTGGCGGTACAGCGGAGCGACCTGCAGGATTTGACCTGATTGCGTTCCGTTAATCACAAGTGTCGCACTCGGTGCGGTGTAGCTTCCGAAATAACTCTCAAGAAGCGCAATCGCCACCGAATAGAACTCGTCGTCTGTCTTGTAGCCGCTGGGCTTGCTGAACAAGGCGCCGGCAAGCTTCGTCCCCATAGTCTGTATCTGGTTGCTCGCGCCGGCAGGATCGGTGAAACATCCCATGACGCGGATGCCGATCACCGGATCGGGTGCCCCCTTCTCGTGGTACTCAGTCCCCGTGGGGAAGAGCGCGTCGAAAAGGACTATGACTGCCCCACCGGTGCAGCGGACACTCCGCTGTCCCGAAGGAACTGTTGAGCGTGGAATAACAGTTGGACTTTGCACAGGTTGGATAGGACCAACGGGTGCTGAGAGGGTTGGTACCGGCGTTACTGCTGGTGTCGGTTTTTCCGCTCTGTCACCGCATCCTACGGCAACAACGGCCACCATCAAGGCGGCCACGATAACGACTTTCATGTGTATCCTCTCCAGTTGGGTTCGTGCCGAAAACCTCGGTCAGGTCCCCCGAGGGGGTCGTAGCCGAAGCTAAGCTGTTGCGAGCTGGCGAGCTGGCTCGCCCAGGAGACGCGCGTAGTAGCGCTCCTCGATCTTTTTGGCCACTGCCTCCATCGCCTTGATGAGGTCGTGGCCGGACAGCACCTGCACGATGAGCCTGGTACCTTGCCAGAACTTGTGTTCGATGGAGACTTCTTGGCCCTCCGCCATCCTGGCGGTGTAGGTGAAGATGTCGTCCCGGATCTGAGCGGCCACCCGCAGTGCGAATGGAAGCTCGTCGTTGGTGTTGATGATCATCGTGAAGCTCCTTTGATTTCGGTGTGGGGTTGAGTTGATGGCTGGCTGTAGAGACGTGTCCATTCGAGGACCGCGTCATCCCAGAAGGGTTTGGGGCACCATTTCTGTGCCCTGAATCCCTTTGTTGTCCTTTGGAGTTCGAATGCGATTTCCTTCCCCCGCTTGAGGAAGGTTTCCGCCTTTTCGATCTCTTTGGGAGTTGGTGTTTCGGTTCCGAACTCTACTCCTCCGGCTGTTATAACCGGCAGAAAGAGAGCGTCCAAGTGCAGGAGGATGTCCTGCCCCTGGGTAAGCCTTGCGGCTTGGGAGCCCTTCGGAGGATGGAGAAATCCATACCTCCTTTCTTCCCGGCGGAAATATGTATCCACCGGAGCGCTTAGCGGAGTCGCTAAACTCACCTGCCTACCTACCTGATTGCCTTTCGGCGATACTCATCCACAATCACTTGCAGATGGCAACCAAACTACTAACCAATAACTTATAGCTACTAGCTAATAATGTTGTTGCCACCTGCAATACTTCGAAAAGTTTGAAATAAAATTCTCTCATAAGGTATCTTGTGGTCTTCGCAATAAATTGTTCAGCCCAAAGATTTTCCTTGCATGCTCGTAAAAAATCTAGCATGCGACAGTTGTCGTATCGAAGATTTCTCACTTCGTTCAAAATCTTTCGCAAGTTGTTAAAGTGCAAAACAAAGCCAAAAGTATTTTTGTGCTTCAAGCTTTGTATAATTTTCTTTCTTTGCCCTTTCAAAACATGCAATACGTTTTTTCGAGGCAAAAACAGACAGAAAGTATACCAAAAAACAAGAGGAAATGCAAATACTATGGGTTATATTTTATGTGTATTTTTGTGCTACAATCACAACTATGGAAAGAGTTGAATTGCCATCAATTGTCCAGGAGGCAAGCAAACAAATTATATTGTTTGCTGGTATAGCAGTACGACTTGCGGTATGTCCTGGAGATGATATAGCCCTCGTAAGTGGCACATTTGCAGCCGGTACCGGCCGTGACAATGGGGTCATGAGGCAATGATGCCTACTCCACTTGAATTGGACTTAGCGGATAAAAGAAACAGGCGGTTGCCAAAAAGTCTTCGCTAGCCTCAGCCGAGATAGTCAGACCTCGCTTAACGTCTCTATATCATAGAATTAATTGCAGCAAAGCTGTGATAACACGATGTATCACGCGGCATTAAGACGGGAAAGGAAGGTGTTGTTTGCGTGTGCAACCACATTTGAAACAGCAGTCGGATACAATCCTCTATCAAGCATCCCATCCACCCATCGTTCAAAAACATCAACCGTAGCCTGGCGATAATGTGCCAGTATAATAGCACCCCTTGGAACATTCAAAGGCATGTCTTCAATATTTGCATACCAATTGAGTGGCAAAAAACCCATTTGCTCATTCCAGTCAGTTGTATACTCACTAAAAGCTCCTCCGGGAGGCCTCACATACGGCTTGGTTGTCTGATTGAATTTTTCGACCAACCAATCCTCTGCTGCATATAAATCTTCTTTAAAAACATCCCATGTGGGAGGCACCCCTGGCACCGGTGAATTACGCTGGTCGCGGTGCGTTTCGGTATGATTACCGTATTCGACTATTTCAGAATCCGCCAACATTTGCACCATATCGGGATACGCTTTACGCTGTTGACCTTTCATAAAATCAGTAAAGGTTATTCCCTTTTTTTGGGCAATCGCAAGTATGGTTTTTATCGCCTGTTTGTCAAATCCATCATCAATGGTGAGGGCAACGAGCGGAGCATCCGTTTCTATCACTCGTAGTGGTTCATTAGTGCCTCGAGGGGTCTTTGTCAAATTTCTCATCTGCTCGTAGGTATATTCTGGCTTGCGAGCAATAAACTTAGTTTCTTTTCTAACCTCTTTTTTTGTCGGCTGTACAATTTCTTCTCCCCTGGCAATTCCGGGAATAACTAGTTGATGCTTTTGAGGCTGATCAACCACCGGAGTCGCTTCAGCACCCTGTTGCAAGGAATTCAATCCAGTTTTGATTTGAAACAACCGCTCTTCCGGGCTCAACGAATAGAGGCTTGCTCTTTGAGCTCTCTTACGAGCGGGTTCTTTGCTGGTTGCAATACCGATAGCAGCTGCAATGCCTCCTAGGGCAACTCTCCCAAATTTGCCTCTGTCTATTCGTCTTTCCATATGAGGTGAAATATACGCTTTTGAGTAGAAAATAGCAAGAAAAATTTTTTGAGCCGATGGGGAGAATCGAACTCCCGACCTATTCTTTACGAAAGAACCGCTCTGCCACTGAGCCACATCGGCACAATTTAAATTATAACTCAAATCTGGGGTGGCAAGCGGAGGGGGACCCCCGTCGAGCGCCCGCAACCTGAGCTTGCGAATGGTGAGGATGTCGGACGGGGAGGAGCGCAGACAGGACCCCATCGTCAATCTTCCATACCATATTTTATATTTCCATGAGGCTACTTTTCAATCTTAAACGCCTTATTTTTCACGGAATCGCAATTTGTAACACTATTATAAACCAAAAACAAACACTTTTATGATTTTTAATTGCACAAACAGCGCTAAATACATCAATATATATCATTTGAAGCTGGGCAATATTTTCGTCTTTGATCACAATAAGTGCCCAAAGCCACAAAAAACCACGCATTTTGCGTGGTTAAAGGTGTAGATAAGCCTCGCACAAAATCTTGAGCTAGTTTAGTTTCTGCCGAAACGAAACTTCGATGAAGCGAGGCTTTATTTCGAGGCTTAAAGAAACAAGCTCGCTTACGACGTACTGCGTTCACTTGTATAATTTCTGCTCTTAAGCAAAGCTTGAGAGCTAATAATTCCTGCTCTTAAGAGAATGAAAAATGGCGATTCCCCGAAACATAAGTTGGGAAAAGCTCACCCTCGGACCTAAATCTGAGCGTATCTGCTTTCTTTGTGCCGGAAAATCCGGTACATACCCTGTTTCGAAAGTTGTAGAGGAAAACACGACCATTTTCCATCTACTCAAGAGCATATCTAGTATATCGCGCGCCATTAACAAGTCAAGTCTTGACATCACATTTTCTTTGTGGAATTAGCAAGGGGGAGCTATCAAAACAACAAACAATATAATCATCTACTACTATACCGGTGCTATTCCTAACAATTTTTCCTCTTCTCATTCTGTGCTCCTTTCCTATATACTAATTTTATGGACATTATACATGTAGTAATACTTGGGGTAATTGAAGGACTTACGGAATTTCTCCCCATCTCCTCTACTGCTCATCAAATTTTAGCCTCCCATGTCCTACAGATCCCTCAATCAGAATTTCTCACTACTTTTGAGATTGCAATTCAAGTAGGTGCAATCGCTGCTGTTGTTGTCGTGTACTACAAAAAGATACTTTCAAACAAACCACTTTTCTATAAAGCGTGTGTCGCCTTCTTGCCGACGGGCGTATTGGGATTTCTTTTTTTCAAACATATCAAAAGCCTTCTTACCAGCTCTTTTGTACCTGTTGTTACACTTCTTGTTGGAGGAATTGTAATAATTGCTATTGAAATGTTTTTGAAAAATTCAAAACATAAAATGAAAACTACCAAGGATTTGACATACAAAGACGCGTTACTGGTAGGTTTGATACAGTCAATTTCAATGATTCCAGGGGTATCACGCTCTGCCGCTTCAATTTTTGGGGGCATGGCCATTCGCCTAAACCGGGAATCGGCCGTCGAATTTTCTTTTCTTTTAGCAATTCCGACAATGGTAGCAGCAACAGGTTTGGACCTCATCAAAGAATCAAAAACTATTACGTCAGGTCAGATATTTGAGCTAATTTTAGGTACTCTGATAGCTTTTGTAGTAGCACTTCTTGTCATAAAGTGGCTACTTAAGTATGTTCAGAAGAATAATTTTGTGGGATTTGGTATATACCGAATTGCACTTGCTATCCTCTACTACTTAATATTTCTTAGATAGGAACTGAGCCCGCCATGAAGGCGGGCCCGTAGTGTCGAACGTGCTCAGAATGTCCAGTTGAGCCGACCGCCATGCTCCTGCAGGAGCTTGACGATGTTAGCCCGATTGGGGTTGGCTCGAGCTTGGACCTTGTTCACGACCCGGATAAGGAACTCCCGAACGACTTCTTCGTCCGAGGCCTCAGAAAGACCGGAGCCGCCAAGCGATATCCCGGCCATGAACACTCCGCCGAACCAGCCGACCGCACCGATGGGAAGTACGGCTGGACGACGAGCCCAAACCTGCGAAAGGGTTTGCTGGAAACGGTGTGTCAGCTCCGCCTTCGCCCGGGCGTTGTTCCGGAATCGCGAAGCGAGGTCGCTGTTACCGACCTGCTTCTCCCAGAGAAATGCGCTCTCCCATGCTTCCTGCATGAGCAAGGACGTTAAACGCTCGTATGTGAGCGTCGGATTGACGAGGGAGAGGTGGAAGCCGTCCCGCTCCTGCGCTTTCATCAGATCGCGCAGCATCGGTTCAACCTCCACGAAAGCTGCTTCGCAGTCCTCGGGTGTCAGGAAAAACGGTTTGTCCAAGATTTATCCTTTCTGTTAGTTGGGCTTGTCCGAAGGCTTCGGACACGAGCACGGCTTCCGCCGCCGGACAATTTGCCGTTGTTATCCCTCGCTATCGCGAGGCTGGTCGAGTCACGCTCGTCGGCGAGCGTGGGTAGGAAGCGCGATTCTGGGATGGCGAATGTAGCATTCGCAACCCGTGTGCATATCGCGCAGCGCAAAAGCGACGTGGGCCGTATAGACGGGCCCGTCCGCCTCGGGAAGGATGATGACCGGCTCGACACTTCCGGTCTTTTCAACCTCACCGTCTCGCGGGTCGCTTTTGGCTGTCCAGGAGAGACTTACGACGAGCTCACGCCCATTAAAGCCTATCTCCCGGATTTCTCCCCACAGGTCACCGATGCGCTTTGGGCGCCGAACCTGCAGGAGCATGCCGGAAAGTTCCCGGCACGCAACGAAGTCTGCCCAGGGTATCGCAGTGAACACATGTCCTCCTGTTATACCCCGCCTCACAATTTCCGTATAAGAAACTCTGAGGCAAGGTAAACAGAAAGTGTTTTTGCACGTTCTGTTAAAGAGCAAATCGTGAGTCCGGCATGCTGTTGCCAGACAACAACTTACTCAGCAATTATATCAAGTGTGAAGCTAATTTCAATACTATAAGTTAAAAACCGTGAAGTTAATTGCCACGCTTCAGCCTGTGTATAATTTATTACATAATTTTCATTGCGTTTACATAGCAGTTTGGTAATTCTGTTACATGTCTAGTCTTGATGGAGTTTATTTAGCTGAAGAACACCCCGTAGATGAGGCGTTGGGATGCATGGTTCCGATTGCTCTGGCGATAGCCGGGCTTTTATTTTTTTTAACGAAACTCATTGCTTTTTAAGTATATTTGCCTCCTATTTTCAGAAAGTTTTAAATTAAAACTTTCGCATACAATAAGTTAAGAAGATTAGTGAAGCGACTGAATAGGAGCGGAACAAAAACTCTTTACCATTTTTCAGGAACTTTTTAAAAAAGTTCCGCATACAATTTTGAAAAGAGGTTTACATCCCTTTTTGTTGAATGCCTAAAAGATAAAGAACTGCTTCTTTCTTATATCTTCTATCCCCTCGGGAGTTTATGCGGATAGCGGGTAACTTACCTCTTTTCCCCCATCTTTTAATGGTTAAGGGACTGACCCGCAATAATTCGGCAACTTCACGGACTGTTAGAAGGTCTGGGAGAGATTCGATTGATATATTTTGATTAGCCATTTTCTGCCTTAAATTAACACTATCACTATCAAATGTATATTCAGAGTAGCAAAGAATATCATACCTTGTCAATACCCTAAATTGACTAATTTAGTTTTGTCAAAGACTCTCTACGATATTCATGCCCTACACTATGACACAACCTGTGACAAAAATAAGAAACGCAGGAAATTTTTGAAAGATTTGAAAATTCCGAAAGTCTAAGAAAAACGCTCTCTTAGAACTGCATATGCAAATCTTGGCAACGCAAGTTGTCTTTTAATTCTCCACGGCTGCATTGCAAGTCGGAATGCCCACTCCATCCCCATATCTCTCATAAACTTTGGTGCTCGTCTCACTTTCCCCGATACATAATCAAAAGCACCCCCTACTCCCATAGCAACTGTTACATCGATACTATCAAGATTTTTTGCAATCCACTCCTCCTGCTTTGGCGCACCGAAGGCAACAAAAAGGATATCTATATGGGGTCTGGTAAGGGGTGGCTCGACTGGGGGACCCCCATTGTCCACCCGCAACCCAAACGAAGCGCGTGGTGAGGATGACGAATGGGGGTGAGGAGAGACAGGACCCCAAACTTCATTCTTCCACTTTTCACCTACAAAAACTACTCTAAGCCCCGGGTACTTTTCACGCAAGCACTCCGAAGCCTTCTCTGCTACACCCCTACTACCCCCTAAAAAGCCTATGTTAATAGGACGATTTGATGCTACAGCACATATTTTTTCCATTAGATCGGTACCAGTTATTCGTCCTATAATTTTCTTTTTGAGTATCCTACCGGCTATGAGTACACCTATCCCATCGGGAAGGCTGAGGGTAGCACCATTTAGAACGTCTTGGAACCTCTTTGAGCGTGTGCCTAACATCAAAATTTCGGGATTTGGTGTTACTATATAGAATTTTTTTGAAGGGTTTTCCAGTCTTTTGAAGATATACTCTAAGACTTCACTTTCGGAAGCTGTCGTTATATCGGTTCCTAATATTTTTACGGAAGGTAAATTTTTTCCCATACTATACACTTTTTCGATTCTTTTCGTATGATTTTTCAAAGCTCTCTGTTGTTCATTTTTTTTACCCCTCAATTTAGCCTATGAATTCAGTCTAAGTTGCTTTTTGCACTCTCCGGTAAAGTAAAGAGCAGAACAACTCTATAATTTATAATATATGATATATCAAAATAGTGTTTTTATCAAAAATCGTGAAAATATTTGACATATTGATAATTTTTCACATTCCTACAAGATAAAACTCACAGATTTTGAATGTCTAATATTTATTTATTAAAGGTCGCTTGCTTTCCTACTAATTTCTTACGTTTCACTCTCCTTTCTCTTATGCTTCGATTTATTTTTTTGCCATTCAACTAATACTCATTTTTAGTGAAACGACTGCATAGGAGCGGAGCCAAGACTCTTTTCCTATTCTCTGGAAGTTTTTGAAATAAAACTTCCGCATACAATCAAAAAAAGAGGCTTATTTATATACTCCTCTTTAATTTCCTATTGATAGATTTCTTAGCGCAGCCCAGAAATCTTCCCCTGACCTAGTATTCATTCCTATTGATAGATTTCTTAGCGCAGCCAAGAAAAGCATATCTTAATATTCATTCCTGTTGATGCTTTTCTTATACAGTTCCAAATTTTCCAATGCTACTCCCGTTCCCCGTGCAACACAGTAGAGAGGGTCTTCTGCAATATAAGCGGGCACACCGGTTTCTCGCGTTATGTATTTATCCATATTTCGAAGAAGCGTTGTTCCTCCGGAAAGAACGATACCTTTATCTATAATGTCTGAAGCCAACTCAGGCGGTGTCATTTCGAAGGTTTCACGGATTGCACCAATCATTGCCTTCAAAACAGGCTGTATTGCTTCATTTATCTCAAATTCGTTGACCTCAACAGAACGTGGAAGACCTGACACACTATCCCTTCCCTTAACTTCCATCTTTTTTGTCGAAGTTGAAGCTGGGATAGCGTTTGCCATACTGACCTTTATTTCCTCTGCCGTCTGCTCCCCCACCATAAGATTGAACTTTTTCTTAATGTACGTGCCTATCGACTCTTCCAATTTATCCCCTGCCACCCGGATAGACTTGTGGACCACAACTCCACCTAAGGAAATGACGGCAACATCGCTCGTCCCACCCCCCGAGTCCAAAATCATATGCCCGTTAGGTTGAGCGATTGGGATTTTTGCCCCGATTGCTGCAGCCAATGGCTCTTCAATGAGGTACACGGAACGCGCACCAGCAGCCATCGTTGCGTCTAAAACCGCTCTTTTTTCTACTTGAGTAATACCAGACGGAATGCATACCATAACCTCCGGCTTCAAAAATCGGCTCTTTCCGGATACTTTTTCGATGAAATATGAAAGCATCGCCTCCGTTATGACATAATCGGCAATAACTCCGTCTTTTAAGGGCCGTGTTGCTACAATATTGCCGGGTGTGCGACCCAACATCTCTTTTGCTTCACTTCCAACTGCTACCACCTTGTTGTCATCTGCCCTTACGGCAACAACCGTTGGCTCATTGAGAACCACACCTTTCCCCCCTAAATATACCAGTGTATTTGCTGTTCCCAAATCGATACCGATGCGTTTGTTAAATATGCTCATTTTTTATATATCACACTATACAATTTCTGCATCATTTGCAGCTGCTATATCCAATATACCTTATTTCTCTTGAAATTAACAGTCATGCGTCACGCTTCTTCTTGCACTTGACCCAAAAAGTGTATAATGAGTAAGAACGAAAGGAATTTCTATGCCCAAAAAGACACTTTTTACTACAGTTATTGTACTTCTTCTCGTAAGTCTTGTTGCCTATGCTTTTATTCTATATGGCAAAGGCTATCGCCTCAATTTATCCGGTAAAGGAAGCAAGATACTTGCAGGTACCGGGCTTCTCGTTCTGACAAGTACGCCAAATGGGGCTCGCGTGTATCTTAATGACAATTTCACAACCGCAACGGACGACACGATAAATTTACCGCCCGGTGACTATGACGTTCGAATAGAAAAAGACGGATATTATCCTTGGAAAAAGCATGTCGTACTCAAAAATGAGGCTGTTACAAAAACGGATGCGGTTCTTTTCCCCGTTGTTCCTAAGCTTGAAGGCGTTACTCTTCTTGGGGCAGAACAACCATTGGTAGATAAAACCGGAAGTTTTGTGGCCTATAAAGTAAGCTCTTCTTCTGCTGAGAACAACGGCATTTATATTCTTAACATCAATAGGCCTATCATTTCGTTTGGAAGCTCTTCAAAGCAGATTGCAAGTGATAAGGTTGATAATTTCTCAAAAGCAACAATGGAATTTTCCCCCGATGGACTTGCGCTTCTTGCAACAATTCCTGCCCCTGCAGGAGACAGGATTTATCTCTTAAAAACAGATATGCTCAATACGGAACCTCAAAATGTAACATTTACTATCGAACAGGTTAAAAAACAATGGGAACTTATGCAACAGCAGTTGGACAAGAAATTCATAACAAGCCTCCCGCAGGCAACACGTACATTCGTACAGGAAAACTTTTCAGAACCACAACTCTCTCCTGAGGGCGACAAAATTCTTTATATTGCTTCACAAAGCGCTACAATGCCCCACTTCATAAATCCTCCTCTTCCCTCAACAAACTCAACAGTTGAAACAAGAAATCTAGTAAAAGGATATGCATACGTCTATCAAATAAAAGAAGACAAAAACTACCTTCTGTATGCTTTAAGTGATGGCGGACAATTACCTCATTTCATATGGCACCCCTCTTCTGCGCACTTAGTGTTCATTGAGAACAAAAGGATAGTTTCGATGGAATATGACGGTGGTAATAAAACTACGCTGTATGCAGGTCCATTTGACCCCTCTTTTCTCTATACATGGCCTGATGGCTCAGGACTTATTATACTTACCAACTTTAACGATGAAACAGTACCTCCCAATTTGTACCGCGTAGGCCTCAGATAAATTATTGCTAATAGTCAATAGTCGATAGCTAATAGTCAAAACTATTATTTCAAATTATTCATTTAACTTAATGCTTCCCACTACTAGCTTTTTGCTCTTAACTATTAGTTTTTAAGTTAATCCGGGGCGCTGAGTTGTGCTCAAACGCCCCGGAAGGAACAGGTCAGTGCTAGCCGTGGCCCTGAAGGAGGACCTCGTTTTGCATAGCTGCGGCAAAGGCCGGAGTCAGCTGGTCAGGACGGATGTCCACGGGTTCACCCGGATGGTGAACCTCTCCATGCAGCTGAAGATCCGAACGAAGCCTTGCAAGATCAGCCACAGGCAAACCGAGTGCCGTGGCCGTTTTGGCGTCTTGCCTCTCTCGCGCCCTGCGCTCTCGGCCGTTCACCCAGCGGTGAAGCTGGAAGAGCAAAACCTCCGCCTCCCTGAGCTTTTCAGGCTCAAATTGGAGAAGGATTTCGCCTTCCCCGCCGGCCTGCTTGAGCTCATCGTTCTCGACTCGGGTCCGAAAACCCTCGTCGCTGTAGATGCGAGCCAGCTGTAGGGCCAGCTCAAGGACGTCTTTGTCAGGAATAATATCAGTCACTCTGCCTCTTCCTTACTGGTGGAAGAACCGGAAGCCGTAGTCGGCTTAGTGTTCTTCCATGAGCTGCCGGTCGAGCCGGATTTGCTGCGCCACCCTTCTCTCGTGCCGTCCTTTTTCAAGAGCACAAACAGCTCCCTCAATGAAGCTCACCACGAAATAAAGGAGAAGTGCCCAAAGGGCTCCTGCCGTAACCCAGAGGATTGCGGACGGAAACACAGCCCCACCACTGATAAAAACGCCCGATGTGGCGAGTTGTGGCAGGGTCATCCACCTGATGGTTTTCTGGCCAAGCTTGTAAGCCTGCCATACTCCCACGAGTGGCAAGGAGAGCACGAAGAGCATCTCCCAGAACGCAAGTTCGCTCATCTTGTTGTTTCCTTTTCGAAGCTGAGGCGCTCAGCCGTTTCGGGCTGGGTGCCAACGTAGATGGTCATCTTTCCTTGGTAGGAAGGATATGTCTTGACGATGTCCTGAGCGATGGTTGCCGCTTCGGTTTTTACTTCGAGGGCGCTTTTGAAAGGCGTCACCTCATTGTGTTGATACAGAACTTCCTTGACTTGTTCATAGAACATGTCGAGGGTTTGTGGGGCCACGAACAAAGCGGGGTCTACACACGCGGTGAAAACCAACCCGGTAACGGTGACATTCTTCCCGTTCCCGCCTGTAACGGTAAAATGAGCATGTTGCAGCTCTTTTTTTACCGGTGACAGTTTCTTGCACGACGTAAGTGGCGTGCCGACGGCGATGTACGAGGCCTTTGGAGAACTCGTACTGTGGTCTACGGAGTAGGCCAGGACGACGGCGCATAACGCCAAAATAATGATGCTGATTGAGATGCGGGGTCCCATGTCTTCCTCTCCCTGGAAGTGTCTGGTGCAGGGCATTTCTGTCCTGCGGGTTCGGATACTGACCTGTTGTTAATGTGCGTGAGCGCAAAACGCGCGCCCAGCATGCAAAAAAACACCAGGCGGCGCAATGCGCCAAACATCAAATTATATCAAAAAACACAATCCATTTCAAATACTACGGGATAGTATTTGAGGCTGACATATGCACTTGTAAGTTGAATAAAAATACTAAATACTAAAGGTACAACCGTTTTTAACGGCTTTATTCTATGTGGGAAAAAAAGCACATTAAAAGAATTCAGGTAATTGCCATCTGCGTCATTTTTGCGTTAGTGTTATCGGTAAGACTTCAAGCAGTTACCCTTTACCCTAAATTCTCAAAAAGTGGTGACAGCGTTGTAACGGCTACTGTCGGTCAGTTTCATATTACTGTTTCAGGCTACCAGTCCCCCTATGCCTCCATCATATTAAAAACACAAAACGGAACATTCCTCGCCTCCACAACTGCTGATGCAAAAGGGTATTTTTCTATATCAAACATACTTATTAATAGCTCAAATTTGCAGTATTGTTTTCAAGCAGTGGACTTTAAGAGGATTGGAGAATCTGATTCATGTATTACCATTACAGGAACTATTAATAAAGATTTAACGTATTCGGACATATTTCTGCCTCCGACCATAGGACTTTCCAAAAAACAAATTAATGCGGGTCAAGATGGGGTAATTTTCGGGTACTCAATGCCGGGGGCAACTGTTTCACTCGATATTGAAGGAAAAATTGTGACGGTTACAGCCGACAGCACCGGGTATTATACCTATACATATAAAAATGTTCCTGAAGGAGTATTCCGGATTTCCGCTTCAGCAGAGCTTTCAAGCAAAAAGTCACTCGCGCCTACCAACGATGTTGTTCTTGAATCACTTTCAGTACCCCAACAGATAACGGAAACCGGCAAGAAAGTTGTTCAAAAAATTGAGAAGAAAGTTCCGTTTGATTTCTTTCCTTTCCTTCTTATCGCGCTTGCCTTCCTGGTTGCGATAGGAATTCTCCTCTATAAATTAAGGTTCAAAGTATGGGTTATATTTATTGATTTTATTAGGCGCAGAAAAAAGATGCATCATGACTGGTTCCTTGATAGATGGTAATATCCGTGAAAAATCGTGAAAAATGTGATGTAGGCTCTTGACATATACATACCTTTCTGTTTCTAATAGTAATAGCATTTAGATAAAATATGCACTTATTGTATTCAATTAGCCTCAAAAAGCTAGCACTTATTAGCGGTGTTTTTGTCGTATTGTGCATATTGTCAACTCGAATAACCCATGCAGCTTCTCTTTCTTCTGCTTCCGCAACACTTACTACTTCCCGTCCCTCTGCCTCCTCCCCGGTAAGCGCAGATGCAGCATCAGGCGTGGGCCAACTCTCAATTTTTAATAACGGCTCACGGTATTTGGCTTCCGATTCAGCCCAAATTGTGAGAGGTACGGGAATTATTAGCAATAACCCGCTAAGAATCGCTTCACAATCCGCAGCACTAACAACCGTCTATATTTCAGGAACGCTAGGAACGGCTGCAGGAGCCGGCGCTGATGTATTGTATGTTCCTATTACTGCAATGCACACGGTAGGATTCACTGCAAATACTACCATTCCAAGCAGCGGTAAAATTGTTATTACTTATCCCGGAACATTTACAAATAGCGCTTCGCCTTCTGCTTCTACATTTGCATTCAACGGACTTACGACAGGGAATGTAAAGTCATTCCCTGCTTCTGCCTGCAATTCTGTTTCGATTTCCTCAAGCGGCGCGCCTACAATTACCTGTACGACAAACGCAGTTCAAACTGCAGGAACCAACATACAAATTTATATCGGTTGTTCTGCTGTCGGTGGCTCTGGAGGCTGCACTACACAGGTTCCGACGTTAATCAATCCGACAAAGGCAGCAACTGCTGGTACTGCTGACATATGGAAAATCGGAGTCCAAACACAAGATGCATCTTCCGTCACCCTGGATAATTCAACGGTTGCAATAGGAACGGTCGAGTCGGTAACCGTACGTGCTACTATCGACCCGAGCCTTACATTCAGTATCGCTGGCATCAATTCGGGTGTCGCAGTAAACAACGGGAATGGAGGCTGTAGTGAGTCAGAACTCACTAATAGCGGCATCAACTCTTCAGCCACAGAGGTAGGTCTTGGCGTATTGTCAATTGCCCCCGCGGTTAATACAAAACTCAATAATATAGCAGCCCAATTGTTAACAGTAACGACAAATGGAGCCAACGGATACTCAATCACCGCAACCTCCCCTGCTTCACTTATCAATCCAAGCACAGGATTCTTCCTCAACTCCAACACTACGCCACAGCTATTCCCTGCAACCGGACATTTCTTCGGCCTGCACGCATGTGGAGTTGACGCAGACTATTTGAGCACTAAATGGACATCAACTACCAGTGACACTAACTGTAACTCGTATATAACAGGCTCTGCAGGAAATGTATGTAAGTATGGATGGCCGACTGCAACAACGCCCTTTGTTATCGCACAAGACACCTCAGGTCCTATCGGGAACGGAGTACCTACAGGAAACGGGTTAACGTCAATATCATACGCCGCGACACAGGATGTGACGCTGCCACCTGGACAATATCAGACGGTTATAACGTACGTTGCGACACCGTCGTTCTAATAGCTAATAGTCGATAGACAATAGGTAATAGAAAGAGCTAGTTTGAGTTATTGAACCAATTTAGCTATTAGCTATAAACTATTAACTATAAATTAAATTATGTCTACTGCTCGGAAGTGCAAAACTAAATATTTGGCAAAAAGTGGCCTCATTTATCTGGTCATATCTTTTGGCCTCATATTGAGCGCAAAAATGATTTTTGCGCAACAGCAGCAGACCATCCGCACTATCACCATTGTTCCCCCATCCGTTGACTCAAAGTCCGACCCGGGTGACAAAAAAGAAGGAATCTTAAAAGTTGTTAATTCAAGCGACCAACCACTTACTTTTAAGGCACAGGTCAAGGATTTTGTTGTGGAAGATACTGTCGGAACCCCTCATATTCTCCCCGACAACACTTTATCCAAAAAATACTCAGCTTCATCCTGGATTGCTGTCGTTCCTGACACTTTTACTATCCAACCTGGTAAAACACAACAGTTAAATTACTATCTTCAAGTTCCGGCTGATGCACGTCCAGGAGGCCACTATGCAGCAATTGTCTATGAGCCCCAGGAGTTAATAGGTGTTCAAGGAACAGGAACTGGCGTTGAAACGCACGTTGGTACCCTCTTCTATGTAAGGGTTAATGGCACTATTGTTGAGAATGCAACTGTCAAAAAATTTGTGGCAGACCCATCGATAGCCGAATATGGTCCTGCTACAATCAAGACGCAAATCATAAACTATAGTGACTCACACATCCGACCTATTGGAACAGTTTCAGTCAAAAATCTACTCGGCCAAATGGTTTACAGCGAAAAACTGGAAGAGCACAATATCTTTCCTGAGGCAACGCGTGACTTTACAACAACTATCGGCAAAAAGCTGATGTTTGGGCCATATACAGCAGAACTTAAGGCAAATTACGGGACCAACAACAACCTCACACTTTTTGCAACGACTACATTCTTTATTTTCCCATGGAAGATTGTATCTGTTGCCCTCCTTGCAATAGTTGCTCTTATTCTCTTCTTCATCTTCTGGAGAAAGAACAAGAAAAAGAATACGCCTGTTGCTGCTCCTCAGCCTCAAATGCCTCAACAACCGGTTGCTTAACATAGGCGTGACACAAAACTCTTATTTGACAATTCTTGTTGAAATTGGCTTAAATGGAAGATGTATGAAATTTGTAGCGCAAGTTGTCTTTGTAGTGGTTTTTATTCTTTTGTTCATGTCTGTTGCCAAAACCGAGGCTGCTTCTTTAACCAGCGCAAACGATACACTCTCAACATCACGCCCTTCTCCTTCAAGCCCTCTGAATGCGAATGCATCCTCATCTGACGGTTCTTTGACTATCTTTGACAACGGCTCACGGTATTTGGCTTCCGATTCAGGAATACTGATACAAAAAGGGACAACCAATATTATAAAAACAGGCATTCCTATTGCATCTCAATCCTCAACGCTTACTTCAGTGTACCTCAGCGGCACCGTGGGTGCCGGAGCCGGAGCGGGAGCAGATGTATTGATAGTTCCTATTACGGCGATGCATACAGTGCAATTTACGGCTGCAACCACAATTCCTATCGGAGGAACTATCGTCATTACCTTTCCCGGTTCGGCGAATAATACTGCTTCTCCTTCAGCATCCACCTTTGCTTTTAACAATCTTTCAACCGGAAATATAAAGGCAAATTTTTCGGCTGGGACAGGAGCCTGTACTTTCAGTGTAAATGCTCCTACCGTAACATGTACTGTCGGAACAGGTGCTGTCACTGCCGGAACAATTGTAACTATACTTATTGGATGCTCTTTAAATTCAGGTTCAAGCTGCACTACTCAAGTACCCACCCTCATCAATCCTACAAAAGGGAACCAAACAGCAGGTGCTGCTGATGTCTGGAAAATAAACATTAAGACAACAGATGGAGTCAGCGACCTTGATACTGCTACTGTATCGGTAGGAACAATAGAATCAGTAACAGTACGTGCAAACATTGACCCTTCCCTCACTTTTACCATTACCGGGGTAAATAATGGAACGGCAGTCAACAACGGCAACACAACAGGCTGCCTTCAGACGGAAACGACCAATACAGGCATAAATGCTACTGCTACCGAGGTAAACCTAGGAACACTTTCCAATTCCCCTACAGCTACAGATACAAAAGTAGGAAATATTGCTGCCCAGCTTATCACTATTTCGACAAATGCTGCCAACGGATATGTTTTGACGGCTACCTCATCCGGCCACCTACGAAATCCGTCTACTGGCTATTTCCTGACAGATAACACGACTCCTCAAGTCTTTCCGGCAAGTGGTGCAAACTTTTTTGGATTCCATGCCTGTGGGCTTGATACGTACAATTCAGATATTGGAACAACATTTTGGAATTCTACAGCTTCAAATACTGCGTGCAACAGTTATATCAACGGCTCAACCGGTAATATTTGCAAATACGGCTGGCCTACCACTGTGTCTCAAATATTATTGGCATCAGACACAACAGGTCCAATAGGAAATTCGCTTGTGGCCGGAAATGGACTCACTTCGGTCTCTTACGCAGCCGGAGCTGATGCAGGAGTACCTCCAGGACAATATTCTACGGTTGTAACGTACGTTGCAACCCCAGCATTCTGATTGGTATTTAGTATCTGCCATATACAACATACCAGATACTAAATACTAACCATTCTCTCCTAGTTCATCATTGTTTTTGGTTGAGAAACATATTGAGGTGAATGAAATGGCAATGTGACGAACACTGATGTTCCTTCACCTACAGTTGAATTAAGCCATATCTTTCCATCGTGCTCACCTACAATCGCCTTTGAAATATAAAGTCCCAACCCGGTTCCTTTTGCCCGATTGTGATAGTTAGCCTGTATAAAAGGCCTGAAAAGGCCCTCAATTTTCTCCCTTTCTATCCCACTTCCATGGTCTTTTACTTCAATTTCTACCGAACCTTCTTTTTTTCTACTATATACTTCGACTATCGTGTGCTCTTCTGAGAATTTGATTGCGTTGGACAACAAATTTACGATTACCTGCCCTATTCTAAGAGGATCAAAGGCAAAGACGGGTATCGTATCATCCAAGTGATTTTCCAGCAAAATTGCCCTACTGGAAGCGGCATAGGACAATTCTTCAGTGGCTTTTCTTATAACATCATTAATATTTGCATCACTTTTTTGAATAGTAAGCTTTCCTGCCTCAATTTTGGCACTATCCAACATATCATCAATGTCTTCAAGAAGCCTTTCAGATGCGCTTTTAATGATAAGCCGCATTTTTACTTTATCCTCTTCATGTGTTTGTGAGTCCATGAGTAAATCCGCAGCACCTTTAATCGCGGTCAGTGGCGCCCTCAGTTCATGAATCATCATGTTGGTGAAAGCCTCCCTCATTTTCCTGACTTCAGCCTCACGCGTCACATCTTGCATTGTCAAGGCTACACCGATAATTCTATCGCTCTTGTAAGAAAAGACAGGTGTAACATAAATATTGAATTTGAGGCCATGTATGTCAATATCGCGGTATATCGTACTCTTTTTCTGGAATATGACATCTTTCATTTCTGAAATAAGGTTAGGCTTGAGGTTAAAACTTGAGAGGACTTTTATGAGCTCAGGGTTGGCTTCGGAAATTTTCAAAAACCTCAGAGCTGCATGATTGATAGTCGCAAGGGTTAATCCCTCACGCTCAAGCGTAAAGAATATTTCTCCTGATGTGAGACTTTTGACGAGCGATTCGACTTTGCCTTTTTCTGTCTCAATAACGTATTCCAGCCGGCCTATCGCAAGCTGTGCTTTATTTACGATTTTATACATCATACTCATATCCTCCTCCTGATATGCCCGGAGGTTTTTTGATGTAATATTGATGATTCCGGTAAAACGGTTGTTGAGAACCAGTGGAATGTTAAAATAACTAAGGGGAAGCGCATCATATTGTATCGAAGTGTCTACTAGTAACTCAGCTTGTGGGTCGATATGAGCCCCTTTTGCCTTTTCCACAATCGGCATATTTTTAAGGGTTTCGTCTATTCCATATACTCCTTGCAGGACCGACTCTCTCACTCCGTGAATGTACTGGGGACCGACATTTTCGTGTGTCGTTGTCACCAATTCTAAATGGTCAGTCTCTATAATCGCATACGAAACCGAGGTGACTTGGAAGATTTTTTCGACCGTTGCAGCAATGGTAGATGCAATATCCCTAGAAGAAAGCGAATATCCTATCTTCTCGGACAATTCGCTCAAAATTGTGAGTTCAAACAATTCACGGGCTTTATCACGCTTCTCTTTGTGATATTTTTCTCGGGTATTTTTAAGCTCAAAATAGAAGTATACCGCTGTCAAAAACGCAATCAAAAACCCGAACATAAAAAAACTTTCCCAGAACATATTTCTAGAATATAGAATTTTGAATTATGAAGCAAGAAGCTAGGAGGTATGGAAAGAGAAAAACTACTTGGTTAAATTCTCAAGTTTGTCGATGGTTCTTTTGCTTCCGATAACGATAATGTACATTCCAATGACAAAACATGCGCCTTTTATAAGAAATACTCCTACCGAATACACACTACTGTAGCTTATTTGAAGATATGAATTGAGTGCATCAACAATTATTCCCATGGCCAAGAAAAGAACTCCTGTTCCAATAGTCTTAAAACCATGCGCCAGAATGCCTGAACCGAATTTCTTTGTGACTTGATACATAATGACCGCGGCCGCAATAGCCGCAAAAGCTGCTATGAATGAAATTCCATTCACAACAATGGTTAAAAACTGTACGCTATTAAATTGCATATATTAATAATATCTGAAAACTTTCTCAACTTGCAATCTCTTACACCTGTGCCTGTGTTGGTTGAGCAGTAGGTTGAGTCTCCGTTGATAATGGCGCATTCGCAAGTTCTTCGAGTGCTTTGTTCAAGTCCTGCATCTCTTGTGAGGTAAATGGTTGTGGACCACTCACTGATTTTTCGTTATTTTCTGATTTTGTATCCAATCCATCAAAATGAACAGCAGTCATGGGAGGAGGCTCATGAGGGACTGATGAAGATACAACAGTATCATTTGGAGTAGAAGTTTGAGCGGTAGTTTGGGATGCTGGAATTGAGCTTGTCGTAGCTTGCACTGATATACTAGGGGTAGGTTGTTGTGTTGAGGATTGTAAACCTCCTCCAAAAGCAGTTGAGGTCGCCATGGCCATCATCCCCGGATAACTTGTCAAAATTGATTCCATCGTTTTTTTGACTATCATACCTGAAAGCTCCACAAACTGGTTTATCAGCCCCTGAAGCATTTGCTGTGGGTCACCTTCAAGCTTGATTACATCCCCATTTACGTCCACTGTTAATCCGATTACATTTTTTACTTTTGCAAGGGTAATATCAGGACCCAAAACGAGCATCTGCTTTTTAATCAACTCGGAGAAAAGTTTTTTGTAGTCTGTATCGCTATTGGGCATCATATGGACAGGTAATGCAAATTTTTAAATTCAAATTTACAATTTTTAATTATAAGTGAAGTTCTAAAATTTAATCATTTGAATTTGATTAAAAATTTAAAATTTCAAATTATTATCATTCCCCAAGTATCCCTTTGACCTTTTTCAAAAGATCTTCATGGGAAATTTGGTATTTTAAAATGTAATCAATAGCTCCCCTATTTAATGACTCCTTTACTAGCTCGTCATGAGAAAAATTTGTAAGCATCGCAACCGGCACTTTTGCGGTAGCAGGGTCATCTTTTATCGCCTTCAGAGCATCCGTTCCACTCATATCAGGCATCATCTGATCCATGAGAATGAGATCAAAGTTGCCTGTTTTTGAGATAGATACTGCTGACGTGCCATTATTTGCGATTGTCACCTCAAAACCGCCTTGCTTGAGAACCGTTTCAAAAACTGTTGCTGTATCCTGCTCGTCGTCCACGAGAAGTATTTTCTTAGACATAACTTCAGGCTATCAAGTATTGTGTAAAAAATCAAGCCCTACTGAAAGGAAAAATCCGAAAGATACACAAGCAAACGTAACCTATACTATAAGCTTGCATTTTGAGGCTGAAAACTGTATAATATCTGTATGTCACGTCCAGAAGTTGCATTAAATCTTCGTCCTGAATATGTTGAGCCTCAGCCTTCATTTGAAGCGGGATCTGTGAGAATTACGCATATATCCGATGCTCCACAGGGGATCCAGTTTGAAACTACTGGAAAGCTTAGGCGTGGCCAATTAAGAAACAAACCATTTCATGAACTTATCCCTCTTGATTCAGAGCTCGGGCAAACTGTAAGTCAGAAAACGAGGGCTGACGTTGATTTTGCCCTCACTAAGGCTCTTGGCGAAATACCCACAACCCTCTCAACTGAAAATGAGAACTACGACAACGCACAACAAGCGCTACATTACCATGACACTGAAAAACTAAAAGCCCTCCTCTCCCCAGAGGAATTTGAGGCACACATTTCTGAAAAGCGGGCACTTGAGGCTAGAAAAGCAAGGGTTAACAAAATTCATTCAATGACAGATGAGGAAAGAAGAAAGTTTATGGATATCTATGCCTCGATGCACAAACTTGGCATTCGGTTCCCTCAATATGATAAAGAAACAGATACATTCAAGGGTGAAATTGTAGGTATTCCTTATTGGTTCTATAAATTGCTTTCTGAGCCTCGGCTCGGGAATGAAATCGTAAATTTGGGCGCAATAGGAGCAGGAACTTTAAATCTTATTACCGCTGATGGAAAAGTAATCAAGCAAACGAGAGCAAAAAGTAATGGAAAATTCCAAAGAGATTTAGGCAACAGCGCGTCAGGACTGCAAGACATAGCTTTCAATCATGGAGAAAAGGGACATGCGATGGGAGAATCTGACACTACTCTTAAAAGAGGCAACTTGAAAGAATTGAGTGAAGAGATAGGAATTAAGCCTGACGTTGTTACTCATGGTATTGAATCAGTCGGCACGCAAGATATTCTTGAGTCTGCAAAAGACAAGCTGTTCGCCGAAACACTTGAACAAAATGATCTTGATAAAAAAATTGTACTTTCTGACTTTAAGATCCTTGGTACCGCCGAGGATCCTTTGAGTCCGCATGATGAGTTTTTGATGTTTGCAAGAATCAACCTTACTGCACAGGAAGTTATTGATAGAGCGAGACACGCTAGACGCCATGCAAAGAAAAGTGACCGAGACTTTGCCGAACATTTTATTGTCATGGATGCCACTCCGGAAGCCTTTGAGAAAGTCCTTACCGATCCAAATTTCCAGGATTCCCCTCCAACACACGCTGCCTGCGATATTGTAACAGGCCGTTATCTTATGATGGAGCGTGAAGGTGTTGGAGCCGCTAACCAATGGCTTGAACAGTTGAAGCCAAAAATGGATGACGCATGGGCAACAAGCATAGCAAAAAGAAAAGAATTCTTTGCAAATCATCCCGAGGTTGTTGCTCAAAATCCGAATATTGACCTTGAGAAATACGACCCGAATTTTGATGATGTTACAAATGGGTTTAGACCCCTTGAAGAGCGTATCCTTGAAGCAGGAATTGAAGCAGATATAGAACGTACTTATGAAAAAGCATACATGTTTGACTGTGATGGAGTTCTAACTGACCTTGATAGCCAGGAGCTGAGATATACCGAAATTTTGGATAGAACTATTGCCCTTCTTGATAATAACGCAGTTTCTCTTTGTAGCGGACGCCCTTCAAAATGGATTATTGATGAACTACTTAACCCACTTATTCATCGCATTGACGAAACACAAAAAAGCAGAGATTTACTCAAAAATTTGGTCGTAATTGCCGAATCTGGAGGAGTTATTGTTGAAATCGATAACCAAGGAGAACTTAAAAGTTACAAGGATACTGCCCACTCCGTACCGACAAATATGCAGGACATTATCCGCACCCTCATAGATGTGAAATATGGAAACGCGATTAAATTTGATGAGGATAAAGAAAGCATGGCAACAGCCGTGAAGCGCCGGGAGGCAACAAAGGACGAGTTTGAAAAAGCTCGTGTATCTTTCATGAAAGACGCAGAATTACTGTTAAAACAGTATCTTGAATCTGGTGATTACACTATGGACCCTACTGCTATAGCTGTAGATTTCAAACATAAGGACGTTGACAAAAGGCGGGCTGCTGAATTTTTTGTCGACTCCCTAAGACGTAAAGGTATATCCGTAAAGAGATTTGAAGTCGTTGGAGATAGCTCCTCCGATATTCTAATGGCAGTTGGACTCGAGCAAGAAGGTAAAATTGTGTCCTATCAACACGTTGGCAAAGATCCAATTGAAAATCCGGAACAGTATACTTTCCCGGTTATCCACAGGTTAAGAACCAACGATCAACTCATGCTTGATTACCTCCGTGAACAAACGTCCGCTTAATTTTTTACCCACCACTTTACTCCATCGGAAATAATTTCTACGTCGCCTTTGAGCGTATTTCTAGTGGGGATACCATGCTGTTGTAACAGCTTTATGACTTCAGGAGCAGGATGATGATACCGGTTGTGATAGCCGTAGGAAAGAACTGCCAACTTTGGAACCAAATGCTGAAATGTAAATTCATCCACTCCAGTTTTTGAACCATGATGAGGTGGTTTAAACACATCAAGACTATCTATCAGGGGCATAATTGAGTTCAAATATGTCGATGGTATATCACCATCTAATAAAGCCCTAAATTTGTTATACCGAACCATCTGTACCAATGAGTAATCATTTGTGTCTTTACTCTTCTGATTGAGAAATTCCTGCGTTGGCCAAAATGTATCAATAGTGATCCCATCAGGAGATTTCAAAACGTCACCCCTAAAAACATAATGCACGGGTATATTTTCTTTTTTTAATATTTTCATCAACTCCTCATAAACACCTGTGTCTTTTGGAGCTTTTGACGTTCCAAAAAATGATACATTATAGGATTTTATAACTCCGATAAGACCTGTTAAATGGTCGGCATCAGGATGAGTCATAAAAACCGCTTCAATTTTTCTATCCCAAAATGGCAGATGACGGGAAAGACACTTTGTCATTGAATTTTCTCGTGGTCCTCCATCAATAATGACATCAATTCCTTGAGGACTCCTTATCAATATGCCGTCCCCTTGACCGACGTTACAAAAAATTAGATGAAAATTGTTATCAGAGAACCTCACCAAGTGATAGCTACTAAAAAGTGCTAAAACGGCACATGATAACAGCAAAAACATCAAAATTCGCCTCATTTTATTTTTACTCTGCTCTTACTTACCTGAATTACTAATGCAAACAATATCAAATAGTAACCTCCAACAAGTGTTGCTGGGAGATTATCGACAGAAATCTGACTACCCAAGCCTGAGAAGAATACTATTATACCGGTAAAGTACGCCAAAAATGGATAACATAGGAGCATAAACGGCAATGCGAGCGTAGGAGAAATAATGGAGACAATTGCGCCTATCCCGCCAAAAATCATAATAACCGGTATGGTCCATAGAACCAAGATGTTGATAGGAAATGAAAGCAATGAATACGCTCCAAATGAGGCCAACATCACAGGAAATGTTGCTATCTGAGCCGAAAGTGTAGTTGTTATATCATCTTTGATAAAAGCTACACGCCGCCACGTGCCTAGTCCATCCAATATTGGTTTTATTGTGAGTATCCCCAACGTTGAAAGAAATGAAAGCTGGAATGAAATGTCGGCAATCTCACCCGGCTGGAAAAATACCATACCCCAAGCAGTAAGAAACAACGCATACAGACTGCTTGTTTGCCTCCCTGCAAGTTGCCCTGCAAATGCCATAATTGCCATGACCGCAGCTCTTACAATGGGCGGGTCAAATCCGGTCAGGGTGGCATATCCCATAATCCCCAAAATCGTGAAAAGTAATGCAAGTTTTCTTTTCACAAGCCTCAAAAAAATTGCTAAAAGAAGTCCCGCGGCGATACTTACATTTTGTCCTGAGGCTGCGATGACGTGCAAAACTCCCGCCTTTTTAAGAAGCGCATAATACTCATTATCTATCTTGTCCCGCACTCCCAAAACAACACCTAACAATAGTCCCGCTTCCCTTTCCGGCAACACCTTAATCGCCGCCTCCTCGACCCTTTCTCTTATAAATTTTGATAGTAAAAGTACGACATCCGTTTTCTCGATTTTTGATATAACCGGATTTTGGACAACCAAAAGCTCTCCTTTGTCACTCTTCTTTTTGGAAATGATACCATCTATAGACACCGTATCCCCATACCGGTATGTCGGATACAAAGCCGTTGTTACCATTATCCCGTCGACAAAAAAGTACTGGGAGTGGTTATTCTTCTTCGGTTCGTGAGTTATGCTATAGGTTTTTTTGAATGGCTCGTTTTCTCTATAAATATGCCGCTCATTAAAATAGAAAAACTCCCGTGTTGTAAGCAACAAAAGAAGAATAAAAATAAATAAATACTTCATATAGATGTGGGGTGGCGCGACTGGGCCCAGTTGAGAACCTAACGCAAGCGAACCCATAATCTTCTCATAAGTAGAGCGGGCGGCAAGGCTTGCAAACTGGGTGCAGGAGCGACAGGACCTCACCGATTTTACTCGACCGTTATCTTATCCTTTAGCCCGTCAAATGTCTTTTGACCAAGAATCTTCTTCGTAACCAAGTCTTCAATCTTGCTGTACGGCCTACCTGATATGATCTTTTGAGCTGTCACCTGCCCCACTTTAGGAAGAGAATCAAGTTGATTAACAGTTGCAGAATTTATATTAATCAGGCCAGAGTTGTCACCAACTGTCAAATTAGCACCATCGTTTGAGTTCAAATTTTGCTCTACTGATGTAACTGTAGTTGTTTGCTCGCCTTTTTGCGGAATGTACACCTTTGCTCCGTCTATAAGCTTTTGGGCTAAATTAAAATGTTTTGATACATAATCTCTATCTGCTGTAGAGCTCATTCCTCCCGAGGCTATAAGCGCGTCTTGAACCCTTGCCCCTTCCCTTAATTTGTAAACTCCGGGTTTTTGAACTGCACCTTCTATATCAATAGAAATTTCCTTTGTGCTTGCTGTGCCTGCAACTGCCTTTGTGTCCGAAGGTACAAAAACAGCTTCATCTTTTGTGCTTTTTGTACTCAAGTATTGGAAAACTCCTATCAACAAAAGAAGGACACCAAGGCAAATTAGGCCTACAAATAATGGGTTGTTGCGGACAAACTCTTCCCCTCTTTTTACAAAAGATTTCTTCTCAGTTTCCTCCTCCATACCTCATATTAGAGAAGTTTGAGAATAAGTTTCAAGGGGTATTAAATTACAACATTCACAATCTTGCCGGGGATATATATGACTCTTTTGACCGTAACACCTTCTGTGTGTTTTGAAACTGCCTCAAGCGCTCTCTTTTCCGCTTCTTTTTGGTCTGTAATCTTAGAGCTTTCAAGCTCGAATTCTCCTCTTTTTTTGCCGTTCACCTGAACGATAATAAGGACCGTATCTAAAACAAGCTGCTTTTGGTCGAACTTTGGCCACTCTTGCAGATGAATTGAGCTGTTATTTCCCAGCATATTCCATAATTCCTCAGTCATATGAGGCGCGAAAGGTGCCAAGAGCCTAAGGTAGGTATTGGCTTCTAATTTAGTTATGTCTTTCTCCTTATTAAGCGCGTTATACCATTCCATAAGCTTTGCAATGGCTGTGTTATATCCAAATTCTTCTATATCTTTTGTTACTCCTTGTATAGTTTTGTGCATCAAACGAGCTCTTTCACTACTCAACTCTTCATTTTCTCCTACTCTTTCTGACAACAGCTTCCATACTTTGCGGATAAACCTTCCCATACCCTCAATACCACTATCCCGAAAGTCCCCTCCATCGCTATATGGCCCTAAAAACATCAAATAAGTTCTTAATGTATCGGCGCCATACTTTGATATATATTCATCCGGAACGACCACATTTCCCTTACTTTTACTCATTTTTGCACCGTCTTTTATGATAAGTCCATGTGCGAAGAAGTTGGTAAATGGCTCCTCAAAATCTATAAATTTCAAATCACATAATACCATCGTGACAAAACGTGAATACAAGAGGTGTAGCACAGAATGCTCTGCTCCGCCAATATACTGGTTGACCGGTAACCACTTTTTAGTCCTTTCTGTATCAAAAGCTACATTTTCTACATCAGTACTCGGGTATCTTAAAAAATACCAACTACTATCAAGAAAAGTGTCGCTTACGTCGGTCTCTCGGGTTGCATCCCCTCCACAGTGTGGGCATTTTGTTTTATAGAACTCAGGATGGTTGGCAAGAGGTGACTTGCCGGTCCCCATTGGCTTCCAATCTGCAACATCAGGAAGAAGAACAGGGAGTTCAGCCTCAGGAACCGAGAACCAACCACTCATTCCTTCTACCTCAAATTCGCCATTTTTTTGGCAAGTTGAGCAATAAACCATCGGTATTGGAGGCCCCCAATACCGCTGGCGGGAGATGAGCCAATCCCTGAGGTGATAATTGGCCTTACGTTTCCCTAGAGCTTTCTCTTCTAGCCAATTTAAAACCTTTCCCATTTCCTTTGGAACCTCAAGACCGTTCCATTCTTTAGAATTAATAAGTACCCCTGCTCCTTCGTAGGGCTCTTCTGTATTCTGTCTTTTGTCTTCTGTCTTCTGAATTACCTCAATTATCGGCAAATTATATTTTTTGGCGAATGCAAAATCCCTACCATCATGCGCCGGAACGGCCATAATTGCACCCGTGCCATATCCTGAAAGCACGTAATCGGCAACCCACACCGGAATGTTCTCTCCGTTTACCGGATTTATGGTATAAAGTCCTAAAAATACACCTGTTTTTTCCTTTCCTTCTCCCGTTCTTTCAATTTCGTTTTTTGCCTTAGCCTTTTCAACATATGCTGCAACTTCACCTCTTATCTTTTCATCAACTCCAAAACTCCCCTCAACTATCTGAGAGACAAGCGCGTGCTCGGGAGCAACCACCATGAATGTCGCGCCAAACAATGTGTCAGGACGTGTAGTAAAGACCTTGAGGCTTTCAACAATCTCATTCAAGACGGCCGGTTCTGCCCCGTTTGTATTAAAATGAGGCGTATTGGCAGTAACTTCCACAAATTTTGCCCCAAGTCTTGCAGCAATTTCTTCCGGCTGAGAAGGAATAATTACATCGTCGTGGAGATCTTTTAGCACGATAGCACTCCCCACTCTTTCTTTAACAGCCTCAAAATCAAATTTCCAATCACATGCTTTGGTTAATTCAGGCCTCTCAACTCCATCCAAAAACTCTGGCTTTAAAGGAGGCGCTATCATAATTAACTTATGAATATTCGTTTTCAGTTTTGGAAGTAATTTTAATGCAACATCTCCCCCCAAACTGTGGGTAACAACCACCGTCTTTGAGTCAAAGGTATGCTTTTCTAGGAGGAAATTAACTTGGGTGTCAATATCGGGGTTGCCGTTAGTTGGCAGATCATACATTTCAACTGTTGAACCCCTCTTCTCAAGTTCGGTTTTGAGCCATTGCCAAAAATCTTTTTTTTGTCCGCCATTGTGCCCATGAATAAATATGTACTTATTCTTTGTAGCTACTTCAAATTCAACCTCTGCTCCCTCGCTTTTGCCTATCCAATTCCTCTGGGCAATTTTTACTTTCTCTGTCCAATTGAGTCCTTCGATGTTTTTAAGTAAACGATCTGCATAGTTTGTTATACGGAAAAACCATTGCTCCAGATTTTTCTTTTCAACTTTTGTTCCACAACGCTCACAGCACCCATCTATCACTTGCTCATCAGATAAAACTGTCATGTCCTTTGGACACCAGTTGACTAATGCTGTATCGCGGTAGGCAAGTCCTGCTTTGAAAAGCTGAATAAAAAGCCATTGTGTCCATTTGTAATAATCAGGGTTATATGTCTCAACCGTCCTATTCCAATCGAATGAATTGCCGATTGAACGGAGTTGGCGGTAGAAATTCTTCTCTGCTATTTGGGCCTGAACTTTTGGGTGACGGCCCACTTTCAGTGCATAGTTTTCTGAATGGATTCCGAATCCATCAAGCCCAATCGGCTCCAAGACATCCTTCCCTTGCATCCTGTTAAACCGTGCGTATACATCAGCACCCGTAAAAGCGTACATATTGCCTACATGAAGTCCTTCTGCTGAAGGGTAAGGAAACATCATGAGGTTAAAATAGGGGTTCTTCGCTGCTGTTATATCAGGAGAAAAAGTGTTGTCACTCTCCCATTTTTCCTGCCATTTCGGTTCAATTTCTGATGGATTATAGCGCGGCTCATTAACTTTCATATAGTAAAAGAATTGTACCAAACTTTTGCCTCAAATTATAGCCCATATGTACTTATGGTAAAATGGCGCTGTCACTCATGCGGCCAATTCGCAAAAAGCTTGCGTTTTCGGGCTCTTGAGCAGACCGCCTAGGCTCGCCTCGGCGAGACTGGCACATTGAAAACGCAGGAAAAGAAAGGATTAACCATTGACTAAAAAGCATAAGGTTCAGCATCCGCAGCTCAACGACCTCATCAAGGCAGGGATAGTGATGGATGGCACCCTCATGATGGCCTACCACCACTACCAGGAACTCTTCGGCAGGAGAGACTCCACGGAGCACTTGTTGGAGAGGGAGAGATCTCCTCTCGAAAATCTCGTAACCGAGATTGGCATCGCCATCGAAAAACAACAGGAGTTCCAAGCAGCCCTTACAGCATATCTCGCCTCAAACGAGTACAAAGCTGGGCAACACTAGCCCGGGGCGGTATCCACCCCTAAGCCAACTACTCAAAAGGAGGCTGACCGAATCGACCGTCGTTTAACAACGACCCACACTCATTCCCTCTAAGGAGCAAGAACGTGGCCCACAAACCAAACGGCTTCGGACGCCTCAAAAAGCGTCCGGGTCTCCGACAAAACGGCCAGAATAGGGGGCCGGCGTGGATAGCTTCCACATCGATGACCTCCTCAAGAGCCAACTGGAAGCTCAAACTTCAGGAACTCGGCCTGAGAAAGGTTAACAAGTGACACCCAACGACGAACGTACGCTTGTTCTGGTGAAGCCGGACGCGTACGCGAAGGCTCAAGAAATCGAAGAGCGGTACCGCAGGGCAGGTCTTACCATCTGCTCGCATAAGACCGTCAAGCCCACACGCCCACTCATCGAGGAGCACTATCGTGAGCACGTCGGCAAACCCTACTACAGAGGGACCGTCGAGTTCATGCTTTCAGGTGATATCTTCGCCATTGTACTCGTCGGCCCCAACGTCATTGAGCGCGTGCGGGAGCTGCATGGCCCTACTGACCCCACGAAGGCAAAACCCGGAAACATCCGGCATGACTTCGGAGGGAGGCAAATGCCGGCCAATGCTGTCCACGCGAGCGACAGCGTCGAGTCTGCAAAGCGTGAACTCGCGCTGTGGTTCCCTGGCATATAATGCCACCTGCGTTCTCCCGAATTCTCGGGAGAAAAACTTGGCGGCCCGGTTCTCCGGGCCGTCTCAAGCCTCACTAGAATTCCCCTTTTATATCTGCTACCATGAGATTATGAAGCAGCGGCAAATTATCGAAAGCTTTTCCATCATTTTGAGTGTAGCTTTTGTTTTTTTTGTGGTTCAAGCAGGTTTTAGCAATTATTCCACTTACCTGCTAGCACTTCTTATTATCTTCTTTGCTATATATATAAGTATAAAAAAAAGGTCGAAATCTGCATCAGGTTTTTTCTCGGCAAGCCCGCTGGAATTATTTGGCATTATTACAATAGTACTGCTAATAGTCTCGTTGACTAATGGGCTTTTCTCTCCTCTGTTCTTTTTTCTCTACTTCATTTTATTCTTACTCGCATTTATGAACGAACCGCTTACAATTTGGATTTTTGCTTTATCAGTGCTGCTCTTTTTTGTTCCGCAAGCTTCAAATAACCTCACCCCTGACACGTTTATCAAACTCGGCTCTCTTTTGCTAATTTCACCTATCGCATTTTTTGTAGGCAACGAATTGGAGCGACGTCAAATTCTGAACAGAAAAATAGAGAGCAAAACCGACGAGATTCTTCAGGAGGCTACAATTCTGAAAGAGGAAGAGGGAACAAAAAATCCTGATGAGGCCGAGGCGATTGATGAAATAATTGAAGAAGCACAATCACTTCAAGATGACATAAAGGAATAACCCCCATGAAAGCGTTCACAAAAAAACTATTTTCACCTGCTGGCTCTATTGCTTTTATAAGTGTCAATCTTCTGTTTTTTGTCCTATTCTACTCTTTTGAGGTTAATGCCCAGACCAGCATGTCCAATGGGTCCTACATTATCAAATTTCCCAATCTTAATTCTTTTGCCGGCAAACCGTCTAATGCACAGTATAAATTAGGTATAACGGGAGGCCAAACTGCTCCCGGGCTTTACTCAGGCTCCAATTACAAAGTACGGGCAGGATTTCAATATCTACTCTCAAGTATCCCATTTTCTTTTTCGATTTCTTCTCTATTCATCGATTTTGGCCCCATAACCCCCGGTGCTCCGGTAACACGCACCAATAACCTGACAGTTTCAAATGGTTCTGCTTATGGATATACAGTGTTAGTGAGAGAAAACCACCCTCTGAGGGTCAATCCTTCTGGTTTTTCAATTCCCGATACAACATGCGATTCGGGAACATGCAACGAACAAACGTCAGGCACGTGGAACAACCTTACCACTTTCGGCTTCGGATACAGATGCGACAATATCACCGGAGCTGATTGCCAATCCGGTTTTTCAGGCGCAAATGACTACAGACAGTTTCCTTCCAGTGAATCGGCTGAGTTGGCATTCCCCATAATGCGTGGCGTCAACAGAGGCCGTAATATTCAGTCACAAGTAACATATAAAGTAAATGTATCAACAACACAAGCGGCTGGATTATATGAAAACGCAATTACCTTCATCGCCGTTCCTTCCATTTAATAATTGATCCAGACTTTGTTTATTTAATCGCATTGAGGCTGTGAAAAGATATACATTCAAGATACTACCCTTGGTAGCTTAATTTTAAAAATACCGCAATATCTTCATATTATAACCGCATTAGCCTCATGAAATGCTCTTTTTACAGCGTAAAAAGAGCAGAAAATATTTTCACAGTGAATAAACAGGGGCCTACACTTTTAAGGAGTTATCTCGCATCTATCTTTTTCCAACGTACCGTGAAAAAGATAGTTTTTTTTAATATTAAATTATATGTTAATCGTGAAATCAAAATTACTATAGGAAAATAAGAGGTATAATGTAATTATACCGATATATCAAATTAAAAACCGATTCCTCTAATTTATATTGAATTATCAATCCAAAATACCATTTTTAGCTTCAGTCACTCAGCTCTTTTAATTGCTATTACGCAAGTGTTTTGCAAAAGAAATTACCTGATATAGATTGATATAGATACGTATTTTCACGGCTTTTTCTCTTTTGCTTCATTATAGATCTGCCTCGTCTTCTATAACTATTACCGCACTATTCGAAAAATACTTGCAATTTGAACTGATTTTATATTACCGCACATACTAATTTGGCATGAAAATAGGTATACTTCACATAAGCAATTTGCCTACGAATATATATCTATTTCCAGTTAGTTTTATACGCCCTAACTTTCATTTTTTGGGTAGGTACGGTAGTATTAGTGTATGAGAAGATACTCTGTTCTATTCACAGTTCTTTTTATCATACTATTGGCCGTCGTTCCACGGGTTGATGCCCAGGGCCAATCGGTTAGTATTTATCCTCCTGTTATTGAGGTGCAAACGAGCCCCCCATCCTCTCCCACAGTCCCAATTGTAATTCAAAACAACAATAGCGAAGATGTAACATTAAAGATACAACTTATACCGTTTAAGACAAATGATACCTCAGGCGAGGTCATACTTATGCCTGATGAGATTAACAAAGGGTTTTACCCCTATTACCGGGATCGAATCCAATTTCTTATTGATTCAAAAAAAACCGACACTATTGTATTGCAAGCCTTAGAGTCAAAGCAAATTGAACTCAACATAAATCTTTCAAAAGGTGACCCTCCGGGTGATTTCTATTATTCGATAGTCTTTATTTCAGAAGGTCAAAAAACAGGTGAAAGCAGTGTTTCTAGCCTACCGACAGGTATCGCAACCAATCTACTGTTATCAATTGGGCCCAAGGATCAATCCTCCGGCGGAATTAGCCAATTTTCTACCTCGTCATTTAAGTCGAAAGGCCCTGTAGAATTCACTTTGAAGCTACATAATGCAAGCAAACATCTGATAAATCCAACAGGAAATATCGAAATAACAAACACTTTTGGCAAACCTGTAGGTTCGGTCAAACTTTTATCACAATATGTATTATCCCGCTCCGACCGATACCTCATCGATACAAGCCAAAGCACCGCTTCTGCTCAAACAACTACTATTTTAGACTCTATTCCAAAGGTAATTTGGCCTGAAAAATTTCTTTTTGGATGGTACAAAGCAAAAGTCTCAGTTCAACTTGATGAAAATGGACCCATTTACTACGCTTACACCTATTTCTTCGCCTTCCCCCTCTACCTCTTTTTCCCACTTGTTATAGTGCTATTTATCATTTTTAGCGTTTACCTTCGCATAAGGCGCAAGATTTAGTTACTAATTTTATATAAAGACTCGTAGTAAATTAAATTAGTAAAAAATTGGCCGCCACTCTACTTTCATAACGGCTATCCTTTTTAATGTACTATTCTGATAACGTATAAAGCTTATTAATTTCAAATTGTAACGGTTTAGATTATATTAATAGGATTTTTTTAGATAACAATTCTTATCACACTGAACATATCTTTGCTTATCAACGTCGTATAGTGATTAATTTATGTAAGATACTTTTAATAATTATACGCGATTTATATATCCTAATAGTAATTTCTTTTCATGCTATAGTTTTTCACGGACCTCATTTTTAATGGAATTCATTTGCACTAATTTGATACGAAATGCTAGCACTACATTGTCTTAAGTGCAGATTTTGAGGCTATTTGAGGCTTAATGTTTGTAAATTCTTGTCAATTTTATCAAGTTTTAAAAACTTCATTTTGTCCGTGAAAATGGTCGCAGCAATAACTATATCATAAGGTTATAAAATATATCATAGCCTCGGTACTCCTCTTGACAGCATGATGTATATTTATTTAATCTGTTTATAGGCCTTATGAAACACCCGTGTAAACAGTATAATCGGTATAATTTTGAACTTGATATATTCCTTTGCGGTAATATTTTTTACAACAGAAATCGCGTAAAAAATCTTTGTAAAAACTCTTGCTCATTCTTTTCACGCTAATTTAAATTCTGCCCATGGATATTCTTGAATTATTTAAAGAACAACTACTCAAAGACCGCTCTACATCTTCAAAAAGCACATTGAAGAACTATCTCTCTGACGTGCGGCATTTCATCTCCTGGTTTGAAAAATCTACACATTCAACTTTTGAGGTGAAAGATATAACACCTGACGTTATTGTTTTGTATGAGCAGTCTTTAGGTGGCCTCATTGAGGATGCAAAACTTAATGTCGCAACCCAACTCTCCGCTGCCTCCATGAAACGCCATCTTTCTTCCCTCCGCAAATTTTTTGCTCTTCTTGAAAGAGAAGGACACATTTCACACAATCCCTTTACACAAATTCAACCGGAAGCAAGCGAGGTTCCAACCGACCTTTGGCATCTTAAATCTTTTAAAGACGCACTTCTTCTCCAGAAAGCCTCAAAGATTACCGTGAAAAATTATCTCTCGGATATTTCAGGCTTCGCAAAATGGTATGAAGAAACGATATTGCCCGGCCTTGAGAAGCCACTGAGTGCTACGGGTGGTTTTTATCTTTTGACCCAGGAGATTATTGAAGATTACCGCAAGAGGCTCCTTGAAGTTCAGAATGCCGCCCCAAGAACTGTTAACCGAAAACTATCGGCCCTTAGGCGCTACCTTAACTTTGTAACGGAGAAAGGGTTTGTAAGTTTAAACGAGCTTAGCATTGATCCGGTAAGAGTCTTTGAAGAGAGAATGACCTCAGTTGAGAGTCCAAGCGTTGAACTTACTGAACTCCCTGTCGTAACAAAAAAAGAAAAAACCCATTCCAAATTTCCACCCGTACGGTTACTTCAAAAACTTGTTATTTTCCCTTATCTTGCTCTTGAGGAGAAGGCCGCAACGTCAATTGCAACTTTCATTTCAGGAAAACCTTTGAATGGTCTTGATAAGCTTCCCCCAAAACTGGCATCTATTGTTGAAGCAAAGAACGTGCTTCGCGGTAAAACAAATTCAATCAGCAACATTCTAGGTGTACGAAATGTTTCAAAAGAGTTTTATGCGCCGGATAAAGTTTCACTTCTGGGAACCCCCCTCTACAAAAGGCTTATTTATCACGCCAAATTTACAAGGCCTAACTGGTACAAAAGATATCACAACTACTCTTTTGTACACTACGTACACTTTGCCCTCCTTGTGATATTTGCATCGGGCGTCGGTGTTGCCCTCTATCAAAACTTGGTTGCCAAAAAACAAGCGCCAACTTTTGCTGCAGCGACCGCTCCTCCCAGGATAATTTCCTTTCAAGGAAGGCTTACCGATAACCTCGATAACCCCATAACCTCAACCTCAGCGTTGAGGTTTGCCATTTATAATGACGCCTCGGCGTCAGGCGGCGCACTACTCTGGCAGGAGGCTATAACCAATATCACTCCAGACCAAGACGGGATATTTTCAATCCTTCTGGGGGGTGGTACGCAAATTCCATCTACTGTCTTTACCGATAATTCTCAAATATACCTCGGTGTTACTGTCGGCACTACCTCAGAGCTTTCTCCACGGCAAAGAATTGCGAGTGTAGGATATGCAACAAATTCCGAATTTTTGCAGGGTCAGCCTCCGACGACCCAGGCGGGCATTACTTCATTCACAAATGTTATACTTGCTCTTGACTCTTCAGGGAACCTTACTCTTGCCGATAGTGCAACGACAAATCACACCTTCCAGGTCTCAAACGGCGCATTTAATCTCAAAGGACAAACACTCTATCTTACGACCAACTCAGGCTCTGGAGGGAACGTTATTCTTTCTCCTGACGGGTTGGGCAAGATTGATATCCAACGTCCTATTATCAACACTACTACTATGGGAAACATTGTCCCAGGAGGCGTTGAAGTAAATGATAAGTTTGGTGTTCTTGCTACCGAATCAGCAGTAGCCGCTTTTACCGTTAACAACAACACCTCGGGTGGAGACATCCTAGCCGCTTCCTCATCTGGCACTACACGCTTTAAGATTGCTAACGACGGGACCCTAACCGATGGCGTGTATAACACCGCCGGCGGAATATTTTACGGTTCAAATACAAACGGAACTTTTGCTCAAACTACTGCCGGCTCCCTAGGACAATGTCTTCAGTCAACCGCAGGTGGGGCTCCTACGTGGAGCACGTGCGGAGGCTCTGATTGGAGAACAAATCTTGGAACCCTCTCCCCCAACAACGATACTCTTGACCTTCTCGTTGGCGGAAACACCACAGCGTCTGCTAAATTTAGATTTGTAAATGTAAATACGGGAACTCCAGTTGCCTCAGTGTCTGCAAATAGCGGCAATAATTCTACTTTTATATCAGGAGATGGAACACTTGGCACTACTAATCGTGCTACGCTAACTATTGGTAACTCATCAACCTACAATACAACAGGCAACCTCCTCTTTAACCCGAATGGGATTGGAAGAATTGGCATAGGTACAACTTCTCCGCTAATAGGATTTGATCTTCGTGGAAATTCAGGCACTACTGCAGCAGCCTCAATATCTGCAAATACTTCATTTGCTACGCTTTTGGTTGACAACTCAGGCTCAGGAGATCTCATTGCGGCAAGCGCTTCAGGTGTACCGAATTTTGTTGTAAAAAATAATGGTGATGTGATTATTGGTCAAGGTGGCGCAGGAAAATTAACCGCAAGTGTCATCGACCCTTACCTTGTCCAAAATCAGAAAACAACAGGCACTCAAAGTCTTACATTTCAGACAATGGGGGCTACGAACGCTGACTTTATATTTAAAAACACTTCCACAACCCTATCAACTCTCACTCAAGCAGGACAATTGCAATTGCCGGTTACGGGTTCTACGGGCGGTATAGTTATCGGCGGAGATACGCAAATATTCAGGGGCGCTGCTGATAGACTGGATGTTGCATCAGGAGACTCATTTAATGTCGTGAATGGAAATCTTCAAATTGGTGGCACGACAGTTATTGATTCATCCCGAAACGGTACCTTCCAAACACTTAATATTACAGGTGGCTGTACCGGATGTACTGTTGGCGCACCATCGCCTTTCCAAGCTCTTAGCGGTGCAATTGTTCCACTCAATGGAACCCTTGATTTATTAGTGGGTTCACAAGCAACAACCAGTGCTAAATTCTCTGTTCTTAATATATCAAATGGTACTCCTACTGCATCAGTTTCGGCGACATCAACCGGAGCTGGACTTTCAATTGCAGGAGATGGAACACTTCAAGGAACACTGAATAACAATATTGTTATCGGAGGAAATACAACCGGAGCTATTCAGTTCAAACCAAACAACAGTTCTGTCAGTATGTTCTTAAGCGGAGCAAATGTTGCGATAGGCAATCAAACCCCACAGGCCTCTCTTGATGTTTCTCAAAATTCTCACTTGTCAGCAGCGGTTGATAAAATAATTTTCGGCTCAATAGGCAATACCATTGGCGTCCTTGGATATGACGGCGCTGCAAATGATGAAATACGAATAGGCGCCCAAAGCAACAAGGGACTTGAGCTCTTGACCAACAACACAACACAAGCATACATTACAAATACCGGCAACTTTGGCATTGGTTCCACTTCCCCCACGGCAAAACTTGATGTAAATGGAACTGCTTCGGTTTCCGGTGCATTTAAGATATATGGCACCCCTACCATCCAGTCTACTTCGAATCAAACACTAACCCTTGGGGGCGACACAACGGGAGATATTCAGTTAAAACCTGGAAATGCGACGAACCCAACTGTGTATTTTGCAACAGGAGGAAATGTTGGAATAAATATATCAACTCCAACCAACCTACTTACCATTAACCAAGGCTCTAATACGACAACCAATACTATTGCATCTTATGGCTTTAATCTATTTAATCAAGGAGTTACTAATTTCACGATTGGTTCTGATGCAAGTTATGCGTACCTTCAAAGCTGGGCAAGCAAGCCACTCCAAATTAACAACCAAGGAAATAATGTGTTACTTAATATAAATACAGGGTTGGTAGGAATAGGTACTACCGCACCGGTAGCAAAATTACAAATAAATGGCGGAAATGAGGGTGGCAATTCTGCATTCATTGTAAATCAAACCGGAGTATCCACAAACGACATTTTTGCAGCTTCTGCCTCCGGCACCACTAAATTTACAATCAAAAACGATGGGACTGCTTCTTCATCAGCAGGCTTTACAATTAATGGAACCGGTGCACTTCAGAGCACAAAGAATCAAACACTAACCATTGGCGGCAATAGTACCGGTGCAATAGTACTCTCCCCTAACAATGGTGCTGGGACGCTACAGTTTACCAATTTCACAACAAATGGGGGTATTTTGTATACAAATACTGCTGGTGTATTATCACAGACTGCAGGCGGCACAGGAACTCAGTGCTTATTGGGCAATTTGAGCTGGGGTTCCTGCGGAACGGGTACAACAAGCACACCCTTTTATGAATCATTAGGCGCTATTGTTCCATTCCAAGGGAGTGAGGATTTTCTTATCGGTGCACAGGCAACAACAAGCGCAAAATTTGCAGTTCTTAATGTAAATAACGGCACTCCTACCGCTTCTGTTTCATCAGGCCTTAATGGAACGAGTGCATATTTTGACGCCAATGGCAACTTCAGAACGGCAAATAAGATGTCTCTTACGCTGGGGGGCGGAAATACAGGAAATATTACTATCCAAGGTAACAACACGCTCTATCTTATTGACCAGGCAATAAACTTGAGCGCTATCAACCCGACGCTTAGTGCTAACGGCTCTAGCACTTTAACGCTTAACAATAATTCAACTGGGAACATTCAGTTCTTCTCATCCTCAAACACCCTGACGAATGCCGGAGCTCTTACTATTGCTGGAAGCGCGACAATTAACGGTGGGACTGTTCAGCTTGCAAACGGTGCCCAGGGAACAATTCAAACCGCTTCAAACGCCGATATAGTAATAACAGCCGGCTCGGGAACCATCAATTTGAACACAGTCAGTAACGGACCTGTTTTGACCGGCTCCGGGCTCACTACTCTGGGAGGCGGACTAACGGTAAATGGTGCTACAACCACCTTTGGGAATGCTGCCCCACTCATAACAACTGGCACCAACACCGATTTGACCATTACCCCCAACGGAACCGGCAACCTTATTATTACTTCTGACTTCAATACCGGGGTAAGAATTGGCTCATCATCAAACACCCCTGCACTTCTTAGTGTGAGCGGTGGCATTGGCTCAAATGCCGGGTTTATTTTGAACCGTGTCGGTGCAACTGATGATATCTTCGCTGCTTCATCATCCGGCACTACAAAATTTGTTATCAAAAATGACGGGACAGCATCGACTTCAGGAAACCTAGTACTTGACGGCACTGGCAGCCTACAAACAACCAAAAACCAGACGCTTACTATCGGCGGAACTAGCACAGGAAATATTGTTCTTTCACCAAATAACGGGTCTGGAAACATACGGTTCTCAAACTTCAGCACTAATAATGGTCTACTCTACACTAACGGAAGCGGAGTTCTCTCTCAGACAGGAGCCGGTGGTGCACTTCAATGTCTTTTAGGGGACCTTACGTGGGGTTCCTGCGGCACCGGAACCAGTCGTACCCCCTTTCAGGAGTTGTTAGGCGCAGTAGTTCAAAACAATACTACGGAAGACTTCCTTGCAGGAGGACAGGCATCAACATCCGCAGTACTCAAAGTCACTGGACAAGGCAATCCCTTTGCCGGAACCTTAGTAGGTGCATCTATATCAGCAAATACCTCGTTTGCCGGATTTCTTGCAGATAACAAAGGCGTTGGTGATTTATTTACTGCCTCCTCCTCCGGAGTTACACAATTTGTTATCCGAAACAATGGAGCTGTCGGGATTGGAACAAATGTTCCAGGAGCAATGCTTGATGTTAACGGGAATCTTCTGTTGGGTGCAAATTCCACAATTGATGCACGCGCATCAGGAACGATAACTATTGGAAATGGAACAAATACGACAGGTTTAACGCTTGGGAAAGCAGGTACAACGACGACTTTTAATGCTACGTCATGGACGGCTACTCCAACTATCTCAGGTTTAGTTACCGGCACTCTCGGTTTTTCTGTTGCAGCTGGCCAATCGTATACTGGAGCAGGAGCTGTTACACTTTCTTCTGCTTCAAATAATGACCTTACTGTTACCGCTCAAGGGTCCGGAAACACTATTATCACAAGCGATTTTGACACAGGAGTTCGGATTGGGGCATCCACAAATACACCGGCTGCTCTTTCGGTATCAGGAGGCATCGGATCTAACGCTGGATTTATCCTAAATAGAGTTGGGACAACTGATGATATTTTTGCGGCTAGTTCAGCAGGCACAACAAAATTTGTTATCAAAAACGATGGGACTGCTTCTTCATCAGCAGGATTTACTATAAATGGAGCCGGTAACATCCAGTCAACCAGAAATCAAACCCTTACCCTTGGCGGGAACTCAACAGGCACAATTCTGCTTCAACCCAACAATGGCTCGGGAAATGTTGGGATAAATAATTCAAATCCTTTCTCAGCGTTATCTGTTGATGGTAATATTGAACTTGGCACAGGAGTTACAACAAGACAACTTACCGCATATAATTCTACTCGCACCAACCACGGCACCCTCGAATTATATAATTTAGCAACCGGCAGCCTCACCCTCTCAACTGATTTTTCAACAGGAAATATAGTGCTCACACCGGGAGCATCGGGAAGCATTCAAATGACCAATTTCACCTCAAACGGTGGGCTACTCTACACAAATGGCTCGGGAGTCCTTTCCCAAGTGACAGCAGGTTCTACCTCCCAGTGTCTTTTTGGAGGCACAACACCTTCATTTAATAACTGCGCGGCCGGATTTGGCTCTCCGTTCCGTGAATTCAGCGGAGCAATTGTACAACTTAACACAACCGAGGATTTTCTAGCCGGTGGCCAAGCATCAACCTCAGCAACATTCAAAGTTACCGGCCAGGGAAATCCTTTTGCAGGAACATTGGTTGGTGCCTCAATATCGGCAAACACTTCATTTGCAGGATTTGTGGTAGACAACAAAGGCGTGGGTGATATATTTACTGCTTCCTCATCCGGAGTTCCACAGTTTGTGATAAAAAATAATGGAAATGTCGGAATCGGACTTGGAACGGGTACGGCAGGCATTCCTACTGCCAAGCTTGACGTGAACGGTACAGCTTCTATTTCTTCTGCACTTACATTCAGAACAGGAACTGGAAGTATCCAGACAACGGCAAACAACACGCTGACACTAGGTGGAGGGACAACTGGAAACCTAATCGTGGGCCGTACATCTCAAGTAATTACACTCCCCGGCTTTGACTGTTCAGCCCAGACAAATGGAGGGAAATTAACAACAACTACAGGAGGAATTCTGGCTTGTTCTGCTGATACATCAGGGGTATCCGGATTCGCCTCTCCATTCAGAGAATCAAGCAACCCAGCAGGTTCAATTTTTGCTCTCAACTCAACCGAGGATATCCTTCTCGGCGGGCCGTCATCAACTTCGGCGGCACTCCGAATAATCGGCCAGGAAAATCCCTTTAAAGGAACTCTTGCTGCTGCAACAATAAGCGCCAATACCTCGTTTGCAGGATTTGTGGTAGATAACAAAGGCGTTGGAGACCTATTCACAGCTTCTTCTTCGGGTGTGACTCAGTTCCAAATTAAAAATGGCGGGGCTGTTGGAATTGGCGCCATTGCCGCAAATAGGCCAACTGCCATGCTTGATGTAGTAGGCACTGCTTCTATATCGTCGCAACTAGCTTTTAGGACAGGTGCTGGCAGTATCCAGACAACCGCTATGAACCCACTTACCATTGGGGGCTCAACAACCGGAAATGTATCTATAAAATCCTCTAATACTACTGTCTTTCAAGCTCCGGGTACTGCAAACATATTCGTTGGAGCAGATGCAGGCCGCATAAATTCAAGCGGATCTCATAATTCTTTCTTTGGATATCAAACCGGATATAATAACACTACCGGAAGCTTCAATTTCTTCTTAGGAGATTCTGCAGGATTTGCTAACATAGGGGGATCCAATAATTCATTTATTGGCCTTCAGGCAGGAGTTGCAAACCAATCTGGCGGCAATAACTTGTTTTTAGGAAATTCGTCAGGAGCAACAAATATTTCTGGTAGCTCTAATACATTTGTCGGAGAAAGTTCAGGGTTTTCTAATACCGCAAGCTTCAATACATTTATAGGTAACAGTGCAGGCTATTCTAACGGAGCCGGTACAGGAAATGTATTTATTGGCTATCTAGCAGGAGATACTTCAAATAATGCTAACGCTAACCTTACAGGAAATAATAATACATTTATTGGTTACCAGTCAGGCCCGGCTACTACAACGCAACTTACAAATGCGACAGCGTTAGGCTATCAAGCACTTGTTTCCTCCTCTAATTCTCTCATTTTGGGTGGCACAGGTGCAAATGCAGTTAAGGCAGGAATTGGAACACAATCACCCACAGGTGTTCTTGATATTCAGGGGGGATTTATGGGTGGGAATGCTGCTCTAATTATCAATCAAACAGGTTCATCAAATAATAATATCCTTACAGCATCATCGTCTGGCATCACAAAATTTGTAGTTGGCAATGATGGTCAAGTACTATTCGGCAACGCAGCAGCAGACCCGAGTACGGCGCTTGGAGCCGGCTCAGTCTACTATAACTCAGGGAGCCAGGCCTTGAAATTCTACAACGGCTCAACTTGGTCAACTATCGGTTCAGGCAACTCATCGAGCCCCTTCAAAGAAGCGTTGGGAGCAATACTGCAAAATCAACCGACCGAAGACTTTTTGCTGGGCGGAAATGCAACCTCATCCGCAGACTTTGCGGTACTTAACCTTAATTCAGGCACACCCACCGCATCGGTCTCAGCTACCGCTACGGGCAAAGGACTTTCGCTCGCCGGGGACGGAACTATTCAGGCCCTGCGGTACAACACCCTTACTATCGGAGGAAATACCACCGGCGATATTGCATTTACACCTGGCAATATTACTGCCAAAAACGGTCTTTATCTCTCCTCAAACGGAAATGTCAGCATCGGTAACATTAATGCACCACAGAATACGCTATTACCTAATCCTAAATTCCAAATATTTGGTTCCATTGGCCACGCACCCGTTGCTTCAATTTCTGCTCAACCAACTGCAGTTGCGCCTACTTTGCTTCTAACAGTAGACGGAACCAACGACGTTTTTGTAGCAAGTAAATCCGGTCAACCTATATTTAGAATTGATAGTTCCGGTGCAGTTCATGCTGGAGGAAATTACTCCAATGATTATGGGGCTGACGTTGCCGAGTATTACCGAAAAGCTAACCCTAACGAACAATTCCAACCTGGCCAATTAGTGTGTCTTACCGGTACAGACGTAACTAAATGTTCCAGTAACAACCCGCAGCAAAAAATCGTAGGGGTAATTTCTGACCGGGCAATGCTTGTCGGATTTGGAAAATACAGCAACGACCCTAATTATGTGCTTGTAGGTATGGTTGGTCAACTTGGGGTATGGACCACCGGTGACATAAAAGCAGGTGACCCCCTAACACTCTCCACGACACCGGGCGTTGCCACCATTGCAAAAGGCGAAGGGAACATAATTGGTTATGCCCGCGAGGATAACAACAACCAGTTGAAGAGAATAGAATCTGTAATTCAACCCAACTATTTCAATCCGAATACTGCTCTTCAAACTGACAACGTATTCAATTCATTGACGCTTAGTATACAAAATGGCGTTTATAATGTTTTTGATGCATTTGGGAATAGTATAAATCACATTGATGCATTCTCAAAAGCACTCATCGGCAACCTGACTGCAGGATTTGCCAGCATTCAAACCCTAGTTGTAAATACATTTACTGCCACTACTTCGTCTCTTGGGAATGCAACTGCTTCTACATTCGCCGTTGCTGCCAACACTATAACGATAGGAGGACAGGATATCCGGCAATTTATAATTGATACCGTCAGAAATGCCGGGTTTGGACAAAATACACTTACCACCCCGTTGGCCACTGGAGCTATAGAAACCAACGTTATTTCCCCCCTTGCTGACAACAGCACGGTTCAATTGAATGTGAACAAGGATAATGTTGAGGTTAAAAATACAGATACCGGTAAAACAGTAGCCTGGTTCAATAATCAAGGAAATGCAACCCTTAGCGGACAGTTAACATCAGAAGGCGTACAAACAACCAATGCCACAGTTTCTGGAACGCTCGCAGCCAACTCCATAACTACTACAGATGCATCAGTATCAGGTACGATAACAGCCAATACGATAGTAGCCACTAACATTTCAGGGCTTGACCAAAAACTTGCTACTCTTGCAGCTGCCCTTCAAAACAACAATTCAGCCTCGAATTCAAGTCAAGTTAACAACAATTATCTTGCATCTGACACTATACATGCCAACTTCGGCATTTTTGAGCAAGGAATAACCTCAATGGGTCCTGTCACCTCAAATATCATAACAGCGACAGACCAACTTGCCGTAGGCAATAGCTTTACAATCACCAACAACTCTATCAATACGGTAGGAGCGGATTTGCAAATCCAGTCTTTGAGGCAAGGCAATATCGCATTTGAGGGAGGGCTCATTAAAATGGATACTGACGGAAATATGTTGGTGAGCGGCAATTTGAATCTGCTGGGAGAGATCGACGCCGTCCATGGCGTATTCTCAGGAACGCTCACCGCACCAGCTTTAGCAACCGGCCTTATTTCTCCTCTTCCCGGAGATGATTTGGACATAAAGCTATCAGATTCGGCATCAACCTCAGGACGGCTTAAAATTGTAAATCAGCAAAATCAAGAGGTTCTCTCAATTAATAGCCATGGGGATCTTAATGCCTCAGGAAGCGGAACTTTTGCAAAGCTGAATTTCAATCTGGTCGGCAAAGCCGAAGCAACTTCCTTGACCGAGGCGGTTGCAACGGGAAGTGCCGGATTTGCAACGTTAAGACAAGGACAAGTGGAGCTTACTATCAAAAACCCAATCATCACCTCAAAATCGCTCATTTATATAACGCCATATGGCGATACCAACAACAAAGTCATCTATCTTTTGAGACAGGTTCCTCAATCTGAGGTTGATGACGGCTCATTCACTGTCGGCATTTCAGGTACTCCCGCCCCTGCCGACATCCAGTTCAACTGGCTCATCGTTAATTAGTTCCAAACTAATTAACGATATAGGTAGATTCATTAAAGTTTGGTTTTTATAAAAAACCAAACTGATTCTTAATTAGATGCTAGCTATATTGTGAATAGAATGAAATCAATGGGCTATATGACTTCTTACCTTAAAGTTAATTTTCTTAAGAAAGTTAACTGCTACTAATGAAGGAAGTCATATTGTGAACCTGGAACTAATTAATGATATAGGTAGCTTCATTAAAGTTTGGTTTTCATAAAAACCAAACTGATTCTTAATTAGATGCTACCTCTATAGTTAACTAGCATACTATATTCATTTCTTAATTCTTCTCTCTTTCCTCAAATTTTATCAGAGAGTAGCGAGCCAGACGCTCAATGCTAGGATTCTTATCTTTCATTACATCAAAATACCTCATAACGATTCCTAATGCATCTTTCCACTCTCCAAGGTAAACTTCTGACAAAGGCTTGACACTATGCTTACCGGTTGCGACACGGCGGATAAATTCAATAACTTCACCGACATTTCTATTAGGCCACTCTTCTCCCCAAACGACCATTGATGAAAATTCTTTTTTTAAATTCTTTTTTATGAGCTCATCTATTTTTTTGTATTCGCGCTCCACCCACTCGCCGTCAATGTTATTCAGCTTTTGTGCTAATTCCTCAGAAATATGAGGCTTAGGAAGTATTTTTTGCTCAATACCAGCTTTAAGAGGGGTTTCCTTCTTTTCTCTTGAGAATTTTCCCTGTTTTCTTTTTATATGCATCGACTCGATTGAACCTCTTATATACTCTGACATGGGATGCTCTCCCCAAAGAGCCGATGCCTCCTTGAGACTATCCTCAAGCGTCATTTTATTACGAGGAGCTGGCATTGAGCTTTGTCTATGATTGACATATAAATAGGAAAAAGCGGTAAGAAGATTGTCCCGGTCACAAACAGAAACACTTGAATAGTTATTTCCTCTCTGTTCTGTTGTTATACAATCAAACCTTTTAAGAACCGCGAGACGGTTGTTAAGCCTGTTATAATTTTCCTCCTGATTTAGTCTATATATAGGAAGCATTGAAGGAGACATGTTGTGAAGTGTTGCATTCAAGTTATAGGCGCTTTCATCAAACCTTACGGCATTTTCACTCAGCGTATTTAAGAATTTCTGAAAGTCTGGATTTCCTATTTTGTCGAGTTCCTCATATGTAATAAGCGGCAGGGATTGAGAATGAGGCTGTTTTTCCATAAGATATAAAGTTTTGAAATCCTCCAGGAATTAGTATATGCCGAATTTATATTTTTTCAACCTCAACCGCTGCATTCCCCCAAACCCACCAACACATTCCGTGATATACAATATTCTTTATACTCCCGTCCCTCTTCTCTATCCTTGACATTCCCATTTGAACGTAGCAAAAATTAAATTACCCAAGAACTATATAGAATATAATGACAAGAATTATCTACTACACAGATGCCTCATCAAATCCGGTAAAAGACTTTATCGATTCACTCGATAACAAGCAAAAAGCTAAAATATTTAGGATATTTCAATACATAGAAGTCTATGGATTATTATCTGTTTTGCCTCATGTTAAGAAGCTTTCGGGAACAGACCTTTGGGAAATTCGAATTCTTGGCAAAGACAACCTACGGATAATTTATGTAACTATTACTCCAGAATCAATTGTAGTGCTTCATGGATTTATCAAGAAAACTCAAAAAACATCTTCCAAAGATCTTAGTATCGCACTAAAAAGGCGAGCTAATTTGAAGTAAAATATTGAATTTTGATATCATTTATGATATCATCACTCTATGAGAACGAAAAATAAGATTTATACATTTAAAGAACACCTTAAAGAAAGCCTTAATGATTCGGATTTTAAAAAAGAGTGGGAGGCATCTGAAGCTGACTATCTTCTTGCTTGTCATATAATTGAGGCTAGACTCAAAAAAAATCTTTCACAAAGAGAGCTTGCAAAAAAAATAGGCACTTCCCAGGCAGCTATTTCCCGCATCGAAAGCATGAATGGAAATCCTTCCCTTTCACTACTCAAAAGGATTGCCAACTCCCTCAGTATGAAGCTCAAAATCTCTTTCTCTTAATATAATTTGCTATCATTCATTTCAATTCACTGACCTACATGCGCGCCGATTAATGGAAATAATTGATCTACTTCATTGACTTTGAAAAAAAATGGTCCTAAGATAAATAATATGGACACTCCTGCCCAACAGAATCAAAACCCACAAACAGTACCACCTTGGAAACAACCACACATTCCCGTGACTCAAAAGGATATGACAGGGTTGAACCCTGTCAACTTGGAGGAATATGCATATTCAAGTTTGTCTACCTATAATAATCCTCCACAGAGACCTTGGATTGAAACAAAAACTATTCTTCAATATTTTGAATCAAGTAAAAACCCTGCCACTTCATATATGGAATTTGTCCGGATGATTGATGAAGATGAACCGGAATTATCCCTACTCACCATCGAAGATGAATAAATAATCAGTTGACAGGGTTCAACCCTGTCAACTGTATTTCACATACTTTCCCTCTTCTCTCTTGACTTTCCCTTTTGAACGTAGCAATATTAAAATAAGGTATATTTTTTAGAAATTAGTAATTAGAAATTATCTAATATGGATCCAACTGCCCAACAAAACCAAAACCCACCTCCTCAGACAGTGGCTGAACAAATGCGCGCATCGCACTTGCCTGTAACTCCACAGGAAATGCAAATAGCACCACCCCCAACTCGTAGTTCTTTCAATTTGAAAAGCCCTTTAATTTTTGTACTGATGATTATATTTATTTTTACCGCCGGACTAACCTATCGATATTTATCTTCTAAAAGCACGCTAATTTCAAAAAAAGAAACAGCTCTTACTACTAGCGAGCAAAAAAATAAAAAGAATATAATTGTTATTGATATCTGCAGCGCCCGTGCCGACCACTTCTCGTACAATGGATATTTTAGACAGACAACTCCAAATATCGACAAGTTGGCTGCAAAATCAACCGTCTTTACCAATGGCTGGACTCAGTCTGGCTGGTGCCTCCCAAATTTTGCAACAATGCTTACGGGAACCCGGCCCCATGTTAATAAAATAATTACTCCAAATAGCGACTTGTCCCATTTAGATAAGAATCTTTTAACAATCCAACAAATTCTTCAAAAAGCTGGATATAGTACCGCAGGCTTTTCAGGCACACGCTGGCTTACAAAAGACACGTTTGGTCTTGTTGATAAAGGATTTGATATATTTGAAAATCCTTATGATGTTAAAAACGCTCATCCAATGGTAGGGATGTCATTTGCAAATAATCTTCCGCTGGTAAATGACTTCTTAAAGTCACAAAAGACATCTTCCCAGCCTTTTTTCCTTTATATAACTGTTGATGACCTACATTCACCCTATGCGTCACCAAATCCTAATAAATATGACCCTAGCTATAAAGGCATACTCGATAATATACCAAATGACATGGATCAAATGTCAGATTACAGCATAGCAGGAGGCGTTTTTGACAAAATTTACAATAACAGCGCTGATTTAAATCAAAACGATAAAGTTACAAACCAGTTAAAAAATGCTGTAGAGGAATTTAAAAAAGATCCTAAAAACATGGAACATCTTATTGCAAGATATGATGCTTCATTAAATTACGTTGACAGCATGGTTGGAAAAGTTTTAGATGAATTAGATAATGACCAATTAATGAAAAATTCAATTGTTATAATAACGGGTCATCAAGGAGAACAATTCGGAGAGCATAATTTACTGGGACATACTGAAAGCCTTTATGAGCCGATTTTACGGGTTCCCTTCATAATCTATGATCCTGAAACCTCAAATGGATCAAGAAGAGATCAACTTGTTGAACGTATTGATATTCCCGCCACTATCCTCGATGCAACAAATCAATTACAAAGTCATCAAAATCAATTTACAGGCACAAGCCTCCTGCCCTTGCTTAAAGATAACAATATAAATTGGAAAACCACAATTTTTGCAGAGTCAAAACCTCCCCGTACACAGAAGGTAACAAATAGGGATATTGAGGAAAAAGCAGTACGAAACAAACAGTATAAATTAATCTGGGATTCAAATAAGAAAGATCAATATCAGCTTTATGATTTGACAGCAGATCCTAAGGAAACTAAAAACTTAGCATTATCTTTACCCAATGTAGTATCTGAATTAAAATTAGAGTTGGATAAAAATAATTAGAAAAAATGAGCACAAAATTTTTGACGGCTGTAGCTTTACTTGTATTAATCGGTGTAATCGGTGTAACAGTGTATTTATATATACTCAATCATTCAAGTTCAAAACAAACAGAAAATAATACTGTTCAAACACAGATCACTGACAAAGTACGTGATACGGCTATTCATATATGCGACAAAAAAGTATATACCTCACTTAATGAAGCTCTCAAAAATCCGGAAAAAGTCTGTACACTCGACCTCTCAGGCCAAAAGCTGGCAACGCTTCCTTCAGGAATTTCAAAACTAACAAATTTAGAGTCACTTTATATAGGAAATAACCAGCTGAAAGAATTACCTGGTGAAATATTTCAGCTTAAGCTTTTAGTAAGACTAGATGCACCAGGCAATCAAGTTCAATTTATTCCAAGTGAAATTGAAAATCTTACCAATCTTCAAATCCTTAACCTTAATAATAACCAAATTTTGATTGTACCAAAGCAGATTGGGAATCTTAAAAATTTAACAGACCTTCTCCTGGGAAATAATTCCCGTCAATTATCAGCAAATGTAAATTCTAAAGATGATGTTCCGCATCAAAAATTAAGTCAACTGCCTGATGAGATTAAAAACCTTACCAGTCTTTCAAATTTGGTCCTAATTAACGATGGGTTTGATAATGCTGAAAAAATGAGAATAAAGCAGCTAATGGGAAGGCCGGGTGTTGTTCATTTTGATACCCTTACTACAATTGAGTCAGAAATTATTCCCTCTGCATCACCTACGGCGGGTCCGACAAATAAGTAATACTCGAGGCATTTCTTAGTAAGCCATAGAGACAATATTATTGCTTAAAGGTAAGTTAAATTTATTAAGTCTATGCCAATACTAAAAAGCGTTTCTGTGATATTCTGCTGTAGAATAGTAAAAACAGCATCCGCGCTATAGAAAGATAATTACAAACTACAATAAACAGCTTAAAAACTTTTTAATAGCACCCTAGTGGACCTTGCGGCGACAGGCACACAACACCTGAACCCATACACATATCTCCGCTCAAAGCACACGATGCATTTCCATTTATTGCAGTTTGTCCACAGGACACTGTTGTCGCAGTCGTCGATGAACAACTAGTGTTACCAGCTGACGAACAGAACGCTGAACCACAACAACCTACGTAATTCGGGGGAGGGCCGCAATCGTAACCTACACATTGGCTGGTCTGAACAATTGCAGCACAAACATATCCAGAAAATTGACCATTTGCGCTCGTACCTAAGTAACTTGTCATAGAATTACTGCAATTGTAGTCAAAGCTCCCATCTCCTCTGTTTGTAGTCTGGTAGCTTCCACTGTATCCTGGGTTGGCAGTTGCATTGCCATCGTAACAATCAAGGCCAGATGAAGTTGCTCGATACCCTGAAGGAAGTGAAGCACCTGAGCATACATTTGAAGGTGTTGTGCTCGTTGTGTACCCATCACCGTCAGAATCCTGATACCCACTCAAATTCTGCCATTTTGTCGCGTCGCTATCATTACAATCGGTACCCGGACTTGAATTAAATCCCGCAGGCAAAGCGCCTCCAGAACAAACAGGCGTAGCGGAATTTCCAACTACCCCGTCCTTGTCCCCATCAACATAGGCATTTAAATTTTGGTATAAATTTATATTATTGTCATTACAATCGTTAGCATTCATAGACCATGGACCTGTGGGAGTATTATTGGCTACGCAAAGTGTTGTCGTTGCATAATTTGACCTAAGTCCGAATATAATTACACCTCCATATCCGGAAGACGACAAAGTTGCGCTTTTTACGCCTGTTGGACCTGCACTATTCTGCATAACATCTGATATTGATACCATTCTTCCTCCTGTATTATTTGTATCCGCCCTCTCTGTCATGCCTGCAGGTGGCGTCCAAGAAGCTAACCCTGAACTTCTATATGCACCCGCAACCACAACAATCAATTCATAAGGGTATGATGTAGTTATTCCGGAAGAAGTTTGAAAAGCTGTTTGGAGAGAGTTATTATTCCCAATTACAGTCACCTGAGAAGTATCAACTGGACTTGAGGAATTCACATTATCATATGCAACAATGTTACCTGCAAATGCCGTTACATTAGGACTTGCACTCCATGTATATGATGCAGGTTCTCCTCCTACTGCTACTTTATAGTAAACCGCAGTAGAAGACACTGTGGGCGAATTGTTGTCTACACGGTTTATCAAATTCCAACCTGCTGGAGGGGTTAATACTATGCTCGAACCACCAAAGGTAATGGATGCGATCAAAACAACTCCACTATCTACTCCTGCTGCAGGATTGTTAATAGTGACACTTGCCGTGGAGCCTGTATTATATCCTGTGCCTGCTGCACTTCCCTTAAATTGTATTGTTGAACTTGCTCCATTATGATCACCGTCGTTGTCGGCATACACAGTCGTATTTACGCAGCTTGAGGGGGTTGTGACATACGATGTTGCGGATGCTGTACCTGCACCTGCTGCATTTTTGGCCTTAACTGCATATCCATAAGTAGTGGTTTGCGAGACGGTGTTGTCAGTATAAGAAGTCAAAGCAGTGCTTGTTAATGTTGCAGAAGGTGAACATGATCCGTTTGTGCAGCGCAATAAATCATATCCATTGGTTATCGACGGCACTGCACCGCCTGTCTGAGTTCCACTCCAACTAATTGAGGTCTGGTTATAGGCAGGAGCCGAAACATTCACTGTCGTTGGTGCGCAAGGCGTGCCATTAGAATCGTCCTGACAGTCGGTTGCCCCGCTTCCTAATGCGCTTCCCGCATCCATATATGTATATGCGCCTGGAGTAGCGCTCGTGGTAAAAGGCAAAACCGCCGTGTCGTACCGTGTACCATTTGCATTTGTTGCCATAACACAGAAGTAATAGGTTTGATTTGCCGAAAGGCTAGGCAATGTTGCTTGTGTCGTGGCACCGGATAAATTTGATGTCCCAGTTAGCCCTGTTGGCCCGGCAAGCGTATTCGGCTGGAGGTTACATGCAACGCCGGGCGTAGTTCCCCACAGATAGCTGATGCTGGTGCTTGCACCATTTGGATTTACTGTTGAGTTAAGTATTGCCGAATTCGTCGTAAGACTGCTCGCCGCACTTGTTGTAACAGTTGGCGCTGCAGGGGGCGTACTCCATACCATTGCATAAAGGCCGGTACATCGTTCAGTCGATGAGGTACTACCATTTAAAACACCTATTTCGATTGCATCAAGAGTCGCTGTTGTCCAACCAGACCCATTATTTGGATTTGTGTCATTGAGTTTAGCTAAAGATGCATAGGCTCCTATACCAGGATCACTAGAAGTTGTATCACTATTAGTGATACCTGGAGAATTTGTCCGTAAACGGACTATAGTACCAGGAGAACTACCAGCTTCTGTTTTGCATATAGTTAATGTTTTAACTGTTCCAATTCCATTAGATACTCCAGCAGTCGAACTGCTGTCGACAGTAAATGTAGATACATTTCCAGCTGTGTTTGCATCGCGGATATAGGTAGTATCTCCATTTGGCGGCACTTCATTAACCTGATTATACGCTGTTCCTGTTCCAGTTCCCCATAATTGAGCAAAACCAGCTCCTTTCGGCTTTAAAATATTTACCTGCCCCGCCCCGGGATAAGCAGAATCGCTTATTGCAACATCGTCATAGTACCAATTGGCTGTATATGAATTTATCGGATCACCTAGAACAAGTTGATCCTGTGTGTAATTATAAGATGTCCATGTTTGAGGAGTCCCACCATCCACTTTGGCTTCACTTAGTCCGTTAGAAACGATTTTTGCCTCAATTCTATACCATGTACCAGCGTTAAGAGTGGCTATATTTGCAGAGAAGCCGCTAGCACCAAATCCTGTTAGTACACCGGAAGAATTCACATAGAGACTTGCTATATTGTTACTACCAGAATCTCTCCATGCAGAAATAAGCAAATTGCTTCCAGGCAAACTTCCCATATAGAAATAAAAGGTATAATACGTGGCAGCTGTGCGCCCTAAGAATGCACCATTACCATTGGTTGCTAAACCACGAATGGTAACGCCTCCATTTGTTCCACTAGGATTTATGCGAAGTGCATAATTTCCAGTACGCTTAGTTAATGACTGAATAGAATAAGTTCCATTTGTACTATATAATTCGGAAGAATCACCTGTCTCAAATCCAGTTATATTTAAATAAGCAGCTTCGGATTTTTGAACGAAGGCGAAACCACTGAAAATAACCAACAGCAAGCTAGCAAGTACTATTTTGTTAATAAATCCTATTTTTTTCATTGTTTCGTTTCACTCCGTGACAGGGTTGGACCCTGTCACTTCACTACCACCTTTCCTTTATGGCCTGCTTCATCTACATATGTATATGTACCATCCTTTTCAAACAGGCTTGTTGCAATATCATGCCCATTGAAGACAAACTCCTTGGAGTATTGCACCTCACCCTCCCACTTCAAAAGCACTTTTTTATCCAGTGGGTTGGTGAAGCGCACTAACATTCCTTTTGAAATGACGATTTCTTTTGGCGAAAAACCTGACGGCAACACCCGCACAACTGCAAAGCTCGGCTCTTTGGTGGGAGTTGGCCCTGTCATAGAAGTACTGGTGCTTTTTCCACCCTTTTTAGGCGAGAGAAAACCAAATCCCAGCGCAACAAGACCGATAAGTACGGCGACTCCTATAAGTAATAATGCTACTCGTTTTGTTTCCATATTCTCTTAACTTTCCCTTTAAACTTCCAACTTCTATCACCTAATTCGGCCCGCTTCCATCGTTATAGTACGTTCGTCCATTAAAGACTGCTGAGGCTCCGACGCATTGAGGTCCGGCGGCTGTCGCAGTTTTATATCCATCATTATCAGCGTCTCTAACCATATTGGGCAATGTTCTATATGCATAAGCAGAATTATTATTACAGTCATATGTAGCGCTGGCTGAAGCTATCTTCCACGAGTAATTAAATACGCTGCTTATTGTGTTCCTCCTGATAAATTCAGTAGCGGCCGAAGGAGTTGAGCCCACATATTGAATTGTGTCATCAAGATAATTATCACGGTCTTTGTCATGAACAAATACTCCACCCGCAGCAAGAGTACCTCCCCGAGCAACAGCAAGTATCGCTCCTCTTCCTAGCGAAACGGAACCAAACGCAACTTTTTGACCCGCAGTAATAGAAAGTCTTGCTCCGGCGGGAATGGTAAGCTGTGCGGTATTTCTTGTTCCTGTGCCTGAATCTACTCCACCGATTGTTCCTGTGAAATTACAAACAGCGCCTGCCGGAATAGTCATGTTACCAGCTGAGGGCGCATCACATGGACCTGAAGGGCCGTCAGGAGTTGTAAATGAAATTACACCGCTGGTTCCTCCACTCGTAGCCCCTGTTGTGTAGTTAACCGAGCTAACCGTGTTCACTGCATATGCACAGTAATAATATGTGGTGTTAGGATATAACCAGGTGCTTGCATTAAAAGGAATCTGATAGTTAAAGTTCACCGGCGAACTTCCACTCCCCAAATCTATATCAGGGAAGTTACCGGACCCTTCCGGATACCGAATACCACCCGTATCGGATGTTGCAGCACAGCTAGCAGGTGCGCTGGTAAATACCCTAAAATGACCGTTGGTTGGGTAACCATTCGGGTTAGCTGACCCTTTCAAATTCACATAATACGATTGGGGGGCATCATTGCTAACGGTGGTTACAGATGTCGGCGCAGGATTTAGCGTTGAAAATGTGCCAAGCGTATAAGCTGTACCATAAGAATTGGTTGCATACGCATTAAATGAATAGGCAGTATTGGGTTGTAAATTACTAATATTTACTGTAAATACTCCGGTTGTCGTCGCCCCTTGTGGAGTACAGGTTACACCCGAACCAACCAATTGTGGGTTATTGTTAGTAGATGTAACTGCATAGCAAATACCTCTTGCTGTTAACGATGAGCCTCCAATTGATGTAACGTTGCCACCAAGTGTAGCCGATGAAACCGTGACTGAGGCACTAGTAGGCGAAGTTATTGTTGCAACACCTGCAGTCGTTGAAAAGGTATCATCTGTGGAATATGTAGTCCCAAATGCATTTGTAGCATAAGACCTGAAGTGGTAAAGAGTACTTGGACTTAAATTGTTGAATGTAACTGTGTAGCCCCCAGTAGTTCCAGTAGCTGTTAAGCAATTTCCACCTATAGAAGGGTTAGCGCCAGTGCCAACACAAACTCCACGACTAGTTATTGTTGAACCCCCATCATTATTTACATAACCGACCAAAGTTGCGCCTGTAGCCGAAATACCACTAACACTTTGTATTGTTACAGTAATACGATAATGGTCAATGCTATATGTATAAGAACCACTACCAACAATATTTGACTCCTGTACTCTCATTCCGAACGTGGCACTATTGATATCGGTTGGTGTGAAAGTTGTTCCCCAGAGATCTGAAGATGATCCGGCAGACCCATATTGCATAGTTGTGTTGATGCTAATATATCTTCCATTACTGTTAGTACATCCATAACTACCACCTGAGGTTTGATTCGCACAAGTGGAAAGGAATGTATACCAGCTGTCAGTTCCCGACGAAACAGAGCTTTTAGCTTCAGCCTTTATCCCCAGAATTGAAGCGCTTACTGGTATATTAAATCCAAAACCATAACCCCACAAAAGACTCGTATATCTACCATAAAGAGAACCGTCCAAAACTGAAGTTGCATATTGACCGTCTGCTGTATTTGCATATGAAGGATTGGTCCAGGGTTTTGAATATGCATCATAATTATCAGACCAAACAGTTGTTGGATTCATTGGACCAACATCAATTGTCCCGTTTGTTCCACTTGTGTTACTCATTGTCGGCGCTAAGGGTTGGGTTCGAAGAGCAATTGTAACAACACCTGCTGTTGCAGTTTCAGATACAGTGGAAGTAAATGATCCTGTCGTTCCAATAGAAGCCTGAGCAATATCAAACATTGCAGTACTTCTACACGATGCGTTATTTGTTGAAGCTCGTGAGGAAGTACCCGTTGGCGTTGTCCACGTATCACCCAGACAACCCGAAGAATAACCATTATAGAAAAGCAGAACCATATCATTTGCAACAGTTGTTGTTAGAGCAGTTGTTGCGTGAGTGGTGGAAGTTGCTTGACCTGCAATCGTATGCACATCAATTGGAGTGGAGTTGTTAACTCCCGAATAGGCAACAACTCCGGCAGACCAACAGAGACCGCTTCCATAGCTATTAGTCCACGTATAGCTTGCAGGTTCAGATGATACAACTCTGTAATATGTATAAACATTTAGGCCGTTTGTTGCATCATTTAAATTATCGATAAGAGTCCATCCTGTAGGCGTAGTCCAAGTACCTGAAGTGCCTGAATAGATGTTGGCTATCATAACATCCCCGTTTTGCACTCCTGCAGGCACATTAATAACAGCATTGGTGGGAGAACAAGCACTACCACTATTAGCAGTTGATGCTGCTCTAAACGTTATTGCAGCCTCAACTCTTGTTGGCTTACTTAATAATAACGCAAATATTACCAAACTAAATCCAGACAATAATAATAATTTTTTAAATTTCATTTTATTTAATAGTAATTGAAACCTTATTATTCGTATCGTTAGATAACCAAGAAGTAAATTCGCCTGATTTACCAAACACTTGCGTATTAGTGGTTTTTCCGGGCCCAACTGTTATATCAGAACTCATAAGCCCACTTGTTTTTATCGTAACCTCTTTTGCAGTATTATTTTTGACTATTAATGCATTACCTACCTTCACCTCTATCGTATGTGGAGATAGACCATCTGATGTCACAAAAAGTGTTCCAGATGGTACTGGTATGGCTGTTGGATTTATTGCTGTATTTTTCATAGATGTAGTTGGCTTTTGAGTTAGAACTTCGATTTTTGTTTGAGATTTCGACTTAAAGAGAATAATAATACCAAAAAGAACAATTAATCCCATACCTAATATAATTACTATCACTTTTCTATTCATATTACCTATTTATTCTAATGGACGATGTTGATGTATTTCCCAGACTATCTGTTCCTATCAAATCATACCCATACGTTCTGTTATAGGTATCCGTAACCTGCCAAGTTCCCGACCACGTTCCGCTCTGAGCAGTCCCTCCGCTTCGGGACAACGTAAATTCTCTCGCGTCGCCATCCGAGTATAATACTGCTTTAATTGAAGTAATATTTCCAACAGAATCATCTGCTTGCACTCTAATCGATTGCGCCTGGCCAATCGACTGGTATAACGGCATAATTGTTGCACTATATATATCAGGATTGGTACTTGCAGGATTCCCAAAGTCATAGGTAACAGAGCCTACAGGAGGAGTCGGGGTTGGAGTTGGGGTTGAGGACGGCAATGGAGTCGGTGTTGCGGTAGGATTGATGGTTTCTATTCCTCCGCCGCCAATTGAAGGCCCTGCAGCAAGTGCGTCACAATTGACAGCTCCTGACAATGTACATGCCCATGTGGCACCTGAGTAACCGGCAGGAACACAATTTGAAAGGGATGAAAGCGGACAAATATTGGTAAGCGCAGAGGACTTACTTACCTGCGCAAATACCACATTCCATTGAGGACAGGCAGCTGATGTATCGGTACGATACTTATAACACGTCCCGCTGCCTCCATTACATTTCGGGTCCTGAGGAACCTTCTTCATATATACAGTGTTATTCACCCTCCACTCGTTACCGAAAGGAATTTGCTGTGGGTAACATTTTTTATCACCATAGTAAAGATCCAAAGCGGTCTTAACCTGCTTCAAATCGGCAACTCTTTGAGCGTCTTGGCTTTTATTCAGCTGTCCTACGGGGTTGATGGTCAAAAGAATGCCGCCGATAAGTGTCGCAAGAATTGTTGCGGCAACAAGCACTTCAATAAGAGTAAAACCTTCTTTAGAAGACAATAGACAATAGACACTAGACACTAGATTTTTTTTATTCAATCTTCTGTCTTCTCTCTTCTGTCTTTTGACTAATATATTCTGTTGGGCAGATAATTTCATTTATTTAATAACTACAATTCCCGTCATTGACGGTTTTTCTTTACTTTTGTAGGTGAATGTGCCTGATGTATTAAAGGTTACTTGCTTGTATTCCCCGGGTGCAATTGCTCCTAAATTAAGTACAGCGCTGTTTGCATCATTTGCCTCGATAGTAATAGGGTCTGCGTCGATATTAAGGAATTGAATGTAACCGCCTTTTGGAATGGTAACTGGAGAAGGATTAAACCTTCTCGAATTTAACATGACCGTTGAATTTTCTATTGGTGGAATTGTCGGATACGGGGTGAGGTTGACCTTTTTTGTAGGCTCGTTGGATGTGGAAGGGATATTGTTGTCAACGACGTTTTCTTTCCCTTTCCCAAAAAGCAAAATTATTGAGAGCACCAGGAAAATAACAATTCCCCCCACTAAAATGCCCATGATTATTTTTTCGTTTTTGTTCATGGCGCGAGTAAGCTCATTTGAGATATATCCTGCTTCTTTTGACTTGACTCTTTTTGGCATATCAATTTGTATAACTTTTTTATCTGTCGCAAATTGTAAGAAAAGGCCGACCTGCCAAAACTAAGCCAACCGGAAGCTGCAACACTCCCTACCCAACGCACTACTGCATTGTGTAGTTTTAGTATATGTACCTTTTTTTTCCGTTGTCAAGAGAAGAAAACACTCAAAATATATTAAATATATTAATTTCTCTATTTAGAAACGAGCTATTTCTCATTTCTTTGTATAATTTACTATAAATATAGATATCAAAATATAAAACAAACTATCAATTATTCTTGATATTTATATGATATCTATTTGTCATTTATACGGTATTTCAGTTGTAACAGTTATCCCCATGCTATCGGTCGCTTGAATCCGTAAAAAATATTGCTTATTTATCGTATCAGTTATATTCCATATGCCATACCACGTTCCATTTGTGTTTTCACCATCTACAAGATGCAACGGATACGTATTTACCTGTGTATCAGTTCTTACTGTTACATTGACAGAATTGATTGGATTTGTTGAACGCGCTTCGATTGAGAATCTTTGCAAGCCGCGTGCTGCAGGATATGGACTAATATTACCTGCTGTAAAATAGGGGTCAGTATTCATTGCAACGGTAAAATTCCCACCGGTAGCTGGCGTAGGGATGGGAGTCGAGGAAATTGACGGAACTGTAGTTGGCGTCACTTTATCACCATACTTTAATGCGGACGCTTGCAGTGACTGACAATCTACATCTCCTGATAGTTGGCAGGCCCATGAAGAGTTGTAGCCTGATGGCGCACATTTGGATAAGCTTGATAATACACATGCATCTCCATTGCTTGGCTGCTTATCGAGCTTTGCAAATACGATTCCCCATTGAGGACATGCTTTTGTATCTGTATAATAACTAAAGGGTACGTTGTTAGGATCTTGGGGAACCTTTTTCATATAAACGGTATTATTTTCTTTCCACTCTCCCCCATTTGTAAGCACATCGGAAAAAGAAGAATTTTTTGAAGGAAAACACTTTTTATCAGAATAATAAAGATTGAGTGCCTTTTTTATTTCCCGGATACTCTCCTGTCTCACCACATCCTTTGCTTTTGTTGTCTGCCTGAAAGGGTTGATGCCTATCAAAACTCCAGCCCCAAGCGTTGCAAGAATCGTAAGTGCTACCAAAATTTCAACAAGAGTAAAACCTTTGTTCTCTAGCATATCTTCTTTCGATGCTACTCTTTTATGCATAGTATTGAAATGTTAGGCTAAGTATTTGCCAATTACTGAATTACTATCGTTCCTTTTTGCTCCGGTATTAATTTATTGTAGTAACTAAATTGTCCGGGGGTTGAAAACTTTATAGGACTGGATGTACTTCCCACCTCAATTTTCCCAATTTTTAGATCATTATTCGCTGGAGCTGATAATATATTTGGCTCTATATCTATCACCTTCTCTGAAAAATTAGCAAAATTGATATATGTACCTTTTTTGACCGTAAGAATTTCAGGCACAAACCCATGCACCGTTACCATTACTGTTTCATAAGGAACAGGAGTTGGTGTGGGAGTGGACTTATTAGTGCGTGTTGCTGATGTGCTTGGACCCGTATTCTTTTGACTTGAAAGCATAAAAATAATAAGACCTAAAAGAATAATAGTTGCAGCCGCAAAAAAAATAAAAAAAGTTTTTCTGCTACCCTTCATATATATTATATACTGCGTTCTTTATTTTGCGTTGTCAACCCTCAGTAAAATATTGACATTATAAATCAATTCCTGCTTAATCTAATTATGGAGAACAAAAATTCAATTAATTTTTTTTATATTATAGGTGCAGGATTTGCACTTAGTATCATTGTAATTCTTACGCTTGCTCTATATATAAACTATCTTTCTGTTAAAAAACAGGCTCCAAAATCTAAAGTTATCGTCAAGGAGCAGCTACCCAATACAATTATACCTGTCAAAAAGGCTGCTATTGCACCAAATTCCACATTACCATGCTCTAATTCTACAGTGTACACGGACCTATCCGAAGCATCAAAAAATCCTTCAGCAGTCTGTCACTTAATCTTAAATGACAAAAACCTCAGTAGTATTCCTGACGATTTTTCAAAATTCACGCATCTTACTGAACTTTCCCTGAATCACAATCAATTATCCGAAATACCAACACAAATTCTAAAACTTAAAAATCTTGTACGGCTTGATATTGCAGGAAATAAAATTTCATCTATTCCAAAAGAAATTTCATCCCTCTCAAACCTTCAGATATTAAATCTGACAAATAATAATCTAACCTCATTAGATGAGAAAATAACCGAATTGCGGTATCTTACGGTTTTACAGCTTGCCGGCAATAATATTACAAGTCTTCCACAAAATATAGAAAATATGCCGTATCTTTCACTGCTTACTTTGCCAAAAAATAATTTTTACAACAAAGACAAAATAGATTACCTGAAGAAAACATTACCACATACAAAAATATCTTTTTTCTAACGACAAAAGTCATTTTCCATTAAAGATAAATAATGCAAAAAGCTCCTACGATTTACCATCTCTCAAAGCTTAAAATATTTATCCTCCCACATATATATGTAATTACTCTTTCTTTCATCTTAATAGCTCTCTTTTTTATAAGAGTTTACAAACTTACAGATATACCAGCTGGATTTTCTTTTGATGAAGCTTCAATTGGATATAATGCATACTCAATTCTTACTAACGGACATGATGAGTATGGAATATTTTTTCCTTCATATTTTAAGGCATTTGGAGAATATAAGAACCCTGTCCAGATTTATAGCACAATTCCTTTCGTTGCAATCCTTGGTCTTAATGAACATTCTGTAAGGCTTGTATCCGTTGTCTATGGAATTGCTTCAGTTTATGCAATTTATCTATTAACAAAGCTTTTTGTGAATACAAAGAAAAGCATTGCCGGCATTATTGCAGCAATTGCGCTGGGAATTGTGCCATGGCATTTTCATCTAAGCAGGTTTTCTCTTGAAGCCATGATGCCCTACCTTCTTTTTGTCATCTTGGGGACTTATTTTTTCCTCAAAAAATTTTCTCAAAGAAATATCCTTCTTAGTGGTATTTTTTTTGTTTTGGCTGTTTATAGTTATTTTCCTTCCCGTATCTTTGTTCCCCTATTTGTGATATCTCTATCAATAATTTATAAATCAAAGCTGATAAGAAATTGGAAGCCTACTCTTTTGGCCCTTATTTTTTCATTAATGCTTCTGTCTCCTTTTTTTATCCATTCTTTCTCGCCGGAAGGCATGACACGCTGGAACTCAGTAAGTATTTTCGTCAACGGACCTGATAATAAAAGCAAAATACTCCCTCTCATAGTAAATAACTACCTCAGTCATTTTTCGTATGATTTTCTTTTCAAAAAGGGAGATATCGACATGCCAGGACAGTCTTTTACTATGTATTCTGTCAGAGGATTTGGTGAACTTTACAAATTTCAACTCCCTTTTGCACTCCTTGGCGGTCTCTATTTGATTTACCGGCGTAAATACCGGCTTTTTGCAGTTATTTCTTCCTGGCTTTTACTGTATCCGCTTGGAAGTTGTTTTACAACTGCAATAAGCGCACAAGCAACACGCTCTATAATAGGCGTTGTACCTTTTCAGATTCTAACAGCTTTGGGAATAATGTGGGTTGCGTATTCTATAAGAAATATCAAAGCCAGAACAATTTTTATTGTAGTTCTTGCTTGTGTCGCACTTTTCTCATTTTTTAAATTTCTCAACTCTTTTTATACAAAGTATCCGCTCTATTCATCCGGCACATGGGGATGGCAATACGGAGCAAGAGAAATTTTGTCTTATTACAAAAACCATCAAAATGAATATGACCTCTTGCTCTTTCCGCCGGAATTTAACGCTGCTGACATATTTATCAAGTTTTATGCTCCTAACTGTGCTAAATGTAAAGTAGGTATTCCTGACTCATTTAGTATTACTGCAAATCAACGCATACTATATGCTATGTCACCCATGAACCACATGATGTACCCAAATTTTAATCTAAAAGAAGTAAAAACCCTTTACTACCCTGATGGAAAAGTTGCATTTATTATTGGAGAGATACAAAAAGATATAAAACCAAGCTCGGTTAATGCTATCTCAAGACCATTTTAGTAGAAATTACTGGCACACAGCGGCATTAGGAGTATTTAATTTACTTGAAACACCCGACCCCAATCCTTGATTCCCTAAGAGGCTACCCCAACACTTTATTGTCCCTGAACTTGTTCTCCCACAGATAAGATACTCATTACTACTAAGACTTGTTATTCCATTTACCACACTTGTTGTAAGAAATGTAGTACTACTTGTCGGAGATGAACCCCACAAAGTACCAGAACCGGAACATTTTACACTCCCATCTCCTAAAACGGCGCAGATTGCATCTCTTAGACCAGCAAATCCTACTACATTTGTAAGGCCGGTTGGGACTACGGGTGAATTAGTAGAATAGGTAGAACCGTTTCCCAATTGGCCTGATGAATTAGCACCCCAACATTTAGCGGTAGAATCAGAAAGTACAGCACAAACATTAAAAGAGAACGAATATACTTTCGTTGCTGTCGATATGCCTGAAACCTGAACAGGAACAGTCGTATCAGAGTTGGAGCCGTTACCTAATGCGCCGTCGGTTCCAGAACCCCAACACCATACGGTTCCATCACTTTTTACAGCGCAGGCAACATCTGTTCCGACTGACACATCAACTGCCGTAGTTATTCCCGAAACTTGAACAGGTATTGTAGTGTTTGTAGTGGAACCATTACCTAATTTTGAAGCCTGACCGCTTCCCCAAGGGTCAGCATATCCCCAACACCATATAGTATTATTATTCTTAAGTGCGCAGGCGGTTCCTCCTGACGTAGATACTTTGGTTATATTTGTAAGTCCTGAAATTTGATTTGGAGTACCTGACTCAGATGATAAACCATTTGCATATCTACTACCCCAACATTTTACTGTGTTATCAGTAAGCAACGCACATCTGCCACCATAACCAACAGAGACTTTAGATGCATTAATTATACCAACAGAAACAGGCTCCCATGAACCCACATCGTTTGTTACACCATTACCTAGCTGTCCACTACCATTTGTACCCCAACACTTAACTCTTCCATTACTGAGTGCAGCACAATTTCCATAATCCCCTCCACCACCACTCATATAGTCTACCGCAGTAGTGATGCCATATACGGTTGATGCAGCATTGGTAGTATCAGTTCCTCCTCCAAATTGTGACAATATACTTCTACCTCCCCAAAATCTAATTGTCCCATTGCTTAAGACTACTCCAGCTAAGTCTGCTGGTCCATACCCTGGTATAAGTGTTGAAGCAGTAGTTATCCCACTAACCGTTCTTGGTTGATACAAGGGACTATTCGAATAATATGAAATAGGATCCCCACTACCTAACTGTCCGTAATCATTATATCCCCAACACATTACGGTTCCATTCGATAAGAGTGCACATGGACCACCATCATGAGTTGAAACATCGATAGCGGTTGTTATCCCTGTAACTGATGTTCCCGGTGTACTTTGGCTCGAACTATTTCCGTTCCCTAACATTGAAGCATCTCCCCAGCATTTTATTGTGTTATCTGAAAGAAGTATACATGAACCTCGAAAGCCATCAGTAGCAACCTTTGATGCAGTTGTAATTCCTGTAACAACAACCGGAGTTGAGCTCTGGGTATTAATACCGTCGCCCAAACCACCTGAGTTCATACCCCAACACTTTACTGTGCCGTCATTAAGTCTAGCGCATGATGAATACCATCCTGTACTAATTTGAGTTGCGGTAGAAATGCCTGTTACATCTACAGGGGTTGAAGAATTGCTAGTGCCGCCGTTTCCGAGTTGACTATAGGCACCCCAACCCCAACATTTAACACCCCCCGTACTGAGGAGTGCGCAGGTATGATCGCTCCCCAGGTTAACCATAGTTGCATTTGATATACCTGTTACAGTTACAGGAGTTGAAGAGCTATAAGTGTTACCATTCCCGAGTTGGCCTGAGTAACCATTCCCCCAGCACTTTATCGTCTTATCAGAAAGAATTGCGCACGCGTGACTGCTGCCTACAGAGACCGAAGTTGCATTGCTTATTCCCGACACAGTCACCGGTACACTTGACTCTGTTGTAGTACCGTTTCCGAGTTGGCCATAATAGTTGTACCCCCAACATTTAACATTACCTGAAACGACCATGCAAACACTATTCCCCCCAATTGAAATTGAGGTTGGAGATGCTGCAAGTGGAGTGGACTTTGCAGCATTGGCATCACTGCAATCTTGTCCTGCAGTGACGCTATAACCACTGGGCAATGACGACCCTGTGCAAACCGATGTAGAATTAAATGTGTATACACCATCTCCATCCAAATCCCTATATCCGGTTAGGTTTTGCCATTTGGCTGCATCAACATCATCACAATCACTACCACTGGAGGTCAAAGTATAACCTGAAGGAACACTTACTCCTATGCACTGAGAAAAACCACTCCCCGTATACCCATCTCCGTCGAGGTCAGGGTATATAGTAGGATTACGGTACAATGATGCTGATGTATCGTCACAATCCGAGCTTCCTAAAGCAAGAGTTGTATTGGTAAGGATATATGAACCCGAAGAACTTTTGTAATACGTTCTTGAGCCAACCACAGAAGTGTTCCCAACACAAGTCATTGCGCCGGAGCCTACATAATATCCATCCTGGTCGTTATCAACCGCTAGATTTGCTACATTCTGAAATATATTAACATTTGCGTCATTACAGTCGGTAGATGCCGGGTTTGCGATATAATTTGATGGCAAACTATTCCCAGAGCAGATAGGTTGCGTAACAAGTGTTGCTGCATATCCATCTCCATCGCTGTCAGATGCCCCCGGCAAAAGTTGCCATTTTGTTCCATCATTTGGGGAACAGTCAATAAGTCCCGATGTATTAAGATTCCGTCTCATGTATCCCGATTGGGGTGAGGTTGAAATTATTTGGGCAGTGTTATTAGCATTATCGGGCAGGCCATCACCATCTGTATCAGGTATCCATACTGCACCACGTACAATACTACCACCTGCAAATTTCACAATACTTGCACCCGGCATATAAAGAATTCCATACGCGATTCTTTGACCGCTATTAATAGTAAGCGTTTTTCCCTTATCTATAGTAAGTATTCCAGTATTGCTTTGCCCGCTTCCCCTATCTATCCCATCAACGGTTGAAGGAAATGAACAGCTTGATAAAATTGTATAATCATTGTCTGGATTATTTGACAGACATTTTGAACTTCCAGTCTGTGTAAAACTATTAACAGTTCCATATGTTATACCCATAGAATTTACTGCAATCGGGCAATAATAATACGTATTACCCGGAATAAGACCGGTAACAGTCTTTGACAACGAGTTATTCGCCCCTACTCCATTAAATAAGGATGTATCAGTTATATTCGGTAAATTTTGACAAGATGTATTTTGGGTTCCCCATAAAAAGTAGGCGGTTGTATTTGCATTATTATCTCCAACAGTTGCTGTTAGGCTTGTCGAAATAGCATCTACATTGCTATTCCCAATGGAGCTTATTGATGGAGCCGATTGCATTGTATATAAAGTTGCAGTGTCCGTCTTTGTGGGACTGTTTACTGCATTTATATCGGCAGTAGCTAATAACCCGGTGTCGTCCTCTACTCCTGCAGTCACTGTATTCCCGTTAGTAGAAGTTGTTCCACCATAATGTATTTCAATGTTGTTAGTAGTCTCATATAACTTAATTTCAAAATTGACATCAGCAGAGTTGCCGCAACATCTCGGTATTCCACTGAATTGCACGATAAATCTCCTATTTGGTGCTGTACCAAGAGTTGTATATTGTATGGTCCCGTTTCCCGGCGGATAAAGATCTGTCCACCATCCGGCAATAATATTATTAATAGAAGCCCCAGGTAAAGTAGCTCCGCTGCAGCAACCACTACTACTTAAACTCGTGTTAAATGATATAAACCCATTACTTGAAACAATAAGTTGATTATAGGAATTACCATAAAAACTGAAGTTAAAAGGCATAGTAATTATTGAAGATAGTGCATCATCACTGAGGGATAAGGTCGTTCCTGTAAATGTTTCCCAGTTGACAGAAATAGTCTGTGTTATATATGTACCAGTTCCAGCATAAATACTTGAAGGAGTAAAAAAGAAGAGAAAAAACAAAAAAACACCGGTAACAATTTTTAGCTTATACGATCTAGGGAGCAAATTTATGAGCAGGTTTTTATTCATACAATATACCTACTTTTAGAATAATCAATTCAAAATAGGCTGTCAATCAAAAAAATTTCCTTGACAGACCTTTTTAAAATTTGCTATTGTGAGTATATTCCCTATTTAATGGAGTCCGTAATATTTTTTAAGCTTTTTTTAAGGGGTTGAACCGTTTAATGGATAGAGAGACATTATTATGAATACAAAATCTGCCTCATCATTTTTGACAAGTATTGCGACTGTTGTCACAGCCAGCATCTTTTTCCTATTTCCACTTTTTTTCCTGACCATAACAACCGACTTTTTTACATTCCCAAAACAAATCCTTATCGTCTTCGGAAGCCTCTTGCTTCTTGTTTTGTGGGGTGTGAAGGTTGTCATTGACAAGCGGATAACGCTTGTAACAAATCCCCTGAATGTACCTATCCTTCTTTTTGCTCTCGTCTTAATCCTCTCTACATTTTTTTCTGCATCTCTTCAGGATGCAATTCTCCAGTCAACGCCGGTTATACTTCTGTGCGTCTTCTTTTTTACAACTGTAAATTTCATACAGGAAAAATCATCGTACGCGATAGTGCTTACTTCTCTTATAATAGGAAGCTCTCTTTCTGCAGTGCTCAGTGTGTTCGCACATTTTAATGTGTATCTGCTTCCATTCGAAGCGGTAAAATCCCAAACGTTCAATACTCATGGCTCTCCTATTCAATACGCGGCATTTCTGCTTCCCTTGCTTGCGCTTTGCCTCACTTCCTTAATTACCATCGTTAAAAAGGGCAAACTGAACGCCATATCAAAGGATTACACAAAATTACTTCAACTGGGGGCTACTGTTATATTCGCAGTCGGACTTGGGTTGGTGGTATATCAAATTGCATCTTCTCCGCAAAAACCTATTTTGCTTCCTTTCAATCATGGCTTCCAGGTTGCTTTTGCAGCTATCAGTCAGGATTCGCAGCGTCTCGCACAGTCACTACTCGTTGGCTCAGGATACGGTACGTTCTCAACGGACTTTACACGGTATATCACCCCTACATTTAATACGTATTCGTTCTGGAATCTTACTTTTGCATTTTCTTCTTCATATGTGTTGGAGCTCTTGGCAACAACCGGAGTTTTGGGACTTTTTGCTTTTGCCTTTATCTTTGTCAATCTCTTGAGAAGTAAAAGCAAAATTAGCAATCCGGTGTTTTTGGCAACGTTGGTCGTTTTTGGCCTTTCACTTGTTATTCCGTTCTCTTATTCGATGGTATTTTTGCTTTTCGCGCTTTTAAGCCTATTCGTCTCACATAGAAGTATTGAGAATGCAAAAGGCTTTGACACTATCAGCCTTAATTTAGTTGCCCTCAAACAAGGCCTTATTTCATTGGGGGAGGAACATGAAAAAAAGAAAGAAAATCTCGCCTTGCCGGTCATCATACTCGCCCTTACTCTATTGGTTTCAGTTTTCGTACTTTTCTACCTCACAGGGTCCGGTGCCACTCCACGAAAGGGATATGTTGCGCTGGTGAATTCCGATATCCTTTTTGCAAAATCCTTTACGCAACAAGCGTTGCGCTCGGGAACTGAAACATATAATCTGGAAACCCAAGCCATCAACGAGTATCCATATCGCAGTGACTATTACAGACTCTTTTCACAAATAAACCTGGCACTTGCTGCAAACATTGTCAATGCACAGCAAGGCAAAAAACCAACAGATGAGGTACAAAACAATATTATTGCACTTCTTCAACAAAGCATTAACAGCGCGCGTCAAGCGGTTACTCTCTCCCCATTTGTATCAATAAATTGGCAGAATTTGGGACAAATCTACCGCAATCTTATCGGTGTCGGCCAAAATGCAGAACAGTTCGCTGTAGCCTCCTATAATCAAGCAATAACCCTCAACCCCTCAAATCCAGGCCTTAGAATTGAACTTGGTGGGGTGTATTATCAGCTCAAGCAATGGGATTTGGCTCAAAACCAGTTCACAATTGCTGCACAGCTTAAAAATGATTACGCCAATGCCTATTACAATTTAGGTCATGTTCTTGAAGAAAAAGGTGACCTTCAAAACGCGCTTACCCAATACCAAACAGTTCAGCAATTGGTCGCAAATGACAAGGCCAACCTTGATAAAATAACCTCTGAAATAAAAGCAGTTCAAGATAAAATAGGAAAAGCGCAAGCAAATATCCAAACCAAAACCCCGACCGAAGACACTACACCTCTTGGGGTAGCAAAGCCTCAAGCTGAATTCCCTCCAAAAGATCCGCGCGTCAAGATACCTGAGCCTCCAAAAGGCAAGGTATCCCCTACCCCCAGCCCATCGGTAAGCCCAACGGCAAGTCCCTCACCGAGCGCAGAACCTAACCAATAGCTAATAGACAATAGCTGATAGTTGATAGTTAATAGCTAGTAGAGAATAATGAATTCATGGCGAATATTTCCTCGTTTAGAGATTTACTTGTGTGGCAAGAAGGACATAAACTTGTAATTTCTATCTATCAACTAACTCAAAATTTTCCAGCAAATGAGCAATTTGGGTTAACCAATCAGTTGCGTCGAGCTAAGGTTTCTATAACTAGTAATATTGCTGAAGGTTTCGTACGAAAGAATAAGAAGGAAAAAATACAATTCTATTTTATGTCTTTAGGTTCATTAGCTGAAGTTCAAAACCAAATACTTATTGCTCTTGATGTTAAATATATCAAAAGTCAAGATTATGAAAAAGTATTTGAGCAAACAGAAACCATAGGTAGATTGTTAAATAGCCTTATTAAGGCTACAAATAATCGATCTTTCTAAACCCCTCCAATTTTAACAGCTAATATCTACTAACTATCAGCTAGTATTTCTTTTCCCCTAATGGAGAAAAGAAAGTGGGTCAGAAGCTCGACCCTTTACCCTAATATAGGAATGACAGAGGGTCGTTTCGCAACCCATTAAGCTAGATAACAACCTAGTGAAGGAAGCTTAATGGGTCGTAGAAGTTGCCGCCGGAACGGACTTCGAAATGCAGATGAGGTCCGGTAGTTCTACCCGTCAGGCCCACCCAACCTACCACGGTTGAGCCTGCTGTTACTCTTTGTCCCGAGGACACATTGAGCGAGCTCATGTGCGCGTAAAGGGTCTGATATCCGTTGTCTCCTGAAATTATGACATGGGTTCCATACCCATAATTCCAGCCTCCTGCAATAGCTTCACTGACCACTCCTGATTGAGCAGCCACCACGGGAGTTCCGAGAGGCGCACCAAGGTCAACCGCCTTGTGGTACCAGCTGAAGTACTGGTTCATAGTACCCTGTACCGGCCATGAGAATCCGGCTCCGCTTACAGCCCTTGGGCTTGTCGTGGTTGGTCCACGTCGGGCGATATATACAGGAGCCGCTTGAGGCTGAACCCCGTCAGGCACGATAATAGTCTGGCCTACCACCAATGAGAACGTTTGAGGGTCGGCAAAGTCGTTGAAAGGGAAATCGACTATCGCCTGCGGATTTGAACTGTATTTTTTGGCAATGGTATAAATTGTGTCGCCTGAAGCTACTTTGTGTGCGATTCCGGTCACAGGAAGGATTTTAAGTGAATCCCCCACCGTAATACTGTCATCGCTGAGGTCATTTTCCCACTTAATTGTGTCTTCTGAAATACCATATTTCTTGGCAATTCCAGACAATGTATCACCTTTTTGGACAGTGTAACTGATAATTTCTGAGCGTGGTTTTTCAGACAGTTGCGTTTGAAATACATCCTGCGGTGCAATACTTTGCTTCTGGTCAGTAAGATCTTGGGCAAAAGAAAGGAGATTTTGGTTCTTGGAGAACGGATTTTGTTCCGTAATAAGAGGAGAGATGAGCACACCAAAGGACAATACGGCCATAGCCGAAACGTGCAGAAAGAACCGGTTTCTCTTCCCTCGCTTGATAAGGATTGATTTAACAACGGTATTTTTATTCTTCTCAAAGATATTGGAGAAGAACATTACTTTATCTTTTGAATATGAGGATAAAAATAGCAGAAAACTTCCAAATTCACTCCTCAAATAATGCAATGTCTGAAAAATACCTTGAAGTTTTGAATGTTGGAAAAATCGAGGCAATCTACCCATGGTAAACCCGTGCTTTACAGGACGCATATGAAGATTCAAGTGTACCAAATGAGTAATAATTTAGCAAGAAATGAGGCACTGAGCGTAGACAAGATTGACTACCCTGTTCTTTTCTTTTTCCGCAGGAAAATGAAAATCATCTACTAATGAAGTCTAGCTTACTCTTTCCCGAGGCCGTTGAGGAAGTCTTCGTTAGTATCGGTCTGTGAAAGGCGTTCGATAAGTATCTGGGTGCGCTCATCCGGACCCAAAACATCCATCATACGCCGCATAGTCGAAATCTTCTTATAATTCTTCTCGTCAAGCAAAAGCTCTTCTTTTCTCGTGCCAGACCGCTCAATATTAATAGACGGGAAGATACGTCTTTCGGCAAGTCTTCTATCCAAATGCAGCTCCATATTCCCTGTTCCTTTGAACTCTTCATATATAAGGTCGTCCATGCGGCTTCCCGTATCCACAAGCGCGGTACCGATAACTGTAAGCGACCCACCTTCTTCACAATTTCTGGCGGCTCCAAAGAAACGTTTTGCAGGCCAGAGAGCTGCAGGGTCAAATCCTCCGGTCAAAGTCCTTCCTGAAGGCTCAATTGAGAGATTGTAGGCACGCGCAAGACGGGTAATTGAATCCAGAAGGATGACAACATCCTCTCCCTGTTCTACCAGTCTTTTTGCCCTATCCAATGCAATTTCGGCTGCGTTTGTTTGAGCCTCCGGCGGCTCGTCAAAATTTGAGGCTACGACCTCACCTTTAACAGAACGTGAAATGTCAGTTACCTCTTCAGGCCTCTCTCCGATAAGACATGCCATAAGATGCACTTTAGGGAAGTTCTCGGCAATTCCTGCTGCAATATCTTTAAGGATGGTTGTTTTCCCGGCCTTAGGTGGAGAAACTATCATACCTCTTTGCCCAAAACCGATAGGAGACACGATGTCTATAATGCGGGTCGAAAGAGGGTTCTTCTTTGTAGATAGAACGAGCTGTTTGTTGGGGTAAATCGGGGTTAAGTCCTCGAAATAGACCCTCTTCACCCCTTCTCTTGCCTCTTTACCGTTGATTTTTTCTATCTTAAGTAGTCCGTAATACCGCTCGTTGTCTTTTGGCGGGCGGCCAAGACCTTCAACAAAATCTCCATTCCGAAGCCAAAAACGCCGTATTTGGGAAGAGGAGATGTAAATATCACGCTCTGATGGCCTAAATTTTGGGCGGAGGAACCCATGACCTTCAGGCTTAATATCAAGAATGCCTGCAACTACCTCAGTTGCCTGGTCGGGCGTCCGGGAGCGCATGTTCTGCTCATACTCCCTTCCCTCTTGCATAGGAGGGGCGTCTACGCTCTGTGGCGCATCTACTATTTCTACATCGGAAGTTTTCTTAGTTGGACTCATACAAAAAATGAGGTTAAAAAGGTAATGGAAAAAAAGCAAAGCGCAAATACTAACTCTGTCTTTTCTGCGTTTGCCCTATTATTAAATCATGCACCCTCACAATTGTCAACAAACAGTTTTTTCCCATTCAAGTCATTTAGGAGCGTTTTCTTACAATTCTCATATTTCCTTCATATAAATTGGGTCCAAACTAAGTTTGCCAGTTCAAATTGGCATTATGACCTATAATATTAATTCTTACATAAAACTATAAGTCATATATGGAACGTGCAAGTTACATTAATTATGAACAGTTTGTGTCCTATAGCACTTGACATCGGGAAATGCTTTTGGTATACTCCCAAAATCAAATTGATTCCCGCAGGGAACAAAAGAAATTATTTATGAATTTTAAGAAAACTATAATTACTGCACTCGTAACGGGGGCCTTCTTGGCAACTGCGGGAGTTGCAAATGCTTCAGGAAGCAATTGCCAAATCATCTACGGAGGAGGCGAAGTTTGCAACAACAATATCCAATTCTCCATTAACAAAATGGTAGGTATTCCGAATACCTCAAATTTCACTGATAATCTTTCAATAAATGATTCGAAATACAGTGCAGGACAAACAATTCCTTTTAAAATTATCGTTACCAATACCGGAAGCAATAAAATCGGACACATCAAAGTAACCGATACCCTTCCCCAATATCTTACCTGGATTTCAGGGGACGGTTCATGGAATGCAGATGCAAGAACTATCACCTTTGACATCAACAACCTTGATGCCTCCCGCGCACAACAATTTGTGATTAATGCGAAGGTCGTTGACAATAATCAATTACCAAATCAGTCAGCCGTCTGTGTAACCAACCAAGTTAATGCATTTGAAGATAGTGGGGTTACAGCTGCAGATTCATCACAAGTGTGTATTACCCGTGAGATTGTAAGCACTAACCCAACTCCTGAGGTTATCAATACTGTTCCCCCAAAGAAAATCCCAAATACCGGTCCTGAAATGCTTCCGCTCCTAGGTCTTATCCCGGCTGGAATTGCAGGGTTTACCTTGAGGAGAAAATCAAAACTCGGCTAACACAGCTCTTTGAGGTTAGAGAAGGCAGCTTTTCTCACAATACCACCCCCTCCCCACCCATTTCCTACATAAAAAGCTACTTTCCCTAATCTTAGAAATTAAGACTAGGCCCTTTTGCGGATGAATATGCCGTTTTGCTGGCATTGTAGTCCAAAAAGGATGTGTTCTTTGACAAGGTATACAGAAAAATTTTGCGTTTGTGAAAGGCATGTGCCGGGCACAGCGTACCATGAGTAATAAGCTGCCATGGTGCGCGCTGTCCGGTACTTGCCAAATTTACAATCGCAGGAGGAAAAAAAGCGATTTTGGCAAATAGCTAATGTATCGGAGGAGGCAACTCTCATGGATTTGACCTGGCAACAGGTCAGTAAGTGGGCGTACAACACGACCGACTACGGCGAAACGTCACTTGCCGCTCTCGAGTGGCAACTGCCCGTTGTGGGCATGAACGGTGACCAAGTTCGTGAAGAGGTCCAGTTGCACGTCTCCAGGCAGTCTGTTGCATACGGCCTTCAAGCCGTGGCAGATGTGCCCCAGAACCTGAAGGAGGTCATCGAACCGTACTTCAGGCCGCAACCAAGGCCTCAGCAGGCCGTGCGGGCTGTTGCAGGCCCCAAGACCCAGGCGGCTCAAGCCGCCAACCAGGCCCCTGCAACCGCGGGTGGCAGGCCCAGCTTCTGGTCCAGCCCTTGGGGCTACCTGAAGTACATCCCGCCCCCCACGGACGGGAACGACCATTCCAGCAGGTTCGTCCGCTGGTTCAAGGCAGACTTTTAGGAAAACCATGTTCAAATCCATCGTCATCGTCGTTCTCTCCATCTTCCTCGTTGTTGCCATCTGGCGTAACGTCATTGGCAGCGACGACAACGCGAAGGCCCAAGGGGTTCCCCCGACGGCCACCGCAACCACCGATACCGGGAAGGCACCGGCTTACACGCCGACACCTGTTCCCGCCCAGCCGACCGCGGCGCCGTCCCAGGCTACAGCAAGCGCTGCATGCCCCACAGACGGCCAGATGCAGGCCATGTTCGGGTTCGACAAGATGAACCCGCCCATCAAGCCCGTCTTCAGCGGCCAAAACGTCGCGTGGGAACCATGCAAATGGTCCCTGCAGTGGACCGGCCCGGGTACCCTTCCGCTCACGATGCTTGGTAACTGGCAATTCACCTCTACCATGGCCGACGATTCCGTCGTCGTCTGGTACGGTGATGCTCAGGTTCGAAACGTGAAGGGCGCAACCATCAGGTACACGCCAGCCTACGTCGGCAACGCCGGCAGCTGGGTAACCGACGGCTGCACGCTGTTGACCAAGGAGAACGATTTCGGCCACGGCCGGAATCCCTCCTACGACACCGTCAATGGGAACGTCTGTAACGGCGGCAAGAGCCAACCGGCTCTGATGTCGACGACGTCCTCCGGCACTCAGCCGGCCACAGCCAACCAGTGCCCCACAACTGCCGCTCAAGCAGCATCGCTTCTGAGCGGAGGCGTCGGCAACTGGACGGACCTGGGTTCCGATTCCGGGACCCACAAGTGGAAGTTCAACGTCGCCGGCCAGGCCGATGCGACGCTGCACTATCCGGGGTTCGGATCTTTCGACCACTGGTCGAAGGGCAATGGCTTCCGCGGGGACATCCCCGGAGCCACAGACGCGACGTTCAACTGCAGCTAGACTCCCTGGAGGCAACTCCATGGAGAGATTGCTACGATCGCCACCTTTTGGAGGGGGTCCGGCTCCGCCGGAACCCCTCCTCCCCTACGGGGGAAAACTGTATACCTTGTCTTACCAAAAAAATTGCAAAAAAAGAATTGATTATTATATGAATAAACAAAAAGTTATTGTTATTTCGAGCTATCCTTCGAAAGAGCATATTCACGATAGCTACGTAGGAGGTGTGGCTTCGTATGCCAAAAATACACTTTTATCTATTAAAAAGATTAAGGAATCAACAAAGCTCGACATTACTGTTCTTGCCGACAGAGTAAATCAGCACACGGATTACATTCAAAAAAATATTAGAGTGAAAAGGATATGGAAAAAAAGCTCGCCCGTTACGTTTATTAGACTTGCGAAAGAAATCTTTTTTAAAGAGCACACTGCTAAATCCGTCATTATAGAATTTGAACATCAAATGTTCGGAGGGCCCCTTAATTTACTTCCGCTCCCCTTTTTTGTAATGGCGTTAAGACTATCAGGCAAGCGGGTCATTGTTGTTTGTCATCAAGTAATTCCTGATATGAACGAAATTGGCCCGCATATTAATGTGCAAATTAAATCGTCAAAAGCGGTAATAATGAATATAATGTTAGGATTATTTTATCGGCTGCTTTTGATTTCATGCAGTAAGATAATTGTGTTTGAAGACAACCTAAAACAGCGGTTAGGAAAATACGGCAATAAGAAAAAAATAGTTACTATTGCCCATGGAGTCCAACAATTTCCAGCAAAACCTACTATGTTTGAGGCTAGAAAAAATCTGGGAATTCTAGAGGATAAATTTGTAATCCTTTTGTTTGGATTCATAGGCTGGTATAAAGGTACCGATTGGGCAATTGACGCCATTAAAAAAATAAAAAATGAGAAGAAAAACAAAAATTTTGAACTTATTATTGCCGGCGGGCCAAATCCCAATCTTGAAGAAAAAAAACATTATGCCCAATATATTCAGAACATTAAAGACCACTGCCTCGAAAACGGCATCAGAATTACCGGATTTGTCGCAGAAAAAGATATTCCGCTTTATTATTCAGCGGCTGACCTTGTAGTCTTTCCTTACCGTTCATTTATGTCAGCAAGTGGTCCTCTTTCGCTTGCAATGTCATTTGGCAAACCCTTCCTTCTCTCTCCAAAATTAAAACCTGTTATTGGCATGAAAGATTTTCAGACAGAGATGAAAAAGCTGCGCATCAAAGAAGAAGACATGCATTTTACCGATTTTAATGGTGACTTTTCAAAGAAGCTAAGCAGACTTGAAAAGAATATGCAATTAAGAGAGAGAATATCGATGTTGTCTACAAAAATACAAAAAAAGAGAAGCTGGGATATCATCGGAACCCAATACTACAATGAAATCGTCAATCAATAACCATGAAAAAATTCTATCATTGGATAATTCTTGCAATTGCATTTCTTAGCATATTTTACCTGATTTTCCGTGCCCCGGTTCTCAATTATGGTGGTGATATCGCAGAATATCACGGTATAACTGAAACAATTATCAAGAGTCGAAGCCTCGCATTGACACCGACAGCAGAATATAATTTAAGAACATACCTTCCTTCTGCTTATTTTGACAATCCGGGCTACTATAATACCGGGGTTGACGGAATGCGTTACCCGGTGCATTTCATTCTTTATTCACTGCTCTCTATTCCAACCAGACTTGTTTTACATCTCTTTTCAATTAATGAGTTGCAAACACTCCGGCTTACAAATGTTTTATTCTTGGGAATTACAATGTTCTTCCTTTTTAGATATGTTGTGTTTAACGACTTTAAAAGGCTTATTTTGCTCTTAACACTTCTCCTTTCCCCTTTTGTATTCTTTCTTTCCTGGCCAGGACCTGACGCATTTTATCTCCTCTTGTTGCTTACCGCTTGTCTTACTTTTCTGAAAAAACAGTACATTACAGCAGGAATTATTACTGCAATTGCCTCCCTCCAAAGCCAACCCCTCACCCTTCTTGCGCTTCTTATAGCCGGATACGCTATGTTCGTGCACCTTGTTAAGCCGAAAAGTGCTATATCTCTTAAAAAGCATGGAGAAACTATATTGAAAATCGGAATAATCCCTTTTATTTTGGCTATTCCCGTTGTTTATAACTTGCTATATTTTGGAGTAGTAAGTCCATGGACGAAGTTTCAAGACGGTTGGACTATCTTAAATGGATTCGGTTTACAAAATCTTTCACTCCAAAAACTATTCGAGCAATTCTTCGACCTCAATTATGGCCTCTCTTTTTATGCTCCCGTGCTTATTGTGACCGGGTTTTATTTTTTATGGAAATTCAAACGCAATAGAGATGTTGTTTTTCTATTTTTGTCGTTTCTACTGACTGCTTTTTTCTATCAGACCAATCCTGCATGGCATTACGGCACAGCCGGTTATGGCCCTTCCAGACATGCTATATTTCTGCTTCCATTGTTTATCGTTTTTTTCGTATTTACCATTCAAAGATCGTGGAAGCACTATATTCTACTTGCCACCTTTGTATTACTACAAATTCCAATTCTTTACATGAACGGATTTGTGAATCCTAATATCAATAACTCCCTGAAAAATAGCCCTATTGCCCAATTTGTTTTAGACCGATGGCCATATCTATATAATCCAACACCTGAAATATTCGTAGACCGTACAAATCATACCGATCTGGATATTCCAACAAGCGCCGTATATAAAACCGGCAATTCTTGCAAAAAAGCGTATGTTTTAATAACTGATATATCTGCTATTCAGGCTGAGTGTGGGAAGATTTCTTCTGCAAGTAAAGACCAGTTTGATGATGATTTTGCCAGAAAATCAAATGTCTACCGTACAACCAAAACAACTGTAGCAACGTTTTGGCCCGACCCCCAAAGCTGCGGAATCAATTACAAAGGTCCTTATATTTGCATGCGCAATACATCCGAATTCACAAAACAAACAGGAGTTGCCATGTCTGAAAGAGTAAAAGATTTAGGAAACGGTGTTTGGAAAATTGATACAGGCACACCCGTAACCATTACCGTTCCGCCTGGCTACTTTATACAATATCATGCGCTCACAGGACATTACATCAATTTCTAATATGAAAAACTTCACAAAAAAACATATGTGGCTCTATTTCCTTAATTTCATTGTTATTGTGACAGCAATAATAAATTTTCCTGTTAACAAATATTTTATTGGATGGGATGCTTTGAACCCGGAATTTAATGTTCCCCTGAATGTTATCCGCGCCATATTTCCTTTTTGGCAGAACAATTACGGCTTGGGAACGCTTACCGGCCACGGTTTTGCTGCAACATTACCTCATACATTAATAATTGGGCTACTTTCCATTGTGCTACCTCAATGGTCTCTTCGCTCGTTTTTCACTTTCCTGTGTTTTTACTCTGGTGGAATCGGTATGTACTTTCTGGTTTCATACGTTCTAAGACGAATTGGAAGAGATATGGTATGGCTTTCTCAACTCATATCACCTATTGCTTTCATCAGTTCTCTTTTTTATCTGTTTAATCTTGGAACGATACAGGTATTCTATATTCAGCTTGAAGCCTTCATTGCTCAATTCGCAACACTCCCCTGGTTATTTTTGGCAGTATTTTTAGCTTTAGACAAAGGAAAGACAAAACACTATTTATTGCTATTCCTAATAAGCCTATTTTCGAGCATTCAGGGATTTATCCCTTCGCTGTATATAGCGTATTTCACTATGCTTTTGATAACGCTTTGCGGATTTGCCTTTTCTCACAGAACAAAAGATTCGCTAGCAAGAACATTGAAGGTTTTATTTACAACGCTAGCTGCCAATCTCTATTGGCTCCTGCCGGTTGCTTATTTTCAACTGACACATGGTGCCGGTTTTTTGGAAGCATACAATAACCTTTCATCAACCCCTCACTTTATTGAGCTCAGCAAACAATATGGAAATCTTGCTAATGTTGCTCTTTTAAAGAGCTATCTTTTTAGCTCATTTGAGCTCGGTGGATATATCCTTCAACCATACATAACACATCTTGCATCAAGCGTCGTACCAATTATCGGATACGGTATCTTTGCCTTAATTTGCTTTGGATTAGTTGCTTCGGTTATCAGATTTAAGAATTACTACACTCTTACTTTGGCCGCGTCGTTTCTCTATTTATTCTCAAGTCTTGCTATTGACACTTTCCCTTTTAACCTTCTAACAAAATTCCTACAAACCATTTCTCCAACTTACGAACAGGCATTTAGGACAACATTCACAAAATTCGGAATTGGTATGTCTTTTTTGTATTCTATCGAATTTGCTTTTGCCCTCTTTATGATTGCTTATTTTATCGGAAAAATAGGTAAAAAAATATCTTTTTATGCAATTTTTACCGTAATAGCTTTTGCTCTCATCTATTATTCCTGGCCATCCCTTTCCGGAAATCTTCTCTATAAAAAATTACAAGTTAAAATCCCGCCTGCCTATTTTGATTTAATGGACCACATGAATTCAGACTCTGAAGGACGAATAGCTGACCTTCCCCAATATTGTACCAGTGGTTGGTATGCATATAATTGGGGCTATTTTGGCTCTGGATTTATGTGGTATGGAGTAAAACAACCGTTTCTTTCCCGTTCATTTGATGTCTGGAGCAATAATAACGAAAACTATTATTGGGAATTATCACAGGATTTGAACTCAAAAAACTATAAGAAAGCTGCAGAAGTGTTGAATAAGTATCACGTTTCCTGGGTACTATATGACCCTAATATCATAAGCTGCACATCGCCAAAAAATATATTAGTAAATAAAGATTTTGTTTCATATCTTACCTCAAGCAGCAACTTTTCGGTAGAAAAAATATTCAGTAAGGGAGTCTATTCACCCATTCTCCTGCTGAGGAATAATGCAATGGCAGATACCAATTACTTTTCTTTAGAAAAAGACTTACCAAACATAGGTCCTTCTTCACAGTGGCTTGATTCTGATGAAGCAGCAGCTCCATACATTACAACATCGAAAGAAACCTATCAAACATATCTTCCCTTCCGCTCTCTGCTTACTAAAAGAGGTCCACAAAATGGTTCTAACCCTGCAATCTCCGTTCAGAATAATGAAGGGACGGTTACCACTGAATTACCTAAAATTGGGACATATCAACTGCAAAGCAATAATTATGTATCTACTGAAAAAATGTTGCCTATTAAAATTTCACTACAAAAAAATGCAGATACAACAACAAATATCTTTCTCCAGCCGCTTTTTCCAATAGTAACCTTAAATGGTAAAGTACTCTCCTACCAAGCTCAAAAGTTATTAATTGGGATCATTTCAGCAGACGTGGAGCGGACACTGTCATTATATGTAAATGGCCAAATTATAAAACCTACAAACAATAATTATTCCACAATGTTCTCAACTAATTCGGTCAATACTATTCAAATAACAAATGGTGAGAGCCTTCTTTACAGCTGGGAATCTTCAGATAATGTTTATCAAAATGAAATTAGTGCCTATGTCAAAGCTCAACCTTCAACAATTAATAATGGAGGGAGGCTAACCGTAACTTTTCCTGTAATAACCGACAATGAATATTTTGGAATAAATCAAACTAATATTGCATCGATTGTTCCTGTACCGTGTAATGAAATCACACCGACAAATAGAAATGTTTTTGAAGTTAATTCTGAGCCTGACAAACAATTTGTTCGGCTAATTTCACAAAATAGCTCTCAATGTATAAAGCTTTCCTCTCCTCATATATTTGATAACCAGGGCTATGTAATGAGTGTTTTGTCTGCTAATATTTCTGGAAATTTACCGCGCACCTCACTATACAACAATGGTAATCTCATATATTCAGACCTCACAACCGGAAAAAAAGGTTCGTTAACACAAACCGCGTATATCATCCCGCCATCTTCAGAGTCTGAAGTAGGATATGATTTTGAGTTTTTGAATTCATCTCATACGAATGGCGTCAGTAAAAACGATTTTTATGGATTTTCGCTTTACCCTATTCCCTATAATTACCTCAAAAGTTTGAGGCTTATCCCTAATGCGCCGGAATTCAAGCAACACCAAGCATATCCCGTTAATACAGAACAAATGTTGCCCAACCACTATAGTGTTTCTCCACAAGCTGGTGGCACTCTCACTTTTGCTCAAAGCTTTGACAAAGGATGGAAAGCATACTTACTTCCGCAAAAAAATCCGTCATGGATTCAAAGGATGCTGCCATTTATTTACGGAAAAGAATTAAAAAACCATGTTCTTTTGAACAATTGGGCGAACGGGTGGAATATTCAGGATAATCTGGCTTCAAATTCTAATGTTGTAGTTGTGTATGTTCCCCAATATTTGGAGTTTGGAGGATTTTTATTGCTTATATTAGCTTTGCTTTCTTTTTTAACACATTCTTTTTGGATGAAAGTAAACACTGGAGTTTTAAAAGTTAATAATTTTTTTGAGAATAAAGCACAATTCTTTAAAAGTCTTATTGAGCTACGGTTTTCAAAAACTTGAGATCCTAGGTGTAAAAAGTTTTCCAGAAGATATCCACATTAATTTAGATATGTATATTTTTATTGATTTATCAATCTATTTTGTATTGGTACAAACTCTAGGCCTGCATCATAATATATCACTTTTGTTATAGGTTGAAGAGCTTGACAGGATATGCTATACTTTCAAAAGTATGAAACTATTTTCGTTTGCAACCAAAAATAAAAAGAGCGCGCGACGCAAGAGGATATTCTCAGATTACTATCAGGAATCGGTAAACACTTACGGAAGACAACAGCTTAAATCACTCATCGACAAAGGGCTTTCAGCTCAATGGTAATTGTTACCAAATTGGTGAGTTTGGTCTTTTAAAACGGGTAAAAAACACGTTTCAAGCTTTGCTTAAAAGGGTATCAACCGTTTCAAGCTTTGCTTAAAACGGGTACGCTAATAGTTGTATCTTTCTTCAAGAGAAAGAAAAAGAGCATCGCTTTCGCTACTCATAAATAAATCCAAGTACGAAAAGCAATGCTCTTTTAACTGTTAGCTTTTAGTCTTTAGGCAGGGTAAGACTATGCTAGAATTCAAAATAGCAAATTCTACACTTGCTTGTCAAGAAAAAATGCTGAAGCAAATTTTAACAGTTTAGATTGTTAAATGGATGCTTTTCACGCATGCTTAATGTTGATTGAATGAAGTGGAAGAGTTGGGCAGGCTTTTCCACTTCATTGAGTTAATATAGAGCAGCACCCTACTCCCGCAATAAAAAACAGAATCCACGCGTTAAAAAATTCCTGGAAAAATTAATGAAGTTCTTTTGGAGAAATGACTTTCAAGGTTGAAACTTGACCTTCGACCATCCAATTATCCCCATACAGAAGAATATAATACTTATTCTCATCAAACAAATTGTGTTTTTTGAGGTACTCAATCGCATTTTTCATGTCATCCAGTTTTACTTGCTGACCTTTCTTGAATATGGTCGGTTGAACGAAAGGAACAACGCCGAAATTAACCGTTAGACTATCTCTCACCTTCTCATTTGGTGCAAATACAAATATAGGCGCTTCTGCTCTATATCGGGAAAGCTTACGGGCCGTCCTACCTTTCTCTGTAAACACTACAAATCCCCCAAAATTGAAGTTTTTCTTTCGAAACTGTAGGTAGAGGTTATATGCAGTATCGCAAAGCATTTCTTCAGCATCTACGCTTATAAAATCAAATGTGCTCCGTGTATCTTTCAGCATGACATTGCGCTCATTAAAGACAATGGTCTTTTTCATGTATCCAACTGCTTCAAGCGGGTACTGGCCCGCAGCAGATTCTTCAGACAGCATCACCATATCTGTAAGGTCAAAAACAGCATTTGCAATATCCGATATTTCAGCTCTGGTCGGATATGGGCGCTCTATCATGCTATGTATCATTTGAGTGGCCGTAATAACAGGAAAACCCCGCTCGAGACATTTCTTTATCATGATTTTCTGGTAATAAGGAACTTGCTCGATAGGAAGCTCTACTCCCAAATCCCCCCGGGCAACCATTATCCCTTCTGATGCATCAATAACTTCATCAAGATTGTCGATAGCAAGCTTGGTTTCAATTTTTGAGATTACTCTTCCCTCAAAGCCTTCTTTGGACATGAATTTTTTGAGGTCATACACGTCTTGCGCTGTTCTGACAAAAGAAAGCGCAACAAAATCAACAGGAGAATCTGCAAATCCTCTTATTGCTTCTTTATCTCTTGAGGTTATTGCAGCAAGAGGGAAATATACGCCTGGGACATTCAGGGTTTTTCTGGTCTTAAGAATTCCATTTGAATGGGCGACAAGCGTGACAGCATCTTTTGAGGCTTTAATAACCTCAAACTGGAATTTTCCATCATCAACGACAATTTTCTGTCCTTTTTCCATATAGGACAACACAACATCGTCCGTAAGACAAAAAGTATCATTATCTTTTTGTTTTTTGGTAATTTCAATTTCGCTTCCTTTTTTTATTGCTACTTCAGCCATTTGAGGGGTAATAAGCCTAATTTCAGGTCCCTGAAGATCAATAAGAGTTCCTATTGCCCTATTCATTTTCTTTGCTATTTCTTTGACAAGCGCAATCTTCTCTTTGTGCCATGAAAGCTCGTTGTGTTTGAGGTTAAACCTGAATACGTCGACTCCTGTTTCGATAAGCTTTTGTATCATTTCAGGACTGTCTGATGACGGGCCAATTGTTGCTATAATCTTTGTAAATTCTCCTATATTTTTATTCATAATCAAAAAATTAACAAAGATACCGAGAGTCTCCGACGTGCGTTAGCGAGTCGAAAGAGTTGACGGTAACTTTGTAAATTCTCCTATATTTTTATTCATGCTTGTTTCAGTAAAAAAGCGGCATACAATTGATACCGCCAAAGAAGTATTCTAATACAAAAACCCTAATTTGTGAAGGGGTTATATGTTTAAATCACAATTTTTCCGAAGAAAATCCTCCCAACGTCTGTCTGGATAACTCTCGAGATCAAAACTTTCACCGTCTGATCTATCAAATCTTCCCCTTCTTCAACGACAACCATTGTTCCGTCAGGCAGATACCCTACTCCTTGCTTTTCTCCCTTTCCTTTCTGAACCACCTTGATGAAAAACGCCTCACCCGGAAGCGCTGTTGTCTTCAAAACATTTGCCATTTCATACATATCAATTGCAGTGACACTTGATATTTGTGCTTTTTTTGAAAGGTTGAAATCGCAGGTAATTATTTTCCCTTTATTCTTCTTTGCAGCCTCAATAATGCGCTCATCTACCGCTTTTTTAATACTTGAGTCGTCATATATCTCAAATTTAATATTCTTTTCCTTTCTCAGTTTTTCAAGTAGGGTCAAACCTCTTCTCCCCCGCTCTTTTTTCACCTCGTCTTTTGAATCTGCAATATGTTTCAACTCATCCAACACACCCTCAATCACAACAAAGGTACCGGTAAAAACCCCGAGGCGAATCAAATCAAAAACACGGGCGTCAATAATTGCTGATGTATCAAGAAACAATGGGTTATCTAATTTTTTTTCAGTCTTGTTTTCACCCCTTTTTAGTTGCTTCGCAACGATATTACCGACCTCTTCGGCTATTTGGGAAACGACCCTTTGAGGCAAAAGTATGCCGTCAAGCAGCCGGTTGGCTTCATGATTCGTTGGTGAAGTCTTGGACTTTTTTGGTTCTTTTTTTATTGTTTTTACTGTTTGTTTTTTTGCTGGCATAGTTTATTTTCTTATTTTGTGTTTAAAATAGGCTGAATTATTCTACTTTTTACCACCCACTATTTTTAAAGCATCTTTCAAATATGGTGCTTCTTTGTACGTAACTAGATTTTTGTATCCGAACTTTTTTGCCTCTTTTACTCTTTTTTCTAGACTTATAACCCCCTTTGTCTCACCCAAAAGCCCGACTTCGGCTATTGCAACTGTTTGAGAAAGGGCGACACTTTTAATGCTTGAGGCTATCGCAAGGCAAATTGCTAAGTCTGAGGCGGTTTCTGTTATCTTTAGCCCACCCACAACATTGACAAAAACGTCGTACTTATCAGCATTTATTGTACCATGACGCTGAAGAACAGCCAAGAGAAGCTCTAACCTCCTGTCTGAAATGCCTTGCGCAACTCGTCGGGGGAAGGCAAGATTTGAAGGAACGGTCAGGGCCTGCACTTCGATAAGAAGTGGTCTTGAACCTTCCATGATAATTGTGATACATGAACCTGGCACATTTTTGTCAGAAGCTCCCAAGAAAAAATCTTTCACATTTGAAATTTCAACTAATCCTCTTTCTTCCATAATGAAAATCCCTACTTCGCTCGTATCCCCGAAGCGGTTCTTCAGTGACCTAAGGATTCGTGTTCCTGTAAGAGCTTCACCCTCAAGATATAAAACGCAATCGACCATATGCGCGAGTAATTGTGGTCCTGCAATAGTACCCTCTTTCGTAACATGGCCTATAAAAAAGACTGGAGTATGCGTACTTTTCGCAAAATTAACAAGTTTTAACGTAGCGTAGCGTAATTGTGGAAGGGAACCGGGAAATCCGGTAGCCTGCTCGGATGCCACCGTTTGGATAGAATCGATTATTAAAATGTCTACTTTATGCTTTTCTGCTGTTGCAACAGCTTGGTCAATATCTGTACTCGAAAGTAGATATAAATCCTCATTTTGTATTCCGTTATTGCCTGCAATTCTTTCAGCTCTTATCTTTATTTGTGATTCACTTTCCTCTCCTGAAACGTACAGTATTTTCTTTTTCCCTTTTGCCACTGCCAAGGCTATTTGCAACATTATTGTTGATTTGCCAATTCCCGGATCTCCCGATAACAGGATAACTTCTCCGGGAACAATCCCCTGTTTGAATCCTGAGCTTGTCGAAGGACCGCCCAATACTCTGTCAAATTCTGAAATGGTAGTTGAGATACGGGAGAGTTCGCTGCTTTTGACCTGGCTTACTTTTTGAATATGTTCAACGGGTTCTGCGCCTCTACTCCCAAACCCTTTTTTAGGCTTATCGGGAAGACTCATTTCCTGAAATGTATTCCAAGACGAACATGAAGGACAAAGACCTAACCATTTGGAACTTTCATAACCGCAGTTGTTGCATACAAATATTTTCTTTGTCATGATAAATCCCCTGTAGCCAAATTAGCTTACAATTGCATGATATATATGTAGTTTAAGAATAGCAAAAGAAATTAGTTAAAACCAGGCTCGAATGTTGAGGCAGGAGATTGGTTTTTAGCACCAAACTTCGTTAAAAGGTACTATCGATACGTAATAACTTTTGTCTTCAGTACCGGGGAAACAAGAACAAGCCTTTTCTTGTCGTCAAATCCAGTAACCTCGACCTCTATTGATTCATCCACTTTATACTCGGTACCTGTTGGTATTTTGCTTGAAGATATAAAACCATTGACACCTTTCTCAAGAGACAAAGTAATGCCTTTCGACTTCACATCTATGACCGTTCCTTTAACAGTCTCTTCCAATTTATACTTCTTCTTTACTTCCTCAAAGGCATCTTTCTCAAGTCTCTTAAGAGATAAATTGACTCTTTTGTTCTCGACATCGATACCGATTACTTGAGTTTCCAGTGTTTCTCCTATCTTAAACTTTGATTCCAAGCCTTCAACTCTTTGATGTGAGACTTCTGAAATATGTATAAATCCTTCAATCAATATGCCTTCTTTAGGCGATATTTCCAAATAAATTCCATATGAAGTAACAAGCGTTACCACTCCTTTTATAACAGTATCCCGCTTCAAATATTTCTCTATCTCGGAAACATTCATAAGATAGTGAGTAGCTTTCTGTGATACAATTACTCTCTTCTTCTCTCTATCAAATTCTATAACCTTTACCTCAACATCATCGCCTTGATTGAGCCTTCCCTCCAAAAGTTGGGAATTCGGCAAAAATCCTTTGATTCCCCCATCCGTTTCGATAAAATAGCCACCTCGTGTCACTTCAAGAATATGCGCAGTAAGCGTCGTATCTGCCCGAAAAACACTTTCTAACGCTCCATACACCTTCTCCTCAAGCATTCTTCGAAGGGATAATACCGGAAAACCTTCTTCAGATTCAGGTGAAATAACGCTTGCTGTCACTTTATCACCCACCTTCAAAAGACTTAAAAGGTTCTCAAGATTTTGCTTGTCATACTCGATAACAAGCGCATCGGATTTATAACCGATATCAAGAAGAATTTCTTTTGGGGTAAGTTTTTTGACTGTTCCGGTCACAATATCTCCTCTTTTAAGAGCATTAAACGAAGAAGATTGGCGGGACATTAATTCCGCCATTGAAGTTGCTTTAGTAGTAGATGTCGAATTTGCCACTCAAATTATTTCCTTTCATTTTCAGAATAAGCTATTTTATCATAAAGAACAGGCAAACACAAAACTATTTTTTCCATTGATTGAACTCGTGACCGCTGGTATACTAGCAAGAAGGTGGCAGCTGAAGTTTTTTCATTCGCTCAAGTCTTGGGGGTGGAACTGCTAAGAGTTCCTGACTCTCCTGCGGCCGATTTTCAAGATTCTCCAGCTAACGTACTACCTTTTCCTTCAGAATTGGATCCAAAAGAATATCGGCAATTTACCCTTCCAACCGGTGAAACACTTCCTCTTAGCGGACTTAAGGCGCTTTACATGCAAGCATTAATTTCGACAAGTCGAGAGAATCCACTTCTTGATAGTGATGCCAGAAATGCGTTGAGAAAACCTGGTGAGGACATCACACCCAAAAAACTTCAAAGAAGATTGTTGCAAACAAGATGGCAACTGAATGAATGGTTCCAGGCATATGGTATACGATATGCAGTTGCTGAATGCTTTCATGAGGTTTCACCTAGTCAACTGCAAAGAGCACACTATCTGAGACCATTTGAACGCATTGAACCGGACGAAATGAAAGAACTTGCCGACCCTGCTACTCATCTGACAAATGAGACTGACCATGGTGTTCCTCCCGCAATTCCCGAGACACCTACTGTACCATCCCCACCAAAAACTCCTTCTATCCAGGCCCAATTGCGTGGCCTCATTGAGGAAGGGAAATATACCTACCTTCAAATTACTGCCCTTCTCTACCCGGGAATTCCTCTTGCCACCGCGAAAAATCGATTAAGTCCTCAGCTTAATCGATTGCGCGGCACTCTTTTGAACGAAGGTCTTTTTATTCCTGACGGGAGGAAAAATCTAGGCGGAGTTGTTACAGTGAAAAAAATAGGCGAAGAAGATGCTCTTCAGACACCGGAACAGGTGAAAGAGAAATCAGTAATGGAACATGCCGTAGAAAATGAAAACACTCCAATAACTCCACCTACCACAACAGATAACCCAGATACGGTACCACAAGAGGCAGAAGATTTCTCTGACGAAGATGAACCGGCTCAAATAATCAACAGGGCACAGAAACGGGCTGAAGCCAAAACCTCACCCAAATCAAAGCTCACAATTACACAAAATCCTGATTTTCCGGGAAAAGTTGAGGCTCGAATTGAAATACCGGGCAAAGGAAAAACACCTGGCCTTCAACTTAGCAGGGATGAAGCGCTCCTTTTTGAAACTATTTTTACGTCTCCCCAGTCATACACACATCCGGATTTGGAATTAAAAATGGTAGATATTGCACGAAGTGCGGTGTTTGATAGTAGAGGTGGATTTGAAAGAGTATTTAACTCACTTAATAAAAAGCTGACAAAATGGCATATCAACATTTCTTTTAATGACAAAGAACAACTGGTTCTTTCGAATGCCACAGACAACCCGCTTACGCTTACTCCCGTTTTTCGCGACTATGAAAGTGACTTTGAAGAGAGACTCCAGGGACAGGAAAGACAAAGGCGGCGCCAACCCTCTCATGGCAAACTCCGACTCTAAAACATGGTATGATATAGGTTATGGAAGCTTTCCTGATTGGCATTATTATCATCGTTTTTTCGGCTATTTTGCATGAAATTGCGCATGGATTTGTAGCCGACAAATTGGGTGACCCGACAGCACGAATTGCCGGGCGTCTCACACTTAACCCCCTCCCCCATTTAGACCCTATTATGAGTATCATTGTTCCATTTCTTTTGATTGCTTCAGGCTCACCTATAATTTTTGGTGGTGCAAAACCGGTACCTGTTAACCCTCTTATGCTTCGTGAGGGAAGAAAAGATATTGCGCTTGTTGCACTTTCTGGGCCTATGACCAACCTTGCCATTGCAGTTATAGCAGCGCTCTTAGCCCATCTCACCTATTCTTCTCCCGATATTTACAGTATCCTTCGCCTCGTTGTGCGGTTCAATCTTATTTTGGGGTTTCTAAACCTTATTCCAATTCCTCCCCTTGACGGCTCAAAGTTTTTCTCCATTTTATTCCCTGAGAAAACTGCCCAACAATATCTTTCCCTTGCACCTTTTGGTATCTTTATTCTCTTCTTATTGCTTTTAGCAACGCCTTTAGGCGACATTTTAAGTCAGCTTATTCTTACTTCTATGCATCTTTTGGGAATGTAAATTGATATTGAATTTTTAATTTCAAACCCGTAGAATAACTTCTGGCATGAAAATAACAGACATTCAATCACTCGAAATCCTTGATTCAAGAGGCAATCCCACTGTCAGAACTTTTGTAACTCTTGAGGATGGCTCCGTACATGCTTCTTCCGTACCGTCAGGTGCCTCAACAGGCTCACATGAAGCAGTAGAACTCCGTGACGAAGATAAAAACCGATATATGGGTAAGGGCGTTCAAAAAGCGGTTGAGAATGTAAACACGGTCATCAAAGAGACAATTGTCGGCATGGAAGCAGACCCCAACTCGATAGATGACAAGATGCTTGCAACAGACGGTACTTCCAACAAGGCAAAACTCGGTGCCAATGCTATTCTTTCAGTCTCTCAAGCCGTAGTTAAAGCAGCAGCTCATGCATCCGGTCAACCGTTATGGAAATTTATGAACTCTTACTACTTCAATTCAAAACCTGTTGGGTTTCCTCAACTTTTGGTAAACATCGTAAATGGCGGCAAGCACGCCTCTTGGAACTTTGACATCCAGGAGTTTATGGTTGTTCCTAACTCAAATACACCCTCAGAGTCGGTGAGAATTGCTGCCGAAATATTCCATTCCCTCGGGAAGGTTTTGAAAGAAAAAAAACTATCAACGCTTCTTGGGGATGAGGGTGGGTACTCTCCTCTGCTTTCTTCAAACGAAGAGGTATTGGAAACAATTGTTACAGCTGCATCAAACGCAGGATACGAGAATGTTACGGATTACCGGCTATCTCTTGATGTTGCCTCAACCGAATTCTACAAAGACGGCAAATACGAGCTCAAGAAACAAAACAAATGGCTAACACCCGAAGAACTGACCGAATACTACTCCAAGATTGGCCAAGAATACAAAATTCTCTCTTTTGAGGATGCGTTTGCCGAAGACGACTGGGAAGCCTGGACAAAATTCACAACAATGGCTGAGAAGTTTCAATTCATAACCATCGGAGACGACCTTTTAGTCACTAATCCCGAAAGGATTAAGCGGGCAATCGACGAAAAAGCAGCAAATGCGGTGCTGGTCAAAGTAAACCAAATCGGCTCAATTAAAGAGACTGCCGAGGCCATAAATATGAGTCACGCTGCAGGGTGGAAAACCGCAATCTCCCACCGCTCAGGCGAAACCGAAGACTCATTTATCGCAGACTTGGCCTTCGCTTGCGCTTCTGAATTTATAAAAACAGGCTCAATGTCCCGCTCGGAAAGACTCTCAAAATACAATAGATTGCTCGAAATCGAACAGGGTTTATAATTGACTAAACCCTAAACGCTGTACATTAAACCTTATCTATGGCTACGCTTGTTCTTGTCAGACATGGTAAAAGTGAATGGAATGAAAAAGGTCTTTGGACCGGCTGGCGCGATATTCCGCTTGCGCCTGTGGGCCATGATGAGGCAAGACGGACAGGTGAAGCGTTAACCGACATCAATTTTGATTATGCATATACATCAGCTCTTACACGCGCTCAGCAAACCCTCGATGACATTTTAAAGACAATCCATCAAACGCCTCCTATCACCAGAAATGAAGCCCTTAATGAACGAGACTATGGCGAGTACACCGAAAAAAACAAATGGGATATACAAAAAGAAGTCGGTGAGGAAGAATTTCAGAAAATCAGAAGAAGTTGGGATTACCCTCCTCCCAATGGCGAGTCATTAAAAATGGTATACGAGCGAGTACTCCCCTACTACCTGTCTGAAATTGAACCAAAACTGAAAGAAGGAAAGAACGTTATCATTGCAGCTCACGGTAATTCTCTTCGCGCGTTAGTTAAGCACTTAGAGAATATTTCCGATGAAGAAATTGCAAACCTAGAAATCGGGACCGGCGAGGCCTATATATACCATATCGATGAAAACGGCAAGGTTGTACATAAAGAAATTCGTGGAGAAAATGTAAATAAAGGAAAAGTCTAATTTTCCAAAAAATTGCTTCAATTGTGATGAAAATCACGAATATTTTTCATACTCCTGTTGTATAATATTTATATGAAAATCATTGTGGGGCTTGGAAATCCGGGTGAAAAATACATCGGTACCAGACATAATATTGGATTTGAAACGCTTGATCACCTTCTTAAAAAATACGAACCACTCAAAGAAAGCAGCTGGGAAAATAGCAAAAAGACAAAGTCACAAGTAAAAAAACTTACCATCAATAACATCCCTACTCTTCTAGCGCAGCCTCAAACCTATATGAATAACAGTGGCATGGCTGTCAGCCTTTTACTTGATTACTACAAAGTCAAGCCTCAGGACCTTATTGTTATCCATGACGAACTCGATTTACCGCTCGGAAAACTCCAAATACGCTTCGGGGGAGGTTCTGCCGGTCACAATGGAATTGAATCGATTATTGGCGCGCTTAAGACTGACAAATTCTTAAGAATCAGGATGGGAATAGGAAAGCCAACTCGTATTGATAGTTCAAAATTTGAAGCAAAAAATCCTCATTCGGTTGATCAATATGTACTTCAACCTTTCCAAAATGGGGAACGTCAAGAAGTAAGGACAATGATAAAACACGTACAGAAAAATCTTGAATTACTTCTCTCTCATGGAATTGAATCATTTATGAGCAAGTATAATGTGAAAGCGTAACGTTAAAATTCACCGCTTATCACTCTAAACACCAGGCTATGGATTCACTTCCTGCCATTTGGTGTATGAGGTCTTGTAAAAGTCTGTCAGCTGAGTAATAAAGTCGGGCCGTGAGGCAACAAAAAGCGACGGATAGGTTGTGCTGTTTGCACAGACACTTCTCTTGTTCTGTATTGTCCCCGTACCGATAGTAGAAAACGGCTTGAGAGAATTAGATATCAATGCCCCTCCTACATTTAGCCGAAGGTCAGGTGTGGTACCGTCGGGACAGGTATCACCGTCAAGTATAATGCTTCCTTGCGCCGTATAGTATCCGTCCAGACTATGAGTATTTGCCGTACCAAGCACATAATCTGTGTTGTAGGCAACTCCAACAGCTTTTGCTACCGTAATATTTCCTTTTGCAGCTAAAATAAATACTCCCTGATTTTGCGCAATTACAATAGGAGTATTAATTGTCACATTCCCATCAACCAATAGAACGACTCTCCTACCGTTGACGTGGTTGTAGAGATTGATTGTTAAGTCACCGGCAGCCTCATACACCCCACTCCCGGTGATTTGAGTCTGATCGAATGTGCCGGTTGCAATTTGAGTAACCGTGGTTCCAAGCTGGCTTGCCTTGGACTTGTAGAAGTCGTACGACATGCCTCCATTACGGTTTTCCGTATCTGCATTATATGAATATTCGTTGTTAATAACCCAATTTTTTTGTGACGCAGTCCCAAATCCCAAATTTGCATTGCTATTGGAAGAGTAATAAATACCCGGATATGTTGTATCTATTGATCCTAATTTGCCGGTAGGAACGGGATTGGTAAGGTTCAAAAATCTTACATCCCCCTTATCCGTCTGGAACCAGGGATTAATAGGGGCAATACAAAAAGTAGCGGTTGCATTTGCCGACAATGGGCTGAAGCTTATCGGGTTATTTCCAGGAATGGATTGAACCCCATTCAGCGCAGTACCTGTAAGAGTATAACCGGAAGGAACAGAGACTGTAAGTTGATAATTTCCACCCGATATACAGGTAAATGAAGCCTGACCGCTTGCAGGGTTTGTAGTTTGATTTTGATTCACTGACCCTCCGTTGAGATTGAGCCTTGCGCCATTTCCAACCCCATCGTTGTATGCCGTTCCATCTGTAGGAGCACACGAGCTAGTAGTCGTCACGGAACGGACATTAGTCGTTATTGTATAGGTAGCAGGAACGGTAATGTTGGCACTATAGTTCGTTGAACCTCCAGGACCGGCTACGGTTACCTGTGGAGCATATGTTTTTTGAGCGTCAGGACAGTTGGGAGCTGTCCATGTAACTGTCGAGCTGGTGGGGGTATCTGTTTGCCCAGAAACTGTAGGTGGCGGATTATTTCCATTGGTGTCCGGATTCCATACCGGCCCCGGAGGCGGAAGATTGATATCAGTACATGATGTGACTGATAAAGTCGCAGTACCTCCCGGTTGGACATTTAAAGAAGTGGAACTCATTCCTCCCGTACATGCAGGTGGAGGAACGAGTTGGATTCCAAAATTCACAACCGAATTAGGGCCAATAGTAACTGAACGTGGATTTGCCGTGGTTGCCTGATATCCGCTCGGGACTGTGAGAGTAACGCTGTATGTTCCCGCCACCATTGATGCTCTGGAATAATTACCGGCAGCATTTGTAAACGTATCTACTCCTCCCACATTAACAGTTGCATTATTGTAGCCGCTTTCCCCTACATCTTTAAATCCGTTTCCGTTTGTATCCACATAAACATTTCCAGAGATTGTATATGTCGGATTACAAAGGCCAGTCCCGTTATTGCATCCACCTGCGCAAGGCAAACAAGAGGTTCCAGAACAAGTATTTCCCGAGCAAGACTGGCCACCCGAACAAAAAGGGGCAATAGGAAAGCAGTATTGAGCCTCTATTTTTACTGGTAGTGCCAACAGAAGCCAAACTGTGCCTATATAAAGAAGTACTATTACTCCTCTTTTCATATCAATTTACTTATCCTTCCCACTAAATTAATAGTAGGCAACTTAATAAGCCTTGTCAATGAACTTAATTGACATTATCAAGCTACCAACGTATTATGTGAACATAATATGAAAAAAGGCGGCAGGAATTATTTTTCGTTTGTCAAAAAGCTGCGGTTTGTTGATTACCTACTAATTATTATTTTTCTTCTGATGCTTGTGTTGTTCTATAGATTTATACGGCGCGAGCAAGTTTGGGTCAATGCAACTGCTCTATCTTACTCAAATATTTTCCAGACAAGCGTCATTCATAAAGGTGATTTTGAAACAGATTCATCAGGAAAGAAAATCGCTGTCGTTGAAGATGTGGAATCAGTTGACACCCCACCACTTAATGGCAACCAGTTCCAAAATAAAATTTTAATTCTTCGAGTCAAAATGCTTGCAGATCAAAGCAAAAGAACAAGTCAAATCCAATATAAAAATCAACCGCTAGGTGTAAGCTCTCAGGTTCAATTTAATTTCAATTCATCTATCGTTCAAGGTTATATTTCTGAAATAGAAGGAAGCGAAACCTCAAGAAAATATGAAACTAAATTGTTAACTGTAATACTTTACAACCAATGGCCTTGGTTTGCTGATGCAATTAAAGTTGGCTCTACTGCGACAGATTCAAATGGGGAAAAAATTGTGGAGGTTCTTTCTAAAGATAGCTCGCCAACTCAGGTAGTAAATACAACCGCCACCGGAGAAGTTATGGAACTTATCGGTTCATCAAAGGTAGACATTACGCTTCATATCAGAACAAAGCTTCAAAAAACCAACGAAGGATATATTTTCTTAGGATACAATAACGTCCTCGTAGGCAAACCCATCTCATTTGCATTGGATAATGTACAAATAAGTAACGCCGTTGTAACTACAATAGAAAAATAGCTATGCTCCAAAGCTATCTATTCTCAAACATTAAGAATGCTCTATCAAAAAGCTATTTCCTAAATTTTTTGATTAATCAGGTTGATGTTAAAGAAGAATTAAAATATGAAAGTGTAATTATAGACTCGTTTTATAAGCCAATAGTACATATAAATTCACTCCTCGACAGGATTGCAAATCATACTTATATAAAAGCTTTATCCAGACGAATTGACCTCAAATCAGTAGTCATTTTTGTTTTTATCGTAAGCCAAGTCCTCTTCCCCGGCTATGGGACTGAAAACACCGGTACCGCTCTTCTTCCTGGAAGCCCAGTGGGTAGTGTTGCTAACAGGTCAGGTTTTGTACTAAATTTACTTGTTTTTTTTATCACCCTTTCATCTCTTGGTATAATCTTTTTGAAAGATATAACAAAAAATTCAAAAGCTTTCAGGTTATCTAAATTTGATGTTCTGATATTAATTTTTATTTTAAGTATTGCTGTCTCATCTATTTTTAGCGTTTACCCCAATATTACATTTACCTGGTTCCTTAAAGTTCTACGAGGAATTTCAATGTATTTTATTTTCTCAAGGCTAATCATCAAAAAAGGTCATACCCTTACTATCTGCCTTGCATTTCTTTCTATAATCTATATTGAATCCTTTCTTGCCATTTTCCAATATATACATGGTGGTTTTGTCGGCCTTCCAATTGAAACAGCACAGAATGCAGCCAGCCCAAATCAACTTTATGCTTTTATTGATTTTCCGGTTTTTCGACCCACTGGAACTTTATCACAAGCAAATATATTAACCTTCATATTGGCTTTGGCAGCACCATTTTCTGTATTCTTCATAATCTCTGATAAGTTTATTTACAAAATTTTAGGAATTGTGGCGCTCTTACTAAGTGTTTGCATATCTATTATCTCATTATCGAGATGGGGATTTCTAACTTTAATATTTAGTTTGTTCTTATCTTTGTCGTTTTTATTCTTTAGAAAAATCATTAGGTCGAAAATAAATTGGGGCATAAGGATTTTATCTGTCTTAACCATCGCAATCATTACTTTATTTTCTTTCCAGTACCTATTTGTATCGAGATTTGCTTATTTTTCTTTTGTAGATTCAAGCTTCACCGCAAGAATGCAGCTCATAACTCAAGCTTTGTATGTATTTAGTCATAACGTTCTATTTGGAATAGGTGGCAAAAATTTCTCAACATACCTAATAAGTCATGACTTTACACCACTACATATTTCTTCTACTTTTCCTGCGCCTGTTCACAACCTATATTTTCTCTTGCTCTCTGAAAATGGACTTCTAACAACTATTCTTTTTATTATTTCATCTATATATCTAGTAACCACTATTTTTAATACTGTAGGAAAGGTCAAGATAATCACTAACTTACCTGCAATATTCATACTTACACTATTAGCCTCCATCGTTACTTATCTGTTTAATGGCTTATGGGAGTTAAGATTTCTCGATGAACATTTGATTATTATATACTGGATGATGATAGGAATATGCTTTAATCGTTCTCCCCTACTCAACAACTGATGCATACATTTTCCCCATAAAATATACAACTTCTTGAAGGAAATAGAGAAAGCTTAGTTTTAAAACATTTATATAACTATTCTCTTTTGAAGCGTATAAGAAAAAGCTATCTACTCTACTTGTCCACCATAACGATTTTCTTTGAGGAAAATAACTTTTGGACCATAATTTTTGAGTCTTCTTAGTTTCAATACCCGAAAAAAATTTCTGTTTCATAAATGCCCAAATCGTTTCTCTTTCCCAGTGATAAACTTTTATAAAAGAACAAAAACCTATTATTTTATTTCTGGATAATATTTGTTTTGAAAATTCAAGATCCTCTGCATGCTTGAAGCTGGTATTAAAAGTAAGACCAATTTTTTTTAATTCTTTAAAATTAAAAGATACATTTCTAGTATCAAGAAACAAAGAATAAAAATATTTGTTATTTTTATTTATTAAGTCTGCATGAGAGATTCCATTCTCTCCATAATAAATATTATCCCTATAAACTTGCTCTCTTATATTTGTAACGACTATGCTAATTGGCGAATTTCGAGGGCGACTCACTACCCAGCCTTGGATTGCTAGAAATTGTGGAAACTGTCTGTGTGATTTCTTAATATTTTCTGTCCACGTAGAAAAAGCCTCACAGTCATCATCAATAAAAGCCAAAATTGAACATTTTGCGACCTTTAAAACTCTATTTCTTGCATTGGCTCGTCCCACTTGATGCTCAACTAAAAAATCAATTTCCAGTCTATTTTTAAATGAATCTATAATTTCCTGAGTTTCATCAGTTGAATTATTGTCAACTATTAAAACATTAAAAGTATTGTCTATTTGTCGGGTTAACGACTCCAAACACCTTCTTAATTTGTATGCCCTATTTCTAGTTATTATCGCGATTGTTAAATCATTCATTTAATATCCAACTGATCGTAGATTTTCCAGCACTATATCTCTATCTTCTTTAATTTCTGCCATATTACCCTTTAATTTCTCTTTTTTTGATTTTTTATAAAAGTCTAACCTTTTATCATTTAAACGTGAAATAATTACATCTAATTCTCTCTTTAAATCTTCTGCAAGACCACTCTTTTTAATTACTAGATTATCTTTCTCATCTGGATCTTTTCCCAAATCAAACATCTCATAATTACAATTTAAACGACCTCTATTAGGCATTAATGAATAGAGATATTTTCTATTTCCACTTAAAGTTTCGATAAATTTATAATTACCTTTTCTTATTCCTCTTCTACGAGTATTTGCTGGAAAGTTAATTTTTCGATAGGTTAAATCTTCAAAAAAGGATGTTTCCCTCAATGGCTTATCTTTTATTAATAAAGGGATTAAGGATTTGCCATCGATCTTTTTAGTATCATAACCTATCCCACAAAAATCTAATATAGTCGGGTAATTATCTATTAGTTGTACCTGAGACTTTATCTTTTTTGGATTTAGAGTCTTGCTCATGAATATCAACGGAACTCTTAATACATCTTCATAAAGATTTTCATGATTAAACGGTATATCATGTTCATGCAGATTTTCTCCATGATCTGCCATAAATATAATTAACGAATTATCATAACTGTTTGTCTCTTTCAGAAAACGTATAAATCTACCCATCTCTTTATCAATAAAATTAACTTCAGCATTATACGTTGCTTCAATATTATCTTTAAGATATGACTTCAAACCTCTTGGTTTTGTATGTGGAGAATGAGCATCCCACAAATGCATATATAAAAAGAGCTTATTTTTTTTATTTTTTTTGAGTATTTTAATTGCCTCATCAATTATTAAATTTGCTGAATCGTATGGAATTTGTGGATTAGGGAAAAATGCATAATAAAAACGAATAAAAATTTCTCTTTTCAAAAATTTAACAGCTATCTTATCCAGTATTCGTAAAATTAGAGGAAAAGGAAGTTTATCAAATATGGGATATGTCTTTCCTTTACCCGTCTTAAGCCTTCCCGAATAATAATCAAACCCTCTTTTATGCCATCTGCCCAACCAGTCAATTGCGGCTGTCCTATATCCGTTTTTTTGAAAAATTTCAGATAAAAAAATAGCATTATCTAATGCTTTTTCTTCCTCTGATGATATATGAAACCCATGGTTTATCAACCCAAGTCTTAGCGGATACAAACCACTCATTGTCGAGCTAATTGAAGGATCCGTTGCTGTAATAGTAGTATATGCATTAAGAAAAACTACACCCTCGCTACCAAACTTATCGATATTTGGTGTTGGTGATGGTTTTGCTCCATATAATCCAACGTTTTTCGCCCTTAATGTATCGGCTATTACGAGAATAACTTTATCGAATTTATACTTTTTCCTACTCATTTTGAGGTAATTCTATCATAGTTGTTTTAATAGATGGAGCGGTATTCTAACCAAAAAGATGGTATTTCCTAATAAATACCGTTTCCACATACGTCTTGGTTCTTTATAAAATCTATAAAGCCATTCGAGCCCATTTGATGTCATTATTTTAGGTGCCCTAGGGACAACACCGGCAATTATATCTATTGAGCCACCTATACCAAAAAATGCATTAGCTTCAATTTTATTTTTATATTTCTCTATCCATACTTCTTGCATTGGTGTCCCCATCGCAACAAAAAGAATTTTGGGTTTTATTTTGTTGATGTCAGCTATAATTTGCTTTGTCTCATTTTTAGAAAAATATCCATGATGGCCATAAATTTTTAGGCTAGGAAACGTAGTTTTTAAATTTCTTAGAGCTTTTTCGGATACCTCTTCTCTACCTCCCAACAAGTATATTCTCCATTTTTTCTTCTCACATGTCTTAAAAACATTGAAAATAAAATCCATTAAAGTTGTTTTTCCTTTTAAAGGATTTCCTAGTATTCTGGAAGTTAAAACAGTAGCTATCCCCTCTGGATAGACGAAAGTTGCATTATTTAGCGCTTGTCGATAAGTAGGGTCTTTATAATAAAAGTTAATTGAATGAGAATTGGCACCATATACTGTTACTTTTTTATCGAGGCTTATGAGTCCAAAAATTATTGGAACTACATTCATGAGGGTTACATTTGCAACGTCTACACCTAAAATATTTTTTGTGTCATATCTCAACATATGATCTGATTTGCTATAAATTTACAATCTTACAGAATTTTAAACTTAATACTTTATACTAGAATCTTATACTTTCCATTTTATACTTATTGATTGCATGGCACCAATTTGGTCTTAATTAAATACTGGAAAAGATCATCAACTATTACCTTGTACCCATCGGCTGTTGGATGATTATCATTTAAAAAATATTTGTGGTTGTTATATATGTTCGGGATTTTATCATAAATGTAAATCGACCGTCTGGATTTGGAAAATGAGTTTAAAACTTCAAAATACTGACTTTTTAATGTTGGGAATGAAAAGACGACTAAATTTCCTTCATAATATTTATTAAGAAGATTAAAATTGCTTTTTTGGATATTCAATATTGCATGTTCACCACCAAGCTCTTGTAAAATAGAATCAATTGACCTTCTCCAGGGTATATGCATGATAGTATTTCCTATTATGTCTTGTTGCCTGTTTAATTCCTTTTCCTTCTTAATTTCTTTACTCAATCTTGGAACCAACATTTCATTTATTCTTAAAAAATCGTTATCAATTACAAACCATAGAACCAAATCTGGATGATATTTTAAGCCTTTAATTTTATACCTTTCTACCACATATCTTATATCGTATCCTCCAACCCCCAAATTTATAACTTGGTAATCTTTTAGTTGGTTGTTTTTGCAAGTTGTATTTAACTGTGCCTCGAGCTGAGACGGATAATTATCGGTGGTATTTATATTTTGCCCATAGGTAAAAGAGTCACCTATTGTTAATATTCTAAATGTTTGATTGGGCTTTTCTTCTGTATAATCACTTAATTGATTTAATCCATCCTTGTTTATATAATTCTCAATTTTCTCTCCTTGACGGTATCCTAATTGCTTTAAAAAATTTGAATCAATCGATAATTTTCCTGGTTTAGGCTCATAGAAATATTTCAGTCCATCATTCGGATTAAAAATATAATCTTTTGATTCCAAGGGTGAGATCGTAATGCTACTCGAAGTGATTTTCCTATAAATAAATATTATTAATATAATAAATATAGATAACAAGAAAACATAAAAATAAAATATTATTCTCCGTTTCACTTTCAAAAAAGAATAACACAGACGAAAAATATCTACAAGAAACTTAGGCAGCTTTTGGAGGAAGGGATTTTACTACATCCAAAACGGCAAAATAAGCCGGTTTTGGGTTTAAATCGTCATCGTACATGGTGGGATCCGCATTAGGTGAATAAGAGGGAGTTCTTTTATCAGTTTCGTCGGAAGAGTATTTATCACCTATGGTAAAGAATGTTATACTTTTGCAGACACCGGAGTCGAGAGCTGCTTTACAAATACTTCTATAAATTTCTGCTTGTTTAGCAAACCTCTCCTCTTGAGATCCAACCACATCTTTTAAATTAACACTCATTTCTGTGATTTCAACCGGTACACCATAATTCCTCATCTGGGCAGCTACATTTTCACTTTTTAAAGGTTTTGCTCCATCAATCCTCATCTGCATACCAATTCTGTCAATTAGTCCCTTAGCTTTAAGCCTATCAACTATGGATTTTGTCAATGGCGTATTTGGGCCCCCAGGGGTCTCATTACCATAGTCATCATAACTGAGTATCAATGGCGTATCCCAATCTTTTGAAGCATCCCTAGCAGCCTGAAAAGCAATATCAACATATTCGTTTCCTATCACATCAAGAAATACATCTTTTGGTGCAATCGCTGGGTGTGCATGCGCCTCATTCACTATTGACCATCTATTGATTTTCCCCTTAAAGTGTGTAACTGTATCGGTTACATGGTTTTTTAATATATCTATTAATTCTTCTCTCGAGAAATTGCCATTTTTAAGCCAGTCTGGATAAGTATCTACATATATAAGTGAATGTCCTTCGGGCGAAACCTTTCTCGATAGTAATACGTCAACCATTTTGTCCATATTTGAATAATCTACGGCCCCTCTTCTTTTCTCCAAATTTTTCCAGCTCAAATCATATGCCAAAGAAGCGGAATTAAACTCAAGAGTCTTAAGATCTTTAAATCTTGGCTGTGTGGCGATGTTTTCAGTGCTTATGCTTGTGCCAATCTCGATACCCGCCCTATCTGCTGCTAGCCTTAATTCTCCAAATGGAGGAATAACTTCAGGGGTTTTTGTTGCTTCTGGAGTCGCGGTTGGACTGGCGGTTGGGTCGGTATCAGGTGTAACTGTCGGATCATTATCGGGTGTTGGTGTCCCATTCCCACCGGAAAGATGCTGTGTATCCGGATTCGGGTTTGCACCCTCTCCGTCACTCGAAATCATCGGAATGGCAATTCCTCCTACCGCGGCAAGACCTGCAGCTGCGCCGACACCGGCAGCAATTTTCAAAAATCCCCTTCTGCTAACCGGTCTTTTAGGTAATTCTCCTGGAAGCTTACCCGGAACTGGTGGATGTTCAAGAGTCATATTGTATGATTAAAACTCATAATTACTATGAGCCTTAAATTCATTTTATCACTTATTTTCTACCAGTCAATATAAAAAACAATTTTCTTACGAAAGAAGAGTTATCCATACAGTCATTGCAGTAGATAATTTCCGCCAATACCCTCTTTTTTTACCTAATTCTTTCGCAATTTCTAAATAACACCCTTCAATAGTATTGGAGGTTAAGCGTATATCTTCAACTTCTCTCCACAACCATTCATTGACCGGTATACCGGTCTTCTCTTTCTCTATATTTACATCTGTATTTGATGCCCTACTGTGCTTTACGGATGGAGCACCGGAAGTAATTGCATAACCCAAATGGTCGCAAATTTTCTTGATAAATAATCCTGCCCAGATGTCATCAAATCGGTCATAAGGCCATTTATTTTCGTTCTTATCCTTACCCATCAGCAAAAAATACATTGCAGGCAAAATTTCCCGTCTGAAAGCCAAATTCATAGAACACATCGGAAAGTACTTCCCATACGGCACTTTTTCTACCTTTTTGAACGGTTTTGTCCTCAACTCCGGGTATTTTTTTTGTGTAATTCCATCAAGATCGGGAATATTTGACCAAAGACCGTGATGGACCATGGTCGGCTGCCTTTTATCCCTAAACTCATATGGATATCCCCGTGGATAGATTTGATTTTCAAGCGTGTTCCACCAATAATCACTCTGCCATTCTTTTTTTAAGCTCGTGAGAATATCTTTCATAAAACCGTTTTTGTATTGTTTCTCAGGCAAACAATCATCATCTAACGTCAGTATGTACGTGCTCCCTTTTTGCCAAGCTTTTATGAAACCATACGATCTTACGGCTGCCGACCTGCGAGGTATAATCCAAGAATTTTTTCCTAGCTCACTTTCTATATCTTCCCAACTGTAATGCTGTATCCATTGAGGTAGTTTGAAGCTTTTTTGGGGGTTATCTTCAACTACAATAATTTCAAGTCCGGAAAACTCCTTTTCCCAAGCTGTTAAGAACGAATTAATTGATTGCTCACGGATGGTAGGTACAATAATTGCAATATCTTTCATTTAGTTTCCTATCTTACTCAATTTTTGCTTGGTTTAAAAGCTTCTTTTTGAATTTGTCAAAAGTCTGCAGACGATGGTACACTTCACACATGCCAAGACTTATTGCCATTATTCTATTCATCGTCTTACTTCCCCTTTTTCCATTAATGTTTGTGCTAATAACAATTACCTCTGATGGTCCTTTTATTTTCAAACAAAAAAGAATGGGGAAAGGAAAAAAGGTATTCACAATTTATAAACTGCGAACGATGGTGAAAGATGCTGAAAAACTAAAATCTAAATACTTACATCTGAATGAGACTGATGGTCCAGTCTTTAAAATCCGTAACGATCCCAGATATACAAGTATTGGGAGATTTCTTGCAAGAACAGCACTTGATGAACTGCCCCAGCTCATAAATATAATTAAGGGCGAAATGGCTTTTGTGGGGCCTCGCCCCCTTCCTGTTGAAGAAGCAAGAAATGTACCTAAAAAATATGACGCCCGTTTTTCTATCCTCCCCGGGCTTACATCAACTTGGGTTATAAAAGGGTCTCACCAGCTCAAATTTGAACAATGGATGGAACTTGATTTGAAATACGTAAAGAATAAGACTTTATGGGGTGACTTTGAAATTATTCTTAAAACTTTTTTTCTCATATTTAAATCTTTAATAAATATAAGAAGGTAGCCCAAAAAACGTTTCCGAATATGCTACCATAAATCATGATCCGGTTGCTGCCTTATTTCCTCTTTTTCCTACTAGCGCTTGAGGGACTCGGAATTCCTAACGGCCGGGAACTGGCATATGCAATTCTCGTACTGGGTTCTCCAATATTTTTTATCCACACTTTTTTTCAAAAAAAAGCATTTAAAATACCCAGAACGATAACAATACTTTTCATATTATTAATTGTTTCTGCTTTTATATCTTCATTTATGGGTTTAAAACCGCAAAATTCTCTTCAATATTCTTTTCTGTTACTGTCAATCTTTTTCCTTTTTCTCGTTGCATATAACAATCAAAAAGAACTCACAAAACCAATCATAGTAGTAATTTTTCTTTCCTCTGCGCTCTTTACTCTTTATTCAGCTCTTCTTTCCTTTCATATTAATTTCCCCCTGCCTGCAAATGGTTACCAGTTCGTATTTTCGAAATTCGGCTCGCACAACCACCTCGGCGACTTTCTGGTTCTTCCTTCAATAATTTGCCTATATTACTTATATAACCGCAAGTATGTATTACTAGCTATTAGCTATCAGTTATTTGCTATTATTTTCATTTTTTTCTCCTACTCCCGATCTGCATACCTTTCATTAGCATTAACAACAATTTTGCTGCATTTAATGTATTTAAAATCTAAAAACTCTTTACACACCATACTTCTATCAAGGCTTTTAATGCTCATATTAGTTCTTTCATCAGCTTTTTTTATTGTCGCAACAACCCGCCAGGCAATAACCCAACCCTTATCAAAAGAAGTAAATGAAACGCTCGTTAAAAAAGGAGGTTTAAAGCATAAAGAATTATTGGGCAATAGGCTTGAGTATATAAGGCAATCTCTCCTCTCAGTACAAAAAAACTCAATTTTTGGCATTGGTCCTAACAATTTTTTGTTAGTTTCCAAAACGTATGCACCCAAAAAATCTTTAATTACTGAAGCTACTCACAACATTTTTCTTGAAATACTCGTAGGACAGGGAATTTTAGGGCTTTTGCCTTTTATCACTATTAACATCCTTATATTGATAAAATCCAAAAAAAATGCCCTTTATTTCGGGTTGGTGGCATTGCTTATCAATTTCCAAACAGATTATACGTACCAAATTTATTCGTTTCTTCTTCTATTTTTTGTCCTAAGTGGCGTGATTTTAGAACAACCTAACCATAATCCTAACTCGTGAATCTTTATTTGCTATGGTAGAATAGCTGCATGATGACCAAAAATTCTCCTAAAATTAAAATTATTAAAGGTTTTGTTACTCAAAGAAATGGAAAAACCGTTACTATCTTTGATGCAGAGAAGTCAATGCTCTACACTTTTAATCCGTCGGCAACTTTTATTTTCGAAAGGTTGAAAAAGGGACTGGATGCCAATAAAATTGCTTCTTTAATGATGAAAGAATTCAACATACAAGAGAAGAAAGCAATTGATGACATCAACGATTTCATTAATACTCTGCTCGCAAAAGGACTCGCAAAAAAGGAAAAGATTGCATAATAAACCTTTTTGTCTTTCTATTAATAACCCAAAGTAATGAGTACAAAATTGTACCATTAAGAAACACAAATATTTTAATCCACAATGGGTTTGGAGAAAGAGAAAATAGCACTCTAAAAAAATTACCCTCTCCTAGAATTTCTTTTTCATCAAAAATATTTGTTTTGCCAAACTTTCTTTCTACTAAATTCGCATTGCTTATTTTTCTAAGACCCTTATAAAACGGGCTTTTAATACGCTTTCTATCGTAATACTTTACATAAAGAAACAAAGCGGAATAGATGAAATTCCATAATTTATACTCCTTAATAGTGTTTAAAATTTGATAGTAATTTATTTTTTTCTTAAAGACTTCTCTCATAAATTGATATCGATACCCACCCTCAAAATTGTGATGGTAAATATGAAGAAGCAGATAGATGATTAAATTTTCAATCTTTAAAACAGGAAATTTTACCCTTTCAATCTCAATATATTCCTTTTCATATATAAACTTTTGAGATAACTTGTCTACAAGTTGTTGGGGATACAATTTTTCCACTTTACCAATACTGGTCATTAAAAAAACTATTTCAAGATGGATATCAAATGTGACAATCAGTCCGTTGACGTTTTTGTAGAACGAAATTTCAGCCTTATCAAGCATTGTTTTTCCCGTTAGAGAAGTCGGTGTAACCATTTTGTAGCTATTATCAAAAAGGAGTTTCTTAACCTTTTTGAACTGTTTCTTATGAATAAGAATATCGCAATCTGCATAAATTCGACTTGGATACTTTCCTTCGTATAAAAGATGCAAAGGTAGACCTTTCAGAATAACAAAGTCAATTTTATGCTCCATAAATAAGCCTGCAATCCTTCTTATCTCATCGAAATACAAACTGGACTGCATAAGATACAGGTCCTCAACTTTATACTTATGACTTCCTCGTTGGATAGAATCGACTAAACCGATTATCCTCTCTGGTCTTATTTTCCCATCAGATAAACGGTTATTATCCCCTTTTGTTATGAGATATTTATTCGTTTTGTACAACACCCTATGAGTAATCAAATGGCTATTTTTTTTAAAACAAACAATATCGTTAGTTTTAATTCTGTTAAAGCTAATTTTCTTAATATGAACTGTATCTTGGTCTCGAAGGATAGGGAACATAGAATTCCCAAAAGTTTTTATCTTTCCTCTCTTTACTACCTGGTTGACTAAATCTTGCATCCGAGTTACTTAATAGTTATTTAATATTGAAGTGATTTTAATTTTGCCTTTATATCATCGTTAAAATTTGAATCATTTTCTTCGAAGCCGTTATTTTGTTGCTCTGATATTATGAAGGGTGAAGGCAAATTATAAGGTGCTAGATGTTCATATAAAACTTGCTTTAACCTACCTGCAATTCGAGGAAGCTTATCTATCAAATTATTACTCTCATATTTATCTTTCTCAACGTTATATAACTCTTCATAATTATTCTCATGTATGCAAGACCCGGGAAGCGAATAGATATATTTATATTCGCCATCGCTTACGGAAAACTTCGAAAGGTTGTTATTTTCTGAAAACGAATATTTCCTCCGGTTAGCTGGGAATGGATTAATAAATAAACTCCGGTTAAATAGGTAAGCAAAGCTCTGCCCGTCGAAAGCAGAATTATCTTTAATACTCATCAAATCGAGCAGTGTCGGAAGAATATCAGTGTTTTGCAACATAACATTTGAGGTCATTTTATGATCAGATAATGGATCGTAGATTATAAGCGGAATCTTTATGGCAGAATCGTATAGAACAGTTCTGTGGTCAAAATAATAATTGTGGTCAAATCCTTCTCCATGATCCCCATAGATAACAACTATTGTGTTCTTTAAGACCCCGATTTTTTTAAGAGTATTTAATATTTCTCCTGTTATCCGGTCAGCCGAAGCAACTCCACCATCGTAGAGATTTTCCATAAGCCCAATCCTTTCTTTGGGCACCGTTCTATTTTGACATTTTTGATACTCACCACGTAATCGTTCCAGGTCTTCCAAGCTTTTTCCGCTGATTTGTGAGCAATATTTAGAGTTAAACTTACAACGTAAATCATCAGGAGGATAATAAGGTGCATGTACATCCATTAAATGAATCCAGGTAAAGAATTTAGTATTATGGTTTTTTTCCAACCAGCCTGAAGCTTGTCTTATAAAAGACTCATAGTCTGCCCTACTACTTTGCCTGAATTGTTCATTCCCACTTTTATCGAATTGAAAATACTTGAATATGTGAAAATGAAAATCATCAATCCCCTGGTCAAGAGGCTCACCTGTGATAAATGCAGCTGTCTTATATCCGGCTGTTTTTAACTCCGTTGCCAGTGTCTTAGTATTCCAACTTATACCAGAAAAGCTATTATTCAAAATTCTGGTCTTTAAAGGATCGTAACCTGTCATAAGAGAAATAAATGAAGGGTGTGTCATGGGAACTGTAGTTGAAACGTTAGTGAATACTTTTGCGTTATTCGAAAAATTATCTATGTTTGGGGTTGTTTTTTTTTCGTATCCATAGACCCCCATATGATCAGGTCTTAATGTGTCAATCGATATTATGACAAGATTGAGGTCTTTTGCCCGTTTGACAATATAAATCTGTCTTCCAAATTCGAAGGCGGTATAGGATAGAATCAGAATTATTATTACAAGAAAAAGTTTTTTTGATATTAATTTTTTTAATTTCTTCATAATGACTTAATAATAAGGTAATTAGCTGCTGCATTTTTCTCATAAAGGTTTGCAGTTTCTTTTATTGTCACATTGTCATTTTTTGTAAGTGACCCAAATGGGATATTATTCCCAAAATTGTCTATAACGCTTACTTCATGACTGTTATCGGGTGTCAGTAAAAACTGTTTCCTATTGCCATTTTTCTCGATTGTTATCCTTTTTGTTTTTGTATCCATATTTTCAGTAATATTAAAAATAGAACCTTCATAAACATTTATCAATGTAGATGTAGTCAAAGTACTTTTAGAGGAATAGAAAAAATTAAATAAGACAGACGAACTGTAAGGAAGGTAAAATGTTTTGACCTCTCGAGGATTTTTCAACATAAAAGAATTGATATGTGGTTTTTCGTGGATAAAAATAAAAAATTCCAGAATACAAAATGCAGTCAAAAAAAACGCAAGATAGGAGAGATTAATCTTATTTTTCATTATCCTAGAGCTACCACTTCAAGAACAGTCTCGGAAAACCCATCTATATCAAGATAGTTATTCAGTTTATCATCTACATAGCCTCCGATAGCACAGCATGCTATATTTTGTGAGGCGGATATTAAATAAATATTCTGCAGCATGCAACCTGCCTCGGTAAGCACATGTCTATATCCCCTATTTCCATATTTCGTAGTATTTCTGATAAAAACGCCGGTTATAATTAATAATGCGGATGCTTTATATACCCACTCCTGGCCTTTGAAAGATTCTACCACAACATCACTATTAAACTCCCCGACAAGCTCAAGCGAGTTATTCTTGACATAATAATGATAAAGGCCTTGAGGAATTTCCGAATTCATACTGATGAAATAGACCTCCAACGGATATCTTGCTCCTGCAGAGGGATAAAATCTTGCACCTGTTCGGTTATCTTTAATACCGGCAGAAAAATAAAGCAGATTGCTTATCCGTTCGGTTGTTAGTACTTGACTAAATTCCCTTCGGGATTCTCTTTTTTCCAAAAATTCAGAAAGAACTTTCTGTTCAAGTACGGGCTTTGGAAGTATAGTTTCGGGCAAACGAGCATAGCCTTTATAGAAAATCTTGATCCATTCAGTTGGCCATTCGCTTCTATTGATTTCTTTCTTATATTTTTTTATCTTTGTCAGGTTATGGAATTTTTCGAAAGGCTGCATCGGTTCTTTCAAAAGTTCATTCACATCGATATCGTCTTTTTTTAATACCTTTGAGTCTGGACGTGTACTCACCATGATGTTAAAATATAGCAGATTCCAAGGGATTGTAAAGAATGGATGAATTTTATGTGTCTATTGCGGGTTTTTTAATCAGGTTGCTTTTTAAGAAAGATGATCGGAAAAATAACCAACAGGAAATTATTATCTACAAACTCCAAACTGAGATTCTCCATACTCTAGCAGGGTTTGTGTCTGTTGTTACTAGAAATCCTGACTTTACAATTACCATCTCAGAGACCAAGGATGTTGAACGCATCAAGAGGAAGTCGGATCAACATAATTTTATCTACCAGTATCACAGAATTGATGACAGAAGAGCTTGTGGAAATTACCAAATGAGCATCTGGCATTTTCAATCGATGCTTGCAGACATTTTATATTTTCTGCTTTCTGAAAACGATGGATTTGGCATACACTGTTCCTCGGTCTATTCTGGAAATAAAGCATATCTATTCTTGGGAAATTCTGGTGCCGGAAAATCTACTATAGCAAATCTTCTGAATGGTTATTTCCAGCACTTTACGGACGACATCGCATTTGTTAGAAAGATTGATAAGAAGTATTATCTCTATCAATCACCCTTTCTTGAGAAGGAAAACAATATTAAATTTCCCTATGGATATGAGATCTCACAAGTCTTCTTCCTGCATAAAAGCAACACGACATGCATCAAAAGGTTAAAGCAAAACAAGATTGTAACAAGATTGACAAGACAAGTGCTATCAGACGGTAACTTACCCAAAAATATCCGTAAGACAGTGGAACAATTCGCTTCGCAGGATGTTTTCAGTGAACTTTACTTTGAAAAAGACCCACAAAAATTGAATGATGTATTGAGGAGGATTTAGTTGAAATATTCTAATGGCACATTGCACCGCATGGTCCTGTAGGAAAGCACATAGCACCCGAGGTTCCAGAACAAGATCCGTAAGTAATAGCGTATACATTCGGGATGATTGAATTGTATGAGTCATTAAACCTGCCGTTTGCCATGAATTGATTGATTTTAATCTTCTTAATCTTTATTGAAGGTTTTATGTATTTTTTTGAACCCATATGTTGTTAAAGCATTATACCCATAATACAGAATCTTCACCCGGTGGTCAAATTGAGTATCCCCTATAAGAAGGGATGAGGGATTTGATTTATTTTCACATTTTCAGCTCTAAAGAAATCAGCAACCTGCTTAAGCCTTTTCCTGTTAACAAATTTCTTTTGTTTTTCAAACAGGTATAGAGGTTGTAAGTTAGGAATTAAAATTTTATATGTTACATAATTAATTTTTTTTAACTGTCTGGCACTTATATCAGCACAAAATATTTCATACCCTTTTTGGCTCAATATTTTTACAACATGCTCTAATTCTTCTTTTTCCGATCCCTGAAATTTTGTCATTCTTTTTTTCGATGGTTTTTGTGAAAATAGAAAATCAAGCTTGTCAATCGCCTCAACCGGCCACCAGTAAAATCCACGTTCATGCAGCTCCTTCATGAACTTGCCCTCGTTTTTAACTTTTTCGCCATTTAATGACGATAGTTTTGCAGCTCTCATGATACTTCTTACCATAAAAGATTCATCAATACTTCCTTTTATCGCATTTATGCAATTGAAACCCGCTTTCGCCCCTACCGATACAGCGGGGCCAAGTCCAGTCCTGTCAACCAGTATCGATATGAACGATGGGATGCCCAAATCATTGGTGGCATCAAATATAGATAGCTCCAAATTATACCGTTTAATCGACTTTAAAACAGACAAAAGATCTTTATCTTTTTGTTCATTAATATCAATCATAGGTAGCCGTATGGAATTTAAATACGCACAAACAAAAGCGTCTCTCTCAATTACTTCGTAAATACCTCTTAATACTGATGACTCGAAGTTAAAGCCTCCAGCTGCACCTGTACTTACGAGAGGATATCTATAATCTATTTCCTTTCTGGACGATTTATAATTTAGATAGACAAGCTTTGCAGGAATAACGGTAGTATTTTTTTTCATAAGATTAATCCCCTCGATATAGCTGACTAATCCATTTTCTCTTATTACCGGAGAAAAAGCTGACAATGGAAATTTGCGATGAAGCCAGTTGTCGGCTTTTATGTGTTTGACCTTTTTTTCCTTGTAAGATGACAGAGAATAGCGTTCTATAGTCTCACCTAAACATTTCAGAAGAGCGATTTCTCGGTTGGAAAGCGACACGCCACTTGCACCTAATTCTTTATCGAGATAACCGTCAGTGTGTTTTTGGCTAAGTGCTAGCTTTGCGAAGTAATAATAGAACCTCGGATCATCATTGAAATATTTTGCTTCACCTATTGACTCCAAAATCCCTAGATCCAATAAACTATCGAGCATTTTTTCCATAGTATTTCTCATATTATTCATCCTTATTAGACTAGAAAAACATATTAGGAGAATATGTATCTTTATGCAAGGGTCAAGAGGGGTTAAATTCGAGTTATAGTCAATTCATTTAAAAAGTCCGGGTATCTTTTCATTAATGATGTGTTAATTTTTATTATTACTTTATCTCCGGGTTTCAAGTCATTAACTTTAATAGGTATATCATTTCCGGCCTTTTTTTCAAAAACGTGCACTCTATTCATGTATTTACCTCCCACATAATATGGAACTTTATAAGAATCCTTTAAGGATGGGTCATCATAATTTAAAGTAATGGAAAATGCATATGGTGCATTTAATCTGGGAGCAATTCCACCCTTCACATCAACGTCTCCAATATAACCCTCATATTCGAGCACCGAATAAGCTTGGTGTAATTTTTTAAAATCGGATAGTTTTTGTAAAAGAGTTGTCCGCGAAGAATAGATTTTTAATTGTTGATCGTAACTTGTCCCATTATTATCTTGGGTCTGGTGCCATGGTAAATATGAAGCTATATGAATGACCCCAAATCGGTCCAATACAAAAATTGCAATTGCAATCACACTTAATATCACTAAAACTTCATATATCAAGGCCCTTACCCCTACCGCTCTTTTCCTGGTTTCGCTTTGCATACTAAAGTTTTCCATATTATTGTTTGGTAATTAAAACTTGGTTGATATTATTGGGATAGGCACGAAGAGTTCCTGTATTCGTCCTAACTGTTACTTTATCACCGACCCTCAGATCTTTCAAACTTATCACCTTTTTCAAAGAATCTACAACCTTTATCTTATCCATTGCTAATGTAGGATAAAGAAGTGTTGCACTTTCTGAACCCTTACCTACTCCTACTACTAACTTTGCACTTATAGAAGCTTTCGTTGCGGTATCCACTTCAGGGTTCAAATCTATTGTTATTATTTTCCCTTCAAATTCACTGATATTTTGAGCCATATGTAAAGCTTTATTTCTAGAAACAATATTTAAGTCTGGCTGGGCTGGATTTAGCTTGATATAATTTTGTTTCTGACTTAGCCTCTGATTGTCGAATGAATTAGGCTTTATTTTTGCATTTTGACTAGGTTGGAAATTAGGTTTTCGTGCAAAAAGAGCATATATATCTATGATCTTCAAAAAATTGAGCATAAAAATAACAATGCTTGTCAAAATAAGGATTATTGCAATCTCAATTATTGCAGCTTTCAAAATCCCGAAAGTTGTTGTCGAAGTATTATTTTCCACTTTATCTCATTTTAAGTATTAAAATAAGCAAAAGTCAATCGAATTTGAATTCATTGACGCTGCATACTTTTTTGTGTTAGGCTGGAATATAATGAAACGCAAACAACAAGCAATGCTTATCCGCATTTTCTTTAGCATAGTTATATTATCAGTCCTCGCTATATTAGTTATTCCCAAAAATAATTCCACACAACCCCCTCAGCAAAAAAGCTTGATGCTATCCAAAAAAACAATAGTTGTACATTCCATTACTCTTACCTCAAGAGGTTTTGAGCCCTCAAAAATTACTATCAAAAAAGGGGAAATTGTAAGATGGACCAATCATAGCGGTAAGACGGGAAGTGTCAATTCTGCCGAACACCCTACTCATATGCTTTATCCGTTTTTAAATTTAGGACAATTTGATAATAATTCAAGTGTTCAAGCAACAATTTATCGGACTGGTGAACTTCGCTACGTCAACCATTATATCCCTTCCCAAAGGGGAACAATTATCGTAACCGAATAAAAACTACCGCAGAACTCCTACTAACTTTAGCACGTAAGGCATGACTTGGGTTATTTGAGGCTTTTTAAAACCCAATTTTCTATTTGAGAGCAATACGCCGGGTACTTCGGTCGGGTCAAAAAGGTGATCCCCGCTCCATTTATAAGTTCTCTTTGTTATCACATCAGGAGTTGTCGCCCCTATCGCGCTGTCCCAGGATGAGCGCGTTCCTTTATAAAAACCTAAAATCAGATCAGGTGCGTAGTTATCATCGGGTGAAACACCCATCTCTTCTCTTGTATAAACGTGCTTCATTATCTTATCTCCCGTTTGAGGATTTATCTCATCCATTAATTTTTGAATGATCTCTTTTTGTAACTCTCGTATATCTTTAGGATGAACTGATCCTTCTTCTTCGCGTCCTGAAATATTGAAAAACACACTGTTGTATCCTGCAGCATACGCTTTCGTCTTGCTCCAATCGACAGAATCATATAATGGTCCGGATTCATTTGCTCCCTCTCTTAATACCAAATAACCATTCTTGACCAAGAAAGTATTAACGTTCATTTCGTAATCAAATGAATAAAACCCATGATCGGAAAGTATCAGGAAAGTCGTATCCTTATCCATTTTTGCAATGGTCTGCCCTACTATCTCATCCATTTTTTCATAATACTGGTTTATCGTGTCATGATATGGACTGTTTTGATCTTTTAAAAATCGCCAGAACATATGAGAAATTGTATCCGGCATGCCAAAATAGGCAAAAAGGATTCCGTTGTTGTAAGAGGCAAGCTTTGAGTAATAAATTTTCTTTCTTTCGGCAAGAATTGAATCTGCTTGCTTAAGGAAAGCCTTTTCATCAAACACGTTCTCTTCCAAAGCCCAGGTGTCATGCGGAAGACCCAAAGTTGAGTACAACCCAAGCTCCTTTGAGAGTTTTGCAGAAAATCCTTTCGGTGCAGAAATAGGTTTTAAAGGTGTTTCAGGGTCAAAATTAATGGGTGACATATACAACTCAATGTCGGGAGATACACTTTTGAGGTAAAACTTGGCTATCCCTTTAACTTTTGTAAAGAAGTCTATGCCAAATTCCAAACGTTTCCAATCGGAAAACTCCCCTTTAGCAATTTTGAAAGTTTGCTTTTGAACGCTAATTTCAACAGAAGAATCCTTAATAACCTTAATGGTAAGCGGAACTGTTGCTACTTTTGTATCGTTACCGCCATTATATTTTGGTCCCTCTATATTTGTATCTATTGTCTTTTTATATGAAACGGGAATTACTTTTCCCCTCCAGGTATAATCATTGGTCGGATACTTTCTTGTAGTAAAAAGCGTAAATGTTCCCTGAGTTCCAAGGACATCGGGTACCCCCATTCCTGCAATCATCTCGCCAGTCAGTGATTTTGGCGGCTCGAAAGTATCGGGCAAAAATAAAACGGTAACTGGAACTTTGTTTGCGGTTGTCTTTTCCCAAAAAGGAGTTGCATGAAGTGTCGTTGTATTTTTGTCGTTGCCTGAAAAGACTAAATTTAGGCCGTAATTTGCAGGATCCCGCTCAATAAAGTCATATACTCCGTGCTGTGAAGGATTCTCCCCAGTTATAAAACTCGCCCATGCAACTGGGGACTGAGGCGGAACAACCGTTGCAAGAGGAGAGAAATAGCCCGTATCTTTAAGTTTTTTTAAATTTTTAAACCTTCCATTTTTCCACCCTTCTTCAAGAATATTTGGGTCCATTCCGTCAAAACCCAATATGATTACTTTTTTTGTTTGCTTGGTGCCCAACAGAGACATACCCCCAATTATACCAGCGAATAAAACAAGCAAAATAAGAACAACAATAACGCTCTTTTTTCTGAAAAACGGGAATATTTTATATCTTAAATAGAATAAGCTCGAACCCAAAGCTCCCAGTATAACAGCAAGAAAAATTGGAATATTTGAACCCAATACGTATCCTGACCCAGGGTCTATATAGTTTAAAATCAATTGTGGATTTGAAAGAAGGGTTGCTGTGTACTGCAATTGCACCTCGCTTGCTGCTATTTGACAAAGAGCGCACATAGACCTACATTATATACTACAAAAATATGACCCTTCAGGATAAAATTGCCAAAACCAAGCAGATTTTAAAACAGGCTGAGAAGAAGTATGGCTTCAAAGATATTGCCCTTGCCTGGAAAGGTGGAAAAGACACAACAACCCTTATGCATATCATCCTGACTCTATATAATGGCGTTATTCCGTACAAGGTTATGTTCAATGACACGACAATAGAATTTCCGCAAATGTATAAATTCATTGAAAAAGTTGCCCACCAATGGAATTTGAATTTAATAATAGAGAAACATTCAGATAGTGACCTTGCAAACTACAAAAAAGCCCGCGGAATGGCCTTAAAGGAAGAAATCTCACGGCTCGCAAAAATCAATTCACTCAACAGAGCGTTGGAAAAGTATAAATTAAAAGGTTATATGCTGGGAATACGCCGTGACGAAAACCCAGCAAGGAAAAATGAAAAATACTTCTCTCCTCGTCCAAACCACATAAGAATTCACCCGTTACTTGAATTTACCGAGGAAGACGTGTGGGCATATATCCGTCTTTTCAACGTCCCTTACTCACCACTCTATGATAAAGGCTACCGCTCAATAGGCGAAAAACCTTTTACAAAAAAATCCTCGGGTGATGAGCGTTCCGGACGGGAACAAAATAAGGAAAAAATGATGGAAAAATTACGACAAATGGGATATTGGTGAATTACTTAATAAGTTTTTCCACCTTCAAAAACTTTAAAATTTCTCCCACACATACTTTAACGCTATGGTTTGTGGTATCAAGTATAATTTCAGGTGCAAGAGGCTTTTCGTAAGGGTCGTCTATTCCTGTTAAATTCTTAATCAAACCCATCTCAGCCTTTTTATACAGTCCTTTCGTATCCCTTTTTTTACATACGGAAAGTGGCGTTGAAACATATGCTTCGGCAAAAGTCCCAACCTGGGAAACAATTTCTCTCACCTCATCCCGCACCTTTCTATACGGCGCAATCGCCGCAACGATTACTACCCCCTGGTGTTTTACGATTTCACCTGCAACAAACCCAATACGCCGAATGTTCTCGTCCCTATCATCCCTTGAAAACCCGAGGCCTTTTGTCAAATGTTTTCTAATAATATCCCCGTCAAGAAGCGTAACCGGCTTGTTGTACCTATCCATAAGCACTAACGATAGACTTTTTGCAACTGTTGATTTGCCTGCACCTGAAAGACCGGTCAGAAAGACACAAAAACCCTTTTGCCTTTTAACTCTTCTCTTGAGGATTTTAATAACAGGTGGAAAAGAAAACCATTCCGGAACTTTTTCGTCTTCTCTTAACATCTTTCGAAATTGCGTCCCGGAAATCCGCTTGATGGCTTTCGCATCTTTGTTTTTGGCTGAAACTTCAACATATTGCTTGTTCTTTTCATCGTAAGCCATCTCGTTAAATTCAATAATTTTTATTCCAATCTCTCTGGCGTATTTTTGCGCAAGCTTTTGGGCATCGTAAGGCTCATAGAAAAGATTACCGTGACTATCTGTTCCGGGATCTGCATGGGACCGTCCGACAATAAAATGTGTACAACCATAGTTTTTACGGATAATTGCGTGCAGGATAGCCTCTCTTGGTCCTGCCATTCGCATCGCTAATGGCAATAGGCTAAGGGTAGAAAAATCCTTGGCGTATTTTCTTTGAATGATTTTGTAGCATTTAACTCTAGTTATATAGTCGATATCTCCGTCTTTCGTCTCCCCCACCGAAGGATGGATAAGAGCGTGTGCTTTTTCTTTTTCTGCAGCCTTCTTTATCATCCAGAAGTGAGCCTGATGAATAGGATTTCTTGTTTGAAATCCAATTACTTTCTTCCATCCTCTTTTCTTAAAATATTTCTTTAACTGCTGGGGTGTCTTTCTTAAATTCTTATAATCGTAGTGCTCAATAGAGCCCAATTTTTCAACTTTTCCACCAAGATAGTACTCATTTGTCCTTTCAAACAGATATTTGACTCCAAAATGTTCTTTTGAATCGGTTCCATACACCATTTGTGCTTCCTTTTTCTTGTCCGGCTTGTAGATAGACTCAACATGAAGTGTTGCAACCGGCTTTTCGGAAAGGTCGCAAAGTAGTACTTTTTGTCCAACATTAAAACCAGCTAATCCCTCTACATCCAAAACGATAGGAATTGGCCATAGAATGCCGTTTGAAAGGCGCATTTGGCTTACAACAGAGCGGTAGTCGTCTTCGTTAAGAAATCCTGTCAAGGGGGCAAATCCGCCGTTTAGAATCAATTCTAAATCACAAAGCTGGCGGGTAGACAGAAAGATTTTAGAAAGAAAAGCCTCTGATGCTTCTTTCTGTAACATATTCATTGCATAATACCATAAAAAAATCGTGATGCAGAACTAATAACTCTCTCCCGCATTTGTAACGAAAACATCGTGAGGATGGGATTCCTGAAGGGACGCCTGCGTAATCTGATAGAACCGTGCTTTCTGATGCAATTCCGAAATGGTTTTTGCCCCTACATAATACATCCCCGACTTAATACCGCCTATTGCCTGTTCCATGACTTTTTGTACACTTCCTTTCACAGGCACCATGGCCTCTACTCCTTCGGCCACAAGCACGCGCTCTTTGTAATAACTTTTTCCGTGAAATTCCGCTCCCGACTTGATTTTTGCCCCTAATTTCATCGCGGCAACGCTTCCCATCCCCCGGTATTCCTTGAATAAATAGGTAGTATTGTGATTGAGAATGCTCTTAAAACGGGCTGGAACTTCATTTTTCGTAAGCCGTACCATCTTCCCCGGGGACTCCTCACAGGCTGCGAAAAATGAGCCCATCATACATGCCGATGCGCCTAAAGCCAACGCTTTTACCATATCTCCTGAGTATCTCAGTCCTCCATCAGCAATCACTGGTATACCAGCCTGTTTTGCCGCTCTTACCGCCTCAGAAACAGCCGTTGCCTGCGGAACTCCCATTCCAGAAACAATTCTGGTAGTACAAATTGCGCCTGGTCCCATTCCTACCCGAAGGCAATCGACACCTGCTTTTATCATAGCCTTTGCCCCTTCATATGTTGCAATATTTCCACTCATGACAGGAAGTTGGGTGTACGTTTTTTTAAGATACACGATAGCATCGATAATGCTACTTGTATATCCATGGGCTGTGTCCGTCACAATGATATCAACCCCTGCTTTGACTAACGCCTTTGTACGGTCAATCAAATCTCCATTTCCGGCAATAGCCGCTCCAACTACTAACGGTGAGCTTGCCGAACCCGCCTTTTTCACTTTTGCAACTTCAGCCGCCTGCTTTTGAATTGAAAGATTGCGGTGAATTATCCCAATTCCTCCCATTTTAGCAAGAGCAATGGCTAGTCTAGACTCAGTAACTGTATCCATTGGCGAGGAAATAAAGGGTACGTCTAAAGAGATTTTTTTTGTAAGAGAAGTCTTGAGAGTTATGTCTGTTCTGGTGAAATCTGAGAAGCCGGGGATAAGTAAAATGTCGTCAAAAGTGTACGCTTTCGGGAACTTGTCGCTTTCCATAATTCATAGTAAAGAATTAAAAAAGCCTTGTCAAGAATGAATTTTAACTAAAAATTTGAAGCTAAATGCGGTTATCTTTTGTATCGTTTCAAGATTGTCTGCATTGCTGTTCGAAGGGTTAAAACCTCATTACCGTTCTTTGATGTTTTTGGCAAAATCCAAAAATGGATATGGGGATTGGAAAGGCCCAATGACATTGCAAGAACTCGCTGTGCCTTTGCAATATCATAACTTTTCAAAGAATACTTCTGAATGAGTTGGCCAATTTCGCTACTTTCTTCTACAGTCAGTTCGGCCAACGATTCGCAATGACGTTTCAAACGGATAAAGAAAAGGCCAGGGAATTTAAAATCACGAGGTTCATCGACCAACCAACTTGTTCCTTCTTCAATGAATTGTTTTGATATATTCATTGCGCATAGAACACATTCAGCCATAGTAGTTACATTATAATTGTTTTCACCACAAAAAAACCTAGCGATTAAGCTAGGTTTCCTTGTCGAATACAATAGTTTTTGATCTCTTTTTGCCCGAGAGTCCCCCGGCCTTGACCTATTTTCCCCAAATTATGAGTATCGTAGGCGCTGGCGCGTTTCACTTCTCTGTTCGGAAAGGGAAGAGGTGGTTCCACACCGCTCCAAAGACCGAAAGGCTTTCGGGCAAAAAAACTTGGGATACAAGACCTAGTAAAAACTAGGCACTCACATGATTTAAAAGAACCTGTACTACTTCTCGACTTATTAGTACTGCTAAGCTGAACACATTACTGTGCGTACACTCGCAGCCTATCAACCTCGTGGTCTTCAAGGAGTCTTAAAGAGATCTTATCTTAGGGTGGGCTTCCCACTTAGATGCTTTCAGCGGTTATCCCATGGGAATATAGCTACCCGACGTTGCCCATACTATGGTACAGCCGGCACACCAGGGATTCCCCCACCCCAGTCCTCTCGTACTAGGGGCGGCTCCCTTCAAATCTCAAACGGTTATCCTGGATAGAGACCGAGCTGTCTCACGACGCTCTTAACCCAGCTCGCGTACCCTTTTAACTGGCGAACAGCCAGACGCTTGGAAGCTTCTCCACCTCCGCGCTAGGATGAGCCGACATCGCTGTCTCAAATTTCGATGATTCGAAAAATAAATCCTCTGTTACCAGAGGGGTTGACTATACCTTCTTCCTGCAGGTCGCAGGAGCTAGCCGTATTATGCGCGTGTTTAGCCTTGCGCATCGTTTCCAAAAGAGGAAACAGTCGATACAGGGTACAGATATAACTGTACTTCCCTCGGTATTGACCAAACGTGTTCATGGTTTGGTGTCCACCGATTTGAGCTAGTATTTTTATTCAACAAAAAGACCTATCAATCTTTATTCGAAGAATCAGGCTTAAACTTTACAGTCTAGGCGCCCCGATTTATGGTTAATAAATTAAGGTGCCAAACCGCCCCGTCGCTGTGGACGCTTGGGAGCGATCAGCCTGTTATCCCCGGGGTAGCTTTTATCCGATAAGCTACGTGCATACCACTATGCAGCGCAGGATCACTTTGACCTGCTTTCGCACCTGCTCGGCTCGTTTGCCTCGCAGTCAAGCTGGCTTATCCCAATATAGATTCAGTACGATTTCCATCCGTACTAAGCCAACCTTTGTACACCTCCGTTGCCATTTAGGAGGCGACCTCCCCAGTCAAACTGCCCACCAGACAATGTCCTTCTACCGAGTTTTTATGCGGTAAAGAAGTAATGCTTGCTCTTTCCAAAGAGAGGTATTCCACGATCGGCTTGCGCCTCCCTCCTATTCTCGACAGTTAGAAAAAACTCACAAATGCCAAGCTACAGTAAAGCTCCCGGGGTCTTTTTGTCCAAGGACAACCAGGCCGCGTCTTCACGGCCATCTCAATTTCGCCGTGCGTGTGTTCAAGACAGTTGTTCAGTCATTCTACCATTCGTGCGGGTCGGAACTCACCCGACAAGGAACTTCGCTACCATAGAACAGTTATAGTTACTGCTGCCGTTCACCGGAGCTTAAGTACCAGGCTCAGACCCTTGCGGACCATCACCCAACACTTTTGACTTACCGGCACTGGGCAGGTGTCAGCCCCTATACCTTACCTTTCGGTTTTGCAGGGACCTGTGTTTTAGATAAACAGTTGCTAAACATTCTTTTGCATATGCCCTACCTTTTACAGTAGGGAAGGCATCTCCCATAGGTTACGCCTAGATTTTTTGCATAGTTCCTTGAACACACTTCTCACGATCGCCTTAGTCTACTCGACCAGCCTACCTGTGTCGGTAATGCGGTACGGCTAAATAATGCTCTCCTTACGAATCTTTTCTCGTAAGCTGAAAGATAACACTTATAGTACTTCTTGCGTTTCCTATTTGTCATCATCACTCGGTTAAAACGTCGAAGCGGATTTACCAACTTAAACTGCCTCGTGATTTAAACCCTGCGAACAGGGCTGTCTCTTCCATCTCAGTCAATCCTTAAGTAATAACGATCATTATCCAGTAGTCGAATTTTAACGACTCGTCCATCCGGCTATCCCGCGCTTTTTGACGGGCTACCGTTAGGTGCCGACTAACCCTTCGCTGACTTACATTGCGAAGGAATCCTTAGGCTTTTGGCGTGCGCCGTTCTCAGGCGCAATACGCTACTCATGCCGGCATTCTCACTTCTATGCACTCCACCAAACCTTACAGTTCAGCTTCAAGGCACATAGAACGCTCCCTTACCAACCTTGCGGTTCTCAGTCTTCGGTATCATGCTTAATCCTCGATCATTTTCGGCGCCACTGTCCCAAATCGACTAGTGAGCTGTTACGCTATCTTTAAAAGATGGCTGCTTCTAAGCCAACTTCCTAGCTGTCTGAGGACAATGACTTCCTTAACAACTTAGCATGAATTTAGAGACCTTAGACGTGAGTCTGGGTTGTTTCCCTCTCGAACCACGAGCTTAGCCCCGCAGTTCTGACTTTCTGCAAACACTACACTGGTATTCGGAGTTTGATTGAATTGAATAGCTTTCGCCACCCAGATCCATTCAGTGCTCTACCCCCAGCAAGCTTTCAACAGAAGCTATACCAAGATATATTTCAGGGAGAACCAGCTATCTCCAGGTTCGTTTGGCATATCGCCCCTAACCACAAGTCATCCCATCCCATTGCAACGGAAAAGGGTTCGGTCCTCCTTCTGACCTTTCGGCAGAATTCAACCTGCTCATGGTTAGCTCACCTGGTTTCGGGTCTAATCTACACTCCTTATTGTCGCCCAGTTAGGGCTCGCTTTCACTACGCCTCCGTAAGACTTACCTTACTTAGACTTGGAATATAAATTAACTCACCGGCTCATTCTTCAATAGGCACGACGTCATCCCGCTAAGCGGGACTTCGTCTGCTTGTCAGCCAATAGTTTCAGGTACTATTTCATTCCCCTCCCGGGGTGCTTTTCACCTTTCCCTCACGGTACTAGTTCACTATCGGTAAGTATAGATATTTAGCCTTGGAGCGTGGTCGCCCCAGATTCCTACAAGGTTTAAATCGTGCCTCATAGTACTTAGGGTATGACGAGGAGGAAGAACAATTTTGCGTACGAGACTATCACTCCCTTTGGTGGTGCAGTTCCAGCACCTTCTGCTATCATTCTTCTGTACTCCTTTGCATTTAAGCAAGTCACCCTGCAACACTACTGGTATTGCTACGAGTAGTTTAGGCTGTTCCGCTTTCACTCGCCGCTACTGACGGAATCTCTGTGATTTTTATTCCACGGGCTACTTAGATGTTTCAGTTCACCCGGTTCCCTGCTGCCCCCTAATATTACTCCGATTACTCGAAATAAACTTCAGAGGAAGCCCCCCATAAAGGGTGGGTTACCCCATTCGGACACCGCCGGATCAAAGTGTCATAGGTCACTCCCCGACGTGTTTCGCGAACCTTGATGCGTCCTTCTTCGGTCTATACTTCCTAGGCATCCACTATTGGCGTTATTTGAAATAGCACAGATTCTTGAAAATCATGTGCGGTGTTCTCTTAACTTTAAAATTAAAATTGCTGTGTATCCGCCCTTAGGCGGAATACGGCCTAGTTATTTACTGACTTTAACGTCGCTGATGTGACGCTAAAGTGCTTGTATCCCAATTGTTAAAGAACATATTTCTACTGTATTCGAGGAAGGCCAGCTGTAGCGCTGCGCCTTTCTCCAACACAGTAGGTTGTCGAATTCAGTGGGTCAGCTAAGCTGACCATCACCCAGCTAAGCTGGGTGGACCCTAGGAGATTCGTTACGAAGTGTCTGACTCTGACCTCTCCGTCGATTTTCCTTGAGCCACTCTCAAAGAGCGAACTGTGGACCCTAGGAGATTCGAACTCCTGACCTCATCATTGCAAATGATGCGCTCTACCAGCTAAGCTAAGGGCCCAAAATTTTCAATTTTGGGCACTCAACGTTCTGAAGCTGAAAGCTTCATGGTTGTTAAGGGCCCGAACCATAAAGGTCTAAATATTTAATGTGCTTGTTAAGAACTTTCTTGAACTTTGTTCAAGACTTCGCCCCGAAGGGAAGTTCTTTAACAGCTTCAATTCATCCGTCTTTTCAAGAAAAGAACGGTATTCTTGAAGCTTTATATAAACCCGTTGAGAAAAATCGATCCGCGAGGAAGTCAAGAAGACACTATGTTAGCCAAAAATATTTGGCGTTAAGCGTAAACTTTTAAAAACTTTATCATGCGATATTCGATTTAGATTATCCATTTCAATTTGTTTATACAAACCAGGGATGGATACACCTCAAAAGGTGAAACTATTCTACTAATTTAGGACTGCTATGTCAAGGGATAAAAGTAATTAAAAAACTATCAAATGAAACCCTCAGAAATGTATTACGAAATTCTTACCTGCACGCAATTGACATATCATTTTTGTCTGGTAGAATTCTTACTTGTGCTCTGATAAGAAAACGCAAGTTTGGCTTCATTTGAGCTCAAAATCACCATGTTAAAGGCAGGCAAGCTGGTGCTTCTGTCATTCCTTTTTATAGGAATTTCAGGAGCGACAACACAACTAAATGCCCAGGAAAAGCTAATAACGCAACCGTTCGCTTTTCCCTCAACCCATCATAAATGCTCCATGATTGATGAGTATATTGTTACTCATTCTACATCGTGTGAGGAGACTACCCTTACCCAAACTGAATTAGTGTTAAAGGCCGAATCGAAAGAAAATCCTGACACTTCCGTAACCTTTTCCTATTCGACCGAACCAACATATTATGTTCCTCCCACCCCTACTCCCACTGAAATCCCTACAGTAACGCCATCTCCTACTCCACCGTCAGCAGAAGCCACTCCCCCACAACTCCCTCAAAATAATGTTCCTGCTGATGCACCCTCCCTTAATTCGGACGCTATTTTTGATTTGATTAATGGACACCGAGCACAATTAGGGAAACCTGCTTTCTTAAAAGATGATGCACTTTGCTCACTCGCCAAAACGAGAAGCTTAGAACTTGAAGGAGAATTGTTTGGAGGAAAAGGATATCTTCACTCCGGACTTTATAATAGAAATCTTCCTTATTGGATAACTGAAGACGCAAAGTGGGGTTCAAATGAAGCCGGCACCGTACAGTGGTGGCTCAATTCTTCAATTCATAGAGCGGCAATTGAAGGAGATTATACATATTCTTGCGGAGCTTGTAACGGAAGCATGTGTTCGCAACTATTCACGTCTTACACCCCGAAGGGGTGAGTTTCTACCCCGAAGGGGTGAGTTTCTACCTCGAAGGGGTGAGTTTCTACCCCGAAGTCAGGAACCGCCATTGCACAACACCAGAAACAACCAAATAACTACAATACGCGGGCAAAATAACTTCGTGCTGCAATCGCCCATAATTGTGGATCGCATCCCCCGGCAGTGATAATATTTCCATTTACAACAAACAGCTCAGGATTACTTTGAGTATTCGACCTCAAATACATATCAACTCTTGAGCTTACCTCCCGGATTCTTGTGAGAAGAGAAGCAAGTTTTGGAAAATTATTCTCCTCTGCCCATCTCCAATGCTTTGTTGCCCCTTTATGAATAATTGCTTGCTCATGAGTCCAAACCGTGGTCGCATGATAATTATCCGCAACTTCATGTGATTCTGTTGGGCTCAATGTCCTAAATCCAAAAGACGTTTCCAGTACGACGGATGCTTCAAGCATTTTTCGTAGTGTTACTCCCCCAATATCTTTTGGCTCAAGATAGAAAAGTGCGTGCAAACTATCCGACGATATCCCCTCAATAGGTCCCATTTTGTCAATTGCTACAAACAGAGAATCTTTTTTTTCATTAATCAAAAGTTTTATTGCTTTTTTCATTTTTTTGCTTATATCTAGTAACTTTTTCGAACCAAGAATCCGTCCTGCGCTTCTAAGTCCTGCCATATTTTGAATGTGCGCTAAAGGATACACAACCGGATATACCGGCTCTCCGTTAGGTCTTCCTTTTAATTCAGAATCTTTCCAATACGTAACTTTTAGGGCAAAAGCCGTTGCACCTGCAAATTTTGGGTCTTCAACGAATAAATAATGCTCATCCAAGTGTCTCAAAATGTATTCGACTGCTAACTCAATATTCTCTTTATGAGACAAAAATAGGCTTTCATCACCGGTATTTTTAAGGTACATTTCATGGCCCAAAAGAAAAAGTGCTGTGGTATCGCATCCGTTATAAAACGTAGTCTTCCCCTCTCGTCCCGACAGCTCTACTCCATTTAAAAGTCCTAAATCATATTCATGAAAAATTATTCCCGGTTGTTCTCCAGTCATCGGATTAACAATCTTTCCTTGTAATTTGGCAGCGAATTTGAGCTTGTCCTTGAGCATTTTCATGTCATTAAAGAGAAATGCAGATATCACTACATCACGAAAAAAATGGCGGGGAAAACCAGGAAGGCCGGCATGATACAAAACAAAGTCTTCATGTGTAACACGAAGCTTTGACAGGGCTTCTTCATAGTGCGTAGTTTCTGGTAGATCTGGAATGACTGCATCGGGCATAATTATGATGTTTACTCTCCTCTTTGGAATTTGTGAACGGTAATGAGTAAGAATGTCGTATGAACTGCTTGCTTCTCAGAACGCATGGCAGTATACTTTCTCGGGTTTTTACAATCCCCGTGTTGTTTATTTTACAACCACTCACTACACTAAAATATATGGCCAAAAAAAAGTCCAAAAACAAGCAACTCGAAGATTTGGCAATAAAAGCCACGTATTGGATAGGAACTCCTGCCTCAATCCTCATCCATACCGTGCTTTTCATCGTTGCATTTGCCTTGTATTTTTTTCACGTTCCGCTTGATGAAATACTCCTCGTCGTAACTACACTTGTATCACTTGAAGCAATCTACCTTGCGCTCTTTATACAATTGTCGGTCAATAAGAATACACAAAGTCTTGAAGAGGTTGAGGAAGATATTGAAGAAATTCAGGAAGACGTGGAAGGACTTGAAGGTGAATTCGACGAAATTCAGGAAGACGTGGAAGGACTTGAAGGAAATATCAAAAAAATGAGGCAAAATATGAAAGAACTTGAGGCTGATATTGAAGATATTTCGGTTGATGTAGACAAAATAGCAGATGAAGGCGCTTCGGAAGAAGAGCTAGCCCACTTACAAAGCAATAAATCGCTGAAGAACATTGAAAAGGAGCTCCTTACCCTTTCGACCGGAATACTAGCCTTAAAAGACGATTTAGAAGTCTTAAAGAAGACGATAAAATAGAATCTACGACTGCATTTCGAGGTAATGCTCAACGTCAAGTGCTGCCTGGCACCCATAACCTGCAGCGGTTACTGCTTGCATATAGGTTGAATCGTGAACATCTCCCGATACAAAAACGCCTTCAACATTAGTTTTTGAACCAGGATATTGTTTAATAAAACCCTTTTCATCCTTTTCAATTCCTTCAAATAACGCCGAATTTGGAATGTGGCCGATGGCAACAAACACTCCGTCTGCTGGAAATTCCCATATTACTTCACCGTTTGAATCTGATAAAGCAGCTCCCCCCAAGGCCTGAATATTCACTTTTTTATCTTGGTTTTGAGTCTTGAGTTTAATTTTTTCAACCTTCATATCGCCCAGAATTTCCAATGGCTCTGTGTTCCAGATAACCTTAATTTTCTCGTTGGTAAACACCTTTTTTTGCATGACATCTGATGCCTTAAACGAATCTCTTCTGTGGATTATATAAACCTCAGAAGCAAATTTTGTAAGAACGAGTGCCTCCTCCATTGCACTATCTCCTCCCCCGACAACGACCACTCTTTTATTGCGGTAAAATGCAGCATCGCAAGGAGCACAAGAACTTACACCCCTTCCAATCTTTTCTTGTTCACCTGGAATTTGCAACCATTTTGTATCAGCTCCTGTTGATATAATGACACTTTTTGAGTAATATTTTTTCTCATCATCAGTGATTACTTCGAAGGGCTTTTTTGAATAATCAACTGCTGTTACATTAGCATCCAGAATTTCTGCTCCATACTTTTCCGCCTGGTCTCGCATTTTCTTCATAAGTTCTGGTCCCATTATGGGTTCAGGAAAACCTGGAAAGTTTTCAACTTCGGTTGTAAGCATCAATTGCCCTCCCCATTTGCGTCCGGCAATAATTAATGTTTTTCTATCTCCACGGCTTGCATAAATTCCTGCTGTAAGACCGGAAGGCCCTGAACCAATAATTATAACGTCGTATATTGTTTGATTTTCCATGGTACAAATACAAAAAAAGCGTTTGCGATAAAACAAATTATCTACAAACGCATCCTATTACATTATTGCTAATTGAGTGCTTCATCAATTGCTTTCTTAAGTGTGTCTTTGCCCTGTACCCCAATCATTGTTTTGAATGGTTTCCCATCTTTAAATACGATAAGCGTAGGTATAGACATAACACCATAATTACCTGGAACATTAATATTCTCGTCTACATTAAGTTTTCCCACTTTGATTTTCCCTTCATATTCTCCGGCAAGTTCCTCAACAACGGGCCCTACCATTTGACATGGCTGGCACCACTCCGCCCAAAAATCCACAAGAACAGGATTTTGTGACTGAAGAACGTCTTTTTCGAATGTCTCGTCTGTAAGTTTTGTAGTCATATTTGCAAACGGTAATCAGTATAGTCTTAAAAAATAGTGTTTGTCAAGTCTACATTTAGTATCAAATAGTATCAAGAAACACTATTTAGCAGTATTTATATGTTCTTTCAAACACAAAAAAACATACAGTCTTTCTGTTTAAAAAACATCAGACTAACGAAAGTCTTTTCTCCGTAAAGAGCGTATAAGCAATGTGTTTTACATATAACTTGCAAAAAAACCTTGCAAGCAATGTGTATTGCATATTGCTTATAAGCTAAGCTTGCAAATAGCTGATTTTGTCAGCTATTTGTAGTACGACCTTACTTGATAAAGGAAATCGCTCTTTCTCTATGACTTATAATACGATCTGATTTGATAGAGAAAGTAGAATCCGATAAGCGCAAAAAGCACTCCTGATAAAGAAAGTGAAACAATATCGGCAACAATTCCCACTACTTCACTGTAGTAAATTAGCTTCCAGCCGCTCATGCGTCTACTCTTGGTTCCCGGAAATGCCATCAATAATAGAGCTGAAGAAACAAGCCCCAAAAGCACGATGACAAATCCTGCACCTGCGCCTCGTGCTCCGGCAATCATTGCAAGCGGTGCTAAGAATGTAAATATTCCAAGCCCTACGAGTCCTGTAATAACACCTAATACACCGAAGACAAGAGCAAGCCAAGGAGTGATAGCAACAACCGCTTCACGCCCTCCACGAGGGAGCTCAGGAAGCTTTTTGAAGTACTCTCCGACCATGTCGATATAAGAATCCATTGAATTATTTCGAGCCATGTTTTTCACCTCCTTCCTATATCTTACTATATACTATTTTGGGTTAGAAAGGGAAGAGCAAATCCTAGCAGTTGTTGTATAATCATAAAAATGAGCCCTCATTTTTCAGTTATTATTCCAGCATTTAATGAAGAAAAGCTACTCCCCCGTCTTCTTGAGTCATTAACCAATCAGTCATATAAAAATTTTGAAGTAATCCTGGTTGATGCAAACTCAACGGATAGAACTCAGCTTGAGGCTAAAAAATATACGAAAAGACTTGACCTGTCTATTTTCTCTATCAATGAAAAGAATGTTTCTTCATCAAGAAATTTCGGCGCAGAAAAAGCTAGAGGAGAATTTCTTTTCTTTATTGATGCAGATAATTATGTGCATTCAGCATTTTTAAAAGATGTAAGTCTCCTTCTTGAGAAAGGGTACCAAATGATTGTTCCTTCAATTATTCCGGATTCCAAAAACGTACTGTATAAATTTGCATACAGACTGGCAAACTCTCTTGTATATCTTGGCAGCAAGGCAAATCTTTCATTTTCAACCGGGGGCAATATGATAATTTCAAAAGACGTTTTTGGACAACTGCACGGTTTTGACAAAACAATTTTTGTTGGGGAAGACCACGATATAGTAGAACGAGCACGCAAAAAAGGATGCAAGGTCGCATTTACTTTCCATTCTAAGGTAGTTTTTTCGGTAAGAAGGCTTGAGAAAGAAGGGGGAGCTGTGCTACTTAAATACTTTTTCTCCACCATCTACATTGTTCTTTTTGGCAAAATGACAAGAAAAATGTACAATTATGAAATGGGTGGGGAGTACTACAAAAAAGAGAAGTAGCTCTCTTTTTTGCAAGCTTTGCTTACTCCAAAAAAACTTAAATTTTTTGCGGCAAGACAAGCCTCCTTATGCTTTTTGCCTTTATTGATAAAGGCTTGGCTTACGAAAACAATTTTTATGACAGAAAAACGTTTTTTTCGCGCATTATTTAAAACCGTACTGTTCTTTGCGTTTTTTCATCTCATTCTTCTTCTTGTCCTTGCAGTAGTAAATGGAAGACTGACCTTTTTAAATGTATTCGAAATTGTTGGTCTTCAGTATTTCTTTCCCGGAATTGAGCAAGGAATCGTAAGTTTTATTCTGTCTCTTCTAGTTATGGGAGGAATCTACTTTTTCTTCTACCAAAGACACAAAAACAAGAATTAATTGTTCATTCTCTGTTTGATGCTTGAAGCAAGATGAGTAATGCGGTAATTTTTGTGATACGCAATCATATCTGCCCACTTAACCAAATATTCAACCAGCTGAGAGGAAGGACTTTGCCTTAGTCTTCTTGCTGAAGTTCTCACTTTTAAGTCGCGGTCATAGCCGATTTTACCGCCTTTGCCGATATGTATAGCAATATCGGTATCCTCATGCACCTTCTCATCGTCAAGACATACTTCGTTTTTTACTCTCTCCCACGCGCTTTTCCTAATGGCAAAGTTGGGACCATAAAGGCCGTAATGTCCGAATATTTTCTTATTTGTTTCAAAGACGAGAAGTCTGACAAGCGGCGTAAACACCCGGATTCCAAATACTGCCGGTCCCGATATGGCATCAAGCAGTGGATCTTTTTCAAAATGCTTGTTAATGCGCTCAATCCAATCATGCGAAACAATGGTATCAGCGTCGGTTCGAGCTATAACGTCGCCATTTGCTGCATTAAATCCGGCGTTCCTGGCAAAAGTTATTCCTTGTTGCTTTTCTGTTATAACACGTGCACCCATTTTTTGTGCTAGCTCTGCTGTTTTATCGGTAGAATTATTGTCAACAACAATCACCTCGTAAGGAAGCTGAGTTTGATGGAAAATACTCTGAAGACACGCCTCAATTCGCTTCTCCTCATTGAACGCAGGAATAACGACAGATATATTCATATTGTTATTTTATCACGGAAAACGAATTAAAACTCAAACCCCAGCTGTGGTTTTTTCTCCGTCAATGACTCTTCCGCCTTCCCCCAAATTTCTACAACGCCGTATGTGTTGTCATATCCTGGGTTGATGTGGATTGCGCGTTCCCGAACTCTTTGTATGCCCTCTGCTATTGTTATCCCAAAAGCGGACTCTATTTTTTCAAGTGGTGAGCGAAGCAATACTTCGTGCTCTGACCCAAATTGGCTCACTAAATTATCATACATTGTGGTTACTGCCTGGGTTCCAGTACCGGACGCTAACGCCTCGGCAAGTATTTCAAGTAGTGGAACCAGATTAACATACGGTGGTCGTTGACCATTTTTATCCTTCAACCAAACTGTACCATATATATCTTTTTCCTTGACAAAATTTGACTCAGGCAAATTAGCAAGTTCCTCGACCCTATGCATCACTCCAACCGTTAATTCCCTGTGGCACACCGGACATATTACTCCGTTTTTAACCGTCTCTTGCGGAGTTTGCACTACTCCGCAATTTCTGTGCCCCGTATAATGATACTTTCCCTCTTCGGGATAAAACTCAATAGTGTAGCCTATCTCAAATGTCTTCTCGCGACCTTTTACAAGCGCGTTCATGATGTTGTTATATGTAATTTCATTTTGTAAAACGGCAGAGCCGTCTCTTTTTTTCAAAACGGTCGCTTCCCTTCCCATTTTTTCTAAAGAATGTGCGTCCGAGAAGCTTACTATCGAGCGTGTCTCAAGTTCATTTATCCTCCAGTTCATCGAAGGGTCACTGCTCAAACCCGTTTCGACTGCAAAAACATATTTTGAATAGTCTCCGAAACAATCGGAAATCCTATCATACCCTCCCTTTGAGCCATACAAAGAGAACCACGGAGTCCAGATGTGGCAGGGGATAAGGACAATTTTTCTATCAATTTCAAACAATAATTCTACTAAATTTTTAGCTGAAATTCCTAAAATCGGTCTTCCATCCGATGTGAGATTAAAACCGCGGTTTATGAGTACCTTGTTGATTTTAAGAGCCACGTCATAATTGGGAGCTAAGATAAGATTGTGAATGCGATAGGTTCCTGCAACTCCATTTTTTACTCTTCCTCCATAAATACACGCAACTTCGGTAGACAAAAGAAAATGCATCCCCGCGTCATTTTCTCGTATAGGTAAATTAAACTCTTCTTCAATTTGCTTCTCACGTTTCAACCGATAGATTCCTTCTCCGCCCTCTTCAAGCTGGGCTTTTGTCTCTTTAAACCATAAGGGATACGTAAAATCGGCAATTGATAATACATTGAGTCCCTTCTTCCGCCCCCAGATATACATATTCTGAAGATTCATTTTTTGACTCACAGCCCGGGAAAAACGTGAATGTAAATGAAGGTCGATGACAAGCTCCATAGTAGCCCTATTAAACCAGATAAGACTTAATCGGACAAGTAAAGATACTTGCATTTTGAGCTTAGGGGTCCTATAATAAATGGCTTATGGCATCACCTTTCGAAACTGGAACTACCCATACGAGTAGTTGGGAACAAATGGTACAGGAAACCTTACGTTCCCCTGAATATGAACCTGGAAGTTTTGATGTATATCCCCTGGTAGGACGTATTGCCACTGGGAAAAAAACTATTCGTGGACTTTTGACAGAGTGGTTGCAAAGAGACGGATATGTTGTTGAATTTGCATCTACCGGTGCTCGGGTAAGACAACATCAGCAGGAAGCAACGGGAAGACGAAGGATGTTAGGTCATTATCAAAGAGACCCCGAAGTCGACAGACAATTGGATTTGGAGACTGCCAGATGGATGATTGATCCGGATAATAAAGGCAAAATCCTTATTCCTGCAGGAAGATTGCTTGGTTATTCTACAAAACGCCTAAAAGATATCGCCGCAAACCTGGGACTCCAGCTCCCCGGCAATCTTCATCCCATACTCCTGGAAGCTGACGAACAAGTAAGAATGCAACGTGAGTATGAAATACTTCATGAAGACGACCCCACTCTTACCCGTGAGCAATCGGACAGACTCATGCTTGATAGGGAACGCGGAGAGGATATCACATTCAAAACGATTTACCCCGACCTCATGAGAACCGACTGGTATGATCCGAATATGGTCGATGCGGAAAGCAATAGAATTTTCGAATTGCCCCCAATTGATACTAGTGAACATTCGGCAGGTTTTTCTGCACGAAAAATTTATGAATACATAAAAGCAACGACCGTAGTTGAACCGAGTCGATAGAACAATGGCAGATATACACGAACGTCCACCGCAACTTGAGATAGGGGCGCATGAAGCTCCTGTCGATTCGAGCCTTGAAGTACGAAGAGTAACCCCTGATGACTATCGACATATCTCCGCTCTTGCAAGAAAAAATTTCCTTGGTCCTTCTTTCTCGCTTTTTCCGCAAGATGTTGTTCAGGCTTACATTGCAGCTAACAGAGCAGAAGACATTCGTCATGCTGTTGATACGGAAGGTTCAGAAGCATATATAGCGGAGGATGAACATAACCAAGCCGTCGGTTTTATCCTACTGCGCCACAATGCACTACATGGAAGCCAAGGAATGAGAAGGAATGCGTATGGAGAACTTGATCTTCGAAGGCTACATGTAGACCCGACAATTCAGGGAAAGGGAATAGGAACTAAATTATTTGATATTTTGGAAAACCGGGCACATGACCTCAATGTAACTCATATAACCTCCCATGCAAGTGGTGGTTCACGTCCCTTTTTTGAGTCCCGCGGCTGGGAAGGAGAAACAGCTTTCAATAATATGACAAAAAGGGGAAAGAGAACGAGAGCTATTGTATTTGCCGCACAAAAACAAATTGCACCACGGGAAATTGAATTGTTTCCCTCTCCAACACACATTGTGTATGCTGGAGCTAATGAATGGAAGGCAAATTACGTGAAAGATATTGCAAAAAACATAGATAGCAGCTTAGGTTTTGTAAAATATGCGAATGCGCAGGAAGATGAGGCAACATCAGATGTTGCCATCGCAGCACAATCGAAGGCTCTTTCAACCGCCCAACAAATCGATATAAGGGGGCAGTTCTCCCCGCTTATCGTTGCCGGGGATGTACGCGCCGACCTGCTTACAATTACGGGAAATAGCAGTACTTTTCGCTATGACTTTCTCAACCGAGGAAAACCAAAAGGAACAACTACCGAAGAGAAACTGCAAGAGGTCGCTGATAATTTTCTTGAACTTTTTATCACCGCTGAAGAAACAAAAAGACCTGCTCCTTATGTTATTCGCTCGGCAACGTGCCTCCTTGATCCAACCCATCCTGAATCAGTTGTTATGAGTACGAATGATACCTCCATCTGGCTGTCACAAGAAGGCATTGAAGAGCTTGCCACAAAAGAAGGAGTAAAAAAATACCGAGAAGAAGCAATGAATTTGGTTGATGCCGATATTTTGAACATGAGTGGCGGATTTTGCCTACCTGTCTTTCTAAAAAGGGGCTATGTAAAAGGAATAAATGGTCATCCGTTCGATACCCTTCCCAAAAGAGAACAGGTGGTTGAGAAAGCATTGCATACTGCAATAGTCGGAATTGATGGAGATTTGGTAAAAAGAAGACTCGGTTTAATTCAATAACATTTATGAATATCGTTCTGCCTAAAAACACTATTGTTGAAGTCGTAGGAAATGTTGGAACAGGTAAGACTACGCTTTCAAAAAAGCTTGCGAAAAAACTAGATGCAAAATACATAGATGTTGACCCTTTTGTTGAGAATCCATTTCTTCAGCTCTACGTTAAGAACAGGAAAAAATGGGCATTTACTACCGCTCTCCACTTTTCTTATTCACGCTCAGAGCTTATCCCAAAAGTGACCACAACTCTTCCTTCACCTATTATTCTTGACCATGGATTTGAATCTGGATTGTTTATATATCCCCTCTCCTCATTTCAATTGGGTGAGATGACAGAGGATGAATGGGAATTTCTTCAAAAAATTCACGCCAAACTTATGGAAAAACTTCCCCCAGTTACCGTTAGCATATTTCTTAACCTCGATTCAAAATCCATAATGAAACGACTAAAGGAAAGAGGGAGACAACACGAAGCCTCATACTCAAAAAGATACATTGAACAACTTCAAAAAGGGTTGGATAATTACAAACGCAAACTTAAAAAAGAAAAACTACGAGATACAATTATTGAGCTTGATCTATCTAGAAATGCCATTGAATCTTATGGAAAATCGAATACACTTTTAGAAGAAACATTATGTTAAAAACAAAATCTGTACAGAAGAAAAAAGCAAAAACTGATGGCATTCGCATCTGCATTATGAGGCGCGTTAAGCCTCATTTTGAATACGATATATGGATGCCAACCCTTTCTCCTTCAACCGAACTTTTAAAAGATTACCATGAACAAAAAGTGGATTGGGAAAAATACGAGAAATTATTTGCAAAAGAGGTTTTTGAAGCAAATAAAGAATTTGTTGAGATTGTAGGTGAAATGGCAGAGAATCACGATGTCACCCTTCTCTGCTGGGAAGAAACTCCACATTTGTGCCACAGGCGTCTCGTAGCAGAAGAGGTATTAAGAAAATTTCCTAAGACAAAGGTTAAAATTGCGTAATGCACTCAAATGGTTTTACCACTTAACGCACTAATTCAGCAAATACATATTCGTAGTTTTCATCGCTACTTTTTCTTTCAGAGACTTTTTTAAACTCCGAATAATCAGGGAAAAAAGCATCGGCATCGGGAACCTCGGCTTCGACCAATGTCAGATAAAGCTTGTCGGCATACTGAAGTGCGAGCTGGTATATTTGTGCCCCACCGATGACAAACAGTTCGTTCTGTTCTACTGTTTTCCCAAACTTAATTGCATCTTCCACTGAATGAACTACCTCTGTTGATGAATCATGAATTGTGAAGTTTGAATCACGGGTTACAATGATATTTGTACGGTTTGGAAGTGGATGGCCTATGCTTTCATAGGTTTTCCTCCCCATAATAACCGCGTGTCCCCGCGTTTTTTCCCTGAAAAATTTCATGTCCTCAGGAATTTTGAATATTAGATTATTCCCCCGGCCCAATTCGCGGTTTTTTCCAATTGCAGCAATTAAAGAAACTATTGGAGAATTTTGAGTCATAACTAAATTAAGGATAAAATATAAAAATCTGACTATCAAGTGATACATTTAATTGAATAAATTCAGTTAAATGTATTATAATCCTACCTGTTATGACGAAAGAAAACCCCAACCAAGGGCATAATGAAGCTGATTTTGCCAGAGAAGCACTCCTCACAAGAGAGCTTAAAAGGCAAGCAGAGCTTTATGCAGATGCCGGGTTTAATGTAGTTTTAGGAATGACCAGAGAAGAATACCTCTCATCCCTTCCAACCACCGATGCTGTTGATTCTAAAGAAGTCTTTATGTCCAGCCCGATTCTTGTTGATGGAAGAATACCTTGGGGTGTCCAAGCTGATATTGCAAGTCTGAGAAATTATATAGATGATGCTTCCGTAAAGAATTGGCCTGATCCTAAAGGGCATAATACTCCTGATTTGCCATATATTGCCTGGATGAAGATTGATAGGCTAAATTCGGGCAAGAGTGCGAAAGAGATAAGAGACAAGTTGTCGCATGATGAACGCGGTGCAACTTTATATGAAGGTGTTGCACTCCTAATTACGAAGCCTGAAGTAATAAATGATCAATCAATCCTTCTACCTGGAAGCGTAGTTTCGGAAGAAAATGTACCGGTCCTACACCGCTGGGAGGACAACACTGTTGGAATAGGTTATGAAAAAGCTTTGCATGGAGAACCTTCATTTAATCCTGCTGTCTGCGTACGTACATCTTAAATCCACTTTCTGATGTAATCCATATCATTGCTTCCCCCTCTACATAAAGTGTATACTTTTTTGTGAAAAATGAATGTTGACCTCAATTTTATCTCTTTTTTTGTAAGAGTTGCACATCTTATCAACCTTTTTTGCATGGTAATTTTGATAAGAAGCGGTATTCAGATCCTCTTTGACCACCCAAAGCTTTATTGGACAGATCACACTAAAGACGACAACCATTGGCTTAAATTCGGAAAAAAGATAATGCCCAAAGACAGACTTTGGACAGCACTTGACGAACCGGAGGACCCTGGACCTCTTGCGCTCCCAGGAGGAACACATAACTTGGGGTCGGGCAGACACTGGCACTTTGCAACCTCTATTATCTGGGTGGTAACCGGAGTTATATACATTGCATATCTTTTTGCATTTGGTGAGTGGCAAAGGATAGTTCCGACTGATGCTGGAGTTTTTCAAAGGGCAACTGATGTTTTCTTTCAGTATCTGACATTCAATATCCCGCCTGAACCTCTCAACGGGATGTATAATGCGCTTCAGCAGCTTACCTATACAGGAGTAATTTTTATCCTCTCGCCTCTTATGGTACTCACCGGTCTTGCGATGAGCCCTGCTCTTATCGGCCGTTTCCCGAAATATCTGATAATCTTTGGCAACAGCAGACAAATTGCCAGAAGTATTCATTTTCTGGGGATGGTAGCTTTTTCACTTTTCGCACTTGTTCATATAACGATTGCGATGGTTTTCCATTTCACAACAAGCGTTACGAGAATTACTCTTGGAAACGGCAGCGATAACATACTTCTTGGAATAACTATACTCTTTTCGGCATTGATTCTTCTGGTCGCTTTCAACGTTTGGATAACGTTTTTTACCCTTGCCGACCAGATGCGGCTTCGAAGAATCCTGACAGCATTTTATATCCCGGTCGAAAGATTTCTTTTTGGGTGGATGGAGTCAAGACAGCACTATAAAAAAAGCCAGATATCGCCTTTTTTCAGGGTAAACGGGTACCCTCCGAAAACGTCCGAATATGAAAATTTCGCATCACATAATTTTGAGGATTGGAAACTGAAAGTTTATGGACTTGTCGAAAACCCGCAAGAACTCTCTCTAAAAGACCTGCAAGAGCTTCCAAAACACCAGCAGATCACCAAACATAATTGTATTCAGGGTTGGTCGGCTGTTGCCGAGTGGGGAGGGGTAAAAATGTCAGAAATTTTAAGGCTTTGCAGACCGACAAAGGACGCCAAATATGTCGTTTTCCACTGCCATGACAAGGATGATAAGGGGGCCTACTACTACACCTCTCTTGATATCCGCGATACACGAGATGACCAGACAATTCTTGCTTATGAAATGAATTATGAAACTCTGCCGATAAAATACGGTGCACCTCTAAGGCTCAGGTGTGAGAAAAAGTTAGGTTTTAAGATGGCAAAATATTTAAAGTCCATTGAATTTGTGAAAGAGCTTGGCCACATTGGCCAAGGACATGGAGGATACCGCGAAGATACGGTATTTTTTGACTGGGAAGCAGTAATCTAGTTAACTAATCGGTACAGAAGCGCTATATGGAAAAAAAATTTAAGTCTATTTTGACTACCTTTTTGTTCACCGGTTTTCTTCTCTTGACCCTTGGAATTCTTGCATTGATCCTAAAGCATCCGCTTATTTTCCCTTCACTTGGACCCACTGCATTTTTACTGGCTACAAATCCTAACGCAAAAATAACCTCCGCCAAAAATACCATTTTTGGACATCTTGTAGGAGCCCTCTGCGGATATTTCGCGCTCGTTGTTTTTGGCCTAACTGATACTCCAGCAATAATCATTTCTGGAATCTCAATTCAATTCGTATTAGCAGCAACTCTGTCAATTGCAATGACATCTGCTTTGATGAAGCTCTTTTCTGTTGAACATCCCCCGGCAGGTGCAACAACGCTTATAATCTCGCTAGGGATATTGCATACAATACCTAATATCATAGTACTTATGATCGCAGTCATCTTGATATATCTTGAAGCAAGATTCATAAATAACATGGGCATTATCAAAAATCATCGCTAGCATCATCTTCTGAGGCTAATGCTATAATGCTTTTCATATGGTCATTAAAATCCTTGCTTTTGGCATCGCAAAAGACATCATCGGCAAAGAAAAAATTAGTTTGGAAGTTGACAGGAATATCACCATCAAACAATTAAAAGCGGCATTATCCTCAAAATACCATAAACTTTCTTCTCTCCCCTCTTTTTTTCTTGCAGTAAACGCATCGTACGCAAAAGACGGAACAAAACTTAACAAAAATGATGAAATTGCTATAATTCCCCCAACGAACGGCGGCTGATACACATGATAGAGCTTAAAATCAGCAAAAGAAAACTAAACATTGCCCAATGCATAACTTCCGTTGCATCTCATGAAGCCGGCGGCATAGATGTTTTTGTAGGAACGGTAAGAAACAAAACGAATGAAAAAAAAGTAAAATTCCTTTTTTATGAAACTTACGAAAAAATGGCACTCAAAGAAATGGAAATGATAGCAAAGTACGCCATAAAAAAATGGGGCCTAAAAAAAGTAGCAATTCACCACCGTATAGGAAAACTGAAGATAGGGGAAACGGCAGTGGTGATAGCTGTCTCAGCAGAACACCGAAAAGAAACCTTTGATGCATGTTACTACATCATAAATAAGCTAAAAAAAACTGTTCCCATTTGGAAAAAAGAAGTATATTTTGATGGAGAAGAATGGGTTTCGCCAACTCCTTAAGATGCTGCCCTCCAGGCGTTTACACCGCCTTCAAGGCTAAAAACTTCGGCTTTTGGAAACTCACGTAAAACAAGCTTTGCCGCCTCACCGCTTCTTATACCAGACCTGCAGTAAAAAACAACAGGCTTGTCAAATCTAAGAGCTGAAATCTTATCTTCAAATTTATGTAACGGAATGTTCTTGCCGCCTATATTAAATTCTTTGTGTTCCTTTTGAGTTCTTACGTCGATTAACTCAAACTCCTTATTTTTTAATTTTTTCTTGAATTCGAAAACGGATAAAAGCGGTACGTCATCCGCAAACTGAGGGTTTTGCACTGCTTTTGTAACAGCAGGAAGATCTATAATCGTGCTTTTTAAGTTCCTTGCATCAAAAATAAAAAGTTTTGAAACAAGCATTTCCCCAAAGCGTGTTATGTATTTTATAACCTCATTTGCTTGCACTAATCCAATTATTCCGGCAATTGTAGGGACTACTCCACCCTCATCACAATTAGGGATTGTTATGTGCTTTTTTTCGGGAAATACATCACGGTAATTTGCCGAATACGTACCATTTTTATTCTTGATATTAAAAATGCTAACCTGCCCTTCAAATTGAAAGATCGAACCGTATATAAAAGGCTTTTTCAAGAGGACGCACGCGTCATTGAGTAGGTAACGCGTTTTGAAATTATCCGTACAATCAACCACAATATCATACTCTTTTATAAGCAGTAAAACATTTTTGGATGTTATTTTTTGGGAAAAACAAATGACATCCGTCTGAGAATTTTGCTCTTTTAATCTTCTTGCAGCAACATCAACCTTACTCTTGCCTACATCTTTTTCATCAAAAAGTATCTGCCTGTGAAGGTTTTTTAGTGAAACTTTATCAAAGTCTGCAATGCCAATTGTCCCAACACCAGTTGAAACTAGATATTGGCTTACGGGGCACCCAAGCCCGCCCATCCCAACAATTAATACTTTTGCTTTTGCAAGCTTTCGTTGGGCTCTTTTGCCAAAACCTTTTAGCGGTAGCTGGCAGGTGTAACGTGTCAAATCAACCATGTTGCCCTACCCCTCTTTTTGATGATTTCCTCTGCTTTTCTTGCCTCATCCGGTGTGTTGGCATTCATTGTTAGCTCGACGATGGCAGGTTTTATAAGGTTTACATTATCAGAACTTCTTATAAGCGCTTTTCTGGGGCAGGTTATGCCCTCATCTAAAAGTTCTAAAAGCCTTAATTTGCTTTTTGCTTCCCAAATGGCGGCCAACGGTTCGGGTAGATTATCAATGTCGCTTTTATATGCAGTTGCAATCTTTTCCTGATTGCGGTTTGTCAGAAGGAATTCAACCGCTTTCTTATCAAACAACGGCAAGTCGCAAGCGACGACCAAAAAAGCTTTTCCCGGAAATTTTTCAAGGGCAGACAAAATTGCACCGTATTGCCCTAAGTCTTGAAACGTATCTTCAATCGTTTTGTATCCTACCTTTATCAGGCTTTTCTGCTCAGGCCGTATCGAAATAAAAACCTTATCGCAGTATTTCGACAATAAGTCCGCCAGATAATACCGTTGTTCAACTCCATGCCATTTTATTGCACCCTTGTCGTGTCCCATGCGTATACTTTTCCCCCCTGCCAAAACCAACCCGTATAAAGAATTTGAAGATATTTTCTGTGTCATACTTTAAATTATAGACCTTTAATCGGCCATATATTGCAAACATCTCCTTTTGCGTAATTTCCTTTTTTTGCAGGAAGTTCAATAAAAACATCGGCCCCGATAGCTCCGATAAAATCACCCGAACCGTGATGCGGAAGGGGTGCTGCCAAGAGTATTCCCTTTTTATTTATATCCAAACGTGCCTGAGTAAAAAGGGTAAGGGATTCGTTTGCAGGTGTATCAGTAGCTAATACAGCAGTTTGGAACACGTTATTTTTTATAATCCCCAAACTCTTTTTAAGATACGGAATAATGTAACGGTTGACGCATAAAAACGAGGAGACAGGATTGCCTGGCAAAGCAAAAACTATAACTCCATTTTTACTTTTCCCAAACCACATAGGCTTTCCGGGTTTTTGCGCTATTCCATGAAAAATTTTTTCAACTTTTAATTCTTCGAGAACCCGATAGACATAATCAAACTCTCCTTTTGAAACACCGCCGGAAATGATAACGACATCAAATTTTTGAAGATTTTTTTTAAGTGTATCTTTTATCTTATTTTTGTCATCTTCAACATGGAATAGCCGAGCATGGATTTTATAAAGCAACAAGCAAGCATCAATTGCCAAATCGTTTGAACGCCTTATTTGATACTCATGTGGTTTTTTATCAATATCTACAAGCTCATTACCCGTTGTAATTACAGCAACTTTGGGAAGTTTTGAAACTGCAACATAGGACTGTCCTACACTGGCCAATACTGGAACTATTTCAGGCTTGATAATTACGCCCGATTTCAAAACCACCGAACCCTTTTTTTTATCTACACCTTTTACATGGATAAATTGTCCTTCATTGACTGTTTTTGCAGTAATAAAAACAATATCTCCGTCGATATTTATATCTTCAACCGGTATAACCGTATCGCAGGAAAGAGGTACTGCAGCGCCTGTCATAATCCTTATACATTCAGAAGGATTTTTTATCTCTTTTGGTTTTTCTCCTGCTGAAACGGTTGCCGAAATTTTGAATTCCCTGATTCCTCTTTTAAAACCCTCAAACCGTATAGCAATTCCATCCATCGTCGAACGGTTAAAAGGAGGATATGGCCGGTCTGCCAAAACATCTTTTGCCAAAACCCTTTGATGCGAATCGGAAAGTTTTACTTTTTCAGTGCCAAAACTTTTTGCCTGAGAAAGAACAAGCGCCTCTGCTTTTTTGACTGTTATCACCTCCCCATAATATACGAGAGGATTATGAAATGGAAGTGCCCTACATCACAAATTAACTCGACCGTCATTGCGAACACGGGGAAACAATCTTTATCGTTTCTGCTGTGAAGACACACCCTCAAGATAATTATTAATCGCGTTTGAAATATTTGGCATGAGATGCTTTTTCTCCCATATTTCTTTTCCCTCATCCTCTTCTGCCCATTTTTTGATCGTTTCCATTTCGACCCATTCTGGAATGGTTTTTTCATCTTCTTTTAATTCGCCTTCGTGCGCTTTACAATGGTAAACCCGCATCTGTCCATGCCTTAGCTCTCCTGTTTTTGTCCTTACCAAATCCGCACCGAAAAAATTATTTTCAAACTGTTCCAGGCTATTCTCATCAGTAACCAAACCTGTTTCTTCAAATAACTCCCGTTTTGCGGCCTCTTTTGGAGATTCACCCAGCTCAATTTTACCTGCCGGTATTCCATATATCCCTTCTTCATTTTGGGCGGCACCGGTGTGTTTGACCATTAAGACTTTGTCGTTTTTTTCGTTAAATATTAAAACCCCGACAGTCTGCATCGTGCCGGGAATTTCTTGTGAGGTTATCTCTTCAGGCATATTTTAATTTTAATCCTTCATTGACAGCATTTTCAGTATTTGGAAGCAGATTTCCAAGTTCATTTATTCTTTTGACCTGAATCCACTGTGGCATCGTCTCATCTGACCCGGCTAACTCACCTGAAAAAATTTTGACAAGAAATACGTTCCAATATGTTCGGAGTATTTCTCCACTCTTTCTCTTGATATCTCCTTCATAAATGGTGGGTAATTGCACCATTGATTCCTTGTCAGGCACGAGCCCTGTTTCTTCTTCAAATTCACGAGCGGCAGCATCAATAAGACCTTCTCGTTCATCAAGCCTACCACCGGGAAGACCCCACACTCCGGTTAAGTGATGTGCTTTTTCTCCATGTTCAACCAACAGCACTGCGTTATTTTGGAAAGCAACGCAACCAACAGTATGCAATCTTTCATTCATATACGGAAATTATAACGCACCATGACAAACATCGCTTATAACAAAGGGGGTTCTATTTCGCCATCTTGCCGGTCTTTTTGTCGTAAAGCCCACCGGCAACGGTCAACTCTGCTTTGAGCATTGGGTATGGGTCGTAGTCGACAAGCTCTACAAATTCGGGGCGGAACTCGTCGATACTTTTAAACTTTTTTGTGAATTTTATTGTCGGGAATTTTCGGGGTTTTCTTTTTAATTGCTCTTTCACTTGTGGGATGTGGTTTTCGTATATATGAACGTCCCCAAAAGTATGGACAAATTCCCCCGGTTCAAGTCCTAAAATATGCGCCAAGATCATGGTCAAAAGCGCGTATGAGGCAATGTTGAATGGCACACCTAAAAATACATCGGCGCTTCGCTGGTAGAGCTGTAACGATAACTTGTTTCCCCGTCGCGAAACTTGGTACATATTGTGGCAAATCGGGAACCGCGACGCATCCTCATTGGTCGCCATCGTATATAGATATTCGGGATTCCAGGAGTTAACGATAAGGTTTTTTGCATCCGGGTCGTCCTTTACCTCCTGCATAACCCATTTCAGCTGATCAATCGTGCGCCCCTTTGTCCGTGTCGGCCAGTGCCTCCACATCTCCCCATAAATCCGTGGCAACTCTCCCCATTTTTTGGCAAATGAAGGGCTTGATTTAATTTTCTCGATGAACTCCTCCTTACTTAATATCTTTTTCTCCCCCGCCTCGACTCGCTGTCGCTTGTCGACGCGAGGCGGGTTTTCCATTTTTCCTTGATAAATTTTATAAGGGTAATCTGTCCAAATATTAACGTTTCTGTCTACCAGATACTTAATGTTGGTTTGTCCTGACATGAACCAATAAAGCTCTTCCAAAACCCCTTTCCAGTAGACTTTTTTTGTGGTGAGTAATGGGAAACCTTTTGACAAATCATATCTTGTCTGTCGGCCAAAAACGGAATACAAGACAATGTCGGTTCCACGATCAACTTTTTTCTCACCTTTTTTGAGGATTTCTTCTAATAAATCGAGGTATTGATATTCCGGATGTCTTTGCGCTGCCATTTTGATTTAATATAAAACCACTCTTAGTGCTTGTCAATAAGACTAAACCTGTCTTTCTTTTTTCGTTGCGGCGACACGTCCGCCCTGCCATTGACCACGATACTGACTTCCTTTACCCTTCACTTCCATAAACATAGCAAAAATATACCGGGCTCCCAACTCGATTGTGACCGTTGCCGGACCCGCATTGTAGAGTAATGGGTGAACCGTGCCTGAATATCCGGGGTCGACTATAGCCATTCTGGCAATTATCCCCGAGCGCTGCAGTGTTGTTCTTGGCTTTAGAATTCCTACCAAATCAAGGGGCATATTAAATTTTTCATATGTTTCAGTAAGATAGATTTCTCCAGGTTTGATGATGATAGAGCTCTTTTTCTTCGGATCAAATTCCTTAACCAAAACCACATCGGGCGTTTTTCTTTCCTCAATTCCCAAATATGAGTTACCTTTAAGCTTAAAAACTTTCCCAAGACGTAAATCAAACCCCGCTCCTTCGGGATTATTAAGCTCCCTATCAGCGAGATTTTCTACTAGCTTTTTCTTCTTAACAAGTTCTAATAAATTTTTTGGTCCTAGAATCATAATTATTTTTTCGGCAACAAACGCACAATGTCCTCCGTCACTTTTTCAACCGGTTGATTACCATTAATTTTTGTAATCACATCGGCAAAGCGCTCATTGATGTATTCGTAACCCGTCAACACTTTTGCAATTTTATCCTTGTCCTCATAAATTTCCTTGACATCATCTTTTGCGCTCAACCTTTTCCACGACGCCTCCAGAGGAATAGCAAGGTAAAAAGTAAAATCAGGGACGGTAAACTGGTGGTACATCGACAAAATTGACTGTGTCATAAGGAGAAGATCGGCGTCCTTTTTGTCATATGTTCCACCCGTCCTATCCAAAATGCCGTACACAATTGCTGACCAAAAACACCGGTCTGTTAACACTACTTTTCCCTCAGAGAGTGCCGGAAGCACAACATCATGGTGATTTGCAGCTCTATCGGCAGAAAAAAGGTACTGTAAGGACACAGAAGGAAGTTTCACTTCTCCCAACAACACCTTGTGCACAATATCTCCGATAACCCCACTTTTTCTTGGCTCACGAGTCACAACAACTTCCCGTCCATTATCTTTAAAATACTGGGTAAGTCTTTCAAGTTGGGTTGTTTTTCCGCACCCATCAATTCCTTCAAGCGCAATGTAGAGTCCGGGAGAAGTGTTTTTCTTAAGTGTTATCTCAAAATTAACGGGGTATTTCATAGAAATTACGCTTCATAGTACCATATTGTCTGCTACAATAAAACAGCAAAATGGACCAGATTGCAGACATTCTTAAGAAATTTAACCCAACCGAGGACAAGTATATTTCCCGTGAATTCCAAAGTTATGGAATATACCTTGCAGAGGAATTAAATGACTACAAACATAAAGCTCTCTACATAAAACTTGCCAAAACTACTCACCGCTCTATTCTTGAAAAAGCACTTTCCTACTGCAAAGATGCAAAGGTCGATAGAAAAGGAGCATTGTTCATGTGGAAATTGAAACAGTTAAAAGAGGCAGGAAAAGACTCCACAACAAAAAAAGCTTGATATGAAACCTATCCTTGCCCGCCTCAGACGCTCTCAAAAACACCATAGAAAACTCTATTTTTTGCTCCTTATACTTCTTTCTGCCGTGCTCTTTTTCCCTGTTTTCTATCAAATCCGTCATTCCGAATTCCGCTCTTTTGGGTTGGTGGGAGTTTTTTTACTCAACCTTTTAGGAAGCGCGACGATTTTTTTCCCGACCCCGGCGTTTCTTTCAGTCGGGATATCTGCAACAAAAATAAACCCGCTTCTGGTAGCACTTGTCGCATCTGCCGGTGGGGCATTGGGCGAGGGGACAACATTTCTTTTTGGATATACATCTAACAAAGCGTTCAATTTGGAAAAACGCAAAATGCTGAAGAAATTTAAAAAGAATATATTTGACCGGTATGGATGGGCGGCTATTTTTGTTCTTGCTTTAGTTCCCAATCCCATGTTTGACGGCATAGGAATGGTTGCCGGTATATCAAAATACCCTATTAAGAAATTCCTGTTTCTTACTTTTGTGGGAAGATTTGTTAGATATCTTGTTTTAGGGTATGTAACGCAGTATATTGCACTTAGATGAAATCATACCGTGAAAAAGTATACGCACTTGTCAGAAAAATTCCGCGCGGAAAGGTGACAACTTATGGACAAATCGCACATAAGCTCCACATGTCACCGCGTACTGTTGGAACAGCACTCCACCTCAACCCCTACGAAGGAGACGTTCCCTGCCATAGAGTAGTCAACCGTGACGGACGAATTGCTCCGGGATTTGCTTTTGGAGGAATTGGAGCTCAAAGAAAACTTCTTGAAAATGAAGGGGTAAAGTTTGAAGACGAAACTCATGTAGCCTTATCTAATCATTTTTACCAAATCTAACCCAATAGTACACCTATGACCGAACTCATCTCTCTTGCCGTGCCAGAAACCCAGGAAGCTATTTTAAGAATGGCCGCATGCCCCACCTCACTAGACCAACTCAATTCGCGGTTAGCTGAAGAAGGATTTCAGATAGATCATTTGCTCGAGGTAAATATACACTGGCTTCTTCAGAGTGGGGAGTTGACAATGGGAAAAGATTATTTCCTTGCTTCAGGTCAAAATCCGCACCAACTTTCACTTCCCCTTTTTGACGACCTGCCGGAAAGCGCCTAACTTCAGTTGCTAATAGGTTCATTTTTTTCGTACAATCCAAGTATGAAGAAGTTCTTCCTTGTGCCAATCCTCCTTTTGCTCTTTACAAAGCAAACTTTTGCCTCAACCCTCAACCCCCAAACAGAACTTGAAACCCAAACCATGACAACAGTTAACAACAGTGTTGTCGGTGAAAGAGTAGAAGACTTCGATTCGAATATTCACATCAATAAAGACGGCTCAATTGCGGTTGTTGAGACTATTCGATACTTCTTCGACACCCCAAGACACGGAATATTCCGAAATATTCCGTTTACTAAATATGATAAGGGGAAACGGTACGATATCGACTTCAAATTTGAGCCGGTCACGGACGAAACAGGGAAAAGGTACGAAGTATCACGGACCAAACAAGGAGAGCAATGGGTTTTGAAAATTGGTGATCCCGACGCAACTGTCTCAGGAAGACACACTTATATCATCTCTTACATTGCAAAAGGCGAATTGGGGTATTTTCCAGACCATGATGAGCTCTACTGGAATGTCACAGGAACTGCATGGGATGTTCCAATAAAAAAGGTTTATACCACGATAACTCTTCCAGAGAAATTAACCAGTGACAAGATACGGCTTGATTGCTTCACGGGAACATATGGGTCTACAAAAAAGAATTGCACAGGAACAAGCGACGGGTCTACAACAACAATTGAAACGACGTTATTTCTCAATTCAAACGAGGGTCTAACGATAGTTGAAGGGTTTCCTAAAGGAATTGTTGCAGTTTTAAAACCAACCGAATATATACCCTTTTTTGAGCGGTGGTACGGAAAAGTAACTCTTATGGCAATTGTCCTTCTTGCAATAGGCTGGTATATCATCTTGCCAATTTGGCTCATTATTCATTGGTATAAAAACGGACGCGACCCTTTTGTTGGAATTCCACTCACTGCCGGCTACGAGGCACCAAAGGCCGGGAAAAGGAGTCTTACTCCTGCAGAAACGGGTACGCTTATCGATGAAACGGTACAAAATCGAGATATTTTTGCCTCAATTGTTGACCTTGCAAGACGCGGATATCTTCGTATTAATGAACCGGAGAAGAAGGATTTTTTTCTGGAACAACTGTCTCCATTAAAAACAAACGACATACTTCAGCCTTTCGAGAAGAAGCTTCTTGACGGAATTTTTGATGAAAGAAAACTCATCCGCCTCAAAGATACAAAACTCTACACAACAATCGGGGACGTCAAAAAACTTCTCTACCAGGACATGGTTGACTCCGAATACTTCAAAACAAACCCAAACACAACCAGAACTAAATATTATGCACTGGGAGGGTTAGCGCTTTTTACCATGAATTTTGTTCTTGCCTTTGCGGCATTCCTTTTTGGGAAAAATATGCCTAAGAAAACCGTAACCGGAGCACAGCAGGCACAAGTGGCCAGAAGCCTCAAGAACTTTTTAACTAGCCAGGAAAGACAACTTGAGTTTCAGGCTGACAAACAGATGTTTTTTGAGAAGCTACTCCCCTTTGCGGTAGCATTTGGTGTCGAGAAAATCTGGGCAAAGAGGTTTGAGCAATTTAACCTAAAACAACCCGATTGGTATCAAGGGTATAATAATGGAACTTTTAATGCTGCGTTGTTTGCTTCAAGTCTTTCAAACTCATACAATAGTTTTTCTGTCTCATCAACCCCCCCCTCTTCATCTTCTTCATCGGGTTTTGGAGGAGGATTTTCCGGTGGCGGTGGAGGTGGAGGAGGCGGCGGCAGCTGGTAAATTACTTCTTCTGCAGTCTAGCGTAGCCAAGATGCAAAAAACTTATCCAAATTTACTTTTTTTGTAGCTTATATATTTCTTCCACCTCTTTTAAAGTCGTTGCATCGGTAGGCTTCTTGTCATCACGAAAACGCTCGAGCCTTGGAAAGCGCAATGCATATCCAGGAACGTCTACATCAAAGGAAGAGCCACTTTTTGAAGGCTTTAACGTGCGCCCTGCAGTATGTACGGGGGAACGAGTCAATTCATCGGCTTTTATCTCAACCACAATTGACGGATCAACCCATACATCAGGCTCGAGCCACTTGTCAACTTCGTAAAGAGCGGACATGTGTTTTGACTTAATCCCCTCTGCTCTCTTATGAAGCTCGCGCCACTCATCATCCGTTAGCCCTGTCCCAATTTTAGCAATTGTCACGAATTTGTCTTGAGCCTCATCATATACCCCGATCAGAAACGCCCCCAATCCAAAAGATGTTCTCTTTCCTCTTCCCGCATAATATCCCATAACAACACAGTCAACCGTGTCATTCAATTTGGATTGGTAACTTCTCTTGAGCTTTATCCATGACCACCCTCTGGCTCCCGCTTGATATACTCCATCAAGCTTTTTTGCCAAAATCCCTTCAAGTCCTTCTGCTATGCATTTATCAAAGTAATTCTCGATCTCACGGCCGCTATCAAAAATCTTTTCTTCGGCAGGATAAAGAACAGTCCCCTCTTTTAGGAGGTTTGAAAATTCCTTTCTTCGCTCAACGTACGGCTTGGGAATCATATTTTCCTCACTTAAATACAACACATCAAACACCATGTATTTGAGAGGGATTTTCCTGGCCATTTCTTCAATGTCATATTTTCTTTTCCTTTGAGACGTTAGCTGAAACGGGAGATACTCGTTTGTTTCCGGATTATATGCAATTGCTTCCCCCTCAAATATTGCGCTTTTTGCTTTTACCTGCTCCTTTATTCCCCTCTCAACATCTGGATACATAAAAGTCACTTCTTCCAAATTGCGGGTGAACAGTTTCACATTTCCATTCTCATAGTGTGCCTGAAGTCTAAATCCGTCAAACTTCGGCTCGACTGCACACTTTCCGATTTTGTCAATTATTTCCTGTCCGGACGAAAGCCGTTCTGCGCGGGCCATAAGTATGGGGGTTCCAAATGCGGGTTTTGCCTTCTCAATTCCTTTTATCCCCTCCTCTTTTATGACTTTCCCGATGTATCCTAAGTCAGGCCTGATGTTATATGCCCTTTCGATTATAGGACGAAGACTTTTATCTTTTTGCAGCATCCAGGAAAGGCTGTCAAGAACGGTCATATCGGAAAATCCAAGCCTTAATTTTGCAACAGGAATTCTTGCGATATATCGGCATGAAAGAGGATCTGCCGATTTAAGCAAATTTGATAGTGTTACAATTTTTTTATCAACACTACCGACTCCACTTATGTTTGCAATCTTTTCCAATTCGTCAAATGCATCAGAAATTGTCACATTACTGTGCCCTTTGCCAGCCTTCCCTGCCATTGCCTCTGCAATTTCTCCAATATCCCCGACTTTTTTAAACTCCGCTAAAACTTCTTTTTCGTCTATCTCATATGCAAAAGCAAGCGCCTTCACGATCATCTTATCGGCCATTCCAAATTCTAGGGGAACATAAAGGGGCGCTACTCTTCCCTGCAGCAAATACATAACTTTATCAAAAACCTCAGCATGTACTTTTTCAAAAAGTTCTGACAGAATTAGCACCATATCGTTTCTGGATGTGGTAGTTTCTAATTTCAGCAAATAAATGGAAAGTTCTTTAAATGTCATGCCTTTTGCGGTTTTTCATTGAAAGCTGCTTTCAATTGATTATGTTCTTTATCTATGTCTACTGATAAATACGGGTCCGTTGAAACAATTTCTTCAGTCGCGCTTAGATCCACTCTTCCACCCTGAGCATTATATACATCAACAGGCCATTCGCCGGCAGTTCCTTTTTGGTCTGGGTTGTAAGAAGGAAGACCGATTTTCATTTTAAAATTCACAAATTCTCTCCATCGCTCTTGTGGGATAAATAAAGGGAATTGTGGCACCAAGCCTTGTGATCTTCTTCTGTTCAATGCGGTTATTTGCTCTTCGGTTGGAGTCCCATTAATCCCCATCGGAGTAAGAAAATATGTCAAAAATTTTGGGTCCTCAATCAATTGGGGAAGCGAATCGGTATTCACAACCGTACCTTTGTAGTCAGTCGAACTACCCAAAAAGAAGTGATGCTCCGCCGGAGTTAAATCTCTCCCCATGTTTAAAACTTCTTTCTGCTCAATATCCAATTGCTCCATATGTTTGTAGTAATTATGCCATTAAGTATTTAACGCCCTTTGTCTTACCGCGTTTTACGATTATACCTTTTTTTACCAAATCCTGTACCTCACGAAGCGCAGTATCTTCTGAAACATCAGGAAAAAGGGAGGCAAACACTTTGTTCTCTAAATATCCAACTTCTTGTATGTATTCTATAACCTTAAGTTGCCGTTCCGTCAACATGACCGGCGCTCCCCCTAACTTTTCCTTCAACTTATTGTCAATTGAAATGTGCTCGATTTTTTCTTTAATTTTTGAAAGTTCTATGGCAAGACAAGATGTAAAATATTCAAGCCAATTCGTTACGTCTCCGTTATTGATGGCAACACTTTGCAGCGCTTTGTAGTATTCCTCTGCATTCCTGTCAAAATGCTCCTCAAGGGAGAAAAATTCCCGGATATCATACCCCTCAGCAAAAAGCACGAGCATTGACAGCGCTCTTCCTACCCTTCCGTTCCCATCCAAAAAAGGATGAATTCTGACAAATTCGTAGTGCACAATACCTGATTTAAGAACCGGATGCAATTCTTTCTCATCATGAATAAAATCGATAAGATCTTTCATCTGCCATTCGACCTCAACAGAACGCGGAGGACGGAAAGAGACTTCTCCCGTAATACTATTTCTTATTACGACCTCTTTCTGCCGGTATTTGCCCGCAGAATCATCATCCAATATTTTCTCGACGGTCAATTTATGAAGATTTAATATCGTATCCTCATCAATTGCCACATCCTTCTTCTTGCCAATAAACTCAATAACTTTTCTGTAGTTGATGATTTCCTGGACATCACGGTCGCGCGCAACAATCCTCTCGCCATCAAGCACTTTTTGGACTTGAATAAGCGACAATTCATTTCCTTCAATGTGAGTTCCATAATGGGTAGTACGAAGTATTGCCTCATCTTGGAATTTTTTCTCCCAATAAGGTAGAAGTGGTGCGTGCTCTATCACTTCTTTTGCCGCTTCAATTTCTCCGATATTTTTAAGAATTTTGTTGGTGATAATAAAATCGGGTCTATACATACGTGTCTAAATGAAACAGCGGTAATAGTGCGTTAATTATGCGGTAATCAGATTCATTTGTCAATTGCTTTAGCGTGATATAATAGCTTAATGGCAAAACTTGATACCAAAGAGAATTTACGTCTCTCAATTGAAATTATCCGGCAGATGCTAACTCTTGCCACAGCCGGCTTTGGTCTCGTTGCCGCCCTAGCCTGGAATAGCCTCATCCAGACAATAGTTGATGACTACATCAAAAAATGGCTTCCGACAGGCGGGAAATTGTCATCTCTTATTATTTATGCCGTAGTAGTAACCGTCTTGGCTGTTTTTGTCACCTACCAGCTCTCAAAAATTCTTCGTCGACTGGAAGCCAGAAACGAAAAGAAATAAACTCACGACTCCACTTGTGATATATTAGCTCACATAATGTCTCTTGTTTCATTGCGTCTTAAACATTTTAGAAATCATAAAAACTCTCAGTTTGATTTTCCTCTTACCACAGTTATTATCGGAAAAAACACCGTTGGTAAAACTTCCATTCTTGAAGCCATTCAATTTCTTTCTCATGGTAAGAGCTTCAAAGCAGAGCGTGATTTTGATGCAATATCAGAAGAGGCAGATTTTGCCAGAATTGAGGCTGAAATTGAAGGAGGTGAAGGCAAAGATCACCTTACCGTTATTTTAGGTAAAACTGAAAACCGCTTCTCGAAAAAATTTCTGGTCAACAATGTCGCCCGCCGCCAAGTGGATTTTACTTCCCGCTTTTTATCGGTGCTTTTTACCCCTGAAGACTTGGAAATAATCACCGACTCCCCTTCTTTACGGAGAAACTACGTCAACTCTGTCCTTTGCCAAACTGACAAAAAATACAGAATTTCCCTTGGTATTTATGAGAAGGCGCTCAAACACCGGAACCGGATGCTCTACCTTTTGCGTGAGGGGAAAAAGTACTTTAACGACGGTGATTTTGAGTACTGGGACAATATTTTAATTCAAAACGGAGGTATTTTGACAGAGGAAAGAGAAAAGTTTGTGGAGTTTATAAACAACTCAAATAAGGAAGTTTTTGATTTTGATATTTTTTATGACAAAAGCACGATAACGCGTGAGCGGTTAGATAAGTATTATGAGGCAGAACGCGCCTCTGCTACCACGCTCGTTGGCCCGAACCGGGATGACTTTTTCTTCCGTTTTCCCAATACCGAAAAACCCATCGCCGAATTCGGTTCTCGCGGTGAACAACGGCTCACTATATTCCAAATGAAAATTTTGGAGACTTTTTTTATAAAAGAACTGACCGGACAGACTCCCACACTTTTACTGGATGACATTTTCTCAGAGCTTGATAACACAAATATTCACCGGGTCCTAGACCTTTTGCCTCAACAGCAAACAATTTTGACAACCACCCACAAAGAATTCGTCCCGGAAAAGATATTGAAAAAAGAAAATGTTGCAATTATCGAACTACAACTTCCTTAAGAGCCTTCGGTATCTCATCGGCCAGATCCGAAGCATTAAAATAGTAACCCACTTTTCCAAACAACGAATCTCCTGCTTTTTTATTGATATAAGATGCTGCACAAGCCGACAAAAAAGCGTCGTTTTTGGCATACAAAGCAGCCGTTAACCCTGCAAGTACGTCCCCTGTTCCGCCTTTGGTCATGCCACTATTTCCTCCCCGTATGACAACCGTTTCAGTTGGAGAACTTATGATATCTTGTTCTCCTTTTGAGAGGATTACGACATTATATTTTCGAGCCATTTCACTCACCGTCTCTTCATTGGCCTCTACCCCAAAGAGTTTTTGGAATTCACCTTTGTGGGGGGTGATTACTGCAGTCGATGGAAGCATTTCAGGTGAGATTGTTTGCAAGCTACCACCGTCAACCACCCATTTCTTATCACTGTATTTCCTGATTAAACTTTCAGTCAGAACTTTTGTGTCGTCGTCCCCCTCACGTATCCCTTCTTCGCGGGGCATTCCAGGCCCGATAAGAATACAATCCGCCTCAGAAATATAACTATCGATATTCTCTCTGGGTATAACTATTCCATTCAGGAACTGTTCTTTCATTTTAAGAACTAGCTCATTGTTCTCGACAACTGATGCGTAAAATACCATATCAACCATACGCGAAATAACAGTTAGCGGCCAGATGCTTGCAGCATGAAAAAGTTTTGAACCTGCAATTAGCATTACCTTGCCATTTTGGCCTTTATGGGAGGATGCGGAGGGAATATACAAAGATGAAAGACGTGAGGGGTCAAATTCATGCATACAGCTAGTGTACTACAAATATGGCTAATTTACGCGCCTTCGATTACCGTACCCACGAATTCTTTGCCGTCAAGATAATTCTGAAGATTATCCAAATTCTTACCATTTAGAATAACCGTCGTAAGACCTAATTCCTGGGAATTCTTAGCTGCAATTGGGTCAAAAGGGGCATTCATGCCCGGAACCCATTTATCTCCCACGAGTTCACGAAATTCTGGCCACGTTGCTTTTTCAATCGGTTTTGCATCAGGAAATTCTTTCGGGTCTTTTTCATACACTTTATCAATGTTACTCATATTAATGATTTTGGTAACACTATAATCATCACAAACAAGAGTCGCGCAAAAGTCTGTTGACCATCCCGGCTTCCAGCCAGCTGCAACTACAACCGGTTCATCGACTTTTCTGATGATTTCGTAGTGCTTCAAAATATGAGGATGAGCAATATCGCGAAAAATGGTTCTGATAAGCTGGGCATTAAGCCTAGTCGCATGGATACCGAGCCAATCCAAATCTTCTGGAGTAAGCTCATGACCCAATACTTTCTCTCCTGCATCCCGATAGTGTCTCGCAATGGTACCTCCACCAACAACGATAAAGAACTGTCTCTCAGGATTATCTTTTATGCTTTGTCTAATGAATTTATTGAAGTTGGAGAGGAAGTCAACGTTGATACCACCTTCCGGAACAACAAGTGAGCCGCCGAGGGAAAGAACGATTTTGTCTTTATTGCTGCTCATATCAACCCGCAAAAAAACAGGTCATAAAACCTGTTGTGGCATTTTACTTTTTGTTACTATACCAAAAAATTAGCTTAATAACAACAATATTTTGTAAGTTACCCACAAGAAACGGCTTGACATATAAATTAAAATCTGGCATATTTGGTCATATGCCAACAAGAAAGACTTCTCAAAAAGCAACTATTGGAAGCATTATAATGAATACTCCACTTCAAACAATAGGAACAAAGGTTGTGTATGTACTACTTCTTGTCGCATTTCTTGTTATCGGATATCTTTTTGGCAAGGTTGAAGCACTCCAAAAAGGTCTTGGCACAACTGCTGCAGTTCCGACTACAGCTCCGGCCCAGCAACCTCAAGCTCCTACCGCTCCAAATCCTGACGATGCCAAGAAAAAATTATCAACCGCTCGGCTTCCAATCAAAGGGAATGCAAATGCAAAAGTAAAAATTGTTGAATTTGCCGATTTTCGATGTCCCTTCTGCGAAAAAGTATTTACCGACAGTGAACAACAATTATTTAAGGATTACGTAGATACGGGCAAAGCAAGTTTTGAATTCAGACATTATGCTTTCCTTGGTCCAGCGTCAACGGTTGCGGCAAATGCGGCAGAATGCGCCAATGAACAGGGTAAATTCTGGGATTACTATGAATGGCTCTACAAAAATCAACCACCGGAAACCGATACTTCAATGTATGTTACCGATAAATTAGCTCAGGCTGCAGGCACATTAGGCATGGATACTACACAATTTACCTCATGCCTTGACAGCAAAAAGTATGACAAGAACGTCAATGACGATTTGGCTTTAGGCCAAGCCGTGGGAGTTTCAGGCACACCAACCTTTTATATAAACGGGACCCAACTCGTCGGTGCCCAACCATATGAGTCTATAAAGGCAGTTATCGAACAGGAACTCAAAAAATAAAACCCTCTGTGAGCCATCCACTGTTCCTCTTAAGAATTCTCCTTCAGGAAGCAAGAGAAAGGCAATTTTTAGTAAAATCAATTTTATTCGGCGTATTTTATCTTGTTGTAGCGCTCATATTTTTTAACTTCAAAACTTACGAAAGTGTACTATCGCAAACATATCCATTTAATTCAAAATTATGGATTTCATATCTTCTTTTTATTGGAACATTTGGCATATTAGGAGTACGCGATTCCATTTTTATCCTCGTTATATCACTTCTTTTCGGCCTCAACCTGGAACTTGTATTGAGAAAATTAAAGTTTTTGAGGAATCAGGGTAATCTGCATATTACTATCGGCGCTGGAATTGTTTCCTTAATCTCTGCCGGTTGCGCAGCCTGCGGACTCTCATTTGCCTCGGTTATTGGAGTAGCAAGCATCGTTACACTGCTCCCCTTTCACGGGCTGCTTCTCTACCTTCTTTCAATTCTTATTCTATTTCTCTCTCTTCTCTATAATCTCCAAACGTTGGTGAAAGTATGTAAAATTAAATAACTATTTTTGGCAAATTGGGCAAAAAAAGGTTCCGCGTCCGCCTAAATACACTTTTTGCACTACTCCACCGTCCTCTCTTACACATGCCTTGTTCTTCCTTCCATACACCAGAAAATGATTCTGGTATTCCCCTTTTTGTCCCATGACATCAACAAAATTGAGCTCGGACGAACCCCTATATTTCATTCCCTTTTCCAATACCTTTAATAATGCGTCAAATAGTGTTGATATTTCATCTGTATTTAAACTTTTTGCTCTCCGTCGTGGATCCATTCTTGCTTCAAAACATGCATCGTTTGCGTAAATATTCCCCACTCCTCCAATTTTTGTTTGCTCCATCAAAAGCACTTTTATCGGGAGGTTTGAGCCGGACACTATCCGTTCAAAAAGAGGAAGCGTTAATTTTGGAGTATCTGAGCCGGGAGATGGAAATGGTTCTGGCCCCAAAGTTTTAAAAAATGGCAGTGTTTTAAGATCTTTGAGAGGCATTATTTTCATCCAGGCAAAACCCCTTACTTCTTGAAAATACAAATTCGAATTTGAACTCAGAGCAATATCCACCCGGGTAAATTTATTGGGAACCTTTGAAGGGGTGGGTTTTAAAACCTCCAAATCTTTTGTCTTCTCATTCCTGAAAATCAATTGTCCGGTAAGTTTTATATGGAATGCTATGCAATATGAATTATCCAGTTCAACCACTATGCCTTTCGCGTACCGTTTAACGTCTAAAATCTTTGCCCCAATAATGTTCTTTGGGTCACCTGTCAGAAGCTTTGAGTCAATAACCACAACATCCTCTATCTTTTTTCCAACAACGTACTTTTGAAGGCCTACTTTTAACGTTTCGACTTCAGGCAACTCAGGCATTTTCCACAATCTCCTTAATTTTCCTATCAAATTCTTTTTCCGAGAACTTTTCAGCTTGAATAACACAGTCGTTTGGATTTAACTGCAAATTTTCAAGCTTTTCTATTGATTCATTCATACTCTCGGGAGAATTTTGGTCATAAAACACTCCGGTTTTGCCATCAATAACCGTTTCTTTTACTCCACCGCTTCTAAATGCTACTACCGGTGTTCCAACACCCATGCTTTCAACAGGAGTTATGCCAAAATCCTCATCAAATGAGGCAAAAATATACGCTTTAGCCCCTGCCATCAACTCAAACTTCTTCTCATCGTCTACTTCACCCACAAATTCAATGTTTTTACCCGCCATTTTCTTTAATTCTTCTTCAAACCCCGCAAACCCCTTCCCAAATATTTTTAAAGGTTTTCCATTCCTATTAAACGCTTTGACAATTACATCCATCCCTTTTGCCCTGGCAAGTCTACCGCCAGCTAAATAGTAGCTAGTAGTTGGTAGTTGGTAGTTGGTAGAAATTACATTTGGAATTTTAACCGGAGGATATACCACTAATGCCTCCCTTCTGTAAAATTTCTTAATTCTTCCTGCAACTTCCCTAGAATTAGCAATAAAAATATCGACATTTTTTGAAGCATTAAAATCAACAATTCGCAAGAAATGATTGGCAATTGAAGCTGCAGCATAAAAAAATTTGTTTTTCTTCCATTCCCGTGCAGTTGCATACCCATACAAATACCGAGGCGGGGTATGGGTATAACAAATGAGTTTGGTTCTATGCCCTGAGCCTGTCGAACCGGCTTTTCTGACTAAATTTGGAAAGTATGCCCCCGTTTGGGAAACAATTATAATGTCGTACTTTGAAAGCTCCAAACTTTTAAAAGCAAAAGGGGAAAGAAGTCTTAAGGGGGAAATGAGCTTATGCCTCATTGGAAACCTATCTATCCAAGTTGAAGTTATGCTGTAATCCGTAAACCGCTTTTTGTGTGGCCCTAAAAATTCAGGCGCAAATAAAGAAGTATATACATCTGCGTTTGGAAAAATTTTTATAAGTTCTTCTAAAACCCGCTCTGCCCCACCGTATTCTTTAATGTAGTCGTGAACAATCGCAATCTTAATTCTTTTTTCCATACTAACTAAACGCTAAATCCTATCCCTTATACCCTACCTCTAAAAGGGGCAAGCTATGCTTATAGTAGCTTCATCTGCCCTTTTCCATTTGCATTAAACGCTCCGTTTTTATCAAATATTTCATCCACCCTTTTTGGCAAGGTATGAAATTCGTATTTTTCAAGTTCCTTTTTAAATACCTCAAGTTCAATTTCACTGACCTGACACTCTGAGAACTCAAAAACCAATGGAACATCGGTCACAATTTTTGCCAACGTATGAGAAATTCTGCAATTATCATGCCCATCAAGTAGTTTTTGGGCAAGCTTTGGGTTTTTAACTTTTATCTCGTCCAAATGTTCATAAATTCCATCAATTGTTTTGTAATCATTGATAAGTGTTGCAGCGGTTTTAGGACCAACTCCTGCTACCCCCGGGTAATTATCTGACGCGTCGCCCATAAGAGCCTTCATTTCAACAATTTGAGGCGGATTAATACCGTATTTTTCCCGCACTTTCTCCGCGTCCATAATGCTTACTTCGGATATTCCTTTTATAGGCATGAGCACCTTTGTGTCGCTATCGACCAACTGAAGCATATCTCTATCCCCCGTTACGATGTATGTGAACTCTCCCTCTTTATTTGCACGCTCAGAAATGGTTCCAATTATGTCATCAGCCTCAAACCCGTCGACAGCGTAAGTTGCGATGTGCGCTTTTTTTAAAATGTCGATAATTGCCTTAAATTGCTCCGATAACTCTCCCTCCATTTTCGGCCTTTGCGCCTGATAACCGACATACAGTTGCTGACGAAAAGTAGGCTTTGGCCTATCAAAAGCAACTGCAATTTTTTTTGGTTCAAGCTGATGCATGACTTTAAGTAACATCGAGAAAAAACCGTAAATTGCACCTGTTGGAGTTCCATCTTTTTTTGAGAAAAAAGGCATTGCGTGATATGCCCGGTGCACAATGGCACTTCCATCGATAAGCAAAAAAATATCTTTTTTGAGGTCTTTTTCCATCTTAGGCGACTTTTCTGCCGTACCGCTCTTTTGAAAGCCGGATAATGTCATCCCTATTCTCATTTTTAAGGTTGGGAAGTGGTAGCGTTTTTGCGGCAAATGGCATAGAGGTCATATTGTCAATTGATAGCTTCATGACAATTTCGTGCTTCCCTAAAGATACAAGGTCGTTTTGCGAATAAATTTGGGCAAATTCATTCGTGAGTAAAGCAGCATCTCCGGCACCTGTCACAAACGATATAAGCGTTCCAGCATTTCCAAATATAGCCTTTTGAATAGTAACGTCGAGCTGGTCAATGTACTGGTTAGCAAGGGTTATTGCAAGCCTGTATTTTCTTGCCTCGGACAGAATTTTGATGAAAGACGAGGTTGCGAAGTTCTGGAACTCGTCTACATACAGGAAAAAGTCCTGCCGCTCTTCCTCTTTTTGGAAAGCACGGTTCATAGCGGCTAATTGAATTTGAGTAATAATCATAGCCCCCAAAAGCGCCGCGTTGTCCTCACCTAATTTCCCTTGCGACAAGTTCAGGAGCAGTATTTTTTTCCCATTCATTATTTCTTCCAAATCAATTGTCGATTTTGGATTGCCGATAATGTTTCGTATCATTTTGGAGGACACAAACTGTCCGACTTTGTTTTGTATGGGAGAAATTGCCTCCACCCTCAACTTGTCTGTCATCTTATCAAACTCCTGTTCCCAGAACGCGCGGATAACAGGGTCTTGGATATTTGGAACGACTTTGTCACGATACGCTTTGTCTGAAAGAATTCTTAATGCATCAATAAGTGTTGAATTGGGTATTTCAAGAAGGGTAAAAATGGTGTTTCTTAGGATATACTCAAGCCTTGGACCCCAGGAATCGGCATAAATTTTTGAGAAGATTGAGACGATACCTGATGCGATAAGATCTTTGTGCTGTTTGTTTTTAATCTCCAAAACATTTAGTGAGAAAGTCCGTTCCGTATCGAAAGGCTCAAGATACACAACGTCATTAAGTCTTCTTTTGGGAATATAGTCCAAAACCGTTTCACATAAATCACCATGGGGGTCAATAATTCCGATTCCCCGGCCTTTTCTTATATCATCAATTGCCATATTGGCAATGAGGGTTGATTTTCCCGCACCGGTTTTTCCCATAATGTACACATGCTTTCGTCTATCAATATCCTTTATGCCAAAAATCGTATTTTGGTTTTTAAATTCCGTTGCCGCAAAGAAATTGACGTTTTGCTTTTCCTCTTCAGTCATGTTGTTGGCAGCAGGAATATTTTCGGGAGGTTCACCTGCTAATGTTTTACCCCATGAAATGTTTTTTATACCGGACAAAAGCTTTCCCGCAGGATGCCACATGGTCGCAAGTTCCTGTGCATTTAAAATTTGATGCCTCCGCTCAAGAAGCGTTGTAGAGCGGGTATGTATCCTTTTTAAAAGCCGCGCCTTGTTGAGAATCGGACGCTTGAATTTCAGTTGGTTTCCTTCCCCACTAGAAAAACTTCCAAATGTACCTGCTACATTTTGAAGATATGGCAAGGGAGAACCACTGTTTGCTGAGGCAATAAGCCTGATAAGTGTTTTTCCTCCTTGAAATTCCGTCTTTTCTGAAACCGCACTTGCTGATACTACCCCGTCTTTTGAAGTTGTTCCGTCAGAATTTACTTTTGGCTGGGTTGCGGCAATAGCATGCGATTGCCAAGGAAAGGATGCGGGAGTAACTAAGATCTGGATACCAATATCAACCCCTTCCTGCTGTTTTGCAAGAAACCCGATAAGGGACGCAATAGGGTCTACGTTGCTGAATTCTTTATATGTCTTTAATGGATAATGATAGGATGAATTGAGCTTCAATTCACCTACCTCTTTGTGTTTTGCTGACAAGATTAATTCCATCGGGTCTGTTGTAGGGGAAATTGCACAGCGAGGATATGAGGAAACCATAAGACTTGTAATGAAAGTTTCCATAGCTTTTGGGACAACAATATAAAAGTAAATTTTCTGTTTCAAAAGATAAATCTCAAACGACACACAAGGCGGTGTGTGATAAAGCCTTTTAAATAAACCCACATAACTTGGGAGAAGAGCCGAGAAAATTTGAGTTGCTGACTCGATACTCGTTTCATCGTCCTTTGGCGTTCTGACGTGTAAATAGATTGGATCTTTCATGATGTTATTATATGTGCTTGCAAATAGTAATACTCTTCGTCTTTGTATTTACATTATACAGGTTTTCAGCCTGTTGAACATTGAGGGGTAACAAGTTATGCTGCTTTTTTTAGTAAGGGAGTCTTTTTTTCTACCGTTTTTGTACCTTTCATTATCTTCTCAAATTCTTCTCCTTCGAGAGTTTCTTTTTTCACGAGTACCGCCGCTACTTCGTCAAGCTTCTTTCTGTTCTGCCTGAGGGCTTCAACTGCTCTCTTATGCGCTTCTTCGATGATGTAGGACACTTCTTTATCAATTGCTGCCTGCATCGACTCGGAAATTTGTTTTCCTTCTCCGCCAAACATAGGATTTTCGCCGGGGACAAGGTTAATTGGCCCAAGCCTACTCATTCCATACTCAATAACCATCGTCCTTGCAACTTCACTTGCCTTTTCTATGTCATTTGCAGCCCCGGTTGTCACATCGACAAACATTAGCTCCTCAGCAACTCTTCCTCCCAGCATGGTTGCAATTTGCTCCAAAAGCCTGGTTTTTGTCTCATGAACCCTATCAAATTGAGGTGGAATAAGGGTATGTCCCAAAGACATTCCACGCCCTACAATTGAAATTCTATGCACGGGGTCGGCATGGGGCATTGCGTAACTTACTATTGCATGCCCTGATTCGTGATACGCAGTAATCTTTTTATCGTCCTCCGATTGCAGCCTCTTCTTCTCAGGGCCCATCTTCACCTTTGTTGCTGCCTCTTCGAGGTCAGCCATATCAATTGTCTTTTTATCCCCGCGAGCCGCTAAAATCGCCGCCTCGTTGAGCATATTCTCCAAATCTGCTCCGGAAAACCCGACCGTTCTTTTGGCAACCGACTCCCATGACACGCTTTTTGCAAAAGGCTTTCCTTTGGCATGGATTGCCAGAATTGCTTTTCGTCCCTCAATATCGGGATAAGAAATCATAACCCGTCTATCAAATCTGCCGGGCCTCACAAGTGCTGCATCCAGAATGTCCGGTCTGTTGGTGGCTGCAATTACGACTAGTTGCTCTGTTGGGGTAAACCCGTCCATTTCAACGAGGATTTGGTTTAATGTCTGCTCGCGCTCATCATGCCCCCCCATCATGCCAACTCCTCTCTGCCTTCCAATCGCATCAATTTCATCGATGAAAATAATTGCAGGCTGAGCTTTTTTTGCGTTCATAAATAAATCCCTAACGCGTGCTGCTCCGACTCCAACCAACATTTCCATAAATTCGCTTCCCGCAATTGAGAAAAATGCGACTTTTGCCTCACCGGCGACAGCTCGGGCCAAAAGCGTCTTTCCTGTACCTGCAGGCCCTACGAGCAACACACCTTTTGGTGTTCTTGCACCCATAGCGTGATATTTTTGAGGATTTCTTAAGAAGTCTACGACTTCCGAAAGCTCCTGCTTTGCTTCATCTACTCCCGCAACATCGTTAAATGTCACTTTTGGAAACGCTTTATTGAATGCTTTTGCCTTATTGGAGCCAAAAGAAAAGATATTCTCTTGTGCTCCTCGTGCTTGCCTGAAGACAAAGTAAAAGAATCCTATGATAAGAAGAACGGGCAAGAAATTGGCTAAAATTCCAATCCAAGTATTAAGAGCCGATGAATCTTTGACGGTGATTTTTACTTTCGTCGGGTCAACATTGGAGTCCTTCAAGACACTATAAAGAGATGTTCCCGGTTCCTTTTTTGTTGCTGCTTTCTTGCCATCTTTATAGGCAATATCCATCTTACTGTCTGAAACAATAATTTCACTTACTTTGCCTGCCTTTACATCATTTACGGCTTGGGAAAGTGATATGTTTTGTTCGGGAGTACCATATGAAAAGTCGCCTAACCCTATGGTGAGGAATACCAGAAAGAGAAAAAGGAATCCATACAGAAGAATGTCTTTCCAGCCAATACGAAAACCATTTTTCTTACCTTGTCGTTTAATTTTCATGATACCTGCCTGAGGAGAATGGGGATACTCCTTAACATGGGAAATTATATCACACCTTGAGCGTGATTGCTAACCTTTTACTTTACAGGATCGTAACCACCTTTGGCGTACGGATTGCACCTGCCAATTCTTTGAAATCCCATAAGAAGTCCTTTAAAAACACCGTGTTTTTTAATAGCATCTTGCATATAGATGGAACAGGTGGGAGCGTATCGGCACGTATTCCCCTTTCCAAAAATCATATCTAAAAATTGAGAAATAATCTTTTGATACAGAGAAATGAGCAATACTACAAAATTTGTCATACCGTTTGCCTCTTTGTGAACTCCAAAAACTGTTCTGATGCTTCCTCCCAATCAACTACAATATTTGTAACGTTTGCAAAAAAAGGTCCGCGTCTGCAATAGAATAACACTTTCTCAATATTCTCCTTCTCCCCTTGCAAAACAGCCTCCACTCTGTCATCTGACAGATTCCTCACCCACCCCGTGACGCCTAATTTTCGTGCTTTCGACCGGACATACGCGCGAAACCCGACACCCTGAACAAATCCTGAGATATAAACATGCGCTTGCTTCATAAAAGAGGCGGGAAATTACTTCAATCCCATTTTTTCGCGGACTTCATCAATTGTTTCTTGAGCTAAATTTTGTGCTTTTTCGGCACCTTCCGAAATAACTTTATTTACATATTCTGGATTATTCTCAAGCTCCTGCCTTTTTTCCTGAATAGGACGAAGCTCGGCAAATATAGCCTCAGAAAGTGAGTTTTTAATATCTCCATAACGGACACCTTCATTTCTATACTGAGTTTCTAAATTCTCTCTTTTCTCTTTCCCTTCAAATAATTCAACGAATTCAAAAAGGCTTTTTACACCGCCGGTAATTTCGTTTCCTTGTCCGCTGTCGGTTGGAATCTTTGCGATTTTTGACTTTATCATCTCTAAATCATCAGTTAGATTTATATAACTACCCTCAACGGACTTACTCATTTTTCCTTCCCCCGTCAAAGAAGGCACATATTCGCCATTTGTTGCAAAACGTTTTGGCTCGGGAAAATCGGTTCCATAATCTTGATTGAAACGCCTGGCAATTTCTCTTGAAACTTCTAAATGAGGCTCCTGGTCTATTCCAACCGGCACAAGACTTGCCTTATATACCAAAATGTCTGCTGCCATAAGGGCCGGATAATTGAGAAGCGCAAGTGTTGCATGTTCGGGGTATTGCTTTACTTTCTCCTTAAACGTTGGCAGATGCTGCATTTTGGCAATGGTTACAACTGAAGAGAAGTAAAACGCCAATTCTAAATGCTGGGGCACTTCGGATTGCTGAAATATTACCGATTTTTGAGGGTCAAGACCTGCTGCTAAGTAGTCCAAAATTACTTCCCGTCTGTTTTTTCGAAGCTCCTCGATATCATACGGAGTTGTTATTGTATGAACGTCTGCAACCATGTAAAGCGTTTCATACTCGGGGTTATCTTGCAATTCAAGCATACCCTTCACCGCCCCTAAATAGTTGCCTAAATGGAGCCTTCCCGTAGCTCTTATACCTGATAAAACTCTCTTCATACTTCCTATTGTACCAAATTTTGAGGCAAATGATGAATTAGGATGAAAGTGCGGAAACTTCTTTCTTGAACTGTTCTCCTCTATCTTTGTATGAGGTGAACATATCAAAAGAGGCACACGCGGGAGAAAGAAGCACCACATCCCCAATTTCCCCTATTTCTGAAGCTTTTTTGACCACTTCTGCCATATTCTTGCAATCTTCATAAATAGGGAATGTAATCTTTGAGCCCACCAGTTTTTCTTTAATTTTCCTCCACTCTACCCCGATTCCGATAATGGCCTTTATTGAAGGTGTATCTGAGATGATTTGCCCTAGGTCTGAAAAGTCGCTGTTTTTTGAAGAACCCCCAAGAATGAGAATTTTTGGTTCTTCGAAAGCCTCAATTGCAGCAATTGCGGTTTCTGGAGTTGTTGAAAAAGAATCGTCATAATACGAAACACCGCGAACAGTCGCAACTTTCTCAATTCTATGCTCAAGTCCCTTAAATGACTTCAAAATAGGAATAACCGACTTCATCGTCGCCCCACTGCAAAGCGCAGCAATTGTTGCGGCGCATACATTTTCCAAATTGTGCTTCCCAGGAAGTGCAATTTCTTTTGCATCTAAAATCACTTCCTCCACATCATGCATTTTAAGAAATACCTTCCCGTCCCTCACAAAACACCCTTGTAAAACATCTTGCTCACTACTCACCTTATATACTTTTCCATTCGATACTACGTCTGACTCATTGCTTGCAGGGTAATCTTTGTTAACAACAGCAAAATCATTCGCATTTTGGTACCGAAAAATATTCCTTTTTGCCTCAACGTATTCATATACATCGGCGTGATAATCCAAGTGCTCGGAGGTTGTCATAAGCATAACTCCAACGTGTGGACTTTTATGTAGGTCTATCAACTGAAACGAGGACAGTTCCAAGACCACTTTTGAGTTGGCGTTCAATTTTGAAAGAAATGAAAGCGGTGGTACTCCAATATTTCCTCCTAAATACGCATCAAAACCCTCTTTCTTGAGCATTTCATAAATAAGTGTTGAGGTTGTTCCTTTCCCTTTTGTGCCTGTTACTCCGGTGATCTCACTGGGACAAAGATCAAAAAAAACTTTTGTGGCAGAAGTTATTTCCGCTCCATTTTTGGAGGCTTCAACAAGATATGGGGTATTTGGGTGAATTCCCGGTGAACGAAATATGATATCAAATCCGTGAATGGTTTTTATGCTCCCAAACACAAATTCAACACCATTCTTTCTATGTGTTTCTAAAAGCTGGGAGTCAAAGTTTTCCTCTCCTTTTTCATCAAAAACCGTGATTTCTGATTCGGGTAAAAAATCGCATACACTTTGGCCCTCAATACCAAATCCAACAACTGCTACTTTTTTGTCCTTAAATTTCTCCATCATAAAGAGATGTGCTCTGCCTCAATTGTATCATCCAAAAGTTTTTTTGCGACCGTTTCAAAATTTATCTTGTCCCCGGTTGTAAAAAACATATCATTTTGCTTTTGCGTTGAAAGCAAGCGCTCGTTTTCCAAAACTTGCTTAAGCCTTCTTGCCACCGCACCCCCCGAATCGGCAATAAGAACTTCTTTCCCTACTATCGACTGAATCTGGCTTTTTATGAACGGATAATGGGTACACCCAAGCGCAATTGCATCGACATTTTTTGTGAGTAGAGGTCTTAGCTCATCATTCAGAATATCCATGACCTCTTCCGAATCGGTTTCCCCTTTTTCAACGAGATCTTCAAGGTGTGTCTCGCCAATTGTAAACACTGTTCTATCGCTTGCAAACTTTCTAATTAACTCGTTCAAATATTCACTTTTTGAGGTAGCAGGAGTGGCAAAAACAGCAACTATACCTGTCTTCGTGGCCTCAGAAACAGTTTTTATTACCGGCACAACTCCAAGAATCGGAAAGTCGAATTCTCTCCTCATTTCCTCAATTGTCATTACCGTTGCAGTATTGCAGGCAATAACAACCGCTTTAATGTTTTTATTCGTAAAAAACTTAATGATTTTTTCCGCTCTTTGAGTCAATTCTTCTTTTGTTTTAGAACCGTACGGCATAAATGCCTGATCGGCAACATATATGGTGGTTTCATGAGGCAAAATGCGGTGAATTTCTGACAAAACGGAAAGTCCGCCGACTCCCGAATCAAAAACTCCAATGGGATTATTATTCATTAACAGAGTGTGGGTAAGATTTGCCTATTCATGAAATGTCATACTACTAAATTTAGTAGCTGGAGTGGGGTTCGAACCCACGACTTTTGCGTTACATTAACAATTTGCAGATTTTGTAGCTGGAGTGGGGTTCGAACCCACGACCTCAGCGTTATGAATGCTGTGCTCGAACCAGCCGAGCTCTCCAGCCGTCTACTTACTGCAAATTGTTAATGAGCTCCGAATGCTGTGCTCGAACCAGCCGAGCTCTCCAGCCATGAATTTCAATGGTGTTTATTGTACCATTTTGAACTCATAAATTCAAAATGTCGGACTCACTTTGAGGCAAAAAAATTATGGCGGAGGAGGCGGGATTCGAACCCGCGAGTGCTTGCGCACGCATACTTTCCAAGCATGTGGAATGGACCACTATCCGACTCCTCCGAGCAAAGCGAGGAGGTGCTGGAGAACAATCTTGTTTGCAAGATTTTCATCCGACTCCTCCAAATTACGTCTAGCTATTTTACCAGGGATTGAATAATTGGCAAAGCTTTCTCAAAAACCGTCTTATCACTTTTAAATGTCAGCTTCTCTAAAACTTTCTCTACCTCAATCCATTGGACATCTTCCATTTCAAAATCGTGCTTAGTTATATCCCCACTTTTGTATTTCATTACAAAATAATATACGGTTTTTTTCACTTTTGCGCCCTCAAAATTGTACCAATACGTGATAGGCTCCAATGCTTCCAAAATTTCCCCTACGGCACCCGTTTCCTCCTCTACCTCGCGAAGCGCCGTTTCCTCTTTTTTTTCACCGTGAATTTTGTCTCCAATAAGTCCCTTTGGAAAACCCCATCCATGGTGGTAGGAATGTTGACACAGCAATATTTCAATTCCCTTTTGGGATTTTCTAAAGACAACTCCCCCGGCAGAAAATTCAAATTTCATACTTTTTTGTGGCGCACCCGAGTGGGGTCGAACCACCAACCGCAAGATCCGGAATCTTGTACTCTATCCATTGAGCTACGGGTGCCTATCTTTCATGCAACCGCAAGATTTACTTGCAGATTCATGCGGAGGGTACAGGATTTGAACCTGTGTAGGGATTGCTCCCTCGGGATTTCGAGTCCCGCGCAATTGGCCACTATGCGAACCCTCCGGAACAAACGTGGGGGTGGATTGCAGAATATTCTTAAAAAGAATTACATGTGAACCCTCCTCCGAACCTGTGTGTGCGCGCCCAAGTGGGGTCGAACCACCAACCTCAGGATCCGCAATCCTGTGCTCTATCCATTAAGCTATGGGCGCACGATAAATCAACGAACCCAGTGATTATATCAACTTTGAGGCAAAAAACCTACCATTTGAAAAAGCCAAGCTCCGCTTAACGCTCGAGAGGAAAGTTACGAGCCAACCATTCACCGCTTTTTTCCATAAAGGTTGGTTTGACTACTTCACGAAATGGGATGTATCCTATCAACACACGTCTGATGTGATCGACTGGGACATCACCCAACGAGATACGCAACTCTCCAGGAAACATGCTTTTTGCCCTAACAATTAAAACATCCACTCCGTCTATTTTCTTGAAATAAAAATCATACAACTCGTCCCAGATAAAAAAATGGTCTTCAACTTTGATCCCCTGTGTGCTTATTCGGTAATGAAAATTTTGAGGTGGGACTACCGCAAGCGCAATTGAGAAGAAATAGAGCGTGCCTACAACAAACATTAAAAGGTACTCTGAAAAAATAAAAAGAATTACCTCTATAAGAAATACGATAAGAAGTCCCGTAAAATAGAATTCTTTCCCTTTTTTCCGAAACGGTCTTCCTGGAGCCGACCAAGAAATGAGTGTTTTAACATCGGGATAAGTGTGTCTGGCAGGATGATGCTCCATAGATACACTATGGCATATATTGAGGGTAAAAATCAAGCTGAACTGAAGAATTTAAAGCTCAAGAAGTGAAGTACTTTCTCCGTTTTTGTGTTCTTTTACGTATTGCAGATAGCGTTCGGTTGATGAAAGTCGTTTGTGTCCCAGTACTTTGGAGAGAAAAACTAAAGATACTCCCTGCTTAAGGTGATGTGCTACAAATGTATGCCTCAAATCATTTATCTTTACATTTTCAATTCCTGCTTTTTTAAAATATCTTTCGACAGCATCTCGAATGTTTCTTACAAGAAATGGCCTACCGGTCTTTGTTACAAACACATGGGTGTCCTCCGTATTTGCACGGGTTTCCATATATCGCTTTAACGCTTCCTTTGCACGTCTATTCAGAGGGACCTCGCGTGATTCATGCCCTTCATATGGCCTTATATGAAGCGAATTTTCAGAAACATCTTCTACGCGAAGGTTGGCAAGTTCTCCGATGCGAATACCAGTTTGTAGAAGAACTTCAATAATCGCATAGATTCTGGAATCGACAGATGCTGCATCTCTTAACGCACGGTATTCAAGAGGCGACAGCATTCGAGGAGGATTAAGCTCATATTTTGGATGCTCAACAAGCAACGACGGGTCGTCCGTTACATATTCATTTACTTTTAAATAACGATAGAATGTCCGAGTTGAGTTAAGTTTTCGAGATAAAGATTTGGGGGTATAGCCTTCGTCTTTTAACTTTGTTAAGAACGCTTGAATATCCGTTCCGTTCACTTCATGGATGTTGTTTTTCTGAAGCGCTTCAAGAAATTCAATTAATTGCTCGACATCCTTGCCATATGCTAATATTGTCGCGGACGCTCTATTTTTAGATTTTAAAAAGTCCTGGAACTTTCCATGTGCGTCCCTAAGACGTAACTCATTTGCCATAAATTTTTAATTAATGAGGTAAGCATGCCTTATCTCTAAATTAATTTGAGCCTATAATATCAGTAAACATGCGCTTTGTCAACACAAAATCAATCTTACTCCTAGGAATTGTACTCATTTTGCTATGGGTAATTAAAAATATCGCAACCTCAATTATTACCTTAAGACAAAATAGCCATATAGTAACAACTCTTAAAGACCAGGAAGAGGAAGCAAAAAGAAAGAAACAGCTACTCCAACAACAACTCCATGTTGTTAATACGCCTGAATTTATTGAAAGCCAGGCAAGAGAAAAATTAGGAATGGTAAAACCGGGAGAGCACATAGTACTTGCTCCTCCCCCGTCTCCAGCTCCACAAAAAACGAATAACGATACAGCCTCTAACTGGGAACGATGGTGGAATCTATTTTTTTAAAATTTGGTGCGGAGTAAGCAGGGCTTGCTCACGCAACACCCATTTCATTCGTGTTGCGGGGCCTAGAAGAAATACGAACATACTTTCTAACCCGTAACGATTCAGTCATTATACCAAATTTAGCTTAATTATTCTTCTTTAATTGCATTTAAAAAAGTCCTATACTGAGAACATGCCAACTGTAGCAATACTCAAGCAGAATATTGAGGACATTTTAAAACAGCAAGGCTATACTTTAAGCACGAATGGTAGTTTTATTCTTCCTTCAAGCGATAGAGAATCTTGGAGACAGGCGCATTATATAGCAAGAACAGAACGCCTGTTAGCAAAAGAGAATTTTATTCTAAAAGGTAGCAGAATAGCTCAAAAGTATTTTCTTGATGGGAAAGATTTAAATATTGAAAAAATTGAGCCTAAATTGATTGAAGTTGAAGCAGAAACTGAATGGGAAGATTTATTTAAGTGGTGGAACTTAACCTGGTGGAGCCTACCTTATGAGAAAGCTTACGGCAGACAAATGAGATTTGTTGTATGGGATAAATACCACAATGCGCCTATTGGTCTCATCGGCTTACAAAGCCCAATACTTAGTTGGAGTGTTAGGGATAAATTTCTAAATATTCCATATGAAACAAGAGATTATTGGGTCAATCAATCTTTAAGTGCACAAAGAATTGGAGCACTACCCCCTTATAACGACATTCTCGGAGGCAAGCTTGTTTCACTCCTTATGACATCAGACACAGTCAGAAAAGCCTTTAATAAAAAGTATAAAAACAAGGCCACATTGTTAAAAAATAGAGAACTACCATCAAGGTTGCTGTTTATTACCACAACAGGAGCATATGGGAAAAGTAGTGTTTATCAACGCTTAAAATTTAACCAAGAGGTAATTGCAAAGTTTATTGGATTTACTCAAGGAAGTGGAACTTTTCACATTCCAAACGCATTGTTTGAAGACCTGGTAAAGTATATGCAAAAGAGAGGCTATCCTGTAGGAAGAGGCTATGGCAATGGACCGTCTCGCAAGCTTAGAATTATTGACCAAGCACTTCAGCTTTTAGGATTTGCAAACGGAGCAACTCATGGCATTAAGAGAGCAGTTTATTTATTCCCCATGGTAAGAAATTTAGATAACGTAATACAACAAGACAAAAGGCCTCTATGGGCAAAAAGAAGCGAAGAAGATTTAACTGAATTCTGGAAAAATAGATGGGCGTTTCCACGAGCTGAAAGAAATCCTGCATATAAAACGTATGTTAGCAAGGACTTTTTAAGTGAAATTATGTATAATCTAGAGCAATATAGGGCGTTAAGTCCTACATTGTAAAGGATGAACGATTCCTCAAATAATGATACATTCGGGGATTTACCTCAAGCATTAGTAGAAGAACTTCTTGGTAAAAGTCAGGAAGTAGGCAATGCATTGTATTCTTCATTTAGTAATATTCAAAATCAGAAGAAAAAATTCAGAGAAGACTTGGAAAAGGGAAATATTCTAAAAAGAGAGGCTGACTATAGCGTATCTGTACCGCCTACGACTTGTGGAATTGATGGCGCCTATGCAAAGGAGGAGCTTTTATCAGTAGATTTGCTGGCAGCAGCCGCCGTCGCTCTTGAAGGAATAACCCCACCGTCTGAAACAAGATTTTGGGAGGGCCCTCATCACCAGGTAATCATACAGGAAGAAAAACACAATCCCGACACTAACACAATCTTACGGGCAATAATGATAGGAATGGAACAACAGCTTGCGGAAAAAGCACCTCACGATGTTGTATTCATAGACGGTTCTTTAACTACGCCGTTAATTTTTTTCAATCAAGCAATTAATAAAGCTGAAGAATCAGATGATAATAGAGAACTTTCTATCTCTAAAAAACTTTTTGAGGTTTTACCTGAATCCTTAGCTTCATATCGTAAAGTTTTAGGCAATTCTCGAACTGATAAGCTCTGGGTAGGGATGCCAAAATATACCACAAACAGAGAGATTGGGCGAAGTATGAAATGGGACCAGTCCTATGATGATAGAGCCTTGTTAACTCTACTGTTAGCACCCGGTGAATTAACGACTCCACTCCCTTTCCAAAAACCATCTCAACCATGGCATTTAACTTACAAGCCGTGCGAGAAAGATATACAAAGCATTAAGGACTCTCTGGGCGGGTTGCGAGTTATTTATTATAGACCTCATGTGTGGACTCCTGCTCTTAGAATAGAGTTAAACTCTCACACTGCAGCCAATGAGTATCAGCTTGGCATGGTTCTGCAAGCTGTTAAATTTCAATGTGCTACTGCAGGAATAATTGAACCTTATCCTTTGTATATAGCAGATAGAATGGTTAAGTCCTTAGGCACTGGTCTACCAGCATTTAGACAGGTGGTTACTCGACAGATGGCAGAAGATTATGATGGCGATATTGGTGAAGTGTTTTTTACTATGCATGGATATAGGACAGAACGTTCAAAATAGATGTATAATACAAAAAATAAAGATGAATTATGAAAGATGATAAAAAAAATATAGAAGAAGTCCTTAAGGATGCTGAGCGAATTGGAGTTATAGGCTCACCCTCCTCTACAAGTAAGCTTACGCTGGATATTTTAGGAAGTGCTGTAAACAAAAAACTTGTAGGAGAACTTGGTTTATTTTCATACACACAAGAAGGTAGCAAGAATTATGCAATGGGTCAAATTACTGAAGTTGAGCTTCATAACATTTGGCACCAAGACCCAACAATAAGAAGCCTTATAAGACAAAAAGGGAGCATTAACCCTGTAAGCGAACGCCAGGATACCCATATTGGACAGATGACAATTAGCGCAGTTTTTCAATCGGCGGGAGATAGTATTTTTGAACCAAGCATTTTAGGTACAATTCCCGCAACAGGAACTCCAATAAATATCGTGTCTGACGACATACTAAACACCATTCTTTCTGCATATAAAGACGAAATCTTTTATTTAGGGAATGTGTATGGCTCTAAACCAAAGCTACCTATGTGGTTTAAGCATTTTGATTCTGGAAAAGGTGGCGCAGGAGAAGCCTATCATCTTGGTATATTTGGGAAAACTGGCTCTGGTAAGTCTGTTTTGGCAAAGATGACAATAATGGGATACGCAAGACATAAGCAAATGGGAATATTCATTCTAGACCCTCAGGGTGAATTTTCAAAAGGACTTAAAGATGGTGTGACCTCAGACACAATGAAAACAATTCTATGCAAAGAGACATTAGAAAAAATGGAAAGAGAATATGTAGTATATGACCTTAACAACATTGCTCTCAGTAGGTGGTCGCTTTTTGCTCAATTTTTAATAGAATTTAACTTTTTCTTTGAGCTCGGAATTAAATCCTCAGATTATCAAAAAATAGTTGCTGAAGACATAGAAGATTTTTGTAGAAGCAATTCAGCTTTAAAGCTATCTCAGCTCGATAATAATGCATTAGCAAAAGTATTGGAACATTTAGATGCAAATATTCATCGTGTATACGCTGGAAAGCAATCAGATGGTGCAAATAGAGTGAAAGAATACATTGCAGAATGCCTTGAAGCTATAAAGAATAATACAGATAATAGGTTAGTTAATATTTGGACAAAAGTAGGTAAGCTTTTTGATAATAGTGGAGGCAAGAAAAATCCAAAAGACATTGTAAACGAGGCAATAAAAGGAGGTACTAGCACGAGAAAACTTGTCTCGATTGACCTTTCTCAAAAACCATCTGACATTTCACCTTATGTATGGGACGAAAAAATAAAACCACTTATCATTGATAACTTTCTGAGCGACTTAGTACAAGCAGCAGAATACGCGTACAGAGATGATAAAAGCTTAAATACTCTTGTTGTAATTGATGAAGCCCATAGACTTGCTCCAAGAGGAAGTTTAGAAAATGAGAAAAAAGAAAAAATACGCTCTACCCTTGTAGATGCGGTAAGAACAACAAGAAAATATGGATTGGGCTGGTTGTTTATCAGCCAAACACTATCTAGTTTAGATAAGGACATAATTGAACAATTAAGAATCAACTTTTTTGGATTTGGTTTGTCTATGGGTACAGAATTCCAGTCTTTAAGAGAGCTTGCTGGTGGCGACCCTGCTGCACTAAAATTGTATCAATCTTTTAGAGACCCACATAGCGCATTCGATAACAATCTACGCGAGTATGCGTTTATGTCATTGGGACCAGTTTCACCCCTCTCTTTTGCAGGCACACCCCTATTCCTATCCGTATTTACATCCCCTGAGGTTTTCTTAAAGGAGAATAATCTATAATTATTCAATTAAATCACCAATGTTCACGCCTAGTGCAACAGAAATTTTATATATAGTTGACAATTTAGGGTCTCGGTGACCCATCTCAATCTCATTAACTGTAGTTAAATCCATTCCAATATCTCCTGCAAGGTCTTCTTGCGACAGTTTATTTTTATTTCTTAATTCACGAACCTTATTGCCAAACTCCCTTTTTACAGCCTCATCTGAGATTGTCATATATTGTGTTTATGCCAAATTTCCTATAAAATGTCTTTGGCATACATGCCAAATAATGAATGATGTTTTGCAATAATTGCGGTAAGGAACTAAGTGCAGAAAGCAGATTTTGTTCGAACTGTGGAACATCTATCCCTATAACAGATAACTACAAGAAAAAATCCTCGAATATTACATTTGAAGCAATAAAACTAACTTCTAAAATCACCCTTGCGCCTGTCACCATCCCCTTTAGTATTCTGAAGTGGAGTCTCGGAATCAGAACTTTAAAGTGTCCTCGCTGCAGCAATAAAAAAATAAATAAAATGAAACCAGGCTGGGCAGAAAGTGCGATACCTGGTTTTGCACTTTTAGCTTTAGGGCCTTTAGGTCTTTTAGCAGGGCGTCCAAAAACCTTGTTCGTTTGCAAGCAATGCGGTTTCTCATGGGAAAGATAAGTAAGCTTGAGTAAGGGTTTTCATTTGTAATTTTTCCTATTTTTTTAGACTGAACTTTTGAAAAACCATTATGTGGCCAAAAACTCATTACGTCTATGCTAAAGCACTTGCATAATAGATTCTAATTGGAGGGGAATATTTAACCGTCGAATGTATATTTTCTATATAAAATACCATTCATAAACGCGCTTTTTTTAAGTTTTTCCTTAAAAACTGATATAGTTTATATATAGTATTGACACAAATGTCTAATTGACTTTAAATCGATAAGATTTAAAATATACTTGTAAGCACGTCTCGGCGCCTATCCATTGGAGCTGAGGACTTATCCAAAAGTTCAGAGACTGTGAGCGAAAGCTCGCGGTCTTTTTTTATGGCTTTATGAATGATGAATTAGACATATTCGAAACAAAGGATAAACAATTTACTCCATATCTGTTTATCCAACCTGACGTTAAGTTTTTAGGAACAAGAATCCAAGATTCCACTGTATTCTTTCGCTTCTCTCCTTCTCTCAGATGTAAAACCCTCTTAAATCTGTTTATCAGTAAGCAAGCACCACCTGTTCAAGGAAAGAGTTTGTTGGATGCGCTTGAAAGCTACAGAGACTTAATTTTTGAGATGAAGATGAAGATGAAGGAAAAACATTATGAACCATGATTATTTAACAAAACAGGAACAAATTGAAATAAACCAAAGTCTTGCAGAATCTTACAATTACAAAGATTCATATACAAAGGGTGATGACTTTGTCTTAGAAGGTGGAAATGATACTCGTAGATTAAAAGTAAATAGAGAGTTAACCCAAAGAAAAATAGAAGCTATTAATGCATTAAAAGAGTGTCGTGCCAGTACACCACCAGAAATAGTGTCAGATTTACTTTCACAGCTTTTTGAAAACTCTGATACTGAACCAGGCTGGTGGCTTTACGTTGCCCAGCATTGGCCACCTAATCCCATAAATCGAGTAATAAAACTCATGCTCAAACTTCATCAAGGGAAATGGATAACTTTCAGAGACCCAGCGAAATACTTCACATCCGAAATAAAACATAGGAAGCAAAGAATGATTTTTCAGAAAAAAAGAAGGGAGAAGCATGAAAAAGCTTAAAAACTACACCCTTAAAGTCTACGAAAATGATGAAGTTGGTATGGTAGTGCGTACTCACTCAAAACGCTTAATTCTCACACGTTTACGCTCAATAAACTGGACAAACAAGGCAATTAAAACCTACTTCAGAGTGTCTTATGGCAAGAAGAATGATACTCATGGAAAACTCAGCACTTTCTACAACGATGGTGATTTTTATAACAAAGAAGACTTGGATTGGGCTTTTGAAGCTTTTGACTATGAAGATTGACGGATTACACCATCTAGATAATAAAGCTATCGATGAGTTTACTCAGCTCTATTACAAGGAGTATGGAATTAAACTCAATAAACAAGAGGCTACGGAGCTTGGAAACAGATTTATACGTTTTATGAGAGCTATATATGCGGATGCCCTACCAAAGTCAAAAAGGGTTGACAAGTAGAGTAAGGAAGTCCTACGATGAAGCTATCTTGAGGCTATGAACGAACAAAAAAATATAAAATACTTTGGTTATATACGTAAAAGCTCTGAGGACAATCGCGAACGACAAGCGGCATCCCTTCCTGAGCAGAGGTATGCCTTAGATTTATTAAAAACTAAGCTTAATCTGAAAATTGTAGACGTACTTGATGAATCTAGAACAGCTCATGAACCAGGAAGACCCACTTTCAACTCCATGTTAGAGAAGATATCAAACGGTGAAGCCAACGCGATTCTCACATGGCACCCTAATAGGTTATCTCGAAACCCTGTTGATACAGGTCACTTGCTTTATCTCATGGACGCAGGAAAACTAGTTGAAATCCGCACTCCTTCACGTGCCTATCATAATACGCCTGAGGATAAGTTTATGTTGGGACTTGAATTTGGTATTAGCAAGAAAGACTCGGACGACAAATCCATTGTTGTAGAACGTGGGCTCGAAGGGAAAGCAAGGAAAGGATGGAGACCTGGAGTTGCTCCTCAAGGCTATCTAAATGATAAGGGAACCGAAAGTGGAGAACGTAAAATATACTCTGACAACGACCGCCTACCACATATCAAAAACATATTCTCGCTGTTTTACAATGGAACACCTGTAATTGAAATTCATCGAATTGCCCACGAAGATTGGCATTACCTTACGCGTCAACATAAAAGAATGGGAGGTAAACCACTTTCAATAAGCATGATATATTCAATACTGACAAACCCATTTTACTGTGGGAAATTCGAATACCCTCTTGGAAGCGGAAAATGGTATGAAGGAGCTCATGAGAAGGTGGTAAATGAAGAAGTATTCAGTGAAATACAAGTTAAATTAGGACGTAGAAGCCCTTACAAGGTGAAGCATAACGGTTTTGCCTACAACGGGAGCGCAATTCGTTGTGGAGATTGCGGTTCAAGCATTGTTGCTGAACAAAAAAAGCAGTGCATTTGTTCTAACTGTAAAACTAAATTTTCTATATCACATAAAAATCCAGACACCTGTATTAAATGTGGTTCTTTAATCGAGAGCATGTCAAACCCTAAGTTGCTTCATTACATCTATTATCGATGTGGTAGAAAAAAGAATCCAAAATGCCTACAAAAAGCAGTACAACTAACAGAACTTGAGAGGCAAATTGACAAAAAACTAACTCAAATTGAAATTTCTCCAGTGTTTGTAGACTGGGCCATAAAACAAATTCAAAAAATGAATGAGAGTAATAAAGATTTTGAAGAAGCAACATTTAAAGGATTAAAGGCAGCGCACGATAAGTGCAGAATAAAACTTAATAATTTATTACAACTAAAGATATCACCAGAAAACGTAAATGGTAGTCTACTATCAGACTCAGAATACAAAACCCAAAAAGAAACTTTGGAATCTGAGCTTAAGATTATTGAAAAACAACTTGAAGACACTGACAATCAAATGCTTCAATCAAATAGCGACACAGAAAAGGCTTTTAATTTTGTTTCCAGAGCTAGAGAACGATTTTCTCTGCCAGATATCAAGATTAAGCGTGATATATTCTTGGGATTAGGGTTGCACCTAACACTTAAGGACAAAATAATCGATTTTGACAGTCCAAAGTATATTAAATCTCTTGAAAAAATGAAGAAAGAAGCTCCAATTATTGCAGAGAGGGTCGCACCTGAAAAAGAGATTGAATTGAAAGCAAAAATGGAGGAAAAGTTTGCGACAATTCCAAGTGTGTTGCGGAGTAAGGAGTTGAACCTTATCTAGGAGATTATGAGCCTCCTGTGCAGCCGTACACTACCCCGCGATACAGACAAATAGTATACTTCAAATTAGCTTCAAATGCAACCACAAGACTTGTTTTTCACACGATTTTCTAGTAGAATACAATCTTATGAAGCGTGAAAAGCTTGCAGCAGAAAAAAGAACAATACTTGGTAAAAAAGTGAAACATTTGCGGCGCGAAGGAATTCTTCCCGCTAATATGTTCGGCAAGGGCATAAAAAGCACGTCTCTACAGCTCCCACTTAAAGATTTCCAACATGTTTTCAGTATCGTGCATGAGACAGGACTTGTAGATCTTACGGTTGATGGAGAAACACATCCGGTTCTTATTCAAAATGTTCACATTCAGCCAATCACTCATATTCCCCTTCACGCTGATTTCTTTAAGGTAAATCTGAAGGAAAAAGTGAAAGCAACTATTCCGATTGTAGCAGTTGGCGAACCTAAGGCAGTAAGTGACAAAATCGGTGTTCTTCTCCAACCACTTTCTGAAGTAGAGGTTGAAGCATTACCGGCAGATCTTCCAGAACATATTGAAGTAAACGTTGAGAAGCTCGCAAATATTGATGACAGCATATCGTTGGGCGATGTGAAAATTCCTGCAGGCATTGAACTCATGGCAGAGCCTGGCGAAATGGTTTTCCGAATTGCGGAACTTGTATCTGAGGCTGCAGAAGAATTGGCAGCTGAGGAAGAAGCTGCTGCTGAAGCGGCAAGCGCTGAAGGAGAAACGCAACCTTCAGAAGGAGAATCGGAAGCTGAAACACCCGCCGCATCTGATGAGCCTTCCGAGAACAAAACGGAATAATTTTTTAACCTCTCACTATCAAGTGTTTTAATTCCCTAGCATCTTTAAAAAGCGGATCTATTTGGATTGCCTGGTCGATATAATGCAATGCGTCAGTAGTCTTTCCTACATTCAAAGCGCTAACTGATGCGTTATACAAAATGTCAGGAATATTTGGAAACTGCGATGCAACCCCGCTCCAATAATGAAATTGCCTGAGATTTGCCTCATATTCCCTCTTCGCGTGCAATGCCTTCTGATCAAGGAACACCAAGATTTGTAGCAATACGCCAGCACAAATGACAAGTGCTATAAAAAGAAGCGCACGAAGCTGAGAAGCAACTTGTCTATTAATTATGTTTCCTTTTATTTGTGGAGATAAACCGCTAATTCTACGGATAAAATTATGCATGTACTGCATTTTAGTAGTATTTGTAATTATCCGCAAGAACAATAGGCTACCAAGGAAGGAGCAGAACAATAAGTGAAATCGTAAGAAAAACAAATTCCAGAACAAGCTCAATTGTTATTGCAGTATGCACACCAACAGGAAGAAAAATTTGAAGCTTATTCTCCATTTTCTCTGTTTCTTTCGCATAAAAAAGGTGGGCCACAATGATAAGTACGGCCAAAACAACAAACAGTATTTTAATTCCCCAAACAATACTCCGGATAGTTTCAGTTGAAAGTATTTCCATAATTTGAGTCTCCCAAAAAACGATACTTATTTTTTTTCAATTCTTTAATCCATAATAGCTGTTGGGGTTGCGTTATTTGTTTTTGGAAGTTAGGTAACGCCTGATGAATTTGTGCAGAGAGCATATTTGCAATTGCCCTGGGGGAGCGTATGCCGCGAATTACGAATTCTTCCTTATGCGTTGGCCTATCAAAAGTTATCGCAACATTTCCAATGCCAATAAGTTCAGGAATTATTCCATACATTTCGACATCAATTTCAGTGCACCGTATTTGATCAAGTAAAACAGAATTTATTGCATGAGAGAGAAGCGGACTATAGTGTACTTCGATAAGTTGCTTATTGGTTGCAATATAGAGATGGTAACACCAATGAATTAATTCTCTTACAGCTATAATATTGGTAAGAACAACAATCAATAGAAAACCGTTTATTGCAAGAGGGATGCTTTTCAAAAAAATAGTAAATATAAAACTTAGAGCTATTGCTATTACGAGCCCACTTATTGCTTGTCTTACCAATCTAAGAGTCAATGGGAGCCAATGTTCACGGCATGCAAATATCAACTCTTCGTCATCGAACAATTTGAACTTTGCTATTTGAACATCTGTAAGCCTATCATGAAGGAAGAATTCTTTAGATCTCATCCAAAAAAATAATATCAGTATCTTATTCCCTAGTCCGTAATTTCTCTTACACTTTTAATGTGAAGTTGCTTACACTTTTCTTACCTGGTATACTTCAGAAAAGGGCAGCATAATGATTTCTACCTCAAACGAACTCTTAAAAGAGTTTTTTGCAAGCGCCAAGCCCTCCTACTTTAGAAAGGGCGATGTTGTACTTCGGATAGGAGATGTAAGGGGAGGGGCGTATTATCTCAAAAAAGGCTATATTAAAGATTCCAGTGTTTCTGCCGACGGAAGAGAATTTATACTCTTCATATTCCAGCCGACTGACGTTTTTTCCTATAACTGGATATTCAACCAAACTCCAAACGAGCATTCTTTTAGAGCTATCTCGGACTGTGTAGTATATGAAAAGAGCAGGGAAGGTTTTTTGCTGTTTCTAGAACAGCATCCAGATGTATTTCTTATGATAACTCAACGCATAGTGCGGCGGCTGAATGGTCTTATGCAACGGATGGAAAATTTAGCATTTGATAATGCATTAAAAAAAGTGGGTTCAATATTATGCATCCTTGGAGAAAGGTTTGGAAAAAAAACAGAGAAAGGAATTGTTATACCTATTCCTCTCACCCAACAGGACATTGCCAATTTAATTGGACTGAGCCGGGAAACAACAAGCATTGAAATAAAAAAAATTATGGAAATGAATATCTTAACCCGCTCTTCAGGCCTCTATGTTATAACGAAACTTAAGGAGCTTCAAAAAATTTCTTCTCTTGTAAGGTAAAATAACAGCATGTGTGGAATTTTCGGATTTATCAGTAAGGATACTCACAATGCCTCTGAAATTCTTACCGGACTCAAAACTCTTGAGTACAGGGGGTATGATTCGTGGGGAGTTGCAATCAAAAGTGGTAATTCTGTTGAAACAGAAAAACACACAGGAGCTATTGGAAATGCACAAACAACTCTAAAAAAAACTTCCGCTGGAATAGGGCACACAAGGTGGGCTACTCATGGAGGCGTGACCACTACTAATGCACATCCCCATTTAGACTGCACAAAAGAACTTGCCATTGTTCACAATGGAATCGTTGAAAATTACGAACAACTAAAAAGACAGCTTCGAAAAAAGGGTCATAAATTTACTTCCGAAACTGACACCGAAGCAATAGTCCATCTTATCGAAGAGTTCCAGAAAAAAGAGGACTTTATTAAGGCTGTTGGCGATGCATTTGAAAGTCTTCATGGATTAAATGCCTTTGTTGTTATTAATGCCAATGAAAATAGAATAATAGCCGCCAAAAACGGTTCTCCACTTATTGTCGGATATGACAATACCACTTATTACGTTACTTCAGACATCTCTGCCCTTCCGCAAAATGTTACTAATATCTCAATTCTTGATGACAATCAAATGGCAGTTCTGGATGACAACGTAAGATTTTTTGATCCGAAAACGAAACAAACCCTCGTTTTCAAGATGGAGAATGTCAAGCGAACATCAAGTCATAATTCTAAAGGGAACTATAAACACTTTCTTTTAAAAGAAATTTACGAACAACCACTTATTCTTAAAAATTTATACTCATTGGAGAAGAACTCCATAAAACGCATTGCGATAGATGTTCACAATGCTTTTGGAACATTCATGCTTGGGTGTGGAACCGCATCCTATGCTGCTATGACAGGCGAGTACTTTCTCTCAACGATTGCTAAAAAGCATGTCAATTTTTCTGTTGGGTCGGAGTTTAAATATCTTCAGCATTTCATTTCAAAAAAAAGCCTCATAATTCCTGTTTCTCAAAGCGGAGAAACTATAGACATCGTCGAACCGGTAAGAAGTGCAAAAAATAAAGGAGCAAAAATTATCTCAATTGTAAATGTTCCTACTTCAACCCTTTCTCGCATTTCAGACTACTCCCTTCTTCTTCATGCCGGTGTTGAAAAAGCGGTAGTCGGAACAAAAAGTTTTACATCAATGGTAGGACTACTCCTTCTTACTTCCTACACCATCGCCGGCAAAACGAGTGAGGGAGAAAAGTTGCTTGCCGATACGTCAAATGACGTTAAGAGAATTCTTTCAAAAGAAAATACTGCTATCATTAAAAAACTTGCAAAACAACTTAAAAATGTAAACCACGTATTTACCATCGGACGAGGGATATCCTATGTTGCTGCTCTTGAAGCAGCATTAAAACTTAAAGAGACTTCGCTTATTCATGCCGAGGGTTTTGCAGGTGGCGAATTAAAACACGGAGTAATTGCACTTATTGAAAAAAAGACCCCATGTATAGTATTTGCACCCAATGACGAAACATATCCAGAGATAATTTCAAACGCAGCTGAAATTAAAGCCAGAGGAGGGTTTATCATTGGTGTAGGACCAAAGAACAGTACTGTCTTTGATTTCTTTTTAAAGACCACAGACTTAAAAGAAGCGACGCTTATTTCTCAGACATTATATATGCAATTGCTTGCGTATTACTTAGCTCTTGAAAGGGGAATTGAAGACCCTGATAAGCCCCGCAATTTAGCTAAGTCTGTTACCGTAAAGTGAACATTTCCTATTAATAAAGAACTATTAGATCAGTTTAGCTTCTAAGAAACAAAGCCATAATGTAGCAAGGCTTTGCGACATTCGCTTTGCTCATTTGCATAAACAAAGAAACCTTGCAAATAGCGTAACGGTAAAATAGCTATGGCAATTTCTTGAGCCGGGCAAGCCCACCATATAGTCCTCCTTTTTCATCAAGTGATGCCTTCACTACTTTCGGAAGCACAGGGTAAATCTTGCAGTATTTCTTTAAATACAAATTTACTTTATCAAAATTAATCTTTTGCGGAACAGAGCCTCCAAGTACAAGGATGTTAGGTGACCACATAACCACGACATTATTCAGTCCAATTGCAACTTGTTCTGCAATTTCCTCCCAGGCATTTTCACTGTCAAGTTCGAAAGGGTTTTTTCCATAGTATTGTTCAATTGCACTTCCTGAAACTATTTGTTCTAAAACAACCGGAGTACCGTTTCGACCGGAAACGAGCATATTCCCCGGCTCGAAGGAAAATTCCGTGTCATCAATTTTTCCCCCAGTTATTCTACACCCCCCCACTCCGGTTGAAAGTGTGATGTAGGAAACAATGTCAAATCCTTTTCCCGCTCCATACACAGCTTCGCCAAGCCCTACCATAGCAGCATCGTTTTCTAGGAAAACATCCTGCCCCCACATTTCTCGCATTCTTGCAAGTAATGGCTCGCCAACCCAAAGCGGAAAATTTGGTTGATGAAAAAGTGTTCCTGTCTTCTTGTCGTATGCTCTTACACCACCCACTACGACATGGTATCTTTCACCATTTGAAAGCTCGTCACCAACTTGGCGCATTTGCTCCATAGCTTCTGAAAAATTGTGGTTTGTTGGAAACAGTTTTGTCTCATCTAATTTGTCTCCAGTATGAGAAATTGCCATTCGGGTTGTAGTGCCACCGATATCAAAAAGAAGGAACATATAATTTAGTGTAACAAAAAGGGAGAGACAGAAACAAACATTAAGCCTGCGGCCAGCTTTCAATCATAAGAGATTTTTCTACACCCACAAGCTTTCGATATATTTCATCCGTAACAAACGGCATGATTGGGTGTAGAAGTTTTAAAATTGTCGAATATACATACTCAAGAGTCGGCTGCGCCTCAGCCCTTCTTTCCTTTGTCGACTCGATATATTTGTCAGCAAATTCGTGCCAGGTAAATTCATACAATAATTCAGAAATATCATTGAATCGATAAGAGGAAAATGCCTTTTCGACGGCTTTAGTTACTTCATCCAATCTTTTTAAAATTTGCTTGTCAACTTTATTGTCTGAAAGTTTCTTCTGTGAATCATCCGGCTTAAACTCGATAATGAAACGGCCCATATTCCACAACTTATTAGTAAAGCGTCGGGCAGCTTCCAACTTTGGGTAAGAAAGCGCCTGGTCATTTCCAAGCGCAGTACCATATACAAGAGCAAAGCGAACAGCATCCGCGCCATATTGATCGACAAGCTCTAACGGATTGACTACATTCCCTTTTGATTTGCTCATCTTTTTCCCATAAGGGTCATTAACAAGCCCATGCAATACTACATTTTTGAATGGTACTTTCCCTGTTGCATACAACCCCATCATGACCATTCTTGCAACCCACCACCGCAAAATATCGTACCCTGTCTCCATAACACTCGTTGGATAAAAAGTTTCATAATCAGCCTCTTTTGTGGTCATGAGAGTAGCAAAAGGCCACTGAGAGGAAGAGAACCAGGTGTCAAATGTGTCACCATCCTGTTCCCACTCCTTGCCTTCCGGCATTTCTCCATCTGTTATTTTCCATTCTCCTGTTTTTTTATTTTTCCATGCAGGGATTTGAATTCCCCATACAACTTGCCGCGAAATATTCCAATCCCGTATGTTTTCTAAAAATTGAAAATACAATTTCTCAAAACTTTTTGGATGAATTTTTATGTCTCCTTTTTTAACTGCATCAACCGCCGGACGAGCAAGTGGTTCCATTTTTACAAACCATTGCTCCTTTGGAAGCGGTTCTAAAACGTTTTTACACTTGTAGCAAAGCCCTACTCTATTTGTGTAATCTTCATCAATTTTCTCGATAAGCCCTTTTGCAAGCATTTCCTCAACAATCGCTTTTCTAGCCTGCTTGACATAAAGCCCGGCAAACTTTCCTGCATGCTCATTCATTTTTCCATCAAACCCAATCACTTGCTTGAGAGGTAAATCATGCCTCTTTGCTACCTCAAAATCATTAAAGTCATGTGCTGGTGTAATTTTTACGACCCCGGTACCAAACTCAGGGTCTACCATCTCATCTGCAACCACTTTAATTTTTGCTTTACCTAAAACTGTTTCTATATCCAATTCCTTTCCCACGTATTCGCTATACCGTTTATCGTCAGGGTGGACAGCTACGGCCGTATCACCAAATTTGGTTTCTGGCCTTGTAGTTGCCAAGATAAGCGGGCCGTATTTAATATAATATAAAGGACTTTTGCGCTCTTCATGCACCACCTCTAAATCCGAGAATGAAGTCCCATCAAACGTACAGTAATTAACAAGTCTCTCTGCTCTATACACAAGTCCTTCCTCGTACAATTTCTTAAAATTTGTGTATACAATTGTAACGATCTCAGGATCTATGGTCATTTTTTTTCTTGACCAGTCTAGAGAAAACCCAAGCTTCTTAAGCTGGCTTTCCATCACAGGTCTGTTGCCTTGGACAAACTCAAGAATCATCTTATAAAGAGTTGTCCTATCGTAATCAAATCTACTCTTTCCCTCAGACGCTAGCTTTTTTTCGAAAACAAATTGTGTTTCAAATCCTGCATGATCAGCTCCCGGCTCCCAAAGTGTTTTAAATCCCTTCATCCGGTGGTAACGAATTAAAATATCTTCAACAACGTACATTGCATGACCAAAATGCAGCGGAGCATTTGCATTAGGAGGTGGCAAAATGATTGAGTAAGGCTTGCCTTTCGGATTTACTTCCGGCTTAAAATATCCTTTTTCCTCCCACTCTTTGTACAATGGTTCCTCAACTTTTTTGTGGTCGTATGTTTTCTCCATTGAGGTCAATTGTATCATGAGCTCGATTTGTGTTCAACGAAGTGAGAATTATTACCCTTCCAAAATTTCCTGTTATACTTTTCATATGCAACACTTCTCTGGCATTCAGTTAAAGAAGATTTCAGTCAACACAATTGTCCAATTTACACTTCGCATAATAAATAGCATTCCTTCTCTTATCGCAACCCTTCTTATTGGATATTTTTCCGGCTACGAGACTCTGGGAAGTTACACAAAAATTGTCGCTTTTGTTTCTATTTTTTATCTTATTGTCGAGTTCGGTATGAATTCGGTTTTCCTAAGAGAATACTTTGACAAATTTGAAAAGTACTTTGGTAATCTCGTACTGTTTCGTCTTTTGTTCTCAATTGCTCTTATTCCACTTATTCTTGCTTTGGCGTACTTACTCCCAGAAAATAAAATGGCAGGTACGGGTTTTACTGAATTTGAGAAATATGGTATCTATATATTCTCACTTACACTCATAACGGTAGGGCTTGCAACATCTCTACAAGCGATACTTCAAAAAAAGCTTTCTTATCACTTGTCATTAATTCCAAATTTTATCTCCTCCTCCCTACTTCTTATTCTCGTTCTTATCTCTGTTATTCGACACGACCTATATCTTTTGCTTTTCTCGTATGTTTTCTCCGGTGGAGTTCTCGTAACACTCCTCTATATTTTCATACGGAAAACGTATCACATTAGACTTACCAAAACTGCAACATTTATTTCCTTCTCCAAAAAGCTCTTTATTGCATCTCTTCCATTGGGGGCAATGCTCTCATTCAATCTACTGTATTCCAAAGCCGACACTTTTTTGCTGGCCATTTTTCGTCCCACATTTGACGTTGGGGTGTATGGCATCTCTTATAAATTCTTCGAAATACTTTTAACTATTCCTGCTTTTCTTGCAAATAGTGTATACCCGCTTCTACTCGTGGAAGCAGGTGATCAAAAAAAATATTTGTCGCTTTTTAAAAAATACTCTTCTCTTTTTATTTTTGTTGCAATTGCAATAACGGTTGTCGCATTTTTTGGGGCACCCTTCATTACAATATTCAAAACCGATTTTTCAAAGTCTGTTCTTCCGTTGCAACTTCTTACACTTTCTCTTCCATTCTTTTTTATGACAAGTCTTTTGCAATGGCATTTTCTGATACGAAAGCGGATGAAATTTTTGGTGCCTTTGTATGGAGGAGCACTCCTTCTAAACGTTGGGTTAAACATTCTCTTTATTCCTCATTATTCTTATTATGCAGCCGCCCTTACAACAAGCGTTTGTGAGGCGCTGGTTTTTGTTATCATGCTATGGTATTTTAGGAAAACAAGATTTGCTTGATATAACAAGCTTTAGCATTACGACCGTCGAAAAATACTAAAAACAAAACATGAAAAACATTCAGAGTCTTACAATATTTGGAGATGGCGGTTCACGCGGAAACCCGGGACAAGCCGCATATGGGTTTGTAATACTTGATGAAACTGGAAAACTCCTTTACTCGGAAGGGGGGCGTCTTGGAATAACTACTAACAACGTTGCCGAGTACTCTGCGGTTATCAATGCCCTCCGCTATGTCATTGAACATTATCCAAATATTCAAAAGCTTCATTTCAAACTTGATTCTCTGCTTATTGCCTCACAGATGTCCGGAAAATATAAGGTAAAACACCCGGACATGAAGGGGCTTTTTATTACCGCAAAAGGTCTTGAATCAAAACTTCCAGCTCAAATTATCTATTCTCAGATTCCACGTGCTTTCAATAAAGAAGCTGACAAGCTGGTTAACGACGCGCTTGACTTTAAAATTTAACATTCCTTCCTTTTTTGCTCATAAACCCAGTCTAATTTGATTCCCGCATAGGTTCAAAATACTCGACAAATAGTTATTATTTCTACTACAATATAAATATGCCAAAACTGCTCGAAATTGAAGAATCCGGAAGCGAGCTACCACTACTTGCTATTCTAGGTGAGAATGAGCCTCTGGTGCAGTATTTGCTTCATGAGTTTGCGAATAAATTTCGATTAATCCTTATCTCTGAAAAAAAGCCTTTATTCCTCGCTAAGGCTAGCAACGTCTATTTCTTGGACTATAAAAACGCAGCCCTACTGCCTAATCTTAAGGAAACACTCGACTACGCGTTGGTATTAGTGGATTCGCACGTTAAGGAATTCCATATCGCTCCCCTCTTTTCAAAAGTGATTCTCGACAAAGCAAAGATATTATTTTTACATAGCGCCTTGTCTTTAGAACACACTATAATTGAAACAAAACCATACAAGGATTATCACCATTCATTCTTTGGAATAATCGGAGAAACAATAAGTCAAAAAAAATTAGAAGACACTGGTGACCTTTCGAAAATTATTGAGAACGCGATTGCAAAAAGAGAAATACATCTCACAGGAAACGAAGCATTCCCGGTTTTTGGAACCATGCAAGATGATCTGCTCGTTGCTATTGGAAGATTACTTTTTGGAAATTTTAAAAATGACAAATGCTTTCTTCTCTATTATCAGCATCCGCAAACTGTTCTTGAAACAGCTCATCTTATCGGACGGGTCGATTTGGAAATTAAGATTTCTTTTTCTGATGTCCACCGGACAGCACAAGGAATTTCGCATCAAAACGTCGCGGAAATAGTAAAGCAAACTCTGCATCTTGAATGTCTATTTGTCGACAATTTTTATCAGGGTTTTGAGAAAGGATACGCATCGCTTTTGGAAAACAAAGAATCACTTCTTGAGAATCACAAGATAAATAAAGTTTCATCATCAAGAAAAAAAATACCGGTCAACACATCGTATATATCTTTTATTTCGTTAAGTTTTTTCTGGGGTATATTTCTTTTTATATTTCTCAATTTTTTTACTTTTGGGCTTTCAATCCTTTTTTTTAAAAACTCTATTAATGCGTTGCAAAAAAATGATTTCCAACGAGTTATACAGAATGCTAAAGCCTCCTCTTCTTTTTTATCATTCGTAACGCCTACTGCAAGTCTGCTATTTGACGGTGTTAATTATCTTGATAAGAAAAAAGCTTTAGAGGATAAATTCTTTTTGATGCAAAGAGCTGTGAGACTCATGAATATTGCGGGTAATTCTCCTCAATTGCTCACGAAAAAAGAGGTTGATTTACATTCACTTACAAGTGCTCTCTCCAATCTTTCATACCTCTATCAGGAAGGGCAGAGGCTTATTCTGGAAACAGAGAGCGTGGAGCTTAAGAAGCAGTTGAAACCCACTTACTCCAAGCTACTAAGCTTCACGAGTATTATTCCATATGTTCTCGGGTTTGATAGCACTCGCAACTATTTACTCTTGTTTCAAAATGATGAAGAATTACGGCCGACGGGAGGATTTATAGGATCAATAGGGGACCTAAGTATTCAAAAAGGGAAGGTGCAAAGTCTTACAATCCAAGATGTATATGAACTGGATGGCCAGCTCAAGAATCATGTGGAACCGCCATTCATAGTGAGACGTTATATTCAACCGCATCTCTATCTTCGTGACAGTAATTTTTTTCTCAACTATCAAGAAGCTGCAAGCACCTCAGCATTTATCTATAATCTTGAAAGCGGAAAGCAACCCGATGGAGTTATTGCAATAGACCTGCGTGTTCTTAAAGAGATTTTAAGAGTCTCAGGCCCCATCAAACTGCCGAATTATAATGTGACAGTTTCCTCAGACAACGTATCCAATTTTTTGCAAAGCACTATCAAAGATAATTTTTTTCCTGGCTCCACCCAAAAGAAAGATGTACTCAACAGTGTCTTTACTCAATTAACCATGAAGATTTCAAACGACCAGAAATTTTACATTGCGCTTCTCAAACTTCTCCCAGATCTTTTTGAACAAAAAGACATTCTCGTTTCCTATAGCAATAATTCCGTCCAGAAGATATTCTCATCCAATAACTACGCGGGAGAGTACTCCTATAAACCTTCATCAAATGCAAAAACAATAGATGACTTCCTATATATAAACGAAGCTAATATAAGCGTGAACAAAGTGAATGCCCAAATAAAAAGGGAAGCAACCTATGAAACAATGTTTGAACAGGGGAGAGTTGTTTCAAAGGCCCGTCTTATTCTTACTAATGCCAGTAAAACCGACGATTACAAAGTGTACGTAAAATTTGTAGTCCCAGCAGGAAGCGCTCTTCAGCAAGTACTCATAAACGACGTGAAACAAAACCTTACACCCGCGATAACGGATTTTAAAGTCTATGAAGGAAAAAATTTCAAGCCTCCAATTGGGCTGGAAACGGAACAATATACAATTGGAAATCTTACCTATTTTGCTTTTATTACTACTGCAAAGTTAGGAAAGACAACCAGCATCGGTATCGATTACATTAATGGTGCGGGTAAACCCCTTTCAACGATAACCGATTATTCTTTGTCATATGTAAAGCAACCCGGTACTGCACCTTACCAACTTACAACTACATTTGATTATCCAGAAGGGTATATGCCGGTAGATTCTCATGCAGATTCGTATGGAAGGAATTTTATGGAAGAAAAAATTGTGATTAACAATGATTATAATCCGAAACTTGAGTTACAGAAGTCGTCCGTGCAAAAATAGAAAGAGTAGGGTGTGTTACAATCATGTTTACTAAAAAAAAGTATTCAAAAGGTCAGATGAAAGGGAAAAAGACAAGAAATCCAGTCCGTTTGTTTTTTAGAGGGCTTAAAAAACTTTCTTTTCTTTATCGGAGCAAAATTCTACTTATTGGGTATATACTCCTCGCCATTCCAATAATTGCTATTGCTGCGGCTGTTATTATTGTTCTGAAAGATGTCCCAAAGGCGACTATCATCGGAAGCAATAATTTCCCTCAATCAAGCAAGATTTTCGCGAAAGATGGGACGCTTCTATATACGATTTATGCGAGCCGAAATCAAACGTTTGTACCACTCAATAAAGTACCCAAGCAACTACAGGAAGCAACCATTTCAATTGAGGATAAAAATTTCTACAAGCATGGAGCCATTGATGTGAGAGGAATAATCCGTGCTGCATATGTCACTTTTTTCCATAAATCAGTTCAAGGTGGCTCAACCATTACCCAGCAGCTGGTCCGAAATTCACTCTTAACTCTGGATCGGACTATCACCCGAAAAATTAAAGAAGTTGTTCTGTCATTTATTGTCGAGTCGATTTATTCTAAAGACAGAATATTAGAAATGTACCTGAATCAAGTGTCATACGGTGGCACTGCATGGGGAGTAGAAGCGGCAAGCAATATCTATTTCGGAAAAGACGTTTCTCGCTTGAGTCTTGCCGAAAGCGCCTTTCTTGCCGGTCTCCCTCAAGCACCAAGTGTGTATTCACCTTTTGGTTCACATCCTGAAGATGGCAAGAAAAGGCAGCTACAAGTTTTATCTGCAATGAGAGAATCGGGCTACATAACTGCAAAGCAGCAAGAAGATGCTAGTAAAGAAGAGTTAAAGTTTAATGAAATCAAAGATACGATTGTAGCTCCGCACTTTGTATTTTTCATAAAGGACTTGCTCGTGCAGGAATATGGGGAAAAGATGGTGGAGCAGGGGGGATTATCGGTTACAACATCCCTTGATCTTAAGGCTCAAAAAATAGCTGAAGATGCCATAGCAACCGAAGAAGCGACACTTTCGAGAGGGAATTGGTATAACGCCGCTTCAATGGTGACAAGACCAGGTACCGGTGAAATATTGGCAATGGTTGGTAGCCGAAACTATTTTGACACGGAAAAGGATGGGAATGTGAATGTAGCGATAGCAAAAAGACAACCAGGTTCATCAATCAAACCTATCAATTATGCAACAGGCTTAATAAAAGGGTATACAGCAGCAACACCTTTCGTAGACCAAAAAACGTGCTTCCCAAATCCCAGTGGGGCTCCTTATTGCCCTCTGAATTATGATTTCAAGTTCCACGGTGTGCAGCAAATGAGATATGCGCTTGCTAATTCATTCAATATTCCGGCAGTCAAGATGCTCAAGCTGAATGGGCTTGATGCAATGATAGCAACAGCCTCTGCTATGGGAATCAATTCATTTACCGATCCTGACAGATATGGTCTTTCTCTTACCCTTGGTGGCGGAGAAGTAACGATGGTTGAAATGGTACAAGCGTATGGTGTATTTGCAAATTCAGGTTACAAAATAAATCTCCACCCAATCTTAAAAGTGACAGATTCTAAAGGAAAAGTTCTACAACAATACAAACCGGTCGAAAGTCCTCTGCTGGGTAAAAAAATACTTCCTGATGGAGTCGCATATATTATCTCAAACATATTAGCTGACAATGGAGCTCGAAGTGCAGAATTTGGCAGCAATTCACCTCTTTACATAAAAGGGTTTAATGTATCGGTTAAAACCGGGACAACAAATGACTATCGTGACAATTGGACAATCGGATATACACCCTCATTTGTTGTTGCGACCTGGGTAGGAAATAACAACAATAAACCCCTTACAGGAGTTACTTCGGGAATAACCGGAGCAGCACCCATTTGGCACCAAATTATGCTTAATTTAATAAAAGATAAACCGCCGGAAACAATGAGTAAACCTGACAATGTAGTAGGGGCAACTGTATGCGCAACCTCGGGACTTCTCCCCGAACCGGCCGGCTCTCCCTATGTGTGCCCCACAAGATATGAGTATTTTATTAAAGGAACCGTACCTCGCATTGCCGAGAAAGGATCGCAAAAAATATTCATCGATAAAGAATCGAACAGGCTTGCAAAGCCCGGTCAAACCGAGAACGTAGAAGAAAAAGATGCTGTCATTGTAACCGACCCGACAGGAGATTCGTATTGCGTGACTTGTCCTCAACCACAGGAGCCCACTCCAACCTCCCACTAACGTTTTTCATTCGAAAAAAAGAGTCCCAGGATAACGGCAGACAATAATTGCCCTTGATGGAGCGTTAAGAAATAATGGTCGAACAATCCAATAAAAAGACCGGAAAGAACAAGCATGCTTGTCGGAAAAAACATACTGTTTTTCTTATAGAAAAGCGTTATCCCTTTTTTCATTCTCTTAAAAAGAATGGAGATAAAGAAAATAAACGAAAACAAACCTATCAGACCCGTCTGAACAATCCATAAAACATATATATTGTGAACAGGCTGCAACAAGGTGGGACCTATTGTCTTTTGAAACGTACTTTCGTAAGAAAAGTAGTTATTAAGACCTACTCCAAAAAGAAAATGAGAGATAAAAATCTGAAAAAAAATAACAAGAAGCTGAACTCGTAACAACCAATCTCGTACTATTCCATTGAGAAAACGCGGGAGCAATAAAACACAAATTAAGGCGCAGGTCAAAACAACTCCTACAGCAACAATTGCCTTTTTGCCTCGCTTTTTCCTGTATGCAATCACCATTCGTATTATTACGAACAAGAGCGAGAGTAAAATTATTATTCTTGAAAATGTAGCAATTATTCCAAGAAATATAAGTGATAAACAAAAAGTTTTAAGAAGTGTTAATCGCGACCCTTTTACCTGAAAATGAAGTAATAAAGCAAAGCTTATGAGCAAATAAAATCCGACAACATTTGGATGTGGAAATGTACCATAACCTCGCAAAATCTGCTTGTCATTCAACAAAAATGTGGCAACTCCCGGTGTTGAAGCAGTAAACGTTCTTTCTCCGAGAAGATATAAGATGCCTCCTATTGAATGTTGTAAGAGAAACTGAAATAAAACGATAAACGATTCAATGAGTGCCCCACAGGTAAATGCAGTAATTAGCATCTTCCAATCTTCTTTTTTAACTTTTTGAGAAATGTAAAATCCTACATACCAGAACTCAAAGAACTTAAGAAGTGCGAGACCGGCCAATTGAGTGTTGGATGCAAATAAAGAAGACAGAAGAAGCGATGTAAGCAGAAGAAACGTAAACAACCTTTTTCCTGTTAGAAGAATTGGCTTAAAGAGTCCAGGCAATGAAACCAAAAGCAACAAAAGGATAAGCACATCGCTTATATATAGGGTTGGCGAGAGATAATCGACTCTGATTCCATTTATGAAAGCGTATGTCGGCCAGAAATGTTTTCCTAATTGTATGGGAATTGATAAGAGTACTAAGAAGAAAAGAGTTTTTTCGAAGCGTTTCACTTCTTTTTAATAACTAGAGTCCTGTCTCTATCTTCGCCAACTGATTCTGTCATCACGTCGTTGTCATCCTGAAGATACATATGGACAAAACGGCGTTCCCAAGGCTTCAAGCCCCTCACCGGCTTCTCGTAACCAGTTTCGGTTACTTCGTTTTTCAATTTATCGACTAACTCCCGGAGATATTGCTCTCGCTCTTCCCGATAGCTTCCGATTTCAATGGTAACCCGTCTAAATTCTCCCAATTTATTTGTTACTATAAGCGTTACCATTAATTCAAGAGAGGCAAGGGTATTTCCATGCTTACCTATAAGAAGAGCGTTATCCTCTCCGGCATCAAGGACCGCTGTAAAACCACTCTCATTTTCCTCAATCTCAACAGAGGATGTAACTCCTATGTTTTTGAGAAGTGCTTCAATCTCTTTTTTTACCAATTCACTTTGATTTTCCATATTTTTTCGCGAGGGCAATCCATTGTTTTAATCCACCTAGCCCTACCAAAAAGTACTGCTGAAGTATACCAAAAATTGTGAAGGCATTCCAGTACAAAGATAGACCGAAAGGAAGCCTGTAAGAAAAGAATGCTATCATGACCGGGAATATAAACAACGACTGTTTAGCAAATGTCGCTTGAAAGTCGTCTTGCTTGCCTGACGAAGGTGCATTTTCTGGTGCCATCATTTTTGAAAAAATAAGCTGCAAAACTCCTGTCAATATTGGCACAATAATAATAGCCGGATTATGCCCCATTAATTGGGCCGGGGATTGGGAAAGTGGAATCCCAAAAAAAGTAGTCTGCCACAGTGAATGCAGCCTTAAACCATCAGAATACAGGAGGTGGTTAATCTCTTTTAATTTGGCTGAAGAATTAATATTTACGGCAATATTAAGTACGTGGTACAAACTCCAAATGATAGGGATTTGGATAATAACAGGCAAACACCCTGCCGCAGGATTTACCCCGAATTCAGAATAAAGCTTCATCATTTCTTCTTGTTGCTTCTTTTTGTCATTTTTATGCTTTTCCTTCAGCTTTGAAATATGCGGTGCCATATCCTGCATCTTTTTACTCGTTTTAATTTGTGAGGCAGTAAACGGATAGAGAATAAGGCGGATGATAAATGTTAACGCTATAATAGAAAAACCGAGCGCAAAAGGAACGTGAAGAAATTGTAGCACCTGAAAACAGGCAACTAAAAGATTTGCAATGGGTTGTGTCAAAAGGATAGTAAAAATTGTTCCGATATTCATGAAAGTAAATGGATATTCTGAAATGCTTTCTTCAATTCTTCGTATAAATCCTCTCTTTGAACTTGTACTATCTGCTTTTTTGCAAATATTACAACATTAATGTTCTGCTCCTTACGCAGTAATGTCTTTGTCGCCTCAACAATCTGTCTCTTGTATCGGTTGCGAAACACTGCTCTTTTATCTACCTTTTTTCCTACCACTACTGCTACGTGCAAACCGTACCCATCCGAACCGTCATAACGGATGACAAAAAATGGAGTAGAGTATATGCGGCGCGGAACGCCTCTTTTAAAAGAAAATCTATGTTTTCTGGGCAACATTAGACCTTTTTTCTACCTTTTTGTCGTCGTCTCTTAATGACCTTTTTCCCTCCCAATGTTTTAAGACGTCCCAAAAATCCGTGCTTTTTTGCCCCTTTCTTTTTATTGTTCTTTGTCAAAAGCTCTGTCATAAGTTCCAATTATATCCGAAACTGAGCACAAACTCAATAAGAGCTTACACACTTGAAATATATCAATAATTCTTCTATGCTTTATATATGGTACGAGTAGCTATTAACGGATACGGGCGCATAGGCCGGGTCGCACATCGAATCATCATTGAGAAATTTTCCGACCAAATAGAGGTTGTTGCAATAAATGCTGGATCGTCAACGGATATGAAGGGATGGATGTATCTTCTCAAATATGATACCAACTATGGACAGCTCGTGCATCATTCTATCTTCCTTCAAAAACCAGAAGAAGTACAAAATCAAACATCCCTTCCGACAATTGGCGCACTGGTTATTGATGACAAGGTAATTCCTTTTTATTCAGAAAAGGACCCGACGAAGCTTCCCTGGCGTGAGTTAAATGTGGACGTCGTCATTGAGTCAACCGGCGCATTCACTACACAGGAAAAAATTCAACCCCATCTTGATAGTGGTGCTAAATCCGTCATCCTATCAGCACCATTTAAAGACGAAGCTAGTGGCTCAACGTATGTTTTGGGAGTAAACCTTAATGACCAAGAAGGACACAAATTGGAGAATGTAGTAAGTAATGCCTCCTGTACAACAAATTGTATTGCACCGGTTGCGGCAATTATGGAAGAAGCATTCGGTATTGAAAAAGTAATGATGACAACTATCCACTCCTACACCTCAGACCAGGAAATACAGGACGGGGGGCATAAAGACTACCGGCGTGCGCGCTCAGCTGCCCAAAATATTATTCCCACCTCAACCGGTGCAACACTTGCTGCTGCCAAAACCATTCCCTCACTTGAGGGAATATTCACAGGACTTTCCATTCGCGTCCCTACCTCCGTCGGTTCTTTATCAGATTTTACTTTTTTGCTCAAAAGAGAAACATCCATTGAAGAAGTAAATAATGTATTGAAGCAAGCAGCTGAAAATCCCAGATGGAAAGGTATCTTTACTACAACGAACGATCCGATCGTTTCAAGCGACATTATTGGCGATTCCCATTCATCAATAGCAGACTTATCACTCACTCAAGTAGTTGGAGGAAATATGGTAAAAGTTATTGCATGGTATGACAATGAATATGGCTATTCCAACCGACTCGTTGAGGAAACGCTTATTCTAGGTAAAAAAGTTCAATCTGCCCCCCAACAATAAAGAAAGGTATGAATCCCGTAGATTTAGGAGACATTCGAAATATTACCGTTTCTGGAAGAATCGGGAGCGGTGCAACAACACTTGCAACGCACCTTGCTAAAACTCTTGGGTGGGAAATTCTTGATGGAGGGAAATTATTCCGCTCCCTAACTCACGACCATGGTTTTGCTGCTGACCGTTCAGATTCTTTTGACCTAGAATATGAAGCAAACATACAGAAAATACTGCGGGAAGAGAAGCATCACATTATCCAAAGCCATTTAGCAGGCTTTGACGCACAAGGGATTGAGGGTATTTTTAAGATATTTGTCGTATGTGAAGATGATGAGGGTAATGATAAAGCTGACGTACGCATAGACAGACTGGTTAACAGAGACGGCATGGCAGTTGAGGAGGCAAAATTTGAGCTGAAAGAGCGTGACAAACAGAACCTTTCCAAGTGGCGGCGGCTCTATGCAAATAACGACCCAGCGTGGGTATATTGGGACAAAAAGTACTATGACCTTATTGTCAACACTTTTAAATTAAACCAGCACGATGCACTTCAAATGGTCCTTGATAGGCTTGAAGTTTAAAATCCTGAAACATTCTCTCTGTGTTCAAGAGAAATAACCCTACCGTCTTTTACTATCACCCCAATTGCGTCAATTCGTAAGTTATCTGGCAAATCAGGATGAAGTATATATACATAATATTTGGCTCCTTTTATGATTTGCTGAAGTTTATGAGGGGCAATCGCATCAAAAGGAGTACCAAAGGAGTTGTTTGTCCGTGTCTTAACCTCAACAAACACAACAACATCGCCTTTTCGCGCAATAATATCAATTTCACCATAACTTTTACGAAAATTTCTTTCCAAGATTTGGTATCCCTGTTTTTTAAGATATTCGCAGGCCATTTCCTCCCCCAAAACAGCAACGGGATTAACTATCCTCATAGCTTTCATTGTACGTATATTACTAAGGCAGAACAAGAATACCATTCCCTCAAAAGTTAACAGGAAAGATTACTGTTGTTGTGGGGTAGGAGTAGGAACAAAAACCCTGCAAGGAGTTTTTGAGTCGGTCCCGCGAATGAAGTATGCGGTATATCCAAAACACTGTTTGGAGGTTATTTCTTCTGGTGTTTGAATCTGAGCCGTATCTCTCCCCTGCAACATATTCGTCATAATCCTGTTCCACATTGGGGCTGCTCCGGTAATCCCTGACGCGAGCGCTTGGGAAAGAGGAGTGTTATCATTATTCCCTACCCACGTTGCAACCAAAACATCCGGAGTATATCCAATTGTCCAGTTGTCGCGCTTGTTGTCTGTCGTTCCTGTTTTGACAGAAACCCGCTGATTGGGAATTGATAACGGAGAGTTAGAACCAAACTCAATTGAACGAGCTTTGTTGTCGGCTAAAATATCGGACACAATAAAGGCGACTCCCGGGCTTACGACCGGTTCCGGCGCGACTTCTTTTTGCTCCAATACCTTCCCCTCTGAATCCGTTATTTGAACAATCGGATTAAGACTCACCTTCGAACCATTATTCGCAATCACTCCATATGCAGTAGCCAAATCTACCATAGAAACTTCTGCAGCCCCAAGCGTTATTGAAAGGCCATAATTTTCAGGAGAACCCCACGAGGAGATTCCCATTTTCTTTCCAAAAGACACTAACTCATCAACCCCAAGTTTTTGGGCAACTCTTACGGCAGGAATGTTGAAGGAATTTGCGAATGCAATCCGTAATGGTACCCTTCCATGGAATTTTCCATCATAATTTACCGGCGTATAAGAAGGGCCACCCGGAGATGAGATAGTAAGCGGCGTGTCATCTAGAATTGTGGCCTCTGTCATGCCCTTTGAAAGCGCCAATGTATATGTAATAAGTTTTATCGTCGAGCCGGGTTGCCGCAATGAAGTGGTAATATTTACATTTCCATCATGGTCCGAATCGAAATAATCATGGCTTCCTACCATTGCCAATATGTCACCATTTTTTGGATTGGTAACTAGAGCCGCACCGTTTCCAATTCCCAAATATCCGTCTTTATCAATTTCGTCCGAAACAATTCTTTCGGCCATTTTTTGTGTATCGATATCAAGTGAGGTCGTAACTTTAAGGCCGCCTCTCTCTACTTCGAATAATCCATACTTCCTGACTAAAAGATCTTTTACATACATTACAAAGTGTGGCGCTTGAATAGGCACTTGCGAGGACTTGAACACCAACTTTTCTGAATACGCTTGCTGCGCCTGTGCTTTGGTGATATATCCATTTTCAACCATAGCATTCAAAACCTCTTTCTGTCGCCTTTTTCCTTGGCTTCCATCCCCCGCAAATGGAGAGTATTGGCTTGGAGCCTGGGGAAGTCCTGCAAGGTATGCACTTTCCGAAAGTGAAAGACTTGACACGTCCTTTCCGAAATAAATGTTGCTGGCCGCTTCCACCCCCCATGCTGTTCCCCCATAAGGAACGTAATTAAAATACAATTCCAAAATCTGGTCTTTCGTGTATTTTCTCTCTGCCCAAAAAGCAAGAACTAACTCCCTTACCTTGCGGGTAATTGTGGGCTCCGGCGTGAGAAGCGCTGATTTTATCAGCTGCTGGGTAATGGTTGAGCCCCCTTGTAAATCTTTTTTTGTAATATCGACATAAATTGCGCGTGCTATTCCTTTTACATCAAAACCTCCGTGTTTGTAAAAATCTTTGTCTTCTATCGCAATGGTCGCCTCCTGTAGCTTTTTTGGGATTACTTTTAGAGGAACAATCGTCCTATTTTGATTGGCATAAATTTCAAACAATAAATTCCCATTCCTATCAAGAATTTTTGTTGACTTAGGAATGTAATTCACAGAAAGGTTAGATAATTTCGGCAAGTCTGAAATGAAGATGAAAAATGATGCGGGAAGAAAAAAGAAAATAAAGGCAAACAAAGCTCCAACCGCAATATATTTTGTTTTGTATATAAATGAAGTCTTTTCTGTCACCACAACTTCCCTCGCCTCGCGTCTCCTCCCTTTTTTCCGCTTCCTCCCAAAAAATATCCTCAAAGGAAAAATAATAATACTTATTAAAAAAGTGAAAAAAACCAACAATTCTTTTACTGTTCCCACCAGTATCAGCCTCAAAAAAGCAATAATAGAATGCATAAAGTGCATTTCTTTATACAGCTGTTTCGAAATAAATTCGAAAGCTATTCTAATTTTATGGCTTATAGTATTTTGGTTTTTCTTCTTATGATGCTTTACATATACCAGCCGTTTTTGTGATGTTTTGAAAACTATATAAAAAACTGCAGCGAACTTTTTGAAAGGATATAAAAATGATTGAGAAAGCGTTGAAAGAACAGAGTAAACCGCATCTCCGATTTTGATAAGGATATACAGAAGGACGTAAAACAAAAACTTAAAGAATGCCATAGGGCCCCCGATTGCTTAAAATAAATTCCAACCTTGGGCAGCAGTTTTTGTTCTTTCGAACAATGGTTGCACTAGTATAATATTCTCCGTAAATTTATAAGATACAGAGTGGAGTATAAATACTAATATGGAATATTAGTATTATAGTAAATTAACCCTTCTTTTTACAACAGGGAAAATACGCTTTTTTCTTATGACAATATATACTACAATGTTGGTATGAATGTGCTTGTTGTCGGGTCTTCGCTTTTTGATGCAATTATTTCTCTTGAGGAAAACCAACACATCGCAATACAGGACGATAAGGTAGTATTTGCACTGGGAGATAAAATTCCCATTGACATAAAAAGCTTTGCTATTGGAGGAAATGCCCCAAATGTTGCTTCCGCACTCAAAAAGCTTTCCGTACCCAGTGAAATTTATACATATCTGGCAACTGACCCACTATCCTCCTATATAAAAGGGCAGTTTGATAAAGAGGGAATACAGCTATATTACGAAGAGACAAACTCACCAAATGGTCCGCTTTCACTGATTTTCGACTTTAAAACCGATAGAACAATATTCTCCTCGCATCCTGAATTTTCTCACGGTTTTGATGAGTCAAAACTAATAAGCACACCAACCCACATCTATCTCACCTCTATTGGCCCCATGTGGGAAGAGGCGTACGAAAGAGTGTTATCCTATGCCTCAACGAATTCTATTTCACTTGCTTTTTCTCCCGGTTCACAACAGATGAAGAATATGAACGACACGTTCATAAAAACAGTTCATCAATCAAAAATGCTTTTTTGCAATATGGAGGAAGCACGCCAAATATCGGAAAAGTTATCAGGACCGATTACAGACGTAAAAGAATTACTGCTTTCTTTAAAAAACACAGGGTTTGAGCTACTTTCTATCACAGATGGTGCTAACGGAGCATACGCCATAACTCAGGACTCCACTATATACAAGATAGCAGCAATCCCACCAGAAGGTCATGAAAAAACAGGAGCAGGCGATGCATATGCAGGAGCATTTTTATCAGCTTATGTTAACGGTAAGGAGATTGCAGAGTGTATGAAGTGGGGCGCAATGAATTCCTGTGGAGTTATGTCAAAAGTCGGAGCACATACAGGACAGCTTACACTCTCTGAAATGGAAGAAAAAGTTTCCCACCTTGACATCTCAGTTGAACAATTATAATAGGAATATGAAAATTTATTTAGCTACAGACCATGCGGGATTTGAACTGAAAAAATATTTAAAAGAGAGACTTATTTCAGATGGATACGACATTGAAGATTGTGGCGCATTTGATTTTAATGCTGATGATGATTATCCTGACTATATAAAAATTGCAGCTAAAAAAATTTCTGAAAATCCTACTGATCGCGCAATAATAATGGGAGGCTCCGGACAAGCAGAGAATATTGTCGCCAATAAATATAAAAGGGTCAGAAGCGCTCTTTTTTACGCGGCAATACCACCTACGCATGCTGCTGATGTAACGGGAAGAGAAAGCGAAGACAGATTTGAGATTGTAAAACTTGCAAGAATTCATAATAATGCAAATATTCTTTCCCTTGGGGTTCGATTTTTAACTGATGAGGTTGCTTATGAGGCTGTAAAGATTTTTCTAACAACTGATTTTACCAATGAGAAGCGGCATGTCAGAAGAATTGACAAAATAACCCAAATTGAAAACAATGAATGAAGTAATTCCCGGAATTTTAGAGCACGAGTGGAGTAAGATTGAGAAAAAATTAGAACTGGTAAAGCCCTTTGCCAAAACAGTGCATATTGATATTATCGACGGGAAATTTGCCCCTAACACTACTTTTTTAGACCCTAAGCCATTTAAAAAATACCGTGATGATTTTTTACTCGAGCTTCACATGATGGTTGAAAATCCTATTTCTTATTTGGATGCATGGGCAGATGCAGGCTTTGAACGGTTTTTAGGACACATTGAGTTGATGCCCGACATCAATGAATTTATTGCAAAGGCAGGGACGCTTGGGGCTGTCGGGTTGGCAGTTGATGGGCCAACGTCACTAGACGCACTAAAAAATACTAATCTTAATAATTTAGATTGTCTTCTTATTATGACTATCGAGGCAGGCGAATCAGGAAGACAGTTTGAAGAGGCTCTATTGGAAAAAGTCAGAACTATAAAACACACATATGGATATTTATCTATTGAAGTAGACGGTGGCATTAACCGAAAAACAATTATAAAAGCAAAAGAGGCAGGAGCAGGAAGATTTGTGTCAACAAGTCATTTATTTGGCGAAAGCAATATGGAAGAAGAATTCAAAATCCTCTCCTCAAGCGTTTTGTAAAGGAGGGGCGGGAGATAAGTCCCGCCCCATACTTGCGAACCTCCTTAATGATTCTCTGAGTAAGTTAGCACTATCCTGCCCGGCGGGTTACCGCCGAACGTGTCCGTCGACCCATTCTGGGCCGTGATATCAATCCGATGCGTATGAACAATTGTCGCATCAGACGGCATGGTGACTGTTACGCTCCACGTCCCATTCGAGGTTGTGCCTGAGACAGGCAGAGTAAGGATCCGCTCGACGTGACCGTCGCTCGAACCTCCCGGGTCGAAGAAGAACGTGAACACTACCCATTGAATGGGAGTCGGCGAGGAGCTGAACGAGATAGTGGCTGTAACCATGCTCCCCGGACACCAATTCCAGGAAGATACAGTCAGACTACTCGTCGGCTTCGGGAGCGTTGCCGGCTCGCCAACAATTGTAAAGTCGATTATCTGTTGCCCGCCCGGCGTGCACGAAGGTGTCGTGGGCGTCGGGGTAGGGGTGGGACTCGGTGTCGGCGTTGCGGTCGGCACCTGAGTTGAGGTCGGAGTCGCTGTTGGAACCTGTGTTGCGGTAGATGTTACCGTCACAGACGCCGTTGGCGACGTGGTTGCGGTCGGAGTCGCCGTACCTGTTGCCGAAGGTTGAACCGTCGGGGTCGGGGTATTAGTAGAAACCGATGTTCCTGTTCCGGTTGGAACAGGGGTATTGGTAGAAACGGCGGTTGCCGTTGCCGATGTGGCGCTGGTTGCTGTTGGCGTAGCCGAACCGGAAGGTCCCGTTGTAGAGCAGGGAACCGGAGTCGGCGTGGGCTGGGACGGCTGCTGTTGGGTTGTTGAACCCGACGCGCTATCGGCCGCGATATTTACAGCATACGCCTTGAACGGAAGAGTGCGCACAACTACCGTCGGGGTAGGGGTGACGCATACTGCCTCAGCGAGTCCACTGTTTGACGACAGCATGGTAAGTGTTGCGAGGAGCATCGCTATGCCCGCCGCTGCCATGCCAAGGATAGAATACCTGACCAAGCAAACCTCCTTGTGAGAAGTTTGAGTGTTCGCAAGTTTTTAAGGAGCGTTTCCGCATCCTCAAAAGCTATAGTTGTGGCGCGAAAACTCAACTTAGGATGTATTATAAAACATACTATAGGAGAAAACTACCTTTTTCCGCGTCCTTCAAAAATTATCTTTGCAATGGTTCCTATAACCTCTTTTGCCTTTTCTTCTTCAGGGATATTGCTTGAAGTAACAACCAAAACAAAAGGGGTTTTTTCGTTGGATACAATTCCCGCGTCATGGATGAAATTAACCCCATCTCCTGTTTTGTGATACACGTGAAGACTTTTGGGTAAAAAACGCGGAATTCTGTCCTCAAAATCGGTATTTTCCATATATCCCAGCATTTCCTTGGAAAGTGCCGGATTAGCAATTTTATTCTTATACAAATATTTGAAAAAGGTCTCAGCATCCCTGCAGGTTATATCATTGTCGACCATATTCGTTGCACTCATTCCAATTTGAAAGGCGTATGCTTGCACATTATCCTCCCCAAGGCGAATTTCCAGTACATGAGCCGCCGTATTATCGGACTTTTGAAGAGCCAGTTGCGCAAGGTACTGTAATGTGTATGTTTTTCCCGGCTCCTCATATCGAATAACCCCCGTTCCATAGTCCTGAATATCGGACTGCTGGATAACGACGGTATCCTGCAAGTCAAGCTCTTTTTTTGAAGCGAGGTGATATAAATAAGCGACAATGGGAAGCTTATTGAGAGATGCTCCGGTGAGAACTGTGTCAGGATGAATTGCAAAATCTTCATCAGTTATCAAATCGTAATAACAAACATTGTATTCCCCTGGCTGTCCTTTCAGATAATTTATTACCTCTTCACGAATTTCCTCAGTATCCTTAATTTTAGATTCTCCCCCTAATTTTATTTGCGGAATGAAAAGAAGATTCCTTCCTATGATAAGAAGGAAAAATGAATAAAAAAGAACTATCGCAAGTTTTCTCATAGCTATTCGGCAGTTCGGGGCCTGTATTGTAATGCTTCCAATATATGCTCGGACTTTACGCTACGTGACGAGTCTAAGTCCGCAATTGTGCGTGCAACTTTTAGCACTTTATTGAATGAACGGGCAGAAAGGGAGAGTGTTTTCATGGCGTTTTTCATGACCATCTTCGCCTCATCTTCAATAAGAAGTAACTCTTTTAAGTCTCTTGCTGACATTTCGCTGTTCATTATAATCTTTTTTTCACTAAAGCGCTTGCGCTGCTTCTGAAGCGCGCTTACAACGCGGCGTCTTACCGTTTTTGAATCCTCTATATTCTCTTCATCATCGACTAATTTCTCAACTTTAACTGCCGGTACGTCAATATGAATATCAATCCTGTCAAGAAGCGGACCGGATAATTTCTTTTGATATTTTAAGACCTGATTTGAGGAACACGTACACACTTTCGTGTTATCTCCATAATATCCGCAGGGACAAGGATTGGCGGCTGCCACAAGCATAAAGCGGCACGGAAAATTTGCCCTCTCTCTTGCACGGGAAATGCTTACAATTCCATCTTCCAAGGGTTGGCGGAGCGCCTCAAGAACATACCGGGAAAATTCAGGAAGCTCGTCTAAAAAAAGAACTCCTCTATGAGCAAGAGATATCTCTCCGGGGCGAGGATTGGCACTTCCCCCCACAAGCCCTACATGGGAAGTGGTGTGATGAGGACTTCTAAATGGCCGGACTCTTAATATGGATTTTCCGAGCAAAAGGCCTGAAATGCTATATATTTTTGTAACCTCCAGCGCCTCGTCAAATGAGAGAGGGGGAAGAATTGAGGGGATGGTTTTGGCAATAAGAGTTTTCCCGGCACCGGGAGGTCCCTTGAGGAGAATATTATGTCCTCCAGCCACGGCTACTTCTACCGCCCGCTTAACGTACGCTTGTCCTTTGATGTCTTTTAGGTCAAACTCATATTCCTCGTCATCCACCTCTTCTTCAAACCTGACGGGACTAAGAGGGGCAAGAAGTTTATTGCCAACCAAATGATTGAATAGTTCTTTAAGATTTTCTGCTGCATATACATCTATCCCGTGCACCACCTCAGCTTCTTTTTCGTTACTTTTTGGAATAAAAACACTTTTTAATCCTCTCTCTTTTGCAGCTAAAACTATGGGCAGTATACCCTTTGATAGCCTTAATTCCCCATTAAGGGACAGTTCTCCAACGAAAAGCGCGCTTTTTGTATCAAAATTCAGCTGACCGGAGGAGAGAAGGATGGAAACAGCGATTGGCAAATCGAATGCAGGTCCCTCTTTTGGAAGATCACCTGGTGCCAAATTTACGGTCACTCTTTTTGTAGGAAACTCCGCTCCTGAATTCTTTATTGCCGAACGAACTCTTTCTTTCGACTCTTCAACTGCTTTATCCGGAAGACCAACAATAGTGAAAGAGGGGAGGCCGTTGAGAATATCTGTCTCCACCTCGACGAGAACGCCATCGAGTCCCACAACAGTTGCCGAAAGCACTTTGGAAACCATAAGGTTAGTTTATAGTATTTTGTAGCAGGTTTGTAGGTAGTCATACATTGTTAAAGTTGCTAAATTCTTCTTTTTGAACTATAAACTAAAGACCACTGGCCACATTATTCTATGGATGACGTAGAACGAATAAAACAGAAGCTCGACATAACAGATATTATCGGCGGATATATAGCAACAAAAAGAGCCGGACGTAATTTCAAAGCCGTTTGCCCCTTTCATAATGAAAAATCCCCCTCATTTGTCATATCCCCTGAAAGACAAATATGGCACTGTTTTGGATGCAACAGGGGGGGAGACGTCTTTACCTTTGTCGAAGAATACGAACGGGTCGATTTTTCCGAGGCGCTTAAAATTCTTGCGGACAAAGCCAATATCACCTTAACAAAAACGGTTTTTGCCAACAAACAGGATGAAAAGAAAAACAGAATATACGAAATAAATCACCTTACCAGCCAATTCTATCACTTTCTTTTAACCGAGCATGCAAGCGGGAAACAGGCGCTATCCTATGTTGTTGAAAAACGGGGATTAACTCCGGCTCTTATCAAAACGTATGCATTAGGATATGCACCACGACAGGCAAATGCCCTCGCCTCATACCTAATTAACAAAAAACATTATGTAAAAGATGAACTCCTGGAAGCGGGCGTTGCAACGATACGAAACGGAAGGCTGTATGATTTCTTTCAAAACAGAATAATTTTTCCCATTCAGGATGCGAGAGGAAATATCGTCGCCTTTTCAGGGAGAGGGCTTACTGACGAGGCAATCCCCAAATACATTAATACCAGAGAAACTCCAGTATATATTAAGGGAGATACGGTATTTGGCCTCTATCAGGCAAAGGATGCGATAAAAAAAGAGGGCAAGGTGATTCTTATGGAAGGAGAATTTGATGTCATTACCTCGTTTAAGGAAGGGCTTACGAATGTTGTAGCGGTAAAAGGTACTGCTTTGACAGAAAACCAAATAAGGCTTCTTAAGCGATTCTGCCAGAAAATTGTATTTTGTTTTGATACCGACCCTGCGGGAACAGAAGCACAAAGACGTTCAATTGCTTTGATTGCCCACGAAGGCATTAATGCAAGCGTAGTTATACCTCCCCAAGGGAAAGATGCAGATGAAGCATTGCGGGAAAACCCCCTCTTGTTCAAAAAAGCGCTAAAAAATGAAATAAATATTTACGATTTTATTATTGAAAGTGCAGCCCAAAATGAAGACCCTCAAACAGTTGAAGGAAAAAAACACATCCTCACCCGCACCCTTTCCTATATTGCGGATATAGAAAACGAAATTGTTAAGGAACATTACTTAAAAAAACTTTCAGAGCTTCTTGATACCTCATATGAATCGGTCGTAAAAGAGGCTTTGAAAGAGAAAAAACCGACTCCTCCTGAGATTATCAAGAAAAAAACGGAAAAGAGGTCACAGCTTGAGCTTTCGGAAGAGCATATATTAACGCTCATTTTTCAAGCACCCCGCCCAAAAGAAGCGGTCGTTACGGCTGTAAATATTCTTGACGGAATTCATTTTTCCCACGATTCCTCACAAAAAATCTTTGAAACGACGAAGACGTATTTTCAGACAAGTGAGGAATTGAATGTTTCGGAATTAAGTAGACTGCTGCCCCAAGAGGTGCTTTCACAATTTGATTTTTATTTCCTATCCCCTTTGCCTCAATTCCCAAATGATGAAGCGTATATGCAAGAACTTGAGAAATCCATGCGCTCATACAAACAACTGGCGATAAAAAACCAATTACAAATGGTGTCTGAAAGGATAAAAAAAGCGGAAAAAGAGGGGAATGAGGAATCGCTACAAAAACTACGGGTTGAGTTCAACACGCTTGCCTCCCACTTCAAGTAATACTGAAGACCTTGAAAAATTGAGAAAAAAGAGGTACAATAAAGCTCATTCTTTTTCTGTGGGGATTTTTGTGTAAAAACAAAAGTTTTCTGCGATAAAGTATCATAAATATGAGGGTAGGTGCTGTTAAAAACGAACATATTGAAGAACTGTTAGCCTCGGCCAAGAAAAAAGGCTATATCACCCAGGAAGAGATTCTCCAAAAATTCCCAAAACCGGAACACTTCTTAGAAGAGCTTGACTATCTCTATGACCAGCTCATCAAAAAAGAAATCGACATATTTGAAACAATTGAGCAAGAAAAAGAAACCCACAAATCAATTGAGGACTTAGAAAAAGAACTTGAAGCGCTAAATCTTATCCAAGGAGGAACCGTCTCAGACCCTGTGAGAATGTACCTTAAGGAAATTGGACGTATTCCACTTTTGACATTTGATCAGGAGGTTGACCTGGCAAAACGGCTTGAGGCGGGAGACGAGTCGGCACGCAAAAAGCTGGTTGAGTCAAATTTACGGCTTGTTGTCTCAATTGCCAAAAAATATGTTGGACGCGGAATGACGCTTTTAGACCTTATCCAGGAAGGAAATCAAGGACTTATTCGGGCGGTTGAAAAATACGACTGGAAAAAAGGGTTTAAATTCTCAACGTATGCTACCTGGTGGATACGGCAGGCTATAACGCGGGCAATTGCCGACCAGGCTCGTACAATCCGCATTCCCGTTCATATGGTTGAAAATATAAATCGTACCATGCGTGTTCAAAGGCGTCTCATGCAAGAAATCGGCCGCCAGCCAACCCCTGAGGAAATTGCAAAGGAGCTAGAGACTGACCCAGATAAAGTCAGAGAGATTCTTAAAATTTCCCAGCAACCAGCTTCTCTAGATACTCCAGTTGGGGATGAGGAAGATTCATACTTAGGCGACTTTATCTATGACGTAACGGCGCCAACTCTTTTTGATACTGCATCACGGGGACTATTAAAAGAGCAGTTAAATTCGGTCTTAGGAACACTTTCCGACCGCGAGAGAAGAGTCTTGGAAGAACGTTTTGGCTTAAAAGACGGCAAACCAAAAACACTTGAAGAAGTAGGACGCATGTTTGCTGTTACCCGCGAGCGCATCAGACAAATTGAAGCAAAAGCTTTGAGAAAACTTCGCCACCCCTCCCGTGGCAACAAACTCCGCGACTACTTGGAGTAGAACGACAGGCAAGCTCCGCTTATCTAGAGTAACTTCTGAAAGTTTTCATTTTTTGTGCTACGGTAAATATATTATGAAATTATTCATTGTCTCGGCTTTTCTGCTCATCCTTTTTAGCACAAGCAACGCGTATGCCTCGTCATCTCACCGTAATTTTGCTTCAGACTCTGCTGATATGGTATTCACAGAGCTGCCCGAAGAAAACCCCAAATTCTCACTTGACGCGCTCAATGCTTTTGCATATATCTCCGACCAGGTAAGGATCATCTCTGTTCTTCGGCTAGTCGGAGTAATCCAAGCACTAGGAATAGATCAAAACTCCTATTATGTTTCCGACTTTACCAAGAATGATGAATGGATAGATAAATTAATTGAAAACGGCGAACTCTCCCCAACATACGCAAAAGTCCTTACTTTTTTCACCGGTAAAACCCAAAACTGTATGGACACAACGCAGCAAGGAGTGTGCTATTCATCAAATGGGAACCGCGCATTGCTTCTTGTTAAATTGACATATGGCCCAACAAACAGAAAATGCGGCAATGACTCTGCTTTTTATCTGTGGGACTCAAAGAGTGGAGGAAAGACAGTTTGTCTTACCCCAAAGACGCTTTCTATCTGATGCTGTGGCAGAATACCATTTCAGGCTAGACTTCTGTTTTTCTAGGTGATAAAATAGCTAACACTCAGAAAATCTGAGATTTCTACCAATGTTCCGCGATAGCTCAGCGGTAGAGCAGGAAGCTGTGTTAGCAGCTCTTGATGGAAACGTCAAGATGAATAAGTGGGTGAATTCAGGGAACGTTTCAACAACCCTGAGCCAAGCCCTTTCTGCAAAAAAGAAAGGGAAGGTGCAGAGACTAGGTGAGTACACCAATTAGCGCCCACCACCTACATCTTTTTAAGACATGGTGATGAGATAGTCCAAAAAGTAAAACAAATAGTTTTACTAACCGTAACTTCAAGGTCCTAGGTTCGAATCCTAGTCGCGGAGCAAAACAGGACGATGAAGATAAAAATCGTCCATTTGGACTGTTATATCAGCCTTTATTGGTGGTTCGAAAATCCTCGCAACTATTATGTCGTTTCTTTCCTCTTTCGAACTGATAAGCTCATTTGTAAGCTCGACCAGCTCAAGGAGTAATTTGAATGCTTTGGAATAATTTGCAATCAGTTTTCCGTTTTCCAAATATAGGTCTGAAAAAACAAGGTTCGTTAATAGTCTCTTGTCTTCTTTCTGCGCCTTTTCATAAATGATATTTGCCCGTTGAGATAGTTCATACAAACTAGAACCCAATTCATAATATTTTTCATTCGCATTAGTGTGCTTCTCCAGAGACTTTGCTATGTCTTTTAGCTCTTCGAGGTAACGCTTTGAGCTTTGTGTGTAAAACGTCTCTGTAATTTTTTCATCCAGTTTGTCTTCGTACATTTTCTCCAGACGTTTATTGAGTTGCGTCTGACGTTGATTAAGTTCATTGAGTGAAGAAGAATGATATTGAATTTTATCTTTATGTCCTTCTTTAAGTGCTTTTCGCACCCATTCAACAATACGGGGATTATTTATACGTAACTTCCCAAACTCTTTGGCCAGAGCTTCTACTACTTCTTGCTGGGTATACCATATCTCCTGAGAGCAATCTTTATAACCGTTACAATGCCCATAGACGATTCCTTTATGGATTTCCCAGGTAATTAACCCTCTGCATTCCATACACCGAAGCATACCTTGAAAAAGATGATTGTGTTTTCGATACTTTGGCGTGCTCTTGCTCCTCAATACTTCCTGCACCTTAGAAAATAAATCGTCACTGATAAACTGCTCGTGATTACCCTCATATAAAGCGTCATTCCATCTGATTTTTCCAATATAGAAAGGGTCAGTAAGATATTGATGAATTCTACTTTTTACAATCTTATTTCCGTTAGCATTGCGAAGACCTTTCTTGTATACGAACTCAGTTAACGCTTTCAGGGAATAATTTCTACTGGCGTATTGTGTGAACATCTCAATAACGAGCGGCATTTTATCCTCATCGATAACATGAGTTTTATGTCCTTTTTCTCCGACAGTTTTGTATCCGATTGGTGGTCTTGTGGGAAGCCATCCTTGGGCTATTTTTTCTTTTTGTCCCTTCTTTACGTTTTCCGAAAGAAGTCTCACGTAATATTCAGCAGTAGCAACTTTTACTCTCCACATGAACCATTCATGGGATTTTGAATTCCTATGCAAAATACAGCCTTCTTTTACAAGATGAATTTGATTACTCTCATCATCCATGACCCATTTATCAATTGTGGGAACGTCTGCAAAATTTCGGGTCAAGCGGTCTGTTGTTTCTACAACCATAGCGGGAATCTTATTGTCACGAATGAATTTAGTCATTTCGTTAAAAGTCTTCCTTTGCGTATGTCCACTTGCCGATTCTGAAATAGCAAAAACTTTTATAATCTCTAGATTGTTTTTTGCAGCATACTCACGAAGGAATTTCTCCTGGGCAGGCAGAGAGTATCCTGTTTCCTCTTGTTCTTTACTGCTTACTCTACAAAATAAAATTGCTTTCATAATCTCAAATGCCCTCACTGGTTGTGCTCAGAACGGTGATGTCCTGTCCAATGAGGGCATTAAAAAACACCACCTTGTTTACTGAGCACGTTTTAAACATAGCGCTCTGATTTAATAAAATCAACTATGTTTCTATATTACCATCTGTTACTTTCAATAGAACTTCATAATACTGAAAGATAGCACTACCGATTTCTGAAACAAGGTCGTCTGATAGGCTCACACCGTAATCACTTTTGAAAATCTCTTTAAGTTCTTCCAATAACTGTTTATTAATCATGTTTTTTATCTCGAGATGACTAAATGGTCACCTCTTATCTCTTCTGCACATTCTTGACTCTTGTGACAAATACTCTAGGCACAAACTTGCAATATAATTTCATTGTTCTGTTGTATCTTTTTAAACTCTGGTGTTTTCCGAAAAATGTTTCGAACTTCTTTCGGTTTCACTGCATATCTATTTTCCTTTGCAACCGCACAAACGAATGAAATAAGAGGATAGTCTCCAATAGCATCCCATCGAGCCTCGTTTCTCAAGAATGTAAAAATTGTTTTCAATCGCTTTTTTCTTTCAATCATTTTTTCAATAATAGGCTTAGACAGACTTAAATCTTGGAAAGAGTAATAGTTAAATTTATTTATTTTTCCCATATATCTATTAATTAATATTTATTAGTTACAAGATATTTACTTCTTACTAGATAGTTAATATATAGTGATAGTAAATATTGATTATTTGCTCTCCAGTGAAAATAAGAATCTGATAAAAATAAGAATGATATATACATATTCATAATTAATATTTATTAGAAGGGAATATCATCTGGATTAACAACTTCTTCTGAGAACTCTCTTGTGTTTCCGAGCTCTTCATTGACCCTATCTAAAACTGCCTTGGATATTTCGAAGAACATGCTTTTGTCGGAGATGTAAACGGATTTTACATAGCTGTATCCAGCTTTATAGGCGGGCAAATCAAATACTAAAGTTTCATGGCCATCACCATTAAAATCTCTCTTCTTGATTGTTATGCCTTTGATTGTTATAAATCCGAAATCGACCTGTACGAAGGCAATAATTGAAGGATTTCCATGAGCTAATTTAATGCGTGCTGTAGCAAAATTAGTATTTAAATCTACGGGTATTTCTACCTCAATGTCTGATTTTTCCATATTCATTTAATTTTTAACTATGCTTATGATTTTTCATAAACACATTGAGCGTCATATCAAACACTTTAATTCCTACAGCACGACAACTCTCGCAACAAATAAAATCGGGGTTCTCAAATAGACAATAGTGAAGCGCTGCTCCTAAAGTCGAAAGTTCACCTTCACTTAGGTCAAGTACGTATCTGATTTCCTCTAGCTTAGTTTTTTTCATAGGTTCCTTTCGTTTTCTCGTGAATTCGCGTTTTTAATTCATTAATTGTTTCTATGAGGAGACGGGATTCTACCTTGAGACTTCTATCCCAATGCTTTTTTATGATTTCTTCACACTTAACTGGAGTTGCAGAAAATTGAAAAGTGATGAATCTTCCGTTGCCACTTATGAGGCTAGTAAGAGGTATTCCGCTTGCTCTAACAAGCACTGCAGAATAGAAATCATTTGTTTGCCAAGTTGTATTTTTATCTTTCATCTCCATAAAAAAACTCTGAATTGTTTGAGTATCCAGAGTTTATAAAACGGAGCGATATGGATTGAGACGTTATTTTTCTACTTTTTAAGCATGACTTTTTGTCTTTCTTTTAATCTTTGCTTCATTTTTCGAAGTGTATTGGCTTTCTTTTTGAGTTCATCGTTATCGGCATGTTCGTATATCTCGGCCGCTTGTATCGTCGAGGTAATTTTTTCCTGAATTTTTCCATCAACGGAATCATAGTAAGTACGTTTTGTGCCAATCTCACCAGTTTTTAAGGATTGTGTTAAGTTACGTATTCGTCTGTGTTTATTTTTACTCATAGATAACGCTTGTAAAAGGCTTCTATATGCGGACTGCGCTTTTTTTGACGGTCTTCCCTTAATACCAACGTTGTTTTTGACAGTTCTACGAACATATTTCTTTTCCTGTGTGGTGAGCGGTATCCGTTGCAACTCATCAGGGTTACTCATGATGTCATTCGGGAGTTCAGTGTTATAAAGTGGGGTCCATGGAGGTTGCCCATACAATACAAAGTATTGCATCCAGTCGTAGAAACCAATAGGCAAGCCGTAGCTGACAAGTAAATGATTTATCCGTTTTTCGAATATGTCCCTAGTAGATTTATCCTGAGTTCTTAACCAAAAAGATTCTGCATCAATATAATTATCATATTCAAAAGATTCCACATCTTTTTCTGAATTCAACTTTGGAATGCTCAGCTCTTTTCTCAACCCTTTTATGTCTTTCTTGAATCCAGTATCACTTTTTAAGTATGTCGAGAGTTCTCGATTTAATTCTTTTCGTGTTCCGAAATACTTTGTGTCTGCTTCATGCTTAATCGCATCTTGCATCAATTCTCCAAGAGGGGATAACTTCGGCAAGTTCTTATTTCTCTTCATATTACATTTAATTTGTGCTTATTATACTAGATGGATATATTTGATTAAGATGATATAGTTTATCTTTCTTTTATAATTCTAAAAATTGTCTTGTAAAACGCTCTTCTGATGAAGTTATTGTGGTCAATATCACATTAAAATATGTATAAAAAGCCTTACAAACTTATATATAACTGCAAACTAACGCATTCCGCTTTAAAAAGAATTAGAAAAACATGCAGAGGTTATCCTGTAATCAGAAAAGAAGTGCTTAAAAAGGTATAATTTTATTTACTTTTATTTGAAGTGCATTTGCAATCTTTTCCAAGGTTTTCATGCTCGCTTTCCTATGACCTGTCTCAACAAGACTAATAAATGTTTGCGTTAAGTGTGTTTTCTCAGCAAGCTCTTCTTGAGTCATGCCTTTATCAGTTCTCGCACGAGCTATTGCTTTTCCTAATGCCTGTTCCTTCTTAGTTATTTTTTGCCTGTCTTTCATACCATATCAAAAGTAACAAACACCCCTCAAAAAGTTTATTAACAACTGGTTATATTTCGAGGCCAAACTATTGCAATTCTATTAACTGGAGGTTATTATGTTTTTGGGCCAATTTACACTATGAGAGAGTACAAACACGCTAGGTTGATTGCGGGAATTTTATTTATTGGAGGATTAGTATTTAGTTTTTTTGTATTTGGAAAATCAGACTTTGTTTTGGTATTTACTTTAATTATTGTGTTTTCTATAGCTGGGATGCTCACTGGTCAAGAAATTGTTTACGACAAGCTTGGTAAAATGCACTATACGTTCTTTGAAGATGAAGCCAAAAAAAGGCGCGAGAAAGATGAAGAGTTATCAAAAAAGGTTCAGGAATCAATGAAACAGTATGAAAAAGAACATCCAGAAACGAAATAAGAGAGAGTTAATAATAGGAATTTCTTGTATTTTAATTGGTGCAATTATTACTTATCTGTTAATAGGCAACAAAATAAAAGAACAAAAGAATCTAACCTCACGTATACTGAAAAACTCAATTCAAAGCATGGAAGCCTCCAATGAACTTGCCAACTCATGTGCTGACGCGTACAAAACCGCTACTGCCTGTGTTACTAATCTTCAGTCATGCAATATTTTAGAAGAATCAAAAAAATTAGACGAATACAATACAAGAAGAAAACATGCGGACACTATTATCGACTGGGCCAACAAAGACATGAAGCAGATTATCGAAGAAGTTTCGACTAAACATTAGTTTATGGGAAGAAAAAGGAAGAATGGAGTCTTAATTGATTTCGTGGTGGAAACGATTATAAAAGAACAATATGTTAGTGTTCCATTTATCCAGAGAAAATTTCAAATAAGCTATTCGACAGCAAGAAAAATCATTTCAAAACTGTTTGAAATGGGATATATCGAAAATGAAACTGAGTTTAAAGATATAAAAGTAATAAAACACAAATATATACAATGAAAAAGTTAATCGGAATATTTAACACTAAAATAAATACACCAGATGAAATTTATCAAAAAGTAAAAGAGGTTCTTGAAAATAGAAACAAAAAAAACTTAATAAACCTGAGAAAGGTAGCAAATGATGATATTCATAAGAAGTTTAAAAATATAGCTTAATTATTTTCTGGTGGACAATCTACAAGCTCTGTCTCGATAGTTGCGTGTTCAATGTGAAATTCTTCTTTTAGCTTTTCTTTAATTTCTTTCACAACCTTTATACTTTCTTCTAAGGTGCATTTTTCAATTGTAATATGACAGCTAAGTGCCGAATCATGAGACGAAATTGCCCATGCATGTAGGTCATCAGCGTTCTTTACATTTGGAGTGTCCAATACTGCTTTCTTTATTCTTTCCATATCTAATCCTTCAGGCACGCCCTCTAATAGAACATGCACAGCGTCTCTTACTACGCTCCAACTTCCCCGAATAAGAAATACGCCAATAACAACACTAATTAGTGAATCGAAGATAGACATACCTGTGATAAGAATCAGAACACCTGCAATAAGTGCACCAACTGAAGCTAATGCATCAAAAAGCATGTTTATGTAAGCACTCCTGATGTTTAAGTCTTTCTTTTCGCTTCTAAAAAGCAACGCGATGCTAAGATTTACACATAGACCAATAAAAGCTACTATCACCACAACCCCACCTTCAACTGGATGAGGAGTTAATAATCTTTGATATGCCTCGTAAAAAATATATAGCGCGAGAAGAAACAGTATTAAACCATTTATCAAAGCGGCAAGAATTGTAGCTCTACCATACCCGTAAGTATGGTCAACATTTGCCTTTCTTTTTGAAATCCTGTTTGCTAAAAATGAAATAAGAAGAGTTAGCGAATCAGTGAGGTTATGACCTGCATCTGAAATAAGAGCAAGGCTTCCCGAAAGAATTCCAGCGATGAATTCAATAACTGTAAACCCAGTATTCAGAACTAGTCCTATTTTAAGTTTCCTATCTAATTTTTCAGGGACGCTGTGATTTTCGCTCATGAATTAATTCTAGCACTTAAAATCTAAACCAGTGGAGTAGCAGAATAACCGACAGTCTTTATTATATTAATAATTTTTTGAAGATTAATCTTGGAATCATCAAACTCAATCTCCGTATGTTGCTTTGCATAGTTTGTGTTAGAACTTTTAACTCCATCTGTATCCTCAAGTTCTCCATCTATATTCATAGCACAACTCGTACAATGCATTCCTTCAATTTTAAGTTTTAACTTTGTCATATTACGTTAATCACCCCTCTATACATTCCCATACTACATGAAAAGGGAATTTGTGTTGGTTTATCTGGCATTTTCAATGCGAAAGTTTCAGTATTCCCAGCCTGAACAACTTTTTGATATTTAAAATATGGAATCGTAATAGCCGATGCACAAGTATATGTTCCTGCATTCTTAATCTTGAATGATACTGTTGTTCCTGCTTTAACTGTAATTTGATTTGGGACGTATCCTGATTTTTCAATATCAATCATTACGTTTTGGGATGGTTTGGCTTCAGCTGATACAGCTGTAGACTTTGCTGGTTTATTAAATAAGCTATTTAAAGTCCATGAGCTACCTGTTAATGCCAGAATGTTATTTAAATTAAATACTGCAAGAAGGATAAGAACTACAGCTGCAAATTTCATAAATCTGTTTTGCATTGTTTCTCCAAGTCTTGTGGCAAAATATCCAAGAATAAAAAAGAGAGGAGAGGTGCCCAATACGAATGCGAAAAGAATAGCAGCACCCAAGAATGGACTACCTGAACCTATTGCTAATGCCATCATTGCTTGCGTAATGCCACAAGGAATTAGAACGGTGAATGCTCCAAGGAGAGCTGGAGCAAATATGCTCTTGCTCTTTGATTGATTCCTAACCATACGTGTTAATGATTTTGGAGGCTGAATGATGAAATACCTGAAGATTGGATGAACATTCAGTAAATTAAGAGCAGTGCCCACCATAAATATCACAACTGCAAGCTGCATTATAACTTGCGTGGCTATAGACAGTTGAAATAATGAGCCAAGCCAACCAAGAAGAAATCCTAATATTGTATATGCAATTAGCTTTGCAACTAAAAATGAGAGTATTGGTACGGCATTGTCTGTCTGTTTTGTTTTTTCCTTTAAATTCTCTTCTTCTCTCTGAGCTATGGTTGCAGCGAGAAGTCCTCCCTGTACTGCAAGACAAGTAAGTCCTCCAGTAAGAAGTCCTGTTAGAAATATTGTCCATAAATTAATATTTTTTGGATTTGGTGTTGGGGAACCAGGATTCTGTAATGAATTAATTTTAAGCAGCAAAATTCCTATTAAAACAAATGCAATTACGACTGCACCAATAAGTAATTTTTCTTTTTTAATTTTTATTTCCATAGTTATATTTTAACTCTTTTAAGCAAGAGAGAATTCGAAACCACTGAAACGCTCGATAATGCCATAGCAACAGATGCAAGTATAGGACTAAGTAAAATACCCCATATTGGATATAGTATCCCCATAGCTATTGGTATAAGCACTACATTATATCCAAATGCCCAGAAAAGATTTTGCTTAATGGTTCTCATGGTTTTTTTGGATAATTCTATAGACGATACGACAGAATTCAGATTCTTGTTAACTAAAGTAATGTCGGATGCTTCGATAGCAACATCTGTTCCTGTTCCCATAGCAATTCCAATATCTGCTCTTGCTAGTGCTGGAGCGTCATTAATTCCATCTCCAACCATAGCAACTTTTTTACCCTCAGCTTGAATTTTTCTAACCTCTTCTTCCTTGCCTTCAGGTAAAACTTCTGCTAGAACTCGAGTGATACCTAGTTTTCCAGCAATTGCATCAGCTGTTTTTTGATTGTCACCCGTAATCATTGCAACTTCTATTCCCATCTTTTGTAATTTTTCAACAGCTTTTTTAGCCGATTCTTTTACCGTATCTGCAACTGCAATTATTCCGATTGCTTTGCTATTTGAAGCAAGAAGCATAACTGTTTTACCTTGATTTTCGAGTCTATTAATTTGTTCTTTTAGTGCATCTAGTGAAACTTTTTCTCTATTCATAAGCCTTTGATTCCCAAAGAAGAATGTATCTTTGCCAATTGCTCCCTCAATGCCATGTCCTGAAGTTGCGTTAAATTTATTGACTGACTGTGTTTTTACTTTTTGATTTTCAGCATGGGTTACTATCGCCTCAGCAAGTGAATGCTCTGAACCTTTTTCAAGAGAAGCTGCAATACTTAAAACCTCATTTTTCTTTAAGCCATCTATCGCAATAATATCTGTTACTTCTGGCTTACCATTTGTTAATGTACCTGTTTTATCAAATATTACGGTCTGAATCTTATTTGCGATTTCAAGACTCTCTGCATCTTTAATGAGTATTCCGTTTTCTGCTCCTTTGCCTGTTCCAACCATTATTGCAGTTGGTGTAGCAAGACCCATTGCGCACGGACACGCAATAACAAGAACTGAAATCATAGCAACAAGCCCATTAATATAATTGCCCGTCAATAAACCCCATCCAAAAAAAGTTAAGATGGCAATAATCAAGACGGCTGGAACAAAAATTTCAGATACTCTATCAGCTAGTCGTTGAATTGGAGCCTTTGAACCCTGAGCCTCTTCAACAAGCCTTATGATTTGTGAAAGCATAGTGTCTGCTCCAACTTTTGTTGCTTTCATGACAAAAGTACCTGTTTTGTTCATGGTTGCACCAATTACTTGTGCTCCAATTGTTTTATCAACTGGGATACTTTCTCCTGTCACCATAGACTCATTCACTGATGATTCACCTTCCATAATTACCCCATCAACAGGAATCTTTTCCCCTGGTCTGACTCGAATCAAATCACCAATCAGAACCTCTTCAATTGCAACATCAATTTCTTTCCCATCCCTAATAACTCGTGCAGTCTTTGCTTGAAGATTTGCTAGTTTTTTAATTGCATCAGAAGTGTGAGATTTTGCTCTTGCTTCAAGATATTTCCCAAGAGTTATTAATCCAATTACAACAATTACTACGTCATAATAATTGTGCTCTGTATTGAGAAATGCTTTTAGAGGTGTTTCGAATGCTGTAACTGCAAAACTGTAAATGAAAGCGACAAGTGTTCCGATGCCTACCAACGAATCCATATCTGCTTTTCTGTATTTAATGAAACGCCATAGTCCAGCAAGATATGGCCTTCCAACAACAAACATCATGTATGTGGCAAAGATGGGTAAAAGGTGATGGAAGAATTCTTTTATCGTGTAGCTCATGGGTAAAAATATTTCCCAAAGCATAATAAATGAACTAATTCCTATGAGGACAAGTGAAACAATGACATTTTCTTTAAGTTTTGAGTCATAACCCATATTCATATGGTCATGAGAACTTTGCATGGGCTCATCAACTACTAACTCGTAGCCTTTCTTTTTAACGGCTGAGGCAAGTGCTTGCTCTGAAGTGTTTTCATCACAATTAATAGTCGCTCGATTTGTTGCAAGATTAACAGTTGCATCAGTAACACCATCAACTTTTTTAAGAGTTCGTTCAAGAACATTTACGCAAGAAGCACAATGCATTCCTTTAACATCAAATGTTTTCTTAATTTCAGACATAAATTAACTTTTTTTCTTGAACACTTGCATTATTTCCTCAATAGACTCATCTGCATTGCCTTCTTTAATTGCATCAGCAACACAGCCTTTAAGATGATTTTCTAAAAGAAGATTTCCTGTTTCTTTGAGACCTGATTCAACTGCCTGCATTTGATGCATAACATCTATGCAGTATGCATCTTCTTCCATCATCTTAATAACTTTATCTAAATGTCCTCTTGCTATCTTGAGACGGTGAGTTATTCTTTCGTGTGTGTCTTTTGGTCGGTAAGCCATATATCCCCCTATGAGGGATATACTAAGACTATTGAAATATTTTGTCAAGACCTTAATAGGGTTATTAAAGTGATATAATTTGCCTCACATGAGAACTCCACCAAAGAAAGTGCTTTCAAGCAAAATTAAAGATTACAAAAGGGACAAAAAAGTTCTGACCCCTCCTTTCGGCCAAATAAACATGAGTCAGGTCATGTGGCATAAAGAGATGCTTCCTGATTTTTTATGGATAGATTCTCTTGTCGTGTTCTACGGAGACATAGAAGCATCAGAGTATTACAATCGAATGCTCAATGTTTTAGACGAATACCATAAAGCTGAACCCATTCTTACAGGTACAATAAGCGATTTTGGGTTAATCAAACCCGAAGATAGACCAAAAATCTTAAAAGCTAATAAATTTCTAATAGAAGACGCTGTTATCCACCCATTCGCAAACATAATTCGGCTTTATCCCGAGTGCCCCATGTCTTGGTTACTTGAGGGTGCGTCTTTATACGAGCTGAATGTTTCCGACACAATTGAAGATGCAAAAAAAGCTGTTGAAAGACTATTTCCAGCCAAAGATAATCATAGTGGACTTGTAAGAGCACTTCCTCTCAATAGATTCTTTAAGCACAAAAAAGTGCAAATAACTTCAAATATGAAAGAGACAATCAAAAGCATTGAAGAATATCCCAAGGGAGATAGATATAGAGCAGAGTCTTTTGCCAGAAATCTTCTTAACATGTTCTATATGCAGGAACATGAAAAAAACCCTGACTTAGCAAAATGGAGCAAATATTTTTGGACTTATAATTTCAAAATTTCTAAATGTGAGGTATGAAAAGAGCTGAGAAAAAACACATAGACGTTATTGAGGAATTTAGAAACTGTGGAAGAAATGCCGCAGATAAAATTATTGCCGTTCTGGAGTCCCAACAGGAAAAAATCGAAATTGATACTTACTCAAGGCATAAAGATGAAGTTGTAAACGGATTGTTCTTCAGGGTCTTTAGGTTTTACCATAGTTTTCTTATCAGTTTTCACTTCTGGGCAGCAGACATAAGTGAAATGACGTATCGAACAATGCTAGAGAGTCTTTTCTACTTGAAATTCCTGACACATGAAAACAAAGAAGATTTGTATAAAGAGTTTGTAAAATATGGGATTGGTCAAGAAAAGTTATTCAAAGCCCATCTAGGTACTCTTCTTGACGAAAAGAAAATTGTAAGCTCACCTGAACTCATTGATTACATTAACTCTGGCAGTGATGATGAAATATGGGATGAACTAGTCTCAATAAAATTAGCTAACTTTGAAAACCTAAATAAATTAGCAGAAAAAATAGATTCAAAATATGATTATACAGTTCACTACCAACCATATTCGATAACCGAACACGGGCAATGGCCAGCTTTAAAAAGATTTTATCTAAAAAGGTGTAGGAATCCATTACATAGATACCATTTTATCGGCAATGCAAGGCTTCCGTATATGGATTTGAGTTTTCTGTTTTCTACATCAAATCTTTTTTACGAAGCATATCTGATTTGGATAAAAACGTATAGTCTGCCAGACGAAGTTAAGCCTATTATTGATGAGTATGCAGAGTGTGTTGGGAAAATTGAAAAACCAGATGAGAAAAATTCTGAAAAAAAATAATACCGTCTTTCAAAAGCAGGTACTGGTATCTCACGTAGAGGGGTTTATTACTACTGTAAAAGCTTCCCGATATAAGGGTAAACTCAGCACAGGGGGTATCAATTTTTATCAGTCAGTTCTATACTACACACTGAGGAGATAGCGAGCCTGCTGCATCACCACGTCAGGGTAGATTACCAACTCTGGCCAGTTGGAGCCGTAGAAATCGTTCCATCGCTCGAGCACCCAATCATTTTTATAACCATTCCCTGGTTAATAAATGAAAAACTATTGGAAATTATTAATCCCTCTTATTATTATCATCTTCGCATTTCCCTATTCTTTTGATTTAGGCCTTTTTAAGGGTGAGATTACAGAATATTCACTCAGTTGCGATAAGGAAAAATATGTTAACTACAGATGTTTAGAAAAATGGCTTCCTCTCAACCCAACTACCTACAAACCAAATACAAATAAACAGCAGGTATTATATTGGACTTTATCAGATATTCAGACTCTTAAGAAATGCTCTGTAGTAAATAGGAAAAATTGGACTTGTAGATATGATGACGAATCTGCAGAATTTGGGTTTAAGGATGGACAGTTTTGGGAAGCATCACTTGGGAAAAGCATTTCAGATGACTTATTTGAAACAAGATATGTTTCAAAACTAGAATACCGACTCGAAGAAATGAAGTGGTGGTGATACCTGTAGCCCTCGACAATAGCAAAAGCCTTAAAAGTTGACGCTTCTGAGCTTCTCCCTTTTTAATACCCAGGAGTGATACAATAGAAGGTAATCGGCTGCCCATCGTGCAGCCTTTTTTTGTATGAGTAAATACAGAGCAGTAGGCAGTAAACTCAAGAACGAATCCGATCCTTCTCTTGCAAAGGAACATAAGGCTGGGGCTGTCGTTGAATTAGTTCAACCAGCTAAGGATGATCGCTGGGGCAGATACTACTTCAATCACTATCAGCGTTATTGGAATATCCTGAACGAATCTCGAAGACACTACAATAGAGCTCTTATTTATCTTAAAAAATGTCGTCAGTTGCCAGTCGATACAAAAACTCAAAATAGACATGTACCTGAAGAACTAAGAGACAAACTTGAAATGCACTCAATGAAATATCTTGTCCTCCTGAAGATGGGGTATGAATATATGACTCTGGAGATGTTGTCATCAATAGATCATATAGAAGAAGCAAAACAAGGTATAGCAAAGACAGATTGGGATAAGGTTGATCTATTGAAAAGAATAAGCTCATTGAAGAGCAAATTGTCCATAAGCAAAGACATCCCTGACTGTCTCTTCCCACTTTTTGATCGAAGAGACATTGTTGAACACCCTAATCAAGAGCGCTTATACAATGCTACCGATAATGGCTGGAAAAATAATCATTTAGCATGGGTTTTAAGTGGTGATATGGAAGGGACAATGGAAAAGATTGTTGATTTTACAAGCGAAATAATCAAAGTGTTTGATGAATATGTAAAAAATAGTCCCATTCCTGGAACATTGGAAGGAGTAGTAAGGGGATTAAAAGCATCTGAGTCATATAAAAATCCTAAAAAATAAACATGAACAACTCTAATCTTAGATATATCAATACTGCATTAGCAGGAGCTAAGTATCACGAAGATCAAGCATTTCAAGTAAGAGGTAATCAACCAAATGATTACAATAAAATTGTTTTTCATCTGAGGGCATATTTTTGGGAGCTTTGGTCTGCTTGGGACTATGTACTGCAGGAAACAAACAGGCAAACCTTTCATTTAGAACCACATGAGGTACGCAGAAATATCCTAAATAAAGTTAGGAAAGAAGTTCCTGACTATAAATTTCTCGAACTGCTCGAATCCATTCAGGAAAATGAAAGATTAAAAAGAATTATGTGGTTGCGTGACCATGCTCATAAATGGCAAATTGAGCCATATATGATTGACCATGATGATGAAAAAGTAAATATCATTGCCTTAAATAATCTTGATTCACGAGATAAGTTTTTAGATAGGCAAATTAACATAGATAGAAATGATTTATATTTTATGCAAGAGTTCATAAACTCACTTTCGAAGGAAGGTTTTTTTGAAGCATGAACTCCTTAAAAAAACTTGAAAGAGCAAAATATCACCTCAATATACTTACTCAGGAAGTAAAAGAATTTATTCAAAGCCAACCATACAAAATTTACACTACCGAAGAAGCTAATGGAGATCTGGTTTACAGATTGAAAACTATTAAGCCTGTTCCAGAAGAGTGGAGTTTAACAATTGGAGACATAATACATAATCTTCGTTCATCCCTGGATCTTCTGATTTCAGATCTCCTGATAAAGAATGGCAAACATCCTGATAATAGAAGTGCGTTTCCAATTTATGAAACTGAGACAGAATTGTTAAAAGATTCTCAACACAGAATTACTGGAATAACTCCAGCAGCTCGAAAAGTCATTTCCAAGATTAAACCATACAAAGGACGAAACCAGATACTTTGGAAGCTACATAAACTTGATATTCTTGATAAACATAAACTAATTATTCCCGTAGGATCTGCATCGAGAAGTGTAGGAATTGATTTTAATTCCTTATTGCACACTCAGGGATTTTCAAGAGATGTAAAGTTACCTCCAATTTTTATTAGACCTGCTGACACACAATTTCCATTAAAAGATGGTATGGGATTATTTTCTATATTAAAACAGGCTCGGACAGGAGGTGAGCCGCCTCCACATTCGTTTGCTTTTGATATTGCATTTGGTGAAGGAGATTTAGTAAAGGGCGAGCCTATTATAGAAACATTAAATTCGTTTGTTATAGAAGTAGAGAGTATATTAAATAAGTTCAAAAAATTACTGTAGTTTGTGGAGAGATAAGGAATCCTATTATTTCTTTGTTTGCCTGGAAACACATACCCCCTCCAGTATCATGATAAACTCATGGGGTTTACATGAGCTTCTACAGTAGGTAATACTGGGATGCTTACATAATCTTTGGTGGTGGTGTAATATGTTCGCATCTGCTCCATGAGGGAGAGCAATTAAAAAAGTCGGGTTTTATACTCAGCTTTTTTTGTTGTTTGGTAAGACTCTTTATCATGCCTTATTAATTTGATATCTTTAAACATATGACAACATTAAATCCTTGGATAAATTTCAATGGGAATGCGGAAGAGGCATTTACTTTTTATCAATCTGTTTTTGGTGGAGAGTTTACAAAAATAGTGCGTTTCAAAGATATCGCAAGCGATGAAGTGAAAATCGATGAAAAAGAAGAAAATAAAATAATGTATATTGCTCTGCCTATCGGAGACAATACAATACTCATAGCCAACGATGTCCCGGAGGCTCTGGGGGTAGTCAACGAGCATGAAAATCGAAGCAAAATTTTGGTAAGTACTCAAAGTCGCGAAGAAGCTGATAGATTGTTTAATGGCTTGTCGGTTGATGGAGAAGTAGAGGGAAGCATGGGAGACAGTCCGTGGGGCACATACGCGGGGATGTTTCGGGATAAATACGGCATTGAGTGGATAATAGAATTTTCTTCTGATAAAAAATAGTCTTTCAAAGACTGTTTCTTCTCTGAGTATAAAATCAGTAGTGACTGGTATCACATCGTTTTTTATCCTGCTGAACTATAAATAAATTATGGATATCTCAACTTTCTTGGCAAGATTTTGGGGAAGCCTTTTTATAATCCTTGGGTTATCAACGGTCCTCAAAGGTTTTTTGGGGAAGGTAATTGTCTACACGGAAGACAGGACCATTACTGTCTCGACGGGGTATATTACTTTTTTGCTGGGACTTGCTACTGTTGTTGCCCACAATGTATGGGTTATGGACTGGAGGATTACTATCACAGTCTTGGGATGGACGACTTTATTTAAAGGCATTGAGAAGGTTGTGTTTCCCAATCGCATTAACAAAGTGGCACAAAAATTTAAAGGTAGTCAATCTATTTGGGGACTTGTCATTCTACTTATTGGCACCTGGTTCTTCTGGATGAGTTTTCTGTAAATTACCCGTTTGAGCACGCTGTTTCACCCTTTGTTATACTGTCAAAATGAGCCTTAGCAACATCGCAAATGAACCACACACAGTTATAGCACGTGTTTGGCAGTGGGAGGGGGACGGAGCGTGGCATTTTATAACCATCGAAATTGAACAGGCGTTAGAGATAAAAAAGGATTGGCACTGGCCCCGCCGGGGATTCGTCTCTATTCCAATTGAAGCAACTCTTGGGGCAACCACATGGAACACGTCAATATTTCCGGAAAAAGGAGGAACATTTGTACTTCCCCTCAAAAAAGCAGTACGGGAAAAAGAAGGTGTGGTTGTCGGCAAAACAATCACACTTTCCCTTACTGTTCTCTCTTAGCTTTACACCAGTGGTATACTAAAAGGTATGAAACAATCCCCCGTTGTACATTTCGAAATGCCCGCAAAAGACAAAGCGCGGGTTAGTAAATTTTATACCGAGGCATTCGGTTGGCAAATGAACCAACTCGGTGAGGATATGGGAGGGTATGTTCTCGCCGGGACTACACCTGTTGATGAAAATATGATGGCTATAAATCCGGGAGCAATTAACGGCGGGTTTTTTGAATACAAAGACGAGGACGGATTTAATGCTCCGCATGTTGTTATTCAAGTTGAGAATTTAGATGAGTCAATTGAAGCTGTTAAGCATGCAGGCGGAACCGTAACCGGCGAGAAGATGCCAATCCAAGGAATAGGTATGTATGTTTCGATAAAAGACAGCGAAGGAAATAACGTCGGCATGCTCCAGCCCGACAGACCATAACTACTTCCCCATGAAAATTAATGCTGAGTGGCATAAGGCAAATCGGATGCCAAAAAACCAACAGAGCAAGAAAGGGCCACGTGGCACATAGAACATCAGATTAAATGCTCCTGCCGACAACCATCGGAACAAGAAAAAGCTTTAATTGAAAAATATAAATAACTTTAAGACTAAACTGCAGCAAAGAGTCTTTTTACGACAGTTCTTGGAACCATCGGTAACGCCATTAAAAATCCAATAAGTACCGGCACTCCCCACATGATGTGTAGCCAATGAACCGTGTGAAGAATAATAATTTCAACCGTAAACCAAATAATAAATCCGCCCATAGACAAAATGGCAAATAGCCAACTGAATTTTGTTTTGTGAAGGACTTCAAAAAAGGCACTGACAGTAAGAATTCCCATTCCTGTTAGAATAAGTCCGGGAATAAGAAAGTCGGGGAAAAAACCATTCATAATGTCTGAAGACATTTTCATAATATGACCATCGGGAGCAAAGGTGAGAAGAGTTCCACCGGTAATCCCACCCCAACCCTCATAAGCAAGGATTAAAAGAAGAATTATCCGCTGCCAAGTTGTTTGTCTCATACAACATATATTAAAACGGAAAGTATCAACATCTCAGTGACGCATGTCACAATGCCTTGATTTTAGACTTGCAATACGATACCATTCCCACCATGCCTGCTGAAAAAACAGGAAAACTTATTGTATTGACGGGACCCACTGCCTCAGGAAAATCCCATATAAGCTCTGTTCTTGAAAGAGAGCATGGAGTAACTGTCGCAGTATCGGCAACAACAAGAAAATTACGCCGTGGTGAACGGTGGGGAAAAGATTATTACTTTCTGACAAGAACTCGCTTTGAAAGAGAAATTACCGAGGGGAAATATCTTGAATGGAATGAGTATGCGGGAAATCTCTATGGAACAAGAAAAAGCGAAATAGAACCCGTCTTAGAAGGAAACCATGTTATAACAACGACAGAAATTGAGGGAGCATCAAATTTTCGGAACAATATCATGAAAGCATACGATGATGATTGGGAAATGCGTGATGCCCTATTGGAAAGTCTGACAACAGTTTTTTTGGGTGTAGAAAATGGATTTGTCATAAAAGACCGATTTTTTAAGAGGGCGGGGAAAGGAAGTTCTGGCAACATGGATATGCGTGATAATTTTAGAAGGCGAGCAAGACGGGATTGGCAAGACTGGAAGGAGCACGGTCATACATTTGATCATATTGTGGTAAATAATGGCCCAATTGAGCTTGCTGTTGGGCAAGTTTTGCAAATCCTGAACCCTTCCCCGCATAACATTTAACCCTTGACTTAATTAAGTGAATGGTTTATTATATCCTTAATATGGACATTTATACAGCGCTCGCAGAACCGAATAGACGGCGCATTATAGAGCTAATCGCCCAAAAAGGAAGCCTTAACGCAACGGATATTTCCGACAAATTCGATATCACGCCACCTGCAATTTCCCAGCATTTAAAAGTATTACGAGAATCACAGCTCGTGCAAATGGAAAAGGTTGCTCAGAGAAGAATTTATAGAATTAACGCCGATAAATTGAGCGAGATAGAAGAGTGGATTCAGAAATTAAAAAAAGTTTGGAACGAACGGTTTGACAGACTTGACAAAATTCTTACCGAAAAATAAACATGGTACATCACGCAACATTTACAATAGAAAGAGAGTTTGATGCTCCTGTTGAAAAAGTGTTTTCGGCTTTTTCGGATCTGGAAAAGAAGAAAATGTGGTTTTTTGGACCAGAGGGGGAAGATGAGCAAATGATGGATTTCCGAGTTGGCGGCATTGAAACATCGAGCGGAAAAATTCACGGAATTGTTCATGAATTTAAAGCGATGTACTATGACATCGTCCCCAATGAGCGGATAATTTTCGTTTATGATATGTTTGTAAACAATATGCATTTCTCTGTTTCACTTACTTCAGTTGAATTTGAAAATATCGGAAGTAAAACAAAACTTATGTTTACAGAACAAGATATGTTCTTATCCGAAGAAGATACAGTTGAAGGAAGAAAGAAGGGAACAGAAGATCTCATGGATCAATTACAAAAATTTGTAGAAGTTAAAAAATGAAAGACAACGCTATTACAATTCAAGCAACAGTAAGTGCTCCAATTGAGAAAGTATGGGAATATTGGAACAATCCCACACGCATTTCAGGATGGGCATTTGCTTCGGACGATTGGATGGCCGAAGGGAAAGAAAATGATCTTCGGATGGGGGGAACATTTAAAACTAAAATGGCGGCAAAAGACGGAAGCGCGGAATTTGAATTCGGAGGAACCTACACTGCAATAGACAAAAACAAAATCATCGAATACGACATGAGAGACGGTAGACACGTTAAAACCGTTTTTAAAGAAACCCCCGGGGGCGTAAAAATCACCGAGACATTTGATCCCGAAAACGAGAACACATTGGAAATGCAACGGGAAGGTTGGCAGGCAATTCTTGATAATTTTAAAAAATATACGGAGAGTAGGTAATAATAATGGAAAACGTTGGGGTAAAAATTGAAAGAGTTTTTAATGCACCGCGCGAAAAAGTATGGCAGGCATGGACAACTCCTGAAATGGTCATGAAGTGGTGGGGACCTGAAGGATTCACTGCACCGTCTGCAACAGTCGACTTTCGGGTTGGCGGTAAATATATTTATGCGATGCATGGACCCGAAGGCTCCGAGTGGGACAGGGATATGTACTCTGCCGGCATTTACAAAGAGATAGTGCCGAATGAAAAAATTGTCGTTACAGATTATTTTTCGGATAAGGATGGGAATAAAATTAAACCTTCGGATGAGGGGATGGATGTGAATTTTCCCGATGAAATGACAGTCACTGTCCTTTTTGAAGAAGTCGAGAATGGTAAAACTAAACTTTCAATTGTTTATCCAAAACCGGAGACAGAAGAGCAACTGCAGGCGATGATAAAGTCAGGCATGAACGACGGATGGAATTCAAGCCTCAACAAACTGGAAGAAGCACTAAAACAAATTTAAATGTTTTACAGAAAAAGAGGTGAACAAATATAAATAACACAAAAACAAAAAATAAGAACTATTTGCTACTCCCGGAACCTTGTTTTTTGTTTGTGTTAATAAGAATATGAAACAAAAAATTACGCCGTTTCTCTGGTTTGATAAAGGAAAAGCACGGGAAGCGGCACAATTCTACTCTGAAGTTTTTAGGGACGTAAAAATTGCAAACCCCGAAATGCTTTCCGATACTCCTTCGGGAGATGTTGAAATCATTTTGATAGAAATTTTTGGACAACAGTTTACTCTTATGGGTGCAGGTTCTGAATTTAAATTCAATGAGTCGGTTTCATTTGTTATCGACTGCGATGGACAAGAAGAGGTGGATTATTACTGGAACGCTTTAACAAATGGCGGTGAAGAAAGCCAATGCGGATGGTTGAAAGATAAGTTTGGACTTTCTTGGCAAGTTATCCCAAAGCAACTAAATGAGCTTATGGCAAAAGACGCATCAGGACAAGTCATGCAATGCATGCTGGGTCAAAAGAAAATTATCATTTCAGAACTTGAGAAAGCATATGAATCAGCTTAAGTCAGTCGATAGCTATATCCTATCTTTCCCGGAAGATGTTCAGAGGAACTTACAAAAAATAAGAAATACGGTTAAAAATCTTCTGCCAAAAGCAACCGAGACAATTTCGTACGGCATTCCGACAGTTAAACTGAATGGGAAAAATGTGGTTCATTACGCAGCTTTTAAAAATCACTATAGTTTTTTTCCTACAGCAAGCGGAGTGGAAGCTTTTAAAAAAGAGTTGTTGATGTATGAAGTTTCAAAAGGCACCATTCAATTTCCAAAAGACAAACCAATACCGTTTGATTTGATAAGTAAAATAACCGTGTTCAGAAAAGAGCAGATAGAAAGAGTTAATAAATGATATGATAAATAGATGCATGGACCACTTTTCTCAACCATAACCTTATTCACCGAGCTTCTTGTTTCCGCTGCAGTTTATTTCACAATTTACAAAGGGTACCGCCATAATAAATTCCCCACAAAAATAGCGTTTTCTGCACTTGCATATGAGACCTTATTTAATATTTCTTACATGTTCTCGCGCGTCCCTTCCCATGCTAAAGCTGCAAAAGCAACACCTCCTTTATTAATACTTCTTGCTGTTGTTCATGGAATTTTGTCCCTCGTAATGTTCATTGCTCTTATTATTTTTTTTGTTTTGGCGTATAGAAGCTATAAAAAAGAGAAGAATTATTTTTATGAACACAAAAAACTTACCTATATATTTTTATTCTTTTGGACATTTTCAATTATAAGCGGTGTGCTATTTTATTGTCTTGAATACGGGATATAGATTGTTCCACCCGCAATGCATCCTTATAGCCAAAATCCCCAATTTTTGTTCTTTGTATTGAAAGGCAAAAGGCAGGACAATTAAGACTTTCCCCCAAATCTGAGGCAAAACGACGGACATAAGTGCCTGCCGAACAGGTAATTTCAAGCTCTATAAGAGCAAATTCGCAAGAAGCTTCCTTTTTGTAAACATCTTCCCATGCGGCAAGAATTTTCTCTTGCCGGAAATTTCCCTCAACCTTTTTTATTCTCTTGTTCACGTGTTGAAATAATCTCGCAAAAGAGATTGTCTTATATGAGTTAATGTTGATTTTTTTTATTTCAATTTCTCTTGTGGGTATCGCAATTTCCTTTAGCCTTTCCTGCCGTGCCCACCAGAAAAGCGGCTTACCACTAACTGTTTTTGAAGAGTAGGGCGGATACAGCTGTTTCTGTTTTCCAATGAAATACTTAAGCGACGCAGCCACTTCATTTTCTTCCGGGATATTCCCGTGTATGTTTTCTACCATTCCGAGCGCATCGAATGTGTCAGTAGAAATTCCCAAGACAATTTCTGTTTTGTATTCTTTGGAGAGATTTTCATATGCTTTGCGGTTTTTGTTTTCCTCGCCTACAAGTAAAAGCAGAATTCCTTCAGCCATAGGGTCAAGTCTTCCGGCGTAAGAAATTTTTTTAGATTTAAGATGTGGGTATCTCTCTTTCAATTTTTTAACGGCCCAGAGGGGAGTTTTTCCTAATGGCTTTATAACCGGTACTGCTTTACCATCATTAATCAAATCATTCATAAGAAACGAATCGTATCACAGAGGGATGAGAAATAAAATAAAGAAAGGCTATGACTTTGCGCTTAATCGTGCAAGCTTAATGTGGGTTGCAATGATGCCAGACATTACGAATCCAAGATAGATAAGCCCGGTAAAGCATGCAGACACGAGATGCGATGGGGTAACCATAACCAAATAAGATCCGGTCACAAAGGTCAGGCCCACCCATACATATGAAGAGAGGAGTTTTGTCTTGGAGGGATGAAGAAAAGTGTATCCGGTGAAGACAATGCTTGAAATGGCAATAATAATATGAATTAACAACATATTAAAAGTATATACATTAATGCAAGACCATATCAAGAGACAGCATGAGAGAAAACATAAGAAGCGTAATTAGGGAGAATCCGAACATTTTCCTCGCCCACCTGACACTATCTTCCATTTTAAAACCTTTCACTCCCATAAATACCCAGTACAGTGCGAGAAAAACCATAACAGAAAAGAAGACATAACCGGTTACCCCTTTTACTAGAAGCATCACAATAAAACACGCATAAAGAACAGAAAAAATCACCATGTGTTTTTTAACAGTAATAGGCGTGCTTACCACTGACATGACAGGTAAATGTGCGTTTTTATAATCATCGTGCCGGAAAATTGAAATGGCATAAAAGTGTGGCATTTGCCAGACAACCATTGTCATAAATAACAACATTGCTCCCACATCAAAAACTCCTGTTACCGCGCAGTATCCGACAACCAACGGTATTGCGCCGGGTATGCTTCCAACAAGCGTACTGTAGCGCGAATGTCTCTTAAAATATCCGTACACAAAAACATAAAAAACGAATCCTGTCAGGGCCAGAAGGGTAGACAGAAGGTTCGTACCGAAATATAAAATAAGAAATCCCATCACTCCCAAAAAGGAACCGTAAATAAGCGCGTTCTTGCGGGAAACACTCCCTACAACAAGAGCACGTTTTTTTGTACGGGACATCAAGGCATCGATTCTTCTGTCCATATAATTGTTAAAAACGCATCCAGACGCAATTACAAGAGCGATACCAACGGTCACGGAGAGAAACAACATCCAATCAATCGTGCCTTTTGAAGCTAGCAAAAAACCACCTATTGTCGTGATAAGGTTTCCCATAATAATTCCCGGTTTTGTAAGCGTAATGTATTCTTTCATTGAAATTAGTGCTGATAAATACCCTCATCACGGATAATGTGGTTCTCAACCGTTGAGGGGTTCATGTTGTGGTTGAGGTTTTCCATTATCCAAAGGCTTCCGATAACGACCATAACAACAACCCCAATTGTCGAGATAAGAAAAGCGAGTCGAAAGCGCGGACGCGATTCAAACGCCAAATGCAGGAAAAACACCGTCTGAATAAAAAGCTGGATAATTGCCAGCACCAAAACAAAGGGGAGTAAAAATTCATGGGAAAAAATAGCGTGATGGGATGAAAAGTGCATCTCAACCGGAATATAGGCACCAAGAGTCAAAAGGAGGGAGAAGAGAAATCCCCACATGTACGATAAAAGGGTCCCATGTGAAACGGCTGTGTGTTTTATATTAGTCATAAAATTCCTCCAAATAAATATACAATCGTAAAAATAAATATCCAAACGATATCCAGAAAGTGCCAGAATACACTCAGAAGGGTTATTTTTCTTACCATAGAGTCGGTTAACCCACGCCGTCGTATATAAAACAGAAGTATTAGTATCCAGGTTACACCGGTAAGAATATGTAAACCATGGAATCCAAGTAGTGTAAAGAACGATGAAAGAAATGCGCTTTTCATATAGGTATGCCCTTCAGAAATTAGAGTTGTGAATTCATACAATTCCATCGCCAAAAATGAAATCCCAAGAAGGGCTGTAAGGAACAGTAGAAGCATTGTTTTTGTTTTGTCAAAAGAACGTGCAAAAAGCACCCCAATGCCCACCACAAAACTGCTTGAAAGAAGTATGAGGGTCTCATTGAGGACAAATGGAAAATTAACAATCTTATCTATAGAAACACTTCCGGCAGTAGCACTTCTCAAAACTGCATATACAGCGAACAAAACAGAGAACATGATAAGGTCTGTCATAAGGTATATCCAGAACCCCAGATAAACCCGTTCGTTTTTTTCTTGATGTGTATTCATTTTTTTGATTCTATTTTTGCAACCATTGAGGCTGGGATTACATACTCCGTATCTTCATCAAATGTCCGCAAAATAATGCAAATTATAATGCCTATAACGCTTACGGCCGCCAACCAGAATATATGCCAAATCATTGCAAATCCCAACACGAGTGCTAAAAGCGAAATATAAATACCCATTGCAGTGGGTTTTGGCGCTTCAATATCCTCGTATTTCCCGTGCTTTTCCTCCTTATTTTTTCCATATTTTATTTCCCAGAACGCGTCGGTAGATGTCACTTTTGGAATATGGGAAAAATTATATGACGGAGCAGGTGAAGCGGTCGCCCATTCAAGAGTTCTTCCATTCCAAGGGTCTCCGGTTGTATCCAAGTGCTCTTTTCTTTTCCAGACACTATAGACCACTTGGATAATAAGAAATACGGTACCCATAACAAGCAGTAAAAACCCAATAAGCGACATCGCAAAAAACGGCTGGAAGGAGGCAACATTATAATGGTCAAGTCTTCTCGTTGCTCCCATAAGCCCCAATACATACAGTGGTCCAAATGACACCCAAAAACCAATAAACCAAAACCAAAAAGCATACCGTCCTAGCCGCTCATTCAGAACTATGCCGGTAACTTTTGGAAACCAATAGGTAAATCCGGCCAACACACCAAATATAACACCTCCTATAACCTGCGTATGGAAATGTGCGACGAGAAACAGGCTATTATGAAGCTGAAAATCAGCAGGCGGAACCGCTAGGAGAACACCAGTCATGCCTCCTATTGTAAATGTTGCAACAAAACCCAAAAACCACAACATGGGATTTGAAAATCTGATGTGGCCCTTATACATCGTTGCTATCCAGTTGATAAATTGCACGCCTGTCGGAATAGCAATAAACATCGTCATGATTCCAAAAAATGCATTGACATTGGCACCCGCACCCATAGTAAAGAAGTGATGCAACCATACAAGAAGTGAAAGGGTTGCGACAAGAATTGCTGCCACAACACCTGTTGCATAGCTTGCGAGCTTCTTTTGAGAGAACGTTGAGACAATCTCGGAATACACGCCAAATGCGGGGAGAATGAGGATATACACCTCAGGGTGTCCCCACATCCATATAAGATTTGTGTACATCATGGCATTTCCTCCGGCATTTGTTGTAAAAAAGTGCATTCCCAACAGCCTGTCGAGGTTGAGAAGTAAAATCGTTGCAGTCAGTATTGGAAAAACAGTCACAACCATAAGCATGCTGCAAAGCGATGTCCACGTAAAAATCGGCATACGCATGAGCGTCATTCCCGGAGCGCGCATTTTAAGAATGGTAACGATGAAGTTAATTCCTCCAAGGGTAGTTCCGATGCCTGAAATCTGCAAACTCCATATCCAATAGTCCATCCCCACTCCGGGACTAAATTCGCTACCTGAAAGAGGAGCAATAGCAAGCCATCCGGCTCCGGCAAAATGTCCGCCAAATATGAAAAACATATTGATAAGAATTGCTCCTGCTGCATACAACCAAAAACCCAACGTGTTGAGAAGAGGGGAGGCCAGGTCTCGTGCTCCAATCTGAAGCGGAATTACAATATTCAAAAGTCCAAATATAAAACCGGACGCCACGAAAAAGACCATAATAACACCATGTGCGGTGAATATCTCCTGAAAATGCTCGGCATTCAAGTATCCATGAGACGCACCGCTTGATAATGCTTGTTGAAGCCATATCATTCCAGCATCGAGCCCGCCCCTTAAAAGCATAAGGGTAGCAACGATAATATACATAATTCCTATTTTTTTAGGGTCAACGGAGGTCAACCACTCACCCCACAGCCATCTCCAGCGCTTCAATTTGGTTATTAAAAACGCAACCATTGCAAGCATTCCGCTCATTGCTATTGTTCCTCCAAGAGTGAACCACTCGTGGGGTAGCGCATCTAGCGTTAGCCGTCCAAATAAAAATTCCATCATAAAAATTATTTACCTCCTGTCTCTTCCATGGGCTGTTGGTACTTCGTCAATATCTTATTATAAAGGCCTTTCTCATATGAGCCGTAGAGCAACATTGGGGCATCCTCCGACGGAATAGCCAACTTTTTATAGCCATCTGTGTCCAGCATTTTGTTGTTTTTTGTTTCCTTTACCCATTTATCATATTCTTCTTTTTTGACCGAACGGGCAGTAAATTTCATCCCCGAATATCCCTTTCCGTTTATTTCTGCTGCAAACCCGTTAAAATCCCCCAAAGAAGTGGCTTCCATGTGTAATTTTGTACTCATGCCACTCATAGCATATATTTGGCCTGAAAGAGCGGGGAGCCAAAACGAGTTCATGGGACCATCGGATGTTAATTCGAGTGCGACCGGAGTCTTTTCTGGAAATTCCACGAAGTTAACGGTTGCAATATTCTCTTCAGGATAGAGAAAAAGCCATTTCCATTGCAATGCAACGACCTGGATTTTCAAAGGCATCGCCTCAGAATCCAATGCATTGTAGGGGTCAAGCTTGTGCGTCTTTCCCCATGTGATAAAGGCAATCGCAAGAATTATTAAAGTTGGTGCCAGCCACCAAAGTAACTGTACTTTTTTGGGAATTTTTTGCCCATGGCTGCTTTTCTCGTTTTTTTTGCCCGAGCGGAATTTGAACACAACGAAGAAAAGCGTTGCGTACACCGGCACAATAATAATAAGCATTATGGCTATTGCCAGAAAAATAAGATGAGCCTGCGCTTGAGCAATTGTTCCATGTGGAAAGAGCAACACGAGGCGATTTTGACCAGCAATAAAGGCGAATACAAAAAACAGAATCAAACCAATGAGGGGAATAAGGACTGAAAGTTTTTTCATGCTCTCCTTAATCATACCAAGAATTCAAGCCGCCAACAAAGTTATTGTGCATTCCTCAGATTTAAAATTGAAGATGTTGTTTTGGATATGAATACAAATGGGTTTGCTTAAAAACCAAATGGGGGCTTCATTAAAAAATCAAGCAACGCTTACCGTAAATACATTAATTACTTCTCTTTATACTCATCTTTCACATCTTTTGAATATTCTTTTAGCAACTTTTGTATCTTTGGTCCAATAACATACGAACAGTACTCCTGATTTTTATTGTTATCGTAATAATTCTGATGGTACTCCTCTGCGGCATAAAAAGCCTCGAAAGGGATGATTTCGGTAAGAATCGGGTCTTTCCAAATACCTTCATCGGCCACCTCATCGCGCACTTTGAGCGCTTTTTCTTTCTGCTCCTCGCTGTGATAAAAAATAATGGAACGGTACTGCGTCCCCTCATCATTCCCCTGCCTATTAAGAGTAGTGGGGTCATGAAGGTGAAAAAATATCGTAAGGAGTCGCTCATAAGGAATGATGTTAGGGTCAAACTCTATTTGAATAGCCTCGGCATGTCCCGTTGCTCCTGTCGAGACCTGCTCGTACGTAGGATTGGATCGGATGCCACCGGTATACCCCGGCACGACACTTTCAACGCCTCTTAATCTTTTAAATATTGCCTCAGTACACCAAAAACATCCGCCGGCCAGAGTAGCAAGTTCCATCTATTAAGTATACATCTTTTAGCACTCGTTGACAAATACTGCTAATTTTACTACAATTGAGGTATGAGTGACGAAAATTTAGATTTTTTAAAACCGGTAACACCCGAGGAGGCTTTAAAAAAATTCACCCTGGACCTTACCGAGCAAGCACATCAAAACAAGCTGGACCCGGTTGTTGGGAGAGAAGAGGAAATACGAAGGGTAATGGAAATTCTGTCCCGCAGGACAAAAAACAATCCTATTCTTATAGGAGACCCGGGTGTTGGAAAAACGGCAATTGTTGAGGGATTGGCACAAAAAATTTCATCAGGCAACGTTCCCACAACGCTTGCAAACAAAACTGTCCTAACGCTTGATTTTGCCCAACTATTGGCGGGGGCTAAATTCAGGGGAGAGTTCGAAGAACGGCTGAAAGCGGTTGTAAAGGCAGTTGAGGATTCGAATGGTAAATTTATCATATTTATCGACGAGCTTCACACGCTTATTGGCGGGGGGTCGGCAGAAGGGGCGGTTGATGCTGCCAATATTCTCAAGCCTTCATTAGCCCGCGGTCTTCTTCGTGTCATTGGAGCAACAACCACTGCCGAGTACAGAAAATATATCGAGCGCGACCAGGCGTTGGCACGGCGCTTTCAACCCGTTACAGTAAATGAGCCCACAATTGAGGACACCATTTCTGTTTTGAGGGGGTTAAAAGACCGCTACCAGCTTCACCACGGAATTCGGATAACCGATAATGCCCTTATAGCCGCAGCAAAGCTTTCCGCCCAATATATTCCCCAACGCTTCCTACCCGATAAAGCAATAGACCTTGTTGATGAAGCTGCTGCTGCAATAAAGATTGAGGCAGAAAGCATGCCAACAGAACTTGACACACTGAAACGAAAAATAACAAGTATTGAAATTGAACTGGCGGCACTTAAGAAAGAGTCAGGGGAACAGGCAAAACGCAGAAGACAGGAAGGGGAAACTGAACTAAAACAACTCAAACAGAAAAGCGACTCGCTTGAGAAACGATGGAGAGAGCAAAAAGAACTCATCCAAAAAATCCAAGAAGGGAGGGCAAAGCTTGATGCCGCACGCATTGAACTCGAAAAGGCAGAGCGGGAGGTAGACCTGCAAAAAGCTGCAGAAGTTGCATACGGACGCATTCCTGAACTTGAGAAACAGAATAATGAGCTTCACGCAACGTGGGAGAAAATTCCCCAGGAGGAAAAAATTCTCCGGGAAGAGGTGGATGAAGACGATATCGCACGTGTTGTTGCCCGTTGGACAGGAATTCCGGTAACCAAGCTTCTCTCAACCGAATCGGAGAGGTTATCCCACCTGGAGGAAGAACTCAAAAAGCGGGTCGTAGGACAGGACGAGGCACTTTCGGTTCTCTCAAAAGCCATACGGCGCTCAAGAACGGGGCTTGGGGCAAAGAACAAGCCTATCGGCTCATTTCTCTTCTTGGGGCCAACTGGTGTTGGAAAGACGGAAACAGCAAAAGCACTGGCCTCCATATTATTCTCAGACGAGCACGCAATAACCCGTATTGATATGAGCGAGTACCAAGAAGCCCACAGCGTTGCTCGGCTCATTGGTGCGCCACCCGGCTATGTCGGATACGAGGAGGGCGGCCAACTAACCGAGGCTGTAAGAAGAAAGCCATACTCGGTTGTCCTTATTGATGAAATCGAAAAAGCCCACCCGCAAGTCTTCAATCTTTTCCTTCAAATCTTTGACGAGGGAAGGCTGACAGACAGCGCTGGCAAAACAATTGACTTTAAAAATGCCATACTTATTATGACCTCAAACTTAGGAAGCGATATCATCCTGGCTGGCAAAGACAGTGAAAAAACAAAAAAAGAAGTAATAAAGCTTCTCCACCAATTTTTTAGGCCAGAATTTCTCAACAGAATCGATGCAACAGTCATCTATAATAGCCTTACCCAAAGTGACATTCTTACCATTACCAGGCTTCAACTTATGGAAGTTGCTAAAAGACTGGCCGAATCGGGAGTAACGCTTACAGAAAATGACAGCCTTGTTGAGCATTTTGCTAAGATAGGCTATGACCCAAGCTTTGGTGCCCGGCCCCTGAAGCGGGCAATAGAAGATGAATTGGTAGACAAAATCGCAATGGAAATTTTGGAAGGGACCGTCAAGTCTGGGGACACAATAGAACCAAAAGTGAAGGCGGGGAGCATTGAAATCAACGTCTCCTTTCCCAATTAAAGCGTTGTAGGAAATTGGGGCGATATGGGCTACAATATGCCCAGGGCAATGATAAAAACACTTCTTACATATCTGGGGAAAAACCAATTCGTTGTTGGCATCCTTTTTCTGGCGTTTCTTATTCTTTTGTACCAACTCAAAGAAATCCTCCTCATTGTATTTATTGCATATATTATTGTTGCCTCTCTTATTCCCGTCGTTGAGTACTTAAGAAAAAAAGGCTTCCCGCGGACAATTGCAGTCCTTACAACATTTTTTACGGCGCTTCTTTTATTCATTCTCCTTATCGCTCCCCTTGTGCCTTTTCTGGCTGCTCAAATTCAGCAACTAACAAAAAGCTTTCCCCAGTATCTTCACCAGGCTGCAGTTGCGGTAGGTGTTCAGCTTGACGCACGGGAGTTGGGGCAAGTCTTCACGCCTCAGCAGTTGGGCCAAAATGCATTTGCCCTTGCAGGCGGGGTATTTGGTGGTTTTTTTGCAGTCGTCACAACGGTTGCGATAAGCTTTTATCTTCTTTTGTCTTATGACAGTGCAAAAAGCAGCGTTGCCAACCTTTTTGCCACAAAGAGCAGGGAAAAGGCAATGAATGTTATTGAGCAAATTAATGATAAATTGGGAGCATGGCTTCAAGGACAATTCCTTCTCTCCCTTTCGATAGCGCTTCTTACCTGGATTACGCTTATGGCCCTTGGCATGCCATTTGCTTTGCCGCTTGCGGTTCTTGCGGGATTATTTGAAATAGTGCCGACAATTGGGCCTATTATCTCCGCCGTACCTGCGGTTGTTGTTGCCCTAACCATTTCGCCCAACATGGCATTTATCATAATGGGGGCCTATATCGTCATACAAATGATTGAAAACCACCTATTGGTACCGCGCATTATGCAAAGAGCAGTCGGTCTTAATCCTGTTGTTGTTATCATTGGCGTAATCGTAGGAGACAGACTCTTAGGAATACCGGGAGCACTTCTTTCTGTCCCATTTATCTCGCTTATCGTTCTTCTCTCAAAAAATTTTGATGAATTGACAGGGTAATGTAGCGTAAGTTATCCCATATTAAAATAGCCTCTTGACAAGGACTTATCCACATTCCATACTGAGTATCGAAACGCGACTTTCAGCCCCTCTGTCCATGGCTTTATAGCCCCAGTCCGCACGTGTGTTTATGGATGATATTTGGCAACAAGTACTTTCGGAAATTCAAGTAGAGGTTTCCCAACCCCGATTTATTGCCTTTTTCAAATCCACCCACCTGTTGTCTCTTGAAAATTCGATAGCAACCATTGCCACGCCTAACCCCATGACTGCCGACCTTTTGGAAAAAAACTACTACGCGCTGATAAAAAATGTTCTCGATAAAAAAACTGACCAGAATACAAGCCTCGTCTTTACTATTAAAAGAGCAGAAGAGATTGCCCAAAAAGATAGTGGTCCGCTTTTTACTGAACGGGCGGTGGCAACAAAAAAACTCCCCCGTATTCGAGATGACTACACATTTGACACCTTCGCTGTTTCGGACAGCAACCAGCTGGCATATACCGCCGCTTATGCGGTAGCTACCGACCCGGGCGGCAAATACAACCCTTTATTTTTGTATGGGAGCGTTGGGGTAGGGAAAACGCACCTTATGCACGCTATTGCCAACACGGTTTTTGAAAAAAACCCAAGCGCTTCAATTGCGTATCTTACCACCGAAGAATTCACAAATGAGATGGTCGAAGCTATTCAGACAAAAAGTACGGCAAAAATGCGAAAAAAATTCCGCAACACCGACCTTCTTCTTTTGGACGACATCCAATTTTTGAGCGGAAAAGAGAAAATTCAGGAAGAGCTCTTTCACACCTTCAACACGCTTATCGATAACCATGGGCAGGTTATATTCTCTTCTGACAGACCACCGCATGAGATTAAAAAAATTGAAGCAAGGCTTGCGTCGCGGTTTGAAAGCGGACTCACTATTGACATTGAACCCCCCGATTTTGAACTAAGAACCGCAATTCTTCTTATTAAAAGCCGGAAACACAATATTGAACTTAACCCTGAGCACGCAAAAAAAATAGCCGAAAAAATAACCGAACCGCGGGCGCTTGAAGGCTTTCTGTTAAAACTCGTGACACTCCTTACAATGGAGGGAGAACAAATAGTAACTGACAGGCTGATAGATAAGGCGCTTGGAAATATGCGCGAAGAACGACCGTCAATTCACCCCGATGATGTCATCAGAACGGTATGTGACTACTACAATATAAAGCCAACCCAATTGAGGGGAACCAGGCGAGACGCGCTTTTTGTGAAACCCCGTCAAATTTGCATGTATCTTCTAAAGGAAGACCTCAAAATCACACTAGTTGAAATAGGAAACCTTTTGGGTGGACGCGACCACACAACTATTATGCACGGGGTAGAAAAAATAAGACTAACGAAAGAGAATAACCCCCAACTAGAGCATGAAATGACCTCAATTAAGAATGCTTTATTGGAGGTTGAATAAAAAATGTGGATAAATTTATATTTTTTTGTGGAAAAGTAGGGGACAGCAAGACCCCCAAAACCTGGTTATCCAATGAAACAACAACAACGCTCAATCCATGCACAAGTTATCCACAAAGTTATCATTAGGTTGTCCACAAATATTCATGGCGGGCCGTTTGCTTTTATACACTTATCCACCTATACTACTACTGCTACTATTTAATATATGAAAGTAACTCTTCTACCCGAAAACGTTACGGTTTTTGCAACACTTCTTAATAAAATTATCCCCTCACACTCTCAACTCCCGATACTATCAAATCTTTTAATAGAAGCTGCAGAATCAAGTCTTACTATAAAAGCAACCGATTTAGAAATGGGGGCTCAGGTGAAAATTGCAGCAAAAATTGAAGAAGATGGTGCAGTAACCGTACCGGGAAAAGAATTCTTAGAGGCAATTACGTCCCTTCCAAAAGACAAGACAACCATAAGTCTTGAAAAGGATACTCTTGTTGTTGTCTGCCGGGGGAACAAAATGTCTTTCAATACTATCCCTAAAGACGAGTTTCCTCAACTTTTTAAAGAAAAAGGGGTTGAGGTAGATAGGTTTATGAGGAAAGAGTTTGTTGAAATATTTTCTTGCTTAATTTTTTCGGTATCAGCAGAGGAAACAAGACCTCAGCTAAGCGGAGTGTATGTCGACAAGAAGAAGGGGTATGTTAATTTTGTCTCAACAGATGGATATAGAATGTCTGTTAAGAGAGTTGTGCGAAAGGATGGTGGGGGTGAAAATATTATTGTTCCGGTTGGGTTGATTGGTGAGGTGATTGCTTTAAAGGGTGAGGATGAGATCGTTTTGTATGTGAATAAGGATGAAAATCAGGTTCTTTTTGAAGTAGGGGATGCGGTAATTGTGGGCCGAATGATAGAGGGGGCCTTTCCGGATTATGAAAAAGTTTTGCCTGGAAACACAATTACAAAAGCGACAGTTAATAGGGAAGAGTTTTTTCAGAACGTAAAACTTGCTTCTGTTTTTGGAAGGGAAAACAGCAATATTGCCAGTCTTGAAGTTGTTGGGGACACCTTGAGGATTTCGACACGGACCCAAGGGGTAGGTGAGGGTGAGGTTTCTGTAGAGTGTGTTAAAGAGGGGGAAGACAATAAAATATCTTTTAATATCAGATATTTGCTGGATGTGTTGAAGAATATGTCTGTTGAGGATGTTGTTTTAGGTCTTAACTCTGCTGTTGAGCCCGCTGTTTTTACGACAAAAGAAGGGGATTTCTCTCATGTAATAATGCCCATTCAGGTTGACTAGTCTATTGCAGGTAGATATACCGTAATCGGGGTTTTTGTATCTTTAATAAGCGCGTTTCCTCTAAATATGAAAATTGGAAAAAGTAATGCGTCTCTTCCACTATTGAAATAACCCACCTCAACAGAGGCGAAAACAGTTTTGGTAGGGGCTGCTAGTTGGGGCTGCTGATAGTCGGCGCCAAGGCCGACAATTATGCCTTTCCCGCTTTTTATTGACTCTTCGGCTTGGGTTAGTGGCGGAAGGAGGATGGACTTTTGGGGTACGTATTGGGGGGTGTAGAAATACGTAAACTTCTTTATAAGACCATCTTTTGTGAGCCAAACGTGAGTTGAGGCAGAGCTTCCATACTGGCGAAAAACCGTAAGACCTGAAACAACTTCCTTGAACGCAATATCTATAAGGTTTGCTTCCGTTTCGGAGTTAGCCTGCGTAAGGTCTCCTGTTTTGTTGGAAAAATACTTAACAGTGGCTTCATTTTTGTCAAAAGGGAGGTTAAGAGACGTAATGAAATCAGACGCCTTTTTAATAAGAGATGCAGTGTCTGTTGTGGGTGCCGTGGGTGAGGTTTTTTCCTCGTCCGAGTAGGAGATGGTTCTGGAATAAAGGTAGATAGATAATGTCTTTGCACCTTTTTGCATAAAGAGGACCTGTCCGTTGGGAGTATTTATTATGCGCTCAGACCCACCTGTTATTAGTTTTTCCTGTATTTTTGCAATGGTGTCCGCCGGGATGCTTGTGGGGGCCTGTGTGTAGATTTGACCCGTTGTGGGAATATTTTTTGTCTGATAGTCGAAAAATATTTCCCCCAGTCGGTTGCCTTCCACCGCGGCAGCGCTGTCGATTTGTAATTTTGTGGAAGATGCTCGGTTGTTACTGTTTGTATCGATGGGAACAAGCGTGGGGGTTGGAGTGTTTGCGCTTCTTTGAACTGGTCCTTTTTTTACGAAGACACTAACAAATAAAAGCACTATAAAAACCACCACAAACAAAAAGGAGATGGTAAGCCTTTTTTTTAATGACAAAAATCCTTCAGACATGTTAAATTGAGCCTGGATTACAGGGAATATTGAAAGGTGGATCCGGGTCGCAGTTTGAGGGAGTGATTGGTTCGGGAATGTAGGGTGGTGCCATGGGTGCGCCCCTTAATTCAAAATGCAAATGGGTCCCAGAGGAAACCCCCGTTGTTCCCATGAGCCCAATTTCGTCACCTTTTGAGACGTTTTGACCAACTGAAACCTCAATTACCGACAAATGTCCATATAGGGCAATTACCCCTTCGCTGTTTTTGATTTGCACAGAGTTGCCGTATCCACCCCAGCCCCTACTGCAATCTCCATCAGCCGAGCAGTCATGAACTTCAGAGACAATGCCGTCAAAAGCACTGTGCACAGGAGGGGAGCCCGTGTTGGCAATATCTAGTGCGTTTAGATGGAGAGGTCCATGGTCGGTACCCCCTTCCGGACCTTGGGTTATTATTCCCGTTGTGGGCCATCCTCCGTCTCCACCCTTAGGTGTTCCTACTTTTGTTCTGACAGAGCTCGTTTGGGCGACAACAACGGTAGCACAGGAAAGAAACATAAGAGGCGCTATAAGCAGCAAAAACCGTTTCATTATTTATATAGATATTTAATAGTTACAGAATTGGGGTCAATATTTTTGCTCGCAATATATTCACTGACACTTTTCTTTGCTTTTTCAAATTGCTCCGTAAAAGAAAGGGGGGAGGTTGCGTCGTATTTAAAGTGCATAAGGTACATGTTTTGGTCATGGTCAAATTCGAGCAGATAAATAAGGGTCTCGTGCGGAAGGTGGTTTGCAAGAGCCGTGTTGTTTGTTGGGAGGGGGGTTGGTGAAGGCGCTTCGCTCAAGTAAGACTTCTGGAGGATGCTTTGCCCCCGAAGGGTAAGCGTAAGGGTGTAGGTTGTAAACGGTTCGATTGCTTTTGTGGCTGTTGCCGTAATGGTATTCTTATTGTTGGAAATAGAGAGGGGAATTACTGTTTTTTCTGCAGCATTTGAAGGAGGGGAAGATGTCAGTTGTGTTGTTATAAGCGAGGGGTCAAGAGCGCTATCCAGCATTATCGTAAATGTTTGGTTCTGATAACTTCTAAGAGGCTGTGCTGAGTCGGGTAAAACCGATTTTATAAGCGATGTAGTTGTGTCCTTTGGAACCCTTTTTTGTACGGAAACGGTAGTGGGGGGCTCTTTTTTTAATGATGAGACGAAAAGAAACAGTACGGTTAAGACGGCAAGCGAGGCAATAACTCCTCCAATGTAAAATAGTTTTTTTGCCAACGGTTGCTTCATATCCCTTTAAATTTCTTGTAAAAGCTAGTAAAATTTCCGCGCGCCGGGTCGTTGTGGTCGTTTACATGGCATATGGGTGCATACATTTCATAAGCATATACAAATGCGTCGGTGTAGATACAAGTATTTCCTATGCTGCTCGGAATTTCAAGCGACCCTCCGACATTATTTGTTTCAAAAGTGCTCATTAATTGGTTTAGGCTTCCCGCCGCGCACGTGACATTTTCCGTAAAGCCTGCGTCGGAGGGATTAAGACAACCGAAGGGGTAGGTTGCTGCGGTGTCAAACCCGGATTCGGTGCCCCAAATCGATGCAAGAATAAGCGGATTAACATTGTATTGAACGCCTGCATCGTAAATTTGCCCCAGGTTGGCCTCTTTTCCCGCGAGGGGAAGTCCTGACGAATTTGCAATAATGCTTGAGATAAAAGTTGCTCTGTCGCCAAGAACATTGGTATTTCGTCCTTGCCCGACAACGAGCGCTAAAAATTCCGGCGGGTCACCCGTTGGGCTTCCGGTTCCACTCCCGGTGCTTGCCCCCGCGGCAAGTTTTGCAGATATTACGTTGTTGATGTAGGTGTCCTCCGCCGTAGGGTGGAGGATTACTTTGAAGGGTTTTTGGTTGCCTGGTTCTTCAAGAGACCATGTCACAAGAGTGGATGTTGAGTCTGTGGCTTGTATTCCGTCGGTCAAAACAAACCTAGCATTGGCGGGTACGGCATCAACGAGAATTATTTTTTCAACCGGAATTTTCCCTACGCTTGCGTCATAAGTGTAACTTACCGTGTATTCAATATCTTCCCCGTTGTTGATAGAAGTAGGCCCTGAAAGGGTAAGGGTAAGCCCGGGAATTTTGTTTGCTTGGCTGGATCCGCCGGGGAGGGAGGAGGATGTGGGGGTTTGACTCGTCGAGTCGTCATTGTCGGAAGAAGAAGAGCCTTTAAAAAAGAAGAAATATATCAGGATGATGCCCACCACAATTAATATGGCAGCAATTACCCAGGGAGCTATGGCAGCGCCCCCCGCTGCAGCTGCTCCACCGGCTGCTGCTCCTCCTGCCGCTGCTCCTCCCGCCGCTCCGGCTGCTGCTGTGCCACCTGCAGCAGCGCCCCCGGCCGTTGCGGCACTGCCTGCAGCGCCCGCCGCTTCACCAGCCGCTGCTGCTCCTTGCGCTGCGCTGCCCGCAGTCTCAGCCGCTGTGCTTGCTCCTTCCGCGGCTTGGGATGCGGATTTTCCTTTTCTTGCCCAGTTAAGAATATTTCTTGCTCTATTGCCGGAGTCTTTTAGATTTTGGAGCGAGCTGCTTGGGTCTTGTGATTCTTCTTTCTTTTCTTTTTCCGTATCTTCTTCGGGAAGACCAAATGGTTCTTCTGGGTTTTGCAGTTCTTCTTTTTCTTCTTCTTCCTCTTTTTCATCCTCCTCATCTTCCTCAAGGGGTTCATCTGGTTCTTCTTGCCAGGGAGGAGGGGTGTCGTTTTTCATGGTTAGCTACTTTGTTGCAATGGGTTTTGTTGGAGATTTTGGACCGGTTGGGGTATGCCGGGAGAAGGTGGGGGTAGTGGTGAGGGGGAGGCGGACGTTGAGAGAATTGGTGGGTTTTGAACAAATTGTTGCACTGTGGGAGCCGGCGGTTGTGTTGGTGGGGTTTGTGTGATGGGTTGGATCGCAGGTGGCATTTGTTGTGGGAACGGCTGGAGTGGTGCCTGTTGTTGTGGCTGTGGGACTGCCGGACCTGCTAGGGGATCTTGTGGCGTGGGCTCTACGGGGGGTTGCGGATTTTGTACCTCGTTTTGCATGGTGTCTTGAGGTTTTGAGGTGACAAGGTCGTATTCAAACTGGGACGCGACGAATTGTGCCGTAACGTGGTTTTGCCCTGCAAAAAGAAGACCTTCGCCCACTTGGGCTGTTAGGAGATACTGCTTTTCTCCCTCTGACAGGTTGAGGGTTTTAGCAAGCGCTTCAACTTCGGAAGAGCCCTGCTTTAGAAGTATTTGCACAGAAGAGCTTGAAAGAATAGCTTTTCCATAATCTGAAGAAAGGAAGTCCTCAATATCTTGCGTAAGGGTGGTGAGTCCCAGGTAGTATTTTCTGCACCTCTTTGCAATTCCCTGCAAAAATGCGGCCGAATCCGGGTAGCGCATCATGTACCACGCCTCATCAACAATGAGGATCCTTTTCTTCATTTTTGTTCTGACACGAGTCCATATAAAGTCCAAAATAACGTGCATTGCAATTGGTCGCAACACATCTTCTAATTGTCTCAAGGAAAAGACGGTGAGTTGATTTCTTACATCGTAATTTGTCTGATGGTTAAAGAGGCCTGAAAATCCGCCTTTGACATATTTTTCAAGCCTGAAGGCCAGTTCTTTTGCGTCTGCCTCTTCCATGTTGAGAAGCGTCTTGTATAGGTCTTCAAGAATCGGTGGCTCATTTTTATATGTTGATGGGTCTGGAGATATCCCTTTTTGTTTATAGGCAAGAACAATTGCGCGGTCCAATATTGCTTCTTGGGTGGCCGACATTTCGCCCATCATGGTTTTTAAAAGCCCATGCACCGAAAGTATTTTTACCCCTAGTTGCGCTTCTGATTGGTCATCGGGAAGTAGGGCAAAGGGGTTAATTTTTATCTCAGAGTCTTTTGAAAAAGAGATGTATTCTCCTTCAAGAGATTGGCAGAGCACCTTGTATTCGTCCTCGGGGTCGATAATGAGAACCTCAGTGTCAAACATCATTTGTCGCAGCACTTCAAGCTTCACAAGAAAAGACTTCCCCGAACCTGATTTTCCAAAGACAACAGAGTTGGCGTTTTCAAAAGAGAACCTGTCAACGATGACTAGGGAATTATTAAGCGTGTTTATCCCATAGAGAATTCCATTGGGGTGAGAAATTTCGTAGGAGGTGAATGGAAACGTGGAGGCAACCGAGGTTGTATCCATGTTCCTTGTGGAGAACAATTTGTCATTTCCAGTAGGAAGGGTGGTTTTGAACCCATCCTCCATCTGAAGGGTGGCTGGCTTTATGATAAGCAGATTTGATGAGAGAAGCGACATCAGCTCTTTCGAGCGGAGGTTAAGATCTTCTATGTCTTGAGAGGCAAGTGTTACATAGAGCCCAAATTGGTAGAAGCGCTCAAGGCCCCGCGCCAATTCTTCGCGAAGGGCAATTGCGTCTTCTAGTTGGGCGCGGATTTTGGGATCGGGTTCGAGCCCCTGCTGGGTATCTGACTCAATAGTGGCCTCCATTTCGGCGATTTTTCGTCTCAAATTTGAGAGAACATCCTTTGACTCGACTGGGTAGATAAACATTGAGATATTCATGGTCTCTTTGTAGTCGATAAGAATTGAAAGCCAATTGGGGGAAACCTGGCGGGGATAATCAACGACAAAAAAGGTGCGGTAGTAGGTGTCCCCTACGCGAATATGTTTGAAATCCACCTCAACAGAAGAGGGGGCAATTATGTCGACTATTGATACCGAACCCTGCTTTAGCGCTTCAGTTGTTTTGGCATTAACGGGTGGTTTTGCCGGAGCCTGCTGTGCTGCCGGGGCCGTTGTCACCGGAGGAGTCTGTCCCTGAACGGGGGTAGCCGGAGCGGGTTGTTGTGTTGGTTGTTTTTTCTTTCCGAACATATATTAATAGGTTGTTAGATTAAAGTATGACGTTTTGGACATCCTGTGAATTAAAATCGACCGTTATCGTATCATTGTTGAGTATTTCATAAAAAAGTTTTATCAATTCTTCGTGTTGAAGTGGACGGGCAGAAAGCCCCATTCTTTCAACCTGAGCCTGAATAACTGAGCGTTTCGAAATGAGAGCATTTTTTGCTTGGTCTGCAAAGGTGCCTGTTTTTGTTTGCTGTTGGGGTTTTTGTCCTGGGGGAGTAGTGGTTTGTGCTCCCAGAGTTCCCTCAAGATACGAATAGGGAACGACAATATAAATCTTTTTATCCAAAAGTCCCTCATTTTTTACAAGTTCGTCGATGAATTGCCGGTACATTGCCAAGTGTTCTTTTATCCGCTGGTTCTGTAGGTCGTCAATTTTTTTATCCAAAAGCTTAAGGTAGTTTCCCATATCTACCCGTTTTGAAATAATGAGGATTTGTATAGCAAAAGAAAGAGAATTAATAAGTGACATATATCCATAAATTCGTGCGTTTTGCTCATCTGCTGATAAAAGAAAGAAATTGACTGAAGAGACTTCCAAAACAGAGCAGGCATTTTTACCTTTAAACAACACAACATCATCGACGATATCAACTATTTCTGTAAAGTCTTGCGTTGTTGAGTGTATTTTGTCTTTTTTTGCCATATTTTTATACCGCCGCTTGTGGAGCCGGCGTATTGCCAAAGAGCTCTCTTCGTAGTCGTTCGCGCTGATCTATTGAAAAAATTTCTAGCGGGTTGAATATTTTTCCATCAAGCGCAATCTGGATTTGCTCAAATTCATTTTGCTTCCGCGGGTCTTCGAGAATAACGATATAGTTGCCGTTAGGAAGGGGAGTTGCTGCGGCAAATTGTCCCAATGCATTTGTCTTAAATGCTCTTACAGGGACGCCTTGTTCGTTCATAATTTCAACCAAAATATTGGGGAGCACTTTTCCCCTAGGGTCGCGGATAATGCCCATGACGATATTGGGGGTATCGGGGAGTTGGGGAAAGCCCGCCTTAAGACTTTTTTCAGGAGTGACAGTGGTAACGCTGGCACTTTGACCGGGGGCAACTGTGGGGGCAGATGCAGTTGTTGCAGTGGGGATAGACGGTTGTAGCGGAGACGCATCGGGAAGAGGATTTGATTCTATCTGTTGCACAACGTGTGTTATTTGTGGAGTTTGTTGTGGCTTGGTAGTGGCAGCAGGCGCTAAGGGAACCTCCTCCTGTGTTTTTGCGGGGGCCTGGGGTGTTACGAGTTTTGTATTGGCATTGGTATCAAGGTTTTGTATCTTTTGGGCAACGCTTACCACGACCTGTGGGTCAGGAGCGGCAGATGGAGTTTGTGTGGTCGGTAGTTCATGGGGAGTTGTTAGCTCTTTTACCTCTTTTGTTGCAATAGTAACCGAGGGGGTAACAATTTGCAGAGCCGGAGGTATCTCTTTAGGTGCATCATCAACTCTTTGTACGGAAGGGCTTGCCGAATGGGAGGCCTCATTAAGATACTCGTTGATATTGGTGAGAACTGCTTGTTCTCTTTCATCCGGTTTGTAAGTCTTTTTAAGCGTTTTATAGAGAAGGGCACGCCTTGAATCGCGGTCATTAGTCTGAGGGGTTGCTGTTGGTTCCGTTTTTTGGACGACCTGAAGCTTCGGGGTAAAGAAGTCAAAGATTAGCGCTTCGGCCCCTTTTTTCCTGAAGACATACTGGTTTTCGGCAGGGAGCGCTTTAAGAAAATTTTTGAGCATTACGTCCATCGGGCGCCCCTCAATTGGAATAAAAGCAATTGCAGCACCCAGTCCTCCAAAAAGAAGAGCAAGAGGCACTTTTATTACACCCGAAACGGGAAGAATAAAACACACTCCCGCAAGAATGCCGCCTCCCAATATGTAGAGGAATTGTTTTATGGTGACGCTGCCAATAAGCTTAAATTTAAATCCAGTAACGTCCTGGGGAATAGGGTGATTCTCCATAATAAATGCAAACACACCGTATCGATGTGCTGCATCTAAGCGTATAACGTGAAAATTTTGGATGCAACGCGTTCAAACTGGGTCAAAATGGATAGCTCTTTGAGGCTGCTGTGAAAAGGGGAGCGAAAAATTTATTGACTTCAATTCGAAAATAGTATTACTATGATGATATGGCGCTGTCGCATGAGCAAAAGGAAATACTTTTTAAGAAAATTTTAGACGTAATGCAAATGGGGGCAGAAGCCGGTGCTCTCGAGCAATACGAACTAAATGACATTTCAGAGTATTCACTCAAGCGTGCAAATGAATTGAATAGCGAAGGAGAGATTCGAATGTTTTATGAAGAACTTTCTGATAGGTGGCCTGTTTTTGGGATCCTCTTAGAAGAGGAAGACAGTAGGGTGAAAGAAAGGGCTGAGGAAGAGGCTACTGAAGGCGCAGCCACACTTCTTCAGCATGGGAAAATAGATGAAGCGCTTGCGTTAGTTAAAAGCGCTACCACAACTTAAATATGCCAGATCCAACACGACTTGAGAGACCGATGTCTGCTGCTGAGGCACAATTTGGTGGTGCCGGAAGAACATTGACTCCCGAGCAGCAGCAGTCGTGGGAGGCCGGTCAAAGAATTCAAAGAAAACGGGCAGAGAATACCAGTGAGCAATCTGTCCTTGAGAGTTTTGTTCCCCACCCACCGCCTACAGAAGCACGCGTAAGACACGTTAATAATGAGAATATTGGTACCACCAGAAAAGGGGGAAGCGGGCCGGATGCAGGAGAGAAAAAATATACAGGCAGAGGTGAGCAGCGTTCGCGAGAGTATAGGGAGAAGGCGGATAAATTTGCAGGACTTTCACAAGAGCTTCTTGCAAAAGGACTCGACAAATTAGAAGATTCCCCCGGCTTTACCGCAGCCCAAAAAAAAGAATTCCTAACAAACGAAATGCTTGAAGCCTCAAAGTCCTGGCCGCTTGCGCGCGGCGTATTGGAATCCTACGGTCCTTATGGTGATCCCGCTGCTGATGCTGCAAGGAATGCATTAATGGAGAAAATGCTTCAAGACCCAAATTTTCTGAAAAAGCTCGCCAACCATTTTGGTGAAATTTACGATGGAGATGGAGCCTTATTGAAAGAAGTCGTCGCAGAAGCTCAAGAAGAATTTGAGAAAGCAAAGGCGAAAAAAGAGGCTAAGGAAAAAGAATTGGCCGAAGTTGATGCTAGGTTGGCTGTTTTAGATGTTGCGCACACTAAATATCAACCAGGCGGGGTTGATTATATAAGGATTGAAGCTTTGCGTACGCAATCGGCAACATGGCCAGCTGATATCGACAATGCAAATGTTGAAATAAATAGACTTAATTCGGAAATGGCTCGGTTAAGACCTCAGCAGTTTAAAAGAAGGGTCGTTCCGGACTACGATAATACCGTTACTCCTCCAGTTAGGATCGGGTCGCATGAAGAGACAGTTGAAGATACAGCGGTGACTGGTACCCTGACAACTCTTCGAAGCGAGCTAGAAACACAGCAACGGATCTTAAGAGATATTAAAGAAAAACAGGCGAAACTGGAGGCCTATACTGGAGAATCATCGAAGATTGACCAGGAGAGAAATGAGTTACGACAAAAACAGGCACAACTACAGGGAGAAGTCGGAGAACTAGATGTAGAATACCAGATGGCAGAGGGAAAGTTTAATGCCCAAAAAGCCCTCAGGAGGGCAGAAGAAGAGGAATTTGTGAATAAAATTCAGGGAATGGTAAGAGAGGCCGGAAGACAATATGTCAAAGAAGATGCAAGGCAAAACGAGGCTGCACAAAAAAAGCTTATTGAAAAAGCTATATCTGATGCAAATGATAGAGATGAAAAGCAGCTTCAAACATGTATGAACGAAAATTGGAGGAGGACTAAGCAGGTGGGTGTCGTTCGCACGCGTAATGTCGAGGAGGTTAACAAGGAAGTTGTCCGTTCGACCTATGAACGTGCGATTCAGGAACGCGGCATGGACTGGTATGTAAGAAATTCTATGGAAACCCATCTCAACACGCTTACGCCGGGTAGCCCTGAGTACATCGAAGAAAGGGCGCGGCTTGATAGTAAATTTGCTGACAAAGAATTTATGAAAAAGATGAATGCTATGGCTATGGAGCGGCTCTTTAAGAATTATCTTGAGAGCGGTGGAAAGTTGAAGCGGGAAGATGTTTCGATATTGACCGAAACCGAAGGAGGGCTTGGAGCGGTTGATAGAGCTCTTGATGCTAACAAGGCGGTGAGTGCAGCTATAGAAAAGCTTAAGGGAGAAAAGGGCTTTAGCGGATCGAACAGAGAATTTATCACGCGTATCGCAAAAGACAAGAGGACGCACGGGGCGCTTGCCGGACTTCTGGCAGCTCTTTTTGCAGCTCCATTTGCCATATCAGGCCTTACTGTTGGGGCGGCGTTATATGAAAAAGGTGCTGAGCTTGCATGGAGTGGTTCAGGAGCGCTGGCGGCAGCTATCAACTAAGGTGTCTACCATGCCCTGGGTATTTTTTCTCATAGAATTTCTTACTCTCTTTTTTACCTCCCGTTTTCTTTTTAAATCATTTTATGCGCTTTTATATTTTGTGTTCCGAAGTAAGCGCATAGCAGTTGTTCTACTCTCTGCATTTTTCCTCCCCGGAGTCTTTATCCATGAATTGGCGCATCTTATTGTTGCAGAGCTTGTAAGAGTAAAAACGCATGGAATTGAATTTGTGCCGGAACTAACCGGTACTTCGTTAAAAATGGGGAGCGTAAGAGTGGAGAAGAGCGATGTTTTTAGAAATCTTTTTATAGGTATTGCCCCTATTATTGTCGGCATTTTAATACTGACATTGTCGATGTATGGCATGAGCCGGATGTTTTCGTATTCCCAAATCTTCTCATCCCCCTTGTCTTTTGTGATAACGGTTCTGATAGGGTATGTAGTTTTTGTAATAACAAACACGATGTTTTCAAGCAGAAAAGATGTCGAGGGAGCAGTCGAGCTTTTTCTTGGGGTGGCAATTATTGTCGGAGCGCTATACCTTATGGGGCTCACACCGCACACATGGATTGTAAAAACGGCAGGACAAAAACAAGTAGTTAGCTTTGTGCAGCAAGTCGTATGGCTTCTTACAGTTCCTGTCGGGATAAATATTGCCGTTGTAATAGGGGCATACCCTCTACTGAAAAAGCTTCGTCTTGCTTAGGCTACAATGAAGGATTTGCTATTTGACTGACTCCGGTGAGGGTTGAGATAAGATTTACTATGAAGAATGAAAGGAAGATGAGTACGAGCCCGACAACGGCCCAGGTAATGGTTTTTTTTGCGCTATCAATCTTTGCCTGGTCACCTTTTGACATGATATATTGTGCCCCTCCCCAGATAATAAGGACCAATGCGACGACACCTGAAAAAACGAGCGCAGCATTAATGACGTTGTGAATTACGATTGGAATGCATCCGAGTGTTGCAACATCGCCGTTTTCGAGGCATTTATCCCACATATATGTTTTATGAGCCGGTTAAGGTAGGAAGTTGTAGGTTAAAGAGGCTCAGGTTGAAGAGCCCAAGGATGAGGTTGAGAATAAAGAACGCCAGAAAAACAATAATAAGTCCGATAATAGCAGCAATGATTTGGTTTCTGGCAGCTTCAACTCCGCCTTTGTCTCCTCCTGATGTTATCCATTTGATGCCTCCCCAGATAAGAAAGAGGAGTGCAACAAGAACCGCGATAACAAAAACAATAGTAATAACAAATCCCAAAACGGAACCAAGGCTTAGGCCTTTTCCAGCACATGCAGCTTTTAAAGCGCCACTATTTGCGTTGGGGCTTTGGCATGGATCCAGCGAGTCTGCTGCATAAAGATATGGCGCGGTTGCAAGGAATAGGTAGGAAGCGGATGCTACTGCAGCGAGTTTTTTCATATCTTATTTATTGTTATCAGGTTTGTTTTCCCTTGTCAAGTACAAGGCTTAGCCAAGCGACAAATTAAATAAGTCAACTTTAAAGACTTGTCCTAAAAAGTTTATTACAAAAAAAGCAAGGAAGCAGATAAGAAGCCCGAAAAGAGCGTAAATAATGGTGCGCCTTGAGCTTTCAATCTTTTGTTTGTCTCCCTCCGACCATATCCACGTAAGAGCGCCCCACACAATGAATCCAAGCGAGAGAATAATGGCTGCAATAAGAATAAGAGCCAGCCCAAATCCGATTATTTTTCCTCCGCTTCCGGAAAGTCCTTCGGTCGGAATACCGGAGGGGGCGGGAACGGGAGTTCCATTAATGGAAAGTGAAAGTAATTGTTTCATGGTTAATGGCTAATAGTTGATAAATTGTTAATCATTAACTATTTTTTACCCGAAGCCCGGGATCTTTAAGATATCGACTCCTATTATCGATAGTATCACATAGGCAAAAATGATGAAAGCAAGGCCGATGATTGCAGAAGTAAGTTGCGAACGGGCTTGGGAAATAATCTCCTTGTCACCTCTGGAGTACATGAATTTATAGGCGGCACGGATAATAATTGCCATTGCGGCAATTCCGGCAAACGACAACACAATAGTATATAGGCTCTTTATAAATGAAAGAGGGTCAAGTGGAATTTTTCCGAGAAGCGCGACATTGAATGCTTTGCAATTCCCAGTGTCTTCATCTATTTCACCAGCGGCACAGGGAATGGGAGGGACAGGTGGAACCTTGTCGATATCTTCACGGTCTGAATTGTTAGGGTCATAAACTACCTTCAGAATTTTCAATTCCTTTTTCTTCGAGAGAATTTGGAAATAAATTTGCATGTAGGTGTATCCTCCCTCACAATTGTTTCCAATTCCAAATGGCCTGTTGTCACTTACTCTCTCGTTTATTTTTGCAACGTATGTGCCGCTACTAAGTCCTCCGTTTGATTTATCTTTCCCCCGGCCGTATGTATTTACAGCCCCCAACTCATCTGCCCGTTTTGTAACGGAGTAACCGGTCCCGTCAAGTATGTGCTCGGGGTGGGGCTTTTGTCCGATATCTGCATACCATTGGGTGTTAATTCCAACGGTCAAATTTTGTGTCCACCAATCTTTTTCAGGAACCGTATAGCAATGTTCCTTTTTGTAACCATTGTCTGTTCCCTCGACGACCACTTGATAATTATTTTTGTTGTCGCCTCCGGGACGCCTTCCCCAAAGTGTTATTGCGACGGGTTGGCTGGTAACGTCTGAAGAGTTAAGGCGCACAAGCGGATAGGAGTGTGCAACGAAAAACTTTGCAGCAACAATTTCTCCTCCGTCTTTTCCGGGGTCAGGCCTATCAGACTTATCATCATAGTCAGCATACAGGCTTAGTTTGTATACATGGCCTTCATGGAAGTAGTCGCGTGATTCCTTGCATTTTTCTTTTAATTTCCCACCTACTTGGTCTGTTGATTTGAAACCTTGCACTTGCACTCCTTTTGCTGTTTCTTGTCCGTTGCCGCATACACTAAGTGTTATAGAGCCGTCCGATCCGGGCTTGAAATGGTTGCTGCAGCTGTCTTTTTCGTAACCGCTGCAGATGGAGTACTGTGTGCCGGGGTCAAGGTTAGTAAATTGCACCCATACAATGCGGGTATTCCCGTCAATTCTTGTCTCCGGGTGGTTGTAGAGGTCATACAAAAGTTCGGGGTTGTCGCCAACAGGCAGGTCATTGAGCTTGTAGGAAATGGAGCTAGGCGAAGGCGGGGTTGTGGGAGCTGGGGTAGGTGTTTCTTGAGCTAAGACAACACTAGTAAAAGAGGAGGTAAATTGTAAGAACAAAAGAAATACGGCAATAAATCGTTTCATGTATTAATCGTAGCCAAAAACGGGATACTTTGCAATTTAATCCTCGAATTTATATCCGCGGCCCTTGAGGGTTTGGATGTAGTGCGGGTGATTGGGGTCTGCTTCAATTTTCTTCCTGAGCCTGTAGATTATTTGGTCAAGCGCCTGGTCGGTTACCCCTTCTTGGGTCTTCGTGTCTTTCCAGGTGGCTGTTATAATTTCATCCTTTGTGCAAATGCGTCCTTTGTTTTCAAGTAAGAAAAGTAATAGTCTAAATTCGGAAGGGGAGAGAAGGTCAGATATAGGCTGTCCTCCTTTTGTGATTTCGTTGGTGTTGGGGTCTATTTCAATTTTTTCCGTTGTTGATATGGAAAGGTTGTTGATGAACTCTGATAAAAGGCCAATTTGAATAACCCCGTCTTTTATGAGGCCGGAGTACGTCAAAAATTCAGGAATTGGCTCCTGAGTTTTCTTTGTCAAAAATAACTTGAGAAAAAGCTGCTCTGAAGGGAGAAGGCTTAGCCAAATTTCGTACAATGCTCCTTGTACTGCTGTTTTTTTAAGGAGGAAAGAAGAAAGTATTCCCTGAGGTATTTCGCTCAATATAGCCTCGTATGAGGCCCGTGTTAATTTGCCGTGCCCTCCGGTAAGTGCAATAAGCTCTTTTTTGAGCGCTTCATCGGCTTTTTTCCCTGTCGTTTTCTCCAAGTACGAAAGCCGGAATTCCATGCCAGTCTTGTCATACAGGTTGACGTACACAAAGTTGCCGACGACAAAATCATAAAAATCAGAAAAAAGAGTTGGTTCCAAAAGCTCCTCAAGGGGTCTTCCGACAGCAAAAATACATGAAAACCTATATTTTGCCCTGTTTCTTAATATCTTTAAATTGTTGAAAAACTGACTTGTCACTTCGGGAATATAGTCATGGAAACGGTCAAGAGAAAAAACGACCGTCAGTTCTTTTTCTTCACAGAGAAAATCAATACTTTGCTTGAGTGCTTGAAAAAGGATGAGCTCGTCATGAAAAGGAAGAGCTTCTTTAGTAAATGTATTAATCCGTTCTGCCTCTTCAACAAGTCCTCTTTCGTTAAGCGAGTATGAAAGGGAAATGAGGAAAAATTTTGTGGTATCAAGAAGCGTTCTTTCTTTTAGCTCCGAGCAATCAAGGTAGACGAAGTGAACATATGGTTCAAGCTCTTTTAGGTTATGAAGGCGAACCTCTTTGTTATAAGAAAGAAGGTTGAGGATATTGTTTTTTCCACCCCCGGGAAGCCCGATTAGTTGCATAGAAAGGCCTTTTTTGATGAAAGGGACCAGGGAGGAAATTTCATGCTCGCGGGTTGTTGGTGGATAGAGGCTTTCAAAATGTTTGACTTGCATATATCAATTGTACCTCAAATGAGGCCTCTTTTGTTGATGTTTTGTGAGCATTTTGTAAGGCAAACGTCAAGGTGAGAGGCGTCTTCTTTATTACAATTAGCGCACTATGTCAGAACAAGAATATTCCTATCTTTCTTCTCAAAACGAGGCTGCATTGACAAAGAAAACGGTGAACCGTACACTGAAGAGTACAGCAAGTCCCCGTATGGAAGAAGATCAGGAAGATATAAAAAAGGTCACGAAAAAGATAAAGGATATTGTCCGGGAGAGACAGCGCCGTGGTATCAGTGCTGACCAAGCGGCTGCTTCAAAAACGGTGTGGGAGACGATGCTCGGAAGAAAACTTACCGAGCAGGAGTCAAAAACAACTGTTGAAAAAGGTTCCCCCCTGGGTCCTGAGAACGAGCCGACAAAAGAGGAGTTGGGAATTGTTGAGAAGATAGTCAAAAATCAGAAAAAGTACGAGGACCTTATTAGTTCTACCAAAACTTATACCCCCGAGCAGTTGCGCCAAACCTTTTCGGGAGATTTGGGGAAAATCGTCACTATTATGCTGACTGAGGGGGTGGTTGGTGAGGAGAGGTATTTACACGACCTCAATGAGACAATTGCAAAAAAAGGGCCGCAGATGCACCAGGAGGTAGCCGATATTGTCAAGAAAATCGAGCAAGATGTAGCGGAGAGAAAAAAGCAGGAAGCATTGGAGGAGGAGAAGCGCATGAAACCTGAGGGGGTTGACCTTCGAAAAGAAAAGGTGCGGGAGGCATGGGATAAGCATTTGGAGGAAAAAAGGAAAAGGGGCGAGCAGATAACAGAAGAATATTTAAAGCGGGCTAACGAACAGATAGATAGGGGAATAATGCCAAACAATGGGCCGGAGGGTGGGTTTTCAACGTTTGATTATGACAAGTATGACAATGTTGAGCTGCGGGTTTTAGGAATAGAGCTGCGTACCCTTGGAGAGACAAATCAGTTAGATGAGAAAGTAATCCAAAGGCAAATTGGAAGGCTGAACCGCTTACTCGCTGAAAGAAAAATTACCGAACAAGAATTCAATACATTTAGAGCAGATTTAGGAGGGAAATTACAACAATGGCTCGGCGAGCGAGAGAAGGGGCTTGGTGTTTCACCAGAGCTTAACAAGCAGGACAAAAGCCAGGCGGAAAACAATGCAAAGGAAAAATTGGAATCCGCCATTGCCTCAATTCGTGGTGACGAGGAAAAAGCACTATTTGAGCAAAAGAAGAGGGAAATTCTTACTGATGATCCTATCGACCTATTGATTACAGAGCACATAAAAGATACGGAGTTGGCAAATGAGATAAAAAGAGAGTGGCTCGGGCTTCAAGAGGTAGAGAATCCGGCGGAGTTTAAGGAGAGGACAAAAGCGCTCATTGAGAAAGTGCTGGCGATAAAGCCACCCGAGGAGGAGAAGGAGGGGTCATCAAAAAGTGACGCCGAACTTGCCGAAAAAGCGGAAAAAAAGGGATTGAAGTTCAACAGTATCTATCAGGAAGGGATTGAACAGGGATGGTTTGACCCGGACCTTTTGAGAACTGAGCCGCGAAGCATCGTGGACTTGGCCAAATGGATTATGATAACTGATGATGCCCGCATTTGGGGACCAGAGGGAGACCATCCGCTTTTTATGGTAAAAAAAGTCGGTGTCCCAGAAAGAGATCCTGCAACCGGTGAGCAATTGAGAGATAAAAACGATAAGCTCATATGGAAAGAACAAGCCGAGATCGAATTTCAGTCGGACAGTTTTATTATCTGGCTACGTAATAAGATGATTGAGCTGCATCTTGATAACTCAACCGACCCCATGAGTCCCCTCACACAAGTTGCGATACGTACGCTCTATAGCCCTGTCAATTTGATTTCAATGAAATACGACAAGCAGCGGTACTTTTCAGACCCTAAAACGGGAGAGATTATGGATGACCTTTACAATGAAGTCATTCTTGAAGCCTGGCTTTTCGGCGTGAGGCGCAATAATGACCTTGCGTACCGTCAGGCAATGAATAGTGACGACAAGCTTTTTGAGACAATGGTTGGACTCAATTCCAAAAATGAGCACACAAATTCCACAAACGCTGCAGATTATTACTCAATGGCCGATAAATATGTGAGAGGATACGATGAGAATGGGAGGGAAAGACAAAGGGATACGAAAGTTGGAGACGCTATTCTTTTATCAAACGCATTATACCGGAATATTTCAGATATTGAAAAACTGCGTCAACTTCTGCCTTCTGATAGCCCACTTTTTACCCGCGAGGGGTGGGAAAATGCAGTACGGATAATTCAAGGGAAGGGACAATGGGAGCAAGTTAACGAGTATGCCAACATGCGGTTCGATGCAAATAGGGTGTATGTAATTGACCCTGCAACCAAGCAAGAGCAGGTAATTTTTGACGAGAACGGAAAGCTTAACGAAGCAAATTTCATAAAATATCTCAACTTCTTTGTTTCACCAACCTCTCTTCAGACAAATGTCGCTCACGTTAGGGAGCTTGTAAAACTATCTATTGCCAAAGAAATCGGTCTTGATGACGGTCTTTCATATCCTCCCGACGAAGAAACATGGGATAAAGAGGAGCAGCAGGCAAAAAATGAGAGGCGAAGTATATCTATTAAAGGAAGACGGAATACAAAGCGCATCAATTTGGAATTTGCTGAAATCAATTCATATGTTGAGCAGCGGTGGAACGGGGCGGCCGCGCGCTCAGATACAAATGTAAGAGGGTATGACGCATGGACAAAAATGTTTGCGCAAAGATATAGGGAGAGACAGTCAGGAATTGACACAATGGGGCCGATTGGGAACCCAAATGATATACCAATTCTTAAGCAGCTTGCACCCGATATGTGGCTTGCGCTAAAGACTGAGAATGGAGAAGTAGCTCAGGAAGTATTCGAGAAGATCTTGAGCGTTATTCCAAGACTATATAAAGAGGCAAAGACAGATGAGGAACGCGCTCAGGTGCAGGAGCTTCGCAATAAACTTATCAGTACGCTTCGCTTCCCTGAGGGGACACAACTTGATTGGGCGTCTAACCAAGTGATGAGAGCTGCAAATGTGTGGCATGCGATGCTTGACACGGAGGACCTTGGGTTTAACAAGCTTGTAACGCGCAATGTATGGGGCGTTTTGCAGTATAGTAGGGCAGATTTTGAGAAAACAGTAAAGGACACATTTATCAAAAACAGGCGGTATGCGTTCAAGTCAAATAACGCTCTCAATTACGGTGCAAAAGAACGGGTGTGGGTGGGGGAGAAAGATGGGGTACCAATCTACAAAGAGATGACGGTGGCAGAATATATGTTCGGGCACAATGTGACCGCTCCTCTTATCGATGACTGGTATGACGGGAAAGCAAAAATAAAAAAAAGAGTTAATCCAACAACAGGAAAAGTAGAGGATGATGTTACTTATAAGGGGGCGCAGCTTGAGGAATACCTGGCAAGCTCTGAGGGGAGAAACCATTTGTTTAAAAACGTCTGCCGGGCGGGTCTTGCCGCACAATTGAAGGCGCACAGCAATTGGCAGGGGACTGGGGAGCGGTGGAGCAATTCTATGGTAAGGAATTTCGTAGACTCACTCAAGACGCTGCGGGCATATAAGGAAGAACCCCCGGGTAGCGGAAATGAAGTGGTAGACACCTCAAAAGGTGCCTTTTTTTCCCAGGAGGATATTGATTGGATTTTGGAGCAGGCCGGACGTCAGAAGTGGAGAATGGCCCTCGAAGATGCAGCAGTTACGGGAATAGATTTGAGTAAAAGTATTCCAGAACTTCTAAAAGCATTTATGGGTGGGATTGTGGATTTCTCTTAAGTTCTGTTACGATGTTCCATCGGGAGGCGGTTGGCTACGGTGGGTTGCGATAATATCAGAAGTTACTTCTCTGATTTTACTTCTAATATCCTCACTCATGCTTGTTGCTCCTGCTATGTTTCCATGGTGTTTTCCCACGGCTTCCCGCACCGCTGCCTCAATTTGCGCCAGCTCATCGTCACTAAATCCACCAGTTCTTTGAGCCTCATCCCGCACTGAGACATTAATTTCCTGATTGATTATATCTGAGGTCGGAACGGGCGTTGTAGGTGCTCCTGTCCCTGTTCCGGCAGTGGCTGTTGTCCCCCCCGCCGCTGTAGCGGCAGCTGTCCGCGTTGACGCTGCATGGGCAGCTGCTTCCTCCGGAGTCATTCTATCCCAATGCGCTTCTGATTTGTGAATGGTGTGTTGACCGGCCCGTGTCTCAATTGTTACCGTGTCATTCTCATTTTCCCAAGCTGTTTCTCCCCCAATTGTTCCCCTGAACAGGCCGGTTTTCGGATCAGCTGCACCTCTTCTGTCTTTGTATTCATCCAGAGCGCGTCCACTAACCCCCATTCCTTCTGCCGAGCGCGCATTTGCAGCTAGTGCTGCATTTCTTGCTCTTCGTGTTTTTACACGTTTCCCCATACCAAAGGGAAGTTTGCTTGCGGCGGTTGCAATTGGTGAAGTAACTGCCTTCACTGCCTTTCCGTTAGAGGCATTTCTAAATCTGTCAAGGTACCATTTCTTGAGTCTCTCAGGAGAGCCATCTTTGGGGTTAGTGTGCCACAATGCATCTTTCGTCTTTCCGAAAAGCATTCCTCCCACTTTTTGTCCCTGTCCCAAGCTTTGGGCAATTTGCTGTGTGTACTTAAAGCCGGGAGCTTTGAGAGTCTCACGGACCATCGTAACAACGCTTGGAAGAAGAAGTATTATCCCCAGACCAATAATTGGCCCAAAGCTGTCTATGTCGCCGACATTTCCGATAAGGGGTGGCACAAAGGGATGTGCGCTTGCGTCCTGCCCAAATTGTGCGGTGATAATTTTCCCAAGAAGTAAAATGAAAAGTGTTGCGGGAAAAACTGCTAAATTTGCCACAATATCCCGTAGCCACGAGCCAAATCCGGCACTTGCACCTTTGGGCAAAAGCCCCAGCCCTATCCAAAATGGGGCCAAAATGACATCAATGAGAAAAAAGACGTAGGAGCGAAGGAGTAAAAACCACAGCCGGAACATCGCCCACAGGACAGCGATGGTTATTATGATATATGCCAAAAGGCCACCGATGACACCTAAAAGTTTGCTTCCGGCAAAAATACCGGCTACAAGACCAATTGTGCCTCCGACGAGTATTCCAGCCGGACCGAAAATAGAGCCAGCGCCTCCACCAATCATTGTTCCAACGAGCGATGCGATGACGTGTCCAAACGTGTTGTCAAAAAGAGATGCTAGGATGTGCCCGAAGGGTTTTGCGGCTCCCATCGCAATACCACTTGCTCCCCCAAGACCGCCTATTGCCGAAATGGGATTCCCCCCCTGAAGAGAGGAGGGGCTCAAGCCCCCCATATCAACCCCCGAGCCCTGCTGCGTGTAGCTGTAAAAGAGGTAGTAGACAAGATACATAAGAACATACATCATATCGACAATAAATCCGGCAATTGCGTACGAAAACGTAATAAGGATAATGCCGATTATTATTTTCGGAAGCTGATTTTGAATGGACATGACGGAGCGTGCATCAACATTGACCCGAAGCATTATTCCAACACCTATGATGATAAAAATGATAACCAGGAAAAGGTAGACAATATTTCTAAAAAGTCTCCATAGTCCGATGAGCGGCTTAAGACCCGTATAGCCATATCCTGCTGCAAAAGTGCCGTCGTTGTCTGCCTTGTCTCCCCCCACATTTACTTGCGTTGCTGCAAGTCCGGTTTTGGTAATACCAAAATGAGAGGCAAGGTCTTTTACATAGGTACTTGAAGAGACAGGGATATTAAACGTCATTCCTATCATATTCCCCATAATTCCTATTGCTCCTCCCTGTCCGCCGTCAACGTAGCCTATCTTGTGGGTAGCAGGGTTTATTCCCAGACATTTACCTGAAGCAGTCAGCGGGTCATATCCTGTCAAAACGCATGAGATGCTCGTCAAAATTTCTATAAAAACATTTTGTGAATAAGTATGGAAATTTTGGGGGACGTCACTGTCTGTTTGGAGAGGATACGTATTTTTATTGATCTGCTGAGGAGTTGTGGTGGATTGAGTGGAGGAAGCATTTTGGATAGGAGGCAAAACCGATTGGGCATGCGCAGAAGGGACGACAACAAGCAAAAGCAGAAAGGAAAAAAGGGCAGTAAGTATTTTTTTCATAACACTAACAAAAATCCTTGGCTACGCTAAGTATTTTCTTCATACAACTAACAAAAATCCTTGGCTACGCTAAGTATTTTTTTCATACAACTAACAAAAATCCTTGGCTACGCTAAGTATTTTTTTCATACCACAGCAATCTCTAGCGAGTAAGTACATTTTAGTATGGGGAAAGAAGCTTGAAAAATCAAGCATATATAGGAAGGGTGTTGTTGACAATGTCCACACCCGGAAGTACTATATGGGGACATGAAACGGCTGGTTTTTCTTTTCATAGCAACATTTTTGGTAACCGCTCTTTATGGGAGTGTGTCGCGTGTAAATGCCCAGGATACAGTAATTGAGACCGATACTCCTTTAGGGAGCGAAATGCCGGCAACTCCAAGTTCTACAATTAATGTAGGACGGGTCAATTACGAACTCGCTTATCCGGGAATGCTTCCCGACAATCCATTTTATGTATTAAAAGTAATAAGAGACGGGGTGGTGAAGATGCTTATCAACGACCCATTCAAAAGAGCAAAATTTAGTTTGCTTAATTCTGATAAGCGGATTTTTGCTGGAAAGCTACTTCTTGATAAAGGAAAAGACGCGTTAGCACTTGAGACAATAGAAAAGAGTAATAATTATCTTGACGACGCGTTGCGGGCAGTTAGAGATTTAAAGAAGCAAAGCCCGAAGAGTCCTGATACCGAACCCTTTCTTCAACAATTAAAGACAGCAGTAAAAAAACACAAAGAATTCATGGAGGACATGACCCCCTTTGTAGACGCCAAATTGACCGACCGTTTCTCAGGGCAAAAGGGGCGGCTTGAGAATGTAAGAAAAACAGTCGAGAGCATGCTGTCTAAGAAGTGAAGGAAAAACCTCTCATTTGAATATTTTTTTTGAGCATTTTTGATGAGCATTCTGAAGTTCCCACCCGTGAAAACAAATTTGAGGCAAAAATGAAAATTGGTATAATTTGATACATTTATTAGTAGTTGACTCTATAAATCTAGTGGTTTACATTAGTTACTGACACTAAATATTGTGTTTTTTCTTTTCACGAAAAATGAAAAGAAATGAGGCAGAAAAGCAGTATTTAGATGGAGGTACTTTAAAAATACGCTTACACTTTATGCATTGTCCCTATTGCAATTCAAACGATACAGAAGTTTCAGAAACCAGAGTTGCCGAAGATGGAAGCAACATCCGAAGAAGAAGACTTTGCGGTAAATGCAAAAAAAGATTTACCACATATGAGAGGGTTGAGAATATAACGCTTCTTGTTAAGAAAAAAGACAATAGGTCGGAACGGTTTAATAGGGATAAGTTGCGGGGCGGAATATTAAAGTCGGTTGAAAAGACGACGGTTACTCTTTCTCAAGTCAATCAGATTGTTGATGAAGTTGAAAAAGAGCTTTTGGGGGCGGATACGGTTGAGGTTGATAGTAAGAAAATCGGAAGGCTCGTTGCCACGCGTCTCAAGAAAATAGATAAAATTGCATATATAAGATTTGCAAGCGTATTTCAGCACTTTGTTGATATTGAAGATTTTGAAAGAGAAGTGAAGAAATTATTAAAGTAAATTTTAGTCATCTTCTGTTTGAATATTTACCCAAACAGAAAGAAGAAAATATATATTGAAAAGTAGAGTAAAAAGTAGTTATATTAAAATCCGAAAAAATAATATGGAACTAACAGGAATTCGACAAAAAGTATTTTTAGACAGATACGCACTCAAAGATAAAGACGGAACCCTCCTTGAGACTACGCCCCAAGAGATGTGGAAAAGAGTAGCATGGGGAATTTCCCAAAACGAGAAAAAGGCAGACAGGGCAAAATGGGAAAAAGAGTTTTACCGCGTCATGGAGGATTTTAAATTCGTTCCGGGCGGAAGAATTCTTTCCGGCGCGGGAACGAATTATCAGGTGACGTATTTTAATTGTTTTGTTATTCCATCTCCACAAGACTCCCGGGACGGCATTTTAGATTCATTAAAACAATTAGTCGAAATTCAAAGCAGGGCAGGCGGGGTCGGACTCAATTTGTCCTCTCTTCGTCCTCGGGGAGCACGGGTCAAAAAAGTGAACGGCACTTCCTCAGGTCCCGTCACATGGGCCGGTCTTTTTTCTTACGCAACCCACGACGTCGTGCAACAAGGAGGGAGCAGGCGCGGTGCCACAATGCTCATGCTGTGGGATTGGCATCCCGATATCGAGGAATTTATCACCGTCAAAGAGGATCTCTCAAAAATTAACGGCGCGAATTTGTCGGTCTGCGTGTCTGACGCATTTATGGAAGCGGTCAAAGCGGACCGTGACTGGGAGCTTGTGTATCCTGATATCGATGACCCTGAGTATGATGCAAAATGGAATGGGGAAATCGACCAGTGGAGAGCGCTTGGAAAAGCGGTCAAGGTATACAAAACCGTGAAGGCGCGTGAATTGTGGGACCTTATTTGCAAAGCAGCATGGAATAGTGCCGAGCCGGGACTTCATTTCATGGAGCGTTCGAACAAAAGGTCCAACACCTGGTATTTTGAACGGCTTATCGCAACCAACCCTTGCGGGGAACAACCATTGGGGGCATGGGCGGTTTGTAATTTGGGGGCGATGAACTTGTCTGCCTATGTGAAGGGTGCGGATTTGACGAAAGATATAGCAGGGGAATTCGATTTCGAATCTTTTGGGAAAGACGTTAAAGTTGCGATGCGGCTTTTGGATAATGTTATCGACCAGACGTATTATTTCTTCAAGGAAAACGAAAAAGTCGCAAAAGAAATCCGCCGCACGGGCCTGGGGATAATGGGCCTTGGAGACGCGCTTATCAAAATGCAGCTTGCATACGGCTCGGAAGAGTCGCTTCCTGTCATTGAGAAAATATTCAAAACATTAAGGGACAGTGCGTATGATGCGTCCTCCGATATCGCAAAAGAGAAGGGGTCGTTCCCTAAATTTATCAAGGAAAAATATCTTGAAGGGTATCACATTAAAGCGCTTCCAAAAACCATCCGCGAGAAAATTGCAAAACAGGGAATTAGAAACGCCGTCCTTTTGACAATTGCTCCTACCGGTACGACGTCTCTTGTCTCAGGGGTCTCATCGGGGGTCGAGCCTGTCTATGAATTCTCATTCTTAAGAAGATGGAGAGGCGGAGAGGAAGTAATATACCACCCATTATTTGAGGAATGGAAGAAGTCACATCCCGAGTCGGAGAAGCCCGGGTATTTTGTAAGCGCCAATGACCTTACTCCTATTGAGCATGCAAAAGTGCAAGCCGTGGCGCAGGATTATATCGACTCGTCAATTTCAAAGACGGTAAATGCCCCCAACACCCACACAATTGATGACGTAAAGACACTCTATATGATGGCATATGACATGGGGCTTAAAGGGATTACGTACATGCGGGATGGGTCGCGTCAGGGAGTTTTGGAGAGGGTGGATGAGAAGAAAAAGGAAGAAGAGGTAAAAATCGCGCAAGCAATGCCGATAAGAAAAAGGCCAACGAGTCTTACCGGTACGACACATGAAACCCAAACGCCTTTGGGAAACACGTTTATCACGATAAATACGGATAGCCAGAACAATCCTTTTGAGATTTTCATTAACTCTGGAAAGTCGGGCTCAGATGTTATGGCGATGTCTGAGGCGTTGGGACGCATTATGTCGATGGTTTTGAGGATGCAGTCTCCTGTTGAGCCACGGGAGAGGATTCGGGAGATGATTGACCAGCTGACCGGTATCGGCGGCGGACGTTCGGTCGGATTTGGGCCAAATAGAGTGCGTTCTTTGCCCGATGCTGTGGCAAAAGTTTTGGCGGAGCATTTTGAATTTAGGGTGAATGGGCACGTTGCTGACAAAAATCCGATAAAGCCGGTTCTTGTAGATGCTATAAAACAAGAAGAGGTAACTCCTCAAGTGCAGACAGAACAGGTTAGCGTTGCAACACAAAGCCCGTTGCCCATGATGGCCGCTGCCGGACCCGCGTCTCATGCAAATGCCGATTTATGTCCACAATGCGGAGCCGCTGCCTTCGTACACGAAGAAGGCTGTGCCAAATGCTACGCCTGCGGCCACGCGGAGTGTTAGCTGTGTGGGAGCCAGGCGCAAGGTTTCCTTATGCTTGTGGTCATGCAGAATGCTGACCACAAGTGAGTGATGCCTGCGGCCATGCTGAATGCTAATTCAGCTGGACGAGGGTGAGTGATGCTTGTGGCCACGCGGAGTGTTAATTTGACAACTGAATTTTAGGAAATCACGGTGACCCGCCTAGACTCGACGTCTAGTCGAGGCTGGAATTCCGTGGCTGTGCCGCAACTGTATAGTCAGAAAACGAATACTCCCGAGCAGGAAAAAAAATTACAGACATAATTTTTGTAAAACCTCCTTCTCGCAGGAGGTTTTTTTGTAGGAAAAATATGAGCATATACACAAGAAAAGGCGATAAAGGGAGCACTTCTTTAGGAAGCGGTGTACGCGTGTCAAAGGACGACGTACGGGTCGAGGCCTATGGAACTGTGGATGAGTTGAATGCAGTTCTTGGCGTCGCAGGTTCGGAGCTCGTGCACATAAAAGAGGGATACTCCAAGTATTTATTGGAAATTATCCATCAGGTGCAAGACGATCTGTTTTGCATCGGCTCTTATTTGTCAAACCCGGCAAACGCAAATCTTGTCGAATTGTTGCCGCAACGGACAACTGTTTTTGAGAGATACATCGATGAAATGACAGAAAAAATGCCCGAGCTTTCCAACTTTATACTTCCGGGAGGCGGAAAGGCAGGAGCATTCTTGCAGCTTGCAAGAACCGTAAGCAGGCGTGCTGAAAGAAGACTTGTTTCGCTTTTGAAAAAAGCAAAGATAAATGAGGGAGTGGTAATGTATATCAACCGGCTTTCCGACCTGCTTTTTACCATGAGCAGGTTCTCAAACCACAACGAAAAACAAAGCGAGACGATTTGGAAACGAAGATAGCCATGGGTGAAGTGGGGTGGAAGTCCCTCTCTGTGCCGCAACTGTGAATCCTGAGCTCGTCGAAGGATAAGTCAGAACCCCGGAAGTCTTTTCGAGCAAAAAGCATATGTTAGCAGAAGCATACAATCAAATCCCCCTTCGGACATACGACATTTCTTTTGACAGCGAGCGTGCACTTGAAGCGGAGAATTTAGAACAATTCACTTCGTATATTGCTACTCAAATGGAAACCCATCTGGGGGAGCGGTTCAATGTAAGTCTTAGCCGTTACGAATATGACGTAAAAGACGGAAAATTATGGGGGAAAGATATGGGGGGACCATTTCTTAATAGTCTTAAAAAAGGCCGTGATTACCGCCTGGTGCATGGGAGTATCGTAGATAGGGAAAGGGAAAGTGCCGAGGTTGAGGGGTTTGAGAAAATAGAAGCGCTTCTTGCCGATGATGATACTCCAGATGGCACGATGATGCTCTCAATTTCTCCGCCCGGACTTGAGGGGTCGGTCTATACGCATAATTTCTACGATGTATTTGTTGCAAGGAGAAGGGAAGACGGAGTGAGGTACGTTGAAGCCAGGCGTTATGCTTCCTCTCTTGTCCCCGATCAATATCGGGAAAAAGTAAGTGCATTTGCGTCAATTGAGATTGATGAGACCGATGTCTCCGCATCATTTCTAAGGTCGCCTATTCCAATTCAGAATACACTTACTCCTGACGACTTGCATCATTACATGCATAAAGAGCACGATTTTATGGATGAGGCCGAATTCGAGCGGGTAAAAGCGAGTTGCAACGTTCTAATAACAGCCTATGCACAAGCAGTGCGGGAACAACCCAAAAACGATGTGCTTCACCGAATACTTTTCAATGCGGTTCTCAATAAAGCGGATGATATTGCTTTCAATAAGGAAAAAATAAATGTAGTGCGGTCGGTACGGGATGAAGTTGAATTATATGCTTTTCAGCCGGTTCGGGAGGTTATGACCGGATGCGGCGCTTCGGGCGGGTATGAGATAGGAGTAGAAACGATGAATGCACCTTTTAGTGTATCAACATATATTCCCGACAAATATGGGGAACGTACATTCAATTGCCCGTCGTGTAAAAAGGAAAACATCCGGCCATACAACAAGCTTTTACCGCAATGCCTTCATTGTGGAAGCGACAAAGTAGCGTGTTAATTTTTTGTATACAATTGATATATGTTCGATTTTTTTGCCCAACTTTTGTACCCAAAAAGATGTGTGAAATGCAAAAAAGCGGGGGACTATATTTGCGACACGTGTTTTACGGGAATTGCTTTTTTGGAGAACCAGTTGTGTGGAGTTTGTCAGAAAGGTTCAATTGACGGGCTAACCCATCCAAAATGCCGGAGTAAATTTGGTATCGATGGGATAATGTCCGCAATTTCTTATAAGGGAATTGTCAAAAGATTATTGTATCAATTTAAGTATCCTCCGTATCTTTCCGATTTGAAGGGGATTTTGGGAAGGCTTTTCTATGAGGCGATAGTGCAACAAGAGGTATTCGTAACGTACATATCAGAGAAATATACGCTTATTATCCCTGTGCCGCTACATCCTGCACGCTTACGAAAACGGGGGTATAATCAGGCAGAACTTTTAGGAAGAGAGCTGTCAATGCGTTTAAAAATTCAGCTCGTTGATAATGTTTTAATAAGAACAAAGCAGACAAAACCTCAATTTGAGCTCAAAAAAGAGGAGAGGATTAAAAACATTTTGGGTGCTTTTCAAATTTCCACGAAGTTTACAACAAAAATAAAAGGGAAAAATATAGTCCTTGTTGATGACATTACAACAACCGGCGCGACACTCCGGGAGTGTGCAAAAATATTGAAAAAGAGTGGTGCGGAAAAAGTATTGGGTGTTACCCTAGCACACGAAGCTTAGCTTCAAATAGTAAGCCTATAGCTTGATATTACTGCAATATTTTGGTAAAATATACGTCCTGGGGATGAATTGAATCGACAGGAACTGTACTTTAAAAACTGCAAGCCGGCAATGACTCAAAGCCGTAAAAAAGGGTCAAAAATACATGCTAACAATACTGTTAGCGGTATAAAGCGGTTCTTCGCGGATCGCATTCCGGATGTAAATCCGGGATTAGGTTACGCGGCATTCGCCTAATACCTGTTTGCTTCCATTCCGCCTCAAGCTCGGGGAAGCAGGCATCAACCAGCTTGAAAACTTAACGGGGCTGACCGAACCGTTTCGCAAAAGGTCTTAGCTGTTTCATTCTGCGTTTGGGAGGTCAGAAACGGCAAAATATATCTCAAACTACGCTTGTAGATGTTTTTGAATATGGTTTTTGGACGCCGGTTCGTTACCGGCCATCTCCACACCAGTGTTTTTTGAAGTTGCTAAATTACCGATTAGCTTGACAGGATAGGCCAAACTTGCGGTTCCAAAGCCATTCTTGTAGTCATATTCAACTTTTCCGTTAAAATAAGCGTATAGAACAGCTTTCTTATCGTTCACATTTTCACTTTGCCACATATCAATAGGATTTTTTAGCAGTGAAAATAGTTTTTCCGTAGCGGTTCCAAATCTTTCGTCATTGTAGGGGTTGGATATTAACTCCATATCAATAGACCTAATCTCTTGAGAGTATTTTTCAATTTCGTTTTCATAAACCTTAATTAAATCTTCACTTGAGGCTTTAGTTATTCGTTCAAGTAGACTTGAAACTTTTGCTTCTAATTCAACTTTTCTATTTAAGTAAAGTTGTCTAATCTCCTCGTAGCTATTTTTCTTTAAGTTCCATGCTTCTGTTAACACTAATTTTGCAACGTCTAAAATCGTGTTATCTAACCTAACCTTGTATAATAATGCTTCGAATTGGTCCTCCATGCTTTTCCTTCCTATAACCTTATACTTGTACTTGCAATACTTATTGATACAGAAATAATTGGGATATCTACGACCATGACGACCAGTGTTCCAAGATGCTGTAAGAGGCTTATTGCACGAAACACAGATAATATGAGTTCGTAATGGAAAATCACTTGAATAGTCGTGTCTTGTCCATTTTTTCCCTTTTGACCTTATTCTTTGTTGGACTTTTTCGTAGGTTTCAATTGTTATAATGCCTTCATGATGACCTTTTCGCCTCTCTACACTCCATTTAGGGTACTCCACGTAGCCTGTATATAGTATTTGCCTAAGTATTCGCTGGGTACCGCTTAATGAAAGTTTTTTAGTTATACCATGCTCTTTATATTTGTTGAGAATAAATCTCTGAACATCTTCCTGAGTGTTCAGAATACCCACGGCGTAATTTTCTAATGCAGTTTTAATGATAGAAGCGTATGGTTCGACGGGTTTTAATAGCTTCCCGTGGATAGGGTCTTTAACAGCTGAGAGGCCCAGGGGTGGAAAAAAGGCCCAGTAGCCCTTCTCTAATCGTGCTTTTTGCTTCTGAATAACCTGTCTTCTATTGGATTTACGTTGATACTGATTGCTAACGGCTAACATTAGCTCAGCCATTTCGCTCTCATCACTTTCTTCAAAGTTGAAGTTCAAACATTCTAGTCTTACCCCTCTAGAGGAAAACTCCGCCCTAAGTTGGATATGAACTTTAACGTCTCTTGCAAACCGTGATAAATCATCAAATATTATTACGTATTCTTCTAATGTATGGTTATCGATATATTGGATAAGTTGCTTCATGGCAGGCCTTTCAAATAAACCACCGCTTATACCGTCATCAGGAAATACTGCTTCTACGGGATAACCTTTTTGGACTGCATGAACCCTGCATCTTTGCTCTTGGGAGCTCAAACCATTACCTTCCTTAACCTGCCTCTGACTAGAAACCCTACAATAGATAAGTGCCTTCATGTATTTTGTTTATGTACCTCTGAGTCAATTATATTATTACAAAGCAACCGAAGAGAAAAAAGAAGGTTTTCAATGTCAGTATCAGGCATTTTTTCTGCCCTGGTACAGAGCGCTTTTCTGACTTCTTGTACAGTGAGTCGTTTTGCGTTACTTTTTTCAGCCACCATAAACTAGGTACTGAAGTAACGCCGCGTCAAGTTTGGCTTATTCCTTGTGGAATCCGATACTTACTTACAGGAGTATATTAATATATCTAACCTCAAATATCAAGCCTGTGATTGTTAAAACGTGCCGTTTTTGAATAAACTTTAATCTTACTTTTTGTAAGAATTGTTAATATTTCTTGAGGCTAATGATTATGTTTATAGTGAGATGTGGTTTAATCTTCAGTATGATTACCTCAAAGTAGGAACCCTGGCTACCCCCAAATCGTTTACGCAAGGGTCAATAGAAGTTGAATCAATACGAGGAAACAAGCGATAAAAACGACTAGCCATAAATCAGCCTGAAAGACTTCTTTTCTTTTAATGCTATTAACAAAACTCCAAATACTTGAGGCCATAAGAATTAGACCCAATAGCACTAAAACCACAAATAATATAATGCTCCACATGTGGGAAAATACAACTTTTTTTACACTGAAATCTTGCTGAGAGTTTTCCTCTACCTTTTTTGAGGCTGCAATTAATTGAATTGCTTGCTGATTTGAATTGTTTAATAACGATGAAAGTCTACTATCGTTTGGTCGCTCTTTTGCAGCTTCTTTATACCATTCGGTATCAGTTGACGTTTTGCCTGCATAAATTCTAGCCCGAATCATCTGGTCATTTAATTGGTTTCTGTATTCTGGAAAGGCGTTCATAAAAGCGTTATTTCTTAGCGAGAGTAGAATAGCTTCTGATTGCCGAGATATATTCAATTGTTTTTGATGCATGTCTATTACATCTTGGAATAACCTATTGTTTTTAATGATTGAAGTGTCAATTCTATCCTTTAAGGCATCAATTGTTTTCTCGTTACTTCCTAACTTCTCAAAATTCTTAAGAAATAATTTCGATAAGTCTGACTGAGATAAGATACTTTGGTTAATAACAAAGACAATAACAACATAAAGCACACTTACGAATAGTGTCAATAATTTAAGTAACTTTAAGATAAAAGTGCTTTCTTTTTTAGCTGGTTGTTCTATTAATTGCTGTTCCAAATACACGATGTACACTATGAAGGAAATTAGAGGTACTATAATTGCAAAGATTTGCCATAAACGTGAGTGCTTTGATGGGTGTTTTTTTAGAGAATAAGTAATTGCAAACCAACTTAAACCCCCCGCTAATATCGAAGCTAAAATTTCATTTTTAATAATACAAACAGACGCTATTATTAAAATTAGCCATATAATACGGCCGCTTCTCTTATTTATAAATTGTTCAAATAACTTCATATACGTTAACGAGATATTTCTCAATAATACTTCCAGCCTAGATCAAACGCAAGGCTATGAGTCCAAATAAATGCTCTTTTAGGCTAGTGGATTGAGCACAATTGGCTTTCAATAATTACCGTATATTACCACCCATAAATACATGTACGAACACCAAATTTTTTCAGGTATAATCTAGCAGTCAGAATATAGAAATTCTATGCATAAAACAACACAAAAACGAGTTGATGAGTTGCTTAAAAAGATAAATAGCCAGCCACCTTCACCAGTCATTACAGGAATATACAAATATCAAGAGGAACACATTACATGGCTAACAAAAAATTACTGGGGATTCACAAAATATTTTGAGGAAAGTTATGATTTTTTTGTTAATTTAGTAAGTTCGGTTAACTTTATCAATAAAGACAAGTGGAAATGGAATTTGAAATTACCTTATATTTATCTTGGAAATTCAACTTATCCATTGTTTAAGTCGTTCACCTTATTGTCCGAAGGATTTTATGATGAGTCGCTTGCACTTTCAAGAGTATCTTATGAGCTCTTAATTAAATCGCTGTTTTGCATTCTACATCCAGATGATGCATTTGCAACTTACCAAAAGCCAGAAAAAGGGAAACTAGTATATAACTTAACAAATTTTGTTAAGGATGATCTGAAAGTCGATTGGGAATTTCTTTATCGTTTATCATCAGCATCATCTCATGGAAAGCTATATTTTACTAAAATTATAAGTGATAGTAGGGAAAAAGGTAAACATCAAAACATAGGGTTACAACTAAGGCTTGATGAAAAATCAGCTCAAATTAATATGAACTATCTAACTTTCTTGATTTGGACTCATATTTATTTATTCACTGTAATATTTGATGACATTGTTCCTACTAGAAAAATAAATAGTGCTGTTAAAAAAGAGGCGAATGACTACATTAAAATACTAGGGAATATTGTTAAAGGAACTCCAAATAGTTTTTCTGGAGTCGGAATCGATTTTGAAAGGATTATCAAGAAAGTTAAAGTACAAAAATGAACCGTTGCATCAAATCCGTTCCAATAGTATCTTTCTATAAAGTCTTGATAAAAGTGAACGCGATGTTAAAAAGTCTTTTTAATTATGCTGGAATTGAAAATGAGATGGAATCTTTTTTTATCAACTGAGACAATAATTCTGCTTTTAACACTTCCGATAATAAAATAGCATCTTCTTTGTGCCTATTCTTCAAATAAATTGTATTATCCTTATTGTTAAACAGATCTTTGAATCTTTTAAACTTAACATCGTGCGTCGTTAAATTGGTCTTATAATACTCGATGAATAACCCTCCCAGGTTTGAATCTTTATCTATATACATTGAGAATTCGTTGTTTAATGAAAATAAAGAAAATTCAGGGCTAATTTGTTTGGGCGAAAGACTGAGAGAATCCAAGTCAGCATCATAAGCAAAGTGCCAATTTTTATTTGTAGCAATAGTTTCTATTTCTGCTATCTGTGATTCTAATTTTTTTGTATTTACTTTTATGGACGTTTGCATGGTTCTTTAAAATACTTCTCTTCCTTAATGTTTGTAGGTCTAAAACCCGTGATTATGATATATTTGTCTTTCGTTTTTTGTACTACTACTTTAGTGTATCTCTTTATTCCTTCAATCTCAAATTCGTAATAATAGTAACAAAATCTTTGACGGTTATCGTAGGCAGGATAAATGCAGAGCGGGTTGATTATAGCACTTTTCATCCGATCAAGAAAATTCGTTATCAATAGTTCGGGATGAATACCCTTGTGTTTATCGTAGTTTTCTTTCGTAAATATATATCTTTTTCCATCGGAATCCTTAAAATCTAAGATAAGTTCATCATCATTAATCATTTTCCGAGTATATTCCCTCCATTTATTAGTGTCAAATTATATAATGTTTCAAACTCTCTCATGTGTATACTTCTCCTCATTTTTGCACGTTATTTCAGGCGTAAATATTCTGATAGCTTCTGGTGATATAATCGTGAATGTGGTTCCAACTTTCTGTAGAGATGTCCACACGTCTTAGATGTAACGGTAATTTACATTACCTATCTCCAAACAATATGCGTGGTGAAAGAGAGAAGACTCCAGATGTTGATACGGTCCTTGTAGAGGATACCGACCTGTTTTTTAACCTTCTAACATTAGCTGATGATTTAGGAGTCGGCTTTAATCACCTAGCTCAAAACTTTATAAATGCAGCCTTATTAGTTAGAGAAATACATGCAGCAGAAAAGGAGTCTGTTGTGAAACGGACAAGTGACGGACTAACTGAAATTGACCCTTACGAATTATTGGTTCAAGCGATAACAAAACCAATTATTGATAACAAAATAAAATATCGCAAAGATTACCAATTGGGGCCATTAACTTTCAGTCCGCCTATATATTTGCATAAGGGTGCAAAGATAATATCGCAAGCCAACTCTTTGGGGTCACAAAACCATTTGCAAGAATTAAGCTTAGAATTGGGCGTAGGGGTCGATTCCGTAATAGGAGGAATGTTGCATTGGGGATATGAACAGGCAAGAGAAGAGTTGGGTGGTGTATCAAGCTTAATGATAAAAAGAGATGAGACAAATAATATTATTCTTACCTTAATTCCAATTACTAAATAATTCTAAATGAGATTTTTGAGCTCGCGTTCGCGATCCCGCTCAATTGCCTGCTGTTTTACATCTTTTCGCCTTTCGTAGTCTTTTTTTCCTTTTGCAAGTGCAACTTCCAATTTAAAACGCCCATGTTTTTCATAAAGGGAGAGTGGGGCAAGGGTATATTTTCCGGTTTCAAGCTTGTTTTTGAGGCTCAGAAGCTCCTTTTTATGAAGCAAAAGGCGGCGGGTTCTGTCTTCCTGGTAATTTTCTACACGCGAGAATTTATAAGGGAAAATTTTGGCATTGATAATATATGCCTGCCTGGACATTATTTTCACATATGAGCCCGAAAGGTCCGCATGGCCAAGACGTATGGCTTTTACCTCAGACCCCAAAAGTTCGATTCCTGCCTCGAATTTTTCTTCAATTTTGAATTTTTGCGGCGCGGTTTTATTGAAAATTTTCATAATGTAATTATAGCCTATTTATGTTTTAATCATTTTATGTCCGAAAGCGAAGATAGCGAACTCCAAGGAAAAGAACAACAAAAAAAGAGTATTGAGGATACTTTAAGATCAGTTGTTAATGAATATTTATCTTCTCAAGATATTCCATATGAAGAAAGACAAAAAAAATACCTTCAAGTAGTTAATTTATTTACAACAAAATATATAGAAGATGCGTTGCGGCGAAGTAAAGAGGAAATGGGCCTCTCTGGAGATGAATCTCAAGCTGAAATAGAGATTCAAGTGGATGATCGCATTCGTGAGCAAACAGGACTTGATGAGCTCATTTTTCGCGAAGAAGAGGGTGGAGCACGATACGCAAGCAGCAGTGTGCTGCTTCGTTATTTACCTTTATTTAGAGGTGAGGACTATTGTGCGACCTCAAATGGGGTATTGAGAAGGGTAGGATATGACTTTGCGATGTATCCTCAAAAAGAGAACAATATATCTATGTTTCCAATAATGTACCAACTGGCTGGTGAAGAGCTGGATGCATTCAGGCAAAAATACGATGAGGATAAGCATTTCAAAGAGGGAGTATTGAGAAGCGAAACAACTGAAGAGGCTGGAGAGAGATTTCGCGGACCCGGAGTTGAGTCAGCCATGGGCCTTATGACTCAGGCTGCTAAAATTGCCCATCATAAACGACCAGAATTATTTGGAAATTATCAACAGGAATTGCAACAAGTTTTAAATTCCAATGATTTATAAATATAAAAAAACTTTGAAGTTAAATAGGGAGGAGAGTGTGGTAATAAAATTGACAAAACAGCCTCAAATGATATAGTTAGATACAGTTATGTGTGAAAAGTAGTGTGGATAACTTTTCACAGCCCTATAGTATAATTATATATCAGTAGGTTGCAGTTTTGAGGCTAGGTGGTAAGAAAACGAAAAATAATCGAAAGACTTTGGGGACTGCTAAAGACAAGACCCATTCTTACAGGTCAAAACTAAAAACTGTATTGCCTGATAACACAAATCCTTTTTTATTTTTCTCATCAATTGCAAAAGATGTTGAATTTTTTATAAAACTCCCTTCGTATTGAGTTTGATACTCCCCCTTATCATTTAAGACCACTACCCTCTGATTTTTCACATCAAGAATATACACATTATTGTTATCAGAATCGGCGTATATTTTGGCCTCATCGGCAATGGGTCCTGCGAGGCCGGTTATGGCAATGTCATCATTCTTGCCTTTAGTGAACCGTTCAATAGTGCCACCAGCCTCAAGAACCCAAATTGGGCCGGAAATACTAATGTCGTACGGCGTGCTTTTGAAGCTGGGTTTGTCTGTAAAGTAAGAAACACCATCGTAGGAAGGAGCTTTGTATTTGAGAACGTCATTATCCGCAAGTGTGTAAATATTGCTTCCGAAAATATCAAATGAAGTACCTTTTATGCTCTTTATGATGGTTTGAGTATTTCCGTTGCCCCTATCAATACTGACCACTCCCCCACCCATCGCATAGATGAACTTATCATCTGCACTTAAATAGGAGGCGTCTTCATTGATGTTGTAGGTTTTTTTAATTTTTCCATCAAGAGTTATGGTTGCAACCTGTTTGCCGTCGTGGTCTAGAACAAGCAGTGTCCCTCCTTTGTTGATAATAGCAGTTATGCTTTTTAGTTTATCCCCTGTTTTTATAAATTCCTTTATATTTTTTGCACTGCTCCCTCCTCCATCATTTGATATTTTGCCTTCCACTTTTTGTTTGAGATCTGTCAATTTCTGGTATTCAGAGGATCCTTTTGGATATTTTGATAAAGCATCGTCAATCATTTTGGAGACGGCGGAAAAATCTTCAAGCGCAAGTGATTTGTTGAGATTTTCAAGATTTGTGCCTTCGTCAAATTTGCTTTGGATGGGGGAAAATACTTTCTGGAATTCGGCTTCCTTTTGAGCCTGCCCTTTTTGATACACTTGATAGAAGATGCTTCCTCCCAAAGCTACCACAAGTAGTGCCACCACCAATACAATTAGCATTTTTTTATTTGCAAAATTGACCTGAGGGATGGTTACAAAAGGAAACGCAGGCTTATTCTCTTGTGGTGATTCGTAGCCCTCGTTGGTATCTGAAAGATCTTCAATATTTCTGTTTTCGCGGGGTGGCGTTGTCCACACATGCTCGGCGATATTTTTCTCCTCGTGCGCTTCTTCAGGCTCATCTTTTACTTCGAGCTCCTCTTCTTCCAAAACGAATTCATTGTGTTCGGAGTGTCCAATTCCGCTCAAATCTTTATATTGGAGGATGATCGCTCCTTCCGTGCCTTTTGAATTCTCGTGCACAAGAGGTGTTATGTTCTCGGCAATTTGGGAAACATCGGTACTGGTGAGGTATTCGGAGATGTTTTCCAGCGGTATTTTTTTGGAAAAATCACCTGTCTCAAAAACCACTATGTCATCATGCTGCAGCTTTCCTGAGAATCCATGAAGTTCGTTTTCTACTCCATTTGCAATAACCCCAATTTTCCCTTGCCTTTTAATAATTACCTGTCCATTGGACGCGATGACAATATAAAGAACGTCGTTGACAATAGCGCCTACAAGTATAGAGTATGAGTACCCTTCATCAATGCCCTGCGAAACATTGCCAACTGCTTTTTTAATGTTTTCAAGCGATTTGTCATCGAGGGCAAAAAATTCCCTTTGTAATTTCTCAAGAAGCTCTTTGCCGTACGGCGTGACATTCCCCTTGCCACCCTCTTTTTCGATACTTAAGGTGATGTATACATTGAGAGTTGTGTAGGCTTGAGTCCATGTCGTATCGGTTGAATTAGGGACAATTTTTGAGAGTAAAATATCTTGGTTCATATGATTTACAATGATAAAACAACCAGTACCAATAGTATAAACGATACAATGGCATGAAGGATAGCGATAAAGCGGAATACCGGTGCAAATGTTACTTGCACCATGAGCCTATTGAATGAGAAAACCTGGAATGCAAGCACCAACGCAAAAAGACTATAGATAATAAGAACTAAGAGTAACAGAATCTTTGCGAAAGAATCGGCAGAATTAACAAAATGGAAAAAATTAAAAAGTACATTCATACTTGCCCCTCGGTGATGTCGTTTATGATTTCAGCAACTTTTGCTGGCCGCGGAACCCTATCGTATTCTATATTTTCCTCTTCCCCCGCAGTTTGCATGTGCACATCTCCATAATTAAAAAGAGAGCGGATAAATCCAGCTTGCCGATATGTAACATCTTCAATTTTTTCCATCTTTGCCTGGGAAATTTGGCGGTAGAGAATTCCTGAAAGGTCGATGTCAATAACGTGCAGATTGGTAACGAGGCCAACGTTGAAATACCACAGCGTAAAATTGATGAGGACAAATCCGAACACGACAATGTAATAAAAGGCGATATAGAATGTTATTGTTTGGGAAGACGGCAACGGAAAAGGGGAGAAATTGAGAAAAAAAGGAAATAATAGTGGCAGAAGAATTAGTAAGAAAGATGCGAAAATCCACGGAATGTTGGTAGCAAAATGGCGTCTGATAAGAAGAATAATGTTTTCGTTTGCTTCCTGCTCTTCAAAAGAGACACCTTCTGGAAAATGTGCAAATGAAGAATAGAAGTGGGGCTTTACTTTAAGATGGTCTCCGGTTTTTGATGTAATTTTTGCAGAGTTTTCGTGGAGCTGCTCATCCTCATTATCGTGGTTTAATATAAATTCGCCGTTGAGTTCGTTGTCCATAAATGGTAGCGTTTTTTGGCAGGAAAAGTAAAAAGTACTTCAATTATACCTCAAACCCAAATTGAGTGCTATTTTTTCTCTATGTTGTAAAGAGGACCTACAATCTGAATGTTGGCCGGGGCCCTTAAATTAAAGTAATTTTTAAAATCGGTTGCGTTAAAACTCTTTGACCCCGCGTCTCCATTAATGGTCACTTGCGTCGTTCTCCCCGAGCCGGTATCCCACGAAACCGACACGTCGGACACTGAAGTAAACGCACCGATACCCCTGCTTTGCAATTCCTGCCTGACTCTTCCTGCATCCCATGTGTCGGTCCCGTCAGGATTGGGTTTGTCGGGCTGGGACAAATGGGTTTGGGTTCCCGAGTCGGCTTTGGCAAGGAGCAGGACATTTGTGATGTCTGCTATTTCTTCTGACTTTAGCCATGCGGTTCCACCATATTGACTGCGGGAGCCCCAGTCGCAATAAAACCATGGGGATGCTTTATCATACGCATTATTTTGAAGGTCGGAAAAGCTGCTAATGCTATCCGTTGAGGTATCTTTTCCGCTTTTAGTGTATGAGGTGCCGTTCCATCCTATATCGCTTGAGGAAAATACGTAGCCTCCATGAGTTGAGGAAAACCATGCCTTGATGGGATTTCCACCTGATGTCATGACCCATCCGCGGGTAGCATCTACTGCTTGTTGCCACGCATCGGAATTTATCTCCTGCTTTACAACCTGGCATTGTTGACTGGGACAAATATTCCCTGACCCATTGTTGGTGTAAGCAAGTGCATAAGAGCGAGCGGCTATTGCCTGGGCCTTCAATGATTCATTTGGCCAGTTGGTTGGAATTTCATATACGTGTTTGACATATGTCTCAATATCCCAATTCGTGTCAAAACTCTGGCCATATTCATTGGTGCCAGACACGTGGATATTGATTCCAGTGTTATAATCCTTTTTCAATTCATAGCTTTGATAATAGGCAGATAATATTTGCTCGGCACTCTGCCCTGCTTCTGCCCTTCCTTTGGCTCCGTACTGATTAAGCCCTACTCTATTAGGAACGCCGTAGGTAAAAAATCCGAAGCGGGGAGAAAACCCGGGGTCTTTACCATTGGTAAGGTCTGAAGAGCAACCGCCGCCAATGCCCGCATAAGCAGACTGTGGGATATGCAGGCTTCCCAGTTTTTGTGCCAACAGTTCTTGCTGACGGGCAGAAAGAGCTGCAATTTGTCCTGTCAGCGTATTCTGATACGCAATTGCACCGTCTACTACCTTCTGTACCTCAGCGCGTTCTTTATCTAGTGATACTTTAGCTGTTGCAAGCCGTTGTGAAGACAGCTCAAGATCTGCTTTTTTTTGCTCCAAATCCACTAATTGAAGTGCGATATTGGTAATAATATTTTTGTCTTGTTCGGTGTTTCTTTTTTGGTACGTGAGCATGCTGGTGATGTCAGAAATATTGTTGCCAGACAGAAATATAAGAAGGGGAGAAAAGGTGTATGTTTTGATGTATGATTTTTTGACTGTCGCGTCAAAAAGTTTTTGTTTGTCGGAAAGTTTTTTGTATCCTTCGTCAATATTCTTTTTCTTAACAATAAGATCTGCTTCTATTTGCGCAACCTGGTTGTCTATTGCGGTTAGTTGGGACTTGAGATTTGTCAACTGAGATTGTAGGGGTTTTGTTGCGCTTTGAGATTGTGAGAGCGCATCCTTCAAGTCTGCAATTTTTTTTGTCAAATCATCGTATTCGTCAGAATATGCGATATTATGGATAAGACTGCCTGACAAAAGAAAAAAGATACCAACAAGCAGTGCAATTGTAGTAAGTCGAATATTATTATAGTTAAAAAATTCCATAATGGAAAAATACGTTCAAAAACAATAACTCAAGTGATATAATGAGACCTCAAGACTTTAGATTTAGTCATGTGTTCGGCATGTAAGGGTAACCTTGCATACCCTCATAAATTTGGGCATGTAGCTCAGGGAATGCTCTTTTTGCTCAAGCAAAAAGTAGAGCGCATTCTTACGTTAAAAAAAGACTTGAAAACCGCATACAGAACTTAAATTAGTTTATGTTATTCGGGCATGTAGCTCAGGGGTAGAGCGCCATTCTTATAAAATGGATGTCCTTGGTTCGATTCCAAGCATGCCCACAAAAGCCCCACAGCCAACTTCATGATTGTCTTTTTTTAACGAGCTAAAAATGGATGTCTTGGGTATCGATTCCAAGGATGCCCACCGACAAATTATAAATTTCCCCCAAATCCTCCGTCTTTTCCCGGCAATTTATCCTGCGGGCTGTCTCCCAGCACTTCAAATAATCGCGAACGCTTTGCAATTTCTTGGTCGACCAAATTCCTATCTCTGCCGTATTTGAGACGGGAGAGCTCGCGGATAAGTTCTGCAACTCTCGGGTTTTCTTTTTTCTTATCCTCTTCAATATTGCGGGTCAAATCCAGAGAAAACGGAGGTGTCGGGTCTCCTCCGACAAGCGTTTTAACATACGCATGATACCGCTCTACATTGATAAGGTCTCCTTCATTGAATGTTGGTTGGAATTCATGCTGCAGATAATTTGCGTCGGTGACTCCTACCCGAAATGAAGCAATTGTTCCGACGTTTCCAAAAATAGCGTTTTTGACATCCTCCTCAATTTGTCCTATGAACTGGTTCGCAACCGTCAGGTTGAGCCGGTATTTCCGTGCCTCTGACAAAATCTGAGCAAAATCAGGGGTGGCAAAATTCTGGAACTCATCAACATAGAGGAAGAAATCTTTCCTGTCTTTCTGCTCCATGTCTTGCCTGCTCATAGCCGCGACCAACAGCTTTGGTACAAGAATAAGACCCAAAAAGCTTGAGTTCTCTTCCCCGATGCGGCCTTTATTCAGGGAGATAAGAAGAATTTTTTGGTTGTCCATGACCTCTCTAAAATTGAAAGCGCTTTCCGACTGGCCGATGATATTCCTCATCATCTTGTTGGTTACGAAACGTCCGAATTTACTGACAATATAGTCAAGTGTTTCTGACTTATGAAAGTCGGACGTTTGGGCAATTTGGTCCGTCCAGTAGCGCCTGACCATTGGGTCATCAACTTTCGGCAATAATTCCTGGACGAATGACATATCCGTCAGGGCTCTTACAACCTCAACAAATGTATTCCCCTTCTCAGCCATAACAGTCAGCATCGCATTTCTGACAGAGTGCTCGAAGCGGGGTCCGATGATACCTGTTTTCTGCGGATCGTACAACTTATACATTAGGTTAATAATTGAGGACGTGACAAAGTGTTTCTGGTCTTCGGTGTCGGCTTCCAACATATTAAGCCCCATTGGGCGTTCCGTATCGGACGGGTCAAAAAGTATGACGTCTTCTGCGCGCTGGGGGGGGACAAGAGTCAAAATGTCATCGATAAGGTCGCCATGTGGGTCAATAACCGCAACCCCTTTACCGGCGCGAATGTCCTGCATTATCATATCCTTTAAAAATTCTGATTTTCCGACACCGGTCTTTCCGATGATATACATATGCCTTCTCCTGTCATCGTCTCCGATATACACTGATTTTACTTGTCCACGGAACAGACTTTTTCCAATATATAGTCCCTCTGTTGGAATATTTGCAGGAGCCGGGGCAGTGCGAGCAGCGAGCCAATTAATATAGGGACTTTCAACACTTTTATTGGGAAAATGGAAAACAGTTGCAAGTTCTTCGGTTGTAAGGACAGTGCCTTTGTCAAAAAGTGGAAGGTGTCTATAAATAAAATCTACCATCAACATGCTTTTGAAAAATTTAGGCTCCGCCTTGGTAAAGGAATTATAGGGAGAAGAGAATTGGGTGAATGAGCCTTCAATATTCGAAAGATGGGCTTCCGCAGCTTCTTTTGTGGATGAGGCGACAACCACACGTATAAAAGTAAGAAAGCCTGGCTTTGTGATTTTTTGTTCAATTGCCTCCAATTCCTTCGGGTCGGTTGAGTACTTTGCCGTTTCTGGATTTGACTCCTGTTTTTTCTTGTCCGTCACAAATGTTCTTCCGGCTTTTTTCCATTCGTCTCCTGCATTGGCGATGACAAATTGGACAGCCGCTGACTCACCTTCCTGCATTTTCCCAAGGGTTGCGGTAATTGTAGACAGGGGATCGAGCGCAAAATCTTTATAGGTTTTTATCGGTTTGAATCCTTCCTTTTTGAGTGTAAATCCGGCGAATGCGACTTTTCCTTCGTTTTCAAAAATATTATAATCATCAACTTCTTTTATCTGTGCGTCAGGATATGCTCCATTGATTTGTTTTTCGACCATGTCTTGCAGTTTTCTGGGAACACCAACATAAAACCTTATGTCTTGCGGTTTGGCAACTATCTCAAATGTAATGCTATCTCCAACCTTCGTGAAAGCAAATAGTCCTTTTGGGGCTTTAAGGGAGGCAAAACTGGAAAAAAGTTGTTCAGCAGCATCAATCTTTATTTCGTTATCTCGCGGAAGGCTTATCTCAAGAAGTGTTGAATCAAGCGATTTTTTGTGCCGCTCTTTTGCACGCCTCCAGATGCCATAAAAATATATTGCAGCAATGCTACCTGCTGCAACCAGGCTTATAACAAGTAGCGACCCCATCCCAACCAGGAGAAGATTCAAAATTGTTTGTGTATTAATGATATTCATATATTTTTTTCTTCAAATTGACTTTCATCTATCAGGCGCCCTTCTTCGTGTTGAGCCAATTCGCCTACCGTTTGTCCTTGGATAAGATGGACGGTTTCCTCAAGGCGTTTGTGGTGTTGTCCCTCATGATGTGTTGTTATTCCAACGATGTCAGTTTTGGGTATTACGGCATCCGAAGCGTATGCCACAATTTCACGAAGCGTATCTACGGGCGCATTCATACGTATTTATAATACCATAGTAGCAATCTACCCACAATTTCGTACGCCTCATAAATCCATCTCAAGACGCTTCCTTTTGAGCTTAAGTTTGATATAATGATACAACTTTGTAAGGGGCAGGTAGGGAAGCGGTATGGTGAAAATGGTTGGGAGGAGTCGCATGAAATCTCTTTGAGATGTTCTACGACTCTTAGATAAGAAATAAAGGAGGAGTCGCATGAGAAATCTCTTTGAGATGTTCTACGACTCTTAGATAAGAAACCAAGGAGGAGTCGCATAAGAACCTGGCATAAGACCAGAACCTTGTACGATCCTATTCGTTACACTCGGAGGAGTCGCATAGTTGGCCCATTGCGGGGGGTTGCTAACCCCCTGAGCTCTTAAACAAGCTCGCGCAGGTTCGAATCCTGTCTCCTCCGCATGAGTTTGAGTCGACAGGATTTGCTGTTTATCAACAGAACGTCTCCTGTCTCCTCCGCACGCATGAAGCGGATATTCCTACAGACATACGCATTCTTACTTTTCATTTTTCTTGTAGCTATTTTTTTCCGTCCGGTAACTGCAATCAATGACGATTTGGGGCGGCACATCCTTCTGGGGAATATAATACTTGCCAGTCACGCTGTCCCCTCCATAAATCTCTTGTCGTACACGTTCTCCGGTTTTTCATTTATCAATACGACTTGGTTATACGAAGTGATTTCCGCACTTATTGTAAAAAGTTTTGGATTGAATGGCTTGCTTTTTGTAAGCTGCATTGCTGCAGTAAGCGCTTGTATGTATCAATTTCGTTATGTTGCTTCCCGTTTTCCGAAAATCTCTGTTGTTGCTATATCTACTCTTTTCTTGTTGCTTTTAAGTTTTCGTACGGACGTGCGTCCTGAAATCTTTAGCATGCTTTTTCTGTCGGTATTTACTGTTTCACTTTATCGGTATTTCGAAAAACCCACACGAAAAATTTTTTTTCTCATTCCCCTCGAAGCATTATGGGTAAATATGCATATTTATTTTTTTGCAGGTCCCCTTATTCTTGCAGTATTTATAATAGGAAGCTTTGATGGGAAATTGACGAAAAAAACAAAAGAACTGTTGATGGTTTTTGCCGGTGTTATAGCAATAACCCTTCTTAATCCAAATGGCATCAAGGGAGCTCTGTTTCCGCTGGTCGTTCTTCAGAATTATGGATTTCCCGTTGTTGAGAACCAAACAATTTTTACACTTTTTCGGATATATCAAAATCCTGCAATTTTCCTTCCATTAATAAGTATATTTTTGGTGGTGTTATTGATGTTTTTGGGAAGAACGAATGTGACAAGAAGGGACGTACTGCTTGTCACATGCTTTGGAATGCTTGCTCTTCTCAATTTTAGAAACGTCCTTCTTTTTATATTTACAACCTTTATATTTTCAGTTTCCCAACTGGATTTCGTTTTAAAAATATATAAAAAGCGAATTAAAAAATTCCCCCGAAATTCTTTTATAAGTCTGTACCCTTTAAGCCTCTTTTTTGTCGTGGTTTTAATTCTAAAATCCGTCAGTACTCATGGAGTTGGTTTTGGGGTGGTTGAGTACGGAAGGGAGAGTGTAAATTTTTTGCTGCAAAATAAAATTTCCGGTCCGATATATAACGATTTTAATATTGGAGGGTATCTCTCATCCAGAATGTATCCGCAAAAAGTATTTGTAGACAATAGACCTGAAGCCTATCCAAAGAAATTTTTTACAGACTTTTATTTGCCGATGCAGAAAAACCCGAAACTTTTTGAAACGTTGGATAGCAAATATAACTTCAATGCGATTATTGTTTCCCACTATGATGGGACAAATTACCCAAATCCATTGCTTCGGTATTTTGCTCAAAACCCGCAATTTTCAATAGTATATTTAGACGGTTACGCAATGGTTTTGGTGAGAAATTCTCCAGACAACAAACAATTCATCGATAAACATCAAATAAGAAAGGATACGTTGAATTTCAGCACTATAGTCGACCGCCAAGCCCTGCTTCGGTATCTATTGTTTTTAGAAAAAGAAGGCTGGTCAGATAAAGAAGAGCAGGTATTAAAACAGCTGGAAAACATGTAATTCGCTTCAATAAACTCCCTCGGAATGATATAATCGTTAGACCAAATTATTAGGAGAGGTCGCATGAAATTTAGCAATGCTAAATATTCTCCGACCTGTTGTGATAAAAAATTTAGGAGAGGTCGCATAACAACCTTGCTTCGCAAGAACGTTGTCCGACTCTTCTTATTGCATTAGGAGAGGTCGCATAGTGGTCGAGTGCAGCGGTCTTGAAAACCGCCAAGCGAAAGCTTCGAGGGTTCGAATCCCTCCCTCTCCGCACCTTCATATTCCCTCCCGTCATTCCTCTTGTGTTTTTCCCATTTTTCTTTTACAGTTGATATATGAGGCTAAAAATTACGAGAACAGAATTTCCTTTGCTTGTTTTTTCAATTCTCCTGCCGCAGCTTGTAGGGACCGTTGGCGCTTTTTTTACCTTTTCATCAATTGCCAGTTGGTATATGTATTTGGAAAAACCCGGGTTTACTCCCCCCGATTGGGTTTTCGGTCCGGTGTGGTCGACACTCTATATTTTGATGGGTATATCGCTTTTTTTGGTAGTAAGACATTCTATGAATGGGAAAAATATCCGTGCGGTACAGATATTTTTTCTACAACTTTTTTTAAACCTTCTTTGGTCGATAGTCTTTTTTGGCTCCCACTCAATAGGTGGTGGATTGGTAGTCATTATTGTCATGTGGTTTCTTATTGTTATAACAATTCTTAAATTTGCAAAACATTCAGGTTATGCGGCGCTCCTTCTCCTCCCGTATCTTGCTTGGGTTACTTTTGCGACCTATCTTAACTTTGTCATCTTCATGCTTAATTCATGAAGACTAACCGGATCCAATACACACAGGTATATTCCTGCCTTCTCTTTTTATTATTTGTATTGTGGTTAGCAATTTCTATACTGCATGGAATTGTTACTTTACCTACTGAAGGTGACAGCGTAAATTTACATATCCCTCTTGCCAAGTCTTTGTTTAGTAGTCGAATGTTCCACCCTAATCCTCAAGACATCCTTTACCCTGCGGCAATAGAATCTCTATTATTTGTGTTTATAAAATTAAATTTGCCGCTTAATCTTTTCAATCTCTGCGGTGTAATAGGTTTATTCATTGGTTCTTTTTTGTTGGGTAGACGATTAAAGTTTGATTCGTCAATGTCCGTTGCATTTGCCACTTCTGTGGTTTTGCTTCACGGTATTGTGAGGTGGTCTCAAACACAAAAACCTGATATTTGGATGCTCGTTTTTTTCGTATTATTGCTTTGGGGTTTGTTGAAAGAAAAAAAAGGGCTATGGGACTATCTTCTTCTTGGCATATTTTCTGGTTTTTTTGTAGGTGCAAAATTTACAGCTCCGGTTTTTTTCCTTATAACGCTTTTTATATTCCGTAAAAATTTTTTTTCATCTATAACCTTATATAAAGGTCTAATATTTTTCCTCCCCCTCTTTGTAATAGGATGTTTTTGGTATATCAGAAACTATTTCTTTATAGGGAGCCCGGTGTATCTTGAGGGTTACTCATTTATTTCAGGAAAAACAATAACTCCGCTAACAGATCATGCATGGAGGGGATATATATTTTTCCCACATCTGGTCTTGAATGCATACATTTCTGAATACTTAATATGGGGGTTCGGTCTTATATTTATTCCTATTTGGCTTTTTTATCGTAAGAATGTAAAGGGCCGGTCATTCATTTTCCGTTATTTCTTTATTGCAATTGCTGTTTTATTTATTTCATTCATTTTACCTTTTTGGAGTACTTACTCACAAATTGTAGGAACAATGAGATACACATTCCCTATGTCTTTTTTGATTATTCTTTGTATGTATATGATTGCCAAAAAGGAAAAAAAGGAGGTTGTTTTGATGCAAGTTTCTCTGGTTGTTTGCATTATCTCAATATACCCGGATTACCACCCAAAGCTAATATTTGTTTTTGTACCATTAGTAATACTCTATTATTATAGGTATTCAATATTTAAACTCGTAAGAACTAAGATAAGAGCCTTGAATTTTCTCTAAAAAAAGTCTATTCTTAACCTCCTCATGACTTTTGATAATCTTGCGATTCTTGATGTTGAAACGACTGGGGCAACTGCCTCATACGACCGTATTATTGAAATAGGTCTTCTGAGAATTGAAAATGGAAAAGTAGTCAAAAAGCTCGATACGCTCCTCAATCCTGAAGTTACTCTTTCTCCCTTTATTGAAGGGCTTACCGGAATTGCCAGCCGGGATTTGGAAAGTGCACCGCTTTTTTCTGACATCAAAAATGAGATTGTTGAGATACTTGACGGATGTGTTTTTGTGGCACATAACGCAAGGTTCGATTATTCATTTGTACGGCAGGAGTTAAGACGCATTGGGATTCCCTATTCTGCAAAACAGCTATGTACCGTCAAATTATCGCGCCTTCTCTATCCTTCTTTTTCACATCACAATTTGGACAGCATTATAGAGCGGTTTGAAATTGAGTGCAAGAGAAGGCACCGGGCATATGATGACGCATTCGTATTGTGGGAGTTTTTAAATAAATTAGAAGATAGTATAGGGGAGGAAAAATTAGAAAAAGCGTTTAAGACAATTCTTAAAAAACCCTCTCTTCCCCCTCTTCTTAAAAATAAAGATATTGATGGGTTGCCGGAGCAGGCAGGAGTTTATATGTTTTTTGGAAAAAGTGAAATACCTTTATATATAGGAAAGAGCATCAATATAAAAGAGCGCGTACTTTCGCATTTTATCAATGACACCGATTCATCAACAGAACTTGAAATCAGTCAGCAAGTCGAGCGCATCGAAACGGTTAAAACAGCAGGCGAATTATCCGCCCTACTTCTTGAGTCTGAGCTCATCAAGAAATTACAGCCTATATATAATAGGAAGCTACGCTACGCCAGAAAGCTGACTTATCTTAAAAAGCACACTACTCCCGACGGGTATTTTACAGTTGAGTTGCGTCATGGAGAGGAAATAAAAGCCGATGAGTTGGAAGAGGTATTGGGGATTTTCAAAAGTAAGAAATCTGCCAAAGAACATTTGGCGCATCTGGTCAAAGAGCATTCCCTCTGCGAAAATCTTTTGGGTTTACAAAAAACAATAAAGCCATGTTTTTCCTACCGGCTTGGGTGGTGCAAAGGGGCATGTGCAAAAAAAGAAAAGTCCGCGCTGTATAACGCACGGTTTATTTTGGCATTTGGCAAAACAAAGTTGCGCGCCTGGCCATTTTCAGGACCCATTGTTATAAAAGAGAAAAGCGAAGACATTGAGGAGGGGTTAGTTTTTGACAAGTGGTGTTACTTGGGAAAATATTCTGAAGTTATGTATGAAGAGACTCCTGATGCAATTGCTGTTTCGGACTTTGATGTCTATAAAATATTAACGTCGTTTTTAAAGGACCCAACTAATCACAAGAAAATTACAACATTAAAGAATTCAAAAGTATTACAAAACACCACAACTCCATTTATATAATATTGTTTCGCTTTACATCTCAAGTACTCTTTGCTTAACTAAATAATATGGGGGAAGATGAAAACATATCAAGTGAAGTAACGCAGGAAGACAAAACAAAAGTTCAAGAAGTACCGGAACTGCCACAGGCTCCTACGGACATTCAAATTAAGTCCGAGCAGGAATCTGCAGAAACATCAACTCCTCTTGAAGATAACGAAGGGTTAAAAACAGAGGAAGAGAAAGATGCTGAAATTGAAACACTTGTTCAAGATGCTAATGTGATAATTCACGAATATTTTGATGTTGCGACGGGTAGAGTAAAAGATCTCGATAGTGCTATTGCGGAGGTAGGAAGGAGTGGGAGTTCTTTAGGAGATGCTTTAGAAAAAGTCACGGGTACGTTGCGCGAGTTGGAAGACCGCCGCATGAGAGGAGAGCGATGTGATTTGATCATCGAAGACTTGCATCAATTAAAAAGGAGACTTGAAAATGCAAAGGAAACAGTAATTCACGACCATGTCATCCGGGGCGCAAAAGATTTCTCAAATATTGTTCATGGTGATGAGTCTTCGTGGAAAAATAGAGGAGGAACGGAAGCATTCTTGACCGGCTTGCGGGAAGCTGCTTTATTGGAAGACCCCTCAGCCAAAAGCGCAGCGCTCGGTGCCTTAAAAGAGCAGATAGAGGTGCTTGGGGGAAAGACATCATTTGATGCAAAAAACCTTGCGGTAGCGACCGACCTTTTTGTGCGGGAGGTAGGAGAGGAACTCTTAAGAGGGGTTAGTTTAGGGTTTGATATCGATAGCAATGTAAGCCGGTTGCCGGAGGCAGGTAGGATGAGACGGAGTTTAAATGATGCAATGGAGCAGGCGCAACATACACAACGGCACCTCGGAGAAATTTTAAGGGATACCCCTTCAGATTATTATGCAATCGCTCGGGCCGGTGAAAGATTAATGTATGAAATGGAAGGAGTACTGATGGCCGCAGAACATCTTGGTGGTGATAAAACGGAGCGAAATAATCCACAAGATAACAACTCTTCTTCCGGCAATTTGTAGCTGCTTTACAATACGTTGTATTTCAGAAGAAGCGTTCCATTTTCATTTAATTTTTCTGAGGAAATAAGTTTTAACGAAATCAATTGTTCCTCTTCGCCGACCAGACCGTTTCCAATGCCTAGAATTTTTGGTTCAAGAGTTTGCCATACTTCTGTCACTAATTTTTCTTTGAAGAATTCGGTGTTGGTATGGGCACCTCCGACAAGATATCCTTCTGTGTATCCTTGGGACTCCAGTCGTTTTATAAGTTCCGTTGGGTTTTCATTTGAAAATTCCAACTTCCCGGGAATTTTTTCGTTTTCATATTTTGACGGGTCGCGGGTTACGACAACTCGAAGCCGTCCATCTTTGTGTTGTATGCCTCCTCTAGCTGCCTCATAGGTGGAGGAACCCATGATAAGAAGCTTTGCATTCTCAACTACATTTTGGAAATGCTTTTGGTCCTCGGCAGATGTCCAGTAGTGGATATCAGTCCCGTGCCCTTTTTGTGTCGACCTCCCATCAAGAGAGGTAACCATGACAAGAATTAGTTTCATTGAATTATATTGAGAATATTTATATCTTTTTACAACACACAATAATGTTATTTGGTAGCCATCTGTTAAAGAGTATATGAGATAGAATTTTTTTTAGTCTGTAATTATTTTGAAAGGCATATAGTTTTCTTATCTTTTCAATTTTAAAATTTGCTAGTTTTAGCTCAGTTTTTATTATTCTTTCTGTATATTCCCTGACATGTGAGCTTGGGTTCATGTCCATAGTTGATAGGCCTTCATTGAGTGGGGTTGAAAGAATGAAAGTGCCATTTGGTTTCAGGCACGCTGAAATTTGTTTGTATAACTTAAAAATCTTGTGAGGAGGGATATGTTCTATGACTTCAATAGCAACTACCGTATCGACACTTCCCTTCTTAACATGTTTATTTAGATTCATAATATTATCTATGATAAATTTTCCGGTGAATTTCTGTTTTGCTCGCCTTATGGCAACCCTTGAGATATCAATACCTATAATAGTGAGGTTTATGTTCTTTATTGAAAATAGTTGTTCTAAATACGCCTGTCCTATTCCCAAATCGAGCAATGTTGCGTTGTTTCGTGGAATTAAGCTTGCAATAATTGATATTTTTTCTTTAGTCATAGAATCTTGCGTATTGAGAAACTCTTGTTCGCTAAACTTGTCGTCCCAAAACTTACCAGTGTTTAGATTCAAGTATGATTTTTCATAAGTTTTTAGAAATTCTTTTATTTCTCCGTTCTCTGCATAAAATTGTCGCTTGGTTTCCTCTCTTGCTATTTGTTTATTTAGTTTTTTATATATTGACATATAGAAATTTTTTTGACTAAACTCAGAATATATGCTCTTAAAAATTACTGCCTTAATTTTAGCATTATATAGCTATTTCTATTTATTCTCCAGGATATCTTTTGCTAGTGTTAAATTTTCAGATGATTTCAATTCCTATGCAGATGGACAATTTCCATCTCGGTGGATCCCAATTCATAATCCAGGTGAGCCTGCCTGTAATGCGTTGTGGAATGTAGAGGGAGGTATTCTTAAAGTAAAATTACCAAGTCATAGCCCATGCGCTGAAAATATCACACCCTTAGATAGCGCGTGGGGGCAGCTAATTGGAAATTATACGTTAGAAGCAGATGTTAGATTCATATCAGGTACAGATCATAATTTATCCTTTAGAATAGCGCCTGATGGAATTAATAATAATGAGCTTCACTTTGTGACCCCTGGCGCGGGATTTTCTATTGGTGTTTATCCGCCAATTTCTCAAAACATATATCAAAGTGATAAATTCTATACCTTCAACGAAGATTACCATATCAAAGTTGTAATTGATAATACAAACTTAAAATTTTACACAAATGGAGATCTAACACGTGAGGTTATCTTAGAAAACCCTCTTTTATTAGGTAAAATAGCGCTTAGGATAGGTACAGGTAATGGTTCGAATACTGAGACATGGTTCGATAATGTCAAAGTAACAACGTTAGATGATGAAAATAGTAATGATTTGGCGGTACCCTTATTAAAGCAAACTGATCCGTTATGGGCTAATGATGTTTATGATTCCGCTAACCTGTGGTCAACGGGCGCTACGGATATTTCAAGATGGGGTTGCGCGATAACTTCTGCAACCATGGTTTTACAGTACAATAAGATAACTAAATTGCCAAGTGGTCAAGATCTGACTCCCGGAACACTCAATTCCTATCTCTTGACTACCCCCGACGGTTATATGCCAAATGGCCTTACGAATTGGCATGCAATCTCGGTTATGACAAAAAAAGCAAAAGTAAATAATCCAAATTTTGCGTTCGATGCGCTAAAGGACGATTATAAAGGAGCCAATGATTCTACAACAATAGAAAACGATTTAAGCAATGGTATGCCCGACATATTGCAAGTGAGTACCGGAAATGGTACGCACTTTGTTGTTGCCAAGGGTAAAAACGGTACGACATTTAATATCAATGATCCATTTTTTGATAAGAGTGACCTGAGTACTTATGAGAACACTTTTGCATCCGTTAAAAGATTTATCCCGACCAATACAGATCTTTCATTTCTGATGTTTCTAGTAGATCCAAATACAGATATTATTTTGAAAGATGAGCAGGGGAATATTATTGGACAATCATCACTAGAGAGTCCTATTGGAGATCCATTAAATGTATTGAACAATACTGTGGGTCCTTTAAAACAGGTAATATTCAGTGAGCCACCAAGCGGTAATTATAAAGTTGAGGTATCATCAACAAACCCAGCATCTTACTTCTTGCATGGTTATTTGTATGACATATATGGGAATGTAAAGATGTTTGAACAAAAAGATATTTTGGGACAGAACGATACAGACACTTATCTAATACATTTTAATAAAGATACCATTGCTGATATAAACATAGGTCAGAATGTAACATTGACAACACTTAAGAACGATGTTGTCGCTTTGTATTCCTTTGGACATATTAAAAAAGAATTCTATAAAGAATTATTGGAAAAAATTAAAGAAGTGGAGAAGAATCAGAACAAAAAAGGTGAAAGTTTGTACCATAAATTGAAGGAACTGAGCAAAGAAATAGGAAAAAAGAAAGGGATTGACGCCTATGCTGCAGAAATACTTTCGCATGATATTCAAGCATTAATTAATTCATTGCCTCCTGCCAGTAGCAACGAGGATTAATCCTTTAGCATTTACACACTGCTCCCCTTTTTGTCATAATGGTAGGTATGCAAGAAATGTTTGTGGTCAAAAAATCGGGGGAGAGGGAGGCGTATGACAAAGAGAAAGTTATCCGCTCCATGAACCGGGTGGGGGTGCCTGATAATTTACAGCCGGAAGTACTCGAGCACATTCAGACTAAATTTCATGACGGACAGATTTCAACGGACGAGATATTCAAGCACGTTTTGGAATATTTAGAGCCGCGCGATAGAAAGTCCTCATTACGGTTTAATTTGCGCGAGGCGATATTTGAATTAGGTCCGACCGGATTTCCATTCGAGCAATACTTGGCAAAAATTTTCCGGACGATGGGATACCAAGTCACAACGGACAACATTATGAACGGGGATTGCGTTAGACACGAGATAGATTTGGTGTTGGAGAAAGACAAACACAAAGAAATTGTGGAGGTAAAATTCCATAATCACCATGTTGTCAAAACCGACGTGCAGGTCGCACTTTACACGTACGCCAGATTTTTAGATGTGAAGGAAAAAAATAATGTCGACAACGTTTGGTTAGTCACCAACACCAAATTGACGGCTGATGCTATTTCATATGCCAACTGCAAGGGAATGCCGGTTATTGCCTGGAATTATCCGGAGAAAGGAAATTTGCAGGATTTGGTGGAGGACCCTCAGATGTATCCGATAACTTTGCTTACCTCTCTTTCAGAGCAGGAAAAAAGACGTCTTATTGAGAAGAACGTTGTATTTTGCCGCGACCTATTGACCAAAAGTGACATTGAGCTTGCCGACCCGCTTATTAGGAATAACAGTTTACAAAAAGCCAAAGATGATGCACAATTGGTTTGTCCACTGCCCGAGAGACACTAAGTATGGCAACGATAACCCTTCCCGGACTGATAGACATCCACACCCACATGCGTACCCCGGGGCATACGCATAAAGAAGATTTTTATACTGGGACACTTGCCGCTCTGAATGGTGGATTTACGACTGTTATTGATATGCCCAATAACGCAATTCCGATAACGACAAAAAAACTTTTGGATGAAAAAATAAAAGTGGCTCGTCAGCAGGTAGTCAGTGATATCGGATTTCATTTCGGGAGCCTAGGGAATAATTTAGAAGAATTGAAAAAAGTTTCCAAAAAAGTTTTTGGTCTAAAGTTATATCTTAATCAAACAACGGGAGGATTTATCATCGGAAAAAAGGAGCTTGCAGATATCTACAATTCTTGGGAGGGTCAGCAACCAATCCTTCTTCATGCTGAAGAGGATGTTTTGGATATGGTTTTTGAGATTGTAAAAAAGACAAAGAGGGCAACCCACATCTGTCATGTTTCCTCACAAATAGAATTATCAAAAATAGCAAAGGCAAAAGAGAGGGGATTGAAAGTGACATGCGGGGTAACTCCGCATCATCTATTTTTAACTCAGGATGATGAGAAAAAATTAGGACCATATGGAAAAATGAAACCATTTCTTAAAAGCAAAAAAGATGTGAATTTCCTATGGAGCAACTTTGCATATATCGATATCATCGAGTCGGACCATGCTCCACACACGATAAAAGAAAAAGAAAGCGAGGCGCCATTTGGGGTTCCCGGACTTGACACTACCCTCCCCCTTCTCCTGACAAAAGTTGAGGAGGGAAAATTGACTACTGATGAAATTATACAGTTGTGTCATACAAATCCTGCAAAAATTTTCAATATTCCAACTTCCAATGCAACCAAAATCGAAGTCGACATGGAGGAATATGTTTTGACAAAAAAGAATCTGAAAACAAAAGCGGGCTGGTCTCCATTCGAAGGAAGGCGGGTTATCGGAAAAGTAAAAAATATTGCTATTCGTGGGAAGAAAGTATTTGAGAATGGAAAATGTATCGAAAAAAAAGGAAACGGAAAAGTGATAACTCCTATTGTTTGAAGTTTATTATTGTGAGAATTATAATCCGTGTATGACAGTCGAATTCTCAGAAGTTGCAAATATCTACGAAAGGATGAGTCCTTCTGAGCGACAACAAGAACTTTCGCGATTATTACACACATTGCCACACCAACTTATCGAAGGAGACGCACAAATCGTTGAAAATGTGCGGCTGTTAAATGATTTGGCAAAGCTATTACAATTTTCTAAAGGAACCTCCGAATTTGTTACTCATCAATTGAGAGAAGTAGCATATGCAACGGAATTTGGCGTTGAAGCCTTGAAAGAAAAACCCGAAGCGGTAGTTCCGGAGGCTGCGATGTTCCCCGGTAGTGTTTTGGTTGATGTAGGAATGGCTGGACAATTCGATGATGCGACCGTTCAGATACCGGAGCAGCGGGAATTATTGCGTCTTGGGAGAAGGCGGGCAGCTCAGCGGGTTTCACATGATCATTTGCTTTTTGTAGGGTGGTCTACGTCGTACGAAAATAAGTATCACATGCAGCCAACAGACCTGCTTTTTTTGGAACGGGAGTTGTCTAGGTAGTTGTTCTTCCGTGCCAATTCTCAATTATATTAAGAGCAGTATTTTCGCTTTCTTTGATTTCTTGCGCTAGATATGGATTCCACATTGCGCCCGTTGCGGACATGACGCTATTAGCTCCAGTAGTAATATATTCAAAATAATCTTCCGATTTCATTACTCCACCTACTCCCTCTATGGCAAATGAATACCCATTCTTATTTTTTATGTCTTTTAGTTTGCGAACTGTTTCAAGACCAGCCCATTTAATTGTTGCGCCACAAACTCCACTCCTGCTGCGGTTTTTGCCGGGGAGCGCCTGATTACCGTTTTTATCAATAATCTCGGTTTGCAATGTGTTAATTCCCGAAATGCCATCTGCATATTTATTGGCAATTTCAGCAAGGCTTGCAAGCTGCATGTCGTCTTTGTAATATCCTATTTTTATAATAAGCGGTGTATTTCCAATAACATTTCGTACTGCGTCACAAACCTTCTCGGTAACATCTAAGTTGTAGCAGACCAACCCTTCGTTCCCGATATTAGGACATGACAGATTAGTTTCCAAAATCTTTGCTCCGGTTTCTAAAGACAGCTTTGCTGCAAGGGCGTAATCCTCAATAAATTCCTCCTGTGTCTGATGTTCTCTCACTGTTCCCATAAAACTCAAAACCAATGCTTGGCCATGCCCGACATATCCGAGTGCTTTTTTGACATCTGCCTGCCATTCGTCTGGCTTTTTTGATGGGACACCAAATGAATTCGTAATTGATAAGGGTTCCTGGTAATTAGTATCAGCAATAAGTTTTTCCTGGGTTTTCTCAATAGTTAAATTGCCATCGATGTTTACCGATAATACGTTTGGGAATGGGTGGCAGGGGAAAAAATCAGAGCGTACCGTTTTATAGACCACAATATCAAATCCTTTTTCAAAAGCTGCTTTTGCAAAATTGCTGTTAATTATCGGTCCTGCCGGAATGCCGAATGGGAGGAATATTTTTTGTCCAAAAAAATCATAGGTTGGTGTCCCTTGTTGTTGATAAACGTTTCCGTTGGAGAAATCGCCGAACGGACCGTTTTGGTAATTCTCCTCATAGCTTTTTGTCGGGTCGTAAAAAGGTTTATGAAGCATGAGGGTAGAGTATCAGAAGGTTTTTCGTTAGTCAAATGTGAAAAATGCGTTATTGAAAGATACGGGTTTGATAATAATTGGAAATTTCAATTGACGAATCATAAGGTGTTGATATATAGTAGTATAGTCCATGAGATTTTTGAAAAGGTTACTCGGAATACTCCCGCTATCACACGCTTTTGCTCATTGTGATATCCCTTGTAAGATTTACGACCCATACACTGCACAAGTAGCTGCACATTCGGTTTTGCGGATGACACAAATGCTTGAAGAGGCAAAAGCAATGCCTGATGATATTGCCCGCGAGCACCATATAGCGCGCATTACAAAAGTCAAAGAAGAACATGCTGAAATTGTAAAACACGAGGTGAGAGTTATTTGGGGGGATTACTTTAAAGAAGAGCAAATGGCAAAAGTACCACAGATAAATGAATTGGTTCATAACATTATGATGTCTACATCAAAGACAAAACAGGAAATAAATAGTGACGAAGCAAAAAAATTACTATCGCTTGTCCAGGATTTTGCAGAAAAGTTCTACATGACAAAAGGATTTGAGACAATGAGAATTCCTTCCGGTTTTCCAACGGAGGGAGAATTAGTAATTCACAAATAATGCTTCTCGGTTTTTTTAAAGTCTCCGGACACAGTATGCTGCCGAAATTTTCTCCAGACGATATAATTATTGTGAGCACCCTCCCCTATCTTTTTACAAGTCCCAAAGTGGGAGATGTCATTTTATTTAAAAAAAACGGAAAAAATTTTCTCAAAAGGATACGTAATATTCAGGAAAAGAAAATAGCGGTTCAGGGGGACAACAAAAAAGATAGCCTTGTGGTTTCTGACATAGAGAAAAAAGATATCATTGGGAAAATACTTATTAAATTATAATGTTGCTAAGTTTTTTTGGAATTATTATTCTTATTGTTCTTTTTACTTTTGTGTGGCCACCGGATAGCCCATGGAGTCCATGGTGGAGGACTAGAAAGAGGGTTGCAAGAAAGGCATGTAGGCTTGCAGAAATAACAGACAAAGATGTTGTATATGAATTAGGAAGCGGGGATGGAGAGTTCATTTTAACTGCTGCCAATGAGTTCCGTGCAAAAAAAGCCGTAGGGATAGAAATTGATTATTCCCGTTATTTTATATCTGTCACACGGAATTATTTCAAAAAAAGAAAGGTAAAATTTGTAAGAAAAGACTTTAAAAAAGTAAAATTGAATGATGCGACAGTTGTATATTTTTATCTTGTCCCCGCCGTTATAAAGCGCATCATGCCAAAACTAAAGAAAGAATTAAAACCGGGAACAAAAATCATAAGCTATAGATACGAAGTCCCATTAGAACATAAAAAGCAAGATACGAGCGGTCTTTTCCTCTATATTATCTAAATAGAGTACGTGCCCTTAGATATGCCCAGCGGGTTTTGTCAGCAACTTTATACAATTGATACAGAACAGGATTAATTACCAGATCAAAACTTCCGACAAACTCTGTGTGAGTTGCCCCATACCCTTCCTTAAATTTATGGAAGCCGTACCATGGGTCTTTCGTGTTTGGTTCCCCTCCTAATGCACCCCACATATCAAAATATTTTAAACCCAATTTTTTTCCAAAACGGATAGCTTCCCACATGATAAGATTTGAAGCCATAACGTTCCGGTATTTAGATGAAGATGCACCGTACGGATAATATAAATAATCTTTAAAAACAAAAAGTATCCAGGAGGCAAGTGTTTCTTCATTCCCTGCCTCGGTTTTATAAATGGCTCGGAGAAGGTGTGCTGAAAGGGAATTTGTATCAATGGTTTTTTTATTACCAAGAGTTTCCCACATTTTGGTGTGATATGTTGGAGTGTGGGCAAAGAACCGTTGGCGGGTGGTTGTCTCTTTGGTAAGTTGTAAATATTTTTTAAAAGCACTTTCGGAATTTTCAATCTCCACTTTCACATTATGTTTTTTTGCTACTTTGATGTTATAACGCGTTTTCGGATGAAAACTTTTTAAAAGTTCTTCTTCTCTTTTCGATATATCAAGGATGAAAGTAAATTTTGTAAAAAGAGGATGAAATGAGGGACGCAAATGCGCCATGTTGAAATTGTTTTCGGATGCTTTGATATTTGGTTCGAGCTGTACAAAAATACATTTATTTTCCTTCCCGATTTTTTGTAGTTCCAAAATAACCTCCTTTGTCGGATTATTTCCTTTCGGTAAATACCCTATTGTGAAGTTTGTTTTTGGAACTTTATGAATTGTAACAGTAAATCCATCAACTATTTTTCCTGCCCTGACAAACCCGCGCCGTATCACTCTAACTCCCGTCTTCTCCCGGAATTCTCCCCATTCATATGATTGAAGAGGGTGAGAAACAACAGCGTTATAGTCGCTTTTTTGTGCTTTTGTTATTTCTACAACATCCATATCACCAGTATTCGTTATTTATAATGCTCGTGTCAACATTGTTGTAAGAAAGCACTTCTTCGGGTAATTCAAATATAAACCGGGAAGGAGTTGCAGTGTTCCTTTGTCCAAAAATAACCCTTTGTTTTGCGTACGTAAGATACAAATGTTCTTTTGCCCGAGTTACGCCCACATAGCATAGTCTGCGTTCTTCCTCGATATCTCCGTAGTCAAATAGTGCTTGCGCATGAGGAAAAACTCCTTCTTCGAGCCCGACAATAAATACCATCCGGAATTCCAATCCTTTTGCTGCATGCATCGTCATAAGAGTCACTGCATCATCATTGTCAGATACTCTTTGTCCATCCGGCATATATTCTTGCTCAACCAGGGCTACGTTTTCAAGAAATGATATGAGATTTGGAAATTCGATGGCAACGGAACGGAGCTCTTTTATATTTTCAAGGCGCGCTCTATCCTCAACATCTTCCGGATCATATCTCTCAAGGTACAATGAGCGCTTGAGTACTTCATCAATTATTTCAAGTGTCTCCTTTGTCTCTATATAATTTCCCTCATTGAACTCCTGTCTGTAAAACTCAAATTCTTCAAACCGTTTTTTGCCTAATTTTTGAAGCCTTTTAAGAGCTGCCGCATCCATAGGGTTTGCAAGATACGAAAGGAATGAGAGGACATCCTTTACCTCTTTCCTGTCGTAAAACCGCACACCTCCGACAAGTTTGTATGGGATACCAAAATGCAGAAAAACCTCCTCAATCGTTCTGGACTGCGCATTCATGCGGTATAAAATTGCAACATCGGAAAGGCTGAACTCAGGATCAAAACGTTTCTTGTTGTTTATCGTTTTAACAATATATTCGGCTTCTTTATGCTCATTGTCCGCTTCGAAAATGCTGATTTCCTCGCCCGCTTTGTTGTCTGTCCAGAGTTGGAGTACAGGATGAGACGAATTATTGGAAATAATAGCATATGCAGCATCCAAAATGGTTTGAGTAGAGCGGTAGTTTTGGGAAAGCTTAAAAACTTTTGCGTTGGGAAAGTCTGTCCTGAATTTTTCAAGATTTTTATAATCTGCTCCTCTAAATGAATAGATACTTTGCGAGAAATCACCGACGATACAGATATTGTTGTGTTTTCCACCTAAGTATTTGGTCAAGCGGAATTGGCTTATGTTAGTATCCTGATACTCATCAACAAGGATATATTGAAACCGTTCCTGGTAATATTCGAGAATAGATGGAGCCTGTTTGAACAATTCAATAACCTTATTTAAAAGATCATCGAAATCAACAGCATTTCTTTCTGCAAGTAGCGTTTGATAAAGCGGATAGATTTTTGCAACCCTTTCCTGTATGTACCCCCTTGCATATTGTGCGTATTGGACTGGTTCTATCATTTGATTTTTTGCAGCAGAAATTGCCTCAAGAGCAGCTTTGGGACGGATGTCTTTTGGGGATAATTCCAATTTTTCAAGACAATCCTTAATGGTATCCAGTTGGTCAGCGGTATCATAAATGACGAAATTGTGAGGAATTCCGATAGCAACCCCATTTCTTCTCAGAATCTTCGCGCACAGGGAATGAAAGGTCGCAACAGTGGGTTCTTCGGATGTCTTTTTAAATAATTGGAGCACGTTTCGTATCCTTTCCTTCATTTCTCCTGCAGCTTTATTTGAGAACGTGACCATGAGAATGTTTTGCGCAGGAATCCCCTTTTCGACCATTAGGTACAACACTTTATGCACAAGCACCCTTGTCTTACCGCTTCCTGCACCGGCCAAAACAATGGTTGGTCCTTCTGTATTGATGACTGCCTCTTTCTGTTCCGGATTTAATTTATTGAGAATGTCTTCCATTTACTGCTATAATTTATCTACGTTGAAATACAAGTTTTGGTGTGTATAATTATACGCTACTCAAAACCTGAAACCTATTCCTCATGAACAAAAAATTCTATATAGCCAATTGGAAATCCCACAAAACAGAGGATGAGGCTTTGTCTTTTTTTGAAACCTTTCAGAATGGGATTTTGGAAAAAAATCTATCGGATAAAGAGGTAGTTATCGCACCACCTTTCACTTTACTTGCAAAATGCCGTCATCTTGTAGATGAATATAAGCTTCCTATAAGCCTTTGTGGGCAGAATGCTTCTTCGTATCCTGAAGGCGCATATACGGGGGAAGTGAGCGCTCGTCAAGTTAAAGAGTTTGCATCATATGTTATTGTTGGACATTCCGAAAGAAGAAGGTATTTACACGAATCTGAGAGTGATATCGAAAATAAAGTGCGGGAGGCCATAGAACAAGGGCTTACTGTGGTTCAATGTATCCAGGATGAAAATGATGTAGTGCATCATGGTGTTGGTATTGTAGCGTACGAGCCACCAAGTGCTATTGGCACCGGTAATCCCGATACTCCCGAGCATATAGCGGAAGTGTTTGATGTTATAACATCACAAAATCCAACCGTTAGCGTGCTTTATGGAGGAAGTGTAGCACCGGAAAATATTCAGAAATTTTTGCAAATTGAAAAGTTAGACGGATTTCTTATCGGAGGCGCAAGCCTTGAAGCCGATTCCTTCTTGCAACTTCTTTCATGGTAAAAGAAACAAAACTCCAGAAAAAAAACATTTTGCTGCTTGTCGGTGTTGTTGCACTTATTCTTATTGGTATTTTTAGAACCCAAATCAATACGCTTCTTGGGCTTTTTTATGGGGTTGCAATAGACAAAGCAATTCATTTGACAAAACCGCAAAAAGAATCTTTCAATTTGTTATTAATGGGAATAGGAGGAGGAAAACATGATGGGCCTAACTTAACGGATACAATTATTATGACCAATATAAATGTAAAAACCAAGAAGGTGTCAATGTTCTCAATTCCCAGGGACTTATGGATTCCTGATGCTCATGACAAAATAAATGCAATATATGCGTACGCACAAAAAGATAATAAGGGACTCCAGTCGGCACGGGAAGCACTGCAAAAAGTGACAGGGCAGAGCGCAGATTACATAATAGTTTTGGATTTTGAAGGATTTACAAAAATGGTGGATTACCTTGGTGGAATTGATGTAAATGTTGAGCGGACATTTCAGGATTATGAATATCCGATTTCAGGAGAGGAGGAAAATACATGCGGTAAGAATGAGGATGAGTTGAAAGCATTAGCGACGGCATCATCGCAACTTGAAGCATTCCCTTGCCGTTATAAGACAATTTCATTTACGAAAGGATTAACAACAATGGATGGTGAAACTGCGTTGGAGTATGTGAGGAGTAGACACGGAAATAACGGGGAAGGAAGTGATTTTGCAAGGAGTAAGAGACAAGAATTGGTTATAGGTGCTCTTAAAGAAAAGGCTTTTTCATTAGGGGTAATACTCAATCCTGTAAAGCTCATTGGCATATATAATATTTTGAAAGCTAATATTAATACCGATATAAATCCGGATAAAATAGATGATTTTATAAAACTTGCGCAAAAATTAAAGGAGGGACAGATTAAAAGCTATGTTATTGACCAGGGAAATGCATCCGAAAAGCGATACGGGCTTCTGATAAACCCTCCGATAACTGAGGAATATGCTTTTAAGTGGGTTTTATCTCCGCGACTTGGAAACGGGAACTTTACCGAAATTCAGCAATATGTATCCTGCAGTATTTTAAGCGAGACATGTTCTGTTGGAGAAAATGGGATTATTACACCAACTCCGACACTTAAGGTTAGCCCGTCAGACACCTCGACTATAAAGAGATAAGTTTATAAATTCTTGTGTTCCCACTTCGATATACAACTTTTCCTAATTGGGAGAATTTTGCTTCATATAAATTAGGATACTTCGAACGTTCCGAATCGCCAACTATAACATAAGATATATGATACTTACGGATGAGCGGAGTTGTTTGTTGGGGACTGCCCTCATACAATGTCTTAATATCTTCTAGACGTGATTGGGGAAAACTATAATCTCCTCGCCATAACCACTCATGAACCGTCCATCCAAGCGGGGTCGGGAGACCGGTGTTTGCGGAAATGCGTTCATAGTCTGTGTAGGAATCTCCTTGTGCCTCAAGAAGTACTGGTTGTCCGGTTATATTTTTTTGTATCCAAAGGACAGCATTATAGTCATCGGGATAAATAGTTTTAAGATATGATAAACCATCGAGACCCTTATAGGTTTTCAAGTTTCCAAAATAAGAGCTAACAGCAAAATATGAGTACGACAATATAAGTGCCAATAATGCAAAAGTGATGGGAAGCCAGAGGAACCGTCTTCCTTTATGAAATAGATATGCAATTGAAAAACTGGTGACTAACGAAAGCATTATGAAAGCCTGATACCCCAGTTTAAACATTGTATTCGCACGGTAGTGTGCGGGGTAAATATCTTTAGCATATATAAATTCCGGTGTGGCAATAAGGATTGTTGAAAGCAATATTAAAAGGAGCAAAAAAATGAGAGTCGGAGGTGTCTTTTTTAATTTCATAATTTTGATAATTAACGAAATGGAAAAAAAATAAAAGAATCCGTACAAAACAACAAGCATCCAAAAAGGAGAACGTTGGCAATGGTTTGGCTCGAAGAGGAAGGGACCCAATTTGCCCATGTGTACCAAAAAGTTTGGTGCACACACTACTCCTATTCCGGAAACAAAAGGCTTGAAATGAAGATTGAATGGAAACACGAACACGAGATACCCAATTGCTGCAAAACCGGTAAGTTGTAATGTTTTAAAAACGTACGCTTTCTTATGAGTAATAAGGTTAAGCTTTTCTTTGATATGGTACCATTTTATGGAGGTTTTATTTTTTCTTAATTTCAATATATCGCTTTTTAGGAGCAGCGTTGTGAATGAGAAGAGAACAAAATAAATAATTCCATCCCAAGCATTTGTCATGTACATCACAGCAAGCATAAATGAAATGAGTAATGTTTTTTTATAAGTAACTTTTTTTGTTAAGAAAACAGAATATAGAAGTGCAAGAGTCAGAAACACAAATGGAATGTCTAACACGTGTCCATGAAGATCAGAAACAACAAATGAATAAGAGGGAAATTCATGGATGGTAAAAGGAATAAATCTCGTTGCATTCGGATACCAATAATTGTTAGGGAAAGAAAATGGAAGGAATTTAAGTTGCCAAAAAGGGACTGGATTTTCGGGAGGTGTGTAGGGAGCAAAAAAAGCGTAGAGTGTTTGAAGATTTCCTCCAAAACTGACAATAAGTCCTCCGAGAATCCCCGTTAAGATACTTGTCCGTCTTATTTTTAAGACATCATAGGTTAGTGTCGACACAATTGAAAAGGCACAAGTCATAGTGAATGCAAAAATGGATACAAGCATCAGATTAAAGGAAATGAAAGGTGATATTTGTGTAAGTTTTATGAGTAGTGCAGTTACAAAATGACCGAAATAATAATAGTTAATGGGAAATGGCGGGAACCACATATCTTGTGGTGGAAAATAATTGCTTCTGAGAATGGAATTCATAAATCCGAAGTCCATAAATTTTTCTAGACCATGAATATCCGGTTGAAAACTTTTTACATACGCCCAAAGAAATAAAGATAAAAAGAAGAAAACTTCTTGAAAAATGATAATTCCAACTTCTCTTTTAAGAAGCCGAACTGGTTTTTTTCTTAAAATAATAATATCTAGTAAGACAAAACAAGCTATTACTAATGCGATGGTAAGACGAGTAAAGGGGAGAATATGAAATGTTCCTAAAATAAATACGAGATAAGAAATAACGACAAGTCCCAATATTTTAGCGAAGATGTAGCCTCTATCAATAAATTTGCTGAAAATAGGATAACTTATTGGCAGAAAAAGCATTCCTATTCCAAATAAGAAAAGCCACCATTTCAGAATGTAGAAAAAGTCATTTCCCATTTGCGATTAGATTCTCCAACTCTTTTAGATTTGTAATTGCAGTAACATTTTTTGGAAGAGGTCCTTCGTTTTTTCTCCCATCTCTTAGCCAATATATTTTAAGATCTGGGATTTTCCGGGAAAGGTATAGTGCAAGATCCAGGTCATCGTCAACATAAGTGTCTATTTTTAATTTTTTAATAGTTTCTTCTTTAAATGCGTGGGGTTGTTGATTCAGAAAATTAAAATAGACGCCGTCAAAATATTTTTCCAATTTGTACTTTTCCATTATGGCTTGTGTTCTTTTATTCAAAAAACCAAAACGGCTTGAAACCAGATAGGTTTTGCTTTTTTTACCGGAGGCAATCCTTTTGAGGCTGTCAACATTTCCCCTGATAATGTGCCGGAAGATAGGGTAATGAGAAAGAATCCGTATTTTCTGCTCTACCGTTCCGGGAAAGCGGTAATGAAGTACAACATTTTTTGTTCTATTCTTCCGAAATACAAGAGATCCTTTATATAGATAATCAACGAGTGTATATGGAATAAAGGGAGGATAATCGATGAATACCTTATCGAAATCAAAACCTAACGTCATAGTTACTTAAAAAATTTTTGCGCGAAATCAACCAGTTTAAAATTCCAAACCGTTCGGTGGGTGGTACCTTCACGCCCGATGAATTCTTTCCGATGGTTTTTGTACCAATCATAGCTTTCAAAAAGAATATCCTGATTGCTCTTTGTTGCTTTGTATCCTAATTTTTTCTCAGCTTTCTCAATACTTACATAAGAGTCAACCGGAAATGTTTTATAATGCCAAGCAACCAGAGGAGAGAGATTGAAAAATTCCAAAATAGAAAGAGCCAGTTGGGTCGGAAGCACAGGGAGAGAAATTATTCTTGATTTTGAATTTGCATGTTTTATAAGTGCTCCCAAGTCTTGTCTCCATGTTCCGAATTTTTTAGCTCCTATGTTAAATATTTCTCCACTTATCCGTGTTGCAAGGGAGGATTCTATTGCTTTTGCCAAGTCTCCAACTTCAAGAAGCTGATACAGATTGTTCCCATTTCCCAATATAAAAACTGGTCTGTTGTTATAAATTGCTTCAAACCAAATAGTAAAAACTCCAAGCCTTTCGGGTCCCAAAAAAGACTTTGGTCTTAAAATGTTAATTTTCAGTCCTTTTTTTTGGTAAGAAAGACACAGTTTTTCTGCTTGCGCTTTACTTTCACCGTAATGCCCTATCGGATATATTTTATCGGTTTCGGTTTCCGGCAGGGTCCGTGGGACGCCATACATTGCAGTGGTTGAAATAAATATGAGTTTTTTTATTTTATTCTTCAAAGACGCCTTAAGAACCTGTCTTGTGCCATTTACATTTACATCAAAAATATAATTCCTATCATGATGTATTGGTAAAGCTGCGGCTGCATGAACGACGTACGTTATCTGTGCTAATGCCTTTTCAAGACTGGTGTAGTCCCTAATATCTGCGTTAACAACATTCACTTTTCCGATGATGTCTTTGGCAGTAAGGGGAGCAGTATCCAGAAGAGTTACACGGTATTTTTTTTTCAAAAAGTAACGGGCAAGATGTACACCAAGAAACCCTGTACCGCCTGTTATGAGAATGCGTGGTTGTGTCATATATATGAGTGTTTTACTCCGTATAAGCAGAGCTTTACTCCGTATAAACAAGTTTTACTCCGTATAAGCAGAGCTTTACTCCGTATAAACAAGTTTTACTTTGTATAATTCTAGTCGGAAAGTTCTTTTAAATCAATCTCTTTTGATATATTCAGAACGCTTATTGCTGATTGGTTTTTTTGAATATCATAATTTTCGAGTGGTCATTTACGGTAAATGACTCGTCGGCAGAGTCATCAATAATTGGAATGTTAAGAACGGGAACGGTTGGATATGATGTAAACTCGGCCACTTTTTTGTAGCCCAGTTGCCCCGAGAAAAGCTTTTTGTAATATTTTGCAGTCTTCGGATAGCATCTATAGAGGGGTAGTTTACTGCAATCGGTCAATTTTTGAAGAGGAACATACAGCCTGTTTGAAGCAATAACGATATATTCACTACTTTTAAGTAATTGATTAATATTCTGCCATTTCTGATTGGTATCCGGATCATAAAGAGGAAGGGTAATTTGGATATAGTTTTCATATCCGTATACCGGTAAAGAGTCATCCCAGTGCTCCACAGCAAGGCTGCTTCCATGTGGTATATTTTTGTTTATCCAATTTGATGCTTGAATCCTTGTATTTAGTTTTGTGTAGATTGTGGTAAAAGAGATAGGATAAATTAGTACGATTATTAAAAACAAAAAAAGCATAAATTTTTTTGTAATATAATTTACAGGTTTGAAGCGCGTTAATATTTGCTCTGAAATGAGCCATCCACAAAATAACGCAAGAATTGGATATATAGGAAGCATGTATCTCATCCATCCAACAGCAAAACTTCCGAAGAGTGCAAAATAAAACAAGAAATAGATGAGCACGATGACGGTTTGTATTGCTTGTAATCTTCCTTTTAGTATTGACTGAAAAAGTTTAATAAATCCCACTAAAAAGGAAATTCCCATAATAGGACCAATTCCCCATAGAAAAATATTAAGAAATTCATGTAGAAAAGGAATCTTCCCGACATACTGCAATGTGTAAGGAAAAACAAAAGGATCTTTTGACATTTGAGACTGGGCTACGGTCTGTTTTACAAACTCTTGAAAATCAATGATGGTGTATGGTTGAGTAGCAACAAAAGTTGCAATGGCTGTTGCAAAAAAAAGAAGCATTTTTGTGAACAAGTGTAATTTTATACCTCTCTTTTTAAATGAACGAAAAATAAGTATCAAAAACAGTCCTATTATAAGGGGCAAAATTACAAGAGCGCTTACTTTTGTCGCAAGCGCGAGCCCGTAAAATATTCCTAACAATACAAACAACATAGTGCTACGGTTATTAACTAGAGAAACCAACATCAGAAGCACCCCTGTCATAAAAAAGGTAAGCATTGTATCAACCGTGAAGAAATGAGAAGACTGAATGGGAAAAACAAACAAAGCATAAGAAAGTGCAGCAAAAAGACCTGTCCTTTTTGAAAAAATTGAAGATGCCAATAGAAAAACAGTAAATATGGTAAAAGTATCAAATGATGCGGAAATTATCCTCCCAACAACATACATCTGTGAGTACTCTTTAAAAGCAGGATTTATATTGGAGGCAAATTCGGAAAATATTCTTAAGACATATAAGGGAAAATTTCCATATGCAAAAAAATGTGGGTTAAGAGGACTTTCTGGTGAAAAGAATTCAGCTAAATTTTGGGGTAATTGTATGGGAACCGTAAACATAACAATCGCTCGTTCATCAGGATGAAAATAAAAACCGCTGTCCCAATTGACATTAAAAGTTCGGAAGTAAAATCCGACAATTATTATGAGAAGCAGATAAATATATGTTGAAAATTTCCTCTTCAGTACGATTAGAGAATCAGACAACAAGAAACGTTGATTAATTTTTTTCGGATTATTTTTTTTCTTCACCATTCTATTAATTATTGCCCAATTTTTTGAAAATATAAACGGTTGGTCTATCGAATACATTCACTGTTTGCTCATATGTATAAACAGGGTTTCCGATGTATAAAATGTTGCAAAGAATGTCGCAGGGTGTTTCGTAAATCTTTGCGAAATTTCGTTTGTCATCAAAAAGCTTTCTATAAAATTGACTGCTTTTTGGGAATAGTTGTGGGCTCATGAGTCTAGATTGTACAATCCTTTGACTTGGTAAGATAATAAATTGAGCCAGCTTCAATTCTTTTTTTAATTCTTTTTCTTTTTCCTTAGTATCGTCGAGTTGATAAAAATCAAATATTTTAACCGCTGAAAAATAAGGGTTAAAAGGAGTAATCCCTAAATCGTAAGGTTCAGTTAAAATCTTTGCTTCGGACCCTATATTTTTTCTTGCCCAAGAAAGTGCTTGCAGACGTGTGTCGGTATCAATCAACACAACTTTGAAATATACAAAAGAGTAAAAAATTGAGAAGAAGATAAGTATGCATGTCAAATAAAAGGAATACCGTTTCTTTTTGAATATTGCCAAAAAATCAAGTCCTTTAGCAAGGAAGATATATATAAAAGGAAGAGTGGGTATATAATACCTTGTCCATTTGACAAAAAGAAATGTTTGAGAAAAAAAAGACACCAGAAGGAAAAACATAAGCAATAATATTTTTTGATTCTTGTCTTGCCATATATTTTTAATTACAAAAGGTGAAACAATTAACACAGATATCGCGACAAACGGGTTAAGGAGAAATGGAAAAATGTGTAGAAACTGGAAAAGAACTGGTATTGAGTGAGCGAAGGATTGAGTGTAGAAAACAACGTATTTACCCAGCGCAACTCCCGATTCGTAGTTCATGCTATTTAAAAAACTTGCATTATCGAACCAATAAAATGGAGATGTAAAAAACAGGACAATGAAAGGAATGCCAAGAATAAGAGCGAGTTTTAATATGAGCTTTTCGATAAGGAGGAAATTCCTTTTTTTCTTTTTTATAATTTTTCCAACATCATAATACAAAACAAGAAAGAAACAGAGTGGCAAATAGATAAGAGATGAAATTTTTATAGAAAATAAAAATCCTAAAATTATACTTCCGAATATGATATAGACATTTTTGGATGTTTCCTGATATCGCATTAGAACATACATCAAAAGTAGAGTAAAAAAGGTTAGCCATATTTCAAAAGTTCCGAAGTGCGCATATTGGATGAGCCCAACACTAAATAGTGAAAAAACCAAACTGATTGTTGCTGCCTTTGTGCCCCCCACTTTTTTTCCTACCGCATATACAAGTTGAAGAATTATGATACTAAGGAAAAGTGAAAAAATCCTGGAGACAATAATTGCATCTTCAAATAGCACAACTTCAGGTTGAGCTGAAGAAATGTGTAGAAAATTGCGAACCAAATTGGAAGCAACACCCGTAAAATAAATAGAATAAATAGGAAGTGTTCCGTATGCAAAAAAATGAGGGTTAAGCTGCTCCGGATACTTGAGCCCACTGACCGAGCTTGCAATATTTCTTTCATCCGGATGAAAGAAAAAAGGACTACCCCAGGATAGATTGTAGGCCCTTAAGAGTATCCCGACACATACTAATACTACGAGAATTTTCTTTGTGACCAACGGCAGACTATTCCTCATTTTTTAGATAGTCAGATATTTTTTTGCCAAGTTCGACTGCATAATTTGTTCCCCTATCCCAAGGGTAGACTTGTTGAATGTTGGCAAGATATACATTTTTTAGTGGAGTGCGAAAAGCGGGAATATTCATCGAATAATTTGGAGGAATAATCGGTTGGGCAAAAAAAGCCTTGAACACTCTTTCCCCAATTATGGTTTTTTTATAGCCGGGGGATATCTTTTCCAAATACGGATGATATAAATTGAGAAGTTCATCTTCATTCAATGCAAACTTTTTGTCATCCACTGGATTATAATTTCCGACATACAACAAATGCTCGTTGTTATACTTTTTGGAATCCATGAAATTTGTGTGTTCGACGACTGCCAGAATTGGGGATTTAATGTCGCACATATTGAGCCAATATGTTCCGTCTTTCATAAATTGTTTTGAGAGACGAAGAACTAAATTTATTGCACCTATCCCTTTAAGACGCGTAAGGGAGTCAACATATTTTTTTGGAAGAGAGGGGGCAATTTTAATAAACAACGGTGAAGGGACTGTAACGATAATCTTATCAAAGACTTCAGTTTGTTCTCGGTTGTTTCGGAATGTTATTTGCGGCGTTTTTTTTGCATTAATACTAAGTACTTCAGTTTCATGATGGATTACAACATTGTTTTTTACCAATACATCTTCCAGATGACTTGCAAAATGTAAAAATCCGCCCTCAGGATAGGCAAGGCTCGGTGTCCGTTTATAAATCCTTGCCCAGAACCAGGCAAGGGACACTGTTGGAGCATATTTTCCAAGCTTATTTACCATCAACGGCTCCCAAATGGTTTTGTAACTTTTTTCACCCATGAATTTTTTAAGATATGGAACCGCTCTATATTTTTCTAACGGTTTCCAAATAGGGTTATACTTCAAAAAAGCAAGGGCTACTCCGGTTCGAAGCCTATCAATAATAGGAATTTTTGGAAATTTTAACAATGAGACAGGCGAGTCAAGTTGATAAATTCCACCTTCAACAAAAGATGAAGTTTTCGGTCTTTTTACAATAACTTTGTGATTGATTTCCTCAGCCAATTCAAGAACGCTTTTATCGTTTGTAAACCAATGGTGGTAATGCTGCTCTAAGGTCCAGTCCCATCCTTTTTCCTTATAACCTAAGGCAAGTCCTCCGGGAAGCTTGTCCTTTTCAAAAATGGTAACATGATGCCCTTTTTTTTGTAGGTAAAATGCTGCGGCAAGACCGGTAAAACCGGCTCCGATGATGCCTATTTTCATGTTTTTCAACTATATCAAAATGAGTAAAGAAAACAAGCGTGTAATTGTTTACAGTGCAAACAATATCGCAGTACCAGCAACAATAAGAATAACGGAAATTCCAGTAAGTATTGCAGTGTTTTCAACGCCGCCTGGTTTTGCAATCGGCGGCAGCTTCGTAGGTGTATAGTATACGGTTGGTTTCATTGTGGGAAGGGAGGTAGGAGTTGCTGTTGCGACAAGCGTCGGTGTAGGCGATGCTGTCGGAGAGGGGGAAAGCGATGGAGTTACAGTTGTAGTAACGGTAGGTGTCGGCTTATTAGTAGGTGTGGGTGAAGGGGTTGGTGTTGCTGTTGGTTTTATTGTAGGGGAGGCTGAGGGTGTAGCATTTTCAGTTATTTGAGAGCCTTGCGGAAATATGTTGAAGTTACGTGTAAGACTTACTTTTGGATTATTGGAATCATTTGTTGTTATGGTTAACGCATGCTTTCCTTGCGGTATCCCGTTCGGGGCTTGATATGACCATGAACCATCGGCTTTCACTAAAAGTTGTTGCTCAACTACCCCTGGAATTGTAAGCGAAAGAGTCGAATTAGGATAGGATGTTCCGGAAAATAAAGGTCGTTGGTCAACGAATGACTCATCTTGTTTTGGACTTATTATGTCGACCGTTTTTCCACTTGTCGGAAATGGTATGTTGAGTTGAGAGCTTTGCGTTGAGACAACTTCGCTTACCTGAGTAAATACGTATTGCTGTAAAAGCGTTACCGGAGGAAGGTTTTGTCCCGCCTGATAGGTTGTAGAAACAGACGCTTTCATTGTTTGTCGGAAAACCGTTATGGAGAAAGTCGTTTCATTTTGCAGGATGACATATTCATTTCCTGCAAGCGATCTTAATGAATTTGTCGGAAGTATAAACTCGCCTTTCGAATCAGTTACGGCAGATATTATCTCCGATTGCTCGGTTTTAGCAATAATAATTGCATCACTCCCCACTCCTCCATCCGGTAAGAGCACTTTTCCAAAAAGCGGGTTTTGACTCGGTGGGGCTGAAGATATGGATTTCCCCGTTTTTACCGCATATGAAGAGTTGGCATACTCTTTCCCTCCTACTAAGAGTTTAAATGAGTATGTTGTTTCGGGTGACAAATTCGGGACCGTTATGTGATGTGAATAATATTTTGCTTGAGCTCCTGTTTTCTTGTCCCTATCATCTAATATAATGGAGTTCCCTGTTTTTGCATCATTAATGTTTACGACACCATCAACAAGTCCGGCTGTTGTGAAGGCAACCGTAAATGAGGTGTCTGTTATATTAGTCACCGAAAAATTTTGGGGTTCCGTATCGGGCGCAGCTTTTCCAACATAAAAAATTCCATTTTTGATAAGAATGGTTGATATCCCAATAACAACTACAAGTACGATAATTGCAAAAAGTGTCGGAATTCTTTTATTAAAAAGTCCTTTTTTCATATTGTTATGGACCAGGAGTGACAGGTATGATGACTGTCGGTGTCGCACTCACTGATGCTATCTTGGATGATTGTATGCTTACGGTAGGGCTTGGTGTAGGAGTTGTTCCGGAACCGGTTTCTTTTGAATCATCCGAAACAATTTCACTTTTGCCCTGAATGGTAACGTTAATAGGTTTCCTTTTTTTAAGTTCGCTCAATGTTTTTTTATCAAAAGTCCCAGGGATTGGAACGACGTGGGCTTGTGTAGATTGAGGGAGCGAGGACAAGGAATAATTATGGTAAATATTAAGACCAATAATTATCATAACTGCAAATGTGCTGAACCCTGAAAGAAGCAGTAGGTTTTTTAACATAGTAAATTTATTATAATTTGTTCTTTAACCTGCCCATAGCGGAGTAGTCAGACTATGCATTTCTATTAAATCTACTCCTTGTAAAAATACGCCCGCCCGGTAACAGACGCAGCAAAGGTGCTTGATATTTGTTTTCCGGTCTGTAGTTTTTCTATTTTAATTATCCTTCCCATATTTACTAAATCCAGAATGAATTGGTTCACATCCTTTTCTGCGCCTTCCACTCCTATTGTGAAAATGAATGAAAATATCGGCTTGTTGGGATTTTTGGCCGGATATAGTTCCATAAGTCCTGTATCCAATTTCTTGACGACAAGAGTGTTTTGGATTGACAGATTTTCCAATTGACGGGTAAGTTCTGCAACCTTGGGACTTTGGGGAATTGCATTATCAATCAGGTTCAAATCCGGTTGGATTTCAACATACTGGGCGCTTAATGATTTAAGTGCTTCATTTTTATCCTTCAACTCCTTAAGTGCATCCTTTTCTTCGTTATATTTTTTATTAAGGTCTGAAATAGTTGTGACTGTCGGACCTATTGCAAAAATACCAAAAAATGAGAATGCCAAGAGAGAAAAGATTACGTACAGATAGGCTGTTGCTCTTTGTTTGTTCTGTTTTGCATTCAGCAAAAGATTGCCTTTGGCTATGAGCTCTTTTATCTCTTGGTTTATTTTGTCTGCATTTTTGAACATATTTAATTTGAGTTAGCAGGTTGAACTGCAAGAGTTTTTATGTCAATACGGGTTTTGAAGCGGACACCTGCGTCTACTGTGTTAATCTCATCTATCGAGATGGCTGCAACAGCCGGGAACTTTTTCAGCTCATTCAGAAAATCCGTGAGTGTAATAATCGAAAACGTTGTACCGTCTACCGTTATACTTTTATCACTTATTGAAAGAGTGGTTGAAAAGAAAGTGCCTGCACCTATGGCTTTTATCACTTCATTCATGATTTGAATTTTTTCCGATGTTTCACCGGTTGTTGTTTTTATGTCTTTCAGCCTTTCTTGTATGCTTCGGTAGGTTTTTTCATCAGCTGATTGTGCTGCAATATATACTTCTTGTGTTTTTATTTGGTCGTGAAGGTCGACTATTTGCCTATCAATTACAAATCTATATCCAAGCGCACCAAGTGCTACCAGCTCAATACCTACGATGATTGCCCTTCCCGCATCTATTGTCCACCCGTATACCACTTTCCCAACAGTCTGTTTGCCAGCGGAACTAAGATTTATGTTTATCTTTGGAGATGTTCTTTTTGCCATACCAAAACAAGCGCAACCTTTAATTTTTTACGCTCTGAAATCAGTGTAAAGTTTTTGCGATAGTTTGTCAAAGAAAAACTGACGAAAAATGAGGCTGAAAGAGAAAATTATTTGGAGGTCTTTTTTGTTGGAGCTTTCTTGGGGGTTGCTGTTGCAGCGGTTTTTTTCGGAACTTTAGAAGCAGTAGGTTTTGCAATCTTCGTAAGGGTTGATTTCATACGCGCAGCTTTATTTACGTGGATAATTTTGTTTTTTGCTGCTTTATCTACAATGGAAACGGCTTGGGCAACTGCCTTTCCGCTTTTTGATTTCTTTGCCTTAGAAACGGCTGACTTAAGGCTTGAGCGTAGAGCATCATTTTTCTTTTCGCGCTTACGGTCTTGTCTTAATTTCTTAATAGCTGATTTAATGACTGGCATATATTCTTCTGTTTACTTCATTTGTTTCGCAACATGCTTTGGACATATTGTTTCGCAACATGCTTTGGACATATTGTAAACAGAACTTGGTTATTCTAACATGGATAATGAGTAAATTCAAGAAAAGAAGCCTCAAAAGTGATTTTGTTTTTAACTTCCAACAATTATAATTAATTCATGGTAAAAGATATTTTCAAGAAAGGGCTTCAGGCGCTGACTCAAAAACAGTCCAATATCTTTACAGCTGCCTTTTTTATCGTGGCTACCACCATATTTGGACAGATGTTAGGCATTCTCAAATACCGGCTGTTAGTAGCTCTTTTTGGTGCTTCAAGCGATTTGGGGGTATTTTTGGCTTCTTTTAGAGTTCCTGACTTTCTTTTTCAAATTTTTATAACCGGAGCATTATCTACATCTTTTATTCCTTTGTTTTCCGATTTTATTTCGCAACACAAAAAAGAGGAGGCAAATAAATTTACATCTGCCATACTCAACTATGGAATAGTAGCCTTTGTTATCATTTCACTTTTCATCATCATTTTTGCCCATCCGCTTGCAAAAGCGGTGGCACCGGGTTTTTCCGATAGCGAGCTTGGGCTTATGGCAAATTTGATGATAATAATTCAACTCTCTGAGGTATTTTTTGTGGTAGGAACTGTGTTTTCTGGCGTGTTGCAGTCCTATCAGCACTTTCTCGTCCCTGGTATTGCTTCTGCTCTTTACAATCTCGGCATAATACTCGGCATTATTGTTCTTTCCGGAATTTTTCATTTAGGAATATATGGCGCGACATTAGGAGTTGTTATCGGTTCTTTTTTCTTTTTTGTCACACAGCTGCCGCTTCTTAAAGGAACAGGCTACCGATACCAATTCACGTTTCACCGAGACGAAGCGGTAAAAAAAATTGGCAAGCTTATGCTTCCGCGTTCCCTGACACTTCTGGTGACTCAAATTGCTATAACTGCTAATGTCTTTTTTGCGTCTTTTACCACATCCAGAGGCCTTGTTGTTCTTGAGTTGGCACAAACATTAATGCTTGCGCCGGTACTTTTGTTTGGACAGTCAATCGCGCAAGCATCATTTCCGTCGTTGTCGATGAAATCAAAAGATCCAAAAGAATTCGTTTCTATTTTTGTTTCATCATTAAACCAAATTATGTACCTTACACTTCCAATTAGTGCTCTGTTGGTTGTGTTAAGAATTCCAATAGTCAGGCTCTTTTTCGGTGCACAGAGATTTGATTGGGATGCGACCGTTCTGACCGGATTGACGTTAGCACTTTTAGGAATTTCAATTGCCGCACAAAGTGCGATATATCTTTTCTCACGAGCTTTTTTTGCACTGAAAGACTCCCAAACGCCCTTCTTTATCACCCTGTTTTCAGTAATAGTTAATGTTTCCCTATCCTATTACTTCATTTTAATTCTTAAGCTCCCTGTTTATTATTTAGGTATCTCTTTTACAGTCGGAAACATTATGAGTTTTATTCTCCTTCTTATTACCCTTAATGCCAAAATTACATTACCAAAGCTTGAAATTGTTATAACGACTATGAAGATTTTAACAGCAACTTTTGTTATGGGTGTGGCTCTCTATATTCCGATAAAGCTCTTAGACCAACTTGTTTTTGATACAACAAGAACGATTAATTTAGTGATACTGACAGGTATTGCCTCCGGGACGGGAATTGTTGCCTACATATTTTTTACATGGCTTCTTGACATAAAGGAGGCGTACTACATTATTGCCGTCGCAAAGCAATTTAAAAATAAAGATAAGATAATAAAACAGATTGGAGAGCTCCTCGAAGGTTCGAAAGTAAACCCATAATTTTTGTTTTCCTGGTATAATGAACACGCTCCACGGTTTGACTTTTCAGTTGTTGCCATGGCACAGAGAGGGAATACGATGAATAATATTCGGAATTTTGCCATCATTGCGCATGTTGACCATGGGAAGTCAACTCTTGCTGACCGTTTTTTGGCGATGACAGGGACTCTGTCAGGGAAAGATCTTAACCAGGAACAATTTCTGGATAGTAACCCAATTTCGCGGGAAAGAGGAATTACTATAAAACTTGCGCCTGTTCACATGAAATATACCTTTGGAGGACAGGATTATATTTTAAATCTTATTGATACTCCGGGGCACGTCGATTTTTCGTATGAAGTGGTCAGAACGCTCTATGCATGCGAAGGGGCAATATTGGTTGTTGATGCTACAAAGGGAATTCAAGCGCAAACGGTGAGCCATTTCAATGTAGCAAAAAACCTAGGACTTACCATTATTCCTGTTGTTAACAAAGTTGACTTGGATAGTGCTGAGGTTGAAAGGGTTGAGAATGAAATTATTGAGTCTTTCGGTTTTGAAAAAAGTGAAATACTAAGAATTAGCGCAAAAACGGGTCTAGGAGTCGAAAAATTAATTGAAATTCTTATTAAGAAAATCCCTTCTCCAACGGGTAACGACAAAGAAAAAACACAAGCGCTTATTTTTGATAGCAAATATGATGAACACCGTGGGATTGTCATTTTTATCAGGGTGCGAAATGGTGAAATAAAGAAAGGTGATGAGATACTGTTCACCTCCGACAACTCTAAAGCACTTGTTATGGATGTTGGGTTCATGAGTCCTAACTTCATGTCATCGGAAATCCTTAAAAGTGGGGATGTAGGATATGTTATAACCAACATTAAAGACATTACCCAAGCTAAAGTGGGCGACACAATGACTCTTGCAAAACATCCTGCAGAAAGCCTTCCCGGATACAAAGAGCAAAAACCATTTGTATACCTTTCGATTTATCCTACTTCCTCACAAGATTTTCAGAATTTACGTAAAGCCATTTATTCACTCAAGCTTACAGACGCAGCGCTTGTTATAGCGCCTGATTATTCAACGGTTTTTGGATCAGGATTTCGGTGTGGATTTTTGGGACTTTTACACTCGCAAATCATAATGGAGAGACTTGAGCGGGAGTATGATTTAGATGTTTTTTCAGCGCCCCCATCGATACTTTATTTGGTTGATGGGGAGGAAGTTTCATCTCCCAAGGATTTTGATATTTCTAAAAATGACATAAAAGAACCTTTTATTTTGGGGGAAATCTATACTCCGTCCCAGTATTTGGGTGGAATTCTTGATTTGGTATATAAAGGACGTGGACAGGAGGGAGATGTTACGTATTTTGGTAGTCAAGTAAGAATTCTTTTTGAAATGCCGTTGTCAAACATCGTATACGATTTTTATGATAAGTTAAAGTCTGCATCTGCCGGATATGCGTCATTTGATTATGAGTTCTTGGATTATAGGAATTCGGATCTGGAACGGGTTGATATCTCCGTTAATGACGTTATCGTACCCGAGCTTTCCTTCATCGTTCATACATCCATCACCGAAAGTTTTTCCCGAAAAATTGTTGAGGCACTTTCCAAATCGATTCCAAAACATAGTTTTCAGATTGCGGTCAGAGCTCAGGTTGGCGGAAGAATTATAGCTTCTGAAAAAATAGGCGCTTATATGAAAGATGTTACTGCAAAATTATACGGGGGAGACAGAACGAGAAAAGACAAACTTTTGGACAAACAAAAAGAAGGAAAAAGGAAAATGAAAAGTATCGGACGGGTTAATGTTCCAAAAGAAGCCTTCATGTCTATTCTTAAAGTTTAGATAGTAACTTCTCTTAGAGGGCGAGTAAGAAGACTCCGGCAATAATTGCAATTACAACGCCACCAATTATGCCTATTGTTTGTCCAATGCTTCCCGATGGGGCAATTGTCGGGGTTGCCGTTGGAATTGCTGTTGCTATAGGAGCAAGGGTCGGGGTTGCAGTGGGTGCAATAGTTGCAAGAGCACCGGCAACTGCGATGGGTTGGCTACATACACTACTGACGGCTCCTGAATTATCAGTGAATACTGTGGTTGCTGTGAAATTGCCACCGGAAGTATAAGTATGTGCCATCTGAGCAGAAACCGAAGCTGTCCCCATCCCAGCTACTACATCTTGCGAAATTCCATCCCCAAAATTAAAGGTAGCTTTTGAAATAGTTCCATCTGTATCACGGCCGGTTGCTGTGAGTGTTACCGACAGAGGTGCTGAACCGGAGGAGGTTGATGATGACAAATTAATGCAAACAGGTGACTTATTGGCCGAGAGGGTAGGTGCGGCAGTGGGAGAAACCGTAGTGGTGACACTGGGTGAGGGGGATGTTGCGGTACACGCCTTTGGAGTAATTGAGAGCTGAAGGCCTGATGAGTTGCCCGCATTGTATACATTTTCCGATGCACCGTCTTGTGTTGAGAGTGAGTAGACTTTCGTTCCATTAGAATCAATATCGAGCCTGATTACTCCACCCGAAGGGCTATAAGGTGGTTTTATGGTGATAATTGCAAGTTCTGTAGTCGTTTGGATGGCATTTACACTGTCAGCTCCTGAAGTTCCGATACCGATAGTAAGGTTCATTCCGTCAGGTGTTGAGTCGGGGCCTTTAGTAACTTGAAATTTTGAGCTGGCTGGTGCGATATCGATATCGAACATTTTTTTATCCCATTTCAGCGCAAGCTGTACTCGGCTTACAATATTTTGTCCGGGATTAACAATAAGTTTGGTGGTTTGGGTATTGCTACATTGGTCAAAAGTAAGGCTTGGTGGATTGAATGAAAGTGTGGTGCTTGGAGCTGCGCTTCCGCGGGTGGATGTTTGGTTTTTGATAAAGTAGAGAGCTATCGGAATAACAAGAAGCAAGAATGCCAGATTGCCTAAAAGAAAATATTTATTTTTAAATATGTTCATGCCACTACATGCAGCAGGCAAATGCCTGCAATACGAGATGATATTAGCGTAGAAGATTTACATTCTTTTTGCAAGTTAACAAAACAAATTAGCAGACCTCTTGACAAATTGATAATATGTGTTGTATAAATATTGACGATTCATGATAGGAATTTTCAAAAGAGGTTACTAATATGGCAAAAACGACAGAAAACATCAAACCGCTCTTCTCAAACGTTTTAATAAAGCCTGTTGATGCTGAGGAAAAAACTGCATCCGGCATTATTCTTCCTGATAGTGCAAAGGAGAAGCCGCAAGTCGGACTCGTGATGGCGGTTGGTGAGGGGCATATTTCACCAAAGGGAGATAAGGAGAAAATGGTGGTAAAAGTAGGAGACAGAGTAATGTACAAGAAATGGGGAGGAAATGAAGTAAAAGTTGGCAATGAAGAATGGACAATTGTAGAACAAAAAGATATACTCGCAATTCTCGGATGAGTTTATACCGATAACTCTTGTTCAAATGTCCAACTGGCCATTTGAACTGAGACTCTCGGTATAATATACTCACAAGGACTTAAATTATAGAAAGGTTCGCATAATATGGCAAAACAAATTAAATACGGAGAAGAAGCTCGAAAAGCTCTCAAATCAGGCGTCGATAAATTGGCTGATGCAGTTGTAACAACGCTTGGACCAAAAGGCCGAAACGTTGCAATTGATAAAAAATGGGGAGCACCCAATGTCATTCATGATGGCGTAAGTGTTGCGAAAGAAATTGAACTTGAAGATCCATTTGAAAATATGGGCGCCCAACTCGTAAAAGAAGCTTCATCAAAAACAAACGATGTAGCAGGGGACGGAACAACTACGGCAACACTTCTTGCTAAATCAATTATTGATAATGGATTCCGGGCAGTTTCGGCAGGCGCAAATCCCATGATTCTTAAAGTCGGAACTGAGAAAGCAGTTGAAGCCGTTATTGCTGAAGTTAAGAAAATGGCAAAAGAGGTAAAGGGAGACGATGTGTTAAAAGTAGCAACTATCTCGGCTCAAGATGAAAAAATCGGAACGCTTATCGCAGAAGCTCTTCATAAAGTCGGTAAAGACGGAATTGTAACAGTTGAAGAAGGAAAGGGTATTGAGTTTTCAATTGATTATAAAGAAGGTATGGAATTTGATAAGGGGTATGCATCGGCTTATTTTGTTACCAATCCTGACGCTATGGAAGCAGAAATTGATGATGCGTATATTCTTATAACCGATAAGAAAATCGGAAATTTACAAGAAATGCTTCCGTTCCTCGAAAGTTTTGTTAAAGTCTCAAAGAATTTGGTTATTATAGCCGATGACATTGAAGGTGAAGCGTTGGCTACTTTCGTCCTCAATAAATTAAAGGGGGTATTCAATGTTTTGGCAGTAAAAGCTCCCGGATTTGGAGATAGAAGAAAAGCAATGCTTGAAGATATTGCGCTTCTTACGGGTGGAACTGTCATTTCCGAAGACATGGGTCGAAAGCTTGAGTCTGTTACTATAGAAGACTGTGGCCGGGCTGATAAAGTAAAGTCTACAAATGAAAACACGCAAATAATCGGCGGCAAGGGTGACAAGAAAGTAGTTGCAGCGCGAATTGAGTCAATTAAGAAGGAAATCGCAAAGTCATCGTCGGATTTTGATACAGAAAAACTGCAAGAGAGGCTCGCAAAGCTTTCAGGTGGAGTAGCTGTTATTAATGTAGGAGCAGCGACAGAAATAGAAATGAAAGAAAAAAAGGAGCGGGTAATTGATGCAGTTGCTGCTACAAAAGCTGCAATTGAAGAAGGAGTGGTTCCCGGCGGAGGAGTAACACTTCTTCGGGCACGAAAAGCTCTGCTCAAACTTAAAGATACTTTGACTGTTGAAGACCAGAAGATGGGAGTAGAAATACTCTATCAGTCTCTTGCAGAACCTGTAAGATGGATTGTCAAAAATGCAGGCGAAGATCCTGGGTTGATTTTGTCAAAAGTAGAAGGGGGTAAGACTCCAGACTATGGCTTCAACGTTATTTCGATGCAATACGGCTCTATGCTTGAAGCCGGAATTATTGACCCTGCAAAGGTCACAAGAAGCGTAGTTCAGAACGCAGCGTCAGTTGGAATGATGGTGTTGACTACAGAAGCCCTCGTTACCGATATCCCCGAAAAGAATCCGCCGGCTCCAATGGGCGGAGGTATGCCTGGAATGGGCGGCATGGACTACTAATCACTACTTTTTGACTTCCCATATTTACAAGTTTATAATTCGAATCAATGATAAATCCTGAAGCTCCAAAAAGAACAAGATTACCTGAAGCAGGAGAGGCTGAAATGCTGCCAAAACCAACAGAAGGAGATATCTTATATGCTGGTCTTGAGTTTACTCTCCCAACTACACAAGTAACTGCAATCATTGATCAAAAAAGAGGGGGAGAATTAGATGGTGCGATTGAATCTATTGGTGAATCGTCAGGTATAAAATCAACCCAATTGTTGAGGCTTCATGTCGAAGATGTTTTAGCCACTCTTCCTGAAAAAGAAAGAAGAGCAGCTGAGCTTGGATTTGGTTTGTTGGATGGTAAGCAGAGATCAACAAAAGAAGTTGCACAGGAATTAGGTGTTTCAGAACGAACAGCACAAAGAAGAACAAGCTCCGCCATTGCAAAACTCAGAAATCCAGAGCGCGCTCAGAAAATTAGAGATTTTCTTCAAGAATAATTTTCCAAAAACTGTTCTCCATAGTAAAATAGAGTCATGATAGATGCGCATTGTCACATGCAGTTTCATAAATTCGAAGCGGACTCGGATGCTGTTATAAAGGATGCTGTTGAAAAGGGGGTTACGACAATTGTTAACACAGGAACATCAATTGATTCCTCCAACAAAGCTGTCGAATTGGCCCAGGAATATGAGAATTGCTGGGCAATAGTCGGAATTCATCCTCATCATGCGGATAAAACCGACGAGGAGTTTGAAGGGTTGCCTCCTTCCGATTGGCTTGAACAGCTTGAGATATTGGCAAAACAACCGAAAGTGATTGGAATTGGGGAGGTGGGGATGGATTTTTGGAATTACCGCACCAACGGGATTGTACCTGTCGATTTGCAAGAAGATGCGTTCAGAAAACAAATAGAATTGTCGATAAAACTTTCACTGCCTCTTCAGATTCATACACGTCTTGCGTGGGATGAAACGCTTGCTATTCTCTCGGATTACAAAAACCGACTGCAAAGTCCTCCGGGAATGTTTCATTGCTTTTCGGGGAGCATTGAGTTTACGAAGAAAGTATTGGGTATGGGGTTTTATGTAGGGTTTGATGGCAACATAACATACAAAGGAATTCCACCCGGCGAAGACACTCCTTTAATTGATTTAGTGCGGTATGTACCTATAGATAGAATCCTTACAGAAACCGACAGTCCTTTTTTATCCCCTATACCATTACGGGGCGAGCGGAATGCACCGGCAAATATTCGCATTATCTTAGAGTTCATTGCCAATGCAAAGGGAATTTCATATAATACATTAGAAGCTCAAATTGAGCGTAATTTCCAAGACGTTTTTACAGTGAGAAGCCATGCACCAAACACTCGATAGACTATTTACCCGCTACCCGATAAAATCCCGGCGCGCGCTTGAGATAATTCCCCCTGTTATAGCATTATTTCTTATCACAATGCCGGTGTGGGGAGCCTATTTTTTTCCGGTCGCTCTTTCTTACTTCATCATTTTTTTTGATGTCTACTGGTTTTATAAATCAGTTCATCTTGTCATAATGTCATTTATTGCGGCGCGCAAAATCAGAAGTGCGGAGCACACCGATTGGCTTTCAAAGGCAGAAGTCCTTCCCAATTTCTCCAAAGTCGCACATCTTATTGTCATTCCAAGCTATAAAGAGAGTTACGAAAAAATAAAAGAAACAATTGATAGCATAGAAAGACAGTCATTTCCAAAAAAGCAGATGTATATCTATATGGCATTTGAAGCAAGGGAAGAAAATGTCTCACAAAAAGGGGAGCGGTTGAAAAAAGAATATGGCCATATTTTCGGAGGGTTTTACTACACGCTTCATCCTGATTTACCAAATGAAGTGAAGGGAAAATCTTCAAATCAGGCATATGCTGCAGCTGATGCTTACCGGACACTTGTTACGTCGGGAAAACTGGATATCAATTACATGACAGTTACCTCATCCGATGCCGATGTACTTTTTGACAAGGCATTTTTCTCATACCTTGCGTATTCTTTTTTGACAGTGAAAGATCCGCTCTATACCTTCTGGCAATCGGCAAATGTAACGTATAATAATTTCTGGCAAGTACCCTCATTTACGAGGGTTATCTCATTTTTTGGGAGTCTATGGAGAACGTCGGTTCTTGTTCAGCACGCCAGACTGGTTCCAAATTCCGTTTATTCATTGTCTTATAAATTGCTTATGGAAATTGGCAATTGGGACGTGGATGTTATTCCTGAAGACTACCGTGTATTTTTTAAAGCATTTTTCAAAACGAAAGGTAGAGTCGTTGTTGAACCTATATTCCTTAAAACATCCATGGATGCTGCGCAGTCGTACTCATACAGAAAGAGTCTTATGAATAAATACCATCAGGAAAGACGTTGGTCCTGGGGAGTAGCAGATGATGCGACCTATGTGAAATGGTATTTGACAGTGCCGGGAGTTCCTTTCTGGCGAAAGACTATGCTCGTTTTTAACGTTCTTATTGACCATATTTTATGGCCGGTTAATTGGTTCATCATTACGGTTTCGGCAAATCTTGTTGCGCTCGTCAATCCGGTATTTACAAGAACCAGTCTTGGGTATACTTTGCCACAAATTTCGGCTTTTATCTTAACACTCTGTTTGTTATCAATATTGGCTATGATTTATGTCGATTACACTTTGGGTCCCAAAAGGAATCAGGAAAAGCATTCGAAATTAAGAAAAATACTTTTTCCATTGGAATTCCTTTTTATGCCGGTTGCAGGTTTTTTCCTCTCCGCACTTCCCGCTCTTATCTCACACATCCAGCTTATTATTGGTAAAAGGCTCGAGTACAAAGTGACAGAAAAAGTATAGAATGGGTGGACTTATTGTTCGGATTTATCACAGTAGACCGGTTTTCAATCACAGAACTGCTTGGTTTTTGCTTCTCGCATGTTTTCTTTTCATCCTACTTAGACTCCCGTCTCTTATCGAGCCCCACTGGTACGGTGATGAGGGAATATATCAAGTTGTAGGAAGAGCAATAGATTCGGGAAGAATTCTCTATAAAGATATATGGGATAATAAGCCGCCTGTATTGTATTTATATTATGCATTGGTAAATGGGAGCCTTTTTGGTATAAAACTTCTTTCTCTTATTTCAGGCGTTGCGTCAGTCGTCGCTTTTTTCTTTCTCTCAACAAAAATATTTAAAACCGGAGCTATCCGATATATAACCACTCTTATATATCTCATACTTTTTGGGCTGCCCTTATTGGAAGGAAATATTGCCAATGCTGAAAATTTTATGCTTTTCCCCACAATATTAGCTGGATATCTTGTCTATTCATATTCGGAGAAGAAAAGAACCGGTTTGTTGCTTCTTGCCGGCTTGTTGCTTTCGCTTGCCTTTGTTACAAAAGTAGTCGCACTTTTTGATTTTATGGCATTTTTTATATTCTTAAGCTTTGCAGAAAAAGGAGAATACAAAAAAATGGTACGACCGCTTTTATCTTTTTTCCTGGTGTTCGTATCTTTTATGGTAGGATTTGTATGCTACTTTTTTTTGCGAGGTGCTTTTGGGGATTTCGTAGGATCTGTCTTTTTTCAAAATGTTTCGTATGTAGGAGAGCAGAACCATTTCATATTTCCTTTGGGAACGTTACTTATCAAAACAATTCTTTTGGCTGGAGTTGCTACTTTTATCCTCAGTAAGAAAAAGTACCTGTCAAAGCAAACGTTTTTTCTCTATCTATGGTTTGCGTTTTCAGTATATAACGCCTTTTTTTCCGAACGTCCGTACACGCATTATCTGCTCGTTGCTCTCCCCTCATTTAGTCTTTTGGTAGGCCAACTCATCCATTCAAAAAAGAAGAGAGTTTTCAATGGAATTATGCTTGGTATATCTATATTCCTAGCTTTTACTTATTTTCAATTGTATAAAAAGACTACTACGTATTATCAAAATTACCTACAGTTTATTACCAACAATAAAAATATTGTTGATTACGAATCTTTTTTTGACAACAACACTCCGCGTGATTATGATATTGCAAATTTTATTACGACGAATGTTGCGGCAAATGACAAAATATTTCTACTTTCTGATAACGCACAGATATATGCGCTTTCTAACAAGCTGCCAATAGGAAAATATATCGTTGCGTATCACATTACTTTTTACAAAAATGCGGATATAATTACAAAGAAGCAGATTGATGAAACACAACCAAGATTCATCATTCAAACAGTCGAAGATCCCTTACTTGATGACTTACTTTCTTCATACCGGCTGAAATATATAATGGAGGGAGTAAAAATATATGAAAGAGAAATTTAATCTTATGTTATCCGACCAGTTCGCGAGAATATCTCTCTTGCTTGGTCTTGTTTCTGTACTTCCTCTTGTAATTCTTATTTTTATTTCATATGGCAGTCTCCCACCACTTATCCCTTTTTACAATAGTATGCCCTGGGGAGAGGAACGGCTTGTAAACTCACAAGTCACTATTTTTCTTCCATTCTTGCTTCTTATTATATTTGTCGGTAATTTGCTATACGCGTTGTTTGCATATAAGAAGAATGTTTTAGTTTCAAGAATCGTTTTATTTAATTGTTTTCTGTTCCTACTCCTTGGGTTGTTGGCTTATTTACAGATTTTATTTTTAACATTCTAATGCAACAAGAACTATTATTGGCACCGGTCGTCTCCTGCCTTATTACTCTGCTTACTGTCCCATTTGTCATAAAGTTTGCCAAAAAAACAAAACTTATGGACGATCCCAAAACCCATATCCATCCGGCTGTTCTTCATAAAAAGCCCATTCCACGGGCTGGTGGGCTTGCCATATATATAGGTATGCTTGTTGCGGCGTTGGTTTTTGTTCCGATGGATAATTTTGTCCGGACAATTTTCCTAGGAGGACTAATAGTTGTTGTAACTGGAATTCTTGATGATAAATTTGATTTGTCTCCCTATGTCCGTTTTGCAATAAATATCATAACTGCGATTATTGCTGTGTATGCAGGCGTTTCTATTCCCTTCATTACCAATCCTGTTGGTGGGATACTGCACTTTACGAATTTTCAATTTTCCTTTTTATTTTTATCGTTCCATTTAGGGGATGTACTTGCTGTTATATGGATTGTGTGGGTTATGAATATGTTAAATTGGAGCAAAGGTGTTGATGGTCAAATGCCTGGGATTGCCGCGATATCCTCGTTTGTTATTGGCATTGCCGCCTTTAGATTTCTTCCGGTAGAACAATTCAGTCTTACGACTTCTATGATTTCATTTATCGTGGGCGGTGCTTCATTAGGTTTTCTTTTTTACAATTTCTACCCGGCAAAAATCTTCCCTGGGTATAGCGCTACAATTTTAGGATATTTTATCGGTATTCTTTCTATCACTTCGGGAGTAAAATTGGCAACGGCAGTTTTAGTGATGGGTGTACCAAGTGTGGACGCGGCGATAACAATTATCAGAAGAATTCTCTCGAAAAAATCTCCATTCTGGCATGATAGGGGACATCTTCACCATCTTCTTTTAAATTACGGGATGGGTCACAGGAGTATTGCGGTATTTTATTGGTTAATGTCGTTGATATTGGGAGTTGTCGCACTGAGCGCGTCAAGTCGTGGAAAGCTTTTTGTTATAATGTTGGTGGTTGTTGTCGTTTTGGGATTTGTATTCATGTTGCGGATTGCTGGAAAAAAACAGGACTATGATTAATGTAATTAAGCATATGACCTGCGACTGCCAAGAGCAGGGCATACGATTACATACCTGATTCTATGATTAAGCACGGGTATTATGTCATCAAACTTCTTCGTCCCCGTCAGTGGATAAAGAATTTTGCCCTTTTTGCGGGCGTTACATTTGCGGGTCAACTTTTTAACGGAGATTTATTTTCTCAAGTGGTGAATGGATTCATTGCGTTTTGTTTGTTCGCTTCTGCTACGTACATATTCAACGATATATTGGATGTAAAAAAAGATAGACTACATCCGTTTAAAAGATTGAGGCCTATCGCAAGTGGAAATATCTCTATTCCAGAAGCCGTTGTTATCCTTATTGTGATTCTTTTTATTGCGCTTCTTATTGCTCTTAATACCAGTTTACTGTTCACTGTAATTGGTATTTCATATATCGTCCTTCAAATTCTTTATTCAACAATCTTTAAATCCATAACAATCTTCGATATCCTTTTTATTGCAACGGGCTATATCTTGCGAATTCTAGCAGGGGAGGCGATTTCAAATTTCCATACATCAATTTGGCTGTTGTTAACTGCGGTTTCACTTTCTCTATTTTTGGCTGTTGGAAAACGGCGTTCAGAACTTACCCTCCTTCAAAATGTGAAGGGCGGTGCAAAAATTGATGAAGTGCGAAAAACCCTTTCGCACTATTCAGAAGCATTGCTTGATTCTTTCTCGACCATTTTTGCCACATCGACATTTGTGTTTTATGGGCTGTTCACCTTTCTAGCAACTCCACGGGGGCTACATATCGGACTTGACGTTTTGCTTCCTGAATATCTTCCCTCATATTTCAATAGAAAGTGGTTGATGGTAACGATATTACCAGTAATTTATGGAGTAATGCGCTACCTTCAGGATATTTATGAAAAGAAAGAGGGAGAAAGTCCGGATAAAGTATTACTCTCAGACAAGCCACTTTTGGCTTCGGTAGTTATTTGGGGATTTCTTGTTATTTTTATTATTTACTTTATCGGTGGTTAATTACTTTCAAAGATTCCTGGGATGAAATGAAGTAGTTTGCATGAACGCTTACTGCTTTTTTGCGAATTGACTGGACACCCATCCGGTGGTTGTGTCATCCACCTGAATTTCGTACCACCCTTGTTGTTCGGATAACATTTTGTATGTCTCGCCCGGTCTCACTCTTGCAACTTCCCCAAAACTTGTCCCCGCACCGCTTCTTACTCTTAAAAAACCGTTGGGAGTATTAAGTATAAGAATTGTAGCCGCTGTGAGTGGTGGAGTTGGACTCGGAGAAACAGACTGAGTATTTGTGGGAGTGGCTTGTGGAATACTGCCAATATCGCCAGTACCCAGAGAAGCACTTACAACAAGTACATGACCGTCAACCGTTTTTACCCGTATTGTTTTTTTGGCAAATCCATCCTTTTGAATTTCGACTTCGTGTTCTGAGGCAGAAAGTGAGTCGGACTTATAGGGCGTTACTCCAACGGACACACTATCAATTGTTACCATTGCCCCATCGGGGATTGAAGTAATTTCTATTTGTGGTTTGCGGTTTGATGCTTTTTCTAAAGTGAGGACATACGCGCTCCCCAGGGATCCGGGAAGAAAAGTTTTATCCACTGCTGTAAGAACTCCCCCATTTATTTGAACGCGGGTTGTAAATGCAGCAAGCGTAGTGTCTTGTGGCTCTATTCTTAACTCATAATTTCCAGAAGGTACGGTATCCTGTTGGTCGATTTTTCTAATAGGTATATTTCCGATATACTTACCATCGAGAAGTACTCTTCCGTTAATGTTGGCTGTTACTTGAAGACCCCCTTTCTCTACGTCCTTAAAGTTGTAAATAACTCTTACCAAAAGGAATAGACCTGAAACGACCAGAAGAATTGAGAGAAGCAGTAGGAGTTTTCTTTTCATATTCTTATTGAGCTGTGTTGTCGAAAAAGCCTTCGTAAAGTACAACAATAATATCAAAGATGGGTAGTATTGACAAATTAGCACTCATGGTGTTATACTGATAAAAATAACAAAATTTGGCTTCAAAAGGAGGTGAAAAGTATGGCAATAATCAGATGGAATCCTTGGAATATCGATAGAATGCTTGACGATGATTGGGAATTTCCGACAATCCCCGGAATTTCAAAATTTATGAGTCAAGGACTTAACCTTTACGAAACCGAAGATACGCTTGTTGCTGAGGCATCGCTCCCCGGCATTACGGAAGATAAAATTGACATCACTTTCGAAGACGGAATTGTGAGGATTACGGGTTCAATGCAGGAAAAAGAGGAAGAAAAAGGAAAGAGAAGATATTTTATGTCTTCAATGGCAACCTCTTTTAATTACTCATTCAGAGTTCCTGAAGGTGTAGTAAAAGACGAGGAACCGACGGCAGAGCTTGAGAATGGCATATTAAAACTCGTATTCAAAAAAGCTGAGAAAAAAGAACCAAGAAAAATTACGGTTTCAAAAAAAGCAAAACAACAATAGTTTTTTTTATAAATTTAACTGTTAGTAAAAAAACCTCCCGACAGTAAGGCAGCGTTGGGAGGTTTTTTGTTGGTTATGATATGCGAGGAAAGAGGGGCTCGGAAGATTTAATCTCAGCCGAAAATTGATTGAGAATTTTTTCAGCGGTTGTTGGAAGAAACGGTTGGAGGTTAAAACCAATATGCAGTATCTTTTCAACAAGAATTGTTAATGTATGGGAAAGTTCCTCGCCTTCCTGTTCCCAAGGTTTTTTTTCATTTACAAATTTATCAGCTTCCCTTATTTCGGTCCAAATATGTTCGAGTAACAAATTAAATTGGTATTGTTGCAAATATTTTTGTAATACAGGGTCGAATGAAACCGGTTTGTTTTCCGTTTTGAAATTTATTTTTTCACACAATTTTGCAACGCGCGCAACTAAATTCCCAAGGCCGTTTGCAAGGTCTGCATTATATACGGTTTTTAGTTTTTCCTCCGAAAAATCCCCATCGTCTGTTGGAGGAATTTGACTCAAAAAATAATAGCGCAGGGCATCAGCTCCATATTTTTCAATAAGAAAAATTGGGTCGATAACATTTCCTAACGTTTTTGACATCTTTTGTCCATCTACCGTAAAGTATCCATGAACAAAAAGAGATTTTGGTATGGGTAGCTTTGCAGAGAGCAGAAAAGCCGGCCAGTAAATCGCATGAAAGCGGGTTATACCTTTCCCGATAACATGGACATCGGCAGGCCAATAGGTGTTATAACTTTCACCAAGCCCGCTTCGATAAATATTTAATGCATCAAACCACACATACATCCGTTGTGAGGCGTCTCCGGGTACCGGTACCCCCCAATTTTTTGCGCGCTCATTGCTTCTTGAGATACTGATATCCTCAAGCCCCCGGCTAAGAAATGAGAGCATTTCATTTTTTCTTGATGTTGGAATTATCGTTAATTCGTCGCTTTCGATCAATTTTTTTATTACATCTTGATAGTTGCTCAGTTTGAAGAAATAATTTGTTTCGCTTACTTCCTGTAATGGTTTTCCGGGATGTTCAAAGCATTCACCATTTTCATTCAATTCATCTTTCTCATAAAAAAGCTCACATCCTACACAGTAAAAACCCGTATAATCTTTTTTATATATATCTCCGTTTTCCTCGCACCTTTTCCACAATTCTTGGGAGGAAACAAAATGGTCTTTATTGCTACCCTTTTGAAAAAAATCAAATTTTACGTTTAATTTATGGGCAAGGTTTTGAAAGAGCTTGCTGTTCTCATCGACAAATGCCTGTATATTTTTACCGGCATCTTCCGAAGCTTGGACATTTTTAAGGGCATTCTCATCACTTCCCGAAAGGAGCGCTACGTCAGCGTTTTGCAAACGGTGGTATCTGGCAATAACATCAGCCTGCACGAATTCCAACGCATGTCCTACATGCGGTTTTGCATTTACATAAGGGATAGCGGTTGTTAAGTAAAACTTGCGTCTAGCAGTTTCTTCAGAATTATAGAATTTATTTGTCATAAACCTTATTCTATCAATTTTTGAGGCTATTCACAAATTATTTATTTTTTACGAAAAGGAATTCGATAAGAAGAAGAATGATAAGTAAAAGTATTGAGTATAAGACATTATTGACATGCAGATATTGAAGCAAAAGAAAGACGACGACGAAAATCCCGGCTAAAATGCCACGCCGGACGTTTGCGAATGAAAAAGTCATAATGCCTCCGATGGTCAAGAAGAGAAGAAAGAAAAAGGGCACAACCGATGGAATTGCAAAGATTTTGAGGTTAAAAAAAATGGTAGGTTCAAATATGTTAACGAAAAGAAATAATCCTACAAGCGAGAGAAAAGCTATAATAAGATGAGGGATAAATTTTTTACGTTTCTTCACAAAACAAGGGTATCAAAAAAGAGTGTGGGTGTACAATAAAACCGCTTGACATGTTTTAGCACTCATGGTATATTATTGCTAATCTCGTATATTCCAGAAATGGGTATATGAGATTGGATTCATCATTATATGTACGACTTAACACAAAGACAAATTGAGATTCTGAAGCAAATCGTTAAAGAATATATTGATTCTGCAAATCCTGTCGGTTCTGAAACCCTTGAAAAAAAATATGATGTAGGTGTTTCTCCCGCAACAATCAGAAATGAAATGGCTGCTATGGTAAAGAAAGGGTATCTTGCAAAGCCCCATACATCAGCGGGAAGAGTACCAACACCTAAGGCTCTTAAGTTGTATGTAAACGAACTCATGAAAGAGAAAGAACTCTCTGTTGCCGAAGAAGTTGAAGCAAAAGAAAAGATCTGGGATATGCGGGGAAAGGAAACAGACTTTATGCGAACAGCAACCCAACGGCTTGCTGAGAAAACAGGAACATTGGCGGTTGCAAAAAATGATGATGGTGCCTTTTTCTGCTCCGGTTATTCCCACATTCTTGAGATGCCGGAATTTTATGATATTGATGTTACGAAAAATTTACTCAGCCTTCTTGATAACCAATCATACTTTGATTCGGTTTTTGGAAGAATTGCTGAAAAGTTTGCAGTTATTTTGGGGGATGATATGGAACTGGAGTTATTCAAACCATACAGCTTTGTGTTTTCTAAATTTCATACCCGGGGAAACCATGACGGAATGATAGGTGTAGTCGGTCCAACCCGGCTTCGATATGAAAATATTGTTCCGCTCGTGCGGTATTATGGGTCTTTGATAGAAGAAGTAGCTAATTGGTAATCTACTGAAAAGTGGACATTAGACCATTATAATAGTGAAATGGATGATAAGAAAATTCATAAAAAGGAAGAAGACAAGGTAGAAAAAGTTACAGAAGAACCTGAAAAGACGGAGAAGAAAGAACATAAAATCGAGCAACTTGAAAATAGAATAAAAGATTTGGACGAGCAACTAAAGCGTGCCGTTGCCGACTACAGAAATTTGGAAAGAAGAAGCGCTGAGGAACGATTTGATGCGGTGAAGTTTGGGAACAAGCAGTTGGTAGAAGCGTTATTGCCGGCTTTTGATACTCTTTTTTTGGCGGGGAAATTTACACAAGATGAGAGTGTCAAGCTTACAATACAGCGCATTCTGGAAGTTTTGAAAGACAATGGTATTGAAAAAGTTGTAACGGATAATGCAAAATATAATGCAGACACAATGGAAGCAATAGAGGTAGTACAGGGGGTTGAAGGAATGGTTGTTGAAGAGGTAAGACCGGGATTTACGATAAATGGGAAACTTATACGGCCGGCTCAGGTGAAAGTGGGGGGAGCTGCCAAGAATTAAGAAGTATGAAGTATGAATTATGGGGAAAATAAAATCCCTTAATTCATGATTCATTATTCATAATTCAAGTTTAGTTAAGTATATATGGGAAACGTTATAATAGAAAGGAAATAAGTATGTCAAAAATTATTGGAATCGATTTAGGAACAACAAATTCATGTATGGCCGTTATGGAGGGAGGCTCTCCAAAAGTCATATTCTCTTCTGAAGGAAGAAATACAACCCCTTCGGTTGTAGACCCTATTGAACGGGTAGTGGGGGATGTCGCAAAAAGGCAAATGGTTCTCAAGCCTAAAAAGATAATATTCTCCGTCAAAAGACTGATGGGGCGAAAGCTCAAAGACGAGTCGGTACAGCGTGATTTAAAGCTCCTCCCTTATGACGTTGAAGCTGGGAGAGACGGTATGGCTGTTGTTGAGGTTGATGGAAAAACATTTACCCCGCAAGAAATTTCAGCGCAAATATTACAAAAACTTAAAAAAGATGCAGAAGCGTATTTAGGTGAAAAAGTGACCCAGGCTGTTATTACGGTTCCGGCATATTTTGATGACGCACAGCGTCAGGCTACCAAACAAGCAGGTGAAATTGCCGGTCTTGAAGTTTTGAGAATTGTGAACGAGCCAACCGCTGCAGCTCTTGCGTACGGACTTGATAAAAAACACGCCCACACTGTTGCGGTATATGACCTCGGAGGCGGAACATTTGATATTTCGATACTTGAATTGGGAGAAGGTGTGTATGAAGTAAAGGCAACCAATGGTGATACCCACCTTGGAGGAGATGATTTCGATCAGGTGATAATTGATTACCTTGCAGACGAATTCAAAAAAGAGAACAATATTGACTTAAGACAAGACCCCCAGGCCTTGCAACGGCTCAAGGAATCTGCCGAAAAGGCAAAAATAGAGCTTTCTTCATCAATGGAGGCTGAAATCAACCAGCCTTTCATTACTCAAGGCCCCTCAGGACCGTTGCATCTTACGGCAAAAATTACGCGTTCAAAACTTGAGAGTCTTGTTGCGTCTCTTATAGAGCGTTCATTTGGACCGGTCAAGCAAGCATTGAAGGATGCGAAAGTTGATACTTCAGGAATAGATGAGGTGATATTGGTTGGTGGTATGACAAGGATGCCCAAGATAATTTCCGAAGTGACAAAGTTTTTTGGAAAAGAGCCCAACAAATCAGTCAATCCTGACGAGGTTGTTGCGGTAGGCGCAGCAGTACAAGCTGGAGTTCTGGGCGGAGAAGTAAAAGACGTTTTGCTGTTGGATGTTACACCCCTAACGCTTGGCATTGAGACGATGGGTGGCGTTGCAACGCCTCTTATTGAGAAGAATACGACAATTCCGACAAAGAAATCTCAAGTGTTCTCAACGGCTGCTGATAATCAAACCCAGGTTGAAATAAATGTGGTCCAAGGAGAGCGTCCAATGGCTATGGACAACAAATCTTTAGGACGCTTCATTTTGGATGGAATTCCGCCGGCTCCTCGCGGAGTACCTCAAGTGGAAGTAACTTTTGATATCGACGCTTCGGGAATTCTCTCTGTCACCGCAAAAGACAAAGCAACTGGCAAGGAGCAGAGCATTAAAATTACTGGTTCAACCGGCCTTACCGACGATGAGATAAAGAAAATGACTCAAGATGCCGAAGCACATGCGGAAGAGGATGCGAAGAAAAAGGAGCTTATTGAGGTTAAGAATTCTGCGGACAATCTTATTTTTACTGCAGAAAAGTCTATGAAAGACATGGAGGGAAAGATAGAAGAGTCAGATAAAAAAGAGGTTGAAGAAGCTATTGAGGCGCTTAAGAAAGTGAAGGATGGGGAAGATAGAGACGAGATTGAGGCAAAAACTAAGGAGCTCTCTGAGAAGATTTCGAAGGTTGGAGAAAAAATGTACGCAAACCAGAAGCCAGAAGACAAAAATCAGGAGTCAGAAGAGAAAAGTTCGGAAGAAACCGAAAAGGACAAGAGCAACGAAGACAAAAAAGACGCCGAAGAAGGCCAGGTTGTAGACTAGGCTTTACAAGAAGCAGAAACCCCCCCCTTAAAGCAGCTATTTGCATTATTTATATTGCTTTAATCTTCATAAATTCATGTTTCCCCGCCTTAAAAGATCGTACGAGGTTGTTGAATTGCCCTGTTTTGAAGCAGTTTCTATTTATTTGCAATGGTTTGTTTTTATTGCCTTGCAAAGCCCAAAAATGTTACTATAAACTAGTATGTTTGGAATTGTTGCCACGATGTGTGACCCTGAAAAAGAGATTCTGACTGATTTTGGTTGTCTTCCTAATACGCCGGCAGGATTTGTTGAGAAATTTTATTCCTGGGGCCTCGGGTTAATAGGTCTGATAGGGCTTCTTTTCCTTATAATCGGCGGTTATCACCTCCTTATATCACGGGGAGATCCTCAACGGCTTCAAACAGGCAAATCGTACATAACATATGCAATAATTGGGATTCTTTTGGCGATTTTCGGCTTTGTATTCATTCAGGTCGTGACGCACGATATTTTAAAGATTCCCGGATTTAATTAGTATGATAAAAAAACTGCCCACATTTCTTAAGTTATTTCTATTTTCATTGCTTTTCATTAATTTTTTTACGTTTGTTCCTCATTCCTTTGCGCAAGTTCAGAATGGTCAAATAAGCCCAACACCTGATCCGACCACAGGTTGGGTGAAAGACCAGGAAGTGACTTTTGTAGGAAAGACAGCCACCCGCTCCGACGAATTTTTAGACTGGACGTTATCCGTTGAGAACTACCGCTGGATTACTCTTCCAACTGGGGGGTCAAACAATCCAATTGAAGAATTTTGGGCATTAGTCAGAAATATCGTTTTTGTACTCTTAGCACTTTTTGTTCTGGGCGCGGCTTTTGTAATGATAGCAACCCGAGGTCAAAATCTTACGGTAATGCGGTTTATTCCCCGGTTTATAACCATTGTTATTCTGGTTGTTCTTTCTTTTGCGCTTATCCGCTTTTTGTATCAGGCAACCGATGTTATCCAAGGATTCTTTTTGAATGTAAAGGACCCTATAGATGGAACAAATAGGAATATCAATTCAAGCGATCTTCTCTATATCGCATTCAAGTACGATTTTATAGGATTTAGGCGTGTTGGAATTGACTTCGATGAATCTGCATTCATTTCTCTCTTATTGGTCAAGCTTACGGCCATTACATATTATGTCATGACGGGGCTTCTTCTCATAAGAAAAATCATCATGTGGTTTTTTATCATCGTCTCTCCGATTTTTCCACTTCTTTTGTTCTTCCGTCCTGTAAGAAATACTGCAAAAATTTGGGTAGGTGAGTTCTTTAGATGGCTCTTATATGCTCCGTTATTTGCATTGTTTTTGCATGGGTTGGTGAATGTATGGAGGCGGGGAATTCCTATGGCCTTTGATTTTTCAAAAGTCGGAACTCAAACATACCCAACAGCTATTAATATTTTGCTCGGTGGCCCTGGTCAGCAGATAGATCTTAATAATTCCGTCAACCTGCGTGATACGTTCGCATTGTATGTGGTTGCTCTTCTTATGCTGTGGGTTGTTATATTACTTCCGTTTTTGCTGTTGCAGATATTTTTGGACTATCTCAATAATGTTTCTATTGCTGAAAGTCCTGTAGTTAAGAGAATTACTCAAAACTCTTGGTTCAATAAGGCATACGGGGGCACACCACCTCCTACATCTCCGGGGCAACCTCCCCAACAACCCTCACCTTTTGGCCTTGCTAAGGCAATTCCATTCTTCAATAAGCGTGCTATGGAAATACCTGCAGCAAGAACAGCAAGTACATTAGAGCGGGCATCCCTTTCAAATCTTCAGACCATCCGAGAGACTCGGGACGTCCTCCGTCTTGCCAACCTCTCCATTCCGAAAATGAGAGATATTGCGCGATATGAAACTTCAATGATGAAACACGATGCCGTTTCAAGGACCGAGGTAAGTAGATTCCACGACACACTTGAAAAAATTTCAAAGCCTACAGTTGTTGCAACGACTACAGACCGTGAGAAATTCACTACCATCAAAGAGAAATTAGTATCACAACAAAAGAAGGGTGATAAGCTAGCTGATAATGTACTTTCAGCCTCTAAAGTTTCAGAAGAAATAAACGACAAGACAAAAGCAGTTATCCCTGGCCAGAAGAAGGAGGGTGTGACAAGCATTAAAAGCATCAAACTTCCTCAGCAGAACCAGGTGCAACAAGTCAGTATCGAAGAGTATGAAGATGTGCGGAAGATGTGGGTTGAGAATTATCAAAATATGGAGACACCAGTCGGACCGAGTGGCACGCCCATGGACAAGCACGCTTTTCTTCAGCAGGACATGAACAATATTACGGAAACGATTAATTTGTTAAGCTCTGACAGTCAAGAAAATGTCGACAAGGGTATGGAGCGGGTTGCCAACATCCTGCCATTCCTGCTTTTAGGAGGATTCTCAAAGGCAGAAGTCATTTCGTATTTGAAAGCAAAACTTGAAGCTGCAAAGCAAGTTCTGACGGGCGTTGAGACAAAGAAGGACGAGGAAGATACCATGGTTGAACGCGGTGAGGAAACCAAAGCGGGACATGCGGAAATGGCGATGCATGAAGAGCTACCGGAGGAAGAAAAACCAAAAATACTGGGGGAAGAGCCGGAGAGTAGCAAGTCTGAATTCACGCCTCTTGGAGAAGAAAATAATAATCAAGGTGAAAATGGTGACAATGGGAATAATGGAAGTGTTCCACCTAGTGGCGCTCCAGGAGGGATGAATTAGAGAATTAATAATGCTTTCTGCTTGAAGCGGGAAGTATGAATGTTTCATAATAAAAATATGTTTGGAAATTTATACGAAGTAAAGTTTAAATAATATGTTCGGAAACTTATTTTCAACCAAAAAATACGGAGAGGAAGAAGAGGGGCAAAATCAAAATAACTCGCAAAGTGGCAATCAAGTCGGACAACCAACTCCTCAGGCAATTGTGGAGAGTCCGACTACGGCTCCTGGTATGGACCCGGTAAAGCGGCAAAACGTTGAGAGTCTTACTCATCTTGATGCCCGTGCAAATTTAGTCCTTCAACAGGCGCAAAATGAGGCAAAAAGAGCAAAACTTCCACAGATAGAGCCCGATGTTGTTCTGTTGGGCTTGTTGTACGACAAGGAGGTATACAAGACACTTCAGGAGTTTTCGATAAATGTGGGTGATTTGGCACGCGAGCTTCAGCAGAAGCAGACCCCGGGAACTTTTGAGGGAACGCCAATTTTGTCTCCCACCTCACAAAAGATATTTGATGATGCATTTACTACCGCCAAAAATAGAGGGTCGAGCTTTATAACACCTGAAGACATATTACTTTCTCTTTTCAACGCCGACTCCACAGCACAGTATCTTTCGACGAAGGGTATTCAAAAGGAAGGTGTTGAGAAAAATCTTTCAAAAAACCCTACATTCCAAGCAGCAGGAAAGAAGTCAGTTCTTGAACAATTCGGCATTGACCTTACTGAGGAGGCAAAATTAGGGAAATTGGACCCTGTGGTGGGACGTGACAAAGAGATTGAGCGGCTTACCCATATTCTTCTCAGACGCACAAAGAATAATCCTATCATAATTGGAGAGGCAGGAGTTGGAAAAACTGCAGTTATCGAAGGATTATCACAAAACATTGTTAATGGAACAGTGCCTGACCAGCTTAAGAACAAGAAAATTATCGAACTTGATTTGGCAGCACTTATCGCCGGGGCGTCTCATAGAGGAGAATTTGAGGAACGGCTTAAAAATGTAATAAAGGAAGTGCAAATTTCAGAGGGAAAAATTCTCCTCTTTATTGATGAAATTCACACGCTTATTGGAGCTGGCGAACAAGGTGGAGGTGCGATGGATGCATCAAATATTATAAAACCTTATTTGGCGCGAGGCCAATTGCAGCTTATCGGCACAACTACGACTGCGGAGTTCCGGAAATACTTTGAAAAAGACAAGGCGTTTCAAAGGAGGTTTCAATCGGTGATAGTTGATGAGCCGGATGAGGAAACCGCGATGAAGATGCTCGAGGTTCTGAAAGACAAATACGAGAAATATCACACAGTCACCTTAACACCTGACGCGATAAAATTCTCAGTAACTCTCTCCAAAAAATATGTTGGGGAGCGCTATCTGCCGGATAAAGCAATAGACCTTCTCGATGAAGCTGCAGCAGAAGTAAAGCTTAAGCACGCACAAGGACAACGTCAGGACACAGAGGTTAAGAGGGCTGATATTGAAAAAGTAGTTTCCGATTGGACAGGAATTCCTATCACCCGTCTTACCGAAGATGAGGGAAAGAAGTTATTGCAACTTGAAGATTTGATACATAAGCGCCTTATTGACCAGGAAGAAGCAGTTGCTGTGGTTTCGGAGGCGGTAAGACGCGGGAGAATTGGGCTTGCTGCAGCAAATAGGCCGATAGCCTCATTTATTTTCCTCGGTCCGACCGGGGTTGGAAAAACAGAGCTTGCCAAAACACTGGCTGAGATACTTTTTGGCAGGGATGATGCAATGGTTAGACTGGACATGTCCGAATACATGGAAAAGCATGAGGTTGCAAAACTTATCGGCGCACCTCCCGGATACGTTGGATATGAAGAAGGTGGACAGTTAACTGAAGCGGTGCGTGCAAAACCATATTCCATTGTGCTTCTTGATGAGGTGGAAAAGGCGCACCCGGACGTTTTCAATATTTTGCTTCAACTGTTGGAAGACGGTCGGCTGACGGATAACAAGGGTAATACGATTTCTTTCAAAAATACGATTGTGATTGCAACTTCAAATATTGGAAGCACAACTATTCAGGAGGCTTTGATGAATGCAAAGCAGGCCGGCGAAAAAAAGGCCGTGTCCGACATAAAATCTGCAACATCTCAGTCGGTTGCAGCGGCTCCTACACAGGTGTCTTCCGTAGTAGTACCTGCTGTTGGTGTTTCCCCAAATGAAACCCCGGCGGTTACTACCTCCCAGGGAGGCGTGGTAGGTTCCGGTGGTGCAGTTACTGCCGTTCCAAAAGTTGCGGGGCAGGATCCGGCAATGCAAAAAATCTTTGCAGAGCTTTCTAAAAAACTTATGGAAGAGCTGACGAAATTTTTCCGGCCGGAACTTGTTAACCGTTTTGATGGAGTAGTTATTTTCAAGCCTTTAAGAAAACAAGATATGAAACAGATAGCTGGAATAAATATCGGTAAAACTGCAAAACTTCTAAAAGAGCAAGGGTTTGTTCTTGAAATTTCAGATAAAGCCCTTGAGAAATTAGGAGATGAAGGATTCGACCCAGTATATGGGGCGCGTCCTTTAAGGCGTCTTATCCAAAATGCAATTGAAAACCCGATAAGTATTGAGATTATAGGTCAGAAATTCATAGCAGGAGATACGATAAAGGTAGATTATGATGAGGCAAAAGCGGAATACACTTTTATAAAGGCGGTTACCCAGCCGCAGCCGGGCGCAGCAACTCCTGCCGGACAAATACCACCGTCTCCCAATCAGCCAGACGTTTCACCTACGCCGGGAACATCAAATGCTCAACAAGGAGTTGTAAATGGAGTTACTCAAGGAACTGCTCAGCCTACGGGTATGATTGCAGATCCGTATACGCCCGTGCAAAATCCGCTTACTCCTCCACCATTTAACCCATTTACGGCAGATGGTAGTGCCACTACAACAGTTCCTCAGCCAACCGTTGGAACAGATGGAACGCAAATGCAGCCGGATTCCACTCAAACACAGTAGATAAGTACCCTATGGACAACAACCAACCAGAAATTGTGCAACAACAATCAATTCCTGTCCCTCCGCCTGTTCCGCCCCCGGGAATACCGCCTTCCGGCAAGCAAAAAAAATTGCTACTTATTGTTGGTGTAATTATTGTAGTATTAGCTATTATTGCGGTATCTGTTGTCTTTTTCATTTCAAAGAAGACACCTGTGGTGGTTATTCCCTCGCCCACGCCATTTCCGACAACGGCTATCTCAACACCTACTACTAGCCCTACGTCAGCAAATCCAGCCATCGAACTCGTGCTTACAAAGGGGAAAGTTGTTAGTGTTCCAAATTCTCCACTCACTATTGTTTACAAAGGGCAATCGGCACCAAACCCTAAGTGTGTTGATTGTTCCACGACAACAAATATTGTTGTTACAAGCCAAAAAGTTGATCAAAAGTTAAGCTATGTTTGTGGAGGGATAGCGGGAACATGTACAGAGAAGCAGTCAGCCTATGGATATAATGTGACTCTTGTAAAAGTAGACGAAGCAATTGCAACCGTAAAAATCCAAAAACAATGAATGAAAAATTTAAGGAAAAATCCGAACGGTCACTTTCCTATGCGCGCCAATTTCTCTCTGTCCATAAATTTGGATTAATTTTTCTTTCTGTTCTTCTTCTTTTTGCGGTTCTTACAATAATTATCCTTGCCGGTTTGCAAAAGAAAATTTCATTACCGAATGTAGATCTGTCATCCTATTCAAATGTTACAAAAGAAGAAGGGAGAACAGTATTCTCTCTTTCTACAAAAAAGGATTACATTTATAAGTCGGATTCGAAGAGAGGCTTGGATGCTGCTCAGGAATTCCTCGACCTGAACCCTTCTCTACCGGAGGGTTCCCTCTTCCCGAAAAATTTTTCAAAGAACACCGTTGTTACAAGACAAATTTCGGATAAAAACGACACATATCTTAAAAAAAACAACATAGCGCTTTCTAACGAGCATTATTTCTTCAATCAAACCATAAATAATATTCCGGTGTATGGTGCAGTTGTAACGGTTCATATAAAAAATGGGAATGAAGTATATGCAACGAGCGGTAATATATCGACAAATACAACACGAACGGTTCAGAAGATAACCGATGGGAAAGCCAAGGAAATCGCATTGTCTGAAGCAAAAAAAGAAGTAATTTCAGGAGAGCTTACCGTTAAAACGACGAAGAAATATTACATCAACGAACGCTTGATGGGTTTATCAAACAATTCTGTTAACCGTTTCGTTTTAGAAGTCGAGGTGGAATCAATAGGAAAGCCTGTTGTTTTCAGGACTCAATATTTTGTTGATTTGGAAAACGGTACCATTCTCTACACAGAGTCCCAAACAAGAGATGCCCTTGATAGAAATGTTTATAACTGCCAGGGGGGAGGATGCCCTTTGCAAAGACAGGAAGGAGGAGGTGCCGTAACGGATAATGATGTGAATAATGTCTATGAGTACTTTGGGACAGTCTATAATTACTTTTTCAATACGTACAGCAGGGATAGTTATGATAATGCTGGAGCGCCCTATGACGGATATGTTCATGCATCAAATGGCATGTCAATGCATGGTGTTCCGGTTCAATGTCCAAATGCATTCTGGAATGGATATGAAATGGTTTTTTGCTCAGGCCTTGTGCTTTTAGATGTAACAGGTCACGAGTTAAGCCATGCACTGACAGGGGAAACTGCTGGACTGCAATATCTTCAGGAATCGGGAGCGCTTAACGAAGCAGTTTCAGATATTTTCGGAAGTGCAATGGATAATAATTGGGACATTGGAGAAGGACTTCCTCCAGGGCTTGGTCTGCCGGTTCCGCTCCGTTCGATGAGCAATCCTCCGTCACGAAATAATCCTGATAAACTTTCTTCATCCTTGTTTTATTGTGGAGCACCCGATAGTGCACACGACTACGGAGGGGTTCACAAGAATAGCGGGGTCATTAATAAAACCTTTTTTCTTATGACTGATGGGGGTTCATTTAATGGATGTACGATAAATGGAATTGGAAGGCCGAAATCTCACCCCATTGTGTACCAAGCGCTCACCAAATATCTTGCGCCGACGTCGAATTTCAAAGATGTATACACGACGTTTATGCAGGCATGCTCCGACCTGTATGGTTCTTCGTCATCAGAGTGCGACAATGTAAATCGTGCAATGCAGGCAACCGAACTCGACCAACAACCGCAAGGAATGCCTCAAAGCCCGGTATGTTCCGGTCAGCCACTCCAACCTGCAACCTGTTCAGCAGCTGGAACTCCTCCCGCAAATCCAACATCAAGCACAACCCCGAGCGTTTCACCATCTACAACTGCCAGTCCGACAGTTACCACGACAATATCTCCTACATCAGCACAGAGTCCAACTGCTACTCCGACACCGATTGGAGGAGGGTATCAGCAACATGGAACACCTACACCTACCCCTGACCAATATTTTACATGTAAGCCTGACCCCGGTTGCGCAAAAAGCGGTAAAAATATTCAACTTTGTCCTCTTTTGTGCTCACCACAGTAAAAATAGAGCTGGCAATTGGGAGCTCAAACTGCTAAAATACACAATATGAGTTCTGACTACTACAAGGTTTTAGGAGTATCCAAAACCGCGACGGCGGATGAGATAAAGCGTGCATACCCTGAGCGGAGCGAAGGGAAAGCTCGGAATAATAATTAACATGAATGATTATTATAAAACATTAGGTGTTTCAAAGAATGCAACGGCAAGTGAAATTAAAAGTGCTTACAGAAAGCTTGCCGTGCAGTACCATCCGGACAAAAATAAGTCCAAAGAGGCTGAAGAGAAATTTAAAGAGATAAACCAGGCGTATGAGGTCTTGGGAAACCCTCAAAAAAGGCAGCAATATGACCAATTTGGTGCCGCTGCTTTTGAAAATGGAGGGCGTGGAGGAGCGGGTGGACCTTTCGGAGGTTTTGGAGGTCAAAATGGTCCGTTCAGTTATACCTATACGACCAATGGGGCTGAGGGATTTGATTTTGGCGGATTTTCTGACCCCTTTGATATTTTTGAGCAATTTTTTGGAGGGGGGGCACCTTTTGGAAGACGAAAACCATCGTATTCTTTAAGAATTGATTTTATGGAAGCGGTCAAGGGAACGACAAAAACAGTTTCATTAGACGGAAATAAAAAAGATATAAAAGTTCCAGCAGGAGTGAATGATGGGTCACGCATTCAATTTAGTGATTTTGACATTATTATCACAGTTGCCCCAAGCTCAAAATTCAGACGCGAAGGGTACGATATCGTAACAGAAACAAAAATTCCTATGGCAGAAGCTGCCCTTGGTGGAATTGAGGAAGTTGAGACAATTGATGGGAAGGTAAAATTAAAAATTCCGCAAGGAACGCAGCCGGGGACGCTTATCCGCATTAAAGGAAAGGGAGTAAAGCATGTTAATAGTGCTACCCGGGGAGACCATTATGTAAGAGTGCAAATCGATATTCCTAACAAGCTTTCATCACGGCAAAAAGAACTCTTGGAAGAATTTATGGATGAGTCAAAGAAGCGGCACTGGTTTTAGTTGGTGTAATTGACTTTTGTTCGGAATTACTTTTTAATTAATTTGCGTCTTTTTTTATGAGTTCAACTCCCAATAATTCCTCGTTCGGTATGCATCTTATGATAGATGGGTATAATTGTGCAAAGCAGCCTCTTGAAGATGCTAACCTTCTCTATAAAATGCTTGATACCCTTCCTACAACAATCGGCATGACAAAAATGACCAAACCGTATTTAGTGTTCACTGAGGGCAACAACATAAAAGACCCTGGAGGGTGGAGTGGGTTTGTTCTTATTCAAGAGTCACATGTGAGTATACACACCTTTGTTAAACGCAAATTCTTTACCTTCGATTTATATTCTTGTAAAGAATTTGACGCCAATATCGCGATAGACTATCTCAAGAAAATGTTCAAAACCGATGAAATGGATATATCAATTGAAGAGCGCGGAAAAAAATATCCGTCTGAAAACCTCGAAGATTAGTGAATAAGCCAAATTCCGGCAAACATAAGAGACATAAGAATAATTTTTTTTGTTAGCCCCCCCTTAGAAATATCCTCATGGAAAATTTTGGGAGCAACAATTGTTAAAACAAATCCATACAGAATTCCGTAGAAAACTTGAGTTCCACCCAAAACACTGACCAATGCAACAGGTCCAAGTGCAATTGCAAGGAATGTTATAACTTTAGAAATGATAAATATGAACTCATTCAAAAACATGATACCAAGAACTTTTGTGCCTACGGTTTTTGTTGTTTTTAAGAATGCCTTTCTTACTGTTGGAAAAATTAACCAAAGGATGAGTCCGCCCAGTGCAATTCCCCAACTCTCATAGCTAAATATTTTTGTGAAGGAATCTGCCGTAATTGCAAACTTCAAAATGATATTAGCAAGTGCAAAAAAAACATCCGAAATAAGAACCAGATAAAAAGCCGAGTCAAATTTAAACTTCCTTTTTTCTTTATTAATTGAGAGAGCAAGCACAGACAGAAGCACCATTAAAAACCCCATAAATTGACTGCCATTAATCCTTTCCGATAAGAAAATAAATGATAGTGCGAAGGTAATAAGAGGTATCAGTTGAAATAAACCGATGACATAACTTGTCTGGCTTTTTGAGAGTGCGTTGAAATAGAGGGCATACCCAAAAAGAGTCAAAACGCCGGTTGATATGACGAGCACTGCATCAAAAAGGGGAAGAAAAGGGAAGCCGACAGCTACCCAAAAAAGCGTTCCGACAACAAGCCCTACGATAGAGCCATAAATAGGCATCCCACGGTAGTCTTTTACTTTGTGCTCAACTACATATTTATCTACAAAATTTACGACCGTATAAACGGCAGGTGCAAGAAGAGCCAAATAAAGCCAATTATTCATTAATTTCTACAGTGTATTTCTTTAGATATTTTATCGGATTCCATTGTTTCTTTGCATATTTTAATCCCGGTATTCCCAAATCTTGTTCGATGTTCATATATTGATACTCCATATTCCATAGATGTTTTGCAAGACAATTGTTAAGAAATACATACACTTCTTTATATTGTGGATTACTTTTTGCGAAATGAACAACCGCATATTCACTACCAATAAGTTCTGCGACTATAAATCCCAAATAATTCCCTTTATATTCGGCAGCCACAATAATAGGAGAAAACAAATGCGCATGGTATAAAAACCGTTCCAAGGCTGTCAACTCATGTTGCGTTTCATTCCTTTCTTTTCCTCTTCCTTTTTCCCATGTGTAAAAAACGTCTAACAAAATTTCATGTGTCTTTTTATCAGACGCATCAAGAATAACCGGTAGGCATTCCGGATAATTCTTTTCAAACCGGTTAAGGTGGTTCTTCTGTGTATGAAATTTAGTTGTAGCAAGGGAACTTACTTCTTGAGTGGATAGTATATAGTCAAAGTTATCCTCGTCTTCTGATACCTTATATTTTTTGGATTCTTTAAGATTGTTTGCAACGATGTGAGGAATGAGTTTAAGAATTCCAGGCAATTCTTGTGTGATACTATGCTCGAGTAGGGTATGTGTAGTCCTAACTGGTTCATCATTTCCCATGAAAGAAAAAAAATATTCGGAAGTGACATAGTCCTCAAATTTGACGACAAGGTTATTATGAAGTTGTGCAATTTCCATTTTTTCTTTGGTGTTATAGCACCACATAGATGCAAAATTGTAGTCGGAGTAGGGTTCGAAGCTATCTAAAAAAGGTTGGAGTATTGAATGGTCTTGCAGCATGAGCGGTTTGAGCTCAGGAAATACAGGAAGATTTCGTAATAAATTCATGATTATTGATAGTATATCTTACCTTTCTTGACAAGTGACACGCAACATTCCATACTAAAAATATGCTTGAAACACTGAAAAAAGAGTGGGAAGCAAAGGTAATACTCGGAATTTTTCTCCTGTATGTTGCGTGGTGGGCATACATGCAATTGGCTCTTCCTCATGACAACATACTGTATGCATTGTACGGCCAGTCATATGGAGTAATTGCGCTTGTTGGTGGAATTTGGGGATTATTTGTGGCAAGAAAATGGGGAGGCTTAAAGAGCATTATGGGAAAGGCAATTATTATGTTTTCCCTTGGTCTTTTTGCCCAAGAATTCGGACAGATAGCATACACTTATTATATTTTCGTTGAGCATATAGAAATTCCCTACCCTTCAATTGGCGATATCGGATTTTTCGGTACGATCCCTTTTTATATATATGGAGCCTATCTTTTGGCAAAAGCATCGGGAGTAAAAATTTCCCTTCGTTCGTTTGGAAACAAATTACAGGCAATTCTTATCCCCATTGTTATGGTTGGAGTATCTTACATTCTGTTTTTACATAATTATCAGCTTGATTTTTCGCATCCTCTTAAGTCATTTCTGGATTTTGGGTATCCCTTAGGTCAGGCAATATATGTATCTATTGCTATATTTACGTATGTAGCGACCAGGAAACTTTTGGGGGGAATTATGAGGCCCAAAGTTCTTGTCATTTTATTTGCATTTGTCGCACAATTCTTATCGGATTATTCGTTTATATATTTTCAAGACAAATATTATCCCGGCCACTTCATAGATTTGGTATATACAGCTTCGTATATGATAATGGCAATTGGCATACTTGAATTAAAAACTGTTTATAACCAACTCCATCGAGGATAATGTATGCAAAATGATGTATATGCCCAAATGGCCGAAAAAATAATCAAGGTTCAAGAGAACATTATCGGGCCGATTGCTCTTGAGCAGGCCGAAAAAGTGCAGGGGTTAAAAATTGATTGGAAAAAACACGACATTAAGTTTGAAGGTAATCAAAAAGATATTGTCGGCAAACTTGTTGAGAGGTACGAAAAACTTTTCGGACAAACGTCAGTTGAAATGTGCAAAGATGCGGTAAAAAGTATAACCTCTCAAGTGGCTTCGTCTGATTTACCTGCTCTTCTTCAATAGCGTCACGCGCTTTTAATACTATATAATTAGTTCATATGAACTCTGCCCAGAAAGATGATAATGTTCCTCCTGCTGTAAATTCCGTCGTATCAAACAACAATCTCTCTTCAGAGCTTGAGCACGTTACTCAAGAGATGTATAAGAAAAATGCGGAATTGTTCCATACCAATAAGACGCTCTCCCTACTTCAGAAAATAGAGGCAATTATTCTAAGTTCAGTTACCGATTTATGGCAAGTAGCGCAACAAGTTGCCGATGTTATTGCTTCGGAAGCCGAATTCAAGCGGGTATCAATTTTTATAATCAACGAGCAGGATGGATTGGTGAGACTTGCAGCTTCAAGCGGTGAGGCAGTAGCTCGGGCCGAGTTTTTAGTAAAAAAACAATTCCCGAGCCTTCGGATACCGCTTCATAACGAGACCAATCTTTTAGTAAGAGTCGCAAAAACCGCACGTCTTCAGTATACCAATAACTATTTTGATATTCTGACACCCGAATTTACACCTCAAGAGGCAGCAATAATACAACAGACCCTTAACACAAAATCAATATATGCACATCCATTAGTAATTCGTGGTGAGGTTATTGGGGTATTATCCATAAGTCTTGGCGAGACCACTCCGGACATATCGGATTATGAGCGTGACCTTATGGAGCGGCTAGCTGGAATTATAGGAATCGCGATTGATAATTCACTCTTGTATAAGGATATACAAGAGGCAAATGAAAAACTGAAACAGCTGGATAAACTGAAAGACGAATTTGTTTCTCTTGCCTCTCACGAATTAAGAACTCCGATGACTGTTATTAAGTCTTACATCTGGATGTTATTGGAAGGAAAAGTTGGTGACCTTTCAGAAAAACAAAAATCATACTTAGAACGGACTTATACTTCTACCGACAGACTTATCAATATGGTCAATGACATGTTGAATATTTCGCGAATCGAGTCGGGTAGGCTTACGATAGAACCGAAGGCACTTTCTATGTCTTCCCTTATTCAGGAGGTTGTAGGCGAAATGCAAACAAGAGCCAGTGAGCAACAGCTTGCATTAGTGTTTGCATCTCCTCAAGGAGAAATGCCGGATGTTTTTGCTGACCCTGACAAAATAAAACAAGTTCTCATCAACCTTATAGGAAATTCTCTCAAATTTACACCTCAAGGAGGAAACATCACACTTATTTGTGAGCAAAAAGACGGATATATTGTTACTCATGTGAAAGATACCGGAAAAGGAATAAAGAGTGAGGATATGGATAAGTTATTTAAGAAATTCAATATGCTTGGAGGAAATTATCTGACAAAACAGGCAGGACAAGGTACCGGTCTAGGACTATACTTATCGAAATCATTGATAGAATTACATAAAGGTCGCATTTGGGTATCATCAGCGGGCGAGGGGAAGGGAACAACATTCTCATTCTCACTTCCTATTATGCAAGCTATACAGCTCCAGCAGGTTGAGCAAGATACAGCTTGACTTCTTTTATTAAGTCCCCAGGGGTAATTTGACTTTTAATTAGATACCCGGTTCCTAAGAGAAGGGCTTCTTTGATTTCTTCCCCTTTATCAAGGTTAGTTAAAAATATAATGCTTTTATTGGGAACTTGCGGTTGAGGCATTTCTTTTGCTTTTTTTGCCACCTCAAGTCCGGATAACTTGGGCATAATAATGTCCAACAAGACTAAATCCCAGCCTCCTTGAGATAATTTTTGTAGCGCATCTTCTCCATCAACAGCAGTTGTAACCTGATACCCTTCTGTTTTTAGAATGTCTGCGTATAGTTCACGCAAAAACTCATCATCTTCGGCGATCAATATCTTCTTTTCCATAGGAAAATAATCGTACCATCAACAAAGAATGAAAGTCAATGAATTCGAGGCTTAACGTGTCACCGAAATTGTTTGTGACAACTCGGCTGCGGGTGCAGCGACAGTGATTCTACTATCAGTTGTGCTTCTACCAATAGTATAATTTGTATTATAAGTGGCACCGCAGTTAGTGACAGGGCTTCCGTTATTGGTCAATGGATCAACCGGAAGTGCTGCCATATATTGTGAAGTTAATACCGCACAAAGGTCAGCGCGCGCTGCGATGCCTGCATCGTTTGTTATTGTACAGGGAGCGGCTGGTGTACAAGATACAGCAATACCCGGAGGAAGTGCGCCTTTGTTGTCTGCTGCATATTGCCCAACTGCATTCAGGATTGCATTAACATCGCTTGACCTCTTCGTATTGTTTGCTTGTGAGAATTGCCTTGCAGGGTTAATAGCGATAAGAGTGATTGCAAGAAGAACTGCAAGAATTCCGATAACTACCAACAACTCAATCAAAGTGAAACCTTTTTGGGATTTTCTGAGGTGGGCAAGCTTCATAAATTAGCGGGTAACCGTAATTGTTTGACCAAGCTCTGCTGCAGGAGCAGTTACAGTGATTCTATTATCAGATGCTGAACGAACTACAGTGTAGTTGGTATTATAATTTGCAGTGCAGTCAGTGATAGGAGTTCCGTTATTAGTCAATGGATCAACAGGAAGCGCAGCCATATATTGAGTGACAAGTGCAGCGCAAATATCTGCATCGTTGGCGGGTGTTCCACTCTTTTGAATCGTAAGTGCTGATGTTGTTATTCCTGCTGGAAGCGTGCCCTTGTTATCGGCTGCATATTGACCGATAGCATTTAAGATTGCATTTACATCAGATGACCTCTTCGTATTGTTTGCTTGCGAGAATTGCCTTGCAGGGTTAATAGCGATAAGAGTGATTGCAAGAAGAACTGCAAGGATACCAATGACTACAAGAAGCTCGATGAGAGTGAAACCTTTTTGATTTTTCAACTGGGCAGTTTTCATATCTGTATCTATCATAATCATAATTGTTTTTTTGTGTCAAGACCCAATTTAAGAGAATTACAAATGAAAAGTATACTGAAAATTTGAGGTTAAAATACCAAAAAAGCGTCTTTTGAAGAAATATTCTACTATTTCATGTTAAGTAGCATAAATCCTAAGATAGCAAATAAGATAATAAAAACTCCTATCATGGCAAACAATCTGATGTTGCTCTTTTTTTGTTGTGGTTCTTTTTTTGCACTTGTCTGTTGAGAGGAGGGTGGTCTGTCTTTCTCAAGAGTAAGCATTGATATCTGCTTGTAGTTGCCAGTCTTTCTTAAGAATTGCATAGCATTATCAACGGTTAAGTTCTGAATAAGCTCTTTGTCATTTCCAAGCATATTGTAGGGAATAATCATTTCAAAGTTAAATCCGGCTTTCTCAAAACTCACCTTCAATTCTTGGAAGAGATCTTCATTGAAGCCAATAACTTTTACCCCTTTTTCTATGGGGTAATTTTTTGACATCGTACTGTCAAATGGGATAGTATCAACAAATTTTCTTACGGCATCCTCCTGTTCCTCGGCCGGCAAGCCGGTTATTTCCTTTTCGAAAGTAATATTGGGAGAGAGGATTATTGTAATTAATGCAGGAGTAATTCGGTATTGCTCGATAAAATTTTTCACCTGCCCAAGAATTGAGGCTCCATTGATTACATCCATATCTTTTACCGAAGTTTCAAGGAATGCCATACTTATAACTGTAGGTAAACCGTTCTCAAAAAAGTAGAACCCGTTCCTATCCAGGTAAAGTAATGCCGGTTGTTTTTTTGCGAATTCCATCAGATCTCCTTCCAAGAAGTTGCGGTTAGAGTATTGTTGCTCGTATCAACGATTACCTGAATAGTTCTTGTAAAGTTATTCAATGTTCCTTTTGATAGTATCGTTTTTGGGTTAGTTCCGGTAATCGTAATGACTGCTTGTCCACTTCCGACCGTCAACGTCTCGCCCGTATAATTCGGGTCTCTTAATAATTTAATCATAGCAGTTTCGGCACCACTTTCTGCAATATCCAGAGAGTTCGCTCCTTGATATATTTTATCTGTCCCCTTAGAACTGTTGATGACAAGCGCAATTGATGCGGTCGTAACCACTATCGCAATTATCATATATGTCAACAAGACAATAAGCGTTTGGCCTTTTTGTTTGTGGAATGAATTTTTCATCTGAGTCCTGCGGTTGTTTGGAATATTTGTTGATCTGAAATTCCTCTTGTGGTGACGTTCCCTGAAACCGTAAAGTTAATTCTGACGGTGTCTTTTGCGCTTGGGCTTCCCACTTTAGTAAAAAGCAGGTTCGAAACCGATGACCCTTCCCCATTCAATACATAAGAACCTGTGGGGTCTGTTACTACAATGTTGTTGTTGGTCAACGAATACGTGTAATTTTGTCCACCTATCACAAGTTTCATCGTTGCAGATGTACTCCCAAAAACTGAAGGTTCTGTCACTTGAGAAGCACGTCCTACATCGTAAATAAACCGTGAGTAAATATATCTCCCGTCATCTGCCACATTTGATGTATTTTTAGAACCCAATTGATTGTCAATAATTGTTGTAAATATATCCGTAAAGATGAGCACCAAAACAGTAAGAAGCCCCATATATATGAGAAGTTCGACCAGTGTGAATCCTCCTTGTTTTTTTGACTGTTTCATTATGGTGAGTAATTGATGTTTGCATCAAGAATCGTGGGAGTTACATTGAAATCGGTAGTTGAGAGAAATGCCTTATATCTTACGCATTGGGCGGGGTTTTGAAAACCGGCAATACCCGTGAGTGGTATTGCACCGCCGCTCGAAGGGAAAAACGTGTTTGCGGTACCGTCTGGTCCTACATACACGTAGGAGGCATTAGTGCAGGAACCATTTACAGGCATAGTTGCGGCGACTTGAAATTGAAGCGTACTGTTTGCAGGGACTGTTGTGGTTGTAGAAAGTCTGTTGAGTGCTGCAACACTGCCGAGGTCTTGCGGAGCAGACTCATACGTTCCTGTATCAAGATAGGTTCCGTCAGGTCCACCTTGGATAATCTTGAGCTCGTTTGCACCGGTGTTTGATACAAGGTACGCGAATTTATCGTTATCTGCTTCGGTGACTGAGGCAAGGTCTGAGAAGCCCTGGTTAAAATCAAGGCTGCCGCAATATGTTGGAGAGGACTCATTACTGATATTGATTACTTGGTATTCAGAGGCATTATTGCTGTTTGAGATTCCGTCTTTTCCAACAATAATTGCCCGCGAACCGTTGAATACGGTTAGTGAGCGTCGCGGATAGAGTTCAGCATTGGCGCCGCTTCCATAGTAATATCCGCTTGTTGCTCCACTCGAAGGAGTACCGGTTAAGAATTTAGGTGCAGACTTGTTGGATGTGTCAAGAATGTAAAATTGCCAGCTGTCAGGAACACCATCATTGTTTGCATCCACAGTTCCATTGGAAGAAATATAGGCGCGTGTTGCATCAGGGCTTGCAAAAACTGAATTGGCCGTTTCTTGCGTGTTCGCATTTGAATTGAAGTCAAGCGAACTTATTCTTTTCCATCCTGCATTGCCGCTTGCAATAGTCCCGCAGGTAGTATTACTTACAGCAGGACTTGTGCTACCTGATGGCACACTGGACACATTTGCGATATCAAATTCCGGGTCGGTTCCGGCTCCTACAGCAACATACACATACGTGTTGGCTCCAACTTTCACAGGATAGATATCGTTGTCCGCATAAATTTGGGTGTTTCCACCATCCACGCATGCGGTTTGTCCTGCAGATTCTGAACCCCAATTGGTGCCAGTGCTCCCGGCTGCGTACTTGCGAATCTTGCTTGTTGTTGCATTACAATCATATCCATCAAGCTCTATACGGCAGCCTACCATATCAAGTCCATTGGAAGGCGTTTTGCTGTCAATATTGCTTAGGTCAAATGTATAAAGAAATCCGCCTGAAATGGCGTATCCCTTGTCATCAAGAACAGCTATTGAAGCAGCACCGGCACCATAAGGGGCTTGGTCACTTGTTGTAAGAGTGCCTCCACTGAAGTGGACTTTTACTGCAACCCAGTCAAGAGAAAATGTTCGTGATGTAGTACTTGCAACATCTATTACACGTACTCGAAAGTTGGCATCAGAAAAATCAGAATTGCTCCACGTCCTTCCCCAATTATCTGATGCGCTCCCGAGGGTATATGTTGCATTTGAAGTTGTAAGATTGCCTGTCGATTGTGCGCTTGTCCATGTAGTGCCTCCATCCCACGACAGTTGAACACATATCTTGGGTGTGCCCGTCGTGCTATCCGTCTTTCCGTCAATGCGGACCTCAATTCCATCAATTGTTCCGCCGGTCGGAAGGGAAATTCCGTAATTATAGAATCTGTGTCTATCTTTATCAGAACCCGTGCAATTTGTTCCGGTTCCGTTCCCGCTATTGGTGTCTGTTGCATACGAATTGTTGGAGGAATAGGCACGGGTTGCATTCGTTTCGTAGCCGTTTCCGTCTCCTCCGGAATCGGCAGCATTTGCGGTTGGACTCAAAAAACCAGTGTCGAGTCCGGTACCCGGCTGGTAAATTTTTGTATCAAAATACGTCCAGTATTTATATATCTTATTAACGTAGTCCTGATACTCGCCATTATTTGTGTTGTCATTGGAGGGGTCGTTGTCATCAACAAGGACTGCAATAACTTCGTGGTCCGGTTTTGTCGTTGCGATAAGAGCATAAAGTTTTCCGGAACTCGATTTGTAATACTTTACCGCGTTCGTAATGAAACTATTATCCAATCCTGGCGTTGAGGGAACCCATCCAGGGTTGCTGTATTTTGTCGCATCAAGCGTGAAAGTTCCCCTCAGTGTTGGGACAGGAGGGTCGGTATTGGCTGTCACTTTTACATGGGCAAGTTTGTACGAATTTGTTGTATTAGGAGAAATTGCGACAAACACATCGTTAGGTATATTAATGCTTTGTGCGCTGGCGGTTGCGGATACTGCCACCGGAGGACCATCAGGTAGGGTGATTGTGGCGCTTGAAAAACTCGGTGAGCACCATTTCCCTTTGGTGTTAGGCGCAAGAGTAATCTCCCCTCCAGACGAATTGGTAACCGATGTATCGGAGAGTGTACCGGCGTTGAAATCGGCTTCAGTTGTTTGTGTTTTTACAGCGTTTTGTAAGTAGCGCGTGACGTATATGGTCGAATCAACAGAAGAAGCGTAAGGTTGTCCCCATGTGACTTGGATATATACCTTTTTGGTAGAAGGATCAAATGTTCCACCGTTGTCAACAATTGCCCCGTTGCTATCTCTATACACATCGCTTACCGTGATTGTTCTGGTCAAGCCGTTTACCGTTTCACTTCCCGAGGCAAACGCCCAGTTGTTTCCTGAGATCAGCGGATGGTATGTGCCATTAACAGAGAAGAGTGACCACCCTTGCCCACGGACATTTCGTACAACTTCTTCTGCCTCTTTCATAAGAGCTACTGCTTGGACCCGCTGTCCTTGCTGGGCCTTGCCCTGTTTTGATGAGAACAGTCCCGTTAAAAGAGCAGGGAGCATAATTGCAGTGATTGCTATCGCCAAAAGCATCTCTACGAGTAGCTGTCCTCTTTGGTTAGTCGATTTGGATAATCGTTCCATATTTATTAAAGTGTAATGTTTTTGTCTTTCCACTTGATGTATTTGTTAGGGTAATTGTGTTTTGTCCTTGCACGAATCCAACTATTTCTCCGCTTTCAGAGGCAAAAAGAATTGTCGTGTTGGGGAATGTAGAGCTTAGAGTGTAACCGCTTTCAACCGGTACGGAAAAATTAGTCGTGTCTGCGGGATTGTAACTTGCTCCATGAAAGAGAACATATTGGTTAGAAAGAATTTTTACCCCATAATTATCTGGAGTTCCTCTTCCTTCTGTATCGCCTACCATAGCCTTTATCTGTTGGTTCTTAAGATCTGAAGTTAAAACTGAAGCGGTTGAACTGTTTGTTGAAATGACCCGTACATTAAAAATACTAATAAAAGTTATTGAAAAAAGTAATCCAAGGATTCCGACAACGATAAGAAGTTCAACGAGTGTCAGTCCTTTATTTGAGGACATAAAACAATAGATATGAGGTAATAGGTGGTGCTGTTTTGTGTTTTTGTCCCACGATTTCTCCTTACTTCTATCTTTTGGCTTCTGACTTGTTGTTTTCATTTTAGTGTCCACCAACCTGTCCGATAAGCCCATAAATTGGGGCAATTATTGCGAGCATCATGCCTCCCACCAATACTCCGACAAATATCAGCATTATTGGTTCAAGAAGTGTTGTAAGGGTCTTAAGCGTTTTATCGACCTGATAATCAAGATAATCGGCTACATCCTGCATTGATTTATCCAAAGAACCGCTTTTTTCACCGGCTTCCGTTATTTTTATCATGATGTTTGGAAAAATATGTTTCGCGAATTTAAGACCATCCGACAATTCGCTCCCTCCAAGTACTACCTCTTTACAATGTGAAATCGCATCTGCAACTTCTTTTTTTAAGACAACCTCTTGCGCCAATTCAAGTGCAGCGGCTATCGGAATACCGGCGTTGAGGAGGAGAAATAGGCTGCGTGAGAATCTGGTTAAGTCTATTTGTTTTGCAAGGGTTGAAACAAGGGGAAGCATAAATAGCGCATGAAGAAACGCACGCTTCTTTTCTCTATATAGGAAGAAGAGCCCTACGACAATCAATGCAATGCCAAGAATGACAAAAACGGTATACTTGGTAAGTAGTTGCGACATACCGATTAGGATTTGGGTAGGAAGAGGAAGGGCGACGTTCAGTCTTAAGAAAACCCCCGAAATCTTCGGTACGACAACGACAAGAATCATGGTAAGAACACCAGCAAAGACGAAAAAGATAAGAACAGGATAGGTAAGTGCGCCTTTTATTCTGTCCATAAATTCTGCATCTTTCTTAATTGAGGTTTTAAGGTCGGTAAGCGTTACATCAAGTGTGCCTGCTTCTTCAGATGCTTTAATAAGATTTACCGTGATTTTGTCAAATACTTTCGGGAACCGGGCAAATGCATCTGAAACATGGCTTCCTTGGGATAGGTCTGCTTTGAGGCTTTCAAGCAGCTTTTTTTGGCTTCCTTTTGCATCCTCAAGCAGTGAATCGACCACTTCAAGGATGGGAATTCCTGCAGATAGCATGGTAGCAAGGTTACTCACAAGCCCCAATTTCTCGGCGGTTGAGAGTCTTAAAGATTGTGGATTTGAGTTGTTAAATAAGGCCATATTAAATTATAGAGATTCGACTTTAGTGACTCTTAATACTTCTTCAAGCGTGGTAACTCCACGCGAAACCTTATTGAGCCCATCATTGAGCATAGTAGTCATGCCTTCGTCTATCGCCCGTTTTGCGATTTGGTCAGAGTCATTTTTTGCGGTTATAAGGTTGCGGATTTCCTTTGTTACCTCAAGTACTTCAAACAATCCCAGACGGCCGGTATATCCTGTCGAATGGCAGATTTTGCATCCTTTTCCGCGGTAAAGCCTGATATTCTCCTTCTCGCCGAAATGCTTGGTAATTATTGAGGAGGGGAGATTTTTTGTTAGATCAGAGCGTAAAATGTCATACGAAACTTTACACATATCACATATTTTTCGGATAAGACGCTGGCCGATGATAACGTTAACGGTTGATGCAACAAGGAACGGTTCGACTTTCATATCAATAAGTCTGGGAAGTGCGGTTGCTGCATCATTTGTGTGGAGGGTTGAAAGAACTAGATGTCCGGTGAGAGCAGCGTTTACTGCTATACCTGCTGTTTCGCTGTCACGTATTTCTCCGACAAAAACAACATTCGGGTCTTGTCTCAAAATTGAGCGAAGACCGTTTGCAAATGTAAGGTCGGTTTTTGTATTCACATTTATTTGGTTCACTCCCTTAATACGGTATTCGACTGGGTCTTCAATCGTTGTAATGTTTTTTTCCCGGGTATTTAAAATTTTCAGTATGGCGTATATTGAAGTTGTTTTTCCACTTCCGGTAGGACCTGTTGAGAGCACCATCCCGTACGACTTGCTGTATGCTGCAGTTACCTTCTTCAGGTCTTGTTCGCTCATCCCAAGATCAATAAGCGAGAACTGGCGAAAATGCGAGGCAAGGAGTCTTAATACAGCTTTTTCTCCATCTGCGATGGGAAGAATTGAAACGCGGATATCTAAATTCTCTTCATCAAGTTTTATCCGCATTTTTCCATCTTGAGGTGCGAGGTGTTCATCGGTTCTTAGTTTTGAAAGAATTTTAATTCTTGAAATGATGCGTTCATGGAAATTTTTTGGAAAATAAAGCACGTCATGCAAGATTCCGTCTATTCTAAATCGTACCAGTGAATCTTTTTCCTCCGGTTCTATATGAATATCCGAAACCTTGTCCTGGTAGCCGAATTCAACCAAAAGATTTACTATCTTTTCAATAGGAGCTGCGTCGGTTACTTTGGAAACATCCGTGATGCCCAACTCTTTCTGTAGAAGTTGCTCAAAGGACTTTTGCAAATCCCTCTTGTAAATTCTTAAAATATTGTCAATATCCCGCTCAGTTGTAAGGTAGGGGAGTACTTTAAGTCCGGTTTTTTTGCTTATTGCGGTTAAGACTTCAATGTTGCGCGGGTCGACAGTTGCAACCTTCAGTCCGTCCTTCGACTTTTCAAAAGGAATAACCTTGTGTTTACGTGCAATTTTTTCAGGTACGATGCGGAAAACATCTTCTGGTATGGTAAGCTTTGAGAGGATAATAAAAGGAATATGGAGAAAATCAGCAATAAGGATTCCCAGGTTTTCATCCGAGACGACGTCTTTTTCAATAAGAGCATCCACCAGGCTTACATTCGAATTTTTTGAGAATTCCGTGAGCTCTTGTAAACTTTGCTCCGTTGCGAGTCCTGTTTTAAGGACGAGTGCTTTTATTTGATCGTCTGATAAAATCATGGGCAGTAATTATTATTTTTCAATCGTGTCTTTTGGACTGGTCGATTGTTTGATTTACTTTCTTCAATAAATTGTCAAAATCAAAAAAAGTCTTATTGACATAGTCTGTTGCACCAAGCCGTTTTGCCTTCTCAATATCGGCTGTTTGTCCCAAAGTCGAGAATATAATAACCGGAATACTTTCCAAACTCGGATGCTTAGATATTTCCGTAAGTACCTCAAACCCATCCTTGTTAGGCATAATAAGGTCGAGCAACATAAGATCAGGTTTTATAACCATAATTTTTTGCAACGCCTCATTTCCATCTCCTGCCACTTCGACTTGAAAGCCCGCCTCTGTAAGCTTACGAGAATAGAAATTTTGAAAAAACAAGTCGTCTTCGGCAAGCAATATCCTCATAAGACGTTATCTCCAATCTTTTCCGATTCCAACTGTTTTAACTGTTTTTTTACCTCATCAAGAGATTTTTTTATTTGTTCTATAGCCTCGTTATTTGTCTGAATTATGGTTCCTTCAGGCCTGATGTAGGAAATAATCTCGGAACATATCGTGGCAATTTTTTGATATCCCATCATTTGGGACGAGCCTTTTAATGAATGAACATGTCGGAAAATCTCTTTTGCATCAGGAAATTTGTCAGAGCTAAGAAGGAGTTCTAGCACTTGAATATGCTCTTGAGCCGTTTTTAAAAACAACATATTATAACCAGCAATATCCCTGGGTGTCATGAGGTAATCATACAATATTTTTGAACTGTCTGACAAGGAAAATGGCCTATCCTTGATTTATGAAAGCCTTCTCACGTAAACTAAAAATAAGGCGTATTGTGCCTTTTTAGAAAACATGATAGCTTTTGTCTCTTATCCATTCTATCTCCTCTCTTTCTGGTACAAGGACGTTGTAGTCGGGTTATTTGGATTTTTTGCCGCGTTTAATATGTATGTTGCCCGGCTTTTGTCGTATCCGAGTCTTCTAAAAACCTTTTTTAAACCATTGAAAAATGAATATCGGGATGGGTTGGTGCTTTTTTCCATTTGCTTTGGGGTGATTATAAAAAGCGTATTGGTTGCTGTTAACTCGTTGATTCTTTTATTTATGTTACTTGTTGAGGTTCTTATCCTGCTTTTTCTTGTTGTTTTACCTGTAGTGTTCTTAGTTTTGTTGTTAAGTCCGAGAGTAATATTGCGATGAAAGACAACCATTATTTTCTCTATTATTTTTTCGATAACCCGTTTATACGGTGGGCGCGGGTTATTGTATTTTTCTTCATAGGGATATTCGTCTATTTCAATCTTGAGAGCACCAGGTTTGTCATCCAAATACTGCCGGTTTATTTTTTCCTACTCCTTCAGGAATTTTTTATCCATTTTAAGCTTGAGAATAGTAGCCCGAAGAAAAAAATAACCGATAATTATAGGCATATCATTGAATGCGTCGATTATAAAACGCGGGTACTTCTTGAGCGGCATAGTGTAATTGAGGATACCATCAAAGAAATTTCCAATTTTGCAGAGGTGAAATACTTTAAGAAGCGGTTACTTTTTAATAATGTACCGTTAACAAAGGAAATCTCCGAAAAAGAAGCCCTTGAAAGAGTAAAAGATGTTGTTAAAAGCGTGAACGGAAAGTATATACATGCAATTGACATCTTTGTTTCATATCTTCTTATTCTTGATGAAAAAGAGAAATTTCTATTCGATAAGGAACTGTTTGAGAAAGACATCTTAACAGTCCTTTCATGGACAAGGCGCGAATTTCGAATTGATAGGAAGCACCATTATCATCTGACATTTACCGGAAGTGGGGCTTTCGACTTTTTCATATACGGATGGAGTACCCAAATTGCACGCGTAGCTCTCAATTTTACAAAAGAGGCGCTTATGCGGAAACGTTCCGAGCCGATAGGAAGGGAAAGCGAGTACGATCTTTTGGTGACGGCGCTCTCAAAAAATTCTTCAAGTAATGCACTTATTGTTGGGCCCGCAGGAGTTGGGAAAAGTGCGTTAGTCATGCAGTTTGCCGTCGATTCCAATCAAGGAGTATTGCCCCATGTCGTCTCCAACAAAACGGTTTTTCAACTCTTCCCCGAACGGCTTATGTCAGGAGTAGAATACCAGGGGGATTTGGAGGAACGGTTTGTGAGTGTTTTTTCGGAGCTGGCCCATGCCGGAAATATTATCGTCTACATTCCAAATATAGAAAACATTTTCGGAGGCGGAGGATTCAATATGGATATTTCAGGAGCGCTTATCGACTACCTTAACAGCAGCAGAATAAAAATAATAGGAAGCACAACCGAGAGTGCATATAAAGAATTCGTTCTATCAAGACTTGAGATAAAAGAGCTCTTTGATACGGTTGAGATGAGAGAGCCGGATGAAGATACTGCGCTTTTTATGGTGATGGAAAAGGCGAAGGAATTAGAGTTGGTAAATCACGTATGGGTCTCATACGACGCTGTAAAAGAGTCATGTGTGTTGGCGCATTCGTATGAGACAGAAGGGATAGTGCTTCCGGGAAGTGCCGTGCATCTATTGGATGATGTTATCGCATATTGCCTGACTCACGGGAAGAAGACGGTAGATAAAAAAGAAGTACAGGCGTATGTTGCAGAAAAAAAACATATCGTTCTTGATGCGCCAACAGAGGAGGAGAGCGAAAAACTACTACAACTAGAAGCAGAAATTCACAATGAGATAGTTTCTCAAAATGAGGCAGTGACGGCTATTGCCAACGCAATGCGACGAGTACGTGCTGGGATGAAAAATGAGAACAAGCCCATTGCGTCTTTCCTCTTTTTGGGGCCGACAGGAGTCGGAAAGACTAAAACTGCAAAAGCTCTTGCCAAATCATACTTCGGGAATGAGGAGGCAATGATACGGCTTGATATGAGTGAATATCAATTGCCCGATTCTGTGGACAGATTTTTAGGAAAGCAAGGAACATATAGTGAAACAGTTCTTGATAAGGTTTCTAATAATCCTTTTTCCCTCCTGCTTCTGGACGAATTTGAAAAAGCGTATCCCCATGTTTTAGACCTCTTCTTGCAGGTCTTTGACGAAGGAAGGCTTACCGATAATTCCGGTAGAACCGTGTCTTTTGCAAATTGCATCATAATTGCAACATCGAATGCGGGAAGCGAGTTTATCAGGGAGGCGGAAAATAGCGGCGCATCGAATGATAATTTGAAGAAAGCGCTTATTGAGAAAGTGCAGGAGGGGGGTATATTTAGGCCGGAGCTTATCAACCGTTTTGACGACGTTATTGTCTTCAAGCCCCTCACAGAAGCCGATGTGGCTAATGTTTCAAAACTCCTCTTGCAAAAAGTCATCGATGAAGCGGCTAAAAAACAGATAACACTTTCGTACGATGAGGCGGTGCCATTCTTTATAGCAAAACACGCGTATAGCATCGAGTTCGGAGCCCGCAATATCAAGCGTTTCATTGAACAATCGGTTGAGAATCAACTATCAAAGCTCATACTTTCCGGTACTCTCTCCCATGCCAGTACTGCAAAAATACTGGTGGAAGAAAACGCGCTTGTCATTAAAGTATGAATTCCATATACTTGATAGTACTGCCTATATGAAATACGCCTTTTTTGAATTAGAAGAGTGGGAAAAGGAATATTTTCAAAAAGAAATTCCCAACAACGAGCTTGTATTTTTTGACGAGCCCCTTTCATCTGGGACCCCAGGACTCGAGACTTTTGAAATCGTAATCATTTTTATTCACTCCCAACTCAACAAAGAACTGTTGGATAAAATGCCCAATCTCAAATTCGTGACTACCATGTCAACCGGATTTGACCATATTGACCTTGTCGAATGCAAAAATAGGAATATTCCTGTGTCAAATGTCCCAAGTTACGGTGAAACAGTGGTAGCCGAGCACACTTTTGCACTACTTCTTGCAATTGCACGAAAACTCCCGGAGTCTGTTGAACGGGTCAAAAAAGGGAATTTTATGCCCGATGGTCTTACCGGATTTGAATTGCGGGGAAAGACAATTGGGGTAATCGGTGTCGGAAGTATTGGAACAAATGTAATTAGAATTGCCCGGGGTTTTGGCATGAATACTATTGTTTACAAAAGAACTCCTGACTATGCGCTTGAGAAAGAATTAGGATGTAAATTCGTTGAATTGCCTGTCCTTTACCAACAGTCCGATATCGTGACACTTCACATTCCCTATTCGAAAGAGACACACCATTATATTGGAGAAGAGGCGATTTCCCAGATGAAGGATGGTGTTGTGATTCTTAATACCGCCCGTGGGCCTTTAATTGATACGGCTGCACTTCTTAGAGGTCTTGATGCGGGTAAAGTCCGTGCAGCGGGCCTCGATGTATTAGAAGAGGAACCGCTTCTTGAAGAAGAAAAGGAGCTTCTGACCAAAACGAAGGCTTTTGAAGCTGAGAAGCTTATGACCGTATTGCAAGACCATATGTTAGTCAATCACCCAAATGTTGTTATCACTCCCCACAATGCATTCAATAGCACCGAAGCGCTTCACAAGATTGTTGAGACAACCCACGAGAATTTGGTCGGTTTTACCAATGGTGCACCTCTCAATGTTGTCGCCCCGCACGAATAGCTTTCATTCGTTCCTGCGGGTATAATTGCCTCATCTATGAACTTTCAGGATTATTCGCAAATATCCCGGAAAAGAATCGAGGAATATCTCCGGGCGTTTTTTTTGGAAAAAAGGAATGAGTCTATTCCCGAGAGCTTTAAAAAGCAGCGCGCATTAGAAGAGCTGGAAAAATTTGTATTGCGTGGAAAGCTTATCCGAGGGACGCTTTTTCTTTTGACCGTTGAGTATTTTGGCGGGCAATTGACAGAAAGGCATATCGCAATAGCCTCAGCAATAGAGCTGGTCCATTCGGCGCTTCTCATTCAGGATGACATTATTGACAATGATGCCATGCGGCGTGGGGACAAAACGCTGTATGCTGCCTATCAGCAAATTGGTGAAAAAATCAATGCAACAAGTCCGTATCATTATGGTATTTCAATTGCAATTGTTGTCTCGGACATCGCTTTTTTCCTGGCATTTGAATTACTTTCTTCATTTAATGAGCCTTCATTAAGTAATCTCATAAAATTCTATTCGCACGAAATTTATCTCGTAGCACTTGCTGAAGGAATTGATTCCGAGTTCGGTCAGACAAATAACGAACCGTCGGAAGACGATATTTATGCCGTGTACCATTACAAGACGGCACGATACACATTTTCGATGCCCTTTATTATGGCAGGTATTGTGTGTAATGCTCCCCAAGGGCAAACTGGGATTTTGGAGAAAATCGGTGAATTAGCAGGAATAATATTCCAACTGAAGGATGATGTTATCGGAATTTTTGGAAATGAAGAAGTGATAGGAAAACCGGTCGGCTCTGACATCCGGGAAAACAAAAAAACCATTATCCGTCATCTGCTTTACAAAATGTGTGATGAGCATGAACGGAAAGTGCTTGACCGTTCTTTCGGAAATTCTGAGATGACCGGTGAAGAGCTTGCGGCAGTGTTAGACATTGCAAAAAAGTATTCGGTAGAAAAATTGATTGAAGATAAAATAACCAATATCGCAAACGAACAGCAGGAATACTTAAAAAACCTTCCCGACAACCCATATAAAAAGGTGTTAATGGATTTGTTAGATTTTAATCTGAAAAGAACATACTAAAATTTTTAGTGGTATTATAAAGATATGAATGTCGTTGTGAGGTTAATTGTTCTGGTTATAGCGGTATATGTAGCATCCTACATCATTCCTGGTATACGGATTGATTCTCCTCAGTCGCTTATTGTTGTATCCGTTGTTTTGGGGATTATCAATGCTTTTATAAAACCTATTTTGGTATTTCTGACACTTCCGTTAACTATTGTGACCCTTGGCATATTCCTTCTTATTCTCAATGGATTGTTGGTTTTGCTGGTTGGCAATATCGTTCCCGGTTTTCATGTCGCGGGATTACTCCCGGCGATACTTTTTAGTATCGTTGTTTCACTCACATCGTCTCTTCTTGGAAAGTTTGCTTAGATTTGCTTAGAGGCCTGTCGTTGCTTGGTTAAGCTCAGTTCCGTCAGTGGCCGGATCGGTGATGGGGGCATTCAATATTTCATCATCAGTAGGCGTTACTGTAGGAACAGCTGTTGGTGTAACAACTGTCTTAACGGTAGTTGCCGGTTTTGTGTACGATGGAGCCTGTGTAGTTTTTGAACTCTGAGTAATTATGATGTAATAAAGAGCCCCAAGAACGACGATAAGCACTACCAATATTGCAGCAACAAGAAGCAGTCCACTATTCTTTTTGCCTTGTGGGGCTACAACCGGCGCCTGCACGGTGGGGGAGCCCGGAGGTGTTGGTGGCATCTGGGGAGTAACCATGTTTGCAGCGGGGGGTGGAGTAGGCGTTGCACCGGCTACAGGCGGAGGAGTGGTAGCTCCTGCTGGCGGAGGTGTTGTTGGTTGGTTGTTTAGTGTTTTTTCATCCATATTATGGGGTAGGCGTTGTTGTAGCGGTTATTGTTGGTGATGTTGTTACTCCTATGAGTTGTCCCAAATCTTTGTGAGCTTTAACAACTGCCTGTTGGGAAGCTACGACTTTTGCCCGTACCGCCTTAATATCGCTCATAAATTGTTGGATGGTAGTTGCTGCTGCACTTCTTAGGGCGGTTTCGGTTGTAATATTCATTGTATACTCTTTTGCCGCTTGGGTTGATACTGCAGTTTTGGCTGCATCTATTGCAGTCTGAGCTGCTGTTATATCCGATGCAAGAGTCGTAGTGTTTTTTCCTTCGGATTTAAGAGTTGCCTCTTTGGTGGAAATCTTTCCAAGTATTGTAGTGAGTCTTTCGAGCCGTTCGCTCATTTCAGTTGTTCTGTTCTTATTAATTGTTGCGATACGCGTATCGAGGTTAGAGATAATTTCTTGCTTCTTTGCATCCTTTATCGCGGCCATTTTTGTTTTGAATTCTTCGCGTGCTTGCTGCATTTTCTCTTTCATCGCATCCCTTGCTTCAGTCTTTGCTTCCTTCGCCTCTTCCCGCAGAGTTGCAACCGGACGCTTGAGAGGTAGTTTTGAATTGACGGCAGGTGTGGTAGTAGCGGTCTCTGTAGTAGTGGAATCGGTTGCCTCAGTTGCTGTTACGGTATTGGTAGTCCTTGTAGTTTCTTGAGCAAGGGCAAAAGCCGGGGAAACCAGAAAAACAAAAGAAGACACAAGGATGAGCAGTTTTTTCACAGTACTTTATGATAGCTAAAACGTTTCAGAATTGTCAAGTTCGGATATAGATATACCTTTCTTTTCATAGACATATTATTAACCGAAAGACTTATTGTTTGAATAAATATTAATAACGTCTGTTTCTTGCGGATTGGCTGCTTTCATACTTACTTTTCAGACGTGCCAAATTGTACCTGAGGGTTATATCATTCGGATATTTCTCAAGTGCTTTTTTGACGAACGCGATACCTTCCTTTTTGTCACCATATACTAAATACAAGGAGGATAAATTGTCATAGGTTAACTGATAATCTCCTAGACTTAAGGATTTCTTGTATGCATCCATTGAGTCTTTAAAATTTCCCAAAAGAAAATTTGCTGCTCCTAAGCTGTTGTAGCCAACTACACCGGGATAAATTTTTATAGAATTTTGTGCATGAAGTTTTACGGCTCGATAATCTTTTTTTGTAAAATAATAGAATGACAGTTCATCTTCAAGATTATATGCTTCTTTTGAAACCTTCAAATCATGAGTTGCGATAGTTAAATCATTTCTCCAATCAAAACTTCTAATAAAGGTCCGCATTGATAGAAGAATGATGATTATCGCAATACCAAAAATGAGTTTTTTACTTTTCATGTTGATTTTGAAATATGTTATGACAATTCCCGCCATACCTAAGAGTCCAATTATTGGAAAGTAAAACCACCTTTCCGCAACGGTGCCATCTAGTGGCAATAGTTGTAGATGGAGTAAAATTCCAGTCAAAAACCATGTGAAGAAAAAAATATAAGTCTTAAAATAATTCTTTTTTTTCCGAAGAAGATGGAATGGATAAATTATTGTTAAGAGAAAAAGCGCATCAATTATTAGGGGGAGAATAAAGTTTCCAAAATTAACTCTTGCATGCACCCATAAGTGGGACATGGAAAGGTTAAAAGGAAAAAGGAATGTTTTGAGATAAAAATAGAGTACTGCCGGTATATTCAGTAAACGAACGAGGAGATCAGTTTTTTGTATGGGAGTTAAAACTATGGAATGAATAAAAGTGTTAGAGGCTTTTATTTTTAAAACAAAATAAATGAATGATAAAAAAGAAAAATTAACCAAAATATATTGGAACGGTCTCTTTTGTCTAAACAGAACAAGTACTAGGGATAGAAGAATGAAAAGAATACCTGTTTCTTTTGAAAGAGGTGAACAAAGCAAAAAAAGACCCCCAAAAAATAAGCTTTTTTTTGAGTTATATTTTTCAAGAATTATTATTCCCATCATTCCAAAAAAGAAAAAAAGAACATCTTGTGTTCCAGCAATATAAAATGCGGATTCGCTATTCATAGGGTGCACAAGAAAAATAAGTGAGAGGATAAATGCAATCTCTTTTTTAAAGAAACTTTTGAAGAAGATATAAACAAGAAGCGAGTTAATTATGTAGAGAGCGATTTGAAAAGCATGAAAGACAAAAGGCGCAGGGCCAAAAATGGTATTAAGTACTGCGTACATGGATGTAAAAATTGGTTTATATGAAGAGCCAAACAATGAAGATTTGTTATTTTTAAAGCTAATGCTTTCCGAAAAATATTTGGGAATATTCTCAATAGTTAGGATGTGTTCTTTGTCTACTATTTGAGGAAAATCATCCCCAATAAATCCATTGAAAAGCCCATTAAAAAAAACCGTAACACCAACTACAAAAAATAGGAAAAAAACTTTTTTGTTGGTAATTGGAATTACAAGACTTTTAAATACTTTTTGCATACAGAGTTATCGCTTATATGCATATTATCACCAAGATCCTGGGGAAGGAAATTACAATTGTCCCTTTTTGATTTCTTCTCTGAGGTTTTCAACATAGGCATTGAAAAAAAAGAGATTGTGCATGGTCATAAGCCTAAGACCAGTTATTTCTTTTGCGCGCAACAAATGGGCAATATAATTTCTTTTATAGTTTTGGCACGTTGAACATTTGCATTTTTCATCCAATGGTTTTTTGTCGGTTAGAAATTGAGATTTACGAAGATCAAGTCTTCCTGTTGAGGTGAAAGCGATTCCGTGCCGTGCGTAGTGCGTTGGGACGATGCAGTCGAAAGTGTCAATTCCCGCTTTCATTATCTGAGGAATATCCTCCAAATGCCCGATTCCCAAAAGATGGATTGGTTTTTCTTGCGGCAAATATTGTAGGGTAAAGCCAAGCATTTCACTCATCGTCTTTTTTTCATCCCCGAATTCCCCACCAATCCCAAACCCGTCGACAGGAAGAGAGCCGATGAATTTTGCTGATTCGACTCTCAACTCTTCAAATTTGCCGCCCTGTACAATGCCATAAAGTGCCTGGTCTGTTTTTTTACTATCAAGGCATATTTTTGCCCAGCGGTGGGTTTTTTCAAGTGAGCGTTTCGTATATTCATAGTCTGCAACTGGAGATGTGCACTCATCAAAGGCAAACATGATGTCGGCTCCGATTGCCTCCTGGATCTTGATTGATTCTTTGGGACCGATAAAAAGGCGCCTTCCATCGACCGGGCTTCTGAAAAAGACTCCATCCTCCGTAATTTTTACGTTTTTGGGTTTTTTTCCTGCTTTTATGGTAAGGTCCGATTTCTGCTTCAAGATTTTCCCCACTCCATGGTCGCGTCCAAATCCTAACGAGAAGACTTGGAAACCGCCGGAATCAGTCATAAGGGGCCTGTCCCAGTTCATAAATGTATGTATTCCGCCGGCTTTTTTGAGATACTCTTCACCCGGTTTTAGATGCAAGTGGAAGGTATTGGCTATCAAAATTTGAGTGCCGGAAAGTTTTACTTCATCAGAAGTGAGGGTTTTGACTACGGCTTGGGTTCCAACACCCACGAAAGACGGGGTTTCGACTTCTCCATGAGGAGTCTTAAGAATTCCAATTCTTGCGTTTGATTTCTTGCTTTTAAAAACGGTTTTGAATTCAATCATGAAGAGTATTATATCAATTTTGAGGCGGAATTGTTGCTAACGGAGTTTTTTTGCGATAAGACTCAAATCCCCATTTAAAATGATGGACTTAAGGCCATGCACTTCCTCTTTGATATTTAAATTTTCATCAATGGGATTAAGAATAAAGATGGGCTTTTTGTTGATAAAAGCCAGAGTCATCTCCATGAGCGCATTACCTCCTATATACCCTTGAAGGCCGTTCTTCTCATAATTTGTAACAAGGATTGCGTCTGATTCAACGACTTTCTTGAAGTGGCCAAGCATCAGTTTTGTTTTTTTCGAATAATCGTGTGGATTTTTATACCACGTCTTGTAGTGGGACACATCAAAATCATTATTTTTTTTCATGATATTTGCGGTTTTTGGGATTTTGACGGCAAAGCCCATTTTTTTGAGCTCTATTTCGACTTCAAGAACTTGCTTATAGTGAGTTGCCGATGAGCAGATAGTGATTATCTTTTTGCTGCTCACTTTTTCTCAAAATAGAGGGTCACAGTTGAGGTGATGGTTTGTGTACCGGGCTGCAGGTCGGGGACAGGAGCGTTAGTGCCACCGCCCATTCCCATAGCTTCTTTACTGTAGAGCATAGGAAGTGGGCCGGGGCTATTTGTGCTTTCTACAATATTTGTTACTTTTCCAAGCTTAATACCAAGTTGTGAGGCGAGCTTTTGGGCTTGCTCTTTGGCATTGTCAATTGCCTTTTGGCGGGCTTGCTCCTGGTATTTTTCCGGTTTGTCAACTGAATAGTTGGTGCCCATTACTTGGTTAGCACCAGCTTTTGTGCCCGCTTCAATTACTTGTGGAAGCTTTGAAGTGTCTTTTACTTTAATGGTAACTGTCGTGTTCCCGTTGTAGCCGGTGATAACTCCTGTTCCTCCTTTTGAATAATCATAATTCGGAACAATGGAATAATTTGAGGTTTTGATATCTCCTTTTTCAATTCCTAGTCCTCTGACATTTTCAACAATTGCATTGTTGACCGTATTAATTTTGCTCTGTGCCTCATCAATTGTTTTGGCATCGTTGATAACTATACCCAAGTCAACAGAAGCGGTGTCGGGTACGATATCGACCTTCCCAACTCCGACAACGGCAAGTTCACCCGAAGCCTGTCTTTGGGTAACTGCGAGCGGATAGGAAATATTGAAATAATTGACTGCCCATAGGAAGAGAAGGGTTATGACAAGAAGAATGATATAGGTGGGGAATATTCTATTTTCTTTCAGCTCCTTAATAATGCTGTTCATGTAGTTAGTTTAAAATAACGGGTGATTTAAATCAAGATTAAATGCGCAAAAACAAATTCTTTCTCTCTATCACAAAAACCGAAGCCTCCTAACAAAGCGTTTTTTTCTCTGATACTTTTGTGCCGTCAAAAGTATCCAAAAGCTCTCAACATGTCGCGTTCAGAGTATTCCAAACTCCGTTTCATTCACTGAAATTTTAACTCACTTCGTTCAAACACAAAATTTTCCTGGCGTTCATTTCACTTTGTTTTCCATACGCTTCGCGCGAAAATGTCGATTCAATTGTTCCTTTATTTTATTGAAAAACTATAGTTTTTTTCTGTTATAAATCCTTCGGATGTTAACTCAGAAAGTGCTCTTATTAGAAATTCCCTATTCTCAAAATGTTCTTCAAGTGCCTTCCGGCTTAAGGGTTTTTCGATAAGAAGTTTGAGAATTTTACCGCGGACTTGCCGTACAGACCCTTCGAATTTTGTTTGTATTTTATAATGCTTACTTTTCCTATTTGGGTTGGTGACGGTTTTTCCTAAATACGCGCCGTAATCCATGAGAGCATAATAGAATTGCCTGGGATTTTTCATATCAAGAGAAGCCGCAATCAATGGGTACAATTCTTTATCAGTCACGTTTTCTTTTTCACGGAAGAATTCATGAATAAATACACGGCGGATATTTGTTTCGATAAATACCGCAGGCTTATTGAAGGCAAAAGCTATTACCGCACCGGCCGTATTTGGGCCAATTCCCGGCAGCGTCATGAGCTCTTCTTTGAGGCTAGGGAGGTTACCTTTATACTTTTCACAAACGGTTTCGGCTGTCCTTTTAAGATACAATGCGCGTCTGTTGTATCCCAATCCTTGCCACACGGTAAGCACGTTGCTTTGGGGAGCTTTTGTTAAATGTGAAAAGGACGGAAATGCTTTCAAAAAGGCTACATATTTGTCTACTACCCGCCCTGTTTGGGTTTGTTGTAGCATGATTTCTGAGACGAGAATTTCATAAGGGTCGAGTGTTTCCCGCCAGGGAAAACTCCGTTTGTTTTTGCTATAAAATCTCCGGATTTTTTCTTTGAAAGAAGTTATCTTCACAGAAGGTATTGTACCCCAGTTACGAATGCTTGTAGTAGCGTGAGTACACCATATAGTAGACGACGGGAATGAAAAACAGCATGATAATGCCTGAAAAAGAAAGTCCGGCAATAATAGCGCCACCAAGTCCACGCCACAATGGGTTTGAAAGAGATATCGGAACAAGTCCGACAATAGTCGTAAAAGAGCCTATAAATACGGGTTCCAGCCTGCTTGCCGCTCCGTCTGCAATTGCTTCTTTGAAGGGCATACCAAAAGCTAAATTTCGGTTGAATTTATCAACCAAAAACATAGCGTGTGTTACAACAATTCCAAATAGGGAAAGGACTCCAATAAGTGCCGGAAAAGAAAGAGGAGTTCCGGTGAGGGCAAATACCACAAATACGCCGGATACGGCAACAGGAATGACAAGCATAACGATGAGTGCTTTCCTGTAGCTTCTGAATTGCACGACCATGGTTGCTAAAATAAGGATTCCTGCAAGTATCATAGCTTGTAGAATTGAGGCAACGGACTTTTGATTTTCTTCATTTGCCCCTCCTGTTTTGTACGAATATCCATCGGGAAGATTGAGGTTTTTTACATACTCCAGGAGTTTCTGATTGGCTCCGCTTACTGAATATCCTGCAGTTACCCCTGCGCTCACTGAAATGGTTCTTTTTGTGTCAAAATGAGTGATGCTGGTCGGGTTGCTTTCAAGCTTTAAAGTCCCTACTGAAAGAAGAGGAATGTAGTCCCCATTTTGATTTGGAACTGCAAGACGGCCCAAGTCTTCAGGGCTTTGCGTTGATGTATCCATCCTGAATACTATGTCCCTGGCTTCTTTCTGTCCAAATTTAACACTTTTGAATGTAAAACCGTTCGTAAATGTTCTCATCCACAACCCTAATGACTCTTGAGAAAGGCCGGCATCTGTTAACTTTGCAAAATCTGGCACAAAAGTTAGCTTTGCTGTCCCCGGGTTGACGGATTTGGTGGCATTGATGATGCCCGGTTGCTTCGAAAGAAAAGCAATAATTTTATCTGCGTATGCATCAAGTTGAGTCAAATCATCACCCAGAAGTTGTACCTGGACATCGGCTCCTGCGGGTGGACCGCCAGATTGCTCTATGACTGTTATCTTGCCGTCAAAATTAAGAGTTTGGATGTCACGCCTTAGCTTTTCTGCGATGTGAATTGAGTCAATTCTCCTTTTGTGTTTTTCCGGAAGAGCCAATGTAAAGAGTGTGATATTGGAACCCGATTTGAAGTCACTATTGCCTTGGTTGATTCCCCGTCCTACTTCCGACGTAACATATTCAATGCCTTTTGTTTTCCGGAGAAATTCTTGCAGTTTCAATGAGTCTCTGGTCGTTGTTTGGGTATTGGTTCCGCTCGGAAGTTCAAGATTTACATACAGCTGGTCGCCTTCGCTTTTAGGGAAGAATTCGTTAGTGACAAAACCAAGAGGTACGAGAAGATAGGAAAATAGAGCAAATAAAACTACACCCAAAATGACCTTTCTACGTGCCCCTTTTGAGGAGAGAACACGTAAAATGATGTGCTTGTAATATGCTGCAAAATGCTCAATATCGATAATGCGTTCATTGAAGCGCAAGACGAATTTTTTTCCATGAAAAACCATATCTTTTTTGAAGTATCGGTTAAGATGGCGTATAAAAATCCTACGCTGTCTTAGGAAAATAAAACCTAAAAGGAAGAAAAGAAGGATGATAAAAAGAGAGAATGGATTGCCTTTGAGCAGTACAAAAAGGAGCGCGGCAATAAGTATGATGCCGATAGTTTTTAGCAGAATTACTACTCTTTTTGGGAGGTTAAGTTTTAATATCACAATCATAAGAGGAATTGTGATAAGAACGGCAATTGCGGTAGATGAATAAAGGGTAGTTGCCACAACAATAGGGATTGTTTTAATAAATTCGCCGATGATGCCGGTTGCAATAAGAAGCGGCAAGAATGCCCACGCAGTTGTGATAGTAGTGCTCCAAATCGGCACAATTAAGTCACGCCACACCAAAAGACCGGTCTGTTCAGGCGTGAATTTGCGGGTTCTATAATACGAGGTCATGCCCGTCACGACCACTATCGTGTCATCCACAAGAAGCCCCAGGGCTAAAAGAAGCGAGAAAAGAGTCAAGAAGTTGAGGGAAAGTCCGATGATGTTGATGACGGTGAAAGTCACTAAGAATGTCAAAGGAATCGTAAGAACTGCAATAAGAGCTTGCCTTATTCCCAAAAAGACGAGGAAGGTAATAAAAACGAGGATGAGTGTGTCGCGGAAGCTATCGGTGAGGTTTCCGAATTCTTCATCGATAAGCTTTGACGTATCTGTAATGGTAAGAACTTCAAGGGTGTCTTTGTATGGATGTAATGTTTCATCCGTAATTTCCCTCATCCTTTTGACCGCATTATCAATTGTGGCCGAACTGTTTTTGTATACATAGAACGTCGCCACCATTGAGGGTTTGGATTTGTTATTTGCTATAAAGGATTTTTGTAAATCAGGCTTTGAGCGTTCGGAAATTGTGGCAACATCCGAAAGTTTGATTTGGGAATTTTGAATGGTAAGAACAGTGTTTCTTAATTCGCCAACCGATGAAATAGCTGGATTGATGCCAAGCGGATACGAAAGCTCTTTTGTGCTGATGTTGCCCGCAGGATAGGACGAGAGAAGACCTGTGACTTTTTGAGAAAGTGTAATAGGGTTCAATTTATAATTGACCGCTTTTTCAGGGTCAACAAGTATTTGGATTTCTTGTTGTTCAAGCCCTGAGATAGTAACTCTATCAACAATACTATCGTCCTCAAGTTTTTCTTTTAGGGTGTTTGAAAACCGTAAAAGAGAAGCGGGGTCATTTCCTTTGACCGAAAAAATCCAAACAGGTTGGTCTTCAAAATCAAAGCGTTTTACTACCGGCGTCTTTGCATCTTCGGGTAAAGTATTTACCGAATCGACAGCAGATTTCATATCCGCCTCAGCTTTCTCGGGAGAAGTGGTGGAGCTGAACTGGGCAATAACTGTTGACACCGACTCATTCGAAACAGAATTGAGTTCTGTCAGTCCCTTTACACCTTTGACTGCGTCTTCAACAGGATTTGTTACCAAATCCTCAACGTCTTTAGGATTTGCTCCGGGAAGGACTGTTGAAACAGAGACAATCGGTAGTTTTACTTCCGGATTGAGTCTTCTTGGAAGCGCGATAAAGCTTGTGACTCCCGCAACAACGATGATAATAACGAGCAATACGACAATTCGTATGTTAGTTAGAAATTTTGCCTTAAATGTTCCCAGCAATTTTGGGTCAAATTTCAGACGGGCCAGATATGAACCTTCTTTTTCCATGTGTTTTTTTGTGGGAAGTTACTCGATGCTTTGCACTTTGTCTCCTTCGATGACAGTCCTTGAAACAATAATTCTGTCTCCTCTCTGAAGTCCACTGGTCACTTCAGCATATTGACCAAGAATATCCCCAAGAAGTATTTTTTTGGATACTGCTTTGCCATCCTTTATAACGAAAATATATGCTCCGGTAGTCCCCTGATAAATAGCATCGAGTGGAACAAAAGGGACTGCAGAGGATGTGGATGCAAAACCGACCGGGAGTTCAACCGTTACAAATTCTTTATTTGAAAGTTGATTTTGGAATTCTCCTCCAAGCTCGAAAATGACCGCATAGAGCGCTCCGTCGGTTGCCTCTGTTGAGATGTAGGAAGGAGCAGCCTGAATACTTTTTCCATCAATTGTAAGTGTAGCGGTGTCAACAAGGGATAATTTTTGTGCGACTTCCCGTGTCACCTTGGCGACTATTTTAAGAGTTTGTTCACCGTGAACAAGAGCAATGGGCGTGCCCGGAGTGACCGAATCGCCTATATTTACATAAATCCTCTCGACAACTCCTGCAAAAGGAGCGGCAGGGAACATAGTCGCTTCCTGAATTTGTGCTAAGCGTAACTGCATTGAGCTTACTTCAAGCGAAAGCGTCAATGCTTTTTCCTGGATATCAAGTTGTTTTTTTGCAATTTCACGTCCTAAATCTGAGAGTTGAGCAGGGGGATTATCTGACGATGCTTGATATTCTGATGAGCGGAGTGACGTCTGGAGTTGGTTTACGGCCGATTTGTATTGCGAGAGTATCTGCTTGGTTTGCAGAATTTGAGCGTCATTAGCGCCATTTTGGTTGGTCGTGGTCAATGTATCAAGGTTGCTCTGAAGACTTGAAACGATTTCCTGATTTAAGTTAAGAAGGGATTTTGTATCATCTATTGATTTTGAGGTGATGTCTCTCAATTGGTCGGCATTGGCATCTGTTTTGTCAGCCAAATCTCTTTGTTTTGCAATTAAATCTTTCTGTGCATCATAATTGTCTTTGGTATTTTGATACGTTGCAGCTGCTATTTGGCGCTGAACGCTTGCTGCATTCCCTCCCTGATAATTGGTTGAAAGAGAAGCAATTGTTGTTCCTTTTCCTACCTCTTGTCCTTCGGTTACGTTGATTGTTGAAATAATGCCTGGAGTCTGGGCTACAATTTTTACGATGCCGCTCTTCTCAACTTGGGCTTGCACTTTAATCGTCGGTGCCATACCTATCGAGTAAGTAGCAACGTCTTTAGTTATTACTTTGGGTTTTTCCTGAGGTTTTGGTTTTCTTATAATGCTTCCCACCAGAATGAGCACAAAAATAATGCCCAATACTGCAAAAAAAGCTGTCATTGGTTTTTTATCCACAAAAAATAACCCACGCCGTATGGGACTTTTAATTTTTCCTTTTAGGGATGTAAAATGACCAAACTTAAAAAAACGGAAGACCGGGGCAGATCTTTTTGAGTTTGGCAACCTTTTTCTTCTTGTTGCCATGGAGCTACGGATTGTACCATTTTTGAGCTCCAATAGCAACAAATGCTATCCGTTAACAGGAAAGATGTACTACTCATACCGGAGCGCATCGATAGGAGATAATTTTGCTGCGCGTCTTGCAGGATAAAGACCGAAGGCTAGTCCCACGACGGTAGACACTCCTACGGCTATTAACACTGCGGGGATACTTATAACAAATGGAATGTGGGCCACTAAAGATGCAACAAATGCACCTCCGATACCAAGCAATATTCCTACGATACCACCGATAAGAGTCATAACAACAGATTCCATGAGAAATTGTGTCATTATATCTTTCTGTTTTGCACCGATTGCTTTCAAGAGTCCGATTTCTTTTGTTCGTTCCGTGACGGATACAAGCATTATATTCATGACTCCGACACCTCCGACGATAAGTGAAATTCCCGATATAGCAGCAATCATGGTGGTAAGAAGACTGGTAATTGTGTTTACGGTTGATAATATATCTTGAGCGCTGGATATCCTGAAATCATTTTCATCCCCTTCTTTTAGATTATGCTTATCTCTCAAAAGGTTTTCGATATCGTCGATAGTTTGGTTTATTGAATTTTGGTCGTGAACACTTACGTCAATTTCCTGCAATTTTTCCTCTCCAACAATATCATTTGCGACAACATTGATGGGGATAAAAAGTGTGTTATTGATAAACCCTCCGGCTAATGCACTCGAAGACGATAGAATTCCTGTAACCCGGAACGTTTTGTTATTTATTTTGATTGTTTCACCGACCGCGCTTGAGTCTTTACCGAAAAATGTCTCTGCTGCGTCTTTCCCGAGGACTGCTACTTTTTCAGAAGTTTGTTCCTGTTCTTCAGTCAGGAATTCGCCATCGGTAATATTAGGTCTTAAGATATCCAGTGTTTCATGAGTTGTTCCATAAATCAGAAGATCTTTTTCGACTCCATTTGCAGAAACTTTCACTGAGGTCATTTCAAATGGTGCAACACTCTTAACATTGGTTAATGATGCGTCATTTCTGATTGCTTCAAGATCATCAAATGTAAGGGCTTTCGAGCCTGCAAATGTACTGATTTGGCTCGTCCCCGGATTTATTTGAAAATAATCTGTACCAAATGATGCCAATTCATTCGTAACAAATGCGACAGCACCTTGGCCGATAGAGTAGATAAGGATAACAGCCGTTATCCCGATGATTATTCCAAGCATCGTTAAGGATGTTCTTAATTTATTATTGCGCAGAGCCTGGATTGCATTTTTTGCTATTTCTTTGTATTCCATACTATGTTTTTGTGTCAGAAAGAATCATACCGTCTTTAATTCTTACTATCCTTTTTGCATGGTCAGCGATATCCTGGTCGTGGGTAATCATAACAATTGTCCTTCCGCTTTCATTTAGCTGCTGTATAAAATTTATTATTTCATGGGAAGTTTTACTATCCAAATTTCCGGTGGGTTCGTCAGCAAGAATGATGGCTGGGTTCATAACGAGAGCTCTTGCAATTGCAACGCGCTGTATTTGTCCTCCCGAAATTTGGTTTGAGAGATTGTTGGCTTTTTCAGAAATTCCTACAAGTTGAAGAGATTCCATTGCCCTTTTTTCACGTTCCTTCTGGGGTACACCTCCATACATCATTGGCCTTTCGACATTATTAAGAACACTGGTTCTTGGAAGAAGGTTAAAACTTTGGAAAACAAACCCAATTTGCTTATTGCGGATTTCTGCGAGTTGGTCTTCCGTATAACTTGAAATATCTTTTCCCTGAAATAAATATTTTCCGGATGTAGGGTTATCAAGGGCTCCCATTATATGCATCAGCGTAGATTTCCCACTTCCGGATGGTCCCATTATCGCCACAAATTCTCCTTTAACAACCGTAAGTGTTATCCCTCTAAGGGCATGGTATTCTTCTCCTGATCCGAGCGGGTAATTTTTTGTGACGTTTCTAAATTCAATAATTGGTACATGTGCTGACATTATTAGTTTCCAAACAGGCCGGGCCTTTTTATTTGCTCATTAGAGAGAGTAGTTATTACAACTTGGCCTTCGGATAAGCCATTGAGAATTTGTGTGCGATTTTTGCTTCGTACACCGACTTCTACCGGTACATAGATAACCTCACCTTTTTTCTTCCCCGGAACCCTAACCGCTCTACCTCCTTGATAGGGTTTGACTGAGGAATTAGGAACACTGAGCGCATTTTTCAATTCTTTGGTAGTAATCTCTGCATCCATGCTCATCCCCTGACGGATATTTTCATCTGCATCAAGCAGTTTTAAGTATACGTTGTAAGTGACTATTCCCTGACTCCTAGTTCCGATAGCATCTGTCCTTTCAACTACACCTTTGTACGACTTGTTATTCACCGCATCAATATTAATTTTGGCTTTTTGTCCAGGACGAACTTTTGCGATATCCGTTTCGCTCAGTGGAATTACCGCCTCATACGTTAGCTCTTTTGTAATGGCAAGAACCGGGGTTTGTGGCGTAATAGCAGTATTAATAGACACCGGACTGCCTTCTGTTACTGATAAATTTGATACTGTTCCTGGGATAGGCGCTTTTACCGTTGAGTTTTGGGTTGCTTGATAGAGAAGCCATGTAGAGTTCGCTGCAGCTTGTGCCTGGGCAATAGCGGTATCTTGGTCTTTATATTTTTTCTCAGCTGCATGCCAAGTGTCTTCGGCGACATGAAATTCAGCGGATGTTCTATTGGCTGTGTTAGGTGTATCATCACCGTTTTCATAAGTTGAATTGGTAGCTAAGTCTAGGTAGCTCTTCCATTTTGCAAACATATCCGCTCGAAGTGAATCTTGCATCGAAAGGGCTACATCAAGCGATGACTTGGCTGCAAGGTAATTTGCATAAGCACTTTGCGCCTCTTGTTGAGTAGCGCTACTTTCGACCGAAAAGAGTTCTTGGCCTTTGTTAACAGTAGTCCCATTCGAAACAAATACTTCTGTTATTACTCCATTTGTTGGTGAATACACATTAGCATTTCCTCCAGAGATAATGTTTCCTGTTTCACTTACCGTTTCTACGATGTCTGCCTTCTGTACTTTCTGGGTCGTATAAGGAGGAGGTTGATTGAGTTGACTGATTTTTGTAAGCGCAATTATAAGGATAACTGCTGCAATGCCTACAAAAAATATTTTTTTCTTAAGTGACAAATTTTTGAACCACGAAATAAAATTGGTAAACGTATGAGATATTCCTTTTATCGATAGTGTCATAGTCATATTATCCGTCTTTTCTTATCAAAAAGTAATTGATATGAAGCACATTTATATCTTTTGTTCATTATAGCGTGATATTCTTTGAAATTGGAACTGTCGCTTTTACACAATTATTACAATAGATTCAGAAGAGCCTTGCAAATTATCCGTAAACTGTTTTTATGCAATTATTATCAAAAAGCCACTTGACACAGTTTGTACCATTTGCTAATATCCCTGAATATAACTGCCCCGTACATCGGGGTATTTTTTTTACAAAAAATGGCAGTACATTCATCATCTATTGCAAATTCAAAAAAATTAGAGCTTACCATAACTCTTCCGAGCTTTAATCTTTCTGAAGCAATTAAAAGATTAAAATCTTCGGCAACGGTTTTATTTTCAAACATATACAATCCTATAAATAAAGGGGTAGCAAATGCTAGTGAACTTGCCTCCTCAAGGGCCGAAAGAATGAATTTCAAAAAAATGAGAAACGTTAAATTTGATAAAAAATATCTAAAAATTATCGTACCGGTAATAGTTGGAGTAGTTGTTTTAGGAATATTAGTAAGTCTTATCCGTTCCCTTCCTGATGCAAAGAGTCAGCCCGCAACTGCTACCAATAATGTTGCCGCTCCTGACGCACTTGCAACTATCAATTTGGATAAGAAATTCTCTTTTCCATTAAAAGACGATAAAGGAACTGTAGTTGGTAACTTTGATTACGTTATCCAATCAGCAGCGCTTCAGAAGCAAATAATTGTCCAGGGACAAAGGGCAACGGCTGTTAACGGGAGGGTGTTTCTTATCCTTAACCTTAAAATTACTAACAATTTGAAGAAGACCATTCAATTGAATACACGTGACTACATAAGACTTATTACAGCAAGCGATGCGAATGAACAATTGGCACCTGACATCCACAACGATCCAGTTGAAGTTCAGGCAATATCAACAAAATTCACCAGAGTTGGAGTGGCAATTGATGAGAAGGACGCAAGAAAGACGGTGAAACTTAAGGTTGGAGAAATTGACGGGACAAAGCAAAACATTGACCTTAACTTTAAGTACTAATTTAAGAAAATCTCAACCTATTATTTATATAGGTATATAGGAAGCCCTACGGATTATGGCAAAGACGAATCAAATTCCGAATCATCTACTTTCAGAAATTACAGCAGCCTTGGAGAGCGTCAAATACGGAAGCATAGAAATATTTATCCAGAACAAAGTCATCACCCAAATAACCGTTAGAAATATCCACAAAACGAGTGTTGAGATAGAAAAGGAAGAGGGAAGTGTGTCAACGCACGTGCAAAGCATAAGTCACTCTCATAGTTCGCAAACACAAACAACGATACAGAGAAATTCTGTTAAGATCCGGTAATTTTAGAGTTTGGTAGGAGTTGTGAAATAAACGGCTATATCAAGCAATTTAGGTCTTGACAGCAATATTTCTTTAGTATATAAGTTAGTTACTTTGTAAGAGTCCGTTTCATAGAAGACGGACAAAGCTGACCGCAAACGGAGGCTTCTTCACACAAGACATAATTGTGTGCGGAAGTCTCCGTTTTTTTTGTTTCTTGGGGCTACCGGAAATAAAACTAGGCGGGACCAGCCTCGACTTTCGAGTCTAGGCGGGGAAACGAAGTGTTCTCTTAATAGAGAAATCTTTCTAACGAAGGAGGTGAAATAAATATGACAAATTTCAAAAAGCAAATTTTCTCAGTTCTCGCAGCAGGAAGTCTACTCGTAAGCGTAGCAACTCCAGCACTCGCGGAAACTACAATCACAATCTCTGGAAACGGCGCTGGATCTAATAATGCAGCTACTGTTACTCAAACTAACACAACAACCGTTTCTCAGAACAATACAGCAAACGTCACTAACAACGTTACCTCAAACGCAAGCACAGGTGGTAATGATGCTAACTTCAACACTGGAGGGAATGTAACAGTTCAAACCGGTGCTGCTACATCAAATACAACTGTAGCCAACAACCTTAACAGCAATGCTGCACAGGTTAGCGGATGCAATTGTGGTTCTGACACAAACGTTAAAATCGATGGAAACGGAGCTTTGAGCCTCAATCAAGTTAAATTAACTGATGTTAATGCAACGACTTTGGGACAAAACAACGTTGCCAACGTTACAAATAACGTTACTTCAGATGCTAAAACCGGCGGAAATGATGCTAACCTCAACACCGGAGGGACAACAACTGTTGTTACCGGAGCGGCTAGCTCAACCTCAAATGTTAAGACTACAGCAAATGCAAATGTTGCAAATGTTGGAGGATCAGCACTTGCAGGAGCAACCGGACATTCTGCATCTTTCGTAATTGAAGGAAATGGCGCAGGCAGCAATAATTGGATTACTGCAGGCCTCACCAATTCTAACTACGTCTCTCAAGGCAACACAGCTAACATTACAAATAATGTTGACTCCGATGCTAAGACCGGCGGAAACGATGCAAAATTCAATACCGGAGGCGATGTTGTAATCGCAACCGGAATGGCTACGGCTAAAGCAATGGTAGATAACATGGTTAACTTTAATTCAGCTAACCTCGACTGCGGTTGCGTTACCGATGTCACCGCAAAGATCGTTGGAAACGGTGCAAATCCTCTCCTCGGTGGAGAGCATGTGTATCCAGGGTTCATCGATCCTAACGGAATCGTTTTGACACTTGCTAATGCTAACACTTTGGGTCAGGGTAACGTTTCCAATCTTGGAAACAATGTTGATGCTGACGCATTTACCGGATGGAACGATGCAAATCTTAACACCGGATCTGTAACTATGGCGAATGATCCAGCTATTGTAACTGGACCTGCAACCAACGTTACTGGTGTAAGCAATTCTGGCAACGTCAACGTTGCTGGAAGCACTCCAGTTGTACTTCCCCTTCCAGGTGGAAATACACTCGGATTCTCTTTCAGCATTCAAGCTTTGATGGCATACTTCGGTTTGTCAATGTAAGTTTGATATAGGAACGCGTAGGGTGCTTTTGTTAGCACTTCGACAGAAACACCCTACAAGTTCCAACAAAAATTAACAAATAGATTTAAGAGGTAAGAATTAAGATTTATGAATATAAGAAAAATTAAACAATTACTGTCCCTATCACTCATACTTGTTATATTTGTCGGAAAATTAGCAGTTCCTGCAGCAGTCCTTGCAGAGGACGCGCCAACACCTCCTGTTCCTCCAGAAGCTCCAACTGCTCCAACTGCACCCGCAGCTCCAACTGCACCTGAAGCTCCAACGCCTCCAAGTCAACCTACGCCACCAAGCCAACCGACTCCTCCCAGTCAGCCAACACCGCCTACTGCTCCAACTGCGCCCTCAGCACCAACACCGCCAACGGCTCCAACTGCACCAACAGCCCCCACGGGCCCAAACGCGTCATCGCCTACAGCCACCAACAACTCACAGCAGGGTACGAGCTCAGTTGGAAATGTTGGGGATACTGCTATTAATACCGGAAGCGCAACCAACGATTCAACGCTTGTCACAACCGGCAACACTAATGCTTCAACTTCCGGGTGTAACACATGTAGCGGTGGAAGCGCAACGGTTGGAAATTCTTCTAACGGCGCAGGCTCTAATAACAGCGCAACGGCAAATAACACTAACTCGGCAACCACATCCCAGGCAAACAGCGCAAATGTTGGCAACAATCTAACCCAAGGGTCAAATACGGGACACAATAACGCTTCATTAAATGTGGGAGACTCATCAATCACAACGGGAGATTCCAACGTCTCCGGAACGGTTATAACGGCCGTTAACACCAATGTTGACGGTGTAGCGGTTGCGACATTTAATGTAGCGGATAACCACACAGGAGATATCGTTCTTTCTCCCGGGAACGCATCAAGTACATGCACCAATGGATGTGGTGCGACCAATCAAACGGCAAATTCGAATAATGGAGCAAATTCTACTAATACAGCCAACAATAATACCACTAACACTTCAACAACCGGTCAGACAAATGACGCAGTCATTGGAAGCACTCTTAATCTGAACGCAAATTCAGGTGATAATGCGACAAGTTTTAATACCGGTGGAGACTCTTCGGTCACGACTGGGAATGCAAATGTTTCGGCAAACGTACTAACCATGGCTAACAACAATGTAGCCGGTAATGTCCTCTATAATGTCGTTAATGTATATGGAAATTTGGTAGGAGATATCATCCTTCCGCAATCAACCATCGATGCGCTTTTGTGCAATAGCTGCAACGGCTCGCAATCGACTGCAAATACCGGGAATGGAGACGGTTCAAAGAACACCGCAAATGGCAACACGACAAACACTAATACAACAACGCAAGCAAACACTGCGCAAATTGATAACAACCTCAACATAAGTGGAACGACCGGTGACAATAGTTCAAGTTACAATACGGACGGCAATTCGGGTGTCACCACAGGTTCCTCAAATGTTGTTGCAAATGTCCTCAATGTTGCCAATACAAATATCAATGGCGGGACATGGTGGTTGGTTATCGTCAACCAAGCAGGAAAATGGATCGGTAAAATCGTCGGCTCACCTGACGGTGCAACCATGGCAGGAAGTGCCGGCACAGAATTTGAAGTAGATCCTAATACGGGAGAAGTAACAGCAGTTAGCAACTCAGGTAATGGAACAGGGTCGACAAATACAGCAAATTCCAACACGACTAACACAAATACTTTGACTCAAACCAACAATGCCAAGATTGAGAACAATGTCAATCTTTCAGCCAACACTGGTGGGAATAAAGCAAGTTATAACACGGGCGGAAATTCAAATATTAAGACCGGTGACGCTCAGGTTATTGCCAACATCGTTAATTTTGTCAACAACAATATCTCAGGCGGCGGCAAGCTAGTTGTAACGGTTGTCAATGTCTTCGGAAGTTGGCTTGGGGACTTTGTTGCCCCCGGACAACAAAAACAGAATCACAACACCGCACAAAACAACAATAATAATAATGGAGGCAATAACAACCAAAACAATGCAAATAACACCAATAACAATAACGGTTCATCTCTTGTGTCTGGCGCTACTGGCAATAACACGAAGACAAATGCTGCTTCTACAACCACCGTCACCAACTCCGGCAACAACAATTTCTTCGGAACCGGCAGTGTAAAGGGTACATCGACCGGCGGCGGAACCAACTCTGATGCTACTGTTGCAAAAAGCGTAGGGCAAGACGGTTCAGCAGCAGTAGCACATAAGACAATCAACATTAATCTCGCATGGATATTGCTCATGCTCCCAATGGCAGTTATGGGTATGCTTATTAAGAAGTCATTCGTGCCGGTAAAGACATTGGCATTGAGAGGAATTCACTTGTTCTTATAATTCTATGTCAGTAGTAACACACAATATTGAAATTAAAAAGCGAATATTAACTGTTAGCTTATTATGATCAAAAAGGCGATTATTTTTATAATCTGCCTACTTTTAAATTTCGGAATAACTTCAAAAGTTAAGGCAGAAGAGATTGTAATTTCCGGTAACGGAAGTGATTCTTCAAATCAAGTTCAAGTACAGAGCTCAAATACAACCACGGTTTCTCAAAACAATACTGCAAACGTTGACAACAACGTGAATTCAACGGCTAATTCAGGTAATAATTCAACAACAAGCAACAATGGAGATTCTACAATAAAGACAGGAGACACTTCCTCAACAACAACTGTCGCCAACCAGAATATCAATACGAATTCGGCTAACCTCTCTTCATGTGGCTGTGATACATCATCAACTACAAAGATTTCCGGTAACGGGGCAGGTTCAACAAATACCATTACATCAACCGACACAACTACTACATTTATATCTCAGAACAATACCGCAATAATTTCCAATAATATACACGTTAACGGAAATACTGGGAATAACACTGCTTCATACAATAATGGTTCCTCGACTATCATGACCGGTAGCATTTATGCATCAACGGATGTAAATAACAAAAATATTAACAATAGTCAGTACAAAGGAACGGTATCCACCAACAACGATAATTCAATCATTATTGCAGGAAATGGAGAAGGCTCTTTCAATAACGCAATAGTTGCAGACAATACAAGCGTTATTATCACTAACAATAACACCGCTGACATAACAAATAACGTAGAGCACGACCTAAATACTGGTGGTAACAAAACATTGGGAAATGTGGGGGATTCGGTTATTATCACTGGCGGAATAGTAAGTAAGGTAAAAATTAATAACGAGAATATCAACAGTAATTTGACCGAGGTATCATGCAACTGCCCCAGCAACAATCCGGGAGGAGGAGAGAATAACGGGGGAGGAAACCCACCGTCGACAAATCCCGGAAGTTCAACTGTTCAGGGTGCAAGTGGAAGTTCCTCAGGCTCAAGTAATGGTTCATCAGGGCCTGCAGCCGGAAATACGCTCCCTGCAACCGGTGTAACCATCCCATACATGCTTATTGCAACGCTTATTCTCTTCTTCATGTTCCTTTCAGGGCTGTACTTGCGTTTCAATGCTGCCAACGCACCACCTACCGTCTAACCGGTAGCTCTTTTAACCATTAACCCCGAAAGGGGTTTTTTGATGGTTTGAAGGTGGTAGAATACGGGTATGAGCAGAAAGGTGCAAATATGGTTTGGTAATATATTAATCGCAGTTTCCCTTTTAGGGTTGCTGTTAATTTATTACCCGCTTGCGAAAGAATTTCTTTTTCCTCCACATTTTAGCGCTTCTCAAAAAGCAAAGATCGAGTTTTCAGTGGAAATTCCTTCAATTAACGTTTTTTCGCCGGTCATAGCCAATGTTGACCCTTTTAACCCCAATGAATATCTTGAGAAGCTGAAAAACGGGGTTGCGCATGCAAAGGGAACAAGTTTGCCGGGCCAAAAGGGAACGATATACCTATTTGCTCATTCCTCAGACGTTCCATGGAGAATAACACGCTACAACACGGCTTTTTTCAAGCTGCCTTTTGTGAAAAAGGGGGATAGAATAATTATCAGAAAAGACGGGAAAGTGTATAACTATAAAGTCACTGATGAGAAAACGGTGTGGCCAAATGAAGTTAGTTATTTAAAAAATTCGCAAGGGAATATATTAATTCTTCAAACGTGCGTGCCGGTGGGGACGTCTTTGCAGCGTCTACTGGTTTTTGCAAAACCATTTTGAACAATTGTATTTTTCCCAAAAACAAACCCCCTCGCGAGGGAGGGGGTTTGAAAATTCTTGCAAGAAAATTTTTAGTTATGGTGTTTGTGTGTTGGTATTTGATGAACCGCCTACCATTACACTCACGCCAGTTGTAGCTGTTCCAGATGTAATGCTGCTTCCAGATCCAACATTGAAGCTAGAGCTATTTCCTCCTGTATCTGAGCTTGCATTTACCTGAGTCACTGCAACAGTTTCATTGCCTTGTTCAACAGTGTTAGTGCTGCCGTTGACAACTACTATCTTGTTGTAGGAGAAAGCTCCAGTACCCGAGATCCCGGCTGTATTTGTAGAGTTATTAGCTCCACATCCGCAGGAAGAACCAGTATTTGTATTGGTGCTTCCGCCAACAGTTACTCCTACTGAAGTTGTAGCTGTTCCGGAAGTTACTGTGTTAGTTCCGCCTACATTAAAACTGGACTTATTTCCGCCTGTATTGCTTCCGGCATTAACACCGGTAATAGCAGTTGTTCCATTCACTTGTGTTACGGAAGTGCTTGAAAGATTAACAACCTTAATCTTGTTGTAGGAGAAAGCTCCTGTTCCAGATATAGCAACAGTATTTGTTGCGGCAAATGATGCCGGGGCTACTACAGCCGCCACCATTGAACCGAGTACTATTGCTGATGTCAATTTTTGTTTGATATTCATATATTTCACCTCCTCTCCTTGAAAAAAGCCTGCCAAAACGCGATTTACGTTTTGAAAGCACAAAAAAACCCTTCGCGACTGCTTAGGGTTGATATGCGCAATTTGTAACTCTCATGGGCAGGTTCGATTTGGTAAATTCCAGAATAAATTCAGGGGCAAGAAGAATTTAGATTAGAGCTATTATATGAATAGCCAGTCCATATCTGTCAATACGGACAAAATGTATATTTGTGACATTAACGATATCAATTGTAAGAACTGATATTTTTGTATCGCAATTGATGTATTTAGTGTTCTTTTTGAGGCTTTTACCTTGACTTTGGGGCTCAATTTCTGTTAAAATACCAGTAATTAAAGTGTCGGTGGGAGTGTAAGGCTACCCACCGTTTTTTGAATATGCCGGCAATACAAAGAAGCGAGTTCGCTCTCGCCCTCAACCAAATCGCAACTGAAAGGGGCGTTGACCCTGAAATAATTCTTGAGAGTATCAAGAGTGCAATACTCGCGGCCTACAAGAAAGACCATGTCCCCTCAAGACCCGATACCGAAGAAGTGGAGGGTGAAGCCGAAAAATATTCAGCTGAGATAAACTCAAATACCGGTGAAACAAAAATCATGTACGAGGGAAAAGACGTAACGCCTCCCGGTTTTGGACGCATTGCAACCCAGACAGCAAAGCAGGTTCTGCTCCAAAAAATCCGCGAAAGGGAAAAGGATGCCATCATGTCCGAATACACAAAAAGGATTGGGACAGTTGTGAATGGTATGATTTTACGTTTTGCCGGAAGTGCAATTGTCGTTGATATCGGCAAAGCTGAGGCTATTATTCCTCCACAACACAGAATTCAAAATGAGAATTACTATCTCAATAAGAAAATATCCGTTTATATCGTTGAAATTGCAGAGGATGAAAAGCGCGGACGCGAGATTATCGTCTCCCGCACCCATCCGGGACTTTTGGAAGGGCTTTTGAGACGGGAAGTTCCTGAAGTTGCAGCCGGAAGTGTAGTTGTTAAGGAAATTGTGAGAGAGCCGGGCTCTAGAGCTAAAATTGCAGTCTCATCAGACCAATCAGGCATTGATCCTGTAGGCTCATGCGTCGGTCAAAAAGGTGTCAGAATTCAAGCAGTGATTGATGCAGTAGACGGGCTCGAAAAGATTGACGTTATTCAATGGAATAATGATAGTAGCCGTTTCATCGCAAACGCCCTTTCTCCAGCCAAAAATCTCACAATTGAACTGAATGAGAAAGAAAAAGTTGCAACGGTCAAAGCTCCAAAAGAGGAATTGCCGCTTATCATAGGAAAAGAGGGGCAGAATGTAAGACTTGCGTCAAAATTGACAGGTTACAGCATTGAAGTTGAAGGTACCGATGCTCCGGCCGAAGAGGCGTCTGAGGCCCAAGCGTAACATGAAAGCCATTACCTTTACATTATGGAAAAAACAACAGATATCAACAAAAAGTATCCTCCTGTCGTATCAGTTCTAGGTCACGTTGACCACGGAAAAACAACTCTCCTTGATGCTATCAGAAAGAGTAATATTGCAACTCGTGAAGCGGGAGGTATCACCCAGGCAATCGGGGCTTCGAAAATAGAAGTAACCCACGAAGGTAAGAATCGGTTTATAACTTTTATTGATACACCCGGTCACGAAGCTTTTTCCAATATGCGCTCACATGGGGTATCCGCTTCCGACATTGTACTGTTGGTTGTTGCAGCAGATGACGGAGTAAAGCCTCAAACCAAAGAATCTATTGAGAAAATCCTCGCCTCCGGTCTTCCCTTTATTGTTGTCATCACAAAAACCGATGCGCCGGGTGCCAATATCGAAAAGGTAAAACAAGAGCTTGCAAAAGAAAATGTTCTTTTGGAAGGGTTGGGCGGAAATGTGCCTTATATTGGTGTAAGCGCAAAAACCGGTGACAAAATAGCAGACCTTCTTGACCTTATCGTTATTGTGTATGATCTGTCGGAAATTGAAAAGCGTACGGAGTCTGAATTTTTGGGTATTGTTATTGAGGCAAAGTTAGATAAAAGACGGGGAATTTTGGCTTCTATTGTCGTTAAGAGTGGTGTTTTGAAGGTAGGAGATAAGGTTTTTACAGAACACAAAGAAGCGGGTAAGGTACGGGCGCTTATCAACCCTCTTGGCCAACAAATTAAAGAGGCAACACCGGGTGAGGCAGTTGAGGTTCTGGGTTTTTCCGAAGTACTTCCCGCGGGAAGCATTCTTAACACGACGGCAACTACCACACCGGCAAAACAGACTGCATTAACAACTCATTCAGCTGCTGATCTCATGAAAATACTTACGGCAAAAGTAAATGAGAAGTTGCCGGTAGTTGTAAAGACACAAACAAGCGGTGAATTTGAGGCTGTTTTGCAAGCCCTTCCCGAGGACGTGGAAGTTGTATATGAGGGGCGCGGAGAAATTTCCGTATCTGATGTATTGATGGCCCGGGATTTTAACGCAATTATTGTCGGGTTCAATGTCGATATAGAAAAACAGGCGAAAGTTCTTGCGGATTCCCAAAAAACATTCTATAGGACATATAATATTATCTATAATATGTTGGACGAATTGAAAGATGCGGTTGAGCTTATCCGTGAGAGAGCTAAAAGAAAAATTAATGGAAAGGCGCAGATTCTTGCCGTTTTTGAAGGAAATGAAGGTCAGATATTGGGTGTGAGGGTGCAGGAGGGGAGACTTGCACTGAACGATAAAATAATCATTACCCGGGGCGAAGATGAAACACCCGAAACAAAAATAGTCAGCCTCAAACAAAGCAAAAAAGATGTGAAAGAGGTAGGAAAAGGGAATGAATGCGGTATTATGATTGACCCGCAAGTTGACTTTACTATAGGTGATATGGTAATATCGTGTTCTTAGTCCTCATTTTATAGTTTGAGCCTAAGTTTTTTATGAATCCGACAATTACGCAGGAAATCAATGCATTAAGGGATTTTCTCGACCAAAGTAACGAATTGGGCATCATAATAGGTCTTCATCAGAATCTTGATACTGTATCCTCTGCCCTTGCACTGTATCTCTCGCTTACCCAGGCAGGTAAAAAAGTGCAAATCATCTCAAAAAAACAACCGACCGTTGAAATCTCAAATTTAGTTGGTGTTGATAAAATTAAAGACGGTTTTGTTGGCAATACCGGAAAACTTATCGTTTCTCTTCCATATGTAAAAGGTGAAGTCGAGAAAGTGCTTTTTACTGAGGCTCCAAATACCATCAATTTTCATTTGACTGCAGCACCAGACAGAAGCATCACCCCATTTGATGTAAATGATGTAAAGCTCATATGGGAAGGCGGCGCGCCAGAGGCTGTAATTACTTTTGGGGTGGGGACACCTGATGAATTGAATGGAATAATCGACACCAATAGCTCAAAGATAGTCAATATCGACAATTATCCGGGGAATACACGCTTTGGCGACGTAGTACTTGTCGATGAAAGCTTTTCATCTCTTTCTGAAATTGTAGGTAAAGTTCTCAAAGACCTACAATTTCCAATGGATATGGATATTGCGCAAAACATTTTAGATGGGGTTTTGTTCGCTACCAGAAATTTCACAAAACAAAATACTTCTCCACTTGCATTTGAGGCAGCTTCTGCGGCTATGTACCATGGAGCACAGAGAAAATTGGAGGAACAACAAGGAAGGCGGGAACAAGGTATGAATCCGCAACGCTCACAACAGAACCAGGATAGGAATAGGGGAGAGCAACAAAGGAATCCCCAACATGGAAGACAGCGTGGTGCGTCCTTCAGCTCTCAAAGGGGTTCGACTTTTGATTCTCAAAGGAGTTCGACCTTTGATTCTCAAAGGGTGAATGATACCGATTTTCCGGCAATGCATATGCAGAATAACCGAGGACAAAATCAACAACAAGAGAGTAGACGGGATAACCAGATGAGAGCGCCTCAGCCTCAAAACCCTCCACGCATGAGTCAGCAATTCGCAGGAAATGAGCCTCAGAGAACCCAAGATATCCGTGAGAAGATTATGAGGGAAACACGCCCGTCTTATGAGCCTCAAGATAGAGTCGAGGATGCCCAATTAGTAAATGAGCCTAGTATGCAGAGTCAGCAACCGGTTGAGGATACAAGAATGCCTCAAGAGCCATCATTTGAGAACCAAAACAATGAAGAGATTCCAGATGATTGGCTGATGCCCAAAGTCTTCAAAAGCTCCAAGAACAATAATTAGAAATACGATTAGAACGGTAACTGTTGTAATTTTGCCTCAGTTTTGCTAGAATACGTATCTACGGGGTTTGCAAAAGACAACCTTGTTATAAATATGCCATTACGACGCGAAGAAAAAGAAGTAATTATAAAAGATAATGCCGTTATTGACGGGGATACCGGATCACCTGAAGTGCAGATTGCACTTCTTACTCACAAGATCCAAAAATTGACCGACCACTTGAAAATTCATCAAAAAGATTTTCATAGTAGACGTGGACTTCTAAATATGTTATCAAAGAGAAGAAGGCTGTTTAACTTTTTAATGAAAGTTGATAAGAACCGAGCCGATGGGATCGGGAAAAAAGTTGGCCTCGCCAAGTGAGTTTAAAAACTCGTTTCTAACTACAATTACTTGTTGGTTGTTGGGGGAGCAAAAAAATAAATTAATAAAATGTCACAAAAAGTTTTCTCAAAAACGTTAGACCTTAACGGTAAACAAATTACATTTGAAACAGGGACGCTTGCACAGCTTGCGACTTCCTCTGTTCTTGCACGGATGGGAGATACGGTTGTATTGGCAACCGTCACAATGGGAAGAAACGACACGACGCTTGATTATTTCCCACTTTCCGTTGAATACGTAGAGCATTTGTATGCCGGAGGCAAAATTAAAGGTTCCCGTTGGGTAAAGCGTGAAGGAAGACCTTCAGACGACGCAGTTTTAACAGGCCGTCTCATTGACCGCTCAATCCGTCCGCTTTTCCCTAAAGAGTTAAAAAAAGACGTTCAAGTTATCGTGAATGTGTTGTCCGCAGACGGAGTAAACGACCCCGATATTCTCGCAATTAATGCGGTGAGTGCCGCAATTGCAATTTCAAAAATTCCATGGAACGGGCCGGTCGGTGCTGTCCGGATAGGTGTCTCAAAAGAAACTCAAGAATTACTCGTGAATCCCGATATGGGAACTGAGATTGATCTTGATTTTGTTTTGACTGCTTCAAATAAGGGTAATACCGTTATGGTTGAGGCGGGCGCACATCAAATTGGTGAGGATAAAGCGCTTAGTGCAGCAAAGCTTGCCAACGAATGGGATGGAAAAATTGTTGGGTTCATCAACGGATTGGTAAAAGAGGTAGGAGAGGAAAAAATTGCCTTGACCACTGACGCAGAGAAACAAAAATATGTTGAACTTGTTGAAAAAAGTTATAAGAAAAATATTGTCGAAGTGCTCGAAGGAGAGCTGGGGGAAAATGTATCAGGTGATCTTCAGAAAATAGCCGATATCATTGTTGAAGCAGAGACAAAAACTGTAAAAGAAGGAGAGGAAATTGACAAAAAGAAGGTTTTTGAAGCAGTTGATTATGTTTTTAAGAAAATAATTCGAGTCAATATCGTTGAAAAAGAAAAGAGATTTGACGGACGTAAAATTGATGAAATTAGGCCTCTTTCTGCAAAAGCAAGCTTTTTGCCTCGCGTTCATGGTTCTGCGCTTTTCCAACGGGGTCAGACACAAGTACTTTCAATTGCAACACTAGCCTCCAGCGCATTTGGACAACTTATCGAAACGCTTGAAGGAGAAGAAACAAAGCGCTACATGCATCACTATACTTTCCCGCCATTTTCAGTCGGTGAGACCGGAAGAATTGGTAGTCCGTCAAGGCGTGAAATTGGACATGGTGCTCTTGCCGAGCGGGCAATTGAGGCTGTTTTGCCAAGTGAGGAAGAATTCCCTTATGCAATAAGAGTCGTGTCTGAAGTGCTCTCATCCAACGGTTCAACGTCCATGGCATCAACCTGCGGTTCAACTTTGGCTCTTATGGATGCTGGGGTACCTATCAAAAAACCGGTTGCCGGGATTGCAATTGGCCTCATGACATTGGATGACAAATACAAAATTTTGACCGACATCATCGGGCTTGAGGATTTTGCAGGGGACATGGACTTTAAAGTCGCAGGAACTGAGGATGGCATTACCGCAATTCAATTGGATGTAAAGGTTGACGCATTAACGATAGACATGATTGCCGAGGTTTTTGAGAGAGCAAAGAAAGCACGCATGCAAATTCTTGATGTCATGCTGAAAGCACTTCCTGAAACGAGAAAAGAAGTCAGCGCATACGCTCCAAAAATAAAAATGATTAAAATTGACCCTGAAAAAATTGGAGGGGTCATTGGAAGTGGCGGAAAAGTTATTAAAAATATTATCGCTTCAACCGGAGCACAGGTTGATATTGAAGACGATGGGTCGGTTTCCATATCGGCAATTGATGAAGAGGCAGTTGAGAAAGCCACAAAATGGGTTGAAGGACTTACCCACGACGTAGAACCGGGTGAAGTTTATGATGGAACTGTTAAAAGAATGCTTAATTTTGGGGCATTTGTTGAGATTTTGCCCGGAAAAGAAGGACTTGTTCATGTATCCGAGATGTCTACCGATTACGTTGCCGATCCGGCAGATGTAGTAGAGATTGGACAACAGGTAAAAGTAAGAGTGAAAGAAATTGATGACCAGGGAAGAATTAACCTCTCCATGAAGTTTGGAGAAGACGCCGACAAGCCGTCAAAAAGACCTGAAGGATCTGAGGGTGGCTCGCGCGGAGGAGACCGTGGAGGACGCTCAGGTGGAGGATTTAGGGGAGGACCGCGCTCCGGTGGAGGATTCCGTGGCGGAGGAAGAAGCGGCGGGGATAGAGGACCACGAAGAGATTTTGGCGGAAGAAGCAATGATAGACGTTCTTCAGGTGGACCACGAAAACCATCTTACGAAGGCGGCAGACGCGACGACTGGAGAGGATAAATCTTTTTTCCCTCAAAAAATATCCAAAAGTTCCTTAAATGTTTTTTTATTCTTTTCTTCCGAGAAAAGAACCAAAAGCTCCCGACAAATCGCGCTCTGAGTATTCCAAACTCCGTTTCATTCTCTGAAAATTTTAACTCACTTCGTTCAAACACAAAATTTTCCTGGCGTTCATTCCACTTCGTTTTCATAAGCTTCGCGCGAACTGTCGACTTAAAGTTTAAGATTATGCAGAATGGCCGGTAATTAATTTAGTCAATTCCTTAACTCATTTTTCCTGATTCATAATTCTTACTTCATTATTCTGCTATAATTTCTGTATGGATACTGCCCAAAGGGGACCTACTTCTGGTGGTCAAAACCCGACAAACGAAGACCAAATAGCAAAACTTGAAGGTCTTATTAACGCTTCTCATTTGCCTGAAGATTTGCTTTTGACGGTTAAGTCCCAGGTGGGGCGGCTTAAAATCGTGAAAGATCAGCCGTCTTTTTATACGGAATACGATACAATTTCCCGTTATATTACTTGGGTAACAGCTCTTCCTTGGGGAATGTATTCACAGGATATTTTAGACCTGAACCATGCAAAACAAGTTCTTGACCACAATCATTATGGTCTTGCTGCTGTGAAGGAACAAATATTGGAATTTTTATCGGTTATGATTTTGACCAAAGCACGTGCAGGGCAGCAGGGAAGCGATATTATAGCGCGTGCACCAATTTTGTCTTTAGTCGGGCTTGCCGGAGTCGGAAAGACAACTATTGCGTATTCAATTGCCGAGGCACTCGGACGCAAAATTGAAAGGATTCCTTTTGGGGGTATGGGGAGTGCTTCTCAGCTTCGGGGCAAAAGCCGGCTTTATTCCGATTCGGAACCCGGTTATGTGATAAAAGCGCTCAGGCGTGCCAGAACTGCAAATCCTGTCATTCTTTTAGATGAAATTGACAGGGTTAGTGAGGAGGCACGTTCAGATATCATGGGAGTGCTTGTCGAGCTTTTGGACCCACAACAGAACAAAGCATTCACGGACCATTTTATTGATTTTCCTTTCGACCTATCCCAAGTGCTTTTTATCGCAACATCCAACAACACAAAAGACATCTCAACCGCGGTTGTAGACAGGCTTGAGATTATCCAAATGCCGTCCTACACTGACGATGAAAAAACGGTTATTGGTAAAACGTATGTTCTTCCAAAAGTCATGCATGAATCAGGACTTACGCCAAATGATTTTGCGATTGCCGATGATGTGTGGCCGGAGGCAATAGTGCGTCCTTTGGGGTACGATCCGGGCATCAGGGGCCTTCAAAGAGTTTTGCAGGGAATTGTGAGAAAAACGGTCTACTACATGATGCTTGGGAAAATTCCGCAAGGGCAGAAATTCGTTGTGACAAATCAAAATATAAAGAGTTTCATAAATACGTGGTAATTAATTTTTAATTTTTAATCAATTTCTAGTTTATAAATCTTTAAAAATTAAAAATTGTAATTTTAAAATTTATAGCAAGGAATATATCGAAAGCATCTTTATTCGGTTATAATAAGCTAAATATGGATAATAGTCCTCAAAATTCTGTAACCCTTATTCCCCTTGGTGGCATCGGTAGCGTTACGAAAAACATGTACCTCTATATTTACGGGAATGAGATTCTTATCGTCGACTGCGGTATGGGTTTTCCCGATGCGTCAACGCCGGGTGTCGATTTTTTGATCCCTGATATTACACATCTAAAAAAATTAGTCGGACAAGGGAAAAAAATCGTGGGACTTCTTTTGACTCATGGACACGAGGACCATATTGGAGGAGTTCCCTTTGTCCTGGACCAGTTGCCCGAATTTCCGATGTACGCAACCCCTCTTACTGCAGCTTTTACCAATGAAAAACTGAAAGACTTTGGATTATCAAGACGAGTCACGGAAGTAAAATTTAAAAAAGACTTTAGATTGGGCTCGTTTATGGTGCGGTTTTTACATATTACACACTCCGTCATGGACACTTCAAACATCTTTATTAAAACACCGGTCGGAAATTTTTACCATGGGTCGGATTATAAATTCGACCTTACTCCTCCCGACAACAAACCATCTGACCTTCATGGAATTGCAGCAACAAGCCAGGAAGGAGTTTTGTGTTTGCTTTCAGATTCACTGGGTGCCGAGCGCGAAGGCCACTCAAAGTCGGAGAGGAAAATTTCAGATAGTTTTGAATCGGAATTTCGGCGTGCCAAAGGAAGGGTTTTTGTAAGTACCTATTCGTCAAACATTTCGCGCATGAACCAAGCGATTGAAGTTGCGCTTCGATTCAACCGGAAAATTTGTTTTATCGGACGGTCATTTACAAAAGCAAGAGACATAGGAAGGCAGCTGGGATACATGAAATTGCCTCAAAATATGGAGGTAAAACCGCAGCAAGTAATGGCTATGGATCCGACAAAGGTAATGATTTTGATACCCGGAAGTCAGGCGCAGGAGGAATCGGCACTTGTGAGGGTCGCGCATGATGATGATAAATCTCTTCGTATCGACAAAAAAGACACTGTTATTTTTTCGGCGGACCCGATTCCTGGAAATGAGGTTAATATTTATAGCCTTATCGACATTATTTCCAAAAAAGGAGCCCGGGTAATTCATAGTGACATGACCGATGAATTCCATGTCTCGGGGCATGGGTCTCAAAACGACATAAAGCTTCTCGCAACTCTCACCCGCCCCAGATTTGCAATGCCTATTGGGGGAAATTATAGGCACATGGTCGCATTCAAAGAAATTATGACAGAGCTTGGAATGCACGAGCAGGATGTTGTTCTTCCAGAATATGGTCAGGAAATAATATTTAACAAAAATAACTTCCGATATGGAGCAAAAATTCCCCTTGCCACTGTGTATGTAGATGAAATAACAGGTGAAGAGATGGAGAAATTCGTGCTTTTGGACAGGCAAAAGATAGCTAAAGAAGGAATCATGATTGTCATGGTTGAGATTGAAGGGGAAACGGGAAGAATAGTATCGCCGCCCGATATTATTGTAAGGGGAGGGATTTTTCCTGAAAAAGAGGGCTTTGTCAAGAAATTAGAGGAAGAGTTGGGGGTTAATTTCAATGGTGGAGATAAAAAACCCAACATGGGAATTTATAGAAAAGCAATTCAACGAAAAACTG
>CAYPEN010000003.1:0-193063 GCA_964409875.1 uncultured Gammaproteobacteria bacterium
CAGCAGAAGAACCTTCACGAAAAGACGATGACGAAGAGTCCGTCTTTGACATCCCTGCATTTCTAAGACAGAAGAATTAAATAATTAGCCTCGATATTTATTACTCATAAGTGTTTTATGTTTTCTCAGAGGAGAGCATAATGAGAAGTATGGGTAATTGACATTGATTAGCAGATTTGATATACTACTGCTAATTCTTCGCAAAGAATCCACGATAGACTTCTAAAGGTGCTCTTCAAAAGAGAGCATGAAAATACAAGAATTTGACGAAAAAGATTTTCTGTCGTTTATCACCGTTAAACAAGCCTTGTCAGACCAAAGCATCAGACATTGCATGAGTAGGTTTAAGCTCATCAAGAAATGGTTTGGTTCCCAAGAATTGTCAAAAGAAAATGTTGAAAAATTCTACCTATATCTTAAAAAGCAAAAGAAGCTTAATAACAATTCCCTAAATACATATAATTTTGCCTTTCGTCATATGGTTGATTACTGCAAGGATAGAGGTTTTCCTTATAACTTTTTCGATGGGTTTAATGCGTTTAAGAAAGTTAAGCCAGATATAATAATTCTAACGATTGAGGAAATCGACAAGATAATCAATACGAAGCTCGATTATGGTAGCCAGTATGGTAAGGATATGTCTTTTCTTGATTTTAGATACAGAACTTTAGTTATGTTTTTGGCAGAAACTGGTTGTAGATATGGAGAAGCAGAAAACCTTTTAGTTAAAAGAATTGATATTAGTGCTGGAAGAGCAACTTTTGTAAATACAAAAACTAACGAAAACAGAAGTGTGTATTTTACTGACCCTCTAAAATCAGACCTAGCGAAACTTATTGAAGGGAGAAAACCAAATGACCATGTATTTCGCAACTCTAAAGAAATACAGGTAAGAGCATCAGATTTCAGCCAGGATTTGAAAAGGCGAGCGAAAAAAGCTGGAGTGATGAAAAGAGTACACCCACATATTTTCCGTCATTCTTATGCTACCCACATGCTAGAGACTGGAGTTCCAGAAACACAGGTCGCTTCTCTTGGAGGCTGGAAAGATATTAGAACCCTTTATGAAGTATATGCGCATCTTGCAGATAGGACTTTAAGACAGGCGGCCATGAGACATCCATTGGTTAGAAAAAATATAGACCCCCGAGAAATATTAAGGATAGTAAAGGAAGGCATCGACAAGTATCATTTAGATGAAGATGGGAGATTCGATGTTAAATTGAGTGTGGGCAATAAAGGTTTATCAATAACTATTGATATCTTATGATTTTAGCCTGGAAGTCATTTTGAGAATAACTCCACAGCCTCTAACCACAAGGTGCTCAGTTCGTCATAATTCTTCGCGTGAATCCACGAATAAACAACACGTGATTTATAGCAAGGACTGGTATATGTATACTTTTCATTTTTTCTCCTCTTAAATCGCAAAATAGCGTAACTTCTAAGCACAAATTTGCTTTAAAATTTCACTGTCTAGACGAAGAGTTATAAATTCTCCGTCTTGTGTATTTTTTAACAATTTAAGTACATTTTTTTTAGCAACTTTTCTTCCAGACAACTTAGTTTGTTGAATTATGAAATGTAGGAGTGGATAGTCACCAATTACATCCCACTTTGGACTAATTCTTAAATCCTTATATATGGAAAAAAGCGTAGCTTTCCTTATAAGTGAAGTTCTAATAATAGATTTAGTAGATTGTAAATCCTGATATTTGTAATTCATAAATACTCTTACACGTGCATTAAATGCTTTTAATGCACTAAGTTAATTGTTTATTTAATGATTATATTTGTAGGAACTCAGTTTCCCTATGATAGTGAAATTTATTTCTCTATCTCCAGAAATTGATTTCTCCCCTTGCACATTATTCATATACCCTTAATTGACCTAATTCATAAAGTAAACCTGTGAAGTAGTATGAATTATGTTGTGGGTGTTTACCTGCCTTTTTCCAACCAATAAGCCTGTTGTCTTTGAGCTCTTTTAGCAAATTACCGATTTGTCTCGTAGATACGCCAATATCCTTTGCAAGAGTGCTTCTACTAGGAAAACATCTCCCGTCAAGACCTGCATATAGCAATAGGTTCATAAGTAAAAGCCTTGCTGTGGGAGAGATATTATTATCCCTAAGCACTTCTCTTAATCCTTCAAAACTAATTTTGTATGTTTGACCGTCTTCCATAGTCTTTATACGAAAAAGGGTTCGTTTTAATGCTCATGTATTAACTTTAAGCACTAAAACGAACCAAACAACACTTACCGAAACTACTATTTAGCTAGTCTTTTTTTTGTCGGTATTTTTTTCGCAAATCCTCAATAACTCTTTGTTTTTCTTTCACTGCCTCGTGCATCACATTGTCTATTTGTGTCGCAAGTTCATTCTCTTTGGCTTTTTCTGCAAGCTCTTTCAGCCAAGAGGGAGGAACAGCAATAAACGAATTCTCAACGTTATAAACGTGAGCATACAAAGGAAAAACGTTTCTGTTGAAATCATTTTTAATCGCGGAGGCACTGGTTTTTGTTTTTGAATTAGAAAGTGCAGAAGCACTTTTCAATTCAATCTTAATACCAGCAATAAATGACATGGAGTTAGTATACCATTACTGCGGTATGGTGTCAAGTGCCAAAATAAATCTGCCTTTTTGCTATAATAACCTTAATTAAGTTGCCTAAACTTACAGAAATGTAGGCATGGCAGAGAAACGTTCAACGCAAAGAACCCTCGTCAGGGCGCGTTGAACGTCATGTTTCCGAAAGGGGCATGGGGCCGAAAGGCCTACTGACGGGGGCTTTTTGATAGCCCGAGATTTAACAATGGAAATCCCAAACTGGATTAAAAGTTATTGGAAAAAAAGTAAGTTCTCCAAAGCTGTTGTTATGATACTTGCTATGATTTTATGGCCAATAACTGCAGTGATTATATGGACTTCAATAAAAGGAGTAAAAAAAGAATGGAAGAGGAAAATTTTACAAAGTATCTTCATATTCTTATCAGTTCTTTTTTTAATAACCTGGCTAGTATTTGCACTGGGAATTGTAGTTTCAAATAAAAATAAATCGAATGTAAGCAGTGTCAGTCCTACACCTATGCTTACTCAGCAAGGTGATTGTCTTGGGCCAGACGGGAAATGGATACAATTAAGTCCCGATGAATGTCAGAAATTCAACGACGCATGGAAAAACCCTCCCCAACAAAACCAAGAACAAACGCAGGCACAACAACCTACATCTACACCAGTTATAAGCAAGGAATATGACAAAAACAAAGGAAACAACTATGTAGCGGCACAGGCAGCAGAAGCTATGCAGAGCATAATAGATAAAGCCGCTGAAGGGGCAGTGTTAAATGTATTCATTGAGCTTTCACCAGAAGACCCAAGTGGAAAAACAGAAGAAGAATATAAAGGCTCATTGACCAGTGCATTTGTACAGATTCAAGTATCTCAATCGTTCTGGAATAGCTTAACTGATGATTACAAGAAGGATTTGGTTGCAAGCTTTGTAACCAGTGTAGGAAATATTTTCCCAAGACCCTATCCTCATGTTTACGTAAACAATGGAGTACGCGAAGTAGCAACGGGAGAATACAACCTGCTTAAAAGTGAGGCTCAAGTTAAACTGAAATAGGTTTTCGACAAGAATTTTTCCCTATTTTTTCAAAGCGACTTTTAGGAAAACCTATAATGGCCGAGAATTGACTTCGTCTATAGTAGGTTAATCTAATAATAGAAAATCCGACCAGGCCCTATATATACTTAGTAGAAGTTTTGAAATATAAATCAGAAACAGACATTAACTTAGTTGATTCTTATCAAATATTATAAACTCTTATGTCTTTTGATGAAAAACTATATAAACTTTGTATACAAAATATATACATTTATATTTTATTGATATATTTTTTCCTGAAATATCATACTCGATTTGTTAGAATAGTCGTTAAATATGGCAAAAATCTCGACAGACCACCTGTACTCGCTCAATTTTGAGTACTTAATGATGATGTTGTTTCCGAAGGGAGATAGTCCTGTTGCATCTTTTGCAGACGATGAGCAATATGTTAAAACATGGTTGAGAAAAGCAATTAAGAAGTTTATCAAAGAAGTTAACACACTCGATACAACTCAAAGACATAAAGATGTATTGATACTTCATCTTGAGAGCATAAACCGTCGATTAAACGGTGGAAACATTTGGGAGATAATTTTTGATTTATTCAACGTAATAGCTCGACTATTTGGCTACGATTATCATAAGGGTCAAAAGCTTTTAACAGCTATATATTCAGAAACACCTTATCAACATTTTTGGAGTGGATTGCATGCGGGTGAAGACTGGAAAAAGCAAAACGGAATAAGAGAATCTTTTATCAGAAAAAGGATAGAGTTAATTAAGCAGTTGAAAAAAGATGGGTATTCGACTTTTGATATATCGCAGATATTCAATACAACTGACTACGAAATCAAGAAAATACTTAGAGAAACGAGCCGAAGTAAAAGGGAAAAGTGATGCATGGTTTCATAGCGTGAAAAGTGGAACTATAAGACACTCCATTTTTTTATCTAGCTTCAAAACTGATTTTATGTCGCATAACTAGCTTCATTTTTATGTCTTAGAATATTTATTTTGCGTCATGAGATATGGTTTGATATAGAGCTTCAAATTAAACACACATATTTAAAAAGAGCATTTGCTATAATTGAATTAATGATTGTCAATATATTAATTTCTGTAGTAGCTTATCTTGTTTTAATGTATGTGAGCGTTAATTTACTGGGTCTTCTTGTAAGAGGCTTGTTTACAAATCCTGAACTCGATAAATTAAAAAGCGAAGGACACGAATTCATTAAAAAAGAAATTGAAAAATCCCAGCGAGCTGACAAATGGATTAATGTTTTTGCACTGATATTAATCATTGGGTATTTTTATGCGTTGTTTCATTTTTGGAATATAGGAGTGGTTGCAGTGGCGATAATAATTATGGTGGGAAGACTACCTGATTTAGTATGGGAGATTAAACATGGGAAAAAAGTTGACCCTAATTTGATGAAGCATAATGCAATGTACTACATTACGTCTTTTTTACCATGGATTGGATTACCTCTTTTGTATTACTTTCTCTATGTAATCTAGGAGTATGAGCATCGATTTAACTAAAAGAGCAGAAAAACTTGACAATATGCGTTTGAAAGGTATGGCCGAAAAATTATCGCTAGAAGAGGCTGAAAATATTGTATCAGTTTGGGGAGTACATCTTGAGCATATGGGTGGTATTAGAATGCTTTTTGGGATTAGTATTCCCGAATCAATTCTGCCTTATCCAATTGTTATTCTACAGGGCGCTCTAAATAAAATGGAAGCATATTATCATGCACAAGGTATACATGATAGGGTTAAACTTCTTGAGAGTACTGAAATGGAGCTTATGCAATATACAACTGATGAAGAGGCGATAAAGGAAGCATTAACAAATTTGGGTAATAATAAAATGAAGGATGTTTTAATTGAGGGTCTTAAAGATTATCAAAAAACCCAAATGGAAAATGGCTATTTAGTAGATAAGAGACTCTTTAAACTAAGTAAACCCCGTATAGAAGAACTTATAAAAGACATTTAGGAAAATTAGCTTACAGATGATGGGCGCATTTATTAGGAAAAACCGATAGATTTTGTCTCCAAGAAAAATACTCCTTAATTATTCTGAGCAGGGTGCAATTTTTGGCTTCAAAGCAGGCTATTGATGTTATAATCCTGGTATGCAGAAGAGGTCAATTAAGAAAGCAAAATTTAGAAGACGACAGGTAGAAAGAATATTTAAATACGAAGTCAGTAAAAGACTTTATCTAAAAAAGGCACGGTACGAAAGGCTTCCAAATAGAATTAAACAGGGCAGAGGAAGAAGATTTATAAATGATTCTAAACACGTTAAGCAGGAAATTTGTGAGGCCCCTGCTACATTTTCACTAATTGAAAATACTACAGAAGTGATATCTTATTTTGATAAAGCCAAGAAATCCCTTGCGACAGATATACCAGTCGATTTTGATTTAAGCAAGATTGTAAAAATGGGACCTGAAACCCTAACATATTTATGTGCCTTCATTAATGAAGATAAACTTACGCACAACACCGCCCTCAAGGGCAATACGCCAAAAGACCCAAAAGTAAAGGAAATGTTCCAGAAGTCAGGCTTCTATAATTTTGTGATGTTAGATTCAGTACCTGAATATTATAGCAGGGAAATTGCTGATGATATGATTCATAGAATAACAAGGGAAAAAGTAGAGTCTGAATTGGCAGGTTTAGTTTGTAAGGCGGCTATGAAACATTCGTTTGATAGCGAGGATTTTAAAAAGCAAAACTTCTATCCAATCTTGATTGAGTGTATGGCTAACACACTGAACCATGCTAATTACATAAACAAAGAAGAAATTTATAATTGGTGGCTTCTTGCTTACAAAGAGCCTAACACAAAAATTACAAAATTTTGTTTTATTGATTTGGGAGTAGGTATATTTAGTTCGTTGGAAGATAAGTACAAAAAAAAGAAACTGGCCGAACTATTAAAATGGTTTATTCCAAATAAACATAAGGAAACTTTAGAGAGAATATTTAAAGGTGAGAGAAGAACATCTACAAAGAACTTAAGAGGGAGAGGGCAAGGGCTTAATTACATTTATCAACTCGTTAAAAAAGATGGAACAATTAAGAATTTTACACTCATAAGTAATGATATTATTGCTAAAATCGGGTATAATACAGGGGACAAGATTGTGAAAATGAATAAAAATTTCATTGGGACAATGTATTATTGGGAAATAGCTCCGTAATTATGAACTACACAGATATAAAAATTGCTGAAGATTTTAGTATTTACCCTGGTGCAAGATATAAGACTGATGGTAATTTCTCGGGAGAGCAGTTTTATGAAGATTTATTAAAGTCTAAACTAACCGAAATTTGGGACGATGAGGATAAAGGAATAAGAATTGATTTTGATGGTACCTTTGGATACGCATCGTCTTTTATATCAGAAGTATTTATTAGAACCGTCAAGGATTTTAAAGACAAAAAAAAGATTAAAAAAAAGCTAGAATTTAAATCTGATGATGAGCCGTTATTAATAAAAGCGATTTTGCAAATAATAGACGAGGCAGAGGAATAGTGAGATTTAATAAAACGACATTATTAGTTATATTATGTATTTATCTCTTTGGTGTAATATCTGGGGCTTTTCTGAATGATATTCCAAATATTACTTTTAAAAAAGAGATGTCTTTGGGTGAAACCGCAAATTTTATTTTAGCCGTATTTATTGCTATATATATACCTTTTTTCCTCGATAAGAAAATTAATAACAAAAGAATTGAGAAGGATATCATTATACAAGCCAGTGGTAATTTAAATGGTGAATTATATGATTTAAAGAAAACAATAATTGACCCTCTTCACGTTTCTCAAAGAATAGTTAAGCAAAGCGAGGTCAAAACTATACTAATCAGAACCAGGAGTATAAGCAATATGTTGGGCCTATTAATAAAAAATGTTAAACCCTATGTATCAGATAAAGATATAAAGAAAATTACAGAGGAACTTGAGAATAACCAACTTACATTTTGGACAGACTTAACCTTCAATCTTAAAGACAAAAATCCTAAAATTACACAAGAGGTCTATCTTCGAACAGAGAAAAATATAAATACTTATTCAGGGAATATATCCGCTTTGATAATGCGTATTAATGGTTTTTGAGTGATTTTATATTATATTGACTTCTGAATTCTAAACTGCTAAATTCATCTTGTACTTTGAAGACATAAAAACACTTTCTGTTTCAAGGAGTGTGTAATAAGTATTTGAAGCTAAAAACAAGTCCTGTCTTATAAATCCCTGCATTTCTAAGGCAAAAAAACTAGGCGGAATACTGCATGTCTGTCGCCATTTCAAGACAGAAGAATAAAATTTCTCAGATTCGATAGGATTTTGCGAAAGTGATATTATAGCTCGTATGGGTATTGGAAACTTCAAGATTGTTCGCAAAAATAGAAAATCAATTGCAATTGTAATTTTGCCTACTGGACAGGTAGAAGTAAGAGCTCCAAAATTTATTCCGGAATTTGCTATCAAGGCATTTATAAAAAGCAAAAGTGAGTGGATAAAAGAAAGGCAAGAATACGTTCTTAAAAGCAAAACAGAGCCTAAAAAATTTGCCAACGGTGAAAAATTCTTATTTTTGGGAAAAGAATATTCTCTGCTGCTTGGTCCTTCACCACACATCGAAATAATCGATAGTACATTGCACTTTCCGCTAGCTCTAGCCAAGAATGGTCACAGTATGCTTGAAAAATGGTACATAAAGCAGGCAAAACAAGTTATTAAAAATCTTGTGGAGGAATGCTCCAGGGAAATGGAATTGCCATATAATGGAATTTCATTCTCGGACACGCGATCTAAATGGGGTTCTTGTACCCCCGACAACAGATTGCAGTTCAATTGGCGACTCATTATGGCGCCCCTCCTTGTAATTCGGTACGTCGTAATACATGAATTGGTCCATACGGTTGAGAAGAATCACAAAACACTTTTTTGGAATAGAGTCCGTGCAAAAAATCCAAGTTACAAAAACCAAATTAAGTGGCTAAAAGCAAACGGCAATGCATTGAAAGTATAGATGTGAAATATCTCAAATCTTTAGAGAGTTAAAAAGCTTCGTTATTACCTAATTCGTAAAAAGACTCAGTAATCTCTTTTCTTATAAAAAACAAAAAGCAACACAAAAGAGATAAGTGAGATTATTATTAAAACGGTAATAACTGCGTATATAGTGGTTGGCGGAATTATTTGTGTTGCAGCTTGTTGAAATGAAATTTCATCAGTATTCACAACGACCGATCCACTCGCTATAGTCGCAGCTCGTTGCCGTATTTCTAAAGGATGCGTTGAGACCAGATAAATTACAGGGATTGTAATGGTTGCAAAGAAAAGAATGAGATATGGAATAAAAAAAGGTGAGGACAATGATTCCTGAAGTTTTTTTATAAAGGATTTACGTTTAATTTCTTTTACCATAACCTCATTATTTCACTAATTGTTTTAACTTTTCAATCTCCCGTCCTTCAAGTTCCCTATATTCTCCCTCTTTCAATCCTTCAAGTGTTAGGTTGCCAAATTTTATTCTTTGAAGATCGAGAAGAGTTAGTTTTAAAGCTTCACACATTCTTCTTACTTGACGTTTTTTTCCCTCATAAATTGTCAATTCAATAATTGTTGCATCTTTCCTCCTTTGAATAATTACAACTTTTGCCGGCGCAGTCACCCCATCTTCTAATTGAATTCCGTTTTCCAGCTGTTTAAGCTGTTCTTGGTTCACATTTCCTTTTATTGCCAGCTGATACGTTTTGGGGAGGTGGTATTTTGGATGTATAAGCATATTTGTCAGTTCACCATCGTTAGTCAAAATAAGTAGGCCATGTGTATTTCGGTCAAGTCTGCCGACAGGAAATATTCGCGTGTCTGTTTTTATTAGCGACACAACATTTTTTCTTCCGAATTCATCTGATGAGGTAGAAATGATGCCTCTGGGTTTATTGAGTAAATAGTATTCTTTTTTTGCTTTTTTCAGGCTTTGACCGTTCACTTTTATGTCGGCACGAATTGGTATTCGTTGACCATGCTCAGTAATTTTTATGCCATCGGCGGTCACTTTATGGCTCTTAATAAATTCCTCAACCCCCCTGCGGGAAGCAAGGCCAAGTGACGAAAGAAGTTTATCTGCACGGATTGTTTGTTTCATAATTAGCCTGTTATTTTATCAGCATAAGGTATTTTATGAACATAATAAGCCAGTCCGAAGGAAATGCCTGCGATAATTACGAACAATAGTGGGTCGAACAGGAAGTTTTTCAAAAGAATGCTTTCGTATTTTCCAATGAGCCCGTCAATTATATTGTCCCACAATAACGATTGGATGAGGACGTGAATAAAGAAGACAAAAAAAGATAGTTTTGACAATTCTATAAATAGACGACGGCGAAATTGGGTTTTTTCGAGAAGATAGAATAAGAGAGAGAAAAAATTCAACGTATAGAGATAATTCAAGGGACTATATTGATTATATATATATCGGGATGTATGCGCCTTTAATGTAATTGATTGCACATGAAAGAAGATAAAAAATGGGAAGAGAAATAATGCTCCGGTAAATATGTATAAATACTTTTTTACAAAACCAAGAAGCCAATCTTTGTAGTGGCTTGCTACCATCCCCGTTATGAACATGGAAAAACTTAAGATTGCTATTCTTATGTCATACGAAAAATCCCATTGTTTGACATAGTAATCCTGAAATAGAAGTGCAAACTCCAATACCCAGATAAGAGAGAATACAATAGGATTTTTCAATATTTTTATTGCGAAGTGGAGGAAAGGGAATGCGAGATAAAAAAGTATAAGGGTTGGTATAAAGTAGAGATGATATGATGCATTCCCTAAAATAATTGACAAAAAAAACTTTGGGGTTAAAAGACTTTGTAGGGCAAAACCACTATTTACTATAAAGTAAAGACAGGTCCAGAACAAATAAGGGATGATTATGCGGGAGGCTCTTTTTTTGAAAAAAATCATATAAGATAGTCCGTCTTTGTTATTAAGTTCCAGAACAAAACCTGATATGAGAAAGAAAAGAGGGACTGCAAACCGTGCACTTTGGTTAATAAATAGCGAAAATGGCGCTAGGGTAATATCTAGGTGTAGTGTTGCAAGAGTCTTTGTTGTGACGTGGATGAGAATTACGGCTAGTATAGCAATAACCCTTAATGCGTCGATAGAGAAAAGATAAGTGCGTTTATTTGAATGGTCCATTACATCCCCGTCTGTTTTCGAAAAGTAAGCAAAGCTTGCTTTTCGAAATATTAACAATATGTTTACTTATTTTTGGAAAGTAAGCAAAGCTTGCTTTCCAATATCTACTATATGCCTACTTGTTTTCGAAAAGTGAGCCAAAGTTTGCCCCAAAATGATGCCTTTTCCATTTTTTTATCCAACTGCCGGAGTTTCTCAATTTTTTTGTTATATTTTTCTTTCTTCTTATAATCTCTTGTACCGGGGAATGGTGGGTCAATCCACGCAGATAGTACTACCCATTCACCCAAATCATTTTTTTTCCCGACTGCCGTTATAACACGTTCATTATGGTGCTTTATAAATTCGGTAGTGTATTTTTCTTTTCCCGCAGACGTCCTATCGGGTTGTCTTACCGCTTGCCATACCAAATCACCCGGAATTCCCCTTTGTTTCATTCTCTCAATTGCATGGTTTGTAAAGACGACATCATTGATTTTCATAAATCTATTATATCTGCCTTTGCAGTTAAGCTCAAGTAAGCCCATTTGCATTCCAGATTTCAAATGGTATACAATGGGTGAACTTTTGAGGTAATACTTTTAAATTATGGTGCAAGATAAGTATTCGGCAGTTTGGGTATCACACACTTCGATATGCGATTTTTTAAATTGTCCACGGGCCTATTATTTGAAACATGTTTATAAAGATCCCAAAACAAATCATAAAATAAAACTTATGTCGCCGCCTTTAGCACTAGGTCAGGCGGTTCATGAGGTTATAGAGAATCTTTCGATACTTCCTGTGGATGAACGATTCAATGAGCCTCTCATTACAAAATTTGAGCAAACATGGAAAAAAGTTTCTGGTAAAAGAGGCGGATTTATAAGTAATGAGGTAGAGCAGCGGTATAGGGCGCGGGGTGAAGAAATGTTAAGACGTGTAACAGACAATCCGGGTCCCATTGCAAAACAAGCAGTAAAGATTAAGATGGACCTCCCAAATTATTGGTTGTCAGAGGAAGAAAATATTATTCTATGCGGGAAGATTGATTGGCTAGAATACCTGCCGATAACAGATGCAGTTCATATTATCGACTTTAAAACGGGGAAAAATGATGAAGACGGAGATTCCCTACAATTACCTATTTATCTTCTCTTAGTTAGCAACTGCCAAAGTAGAAAAGTCGAAAAGGCAAGTTATTGGTATCTTGATCGTAATGATGAATTGACACCATGTGACTTACCCAATGAGGAGGAGGCAAACAAAAAAATTCTTGAAGTTGCCAGAAAGATTAAATTAGCACGTGCGCTTGAGAAATATTCGTGCAAGATGGGGAGTGGGTGTTCTCACTGCAAATCCTACGAAGCGATTCTTCGAGGAGAGGCAGAATTAGTCGGAACTGATGAATATAATGCAGATGTTTATATATTGGGTGGAGAGTCCGCAGAGACCGGAAGCGTTATCCTCTGAATTGTTTTTTTTGTATTTTCAATTAAAATATAACTTGAGCTCATTTTCTTATTATGCCAAAAAGGAGAGGAAGACCTCGTAAAAATAAAAATTCAAAGCATAGCCTCGCAACGGTGTTTATTTTGCTTCTGGTATTAGGTTCTTTTTCCTTTGGGGTTTTTCTCGGTTTTAAAAAAAGGGTTGTAGCTAAAAATATCATGCATGAAAGTAAGCAGGCGGCTTCCAAGATGTTTAATGTACAACCTGTTCTACCAACGGCAAGCATTAATGTGCCAATCCTTGTATATCACTATGTGGAGTTTGTAAAGGATTCAAAAGACACAATTAGAAAGTCGCTAGATATCATTCCCCCAATATTTGAAGCACAAATCAAGACGCTCAAGGATTTCGGCTACAATTTTATAACAGCATCAGAATTAGGTCAGTACTTAGACGGAAAAAAACAACTTCCTCAACGGCCCGTAATTCTGACGTTTGATGACGGGTATGCTGATTTTTACACCGATGTATTCCCTATTCTCAAAAAGTACAACGTTGCAGCAACAGAGTATGTGGTTTCGGGATTTTTAGACACGCCAAATTATATGACAACAGAGCAGGTAAAAGAAATTGCCCAGAGCGGTCTGGTTGAGATAGGAGCACATACTGTTCACCACTTAAATTTGAAATCATTGCCACTTGAACATGCAAAGAAAGAAATTGAACAAAGTAAAGAAGATTTAGAGCAGCTGCTTGGAATAAAAGTTGTTTCTTTCGCTTATCCATACGGTGGGTTCAACGAACACCTTGCCGAGTTAGTAAAGAATGCGGGGTTTACAACTGGAGTTACGACAAAGGGGGGGAGCATTGTTAATCAAGAAAACAAATTCACTTTGTTTCGGGTTCATCCTGGGGCTTCGGTAGGAGAAAGCCTTATTCATGAGCTTGGGGCAAAATATTGACAAGACAAGTAATTCATTCTAAAGTGTATGTATGAAGAGAAAAAAGTCCACAAAATCGTCAAGAAGAAAGTCAGATCTTTCCACCTCAAAAATTATGTTCTTGAGTATTATTCTTCTTTTTATAGTTTTTGAGGCTTTGTATATTGTAAAGGGACAAAATCAGCTTGCGAACAGTAACTCCGTACGCCAGGTGGCAGGAGTGAACACCTCAAAGTAGGTTTTCATCTAGCAAATTCCATTGATTAATTTGGGAAAATCCGTATAATTTATTAGACGTTTTTTGTATGAATCGCTTAAAGAAAGAAATTAGCTTGCTGCTTTTAAGAGCCAGTATACTCAAGGATTTATTTGGGTTTCTTTTTACTCATAAGCTATGGTGGGCAACCCCGTTGATTCTTTTATCAGTTGTTTTCATCATAATTTTCCTTTTCGGGCAGACAACAGGAGTTGGACCATTTATTTACCCCTTCTTTTAAATGAAAAATGCATGGCAGAGATGGATGAGAATATCTAAAAAGGTAGTAGGTGTGCAAGCGACTATTGTTTTTGGGATTATTTTCTTGGTAATTATAACCCCCCTTTCATTGTTCTTAAAGCTTGTGAATAAGAACGTGTTTTTAGGAAGCGGCTACTCAAAAAGAGAAAATTCATTCTGGAGCAAAATGCCGAGAAAGACATACGACTTAAATTCTGCCCACAAACAATAATTGCATGTATATATTAGGCATTTCGTGTTATTTCCACGACAGCGCTGCGGTTCTTATCCGTGATGGCGAGGTTATTGCAGCAGCTCAAGAGGAGCGTTTTACCCGGGAAAAGCATGATTTTTCCTTTCCGCAAAAATCAATTGAGTTTTGTCTTAAGAAAGAGGGAATCACAGAGCAAGACCTCTCGTATGTCGTTTTTTACGAAAAACCATTCTTGAAATTTGAACGGATTTTCCTCAACGCGCTTGAATATGCTCCGTTATCCCTTAAATTTTACACGGAGTCGATGAAAAAATGGTTCTTTGAACATACATGGATAAAAACCCACATCGTTTCGTCTCTTAAAATTAATCCCTCAAAAGTTCTTTTCTCCGAGCACCATCTCTCGCATGCTGCAAGCGCTTATTATGTTTCACCTTATGAGAAGGCTGCGGTTTTGACACTGGATGGTGTTGGGGAGTGGACTACTGCAGCATGGGGTGTCGGGAATGGTTCGGATATCACACTCAAAGAGGAAATCCGTTTTCCGCATTCATTGGGTTTACTCTATAGTGCGTTTACGTACTTTTGCGGGTATGAGGTAAATGATGGTGAGTATAAATTGATGGGTCTTGCTCCCTATGGAAAACCCATATATGAAGAAAAGATAAGAAAACTTTTAAAATTTAAGGATGATGGAAGTTTTCAGATAGACACATCATATTTCTCTTACCCATATTCTCTAGCAGGAGTTTACACCAAAAAATTTGAGGAGCTTTTTGGAAAACCAAATAAAACCCCCGATGAAATTGTTCCATACTACGCAGATATCGCGGCAAGTATTCAGAAGGTTCTAGAGGATATTGTCATTGATATCGCAAAATATGTCAGGAAAAAAAGTGGGTGTTCGTATTTGTGTTTTGCCGGAGGGGTTGCTTTTAATAGTGTTGCAAATTACAAAGTTCTTCTGAAAGCCGGTTTTAAAGACGTGTATATCCAGCCGGCAGCGGGTGATGCAGGCGGAGCTTTGGGGGCAGCAATGTGGGCATACTATGCAGTTCTCAAAAATAAAAAAAGACATGTTATGAATAACGCCTATTTAGGGGATGAAGAAAGTGAAGAGGTAATTATACAGACATTAAAAAAATTGAATGCACGATATACAAAAGTAAGTGACGAAAAATTGGTTGAACAAATTTCCGATAAATTGGCAAATAAAAAAGTAATCGGTTGGGTGCAGGGTAGATTTGAATGGGGTCCTAGATCCTTAGGCAACAGAAGCATCCTTGCCGATCCGAGGAGTTATGAGATGAAAGGAATTGTTAATAGCAAGATTAAGTTTAGGGAAGCTTTTAGGCCTTTCGCACCTTCTCTGCCTATGGAAAAAGCAACAAAATATTTCGACACTAAAAAAGAGCAGAGTTATCCATTCCGCTTTATGCTATATGTGGCGCCTGTAAAAAATGATAAGCGAAAGGAGTTGGGAGCAGTTACTCATGAAGATGGTACAGCGCGGCCGCAATTTGTCGATAAAAAAATCAATCCATTGTATCACAACCTCATTTCCGGGTTCGGTAAAAAAACAGGCACATCGGTTATCCTCAACACATCGTTTAATCTGAGAGGGGAGCCCATTGTTAATACGACTGAAGAAGCATATGCAACTTTTATGAAAAGCGGAATCGATACGCTCGTTGTTAAAAATTATATTATCGAAAAAAGAAAATAGTTAAATTAGTCTGCTTTTGAGTAGACAACTGTCCTTTCAGTGTACATTTTTTTATTTTTGTCCCATACACCACCGCACGTTATAAGATTCAGTCTTTTTTCTTGTATTGTTTTGTCAAAAATTATATTAAGAGGAATACTTTCGACAGGATATGTTTCTACTTTTTCAACAAAAAAAGTAAGTTTATTCCCGCTCTCCGTTTTTATTTCAATAATATCGCCTTTCGTAAGTTTTCCGATGTTTGCAAAAACTGCAGGCAAGCCTGTTGGTGTATCCACGTGTCCGTCAATTACCGCGCTTCCCATTTCTCCAGGTTTTGGGCCAAGGCTATACCAGGCAGTATTCATGTAGTCTTTTGGAACATCCATATTTCCCTTTTCATCTACGGTCACTGCTTCAATTTGCGCATTTACTCCCCATTTTGGAATTCGTATTTGAATGGGGCGTGATACTTGTGGGATAGGACTAGCAATTTTCGACGAATGAGGGGTAATTTTTTGTATGCGTGCCTCTTTTAAAGGATGTTGTAATCCAGGAAGTGTAATATATGCTAATATTATTCCTGAGATTATTGCTACAATTACAATTACCCCTCTTTTCATGTATTAAATTTAGTAACCAAAACCGGTATTTGGTGCACCCGGCGTTGTGTTTGTGTTGCCCGTATTATTCTGAGTAGCACTAGTCGTTGGGCTTGGGCTTGGAGTGGTTGTGCTCGTTTGAGCCATCACTATATTTGCTGTTACTGCAAAAGCCACAGCTAAAGCGACAAACGATATAAGAAAAGTTTTTATCATAGTCTCACCTCCTTCCATGTTGATATAAGAGTAATGAATAAGTTTATATTTTGGGGTAGAGTGAAATAATAATTTTGTAAGCAATAAATTCTGCTTTGTGTATTTTAATATCCTTGAACATTGAGGCTTGTTAAGCTACAATTGAAGCTATGTTAAAACCGGTTAAACAACATATTTCGTTTTCGGAAATGGAAGACGAGGTGTCAAAATATTGGAAAGAGCATAATATTTTTGAAAAGTCCGTATCAAGCCGTTCTGATGACAAAAAATGGACTTTTTTGGATGGACCTCCATTTGTAACTGGTAAGCCACATTATGGTTCCCTTCTTTCATCATTACCTAAAGATCTATTCGGAAGATATTGGACAATGAAAGGCTACCGCGTGCGGCGCGTATGGGGATGGGATGGACACGGACTGCCTATAGAGAACAAAGTTGAAGGCAAGCTTCGCATAAAAAGAAAAAGGGATATTGAGGAAAAGGTCGGGGTAGGGAAATTTATTGAGGAATGTAAGGCGTATGTAGACGAGGTGTCAAGCGAATGGGAATGGTACATTGACAAGATTGGAAGGTGGGTAGATTTTAAAAATGCGTATAAAACATGGGACATTTCGTACATGGAATCGGTAATGTGGGTATTTCACAATCTGTATAAAGGAGGGCATATCTATAAAGGTCTTCGGGTTTCATTATATTGTCCACACTGTTCAACTCCGATTTCAAATTTTGAAGTTGCAATGGACGCTGATAATTATAAAGAGATTAAAGACGCAGCTACTACCTATAAATATCAATTGGAAGAAGAAAAAAACACGTATATTCTTGCATGGTCAACAACTCCCTGGAATAAAATAGTAACTCCTGCCTTAGCGGTCAATCCTACATTTACGTATGTAAAGGTAAAACAGGGCAATGAATATTATATTCTTGCCAAAACAACCGTAAAAATGCTGAAAAGCGATCCTTCTTATGAGGTTGTCGAAGAATTTGCCGGAAGCACCCTTCTTGGTAAAAAGTTTGTTCCACATTATGATTACTATGCGAATGACGTCAAGGAAGGGGAGCGGGCATTCGAGATTATCGGAGACGACTTTGTTACGGCAGATGAAGGGACTGGAGTTGTTACCATTGCAGTATATGGAGAGGAAGACCTTCATGCAATGCAGGAAAACGATGTTCATATCGAGCAACACGTCGATGAAGAGGGGATGATAAAGTCTGATGTTCCTTTATTTGGCGGTATGTACTATCTGGATGCAAATGAAGCGGTAAATAATGATCTTTCGTCGAGGGGTCTTGTTTATGAGGACAAACCGCTGCCCCACAAAGTGCCTCACTGCTGGAGATGCGGAACGAGACTCTATTATTCGCCTCAAAACGCCTGGTACGTCAACGTGCAGAGTATGAAAGAAAAATTGAAAAAAACCAACGAAACGGTTAACTGGTTCCCTAAGCACTTCAAGACCGGCCGGTTTCTTAAGAGCCTTGAAAGTGCACCTGACTGGAATATCTCGCGTTCACGGTATTGGGGTAGCCCTGTGCCAGTTTGGGAATGTAATTGTGGCGAAAGGTTTGTGCCTGAATCGATCAAAGAATTAGAACAGATGTCAGGAAAAAAAATTACAGATTTACACAAGCCTTTCATAGACGAAGTGACAATAAAGTGTAAAAAATGTGAACAAAATGTAAATCGAGTACCAGAAGTACTCGATAGCTGGATTGAGGCTGGCAGTGCTTCATTTGCTGAGAGGCATTTTCCTTTTGAAGACACTGAGAAACTTCAGGATTTCTTCCCACCTGACTTTATTGCCGAGTACACCGGGCAGATTCGAGCGTGGTTTTACGTACTACATGTGATAGGGACGGCATTATATGACTCACCTGCTTTTAAGAATGTGCTCGTGGAAGGTGTAATTTTAGGTACGGATGGGCGCAAAATGAGCAAGAACTACGGTAATTTTCCCGACCCCAAAAAGCTTATCGAGGCGTATGGAGGAGACGCTTTAAGAATGTATCTATTAGGTTCACCGGTCATGAATGGAGAAGATATACGAATTTCTGAAATAGATTACCGAGATCAGGTGAGAGGAACCCTTCTTATCCTTTGGAACGTATATAACTTCTTTGTGACATACGCGCTTTCAGACAATTGGGTTCCGGCAGATAATCCTCAAACCGAGAGAAAAAATCCTCTCGATAGATGGATACTTTCACGTCTCAATGGACTAATTGGCGAAATGACCACCCAACTTGACAATTACAGTACGGTTAGTGCAATAAGCGGATATAAAAGATTTGTGAACGAGCTCTCCACCTGGTACATAAGACGCTCGCGCGACAGGGTTGGACCGAGCGTGAATAATAAAAATGACAAGAAAGATTTTTATGCAACATGCAATGAAGTTCTTATAGCACTGTCAAAGCTTGCTGCTCCGATTACTCCCTTTATCTCGGAAGAAATATTTAGAAATCTGACCGGAAAAGAATCAGTCCATCTTGAGTATTGGCCTCAAATGAATATGTCACTGGTTGACCTTCCTCTTGAGGAGGAGATGGGGTATGCCCAAGAATTAGCCTCTTCAATTAATTCTATAAGAAAACAGGAAGGGATAAAGGTTAAGATACCTTTCAAGAAGTTGGCATATGAAGGAGTTAAAGACCTCTCACCCGAAATATCTGAAATTGTGAAGGCTGAAGGAAATGTATATGAACTTGAATTTGCGGGCAAAAAAGATGAGTACGCAATACCTTCAATTGGAGGAGAAGAAAATTTAGACAAAAATGCTGGAGAGGCGAGGGATATTATCCGTTCCATACAGCAAAAGAGGAAAGAAATGGGCACTTCACTCACTCAGAAAGTAACCGTAAGCCTCCCTTTTTGGCCTGAAGAATTTGAGGAAGAGATAAAGAAAAAAGCGTTGGTAGAAAAGCTCGTAAAATCCGAGGAATTTAAGGTAGAAATCGAATAAATGAATCGTTTTTCAATACAAAGAGTAGATTTTTCGTTACTCATCCCATCCGTACTTTTGGTAGCTTTCAGCCTTGCAACTCTTTTTTCCATTGACGTGATGCTGTTCAGGCAACAACTAATATTTCTTGTTATTGGGCTTTTTTTCTATTTTCTCTTCCTCAATATTGATTACAAGTTCTTTACTCTTTATCCAAAAGCTGTATATGTATCGATTATTGTAGGGTTTCTTGTTGTTTTATTTTTTGGAACTGTAGTAAATGGATCAAAAAGTTGGCTAGTTTTTTTTGGAATTCATTTACAAGTTGAGGAATTCCTCAAGCCTTTTTTCATAGTAATGGTGGCAAATTTTCTTTCCCACTCCAAGCTTCCCACTCTCCAAAAATATTTATCTTCATTTGCACTTGCGATTCCTATTTTTTTTCTTATCTTAAGACAACCGGACACGGGGACTGCCCTTATGTATATCGTAACCTTTGCTGGAATGCTATTTATGTATAGTTTCCCGATATATTACTACTTATTGACTCTCGTTATGGTTCTTGCTCCTACTCCTATTATTTTGAATATTTTGAGGCCTTATCAGAAGGAGAGGCTTGTTACGTTATTCAACCTCACCGCAGACCCATTCGGCTCTTCATACAATGCAATTCAAGCACTTATTTCAATAGGAAGCGGTGGGATATTTGGAAAAGGATTGGGGGAAGGTACCCAGTCAGTATTACGATTTCTTCCTGAAAGACAGACAGATTTTATCTTTGCGTCAGTATCAGAGGGGTTAGGATTCTTAGGTGGATTAAGCATAATTTGCATTCTGTGTTTTTTGCTTTACCGCATCTATCGGCTTTCAACTCCTATTGATGATACTTACCCTTACCTCATTATTATGGGTGTATTTTTTCTAATTCTCGTGCAAACATTGACAAATATTGGTATGAATATGGGAATGATGCCAATTATCGGCGTTACATTGCCTTTCGTGTCATATGGGGGAAGCTCGTTGGTGACGAACTTTATATTGTTGGGTATTGTTTCGTCGGCTGGGTATGAATACAGAAGGAGACGAACACTCGAAATTATTTAACGAGCAAGTGAAAATTATTGAACAACGATAACTTTTTTGGTACAATACCATTCATTATGAATTTCGCAGTCATTAAAGCCGCTGGAAAGCAGTACAAAGTAACACCAGGTAGCATCTTAGAAGTAGATAAAATCGAGGGAGAAAAGGGAAAAAACATCTCTTTTGATGAGGTATTGTTACTTGGCGATGATAAAACTACGCTTATTGGTACTCCTTTGGTTAAGAACGCCTCTGTAACGGCAAAAATTGTTGATCAAATTAAGGGCGACAAAGTAAGAGTTGCAAAATTTAAGGCAAAAGCTCGATTTAGACGCGTTACTGGTTTTCGTTCTCAACTTACAAAAATTGAAATTATCGGAATAAAAGGAGGCAAGGAATAAATGGCACATACAAAGTCAGCTGGATCAGTTAAAGGTAATAAGGATTCCATTGCAAAAAGACTTGGGGTAAAAGTTTTTGGTGGCCAAAAGGTTATCTCAGGTAACGTAATCGTACGACAAAAGGGAACTAAATTTCATCCTGGAATAGGAGTTTCAATGGGAAAAGATTACACCATTTTTGCTATTTCCGACGGGACTGTCCAGTTTAAAAATGCCCGTGGAAAAAAAGTCGTAGAAGTAGTATAGTATTGAACAAATATGGACGATTATAAGACAATGTCAATTGTCGAACTGGACCTATCTCTTTTGCAACCTAATCCTCTCCAGCCCCGGGGACTCATTTCACCTGAATCATTAACCGATCTTGTAAATTCTATCCGCGAACAAGGAATTCTTGAGCCAATAGTGGTGGCCGAAACTCCGGCAGGATACCAAATCATCGCAGGTGAAAGACGGTGGAGAGCTGCAAAAATCTTAGGACTTATAAAGGTGCCGGTTGTTGTGAAGCAAACTACTCCGCAGCAGATGCTTGAGATGTCAATTGTGGAGAACGTCCAACGTGAGGATCTTAATCCTATTGAGCGCGCACAAGCATACAAGAGGCTCATCGACGAATTCAATCTTTCCGTGACAGAAGTTGCAAAAAGGGTAGGAAAGTCATTACCGTATATTTCAAATACTATCCGATTGTTAACTCTGCCTGATGCAATTAAAGACGCACTTGCCGCAGGTGTCATAACCGAAGGGCACGTTCGGCCTCTCATTTCAATCGGTGATCCTAAGCTCATGCTTACAGCATTTAAGAAGATTCTTGTTGAAGGGATAAGTGTGCGGGGAGCAGAAGATGTTGCACGTCAGGTCAAGGCAGAAATTCAGAAAAAAGAGCCTCAAAAAAAGAGCGACAAGATATATATTCCCGAGCAGGATGAAATGGCGCGAACTTTAGGCGAAAAATATGGTTGGAATGTAAAATTCGACCAATCAAGGGCACTTGGTAAAATCATTATTACCATAAAAGGAACCGAGGATAAGACCGGAGAAGAACTGAAAAGAATCTATCAGAGGCTTCTTGAAGCTCAATAACCCCCGGAAAGAACATTGATAGCTTGTCTTAGACCCTCAAAACCACTTAAATTTTACGTTTTTTCTATAAAGAGGCATGTTTGACCACTCTGAGATGATTAAGTGGCCAATAAACGAGAAAAGATCGACCGATAACTGCGCTTTTTGTAACAAATCCCCATTCTCGTGAATCTGAGCTGAATTCTCTATTGTCCCCCATGACAAAATATTGACCTTCAGGCACAATTACTTCATCGCCCTCGCCTAAGAATGCTCCACCGTTCGTTCGAACGTCTGAAGAAAGAAACGAGCTTTGGTCAAGCTTGTTCCCGTTAAGATATACTGCGCCCCCAGCAACTTTAACTCTATCTCCAGGTAATCCTATAATTCTTTTTATATAATCCTTCTCCTTATCTGGTGGTGCTACAAAGACAACGATATCACCTCGCTTAAGTGGTGAAAAGCGTAGTGATATTAAATTTGTAAGAACATATTCACCGTTCTGGAAAGTCGGATCCATAGAATGGCCGTTCACTTGATATGGTCTAAAAAGGAATGCATAGATAACGACAAATATTGCGCCAGCAATAACCAGGGTCTGAATTAAATCAAAAAGCAGATAATAAATTTTTTTAAGAATTTCCATCCTAGTAATTATCGAACCAAATTCCTTTTATTTCAAGAACATTTTGTAAATCTAAGCAATCCCTTACAAAAAAATTATCCGGACTTCATCCGGCAGACATCCATTGTGAAGGGAAAACCCTTATTTGTCAATCTAAATGAATTTTTTCTGCTACAATACAGAAAAATGAGTGAGCTTAATAATGTTTTATCACTCTCTTCACCCGAGTGCTAATAAGGGAGCAAATTCATTTCGTCCCGTAAAATCAATCTAAAATGAAAAATGACGACTATATAAAAATGATATTATCTATATCAATATGAATCAGAAGAAGAAAATTTTGTTCCTCACCAGATTATACCATCCGCATATAGGTGGTGTCGAGAAGCATGTTGAAGAGCTCTCCTCTCGTCTTATTGAAAAGGGTTATGAAATAGTTATTATAACTGAAAAATTTAATAAAACTCTGCCGGAAACAGAAGTAATAAATGGTATCACTGTTTATCGTATGAGTATTCCGGCTGAAGGTTTTTTAAAAAAGTTTTTTATATGGAAATGGATGTTGTTGCATGCCAATATCATTGCAGACCAAGATATACTGCATATACATGACGTATTTTACTGGTATATTCCGTTTCGTTTTCTTTTTCTTTTTAAAAAAACGTATATAACGTTCCATGGGTATGAAGGATTTCCCATAAAAAGGAGTTGGAAAATGCAACGCAAATTAGCTGAAAAGTTGACAAATGGTAATATTTGTGTGGGAGATTTCATGAAAAAATGGTATAAAACGTGTCCTACCTCAGTCATCTATGGTGGGGTGAGGCTGGAGGCGGAAAAATATAAGGCAAAAACTCATTCAGGGGTATTTTTTGGAAGACTGGACGACCAAACTGGAATTAAAGAGTATATACAATCCTATAATTTGATAAAACGAAAATACCCAGATTTTGAAATGACCGTTGTAGGGGAGGGGAAATTAAAAGAGCGCATACCAAAGGGGATAAAAATTGTAGAATTTAAGAAAGAAATTATTCCTTACATTCAAAAGAACAGAATAATTTTCGTTTCGAGGTATTTGTCCATGCTCGAAGCACTCGCCTCAAAAAGAGAAGTTGTAGCAGTCTACGATAATCCAGTGAAAAAAGATTACTTGAATCTCTCGCCCTTCAAGAAATACATACATATTGGAAGTAATTCTACGGAAATTGCCGATATCGTACTAAATCTTCTTGGAAGAAAAATGCCTACAAAAAAGCTTCATGAAGGCGCGAAATGGGCTCAGAAGCAAACATGGGATAAAGTCCTCTCCGTCTACCTTACTCTATGGGAAATAAAGTGATACATCAGATAAAGAAGAATACCAACAACCGCAAGAAGGCTTATCGTATTCCCCATTTTTCGTACAGGTGTATCTTCAAATCGAAGCGAGACTTTGTATACTCCCTGGGGTAGGCTAAATTTGATAAGTCCGGTTTTGCCTTCGTCCACGCTAAATTGATGCTGTTTTCCATTTACATATAAATTCCAACCGGGAAAATACAATGTGTTCTCCATGAATGAAGAGTTTCTGATTACCCGAACATCATAATCATGTACTATCGGAGTTCTTGTTGTTGATTTTATTAAGGCTTCGCCTTTTGAGAACATAAGGTGTGAATCCGGTGGGTTTTCAAACCAAAGATTGGAATTACCTCTCCATTTTGGGACAGCAGCCTGTAGGCCTTCCCCTTCTGCTGTTGCAATGGGTAAATGACGGATAAGGTACGTGTCGGTAATATCTGTTATCATGCCCCGTGTTCCCCAATTAAGTATAGTGGTAGCTATTGCGAAAAAGACAATCGGTAACATGAATTTCCTATCCATATATTCCGAAGATATGCCGCCAATAAATGCTAAAAGAAAAGAAATGGGGAGCATAAGTCGATAAGCAAATTGGAAATTGGTCATCAGAGGAATCATTTTCCAAATAGGAAATGATATTGGGAAGAGCAAAAAAAGAAAAACAAAAAAAAATAAAAGAGAAATTCCGAAAATTTTTTTATGCGGATTTTTGATTTTCGATTTTAGAAAATAAAGAATAGAAATTGTCAACATGAATAGTTGGACAAAACCCATTGGAAAAGAAATTTGACCGGTAGGTCCTTGAAATAAAAATCCATATCTCCACGGAGCAAAAAAATACAATAAAGGATTTTCAAAAGAAATGCTTTTTCCATATTGTGATTGAAGGGAGGAACTTGTTTCAAAAAGTGCGCCCATCCAGTAAAAAGCGGTGAGGAGAAGTCCTAGAGTTAACGATAAAAAGATTTTAGTTTTGTTTTCAGTTTTAACAAAGAAGGGAAACGCAAATATAAAAGGAGTTGAGATAATGGAGATTGCAGGATGGGATAGAAGAAGGGCAGCATAACAAAAAATGCATAGAACAAAATACGATAAGGAGTCTTTTTTTGTGAGCTTTATCACATAATAAAACACAAATGGGAGCAATGCATATGCGAATAATTCACCTATCGCTACGCGAAAATGCATGTCGACGAGATGGTATGGTGCAAATAAATACAAAATGCTTGAAAATGCGGACGGAAGAGGTTTCAGAAAAGTTCGTGAAAATTTATACATTCCAATCCCCGATAGAATAAAAGTTATGGCGATAATCAATTTCTCTCCTAGGATAAATGAAAAACCGACAAGTTTTAGGAACGAAAGAAGATAGTAGGGAAGTGGGTAAATAAAGATAAAAAGTGGATATCCGTATGTATAGTTTAAAACAGAAGCCCAACGAACAGGAAAAATTCCATAATTTAATGAAATCCACATATCTATGGAGCGCTCAATGTGAAGTGCAAAGTCTCCGCTTTGATGAACTCCACTACGAAGTAGGGAAGCTAAGGGAAGCAGCGAGGAGAATATTACTAAAAAAAACGGATAGTTTTTCGCTTTTTTTAGTAGATACGACAAAATAATAAATAGAAAAAAAGCAATAAGGCTTACTGTTACGAGTTTATATGAATCCATTAGTGGTATTATAACCCTTAGAAAAGGGGGTATAATAGCAAAAAATGAAGAAAGCATTTATTACCACTGTTTTTAATGAAGAAAAAACAATTAAAAAACTTTTAGAGAGTTTGAAAAATCAAAATGAAATTCCTTCTGAAACTATTATTGTTGATGCATTTTCGGATGATAAAACGGTAAAAATTATCAAAGAGTATCAAGAAGAATATCCCTCATTACATATTGTTCTATTGCAAAAAAAGGGCAACCGGTCAGAAGGTAGGAATTTAGCGATCAAAAATACAAAGTCAGATATCATTGCGGTAAGCGACAGTGGTTGCGTTTTAAAAAAAGATTGGTTTTACGAAATTACAAAACCATTTAATGAAAAAAGTGTCGACGTTGTGGCGGGGTTTTATAAACCGATAACACATTCGGTTTTCGAGAAAAGCCTTTCGACATATACATGTGTCATGGAGGAAAATGTTACCGATTCCTTTTTGCCTTCGTCCCGTTCTGTAGCATTTAAAAAAATTGTATGGCGGAAAGAAAAAGGCTATCCGGAAGATCTTGATACATGTGAAGATTTATTTTTTGCGCGAAAACTTAAAAGGAAAGGGTATAAATTTTTTGTAAACAAGAAAGCAGTTGTATATTGGCCGCAAAGAAAAAATTTATTCCAAGCATTCCATCAATTTTTTTCGTATGCAAAGGGGGATGGTATGGCACTATACGTGAGATGGCAAACTCCGCTTTTATACCTGAGAGTAATTGCCAGTGTTATTTTATTTTTAATGTTTCTAAACACTCGAAGTATTGTGGTGCTCTTAATGATAGTCATGCTGTTTTTTTTGTATGTAGTGTGGTCGATAATAAAAAATTACCGCTATGTAAAAAATAGGATGGCAATTTTTTACTTACCGTTGTTACAAATAACCTCCGATGTAGCGGTTTTTTTTGGTATGACGTTCGGTTTTTTTGGTCGGTTATTTCCGTTTTAACCCGTTTTGTGGCCTCTCATTAGGTCGAGGATTTGGCGGAGTGAATGAGGAAAAGCAATTACTATAAATAAAAGATACAGTAGGAATGAGATGAAAAGCTTGGCTAACAGATCTCCAAATGATTGTTGAAAAAAGGAATTTGTAATATTCATTACGATGAAAGTTGAAAGAAATAAGAAAGCACTTGAAATAAGGGTCCGGTTTATGTTGATACGTATGTCTGCTTTTCTACAGAGTAATACATAAGTAAAATAAGTAAGTGCAATAATGGCAAAAAATCCCATTGCAATACCGCTAAACCCAAAGTAAGTTAGAAGGTAAAATGATCCAAAGAATTCAAAAGCCGTAATTATTGAAACAGAAATTAATATTTCTTTAGTTTTCCCAATAGCCATAAGAGCATGTCCTAGAAGGCCGGTGCCGTTCATAAAGAAAATACTTGCAACGTACCAATAGAGAGCGGGTAATGCATCTATCCATTTGTCATTTAGGAAATAGTGTATTAAATCTCCCCCATATGCAAACACAGCGACTATAAAATACATTGTTACAATAGTAAGCATGTCAAAAGCCTTCTCTACAGAGGAAGATATAATACCTTTTTTTTCCTGAATTCTTGAAAATGATGAAAAAGACACTCTTCCCAAGTTATCTATAAAAACCCTTGGAAAAGAAGCTGTATTATAACTCCAGTCGAGAAATCCGACCTGAAAAAGAGGAATCCTGGGACCGGCAATTACCGGAATTATTGAATTATGAATTATTGTCAGAAGAAATCCTAATTGAAAATATTTCCCAATATTTACAAAATCCCGTACGTCTTTAAAATCAAAAACAAACAATGGAATGAGAGGTTTGAGGAGAAATGTAATAATACTTTCAATAATTGTTTTGACTATTACTGCGATTATAAAGCTCCAAATGCCGAATCCCATTAAAGCTAACAATAGCGACACGGAATAGTAGGAAAAGATTCCGAAAATATCAATTAGTGCGATTTGTTTATAAGCAAGTTCTCTTTCGAGTAGTGCAGAAATAATATTGGGAAGAGGTTTTAGCAAAAGAGTAAGTGATAATATGCGCAGTATTACTATTTCTGTTAAAGAGAGCTGGTGATAGAAGGAAATAATTATAGGAGCAAAAATATTTAAAAGTATTACTGTAATGAAGGTAAGAGCAAATTTAATGTAAAATATTGTTGATAGTTGCCGAACAGTGGGCTCTTCTTTTTTTTGAATTATGGCAAGGTTAAGACCGACATCAGTAAATATTTCTGCAGTGCTTAATACAAATGAGAGAATTGCAAACACACCAAAGACAGATGGGGCAAGAAGCCTAACCAGGAGTAATTGACCTGCAACAACAATTACTTTAATAACCATCTCTCTTCCTATTAATTGAATTGCCCCGGTTATCGTTTTGCGTTTAATTTCAAAGAGAAGAGCTTTCGAATGAGCTTTTGACATAGAGTAACGAATTTTTAAGCTTTGGAATAAGGTACGGCTTTGTTGGTTATCTTTTGGGTTTTGTGTTCCATGCGTTTTAAGTGGGCGATACAGGAGGCAATAAGATGACCAACCATCATGTGGGTATCCTCAATCGGGCCATAATGAGATGTTTTTGAGATAATGCTAATATTTGCAATAGTTGCCAACTCCCCTCCTTTTTCAAAGCCTGTAAATGCGATGACAGTCGCGCCGATTTTTCTTGAGTATTTAACAGCTTTTATTACATTTTTACTGTTTCCGCTTCCTGAAATCGCAATCAGAATATCATCCTTTTCTATAAGGTTTCGTAACTGCTGTAAAAAAATTGCATCATATCCAACATCATTGGCATAAGCAGTAATAAGCGCAGTATTGTCAGTCAACGAAATAACCTTTATCCTTTTTTCTCTCTCATCGTATATTCTGTTTAGTGTTCCCTTCCCTAAGTCACAGGCCAAATGGGATGCAATACTTGCGCTTCCGCCGTTACCCAATACATAAATCTTTCTATCATTTTGATATGCTTCAATAATTTTTTCTATCGCTTTTAATATCTGTTTTCCGTTCAATTTTTTTATTGTTTTTTGCACCTCATCAAAATATGACGTAATTAATTGTGAAATTATTTGAGAAGTAGAAATGTCATTTGTTTTTTTCATATTAATTTTCAACAAAAATAATTTTACTACCTTGATTTTCAAATTCGAATGGAATTGCTCTTAAGTTGGGGAGTGCATTTAATATCGCCCTCTGATATTTTGGCTTTGCGTATAAGAGTAAAAAACCGCCGCCACCGGCTCCTAAAATTTTCCCCCCCTCAGCTCCGAGCCTTATTGCTTTTTTGTACCATCTGTCGATAGTATCTGAGCTAATTGACGGTGCAAGACTTTTTTTTAGATTCCAGTTTTCGTGGAGCAGCATTCCGAATTCGGATATTCTGTTGCGAGAAAGTTCATTGTGCATCTTCCGAGCAATAATTACCATGCTTTCAATTGTTTGAAAGTTTATTTCCTTTTGTGCTAGATTTTTCTTTTGTTCCTCTAAAATCTTATTGGAAGAACGGGTAAGCCCGGTATATAAAAGTAATAAATTTTTTTGAAGAGATGTTTTTGTTGCAGCATTCATGACAATTTGAGTATTAAATACACTTTCGTCCGGTAAAAATCTGAAGTATTGGAATCCTCCATACGCCGCACAGTATTGATCCTGTTTTCCGATGGGGCTTTTCAACATTTTTATTTCAATTTCACATGCCTCTCTAGCAAGTTTTTCCGCCCCGACAAAAATATTGTTATACGAGTATAAAGCATTCAGAAGTCCGACAGTAAAACTACTCGAGGAGCCAAGCCCTGTCCCTTCTGAAGGAATATCGGAAATTGATGTGATTTCTATTCCACCCTTTATTCCAACCTTTTTTAGACATTCACGGATGATGGGGTGTTGTAATTCGGAAACTTTGTTTACGATTTCTGTTTTCGAATAGCTTGCACGAATACTATCATCAAACTTTTTGTTAACTGCGATGTAAATATATTTGTTAATTGCTGTTGTGACAACGCCACCTTCTTTTTTTAAATAATAATTTGAAATATCGCTGCCTCCACCTACGAAACTAATTCGAAGAGGTGTTCTTGATATAATCATTTTTTTAGCAATTCATGGACCTTTCTTAGTCTGTCGGGAGTGCCAATGTCCATCATGAATTCTGAAGTATTATAACAGAAAATCTTTCCCCGTCTTCCTAAAAGATGAGGGAGAAGATCGTGTGCAATGTCATATGGCTTTGTGAGATTGAGATAATTCTTAATGGCAGGATTTACGATGTATAATGCTGAGAGATTAAATGGACGTTGGGGAATAATTTTGTGCGGTTTTATTAATATGGAACGTAGTTCATTATTATTGTCAAATTCGATCAGATCACTATCCTCAGGATGTGTAGACGGATGTACAGCAGCTGTAATAATACCATTATGCTTTAAATGAAATCGAAGCATTTTTTTATAGTTAACAAAAGAAACAACATCTCCATAGATAATAAGAGTATTATCATCGAGAAATTCCATTAAGGGTTCTAATGCCCCGCCTGTTCCCAAAAGTTTTGCTTCATGAGAATACGTAATGTTTAATCCATATCTTCTTCCATCGCCAAAGTAATCCATGATTATTCTTGAGAGATGGTGAACAGTAATACATATATCCTTAACCCCAGCTTCTTTTAGTTGTTGAATATGGAGAAGAAGCAACGGTTTTCCGTTTATCTCAACCATTGGTTTTGGAATTTTGCTTGAAATATCCGGTAGTCTGGTTCCTTTACCGGCGCAGTGAATGATAGCCTTCATAAATTTAAGAGATTATCGACGCACTCAAGAAAATTGTCGGAGACAAAATCGGGAACAGCATTGCACGTTCCATCTCCCCCTTTGTATCCGGTTTTGACGAGAGATGTTGGGATATGTGCATTCTTGCCAAATTGAATGTCTCTCGTTGTGTCTCCGATAATTCCTATTACTTTTTTTATACCAAAATCTTTTTTTGCGTGTTTGAAGAGCAGGATATTCGGTTTTCTGCAATGGCATCGAACCTTATACTTTTGATTTGGTGCCTCGGGATGATGAGGGCATGAATAGACTGCATCGATATATGCATCTTTTAAAGCAAGCATGCTAACAAAGTGAGAGTTCAATTCCGCTAGCGCTTTTAATGTTAATAAATTATGGCCGACTACCGGTTGATTTGTAACGACAATTACCGCAATGCCATTTTTGTTCAGTATTTTGATGCCGTCAATAACTTTCGGCAAGATTTTTAAATGTTTCTTTTCATTCAAATATCCGACTTCGTCACAAAGAGTGCCATCTCTATCAACGAAGATAATTCCCTTGTAATTATGAGAGTTTCTAAATATCTGTTTAAGATATGCCATATTTAGTTACCGATGATATTGTTATTTATAATATATTCAAAGAGAGTATCGGCGACTATCTTATTACTTTTTGCCGGGTAAAAGTGAAAGTCATCAGAAAAGTATTCTTCGCTCTTGGGAATTTTTTCCTCAATATCGACGTACGGAACATTTTCGTTATGTGCAATTTCTTTAGTCGCTTCATTAAATTGGCGTATCCCTTTTATAAGTGAAGATATGTTTGGATATGTATTCTTTGTTCTGCAGACCCATTCCAGATCCCACGAATGTGACTTATCAAGTTTAGCATTATAAAGATAGGGTTGGTTGCCAAGAATTAACTTTACACCGTCCTCTCTGGTGATTTTTATTAGGCTCATTAAGTTCCTTTTATAAGAATCTATACTTTTAAAAGTCATATCTATTGGTTTTCCTGGAGGTTTGGAAAGTGATCTTGCATTTTTTCCATAATTCTTAAAATCCGAATATAATATATTGCTTATGATAAATTTTAGAAAATCAAGAGTTAATAAATTAATCGTTTTTTGTGGCGAGTAGAAATAATTAAAAACGGTGATTAATGGACCAAACTTATGTGAATAGTCACTTTTATACTTGCCGAAAGTATCATTTCCGATATCAGCACATGAAGCTGCCATATCATTTGCCCCCTGCCAAACAATGAGAAGGTTAGGATGAAAATCCTTAATCTTAAAAAGATATTGTATTATCGAATGCTCAGAATTGTAATATCTTACTTCGGCATTAAGTACTTCAATTTTCTTATCGGGAAAGTAAAGTTGAAGACGCTTTTCCAGTAACCGCGAAGAATTTTCTTCATAAGGCGTAAATTCATTAAGAACAGTTGATCCACCTAATATAAAAATTCTATACGTATTTGTTGGTTTTGTTATTTTTATTTCTTCTCCTCGAAAACCCTCGTCATCAATATGTAATTGAGGTCGTGTTTCATTGTCTTTTTTTGTGTTTTGTAATTGAAGGAAAGGATGGAAATCTTCCTTCGGCAATGTTTGTTGTGTTGAGAGACGGATATTGTGATTCCGAAGATATGATTCAGATATGAAAAGTGATATTAACAATGCGATTATTAGAAGAGCAACTTTTTGATTTATTCCAAAATTTAAGCAATGTTTACCGATATGAATTTGGGAAATTCTGAAAAAGAAAGCAAGTATTAACTTGAATATCAAAAAAAATAAAGGGAAAGCAACAAGCAAGATAAAATATGAAAGCGAGTATTTGGCAAAAATAGTTCCGTTGTGTGAGGTGTGGAATATAAGACCTAAGTAAATAAATATGAATATATAAAAGAATAGAATGTTACTTCCATTAAACCTTCCGCTTTTTTTATTTTGCTTTTGCATAAATTTCAATCATCGAACCTTTATTAAATAAATTAAGTACCGAATATCCATATTTACAAATGTAATTCTCAAAAATGAGTTTTTTGATACTTTGATTTTTTTGTGTGATCCTTTTCTTTTTGATGGGCTTAATCCTAGGAGAATTTGACTGTTGATTTTTCCCTTCCCTTAAAGCACGGTAAATTCCTCCAAGGTCCATAGGATATCCATATGTGGTAATTCTAATTATTTCAAATCCGTTTTTTTCTAGAATCTTTTTTAATGTTTCGGGTGAATAATATACAAGGTGCTCTGGAGGGATGAAATAGTTAAAGCGCTCCCCCAATACTTTATGAAGCCAACTGTTTATGTTTGGCGTTGATATGCATATTATGCCGTTGGGTTTTAGGAGAGTCCTTATTTTTTTTAATAAACTGTGAGGAGCTGATAGATGTTCAATTACCTGTTGAAGAGACACGACATCAAATTGTCGCTTTGTTTGGTACTTATTAAAATCTTTTTGAATCACATTTAATTTTAGTTTTTGCCTGGCATATTCAATCGGTTTTTTCGCAGTATCAATTCCCGTTGTGCTCCATCCTTTATTTCTTGCTTCATCCATGAAAAACCCAGCTCCACAACCGATATCTAAAAGTTCACCGTTTTGAAATCCCAATGTATCTAAATTTCTTAAACTTCGCTTTGCATCCATTCTTAAATTGCCCTCAAACGAAAAACCGTCAGCAAATGAGAAATTTTTGTAGTAGACGTCAAGATTCTTTTGTGAAGGGATAGGGTGCGTTGAGATCAGACCGCAGCGGTTGCATTTATTGATTGAGTAACCCTTAATGGCGTAAAGTCTATGATATTTTTTTCTTCCGCAAAGTATACATTTATTATCCATGGGTTTGTAAGAATGTACGGATTTTCCGATACAGAATTCTCAAGTTATGTTTTATCTCAAGGAAAAATGCATATTTTTTCATGAATTTCATTCTTTGGGATTCGCTAATAATCATACTTCTGTATTTTGTACGATTCTCCTGGATATATTGGGGGAGAAAATTGACTGGAATGATATTAAATTTATCGCCGTGATTCAGAAAATCTTTTTTTTCAAGCATCGCTCTTAGTATCTTTTCTTTTGTATTATATTTGTCGTTATTAAATTCCTGGTGTGAACCGGTTGCCATTTTTTCACGAATTTTTTTTATTCCGCCCATATATGAAAAATGCCAACCGCCGTCACGTACTATGACATTATTAGGACTATGCCTTATTACATAAGCATCTTGGTATTTAACAAAGTCGCGATACTTTAACATTTTGGGTCCTAACCATTTTCTATTAGTAGAGCGGAAATTTAAATAATAGTAGAAAAATTGCTGTTCAAAAACTTTTAGTTTGCCCGGTTTTTTAATAAATTCAGTAATTTTTAGGGGATTTGGAATTTCGTCTAAATTGGAAATAATAATAGTATCATTATCTTCTGCAGTTGTTAATCCTCGCGCAGCGGCCGCCATCAAAAAATGCTCAATTATCCATGGATGGGACACATTGGGACTGTCACGAACTACAACATGAATAATTTTATCATGAAATTTACTGTATCTTTTTTTATTTTCTTGATAATAAAGGGGTTTTTTAATATTTGTATACGTTCTGTTGCTTTCGATAAGAACAAATTTATCAACATGCCTGTCAAGAATGTTTAGTCGTATTTCTAAAAGATCAAGTTCATTATAAAAAGTAAAACAATCAAACACCATATTACGTGCCTCTCAATTCCTTCAAAATTTCTATTACAGTTTTTTTCACTGCTTCTGTTGACGAATATTTTGCTTTCCAACCGGTCTTTACAATTTTTGTATTATCCATTCTTATTACAGGAACATCACCCGGCCATCCACCTTTTCCTTTGGTGTGCGATATTTTTACATTTTTGAGATTCATAGTTCTTATCACAATGTCTGCAATAGTGTTAACGGTAATAAAATCGTCGGAAGAAACATTATAAATATTAACCATATCGTGTCCTTTCTCAATTCCAAAAAAAACAGCCTCCAAAAGATCGTCAACATATACATATGACTTGCTCTGTTTCCCGTCCCCTAGTATCTCAAGCTCTTTTGGGTTTTTGATTAATTTGTTCACGAAGTCAAAGGTAACTCCATGTGTTGCCCTATTTCCTATGATGTTCGCAGGGCGAAATATGTAAGCTTTTATCCCGTAGAGATGTGAGTATGCACTTATTAGTCCTTCCGCAGATAATTTCGTTGCTCCGTACATAGAAATTGGAAGTAACGGACCATAACTTTCTTTTGTAAATGTTTTTCCGACGTCGCCGTAGATTCCACTTCCAGAAAAATAAACCAAGTTTTTAATATTTTTTTTCCTCATTGTTTCTAAGAGGTTAAATGTTGCAATGATTGTTTGATTAAAATCAAGCGTTGGATCTAAAAAACCTTTTGAAACATCAGCGTTTGCTGACAAATGAAATACCATGTCGGTGTCTTTTGGAAGAGATTTAAAAAACGTTTCCTTTTCCAACATGTCCGCTTGCATTAATGTGAAAAATTCGTTGTTAATTGATGTATTTAGGAATTCTTTTTTTCCTGAAGAAAAGTTATCATACACCGTAGTCTTTCTTCTGTATGCAACTAGTAAGTCTGTCAGATGACTTCCTATAAAACCAGCTCCACCGGTAATAAATATTTTTTGAATTTTATTGTCAAGTAACATTTCTTTTGAATTTTCTTTGTATTATAGCATTATCATAATTGTTGTTGTGTGTTACAATCTGGTTTGTAATTTATGGGAAAAAAAGTATTCTGTATTGTTCTTAATTGGAACGGAAAGCAATATCTTAAGAAATGTTTAGATTCCATTTTTGAGAGTTCATATAAAAATTTAACGGTAGTTGTAGTCGACAATTTTTCTAATGATGGTTCATGTGATTTTATAAAGAAAAATTACAAGAAAGTGATATTGATTCAAAATCATTCAAATCTTGGGTGGACCGGAGGTAACAATAGAGGCATAAAATATGCCCTAAAACAAAAGGCTGATATCATTTTTATTCTTAACAACGACACTCAAATCGACAAAAAATGTATTGAAGAGTTGGTAAAGGAAATTACCAGGCATGACGAGACAGGAATAGTTGGTCCAAAAATCCTTTTGAGTACAAATGGGAGAAAAACTAATCGCATATCATTTGCAGGAGGAAAATTTACCTCGAATAGGTATTTCGGTGTACATATTGGCAACAACAAAGTTGATGATAAGACATATAGAAAGGTAAAACAGACGCAGTTTATAACTGGTGCCGCAATAATGATAAAAAGAGAGGTTTTTAAGAGAGCAGGTCTTTTTGATGATAATTATTTTATCTATTATGATGAGGCAGACTTTTGCATACGTGCAAAAAAACTAGGGTTTAAAATTTATTTTGTTCCAACTGCGTACGCGTATCATGAATTTTCAGGAACAGTTGAATTAAATTCTCCTTTCCAGAATTACTACACGACTAGGAATCACTATCTTTTTGTAGAAAAAAATGCCCCTCTGAAAGTGAAATTGCGAGAGTTTGTAAGAACGCCAAAAACAGCCTATGAATTTTTCAGAAATAAAGATAAAAATAAAAGAATGTATTCACTTTTAGGAATCAGGGATTACTATCTACGAAGGTTTGGAAAGCGCGTTTATTGGTAGATTATGAAAATTGCTGTGTTTCATGAACTGCCCTATGGTGGTGCTCGAAGAGTTGTAAATGATTTTTCGAAAGAACTTAAGAAGAAACACCAAGTTGATTTATATATAATAGACAACAAAAAAAATACCGATGAAAGAAAATATTATTCAAAGGTATATTTTTATAAATTTAACGAACAGGAATGGAATGGCCGCAATTGGAAGGCAAAACTGTATAAAGACACATTCGAGATTTACCGCATTTACAAAAAGCACCGAAAAATTTCAAACGACATTGATAAAAGAAAGTATGATATTGTTATTGTACACCCTTCCAAATTTACTCAAGCCCCATTTGTTTTGCGATTTTTGAAAACAAAAAAGGTATATTATGCACACGAAGCATATAGAATAATGTACGAGAAATACTTTCGCATTAAAGAGTCGGGCAATTTCTTAAAAGACATCTATGAAATTCTAACGCGAAGAATAAAAAAAGCGATTGATAAAAGAAATTCGGCAAGTGCTCCCACAATTTTTGTTAATTCCGAGAACACAAAAAAAAATATACTTAGATTTTATTCAAGAAAGAGCACTGTCTGCTATCCAGGTATTGATACGGCATTATTTAAAGTAAAAAAAATAAAAAAAACAATTGATGTTTTATTTATCGGTTCAACGGCTGATAACACCGATGGTTTTTTCGATTTAAAAAATGCATTAGATATTATCAAGAAAAAAATTAAGCTTGAGGTGGTTGGGAGAGGAGAGGGATGGATTGATGATAGGAAATTACAGCTTTTGTATGCACGGTCGAAAGTTGTATTTTGCGGAGCACATAATGAACCGTTTGGTCTAATACCATTGGAAGCAATATTTAGTGGCAGCAGTGTATTGGCTGTGAATGAGGGAGGATACAAAGAAACATACATGAAAGGAAAGACTGTTCTTGTAGAAAGAAAAGTGGAAGTTATTGCAAATGCGTTAGAAAAAATGTTAAGAAGAAGAAAAATTAATATAGACACGGAAAAGATAGCTGCAAAATGGAGCCTGAGTGTGCGCACAAAAAAACTTGAGAAGGAAATTAAAACTATCGTACAAACACAAAAAAAATTTAGGAAAAACGGTAAGTAGTCTGTGCTATAATTCGGAATAAATGAGGCAGAAAGCAAAATTTATCGTTTTCAACATTTGGCTATTTTTTCTTCTAGGGTTAATCTTTCACACTTCAAGAAATCCCCAAATTCTTACAAAATATTCTATAAAGTACTTTTTTGCATTGCTGATTTTCGCATTCCTCCTTTTCCCGCTTTTGAAAGTAATTAGTTATATTTTTTCCGAATCGACTTTTAGATACAAAAAAAAGAAATTTTTACTTTCCCCGAATAGAAAAATTATCCTAATAACACTTATCATAACTGAAATATTTCTTCCTATTGAATTTTTTTTGAGGTACAAATATCGTAATTTTGAATCGAACTCTTATCAGTATACTATCGAATATTTTCACCCATATCTTCAAGCACAACTTGTTTCGGATAGAGAACTTCATGTTAATTCTCTGGGATTTAGGGGGGATGAAATTGCCATAAAGAAACCGGAAAACACATATAGAATTGTTATTGTCGGTGGCTCTACTGTGCTTAATCGCGAAGTTTCCTATGAGAAAAACGCTGCCAGATTGTTGGAAAAAAAATTACGCGTTGAGTACCCTGATAAAAGAATTGAGGTTATTAATGCGGGGAAAGACGGGTATAATTCAGAACATTCCATTATACAGTACCTATTCAATATAAAAGACCTTTCTCCCGATCTAATCATTATGTGGCAAGGTATAAATGATTTTTATCTTTCATGTACACCTTCAGACAATGAATACGGAACTTTCAAGAGGGATTATTCCCATGCTTTCGGTGCACTGATGCGGATGGCAATAGATTACTTTAAACCCCAGCCGTTGGTTTCTTTCAAATCAGTTGCGTGGGATATTGTAGTAAAAAATCTTAGAGACAATTTATATTCGGATTTCGTAATCCCCTATAAAGAAAAAGCTTTTACAATGCTTGCGGAGAAATATAGGCAGGGAGGTAAGGAATATACTGATGTAAGCGAGTTTCCAAGCCTTTCGACATATTCTCGGAATTTAAATTCTTTCATTCACTCGGTAAAAGCTGACGGAGTACACCTAATACTTGGTAACCAAGCCAATTTATACAAGAACAATGTATCCGTTGATGAGGCAAAGAAATTAATTTTCCCAAATCTGGTATGTAGAAAGAATGGAAAATATTACAGCATGCGATCAATCAAAAACGGTGTTGAGCAATTCAATAATGTAACACAAAAAACCGCTGAGGAAAACAAAGTTCCCTTTATCGATTTTGATGCAATACTACCAAAAAATCTAGGATATTTTATGGATAGTGTTCATTACACAGAAAAAGGGAATGCGCTTATTGCCTCTACAATTTTCGATTATATAAAAGAGAGCCATTTGATCGACTGACTATGGATAAAAAGATAAAAGTTTCAGTTATTTATGTTTATTATAATACGCCACAGGATTTAACTCGGTCGGTTACATCCCTTTTGGATAATTCTCAAGGTGTCGCATTAGAAATAATTATCGTAGATAATAATTCCCCCAAAAAAATTCCCAGTTCATTGGAGAGAAGAAAGGGTGTAAGGATTATCAAGGCAAAGAAAAATGCGGGATTTGGAGCAGGTTGTAATATTGGGGCAAAGGCCGCTCGGGGAGTCTATCTGTTATTCCTCAACCCCGACACTCTTGTTTATCAAGATGCAATTCATGAGATGCTAAAAACATTAAAAAACACGAAGGTTGGGATAGTAGGCCCCAAGATGGTAAGTGAGAAGGGGAGTACTCTTCCAACAATAAGTACCTTTCTAACATTCCCAAAACTCTTAGTAGTGTATTCATTTCTTAATACCATTTTTAAATACAACCCTGTTTCAAAACGCTTTTGGCTTCTTAGTGCAGATAGAGATAAAGAGCAAAGAGTCGATGTTTTAAGCGGAGCATGCTTAATGTTAAAAAAAACGGTATTTGAAAAAATTGACGGATTTGATGAGCGGTTTTTTATGTATTTTGAAGAGCATGATTTATGTATTAAGGTAAAAAAGGCGGGGCTTAAAGCAATATATAATCCAAAAGCAAAAATCACACATTTAATCGGAAGAAGCTTAAATGACAAAAGGAAAATAAAAAAATATTTTCAAGAGAGTAGATTTTTATACTCAAAAAAACATTTTGGGTTTAAAAAGGCAATTATTTCTGAATTTTTTTTGCGTTATATTACAACTTCAAATATTTTTGCCGCTTTAACATTCATATTCTCTCTATTCTTGAATACCTATAAGCAAGACCGATTGATGCTTTTAATTGGGGATGCAGCACGGGACTTTCTTGCTGCAAGGGATATGTTGTTAACGCAGACAATCCCTCTTGTTGGTATTCCCTCTTCCGTACCGTGGCTGCATCAAGGACCGATATCTGTGTACGGTATAGGGCTCGCATTTTTATTGTCAAAATTTAATCCGATCGCACCAGGAATTTTGTTTGGAATTGTAGGTGCGATTACAACCGTATTTGTATATTCCTTAACCAAAAAGTATCTTAATGATGCAACAGCTGTTATTGCAGCTCTTCTTTATGCAACGTCTCCAATGGTTGTTGTAAACGCACGAATGCCATATCACACTTCGTTAATTCCTTTTTTTAGTATTGTTTTCTTTTTTGTTTTTGCGGCTTCCCTTAAAAAGCCGAAAATTCTACCATATGCTTTTTTTGCTTTCGGACTTCTCATGCAAGTAGAACTTTCCAATATAGTGGTTTTTGCTATCATGGCAGTCTTGCTTTACATCAATAAAACGAAAATCAGCAGGAGAACGATTTATGCATCCGTTCTTTCGTTTATGATAGGGATAGTACCGTTTATCTTGTATGAACTATTTTATGGGCCGTCCTATATTAAATTCCCATTATGGATTGTAAATAGAATAAGACTATTTTTCGGCCTTACGTTGCATCATTCATCAACCACCTCATCATTGCCAAACGCACTTTCCACAATATACCAGCAGATCAGTGGAACTATATTTCCTCAAACTCACATTGTTGGACTTTTTATATTTTTAGTATCACTTTTTTTTCTTATTGCTAAGTCAAGAAGTAAGTATGAAAAAGGATTTTACCCCATAATTTTATTGTGGATAACTATTCCACTCATCGCTTTTTCATTGCATGCTTCCCCCGGCACAGCATACTTTGGTCTTTTGTATCCTGCGATTATTATGCTTATTGCAATATTTTTTGATGAGTTAATACGGATTAATAAAATGTTTTTCTTGTTTATTGTATTTATTGTATGTTTCAATTCGCTTCTTCTCATTAAAAATGATTTTTTTGTTTCGAGTGAGAAGGGTGCGCATCCAATGCCGCCAACTTACTATAATTTTGGAATCTCATGGAAATTAAGTGATGATGTTTCAAAAGCAATAGTTTTAGATGCGGGAGAAAAAAGCTTTCGCCTTCTAGGAAAAGGTGGCCTTACGCTCTATAAAACAAGCATTGATCCCTATGTATATTTAGTGTGGTTTCATGGAGGTAAAATATCCGATACTGCGACTTTGGTTTACGAAATTTATCCACCTAGAACACAAAATTTAACTGCTAAAAAAATTATATTTCGAGGAGAGGGCGGTATAGTTGTAAAAAATGAATAAACTACTGCTTGCGTTGATTTTATTGACCATATGCTTAACAAGCGTTGCATACTACTTAAAAGTAATATACTTTCCTTTTGACATTCTCAATTTGTTGCCTTCATACCACACGAAGGCTTCGTTTATCCCACACAATACGCTAGTGTCAGATCCCGTATTCCAGTTTGAACCATGGAGACATTTTGTTGCAATTAACATTTACAAAGGTATATTTCCTCTTTGGAATAATTTAAATGCTGGGGGAGTTCCGTTATTTGCAAATGCTCAGTCTTCCGTGCTTTTTCCTCTAAACTTTATCTACTATGTCCTGCCACCTTCGGTATCTCTAAATCTTATTCCGCTGGTGAAATTAGATTTACTTTTTCTTTTTTCGTTCTTATATTTAAGAAGCCTAAAAATTTCAAGTGCTGTTTCGTGCGTGGGGGCATTGGCGGTTTGTTTCGCTGGTTTTTCCATGGTTTGGCTGCTTTGGCCACATACCAATGTTTATATTTTTCTTCCGTTATTTCTTTTTATAACTGAAAAAATAAGAGACGACAGTAAAAGAAAGATGTGGGGTGTAGCATTGTCATTCAGCTATTGTATTGCGATTTTTGGAGGGCACTATGAGACGCTGTTACACATAATGCTACTGCATATCCCCTATGCATTTTTGAGATTGCAGTTTGATGTTAGAAAATTTCTTTCATTCCTATTGTTTGTAATCTTAGGGATTCTTCTTTCTTCGGTGCAACTTGTTCCTTTTTTAGAGTATTTTCTTAATAGTTCGGCATTTGCATACAGGATGCATTCTTCATATTTATATCTTCCACTTCAGAGTTCCGTTTTAAATATTCTACCATTCCTTTCGGGGGCTCCTCATTTGTCTCATTATCGTCCAATTGTCACTGTTACCAATTTTCAGGAATCAATAGGTGGTTATACGGGAACCATTATCATATTAACTGCGTTTGTGGGAGCGGTAACATTAGGCAAGAAGATATCGCTCATTAAAATCTGGTCCACAAATGCTGTAATATTTTGGCTTCTTGCGTTTAAAATTTGGCCATTTGGCCTTTTATTAGAGTTGCCTTTAATGTCACAAGTACAGAATAGCAGACTTTCGTCAATAGCAGCTTTTGCAACAGTTATAGTCTTTACAATGACAATTGAAAAAAAATCTATTCTCTTAAAAAAAGGAAAAAAAATTCTTCCACTGACATTTGGACTGGTTACTTTCGGGCTTTTTTGTTCCGTATTGTTCATTGAAATCCTTACAATTGCTACCAAGTTTAATATTTTCCGACACCCGTATATTACTCAATTAAATACACATATTATATTCATCGCATTTACGACATTACTATTTATTCCTGCTCTCTATATAAAAAAAATTAGGTTTAATATCATTTTCATTATAGTACTTATCACTCTTCAAACATTTTACTTGTTTGCCGGGTATGTTCCTTTTCTAAATGCTTCGGATTACTATCCAAACTCTTCGGTGATAGAAAAACTTAAGACACTTCCAAGGGGTACTATTTTGGAAGTAGGAAATCCTTCGATACCTCCTGACATTAATTTAATGTATGATCTTCCATTAGCACAGAATTATGATGGTATAGAAGTAAAAAAATACCAGGAGGAATTCAATAAGGCATTTCCCAGCAAAAACCATTGGGGGAAAGTGGAATCAGTCGATATAAAAAGTCTTAAGAAATTTGGAATCTCATACGTTTTATCCGATTACAATATTAACAATCAACGACAGGAAATCCAGTCAGATATCTCTTCAATAATTGGTCCAATAAAAAATGGTTTCCAAACTTCGGTAACTTTTCGGCCTTTGCAACAAAAAATATCGCAAGTTAGATTTCTTACAGCTAATTATAATAAAAAAAACTCATGTACTCTTACTGTTGCTATTTCCAATAATTTAGATGGTATTAATGTATTAAGCAGGAAGATTAATTGTAGTGAGCTGTTGGATAAGATGTTTTATACACTTACTGTTCCGAATACTACTCTTAATATTAATAGCACTTATAGGCTGACATTTACATCAAATGGGACCGATAATAACACCGTAGGATTATGGGGTAGCGAGGGAAAACCATTTGTTGAAATACTGTATTCTAACGAAAGGCCTTACGAGTTAATTGGAGTCTACAATACTATTTGGCTTTTTAGGGTACCCAACTCTTCATTAGTTAATTTGGATGGGGATTATAAGATTTTACAAAATGAAAGCAATAAGTTAACAATACTTTATACGTCCTCTACTAACAGGGATATAGAAATAAAGAAAACGTATTATCCAGGGTGGAGTGCGAGCTTGGATTCCGAAAAAATTCCGGTTTTACAGTCAAACCCATTTATAAAAATTGGTGGAAAAAGAGGAACTCACGTTTTGTCCCTTTATTATCAACCTTTCTCTTTCAAAGTAGGAAGCCTTGTTTCAGTGTTTGTGTTTATTTTATTATCTATTTTTTTGATAAGAGCTGAGAAAGAACAGACCTGGTATAAAAAGCTCAGTAAACAATACTCAAAATCCCCGTTTTCTATATTGAAAAAAGAGAACAGAGGGAAGGTTGTAATGACGTTTTCTACTTCTCTTATTTTGTGTTTAATTATTTTTTTCATTGTTATTAATTTTTTACCTACGAAAGATATTCTTCTGTCATCTACTTCAATTAATTGGCTTACCCTCCATAAACATTCGCTTGAGTTCGATTATCTTTTTATATTCATTCTGATCTTATTAATAGTTGCGGGTGTACTTGTTTCGTGGGTAATTATTTTATGGAGAGAAGGCACAAAATAATTTTGCTAATAGTAGCTTTCATTTGGTTTATGGTATTTGGAAATAATGGCCAAAGTGCTTTTTTTGGTGATATCAATTTTATCGATGAGGGACAATTTGCCGCATGGGTGGGGCATATGTTGCAAGGACAAATTATTTACAAAGATTTTTATGTTCAGTATGGACCCTTAATGATCTATCCAATTTATTTTCTGATGAAGTTGTTCGGTGTTTCGTTTTTTTATATTCGATTTTGGTCTCTATTTGGTGCGTTTCTTGGATATATTATCGGAATTTATACACTAAATAGATTAGGTATAAAAAATACCTGGTTTTGGATAAGTGCCGTATCACTTCTTATAATTCCTGGTATTCATATAAGACAATGGATAGGAATTTTAGTGCTGCTTTTATTAATGATTTATGTAGAAAAGAAAAATTTCATATTGGGTCTATTCACTGGACTTGTAGTTGCATTGGCCCTTTTTCAGAGTGTTGAAATAGGAATATTCACATTAATTGTCGTTTGCTTATATTCCTATTTCAAACTTGTAAATAGTAAAAAAATAATTGATAGCATTAAGTTGTTGTATCCAATATATTTATGCCTAATTATCTCTATTATGTTATTTTTTCTTTTATTCCATAGTCAGGGATGGTTAAAAGAATATATATCAACTACAGTAGGATTTGCATCTTCAATTTCGGGAATGGATTTGCCGAATGGACAGGGATTGCCTTTTGTATTCCAAAATACCGCTAGCCATTTTTCAGTGCTATCTCTTGCAAAGGATATTATTTCAAAAAATATGCTTTTCTTTTGGTCATTCGGAATTTTATCCGTTATGCTTTCTGTGCTTTTTATTAGAATAACTTTAAAGCAAAAAAGGAATGAGGATATTTTTGCTCTCCTTATCACGATATTTTCTTTATTAATTTATATTAGTATCATTGGTCGTTCTGGGCACTATATTACAGTATTCCCATTCGTAGTGGTACTGGGAGCATATATGTGCAAAGCACTCTTAGCAAGCAAAAAATTGTATACACTTTCTCTACTACTTTTTGCGCTTTTTATCGTGCGACATGTTGCGATATATCGGTTTTCTATTATCCCAAATTTCAACGAAAAGGGAAAAGTTACACTTGCAAGGACGTATCCATTAAAAATGGACAGCGGCGACGCAAAAGATATCAGTTCATTAAAAGAGTATCTAGATACTAACTCAAAAAAAATCGAATCAATTTATGTATTAAATAATGTCCCAGCGTTGTATTTTCTTTTAGAAAGAGCTAATGCTACAAAATTTGATTTACCTTTGCTTGCAGGAACAGTCGACAAAAGAATGCAAGTCGTAAACGAGCTGATAAATAATAAGCCGAGCTATATTATTGAAGATGAAAAAGCTTGGTCTGTTGATGGAATAGGTGATTCTAAGCGAATGCCCGAGGTTTTTGGGTACGTTCATTCTAACTATCAATTATCCGTTAAATTCGGAAGATTTTTACTCTATAAAATAAACTCTAAATGAGTTGTTTAAGAAGTGCTGAGACATTGAATATCCTGTTTTTAGATATAGCTAGTAGAAACCAGGGGCTGTATGCGACAATTGAACGTCCTAACTTAAAATTCGTTTTCCCATGCTGTCTGTCTCTCCATACTGTAGGTATTTCAGCAATTCTTCCACCAAGAAGATGTGCTTTTGAGACTATCTCAAGCGTAACACTAAAACTTATTTTGCTTTTTAGATGCATTTTTTTTAAGATTTTTTTTGAGTACATTTTGTAGCTGTTGGTTGGGTCATTAGTTTTAATCCCTGTAAATAATTTCAGAAGATTTCCTGCTGTTCTCGGAAGCCAAACCTTGAAATGCGCATTCAGTTCCTGCCTCCCTCCTTTGGTATAGCGTGAGGGACACACTATGTCAAATTTCTCAGGAACCATTTTACACATGGTGTCCACTTGCGTGATGTCATCACACAAATCTGCCATCATGATAAGGATACGAGGGGAGTTTGCTGAATTTATCCCTGTTCTTATGGCTCCGGATGGCCCTACTGCTACATTGTTTTTTATAGCAACAAAGTTTGAGTATTTCTTTTTTATTTTTTTAAGTACAGGAAGCGTTGAATCTGTGTCGTTATCATATACAATTATAATTTCACATGAAGTTTTGATATTCTTTTTAATGCTTTCTAGAGTGTAAAGAATATTTTCTGCCTCGTTATATACAGGAATTACGATTGAAAGATCTTTTGGCTTTTTCATCTCACAATATGAGGTGTTGGAAGCGGAACAATGAATTTCCCATTATATCCTTTTTCTTTAAGTTTTGGGATTAAATCCTTTGCGATATGCCATGAGAGGAGTAAGGCATAATCCGGCTGATCTTTAATAAGTTTCTCTTCATCAAAAACAGGAATCAGTGTTCCCGGCATATATTTTCCAATTTTTTTTGAACCTTTGGTTTCTAAGACGCAAGGCATGATATCATTCCCAAGCCCCACATACTTAATAAGAGTGCATCCTCTCGCAGGAGCACCGATGCCATATATATTCTGGCCTTTCTTTTGGACAGTATATAGTAAATTGTATAACTTTAATTTAGAAGAGAGTACATTATTTTTAAATTCTTCAAAATTTTTAATGTTCGTTACCTTATTTTTTTCAAGGCTTAAAAGGTCTTTGACATTTTTGTTAATGTTGTATTTACCCTTTCTTGCTGCATAAACGCGAATAGAACCCCCATGTGGTGGAATTTCTCTCGCATAAAAAATTTCAAGCCCGTGCATTTCCAGTAAGTATTTAAGAGAGTGGAGCGAGTAATATCTTAGATGTTCATGATATATTGTATCGTACTGAACTGTTTTTATTAGCGAGAGGAGATAGTGTGACTCGGAGATAAAGACCCCATCATTTGCTAAAATTTTTTTTATGTTTTTTATGACATTGTTTATATCCTCAATATGGGCAAAAACATTTGTTGCAGTGATAATTTTTGCTTTCCCATACTTTTTTATTACTGTATCTGCTACTTCACCGGAAAAATAATCGAGAATTGTAGGTATTCCGTTTTGAATCGCGATTTTTCCTATCTCCTCAGGAGTAATCCCAAGAACTTTATTTGTGTTTTTAAAATTATTCAGAAGATTGCCGTCGTTAGATCCAATATCAATTACTAAGTCACTTTTTTGGAGAGGGATGAGTGTGGCGCACTCTTCGGATAGTTGCTTGAAATTATCTCTTAAAACTTTAGTCGTGCTACTGGTGTATGGATATTCTTTTGGGAAAAGTTTTGTTGGGTCAACAATAAGACCGAGTTGTACAAGCTTACATCTTTCGCAAAAAAGTAGTTGAGCAGGATAACTCAATTGCTCTGCAGGAATTGTTCCTTCGGGAATATATTCATTAACAGGTGGCAAGTAGCCGATAAAAAGAATTGGTTGTAATTTTTGGTATCCACATGTTTGACATCTATCAACAACTATGCTTGTACCGCTTTTGATTGTTAATTTAACTTTTTTGCTTGTCATTCAAGTCATTATTGTACCACATGAAAGTTTTTTTCAAACCATTATTTAAGGATATTTTCGGAGAAAAACCAAGACGGGTAATTTTGGAAACATCGGGGCATCTTCTCTGAACGCTTCCTTCAGGGATATATGAATGATTGGTAGTTATATCTGCTTTGGCTATGTCGGCTAACCTTCTGACGAGGGAGTTTATGGTAACTTCTTCTGACGTTCCAATATTATATATTTCCCCATTTATACCTTTTCTCGTAAGTAGCATGAATGCATTTGCAAAATCTTCAATGTAAATAAATGCTCGAGTGCTACTTCCATCTCCTTGAATTGGAATAGTTATATTTTTGTTTGTTTCTTTTTCGGCCAAAATTTTTAATATTAATTCCGGTACAACATGCTCCTTCCCCATATTCGGGCCATAGACGTTATGAGGTCGGAATATAACTACTCTATCAAAAATTTTTGCCCCATTATGGAGTGTTAATAACTCACTTATAATCTTACCGCCTGCATAAGAGAATCTTGGATTATGTGGGTCAGGAATTATGAGAGGTACATTTTCAGGTGTGGGGATCTTTGGGGGCGTTTGATATACCTCCGAACTTGAAGCTAAAAATAATTCCTTGACTTCATTTTTTTTAGCTCCGTCCAAAATATTTATCATTCCCTTAACTCCTACCTCAAGGACTAATTCAGGTTTTTCATAAAAAAATTTTGTTCCGTTTATAAAGGCAAGATGTACTATTGAGTCAATATTACGGCACGCTTTTTCCACCTTTTGCGCATCTCGTATATCGGCCTTTACGTATTCAACATTTGGAAGATGGGTAAGTTTTTGGGAAATACCTCGAAATTCATTATCAAGAACCTTTACGTAATTCTTTTCTTCAATGAGGTTTTTTACTATCGAACTACCAATAAATCCGGTTCCACCCGTTACTAAATACCTTTTCATTAGTTAGAGAGATTATATATAATTAGGCGCATATTGTAAATTTATGAAGAAGAAAAAAATCTTGATATTTGGAGGTTCTGGATTGGTAGGCAAAAGTCTTTATATGCAATTTAAAGATAAATATGAAATACTTGCACCGACCCGTCAAGATTGCGATTTGCTAAGAAATACTTCAATTAATAAGTTTCTAAGTGGAAAGGAATTTGACGTAATTATTTACGCCGCCGGAATCACAAATCAGGATATTTGTGAGAAACAGAAAAAATTGGCAATAAGAATTAATGCTTTAGCAACAGCTACAATAGCATCAATTGCAGAAGCAAGGCAAATACCACTCGTTTATTTTTCAACAGACGCTGTTTTTTCTGGTAGCAGGGAGGAAATCAGAAAAGAACAAAGTAAGGTAAATCCTGTTAATTATTATGGATACACAAAGGCTGAAGGTGAGAAAGCTGTTCTGGCTTATCACAAGAATACGGTTATACGATTGATCTCTGTATACTCTAATAACTTTGAGATTAAACTAGATTTTGCACGACGAATAGTAAAAGATTTGGATGAAAAAGGAATAACATTCGGAATTATAGACCAATATTTCAATCCAACCTACGTGACCAATATTTGTAACGGTTTGGCAAGGGTTGTAAACGATGGCATTTCCGGCGTTCTACATATAGCGTCTTCTGACTGCATATCAAACTATGAATTTACTATGCTTGTTGCAAAAAGATATGGGTATGCTTCGGATTCGGTAAAGCCAATTAGGTTTTTGGATTTTACTACATCAAAAATTAGCAAAAGGGGCCAGTACTGTTGTTTGGATGTTGAATATTCAAGGAAAATTCTAGGTAATGGTGTTTTTTCTTCCAACAAAGAAAATATTGATAGCTTTTACAATAATATTGCAAGATAAGAAGTTATATTTTTTGAGCAATAATTGTAAATTCGTCATGCAAGTTTAGGGTTAAGGGATATTCGTGGAAAAAATTGTGTTTTGTAATTCTTCTTAAATATTTGATAAATGCCATTTTGGTTTCAACCCTGCTTAAAAAATAATCGATTGAATAAGTCCTTCCATATTTATAAATTTCCAGTACCTTAAAACCATTTTCTTCTAGAAGTTTTGAGAGGGTTTTTGGTGAAAAAAGTACTAAGTGCATTCTGATAAAATATGGATGACTTCCTCTAAGAATTTTAAACATCAGACTTTCAACGTCAGGGGTACCTATAGCAATAATTCCATTTGTCTTTAAAGATTTGCGTAAAGTAGAAATGGTTTCTTTCGGCCGGGATAAATGCTCAATTACATCCCACATGGTTATTGTATCGAACTTCTCGCTCGGCAATTTTGTTTTTTCTATAGCGCTACCGAGAATTTTGATGCCTTTCTTCTTAGCATAAAGCCTTGCCCAATTAGATGGCTCAATGCCATACACTTTCCAATGCCTCTTTTTTGCCAATTCCAGAAAGAATCCCGCAAAACAACCAACATCAAGAATTTCACCTTTCTTCATATATTTTTCTATGTGATTTAGATGGCTACTGGATAAAATTTTTCTGAATTTTTCTGTCTGTAAATATTCCTTGTCAACGACATCTTCATAAGCTTTCATATACGTATTCAGTTTTTCAGCAGGATTAATGTAAATGAGTGAGCATTTTGAGCATTTCACGATTTGCCCATGTTTTGTATAGTCGCTAAGACTATTTTTACAATCGTTCGTTAATACCTCTTGAGAAAAATCACTTTTTTTAAGTGTTGATTTATAAAGCACCTTGTATTTTCTGTTTTTGCAGAGCGGACATGATATTTTTACAAAAAAAGATTTCATAATTCGAATATTCTACCATAGAAATATTAAATGGTTGCTGAAAAAGCTATCCGATTTTGTTAAGATTACCGGTGTGAAGAATTTCCGTTTAACAGTTAGAGATTATCAAATTAGTATCCTCTTTTTTCTAATTGGTGTCCTTACTCGATTGCCGCTAATCGAGAAAATGCAATCGCATTGGGATGCCTCTCTTTTTAGCATTGCTGTTTTACGGTATTCAATAGAAAAAAATACTCCTCCGATTCCTGGACATCCTCTCTATATTGCATTTGGACGCCTTTTCTATTATTTTATAGCTGATCCACACGTTGCAATACTTCTAGTAAGTGTTCTTTTTTCAGGACTTAGTGCAGGTGCAATTTATGTTGCTGGAAAAACTATTTTTAACAGGACAACAGGAGTGATTGCCGCACTTATATTTTTATCGGGTTCAACTTTTTACTATTTCGGCATAACACCATATTCATTTATTTTGCTTCCTTTTTCTTGGTCAATGATTATAGCCTCTATTTATTTGTTGGCTTTTAAGAAAAGAAAGACCACTATTTTGATTGCTTTTTTCTATGCTTTTGGTATTGGTGTTCGACCGCAAGATGCACTGTTTTTGACTCCGATTGTTTTATACTCATTTTTTATTATGTCAAAAATGGAGAAGTTAAAATTTATTGCATCATTTGTTGTTACATTCCTTGCTTGGTTCGTCCCCTTATCTATTATTGAAGGCGGCGGGCTACATTATGTTCGGCTGATACTTTCTCATCCACCACGATACCCAATTGGTTTTCATCAGCAAGATTTAGAATTAATGATTAAGGATTACTTTTTGAGTTTTGGTATAGCGGGAATATTTCTTATTTATTACTTTAGATTTTTCAGAAGAAAGCTCACTAAAAAACAAAAGAAGATTTTATTGTTTTATTCCATTTGGATTTTGCCCAACTTTATTTTTAACCTGATAGTAATAAGTGTCCATGCGGGTTATCAAATGGATTACCTCATTGCCTTTTTGTTTCTATTATCTTTTGCTATTTTTAAATTAATTGGTGAAAAAAAAGTCTTACTTTGGTCAGTAGTCTCCCTCATAGTTATAACAAACCTTTTTTTATTTTTTTGGGACAGAGATCCAAAGTTCCAAAAAGTATATCGACCCTCCTCATTCCACTATTCAGATATTAGAAAAAATGACATCAAATTAGGAGGAAAGGTAGAATATATTAAAAAAAATTACAATCCTTCCGATACGTTAATTATTACAACTTCGACGTTATGGAGTCCCTATATGTACCATTTAAAAGAATACCATCAATATTCAATAGAGGCTTTGTTTGTTACTAACCCTAAATTTATCAATCAACGAAGAGATTCATATAGGTGGAATGTTAATGAATACAACCGTAAAGAGAAATACTTTATAGTACCAAGCGGAATACGTCATTTGATTTTAGTCGATGATGAATTTGTAATTGACTTACACAATCTTCTTGGTCAAAAACGGTACTTGCTGGGAAATAGCTACATTATAGATATTCCTGTTGCTGGCGGTGAAAAAATTAATTACGGGTACCATTTATTGGAAAGAGAGTAATTAATATTAATTTGCATTTCCTGTAAAGACTAGTTTATAATTTCGACACTTCACAATATGCCCCAAAAAAGGACAAAACCAACAGCGACTGCAGTTATTGGAATTGGAAGAGTTGGTCTTCCTTTGGCGTTAGTTTTGGCCGATGAAAATCATGTCGTTTATGGGATTGGTAGAGATAAAGAAAAAATTGATAAAATCAATAAAGGGCAAATGCCTTTTTTAGAAAAGAATGCAAGGCCGCTTCTTAAAAAATATATTGGGAAAAAATTCTTTGCGACCACAGATTACTCTTTCATAAAAAAAAGCGACTATATCCTTTTAACATTGGGTACACCTGTAGATGAGAACATGAACCCTGTGTACTCACAAATAAACGAATCATTAACTCTTGCCTTTCCTTTTTTTAAGGTTGGCCAAACATTAATATTGAGGAGTACTGTTTCTCCCCGGACAACAAAATATGTTAAATCCCTTATTGAAGAAAAAACAAAATTTAGAGTAGGAAAAGATTTTTTTCTTGCTTTTTGTCCTGAAAGGATATCAGAAGGAAATTCAATCGACGAAATGAAGTCTATTCCTCAAATTATCGGAGCAGGAGATAATAAGAGTTTAAAAAAAGCTACCGAATTTTTTAAAAAAATAGGCGTCGCAACAATTCCAACAGATACAGTGTCTGCTGAGTTGGCAAAATTATTCACTAATATGTATCGTTATATAAATTTTGCTATTGCCAACGAATTCATGGTTCTTGCCCACAACTACCATAGGGACATATATGAAATTGTCAATTTGGTGAACTACAAATATAAAAGAGGCGGACTCAGTGTCCCTGGGCTTACTGCGGGTCCATGTCTATTCAAAGACGGTTTTTTTCTTATTTCAGATTTACCATATGCAGATTTAATTTCAACGAGCTGGAAAATAAACGAGTCAATGCCAATGTTCCTTATTCGTTTAGTGCGGGAAAGAATGAAACTCGAAAATAAAAAAGCAGTTATTTTAGGACTTTCCTTTAAAGCTGAAATTGATGATATTCGTGAGTCATTAAGCTTTAAGGCAAGGAATGCTCTCTTGCGTGAAAGAGCAGAAGTGGTGTTGCACGATCCATATGTAAAAAAATACCATAATCAGGAAATAGAAAAGGATGTATATAAGGCTGTTGAAGGAGCAGATCTTATTTTCATTGCTACAAACCACAATGCTTATAAGAAAGTCAATATTAAGAAAATAAAAAGTTTGGTAAAGAAAAATTGCATAGTATGCGATGTGTGGAACGTATGGGGTACTGACAAAATTATTTACAGAATAAATAATGTAAACGAAGAGATTTAATCTAAAGCCTCTGCATATTTAATCCAACTTTTATAATTGTCCACAGAAATTTAAAACCGTCATTAATCGGCATTAGCTTTGAGCTGCCATGTGCCCGCTTTCTATAAATTATTGGGACATTTATAATTTTATAATTTTTTTGCGCAGCTTTTATTATTACCTCAGCTTCGTACCCATAATGATCCTCCTTCATATTGATATCTTTTAATACCTTGGTCTTAAAAGCCTTAAACCCTGCAAGCATATCGGTGACTCTTTGTCCTGCAGCAATTGAAGTGGCAAGGGATAAGAAATGAATTCCAAATTCTCGAAGGGGGGTTACAGAATCTTTATACACTTTTGCCCCTTTCTCGTAGCGGGTAGCTAAAGCAACGTCATAACCGTTTTGAAGTGCATCTATAAATTTTGGGATATCAGATGGCATAAATTGGTAGTCCGCATCAATTTGTACCGTATAATCTCCCTTTATATGTTTAATTGCTTTTCTTAAAGCTGCTCCTTTGCCTTTCCATTTTCCTGTCTGTATAACTGTTGCCCCTGCTTTTTCTGCAATTTCCGCTGTTTTGTCGGTAGTTTTATCATCAAGAACAACTAAAACTTGTAAATTATATTGTTTTAATTTAAAGCATTCGCTTAAAGTTCTGCCAATATTTTTCTCCTCGTTCAGCGCCGCCATTGTTATAGTTACTTTAGGTTTAGTTGTTTTTTGAGTTCCTTTCATGTACTTATCTAAATTCTATATAGAATAATGCGTTGATTATATCAGAATATTTTTGTATCTCAAACATTAGAAATGTCTGATAAAATAATACATCGAACCTAAGTAAAAAAAGGTGAAAATTCTTTCTTCAAAAAAAAATATATATATTTTTGCTATTGTTCTTCTATCATGTGAGCTTTTTTTATCAATAATCCGGCTGACCTATTATATTTACAAAGGAATAACAATTGACGAAAAGTGGAATAATTTGACATTGGAACAAAAAAGAATGAAATACTATGGTGATGAGTATATTTTTTTTGAAAAGACTCGAGACATCAATACCAACACGTTTTATCTTCTATCAAAAGATGGGAAAGCATATTTTCTAGGAAGATATCTTCTTTATCCCAAAAAAATATTTCTTATTACTGATGCAGATGTAGTTAAAAGCAATCAATACCTTTTAAATTTTAAAAATGCACAAAATGTCGAATTGTTACTCGGCAAAAAATTCATTTTGCAAGACATAATAGAAAATGACGCAGGCTTAACAATTGGAGAAGTCTTAATAAAAAAATGAGTTATCTACATGTAATTTTTGCCATTTCAATAATTATTCTTTTCGGGTTTGGAATCGGTGAGATATTTTCTCTATATGGAAAAAAATCTTCGTTTGAGAAAGTTGCCTTATCATTAGGAGTGGGTGGAGGATTTGTTACGCTTGAAATGTTTCTTTATTCGCTTCTTGGTATACCCTGGAGTTTAATTCATTTAATTCTTCCAATAATATTGGTAGGAATTGGACTGATTTTCAAAGTTCGCAAAAAAGGATTTAATCTAAAATTCAGGAAATATAATAATGTTCAAAAAATACTAATACTATTGCTTGTAATAACATGTTGCTACGTACTATGGGAAGCGTCTCTTCGTCCACTTCCTTCATGGGATGGGTGGTCGGCTTTCTATTTACAAGGAAAAGCATTTTATGTCGATGGTTTTCTAAACCCTCAAGTTGCACGATATAGCGGGGTTACCAATCCGCCTTTTGTAGCACTTCTTATCGCGTTTATGTATAAATTTTTAGGGGTAGCGGATGATAAATCTACACTAATTTTTTTCAGCTCTTTCTATGTAGCTTTAGGAGTAATTTATTACAAGAATATACATAGATACTTAAGTACAACATTATCGCTTCTTTTTACATTTTTATTGATGTCTACCCCGAATCTTATGAGGCATGCGGGGAATGTAGATATAGGCCATGCGGATTTAATCGTTGGATATTTTTTCCTGGCTTCAACAATAAGTATTGTTGAATTTTCAAGAAGTACAAAATTCAAGACTCTTATTCTATGTCAATTGTTACTCGCTTTTGGCGCGTTTGTAAAGGATGAAGGTTTTGTTTTTTTCTTGATTGGACAAGGGATTTTGCTGTTCCTGACACTAAGAGCGCGTAAATTTAGTGAGATTAAAGGTTTAATATCTGGTTTTTTTATCATAGGAATATGGATAGGGTACAAATATGTCTTTAAGATTCCGCAAAACCCTTTTTATAATCATACTCCCAATTTATTTAGGTTTTTAGATATAATAAAAACTACAGCTTTTGAATACGTAAATTTTACAAGATGGAGTTTATTATGGCCAATGACATTTGTTTTATATTTTGTTCATAAAATGAATAACGAGGTCAAAACGGTTCTTATTATATTTGGCCTTCAACTTGGTGTGTATATAGGTATATATTTTACTACTCCTCAAAATCCAGTAGAACATATATATAGTTCGTTTGATAGATTATTATTGCATTTATTACCACTTTTTCTATATGGAGCAGCTATAAACATGCAAAAAACAAAATGAATTATTTATGAAATATAAGGGAGTAAAAACATTAGAAGTGCTTGAAGGAGCTGATAATTACAATAACTGGATAGCGAGCTCACTCAAAAAATACATTAAGTCCCCCGCCTTAGAAATAGGCGCGGGAACCGGCAATATTTCCTCGTGCTTTATAAATTTGAAAGAACTGGTCTTAACCGATGTTGATCCTGATTTGGTCGATTTTTTATCCCGAAAATTTAAGCAAAATGAAAATATTCATACTGAAGTGCTTGATATCTCAAAGCAATTGGGAGTTATAAAAAACAAGTTCAAAACTATTTATTCTGTTAACGTATTAGAACACATTAAAGACGATAGAAAGGCTCTTCGTAATATACATAGTTTATTGCAAGAAGATGGAAGAGTAATTCTGTTAGTGCCTGCTAAAAAAAGGGCATATACAAAGCTTGATGCGAATTTAGGACATGTAAAACGGTATGAGAAAAATGAGTTGAGAAGGTTACTTGAAGAGTGTAATTTCAAGGTAGAACACCTTGAATATTTTAATTCTTTAGGTCTTCTAAGCTGGATAGTTAGAAGCAAGCTTACAAGGAATAACTCTCATTTAAAAAAATCACATGTGAAAATGTTTGACATTCTTGTGCCTATCTTAAGAAGAATTGAACCGAGCAGAGGGCTACCAGTAGGAATATCATTAATAGCCGTTGGAAAAAGGCAACGTAACCAATTTTCATAAGTGGAAAATTAAATATGAAAAGTACTCTAAGTATTGTTGTTCTTACTCATAACGATGAGAGTAGAATAGTGGATTGTCTTGAGTGCTTAAGATTTGCAGATGAATTAATAATCGTTGATGATAAGTCACAGGATAGAACAGTTGAGCTTGCAAAGCAATTTACCAGTAAGGTTTTTGTGAGAGAACTCAACAAGAATTTTTCAAATCAGAGAAATTTTGCGCTTAACAATGTGCACTCTCAGTGGGTATTGTTCATAGACTCCGATGAGTTAGTCTCAAATGCTTTAAGAGATGAGATTCTTACAGCTATTGGGAAAAAAGATGTTTCCGGATTCAATATAAAGCGGTTTGACTATGTATGGGGTAAAAAAATGACTCATGGTGAGTTAAGCCAAGTAAAACTTTTACGATTAGCCAGAAAGGATGACGGAAAATGGCATGGGAAAGTGCATGAAACATGGAGGATAATAGGAAAAGTGGAGGAGCTTTCGCAGCCGTTACTTCATGTTCCACATCAAAATATCAGACAATTTGTAAGTGATATTGATGAATATTCAACCCTTAGAGCCGAGGAATTAAGAGAAAAAAAATCTTCAGTGTCATTTTTAGATATCCTATGCTATCCAATGGCAAAATTTATTCAGAATTACGTGATAAGGCAAGGCTATAAAGATGGAATTCCAGGAATACTATATGCCTTGATGATGAGCTTCCATTCATTTTTGGTGCGGGCAAAATTATATCAATTACATAATGAGTAGATATCCTTCGAAGCGTGTTACCAATAATCCTTTGATAGCATCTTTTGAAAACAAATGGCGAATTGCTTTACTAATTTTTCTATTTGCCTTCTCCATCCGATTGGCAACAATTGATAAAATTGGAAAGACTTGGGATGAGGGTGCATATGTTGAAATAGGAAATAGATATGTTGAGCTAGCATTAAAACATGATTTTTCTAACGCATATTGGTACTTGCAGTCAGATCATCCACCTCTAGCAAGATATATATATGGATTGGCAAGCACGTTAGATAGTAAAATTATTGAAGGAAAAGTTATATTTAATAATTCATATACCGCTTCACGGATAGTAGCATCGTTCATGGGCTCATTGACCGTGCTGTTTATTGTTTTTATCGGATATAAATACTTTTCTTCATTTGTTGCAATTTCCTCAGGTTTAATATTTGCTCTTATTCCTTTTTTTATCGGATTGTCGCAATTAGGCACACTGGAAAGTCCGATTATGCTCTTTTTCACTGCGACTGTATTCTTCTTCTTGGAATTCCAATCAAAACCTACTAATAAAAATCTCATTTTTACGGGTTTACTACTTGGATGTTCGCTATTGGTAAAGCAGTCGAATGTAATTATCATTCCTCTGCTTGTTTTAATAGGCATCATTCGAAATACTACGGATAAAAAAATAAAGCTTAATAACTTCCTTTCAGATGCAAAAAGTATCTTGATTATTTCACTGATAGCATTTCTTACCTGTTTTGTATTATGGCCAATGCCCTTTTTCCATTTGAGTGAGCTTTTCTATGTACAAAATAAAATGTGGGTACATGCGGTGAAACTACCACCACCGGAGGTTTATTTTGGAGTCTTACGATTAGTGCCAAAACAATATTACCTGGTTATGTTTTTTATCACCACGCCTTTTTTACTGTTGTTTCTGGGAGTTCTTGGAGGAATAAAAGTATTACTAAATAGAAAATTTGTAATGATTGTTATTTTGATATGGTTTTTGTTCCCATTTTTGCAAATGTTTTATTCGTTCAAACAGCATGGTGTGAGATACATAATTGAAATTTATGCACCTTTCGCACTTCTATGTGGCATTGGACTTGAATTTATTAGCGAGAAACTATCAGGTGTCAAATATATAAAAGCTATTACTCTTAGTTTTGTTGTGTTTTATCTCTTTTTAATTTTAGGAAAAATAACGCCCTATTATCTCGATTACTTCAATGAGTTTGTGGGGGGGAACAATTATGTATATCAACATAAATTATTTCAGATGGGGTGGTGGGGACAAGGGATAGAGGAAGCTGCAAAGTATATTTCCAGAAACGAAAAGAAAATAGTTACTGTTGCTGTGGATGGGCCGCAACCGGCATCGGTAATGCCCCGACTTTGGAATATAAAGACGGTTTATTATAATAGGAACTCTACCTTTGATTATGTTATTGTCCCATACTTTAATGTTGTAAGGCTTGGTTTTCCTGAAAAGGAATTGACTGCACATTATAGAAAAATTCATTCCGTAATGATTGATAGAGCAGAGTTAGTTAAAATCTATAAACACATTCAATAGATTTTAGATTATGAATGGAGCTATGTTATGCGTTTAACTAAAAATGATATCGTTTTTTTAATTTGGGCTTTACTAATACTTGGAATATACTTCTATCATCTTATTTGCAAAACCGGAAGATGTTAAAAATCGCTTTTTTAATAGGTATCTATTCGTACTTTATTTTATTCCTTGGACTCATAGGTTGGCTAAATAATACGTTTTTATTTCCTATAACAGTTTTTTTTGCGTTAGCTTTTCTATTTATTAACAAAAAAGAGTTAAAAAATTTACTCCAATCAAAAGTAAGAATTGAGAATAAAAGGGATTATTATTTGTATTTAATTCTCGGTATTTTGTTCTTAGTAAATCTTGTAGGGGCGCTTGGACCGGAGTTAGCGTTTGATGCTTTATGGTATCACTTAACAATTCCAAAAATGTATCTTTTGAACAACAAAATATATTTTATTCATGGAAATCTTTTATACTACAACCTTTTGCCACGCATTACCGAAATGTTATATACCGCAGCATTGTCATTGAGTAATGAAATAATTGCCAAAGTAATTCACTATTCTTTTGGTATTTTATCCAGTTTTGCGCTATACAGGCTTTCGCGAATATATCTTACGAAAAAATGGGCAATTATTACGGTTATTATTTTTTATTCAAATCTCGTCATATCTTGGCTTTCTATAACCGCTTATTCCGATTTGCCGCGCGCTTTTTTTGAAATACTTTCCTTCTATTATTTTTTACTGTACAGAAAAGAAAAAAAGAATTCTCACTTTGTTATTAGCGCATTGTTAATGGGTTTTGCAATATCTACAAAAATTTTGGCTATCGGTACTGTTATTATTTTTACCATTCTTATTTGGTCACAAAACACCAGCATATTTTTTAAATTGAAAAAAACTCTACTTTTTATGACACTTTCAGTGTCTGTACCTCTTCCTTGGTTTATTATTTCCTTTTTATATACGGGCAATCCTTTTTTCCCGTTATTTTCTCATTTGGGATTAAGAAATTTTTCACTAGAACTTTTATCACCTTTCACATTTATAAATACATTTATTAATATTTTCCTTTTTTCGCCTGATCCTATCAGCCCAATATACATAGTATTCCTTCCTTTTGTTTTTCTGTTATTAATTTCAAAATTCAAGAAATACAAGATGCTTTTTCTTTATTCAGTGCTCTCCTACATAATATGGTACACAACCTCTCAATCAGGTGGTGCCAGATTTCTCGCAGCATATTTGCCCGCTTATTCTGTACTTATTGCGTTAGCGTTAAGCCAGTTGAAGAGAAAAACTATTCTTTCGATTTCTTTTGGTCTCATATTTCTTATTGCAACAACTACGATAGTATATCGGGCTATTGCAAACATGAAGTACGTCCCTGTGATAATTGGCAGTCAAACAAAGGAGGATTTTTTAATGAAAAACCTCAATTTTTCTTTCGGAGATTTTTTTGATGAAAATTCAATTATCAAAAAAATTGTTGGGACTAAGACGGTTGAGTTGATAAATATGCACAACCTTTATTACGTTGATTTCCCTTTTACTCTTAAGGAGTTTTCCGACAATTCGAAAGCCGCGTATGTCCTAGTCCAAGGAGGAGACCTTCCGACAACCTACAATAATCCACAACTCATATATAAAAACGACAAGACCCATGTTAAACTCTATAAATTATGAGCGATAAGGTTGCAAAAATTCTCTTGTATGGGCTTTTGGTAACTTTTCCTCTAGGCATGTTAGTGCGATTTAAGGTTGCCAATAATATATACATTACCCCTCAAGACATAATTGTTTTTTTCCTTTTTATTCTTTCCATTGTGAGCTTCATTAGAATGAGGAGGAATTTTATGACAGACAAATTTATGCTGTTTCAGGGTTTGTTTTTGTTTACCGGTCTCATAAGTCTTATTGTTAATGCTTTTCTTTATAAAGACATCAACTTCTTGGTGTCCATATTATATCTTTTGAGGTATGTTATTTATTTATCTCTTTTTAATATTTCAAATTTGTTTGAAAAAAAAGGTTTTGAAAGAAAAATTTTAGTATTCAGCGGAAGTACTTTTCTTATGTTGGGATTTTTGCAATTCTTTCTGTACTACGATTTAAAGTATTTGTATTATTTGGGATGGGACAACCATCTTTACAGACTTTTTTCGACTTTTCTTGATCCTAACTATGCAGGAGTTTTTTATTCACTTTACTTTATTTTTACATTTTCCGATGTACTGTATAAAAAAATAAAGCAAAGTTATAAAGAGCTTGTTTTGTCATTCTTTATAGTAATTGCTGTATACCTTACTTATTCAAGAACAGCCCTGATATCCTTTTTGGTTGGTATTGCAACCATTGCAATTTTAAAAAGGAAGTTAAAGATTTTCCTTTTCAGTATTCTTGCATTCGTAGTGCTTCTTTCAACATTGTCAGATGTATCAATTGAGGGTCTTAATCCCTTCAGGACTGCCTCAAGCGTAGAACGAATAATTTCTGTTAAAGAGGCTTTGACTATTTTCTCGGACAACCCAGCAATAGGTGTTGGATTTAACGCATATCGGTATTCATTGATAAGAAATGGTTTTCGCACCGGTGTAGGTGTTGCCATGAGTAACGCAGATGCTGGGACGGACAATAGTTTTCTCTTTGTTCTGGCTACTACGGGAGTTATCGGTTTCACATTTTTTGCTTTGAGTTACCTTTTTCTCTTGAAAAAATTATATGCAGAAAGGTTAATAGTGGGAATTATTCCTTTTTGCCTGACTATTTCTTTTCTTGCATCTAGCCTTTTTCTAAATGTGTTGTTTTACATGCCGATATTAATATTTGTTTTTATAGTTATTTCTTTACGGAGGCAGGTGTTTGGGAAATTAGAATAAAATGGCCAGCGAAAGAATCTAGGGGTTGTAGGTCACTTTTAATTGTTTTTGTGTGGTAAGTCCTGCCGGGTTTTGAGCCTGAATTAGGATTTGGTTATCTCCATCATTAAGGGTTAATTGATAAGAAAATTTGCCGTCATTATCAACAATTGCAATGAACGAATTTATGCTAACAGTGTTCTCTGGGTCAGTTTGACCTGTTACCGTAATTGTCTTGTCAGCCCTCGTTAGTGTAGCATTATCAATAGGAAAAGTAACTTCAAGTTTGGGTTTATCATTAATGTAATTAACCTGGAAATCTGGGGTAAATGCGCTTGATTTATTCCCTTTGCTAAATCGGGCCTTTATTGTATTGGCTCCCTTTGCAAGCGATATATTCTGTACAGAAAAATCTAATTTGTCATGAATTTCAACTTCTTTAGCCAATTCATCGTCTACATACACTTCAACTGTTCCACCCTTGTCCGGTGCATAGCCGTTAAAGTTAATTTTTGCGCTTTGCGTAGCATCAGGTATTCCGCTAAGAGTAGGGGGCTGGAGAAGTTCGTGTCCCACTAATTGGCTCCCATCACTTTTGTCTCCTCCTCTCAATGTGTAAATCGCGTTACCAAATATATTGATAAGTCCCGGTCCAAACTGAATAAGTATTCCAATCAGTAGTATTATGCCAAGTGTAAAAAAAAGCGCTTGTCTTTTGTTCTGTTTTTCGCTGGTTCTTGCGAGGCGTGATGTTCGCATGCGGCGTTGTATCATAGCTCTTAATGACGTTTAATTTTGTCTGCCACCTTAAGCTCCAGTAAGGACTTTTGTAAATTTTTCTCTGCCATTATCAACTCCGCGGTGGTCTGTTTGTTTTTCAGTATTTCTTCGGCTAATTTTTTGGCCTCAAGAGAACGAGCAGTCTGAATTGAGTCTGCCTTAACGGCGTAATCGGACAAAACCATCACCGAGTCTTTTCTTACTTCGAGAAATCCTCCCAATATAGCAATTATAGTTTCCTTTCCTCCCTTTTTTATTGTAATAGTTCCTTCGGATAACTTAGCAAACAATGGTACATGGTGGGTTAGTACTGAAATTTCACCTTTGAATGTCGGAAGTTGTACTTCATCAATAGTATCCGAAAAAACCTGCCCTTCCGGAGAGAGAATTTTTAATTCGAACATAGTTTATTTAGAAGATTTTCCTGCTTCGTCGATTGTACCTATCATATAGAAGGCACTTTCAGGAAGCTTGTCGTATTTTCCTTCGAGAAGTTCCTTGAAGCCTTTTACCGTATCTTCAATTTTTACATATTTTCCTGGATGTCCTGTAAATATTTCAGCTACGAACATAGGTTGAGTTAAAAATCTCTGAATTTTTCGTGCCCGGGTTACGGTCAATTTATCTTCATCTGAAAGCTCGTCAATACCAAGGATTGCGATAATATCTTGCAGGTCCTTATAGCGCTGCAAGACCCTTTTTACCTCAGCGGCAACTTCGTAATGGTCACGACCTACAACATTTGGGTCAAGAAGCCTCGAGGAAGAGGTGAGGGGATCGACTGCGGGATATAGCCCTTGTTCGGCAATTGACCTTTCCAGCGTGACTGTCGCATCGAGATGACCAAAAATTGTTGCCGGTGCGGGGTCGGTATAGTCATCAGCAGGTACGTATACAGCTTGAACAGAGGTAATGGAGCCCTTTTTTGTCGAGGTAATTCTTTCTTGAAGACTGCCGATGTCGGCAGCCAGGTTGGGCTGATATCCTACTGCAGAAGGTGTTCGGCCAAGCAGTGCAGAGACCTCGCTTCCAGCTTGTGCAAAACGGAATACGTTGTCGATAAAAAGCAGCACATCCTCGTTTTTTTGATCTCTGAAATATTCAGCCATCGTAAGTGCTGTAAGGCCAATTCTTAACCTATTCCCCGGTGGTTCATTCATTTGACCAAATACCATAACTGTTTTATCCAAAACGTTTGCTTCCTTCATCTCAAGCCAAAGGTCTGTTCCTTCACGGGTTCGTTCTCCGACTCCCGCAAAAACGGAGTGTCCGTGATGCACCATAGCAATATTTCGGATTAGCTCCTTAACAACAACTGTTTTGCCAACGCCTGCGCCTCCAAAGATTCCGACTTTCCCCCCTTTTGTAAAAGGAGCAATAAGGTCAATAACTTTAATTCCGGTTTCAAGCATTTCAGGCTTGGTGCTTTGTTCAGATAGCGGGGGAGCCGATACATGAATCGGAGAAACTTTTGCTTTTGAAGAAAGAGGCTTTAGTTCATCAATTGGCTGCCCAAGGACATTGAATATGCGACCCAACGTCTCTTCACCGATAGGAACCGAAATAGGAGATCCGGTTGCTTCAACAACGGTTCCGCGGGACAGTCCTTCAGTTGGACCCATGGCAATGGTTCTCACCTCATTGTTACCGAGTTCAAACTCAGTTTCGAGAATTAGTGTTCGGCCTTTCTCCAGCTCAATTTTTAAGGCCTCATAAATTTTTGGCACTTCTTTTTCGAAGCGGACATCAACTATCGCCCCTTGTATTCGTATAACTACTCCTTTATTTGTCATATTATTCTGCGACAAACAAGCTTTGCTTATTTGTCATATTATTCTGCAACAAGCATGTTCATGCTTATCGCTCATATTTGTATACTATTTGAAAGATCAAGAATTTCGTTAGTTATTCTCTCTTGGCGTGACTTATTATAAACAAGGTTGAGGTATTCAGCAATATCGGAGGCATTATTCTTTGCATTCTGCATCGCCACCATTTGGGCTGCTTGTTGGGAAGTATACGAAACGAGGAGTGCGTTATAGAGTTGTACCTCAAGGTAGTACGGGAGAAGCTCCTCTAAAATAGTTTCTCTTCCGGGTTCGAGTAAAGAGGTGGCATCGTCAGGTTGCGCGACCGTTTCTTCAATCTGTAGAGGGAGGAGTTGTTTAACAACAGGAGTTTGTGTGAATAGCGAAACGAAATCGGCATAAAGAACCGAAACAGTTGCAACATTCCCTGATTTGATTTCCTCGTCTATAATGTTCTTAAGCTCATAGACAAGCGTATAATCCGGTAAGGAATTTCCCATTGGATAGGTAAGTAATAGCTCAAAACTTAACTTCGATGCAAAAAGCGAAGCCTTTTTTCCCACCGTAACCACTTTGGTGTTTCTGTCATCAACTTCAATAAGTTTTTTGTAAATATTGGTATTAAGTGAGCCACAAAGTCCCCTGTCAGGACTTATTACAATAAGAAGTTGATGGGCGGCAAGTTTCTTATCAAGGTACGGGTGGGAAAATTTACTTTTATTCCCTGCAGATATAATTTCCCGGGTAAGAGCAGTTATTTCATCTGCATAAGGCTTATTGCTCTGTGTTGCGTTTTGAGCTTTCTTTATCTTTGCGGCAGCAATCATCTCGAGCGCCTTTGCTATTTGAGAAATATTTTTTGAGGTCTTTATCCTTCTTTTTAAAAGTTGTAAATTTTGCGCCATGTTATTTTCGTGAAATTATCGCGGCATTATTTTATTGTTTTTTTGAAATTCTCAATGGCGGATTTTAATTCAGATGTTGTTTTTTCGTCCATTTTGTCCCCTGTTTTAAGTTTTTGTATAAGTTTTTTGTCCTTGACTGTTATAAAGTCCACAACTTTTTCTTCAAATTGCGCAATCTTATCAATTGGAAAATCATCCAATAAACCGGTTGCTGCAGCATAAATGCTGATGACCTCCTCAAATTCGGCCATTGGACGGTACTGCGGTTGTTTGAGAATTTCAGCGACTCTTTTTCCTCGCTCAATGCGTCTTAGCGTTTCTTCATCCAAATCACTTCCGAATTGAGCAAATGCTGCAAGCTCTCTGTATTGTGCACTTTCAAGTCGTAGTGGGCCGGCTATTTGTTTCATGATTTTTGTCTGAGCTGCTCCTCCTACTCGGGAAACTGAGAGACCAGTATTGATGGCCGGTCTAATTCCGGAATTAAAAAGGTCATTTTCAAGATAAATCTGACCGTCAGTTATCGAGATGACGTTAGTTGGAATATATGCCGAGCTATCTGCTGCTTGTGTTTCAATAATGGGAAGTGCAGTAAGAGAGCCACCACCCAATGTGTCGTTCATACGAGAGGCGCGCTCTAAAATTCTAGAGTGGAGGTAAAAAATATCTCCGGGATATGCTTCACGGCCGGCAGGTCTTTTCAAGAGCAGTGAAATCTGCCGGTATGCCCATGCGTGTTTTGAAAAATCATCAAACACGACAAGTACATCTTCCCCCTTGTCCATGAAATATTCACCGATTGCAGTTGCTGCAAAGGGAGCCAGATACTGGAGAGCCGCAGAGTCGGACGCAGAAGCAGCAACAACGATGGTGTAATCCATTGCGCCTTCTTCTGTGAGTTTTCCTATAATCCGGGCGATATTGCTCCTTTTTTGTCCAATAGCACAATAGATACAAATAACACGCTTAAGTCCAAGGTCGTTCTTCTTTTGGTTAATAATTGTGTCAATGGCAATTGCTGTTTTACCTGTATTCCGGTCCCCAATGATAAGCTCCCTTTGTCCCCGGCCGATAGGCGTCATACTGTCAATTGCTTTAATCCCAGTTTTGAGAGGGGTATCAACCGGTTGCCTTTCTACCACACCCGGAGCAATCTTTTCTAAGGGATAGAGGGTACCTTTAGGAGATAGCTTTTTTCCATCAAGAGGGGAAAGGAGAGGATCAGCAACGCGACCGATAAGCTCATCACTTCCAGTAATTCCCAAAATTCTTCCGGTTGTTTTAACTGTTTCACCTTCTTTTATCTCAAGGGTGTCGGAAAGAAGAATGATAGAGGTAAAGTCCTCATTGAGGTTAAATGCGAGTCCGAGCGCACCATTCTCAAAGACAACTTCCTCACCAAATCCTACTTTTGATAATCCGGTTGCTTGAATGATTCCATCTCCCACGCTGTCAACAACTCCCACATTTTCTGTTTTAGGACTTAAGTGGACTGTTGATAGTTTTTTTTCAATTTGTTTTATTAGTTCTTCCTGTTTCATAAATTCTAATTTTTCAATTTTTCAATTGTATCATCAATATATTTTTTGAAAGTAAAATCGGTAATGGTATCATTTTGTTTGATTCTTATCCCTCCACCGAGTGCTTTATCTGTTGATAAGATAAGCTCTTTGTCCTTAAATTGTGGGAGAAGTTTTGTAATTTCGCTCTTCGGAATATCGGTTGATGTAGCAATATATACTCTTTTTTTATCTAACGCACTTTTATAATTTCTTAGAAAATCTTTCAATTCTTGTTTTGTCAGAACCTCAAGAACAAATTGTTCAATATCAGCAGGAATTGAATCGTTTCCAGCTGCAAGTTGTGCTAATTTTTTAATTTTCTGCTTTGTAACCATATTATGCTGACTTAATTTTTTGTACTCCTTTTTTGATAAGTTCTTCCTGTTCCTTTTTGTCGAAGAGGCCAATGATAGCATTCTCTAAAATTTGTCTTGATATTTCAAGCGACATATCTTTTGCTTCAGTCCTGAATTGAGTTCTCTCAAGCTCAATTTGTTCTTTTGTCTGAATCATCATTTTTTCGACTTCTTTTTTGGTTTCATCCATTATCTTTTCCCGGCTTTCTTGGGCATGTTGTTTTGCCTCTTCGAGAATTCTTTCTGCTTCTCTGCCTGCTTTATTTAATATTTCGTCACTCTTGTTTTGTGCCTTTTCTAAAGCCGCAGCAGCATCTTCAGCATCTTTGACGCCCTTTTTTATAAGTTTGTTGCGGTTGTGCAAGGTATTGAGTATCGGCTTGTATAAGAACCGTTTAAACACATACGCAATCACCAAAAAATTAATTATTTGTGCAACAAATAATTTTATGTCAAATCCAAATTGATTTAATATTTCCATAGTTTTGAATGGAATGGTTTATTCTCCTATTTGATAAATGCCAAAATAAGTGAATAAATAGCAATAGCTTCAGCAAACGCCATTCCCAAAAGCATTGGAGGAAGTATTTTGCTTGCTGCTTCAGGATTTCTTCCAATTGCTTCCATAGCTTTAAAACCAATCAGTCCAATTGCAAAAGCTGGAAAAATTCCACCAATTGCGATAATAGCTCCACCGGTAAGTGCAAACTGCATATCAATGACCACCTCCTTCCGATGACGTTGTAGAAAGTAATGACATAAATACCATAGTTAACATCGAAAAAACGAGTGCTTGAACAAGTGCCACGATTGTTTCAAGAAGAAGGAAGGGAATGGGTGCAATAAAGGCAAAAAGTCCTGCAACGGTCGCAAGGACTACTTCGCCTGCAAATATATTCCCAAACAATCGGAATGCAAGCGAGAATATTTTAACACCCTCAAGCCCGAATTCCAACAGGCCAATAAAGAGATTTATCGGATTGGGAGATAAAAACTTCTTGAGATACCCGGCCAAGCCATTGAAGCGGAATGCAATAACGTGCGTTGCGACAACGGAAACGGTTCCCAATGCAAATGTTGCATTAAAATCACTGGTTACAGCTCTTAAGAGCGGAATTAGCTCTTTAGTTTTTTTACCATGCTCGCCGACCGTTTCCCAAAAACCTATAGAACCAAATCCCGGTAGCAATGCGATAAGATTGGCAAATACTATAAAAAAGAAGAAGCTCGCAAACCAAGGGAATATCGTTGCTGCCTTGTGTCCCGCAATTTGCTCGGTAAGATCGTAAAAATATTCGATAACAGGTTCGAAAACTGATTGAACTCCACTAGGAACAAGACGTATGCTCTTATAGGTTAAATAAATGAGTAAAATGATGACGGCATCAACAAGTAATGTTGAGACGATGGTATTGGTTACAGGAAAGCCACCTGCGGATAAAATTAGTTCTGGTCTTAATGAGGCCACGATTTTGTAATTGTACCTGACCTCAAAATTTAAGTCAATACACAGGTATGTTGACAAACAGAAAACAAAAAGAGATTAATTGAGTATTCGGACTCCTTCAACAATTATAACCGGAATTTCTTCTTTGAAATCCAGCTTGCCTTCAACTACAACTATCGCGTCTTTGACAAGGTATTGCTTGGCTCGCTCATAGGTTTTCGGAAAAACGACACATTCAATACTAACCCCCACATGATCCTCAAGCGTCACGAATGCCATTTCTTCGTTGGAGCGCTTAGTGAAAATCTTTTTTACGGTTGAAACCAATCCGCCTATTTTTACTCTGGTTCCGTTTTTTCCTTCGGCAAGCTCGGATATTTTATGGGTCGCAAAGGTAAAGAGAGTATTGAGCTTTTGGTTAAGAGGGTGGTCTGAGAGAAAAAAACCGAGCAGCTCTCTTTCAAAGGCCAGCTTCTCGCTGTCAGTGAAGTCTTCAATATCTAGAATATCATTTTCCGAGAATGTCTTCGGGGCTACTTGCGGTATGTCACCAAAAAGGCTGATTTGATTTACTGGTTTTTTTGTAGGCTTTTTTGTAATAGATGAAACAATGTCTGATATGGAAGAAAGAAGTGCAGCCCTTTTCCCGAAATCATCGAAAGCTCCAGCTTTAATAAGGCTTTCCAACGTTTTTTTATTGACTTTTGCAAGGTCTACTCTCGAGCAAAAATCACCCATATTTTTAAATTCTCCGCTACTTCTTGCTTCAAGAATGGTTGAAATGGCTGCGCTTCCTACATTCTTAACAGCTGAAAGACCGAAACGCACCTTGTTATCCTCAATTGAAAAATCTTGCTGTGAGCGATTAATATTCGGACCCAGAACATCTATCTTTAGCCTTCGACATTCTGCAACCGCTATCGATATCTTCTCGTTTTTCTGCGGACCGGTCGTTCCTCTCGATTCGGCAGTAAGTAACGCTGTCATAAATTCAACCGGAAAGTGGGCTTTCAAATATGCGGTTCTGAAGGCAATTGTGGCATAACAGGATGCATGAGCCTTGTTGAATCCGTACCCGGCAAATGGTGCTATTAATTCAAAAATTTCTTCTGCCTTTTTTTGTGAGAGACCATTTTTGACAGCCCCTTGCAGAAAAATCTCTTTTTGTTTTTTCATCTCCGCAGGAATTTTCTTTCCCATCGCCTTCCGGAATTTGTCTGCATCAAGCCATGTGTATCCGGCAAGTGCTATTGTGGTGAGCAATACGTCGTCCTGGTAGGTCAGAATACCATATGAATTTGCAAGAATCTCTTTTAAGCGTGGGTCGGGAAAAGTTATTTTTGTTGGGTCATGTTTTCTGGCGATAAAGTCCGGTATATTTTGCATCGGACCCGGCCGGTATAAAGCAACCATCGCCATGACGTCAAATATTGTTGTAGGTTTTAATTCCTTTATGTACCGTCTCATGCCCGCAGACTCAAGCTGAAATATGCCTGTTGTCTCTCCGCTGGCAAGAAGAGCATAGGTAGGAGGGTCATCATAAGAAATTTTTTGAAAATCTATATCTTTGCCTTGATTTTCTTTAATAAATCGCAACGCTTCCTGGATAATCGTCAAATTCCGAAGTCCCAAAAAATCCATTTTTAATAGTCCGACTCCGTCTTCGCCGACTGTATACATGTCGTATTGGGTTACGATTTTGTCTCCATTGGTCTCTTTCTGAAGGGGTACGTATTCTGTCAAATCCTTATCCGCAATAACTACTCCAGCTGCATGGACTGATGCGTGTCGTGCAACGCCATTCAATTTTTTTGCCAAATCCAAAAGTCTTTTTGTTTCCGGTTCGGTTGTGTATGCAGTTTTCAAATCGGGACTTTGGGTAAGGGCCAGGTCAATTGTCATGTGGTGTCCCTGCCAGCCGGGGGGTATCATTTTAGAAATCCTATCCGGTTGCGCGTAGGGCATTCCCAATGCCCGTCCAGCATCCCTTACGCTACCTCTAGCTTCCATAGTTCCAAATGTAATAATTTGTGCAACTTTATCTTTCCCGTATTTTTCAGTAACGTACTCGATAACTTCGTCGCGTCTGGTGTCCGCAAAATCCAAATCTATATCGGGAGCGGATGGACGCTCAGGATTCAAAAACCGTTCAAAAGGAAGATTAAAATAGAAAGGATCAACGTCGGTTATTCTTAATATATATGAAACAACAGAGCCCGCTGCGGAGCCTCTTCCTGGACCCACGCTTATGCCATGGTCCTTTGCCCAGTTCACAAAATCAGCAACTGTCAAAAAATAAGTCTCATATCCCTTTTTGAGAATGATATCTATCTCGTATTCAACCCGGTCATAAATTTTTTTGTCCGCATTAGGATATCGAAGCGGTAGTCTTTCTTTGATAAGTTTTTTGAAATATTCAGCAGGGGTAAGTCCCTCAGGTACTGCATATTGAGGCATTATCCATTTTCCAAGGGTTAATTCCAAGTTGCACATATCAGCAATTTTTACTGAATTGGAAATTGCTTCTGGGAGATCGGAAAAATTTTTTGCCATTTCATCAGCGGATTTTATGTAAAAATCAGGCGAATCAATCATTGAAAGTTTTCTATTTTCATCATTTATTGTTGTTTGCGTACCTATGCAAAGCAATATTTCTTGTGCTTCCGCATCGTCCTTTTCGATGTAGTGGTTGTCATTTGTAGCGACCAGTCCGACCTCGAATTCTTTTGAGAGGGTAATAAGTTTTTGGTTTAACTCTTCTTGTGGAGGGACTTTTATGTGCCGTTGGATTTCAAGAAATAAGTTATCTTTGCCATAAATATCGATAAGTTTTTCAAGTCGTTCTTTTGCAAGCTTTTCGTTTCCGTCAACTAAAGGTTCCCCGACAAAACCATTTACACATGCGGTTAAGCAAATGAGCCCTCCGCTGTATTTCTTTAAAAGGTTGATGTCAGTTCTAGGTTTGTAATAGAACCCTTCTAAGTGCGAAATAGTTATTATTTTCATCAGATTTTTATAGCCGGTTAAGTCTTTTGCCAGCAATATGAGATGGTTATAGTCTTTATCTACCCCTGCTTCTTTGTCATGAAGGTTGCGTTTTGCAACATATATTTCGCATCCGATGATAGGTTTTACTCCCTCGCTCAAGCATTTTTTGTAAAACTTAATCGCACCGTATAAATTCCCGTGGTCTGTAATGGCAATTGAGTTCATGCCCAATTTTTTGGCATGCTCGATCATCGGGTCGATACGGGAAAGACCGTCAAGCAACGAATATTCGGAATGGTTATGAAGGTGAACAAAATCTGCCATAAATTTTAAGCCACTTTTGAGTCTAAATTATTAAATAATGTCACAAACGGTGGGTTTATCCGTGCACCGGTCTGGTGGCATAGTATCTCAATTGGTACCCCTCCATTTTTAGGAATTACTTTTACCATACCATCATTGGCAGCCATCCATTCGTGTTCGGGGTCTGGGTGTGGTGGATCTGTCTCAACACCAAAACTCTCATCTTCGTTAATTGATCCAACTGCTTTACCAACTACTTCTTGCCACCTCTGAAATTGCTTTTGATACCTTTCAAGCAAGGGAAGAGAGACTAAGTCGCTATTGTCTATATCAAATCCTACTCTTACGTCCACATCTTTTCTCTTGTCAGGCTGTTCTTTTACTACAGTTCCGCCTACTGCAAGCATAAATCCGCTTATTCCAAGCTTTTTTGTTGTTTGCATTAATGCATCGCGCAATGTGGAAACGTTTCTCTTGTTGTCTTCTCCTATGCTGGTGAGGTATGTTTCAGGGTCCCTTTCTTGGGAACTTACTACTATTTCTTGGCTTTCACTCATTAAATTATTCTAGCATCTCAAGAAGCTTTTTTCTAATTTGCTCCGTGTCTTTTGCATCGGGCAATACTTTCTTTGTCTGGCCTATAAAAAAGCCCAAAAGTTGCGTTTTGCCTGATTTATAGTCGTTAACGGCCTTTCCGTTTTCGGACAGAATCTTTGAAATAGTATCGGCAAGAACACTTTCATCAACTTTGGCAACAGTGCTTTGCTCGACAATTTGTCTAACGAGTCCCGCAGGCTCCAATTCTTCGAGGTTTGGTTTTTTGTTGATAATAAAATTCGCTATAGCAACTGCACCGACATTGTGTTCCTTTCCTACACTTACTGCATCTTCAAAAAATTCACTTACTGTCTTATCCCTCGTTAAGATCTCGGCATTATAATCGGTCAAAAGAAATTCTGTCATAAATCTCTTCACTTTTGATTCCGGCAATTCGGGAATTTGTGACTTTATTTCTTCTACTTCGTTATTCGAAAACTCGATGGGTGGGATGTCTGGCTCCGGAAAATACCGGTAGTCATGTGCCTCCTCTTTTGAGCGCTGGCTAACCGTTTTGTTCTTAAACTCATTCCAGCCCCGCGTTTCCTGAACAGGCGTTTCTCCTTTGTCTAAAAGCTCTTTGTGACGTTTTTCTTCAAACTCGATTGCTTTCTCGACGAATTTGAATGAGTTGATATTTTTTACTTCGACTTTGTATTTCGCCAATTCTTTTTGCCCAATTGGACGAAGTGAGATATTCGGTTCAAGCCTCATGTGTCCCTTCTCCATGTCTGCGTCGCTCACATTAAGATAGCGGATAATTTTCTGAAGTTCTGTTAGAAATATCCGTGCTTCTTTACCTGTTCTGATATCGGGTTCTGTGACGATTTCAACCAAAGGTACTCCTGACCTATTGAAATCAATTAGTGACACTTCTTTCCCATCAACTGTTGAATGCGTCAGCTTTCCGGTATCTTCTTCCATGTGAACGCGGGTAATTCCGACTCGTTTGGTTTCATTTCCAACATTTATATCCAAGTAGCCTTTTTCTCCAAAAGGATGAAGGTATTGGGAAGTCTGAAAGCCTTTTGCAAGGTCAGGATAGAAATAATTTTTCCTTTCAAAAAAAGAGTCGGTATTTATGGAGCAGTTAAGTGCAAGCCCTATTTTTATACAGTCTTCAACAGCCTGCTTGTTGGGGAAGGGGAGTGCGCCAGGAAGGCCTAAGCACACCGGGCATGTTCTTGTATTGGGTTGGTCTTGGAGTTTCGGAACGGCACAACGGCAAAACATCTTGCTTTGCGTTGATAATTCGACATGTATTTCGAGACCGACTACTGTTTCGTATGTATTCATATTTTTGGTGTTTGTTTGTAAAATTGGGTTTCTTGCTCAAAAGCGTGTCCAACTTGAAAAAGTAAAGATTCCGAAAAATGCGGGCCAACAAATTGGATTCCGATAGGAAGACTGTCTTTTGAAAAACCGGCGGGCACAGCAAGTCCGGGAACACCTGCTAAATTTATTGTTACAGTTAAAGCGTCTGACAAGTACATTGCCAGCGGGTCATTCGCTTTTTCGCCAAATTTCCATGGTGGAGTAGGAGAGACAGGACTAACCAAAACGTCAACACTTTTAAATGCTTCATCGAAATCTTGTTTAATTAGTGTTCTTACCTGCATCGCTTTTTTGTAGTACGCGTCATAATAGCCCGATGAAAGAGTAAATGTTCCAAGCATAATGCGCCTCTTTGCCTCTTTACCAAAATGGCTTCTGTCATTTCCGTACCGTATCCCATCATACCGCGCTAAATTTGAAGAAACTTCGGATGGCTGGATGATGTAATATACGGCAATCCCCTCATCTGTATGAGGCAGCGAAACTTCGACAATTTCTGCCCCAAGTTTTTCAAGAGTTTTGAGTGTTTTTTCAAGAGTTTGTTTTACATCCTCAGACAAACCACTCGAAACGAATTCTTTAGGTACTCCAATTTTCAGCCCTTTAATTTCTTTTCCGATATTTACGGTGTAATCTTCTTTTATTCTGTCTGCTGCTGTCGAATCGTACCCGTCATAGCCTGAGGTAATGTTTAAAATTTTTGCGCTATCCTCAACTGTCCTTGAAAAATGGCCAATACTGTCCAATGATGAAGCCATGGAAATAACGCCATATCTTGAAACCAAGCCATATGTCGGTTTGAGTCCTACCGTATTTGTGAATGATGCGGGAAGTCGGATAGAGCCACCGGTATCAGTACCGGTAGAAAATGGTACCATGCCAGAGGCGACCGATGCGCTCGAGCCAGATGACGAGCCGCCGGGAACATAATCTATATTCCAGGGATTTAATGTATTCCCAAAATCACTGTTTTCACCGCTGGAGCCGTGCGCCCACGCGTCGTGGTTGAGTTTACCCAAAGATATAGCTCCTGCTTCTTCCAATTTTGTAACAGCCGTTGATGAGTAGGGAGGGATGTAGTTTTCTAACACTTTTGAGGCCGCAGTTGTTCTCACTCCTTTTGTTAAAAACATGTCTTTGATTCCAAAAGGAATTCCATGAAGAGGGTTTGTTGCCTCTTTTCCGTCAAGCTCTTTTGCTTTCCTTTTTGCGTTCTCGGAGTCGACGGTTAGAAATGCGTTTAGTTGCGGATTGAGTTTTTCTATTCTTTCTAAATATGCATTTACCACTTCGCCAACCGAAAACTTCTTGCTTTTATATCCTTCAATAATGTCTGTAATGGTAAAGTTATGTATTTCCATTATGTTGTGTCTACTAATTTGTCCACGACAAAAAGTCCATTGTGGGTATTATTGCCGCCAGAGAGCGCTTCGACTTGCGTAAGGCTGTCATCCGAAAAGTTATCGTTTCGGAGTCTATTTGTAAGGCCGGTCACCTGGGCTGTCGGCTCAATATGAGACGTATCAACCGAATTTAGTTTTTCAATATATCCGACAACATCGTTTAACTGCTTGTCAAACTCTGTTTCTTCTTGAGGGGAAAGCGTTAAATTTGCCAGTTTTGCAACTTTTGTAACATCGATTTTCATGCCTCTAAGTATAGCTTCTTGAGGCTAATCTTACAAGAGTTAATATGAAGTTTTAAGTCTTTTTAGCATCACCATTTTTGCTTTTTGTGAAAGTTCATCGTCAAATTTAATTGTTATGGTCTTGCTATATTTTTTCTCATACGCTTTTTTTAGCAAATAAACAGCCAATTCCGGATTGGAGGGCAAAATGGGTCCGTGAAGGTAGGTTCCGATAGAGTTTTTATAATGTATCCCTTCGGTTTTGTCGTGTCCGTTGTTTCCGTATCCGACAACTACTTTTGCAAATGCTTCGTCATGGTCTTTCAGAAAAGTCCTTCCGCCATGATTCTCAAACCCTACAAAGTATGTTTTTTTGCCTTCATCCAATGATGGTTTTATTACAACATTTCCGATAAGTCTACTTTTGGTTTTGTAACTTTCGGTATACATATCAAAAACTCCAAGTCCTTCTATTTTTGTTCCATACGCATCTTTGTAATATTTACCTAAAAATTGGAATGCTCCACAAATATAAAGTCCAGGAGTGCCATCCTCAATCATTCGCTTTAGGGTTTCACTTTTGTTTTCTAATAAATCTTTATTGACTATTTCTTGTTGTAAGTCTTGTGCCCCGCCCATAAATATCAAATCACAAGAAGTCAGAAGTTGGGAGTTTGTAGTCTGGTTAATTCGTTCAACCTTAAACGCAATTCCATTGTCTTCTGCTATTTTTTGTAGAACAATGATGTTTCCCCGGTCTCCATATGTAGACATGAGTTCGGGATAGAGCCAGCCAATAGTCAGTGAGCGTTTAGGGTTTTGGGTATAGGGCTTAGTTGTCATAAGATTGCTTTTCCAGAAATAAATTTACGAATCTCAAGCATTGCCGAATACGTGGGAAGGATAGTCAATATTTTTCCTTTCGGAGTTTGGGATAGCGCCTGCTGGTATGCTTTCTCAAATTTTTCAAAAACCTCATGAGTTATATTTGCAAAAAGCAGGCGGTTTGCCAGGTCGTAGCTTCTCTCTCCTGAAACGTATACTTTTGCGTTTTTGTTTAAAAGCATTTCAAAATCAACATCCCAAATCCAAGAAATGTCCCTCCCATCAGGGATGCGGTCGTTGAGCAAAATCAAAATAGTTGAGGAGTTGTTTTCAATTGCGACTTTTAAAGATTCGTTAAGGCCGGTTGGGTTTTTTGAGAGCAAGACCATGACTTTTCGACCATCAATATCAATGGTTTCCTGTCTGCCGAATGCGGGTTCAAAGCTTGAAAGACTTTTTGTGGAGTCGTATGGGAGTATGCCGAATAATTTATCGGTCAAAAGAATAATAGAAGACAAATTGTAATTGTTATATGTTCCCAATAAACTCGACTTGAAAGCATATTGTTTTGCTTTAGGATTTTGAAAATCACAGTTGCTGCATTTGTAATTTCCAAGATGCGAATATGAAATCGCGGAGTAGGAAAGGGGATTATTGCACTCCGGACAAGTCGTTGAATCGACCGCGTGGGAGAGAATTTTTGACTTTTTTAGGACATTGTCCACCGTAAAAAAGACTTTATTTTTGGCGCTTGCTGCAATATGCGCTATTTGAGGGTCGTCGGCATTAGCAACAACAAGAGTTTTGTCGGAAAACTTCTTGACTGATTCTTTCCATTTTTCGGCAGTTGTATTCACTTCCCCGTATCGGTCCAATTGGTCACGGAATAGATTGAGAAGTATAATGGCATGGGGTTCAGGAATTTCCTCTAGTACAAGAGGCAAAGTGTTTTCATCAACCTCAAATATAATTGCCTTGTGTTTGAGCGTACCTCCAATTGTTACGTGGGCTACCAAAAGGGATGCAAGGCCATTGAGTAAATTTGCCCCCGCCGTATTGGTAAGCGTTGATATGCCATTCACCTCAAGAATGTGTGCGAGTGCTTTAGTTGTGGTGGTTTTACCGTTGGTTCCAGCTATAAGAACAACTTTTACTTCCGGATTTTTCAATAGCACTTTTTTTATGAGTCTTGCATCTGTTTTGAGTGCCAAATGTCCGGGCCATGTAGAACCAGCGCGATTAAAGAGCTTTGAAAGGCGTAATACTCCTTTTCCAATTGCTAGAGAGTGATACATTCCCTAATTATACCTTAAAAGCTACATCGAACGGAGGATTTTAATGCGTTCTTCAATTGGGGGGTGGGTTGAGAAAAGCCCAGCCAGAAAAGAAGTTGTCTTTCTTCCCGTATCGGTTTTGAAAGGGTTTTCGATATATAAATGAGCAGTAGCGTTGGATGCGTGCTTGAGGATATTTCTATCAGATGCTATTTTTTCAAGCGCTCTAGCTAATCCTTCCGGATAGCGCGTAAGCAGAGCGCCATCTGCATCAGCCAAAAACTCCCTGCGACGCGATATTGCAAGCTGTATGAGCGTTGCGGCAATGGGAGCAAGAATTGCAGCAATAAGTCCAATGATAAGAAACAATCCATTTCCGCTACTGCCTTCCCGGTTGCGATCCCGTCCTCCCAACCCTCCCCACCACAGGCTTCTCATGAAAAAATCTGCCAAAATGACAATGCTTCCGGCCAGGATTGACACAACACCCATAAGCCTTGTGTCAAAATTTTTGACGTGTGAGAGTTCATGACCGATTACCCCCTCAAGCTCCGACTTTGAAAGTTTTTCAAGTATTCCGGTTGTTGCGCAAACAGCAGCATGCTTTGGGTCACGGCCGGTCGCAAAAGCGTTAGGGGCGGGATCATTCACGACATATACTTTAGGTTTGGGAAGGCCGGAGGCTATCGAAAGGTTCTCAACCGATTCGATTAGGTCGCGGTGCTCATGCTCATCAGCTGGACGTGCTCCTGACATAGAAAGAACAATCTTGTCAGAATAATAATAAGAAATCCAATTCATAATACCCGATATAACTAACATTATTCCTACAAACGACATCCCATACCCCATAGCCTTTCCTAATACATAGGAGACGCCGAGGAAAAAGATCATGAAAAACAGCATTAAAAACCAAGTTTTTCTTTTGTTAGAGCCTATAGCGTTGTAAATTGTCATACGATAAATACAAAAGGGATGAGTCTTTCGACTTTCTCTAGAATGAAACTTTTACAGGAGCTTTTTCGCTTTCTTCAGTCTCGAAGAATTCTTTTTCGGAAAAACCGAATTGTTGGGCGATAAGAGAGGATGGAAACATTTTTATCTTCGTGTTATAAGAAAGCACATTTGAATTATAAAATTGGCGGGAGTACGAGATTTTGTTCTCTGTATCTGACAGTTCTTCTTGCAATTCCTTAAAATTTTCGCTTGCCTGAAGGGTAGGATAGGCTTCGGCTACAGCAAAAAGACTTTTTAAAGCTCCGCTTAACATATCGGACGCTTTCCCTTTTTCTTGAGGGCCTTCCGCTTTCATCATCGCACTTCTGGCTTTTGTAACATTCTCAAAAACTTCTTTCTCGTGTTTTGCGTATCCTTTCACTGTTTCAACGAGATTAGGAATGAGGTCTGTCCTTCTCTTAAGCTGCACATCAATTCCAGAAAGAGCCTCTTTTATGCGTTCGCTCAATGTTACAAGAGAATTATAAGTAAGCCAAATGTAGGCTACTACAGCAAGAACTATGAAGAGTAGTATTCCAAGTGTAAAATTCATATTTTAATTATTATCGCACAGGGATTGTAAGAAGTCAATTGAGGCTGGAGAGAGGGTATCGTTTATGACTTCATCCAGGAAAAGAAATCATCGTAAGAAAGGGTGTTCAGGATGTCCTTTTTTTCGCACCACCCTCGTCTTGCAACTGCAACGCCATAAAACATGTTGTCCATATGCGTTAACGCATGGCTGTCAGTGTCTATTACAAAGCGTATTCCTTGTTCCTTTGCGTCCTTCACCAAAGAGTCTGGAAGATCCAGCCGCTCGGGCCAGGCATTTATTTCAAGAGCCTTGTTGTTTTCTTTACAAAATGCAAATAATTTTTCCCAATCAAGCTGATAACCGGTGCGTGAATTGATGAGTCTGCCGGTCGGGTGGGCTAGAATTCTTGCCTTTGGATGAGAAAGACCTTTTATTACACGCTCGGTCATTTTATCAATCGGAGTATTAAAGGAGCTGTGTATTGAGACAATTGCTCCATCGATAAGGTCAAGGCTACGCTCGTCCAGGGCAAGCTCGCCGGATGCAAGAATATCAACTTCAAGTAAATTTATTATACGAACACTTTTTCTGTTCGAAGATTTTTCTTGTACGGTTTTAAGTTGTTCAATTTTTTCCCTCCTTTTTTGGAGAATGTCATAAATCTCATTTTTTGAATGGTTCATAATGCTTGGGTTGTGCTCTGAAAAACCGAGGTAAGAGTATCCAAGCACCTCTGCTTTTTTGAGCATATCAGTCATCGAAGCATTTCCATAATCATGACTTGAATCAATTGGATAATCAGAATGAATATGGAGGTCCCCTTTGATATCGGAAAGTTCGATAAGGTTAGGCAAGGTGCCGTTAAGAGCCGCTTCTATTTCTCCTTCATTCTCACGGATTTCAGGAGGAATCCAATCCATACCTAAAAAACGGTAGAATTTTTCTTCGGTATCAAATTCCTTGAGCCTATTGTCCTCACCCGTGATTTTTATTCCACGTTCAGAAAGCGAGAAGCCTTTTTTTATGGCAAATTCTCGAAGAGCTACGTTATGATGTTTGCTTCCCGTAAAATGCTGAAGTAGAGAGCCAAACTGAGCTGGTGGGAGCACTAGAAGGTCTATATGCTTGCCTCCACCTATGAGGAGAGATGCGGTAGTTGGTCCCTTTTCAATAACGCGCTCCTTTCCGGGAAATGAGACAAAATGTTCAATAACAGCACTTGGATTTTTAGAGGTTACCGCAAAGTCAACGTCGCCAATTGTCGAGACCATTCGTCTTAAACTTCCAAGCGGCATGATCTGTTCAACATCTTTCGATTTCTCCATGTGCTTTATGATTTCCTGGGCAAGCGAGAACGCATAGGGAAGCACCATTCTTCCAGTTTTTGTTGTTCCTGTTTTGTATTCTGAAATAGCCTGCAATATGTCTTGTTGCGATTTTTCACCAAATCCGTCAAGCTCGGCAATCCTGCCTTCTTGGGCTATCTTTTCTATTTCCCCAATAACAGTTGTGGGATTGGTAAGCTTGAAATGTGTAACGAGTTTGAATGCCTTTTTGGGTCCGAAGGATGGGATATCAAGAAGCGGGAAGACTGCAGGAGAAACATCTTTCATAACTTCTTCATAATGCTTTACGTGTCCTGTCATAAAGAGTTCCGTTAAGCGCTCCTGCATTGTCGCCCCGATTCCGGAAATTTTATCGAGACTTTGTTGTTTGAAAAGTGTAAAAAGCTCTGTCGAGAGTTTTTCAACGACATCAGCAGCCTTTTGGTAAGCGATTATTTGAAATTTGTATTTCTTTTCGTTTTGAATTGAATATACGGCAGCAACCTGGCGAAAAAGTTTAGCAATTTCAAGGTTGGTAAAGCCTTTCATGCGTTTATAATAGCACAAAAGACACTATTATTTGCTGTTTTGAGGCCATTGACTGACGATGTTCTTGTTGGTAGAATAGTTGAACCAAAGATTGAAGATTTTGGGGTGAAGCCAACTATTGCGCTACGCGCTGGGGTGGCATTCAAAGCTCTGAAAGAGCTTTTCATCCACCCCAAAAAATTTTATTTTTTTGGGGTGGTAGCTCAGTTGATTAGAGCGCTTCCCTGTCACGGAAGAGGTCGCGGGTTTGAGTCCCGTTCACCCCGCAAAAAAGCGTTGGGGTAATACAAACCGGTCACGGAAGATGTCGCGTTGTTAGCTTTGCTAACCAGCAAGCTGGAATGAGTCCCGTTCACCCCGCAAAAAGCCTAAGCATTTTTCTGCCCCGAATTCATTATCCTGCCACTATATATTTGATAACTATAACTATGCCGAGAAAAATAAAAAACCGTTACGAAAGTATCCTTGATAAAAGATACGATTTTGATATCCAAAAATTGATGGATAGCTCTAATTCATATAAGAGTCTTATCTACGGAATTGTGACAGTCGTCGTGCTCTTTATTGTGCTTGCGCTTGGTCTTCGTACGATGTCACAAAATAAAGCGCAAATAGATGACGGTGCTGTCATGACGCAAAAATCCACAGAGACCATGTCTGACAACCGATACGTAGTTACGGAAGGAGAGACACTGTGGAGTATTGCCGAAAAATCATACAACGACGGTTTTAAATGGAGGGATATTGCAAAAGCTAACAATATTTCCGATCCTACTACTCTTGAGAAAGGAACACGTCTTGTTATCCCCAAGTTAGCATCAGCGCAAAAATCATCACCTGCGATGATTAATGCAACTCCAACCCCCGTCCAACCGGGACAGCAGGTGGACGCAAAAATTACCGGAAACTCATACAAAACCGTTCATGGCGACTATCTTTGGGAAATTGCAGTAAGAGCCTATGGGGATGGATACCGTTGGGTTGATATCGCCTCAGCTAACAACATGACCAATCCTGACCTTATTTTCTCCGGAAAAGAATTAAAGCTCCCCAGACCGTAGAGTTTTTCATAAAAATATATTTCCCGTGTGTTAAAATTGCAATTAAGCGGGAGTAGTTCAGTGGTAAGCTGCATTAAATGCATCTTGAAATTGCATCGCAATTTTAAGTAAGCTTGCCACCTCACATTAAAAATTAAGCGGGAGTAGTTCAGTGGTAAGAAAAGCTTGCCACCTCACATTAAAAATTAAGCGGGAGTAGTTCAGTGGTAGAATGCTTCCTTCCCAAGGAAGAGGTCGCCGGTTCAAATCCGGTCTCCCGCTCACATTTTTTATTGAAAATCCGATTAAAATAAGCTACTCTTGAATTTGTGAAAAAAGTAATTCTCGAAACCATCCTGGGGCTTCTTCTTTTTCTTGGAGGTTTTGGCCTTATTTTTTCTGGTCTTACCGGCGTAATGCAGGGAATTTTTGGGATATTTGGTATGGGCGGCGGAGTACTTGTTGTTGCCATTGGTGTATTCCTGCTTTATAAAGCAGGAACTAAGGATATACAGAAACCGAATTTTGTGACCTCTATAGTTCCTGAAAATGGTGAAAAAAAGAGTATTCTTGAAAAAAACCAGGAGTTAGTTGATGATTACAACAAGACCATGAGGGCCCGCGACAAATTGAAAATTTTAAAAATGTCTGCTGCCGCTGACGAAAAATAACGTCAAAAAAAAGACGTTTTGATGTGCTAATTTTCAGGAAGAAATTCCCCGTTGACACGTTTTTGCCTATTTGATAATATAAATCGTGCCGCGCAAGAATTTAAACACTAAATATATTTTCGTGTCCGGAGGAGTAATTTCCGGAATAGGAAAGGGACTCACAGCATCCTCCATATCATTTCTTCTCAAAAAAGCCGGTTATAAAGTAGCCCCTATTAAATTTGAAAACTATCTCAATTTGGATGCAGGAACGATAAATCCTATTGAGCATGGTGACCCGTTTCTGTGTGAAGACGGGACTGAGGCGGATATGGATATCGGGTCTTATGAAAAGTTCCTCGATGAAGACATGGGAAAAGCTAACTTTGTCACAATGGGGAGGATTTACCAGACGGTTATTGACAGGGAGAGAAGGTTTGAATATAACGGCGAAGATGTAGAAGCAATACCGCACATTACGGACGAAATTACCGCAAGGATAAAAAATGTAGCTAAAGTTCACGATGCCGATATCGTAGTTATTGAGCTCGGAGGAACTGCAGGGGAGTACCAGAATATATTTTATTACGAGGCTTCCCGCATCATGACTCTTAAAAATCCGGGAGACGTTATCCATATTCATGTCAGCTATGTTCCAACCCCCAGCCATTTAGGGGAGCCTAAAACAAAACCCACACAGCTTTCAGTAAGAACTCTTAATTCGATGGGGATTCAGCCTGATTTTATCATCGCCCGTTCTGCACGGTATCTTGACCAGCGGAGAAAAGATAGGTTTGCGCTTTTCTGCAATATGCATCCGGAGGACATTATTTCAAATCCCGATGTTGAAACGGTGTATGAGATTCCCCTCGTTCTTCACAGCCAAGGACTTGAAAAGCGTATTTTCCTAAAACTGGGGCTTCCCGATAAAAAGCCCGATTTAACTTCATGGGAGAAAATGGTTGAAAAGATAAAATCTAAAAAGAAAAAAACTGTCGAAATTGCAATTGTCGGTAAATATTTCGGAACTGGAGAATATCAATTAAGGGATTCATATGCGGCTCTGCTTGACGCCATAGAACATGCTTCGTGGAGTGCTGAAGTTGAAGTAGTGACCCGTTGGGTAAATGCCGAAAAAGTTGAGAAAGAAGGGGCGGAGTCAGCAATTGGTAAGCCGGATGGAATAATTGTTCCTATTGGTTGGGGGGAAAGAGGGTCAGAGGGAATGATACAAGCGGTTGAATACTCATTAGACAGAAAAATTCCCTATCTTGGGCTTTGTTACGGAATGCAACTTGCCGTTGTTGGTTTTGCCCGACACATAATGGGATGGAAAGATGCTAACACGACTGAGAATGTGACAAATACAAAACACCCGGTGATACATATGATAGAGAATCAGAAGGAACTTATGGCAAGACGTGCGTATGGAGGTACAATGAGGCTTGGGGCGTGGGATGCGCAGGTAAAAAAAGGGACAAGGGCATACGAAATCTATAAGAAAGCTGGGCTTTTCATCAAAGGAAAAGATGGTTTAACTTCTGAAAGACACCGACATAGATATGAATTCAATAATGAGTTTGCGAATGATTTTGAAAAAGCCGGGCTTGTCATTTCCGCTCGCTCAGTGGTTGAGAATCTCGTTGAAATTATAGAGCTTCCAAAAGAGGCGCATCCATTTTTTGTAGGCACACAAGGCCATCCCGAATATAAAAGCAGACCCACACATCCGCATCCACTATTTGTAGAATTCCTCAAGGCTGCTGCTTAGTTTTTCTTAGAAAGATAAGTTCTTTTTAACTTATTGATAATTGGCCTTGTTTTGACGTATTTAATCATTTTGCTCGAGCTTGCAATTATGATTATCCGATTATGAACTCAAAAAAACATTTTTATGATTGCATAAATTGAGTATTTTGAGTATAATAAGCTTCATGGAAAATTCAGAAGCACAAGAATTAGACCTTCGGGCGGGTATGGCTGTTAAGGTCTTTCAAAAATTTGTTGAAGGAAAAAAAGAAAGAATTGTCGCTTTTCAAGGTAAAATCGTGAAATCGCGGGGAGCAGGTCCTGATAAAATGGTGACGGTTAGGCAATTTATAGACGGGGTAGACGTGGATAGAATTTTCCCTCTCAATGCCCCAGGAATTGTGAAGTTGGAAAATATCGAAATAAAAAAGAAGAAATCACGCAAAAAAACTACGAAAAAAGTTACCAAACTCTCCAAAAAAACCCTCGGAAAAAAATAAGCCTTTCTCTCGCATTTTATGCGGATGTTTTGTTCCAAAAAATCCTAAATTAAGGACGAAAGTCTTGGCACCGTCCCCATTCGGTCCGTTACACTAAAATCTACTCTTCAATATCATCTTCAGGGTCGTACGGTTCATCGTTCACTGGTTTTATCAAGAAGTCCTTCATATCCCTATGTCCGATAATGACCGGGTATTTAAGGTTTGACCTGTCTACAATAGAGACAACCGTATTTATCTTCTTCCCACCCAGCGTAAATGTTGTTTTGGCAGTTGGCCGGAAGCTTTCACCGCTGGCAGATTTCACAAAAACCTTCTCGGAAAGCACCTGCATCCCGAGAAGTTCGGCGAATTTTCTGTCAACCGATGTCCTGTATGCACCTGTATCAAGCTTTGCCTTGACGGTTATCGGTTCACCGTTCCGGTAAAATGTAACCTCCTGGATGATGGTAAGTATCTTGGGGGATATAGACACTTTCTCGGAAAAGCTTTCGGTAAAAAGGTTTTTGGCAATTTCTACACCTCTTTCAGGGGTGGGAGTAATAATGTTTTCAACGCGCTCTAAGCGAGAGCGAAGAGATGAACGGTTGGCATTTTGAATAGAAAGTCCAGGACGTGCATTAACCTCTAAAACCATTGGCCCCTCTTTGCCATCGAAAACAATGTCAATACCGGCGTAGCCAAGCCCTGTTATTTCTTGTGCACGGGAGGCAAGAAGCAGTACCTGTTCCCAGTCGGGAATTTTAATCCCACGGGTTTTTATTTTTGTAGTGGGGATATGCGAAATTGGCTGGTCATAGAGAATCGCATTGGTCGTAATGCCCGTTCTTATATCGATTCCAAATCCTATTGCGCCCTGGTGAAGATTTGCTTTTCCGTGAGATTCTTCGGTTGAGAGCCTCATCATAGCCATAACGGGAATTTTGTTGAATGTTATGACTCTAATGTCGGGAATGCCTACTCCCGTTAATTTCTTGAAAAATGGATGCGGATGAAGACGCTCCTCAATAAAAGCGTTATCGGGCAAAAATTTAAGTGAATAAGCTCCTTCAAGGATATCAAGAATATGGGATTCAAGTTGTTTGACAGTGTACGTTTGACCACTTGCTGTTGTTGCTACATTGTTCTCCCATTTTCTGATGGGAAGAATTCCGGATCCTGCATATCCTCTGGCTGGTTTTATGACAAAACCCCTTGTTGGAAGGTCACGCCATTCATAGTTTTTGATGGAATCTCTATCATAGAAAATTGAAAACAAATTGGGCGTTTTTATCCCATTTTGTATCAAGACACTTTTCATCAATAATTTATCGTCAGCTATTTTTTTTGCTGCCGGTGGATTGTATCGTCTGATGTATAAAAAATTCCGGGCGTTCATTCCCAGAATGTTTCTACTTACTGGCATGGCGGATTATAGAGGAAAACCTGAAATATTCCATAAGTCGTAATCCAAAGTAGCGGCCAACAATAATATTAAGAGGAATAAGTACCAGAATGAATTCAGGATAAAGAAGAATGGTGTTTCTTAGGTGGGTCGAGGAGAGAAGTAAAAATCCCAGGATTCCAATAGCAAAAGTTACCATTGAAATTATTATCATTTCCTGTGCACTTCTTTCTTGCTGAACTGATATTATTTGTTCTGACAAAAGAATCAGAAGTAGCACCGGGAAAATGGAAAGCTGCTTTACGACGAGAATGCCTGCCATTGCGCTGACAGTCAGCGTTAAGAAAAGAAAGATGGAAACTATGAACATTGAAAACGCCATTTTAGGCAACTGCATAATGCGGACTTTTTTGAGGAGTATGCGTGCGATAGTTGATGAGAAAATAATTGTTGCCAATAGGATAAGCCCTGCTGTTATTCCGGTTGAAAGCAGTGTGATGGAGAGTGCAACAGGTACGAGCATGCCGATGCTGGGAAGACCGATGACATGCCGTATAAAAGCAATAATTGTTGCAAGCATCGGGAGAAGCAGGATAAGGATTACTGTTCTTGATGGAACACCTGCCTTGACCGAGGCTTGGACAAGGAACGCCAAAATATTCCATCCATTGAGCTTGTCTGCAGGGCGCTGCTTGAAGAGAGCAAGCGCCTGCTCATCTTCCGGTCCTTCTGGCCGCGTGACATCCTGCTGTTGAATTTTTGCAATTTCTGCTGCTTCTTTTGCGGAGGCTGAAGCATTTGCTGAATCTGTCGCTGTTGCGACCGAAGGTGGATTTGGGAGCACATTGAATATATCTTGCGCCTGAACATTTTTGACGAAGAAAGCAAAAAGAATAATAAAAAAGAGGCTTAAGAGAGTAAATTTCATACGTTTTATAGTATCAAATAAGCAAGTTGAGTTCAACTTATGAGCGACGCGCTTGTATTTTGCGCTCGGTTGCAGAAAGGTATTTTTTCCGGAGGCGTATATTTTGCGGAGTTACCTCCAATAATTCGTCTGAATTGATAAAGTCTAATGCTTGTTCAAGCGACAATTCGGTAGGTGTATCAATTTGAACAGCAATATCAGATGTAGATGAGCGGATATTGGTCATTTTTTTGCCTTTCGTGACATTTATTTCCATATCATGCTCTCTTGTCGAAATTCCAATTATCATGCCCTCATAGACAGGGGTATTAGGTTTAATAAATAAAGTTCCTCTTTCCTGTGCGTTTTCAAGTCCGTATGAGAGGGCAGTACCTGAGTCAAAAGAAATAAGCACTCCGGGCCGTGCATCTTCAACACTTGCTGCATCTTCTTTTGGAAAATATCCCATAAAGAATGTGTTTAGTTCGACAGTGCCACGTGTTTTGGTAAGTAAAACGTTTCTGACCCCGAGCAGATTTTTACTCGAAACTTTATACACAAACCGGGTTACATCTCCCGGTTCTTGCGTCATGTTTATCATGGTAGCCTTTCTTTTGGCAAATTCCTCAGATATAACCCCTATATAGTCTTTCGCAACATCAATTGTCACTTCCTCAAATGGCTCACAGGTAACGCCGTCAATAGTCTTATAAATTACCTGTGGTTTTGAAATCTCAAGCTCAAATCCTTCACGCCTCATTGTTTCGATAAGAACGGCAAGGTGGAGTTCTCCCCGTCCTGAAACTGCAAAATTTGACGATGTGCTATCTTGTTCAATTTTGAGCCCAAGGTTTGTTTCTTTTTCTTTGAGTAGTCTCTCTTTGATTTGAGATGAGGAGAATAGTTTGCCTTCCTTTCCCAAGAATGGACTGGTGTTAGGCCCAATAGTAATTCTAATGGTAGGGTCTTCAACATGAATTTTTGGAAGGCTTTCAGGAGTTGCTGGGTCGGTAACGGTTTGACCTATGGTAAGCTCAGGGATTCCGGCAATGGCAACTATGTCTCCTGAAGAGACCTCATCTACCTCAACGCGGTCCAGCCCAACACTGGTGAACAATTTTTGTACTCTGCTTGTTGTAAGTACTTTCCCTTCATCAACCAAAGAGACCATATCTCCTTTTTTAAGCTTTCCACGGGTAACAGCTCCGATGCAAATTTTGCCCACATGGAGGTCTGTGTCTAAGGTAGAAATCAGCATTTGAAAAGGCTTGTCTTCATCTTTTACACTGTTAGGGATTTCATTTACTATTGCTTCAAAAAGAGGAGTTAAGTCACCCGGAGTATCTTCAGTGTAATTTTGAGGTAGTGTATCGAATGCTTTTCCGTCTCGTCCGACCGAATACAGCGTTTTGAAATTCAAATGGTCATCGTGAGTTGCCAGTTCCAAAAATAACCCTTCTGTCTCTTCAATAATTTCCAGGGGTCGTGCGTCTTTTTTGTCAATTTTATTTATAAGAAGAATGATTTTTAAGTGCTGCTCCAATGCCTTTTTTAGTACAAATTTGGTTTGTGGAAGAGGACCTTCGACTGCATCAACAAGAAGAATAGCTCCGTCGGCCATATTGAGGATTCTCTCTACTTCTCCTCCGAAATCTGCGTGACCGGGAGTATCGATGATATTAATTTTTACATCTTTGTATTTGACAGAGTTATTTTTAGACAAAATGGTGATGCCTTTTTCACGCTCAAGATCATTTGAGTCCATGATGAGAGTCTCACTCATTTCCTTCTGATTGTCCCGGAAGGTGTGGGTTTGCTTGAGCAATGAATCCACGAGAGTAGTCTTCCCGTGGTCAACGTGGGCAATAATAGCAATATTCCTTATATTATTCATATTAAAATTTTGCCGTTATATGAATGTAGCCTTAAAATTTTCAAATGAAACATTCATATAATAGCGATGTTACGTATTTGATTGTTCATATTAGCGTTAAAAAAGACACGCGGGCAAACGTGTCATCCTATGAAGCTGCACTTTAGTGCATCTTCTAGCTCAGCTTTTCTGCATGTGCTCATCATGTCCAACATTAGTTTGCAAAAGCAATTCGAAGGACAAAAATAAACCACGATATAACTCGTGGTTAATATCACATGCTATAGGTTCTATTATATCAGAAATAGGGTATAATAGCTACTAATTATATGAAACAAATTAAACGTATCCCGGTCACAAAGGAGGGGTTCGAAAAACTCCAAAATGAGCTCAAAAGACTGCAAGCCGAGCGTCCAACAGCTGTCAAAACGCTTGCCGAGGCTAGAGCTATGGGAGACCTTTCAGAAAATGGGCTTTACACAGCAGCCAAAGCACGGCTTCGCTCGATTGATAACGAAATGTTTCGCCTTGAAATTCAGATAAAGCTTGCTGATATTCGCGAATCGGACAACAGAACAGTCGGCATCGGTTCAAAAGTTGAGGTTTCTCAAGAAGGGGCAAAAACAACCTATTACATAGTGGGTGATTATGAGGCAAATCCTTTAGAGAGAAAAATTTCCCAGCATTCGCCTCTCGGACGGGTTTTGATAGGGAAAAAAGCAGGAGATACCGTTCAATTTGAAGCTCCAAAGGGCATAATTTCCTACAAAATAGAAAAAGTTTCTTAGTGTTATACTCTTTGTGTGTCACGAAGAAAAGTTAACCTAATAGCCTCAATTTTATTATTCCTCGCCTTTTTTGGTTATTCATCCTACAAACAATATTATCCTTCAAAAAAAGTTCTTTCACTTCAGGAACAAAAGCAAACAACGACGCAAACACAGGTAGTAAAAATAATTGACGGAGATACTATTGAAGTGCTGATTGATGGGAAAAAGGAAAAAGTACGCGTTCTCGGAATAAATACCCCCGAAACCGTCGACCCTAGGCGTCCTGTTGAATGTTTTGGCAAAGAAGCTTCAGATAAGGCAAAAAGCCTGTTGTCTAACCAATCGGTTCGTTTGGAGTCTGACCCGACACAGAATGACCGCGATAAATACGGCAGGCTCTTGCGGTATGTTTTTCTCTCTGACGGTACCGATTATGGACTCACCATGATAAAAGATGGATATGCGTATGAATATACATACGAAATTCCGTATAAATTCCAAAAAGAATATAAAAAAGCCCAAAGTGAGGCAGAAAATAGACAGGAGGGATTATGGTCTAGTGCTACGTGTAAAGGGAATGAATAGTGCTATTCTGAAAGTAACACAGCTTCGTATCCGGTTTTTTTGACAGTTTCAAGAAGAGTATTTGTGTCGACTTTTCCATCTTCAAATTCAACCTCAGTTATCTGTTTTGCGTAGCTTGTTTGGGCTTTTTTTACTCCCTCTACATCTTCAAGATCAAAATCTATGTTCATCGCACATGATGAACAGTGCATGCCCGTAATTTTCAATTTCTTTGTCACATTGCTCATATTACTTCAATCACCCCCCGGTACATCCCCATTGCGCAGGTGAATGGGATTCTCCCTGCCTCTGTTGGTGTAAAAGTTATGGTTTGAGTTTCGTTTGCGGCAAGATTGCGGGCAATGCCAAGAGAGGGAATTCGGAAAGCAGATGAACAGCTGTAAGCATCAATACTCTTAAGGGTAAGGGTAACCGTTTCACCTTTTTTGACACGGATATAATTTGGGGAATAGCCCGAAGCGGTGATTTCAATAGTTGGACTTTGATTAATCGGAATTGTCTGTTGTACGTTTATCTGATTTGAAGAGGGAAGTTTTATCTTTTCACCAATTGCCTGCAAAGTTATCGGTGAGCCAAAAGCGGTAAGCGACCCATTAATTGCGCTAATTCCAAGATAGATAACAATAACTGCCGCAATTTTGAAAAATTTTGTCTTGAATGACTCACCCAAAAGTGAAGTTACTGCTCCAATTCCAAAAAAGAGAGGTGTAGTCCCTAAAATAAATGCTGCCATGATGAGACCTCCCATAAATACATTAGAGCTACTGATAGCCAATGCTTCCATAGCAAGGGTCGTTCCACAGGGGATAAATATGGTCATTGCCCCAAGCAAAGCCGGCGCAAAGAAGTCTTTGGACTTTGATTGGTTGCGGACAAGCCGGGTTAAGAACCGTGGAGGCTGGATAATGACGTACCGAAAAATAGGATGGATATTAAGTAAATTCATGGCAACAAGCACCATATAGACACCGGCTGCAAGTTGCATGAAGGCTTGAACTTTCCCGCCGATATTTAATGCCCCGCCAAAAGCCCCCAATACCAATCCTAGAGCGGTATAGGCAACCAGTTTTGAGGCAAGAAATGCACCGGTTGCGATGAGAGCATGTTTGCCGACTTTTGAAGTGCTTGTTTCCTCCCGTGCAGCAATTATCGAGGCTAAAAGTCCACCCTGAACTGCAAGGCACGTGAGTCCTCCAACGGTTAGTCCGGTGATAAATATGACAAAAAGATTGATATTTCCCGCTTTTGGTACAGGTACGGAAGGGAGAGTAGTTTGCGAGGGAGAATTTTGTAGGGTCGCAAGCATGAAAAGTAGATAGCCAATGAGTACAACGGCGGCAGCAAATACCCACAAAAGCATTTTGAGTGTTGATTTGTTTTCCATAATTATGTTCTTGAAAGCTTGAGCCTTTTTAAGAGCAGTGAATTACTCACAACTGAAATAGAGCTTGAGGCCATCGCCGCTGAGGCGAATATCGGATTCAGCAACAGTCCAAAGAATGGATAAAGGGCTCCCATAGCAACTGGTATCAATATAATATTATAGCCAAAAGCCCAGAAGAGGTTAAGCTTTATAGTTCTCATCGTCTTTTTTGAAAGTTTTATGGCAGATGCGACGGAACGAAGATCGCGGTTAATAAGTGTAATGCCGGCTGTTTCTATCGCAACATCAGTACCACTTCCCATCGCAATACCGATATCTGCAGCAGCAAGCGCAGGCGCGTCGTTTATCCCGTCTCCCACCATTGCAACAACTTTTCCTTCGTTTTGAATTTTTCTGACTTCCTGCTCTTTCTCTTCCGGCAGAACTTCCGACAGAACTCTTTTTATCCCCAGGCTTTGGGCGATAGCCTCAGCTGTTCTTTTGTTGTCTCCCGTCATCATCACTACCTCAATACCTTTTTTCGTAAGCTCGTTTATTCCTTCTCTAGCGCTTTCTTTAACGGTATCCATAACAGCAATAAGTCCAAGAAGAGTTGTTTCGAATGCCAAAAACATAACTGTTTTTCCCTCTCTTTCTAAATTTTCGACATTATCCAGATAGTTTGCGACTTTGACGCCCATACTTTCCATCAGTTTTCTATTACCAAAAAACACTTGTTTCCCGCTTATGACTCCTTCTACCCCGTGTCCCGGAATTGCTTTGAATTTTTCAACCGGAAGAGAGGGGATATTGTCACTTTCTGCCTTTTTCACAATGGCCTCAGCAAGGGAGTGCTCAGACCCTTTCTCAAGAGACGAGGCAACGCGAAGAACTGTGTCGGGTGGTGCATCGTGCGTGGGGATGATGTCTGTAACCTCAGGCTTACCGTTTGTGAGGGTTCCTGTTTTGTCAAAAATGATGGCTTTTACTTTGTGTGCTATTTCAAGGCTTTGTGCGTCTTTGATGAGTATTCCGTTCTGCGCCCCAATACCTGTCCCCACCATGATAGCGGTGGGTGTTGCAAGACCCATTGCACACGGGCAAGCAATGATAAGTACAGCAACCGTATTAAGAAGGGCATAGAGAAAAGCCGGAGAAGGACCGAATACGTACCAAACGGCAAACGTTGCAATAGAAAGCATGATTACGATAGGTACAAAATAGGAGGATATGGTATCGGCAACTCTTTGGATAGGCGCTTTTGAACCTTGAGCATTTTCAACCAGAGTTATTATTTGTGCCAACATTGTTTGTCCTCCTACTTTTTCGGCTCTATAGGTAAAAGTACCGGATTTATTAAGAGTTGCCCCTACAACGTTGTCCCCCTGTGCTTTGTCAACAGGTATACTTTCTCCTGTTATCATAGACTCATCAACCGCCGACTCGCCTTCCAGTATAACTCCATCAACCGGTATTTTTTCTCCCGGCCTGACTCTTACCACGTCCCCGATGATAACTTCGCTTATGGGAATATCAATTTCCTTGTCATCACGCATGACCCGTGCAGTTTTTGCTTGAAGTGAGAGGAGTTTTTTGATGGCCTCCGACGTACCAGCCTTTGCTTTCGCTTCAAAAAATCTCCCCAGAAGTATTAGGGCTATTACAATTGTAGCAACATCAAAGTAGGGCATCGGCTCTATCCCGACAGCGCTTATGACTTTTGGCATCAACGTAACTAATACCGAATATGAAAATGCAGCGGTCGTACCGATCGCAACAAGAGTATCCATATTTGCGCTTCTATGGCGAAGAGAGGGTATGGTTGCCTTATAAAAGGTAAGCCCTGGCCAGAATTGGACGATAGAGGCTAGGGCAAGTTGCAGATAAAAATTCTTAAGGAAAAAAGGTGCAAAATCAATAAGCCCAGGGAAGCTTCCCCACAGTATAAGTAGTCCTATCGTAAGACTCACGATAACTTTTAGGCGGAGTGACTTCAGTTCCCTTGCCTTCTCTTCTTGCTCTTTTTTCTCATCAACTTTTTCCCCTTCAATCATTGCTGTGTATCCGACTTGGGCGACCGCTGACTCCATTTGTTTTGGAGTGCAGGCAGAATCGTCATAGTTGACGGTTGCTTTCTCGGTTGCGAGGTTAACAGTTGCCGATTCGACGCCGCTAACTTTTGTTAATGCCCGCTCGAGCACCCTGACGCAGGACGCGCAGTGCATGCCTTTTATTGGAAATGTTTTGGTGACTTGAGCCATATCACTTTATGATTATCTTCCCGTGATACATATTCATGCCGCACGAGTATTTGAATTCTCCTTTCTTTTGGGGTGTTATCTCAACGGTAACCGTTTCATTCAGAGGAAGATATTTCCTTATCTTCAAATCGCCGAGCACTACTTCCTCAAGGCAACCGCTCGAATCTTTTCTGATGAAATTTAGTTTCGTAGTTTTACCCTTCGGTATGACGACCGCTTCAGGGTTATATCCTCCCTCAACAATAATATCAACAGACCCATTAGCCACAACTTCTCTTTGGTCTTTCATGAGAAAAAACCAGTGGACAAAGCCTATTCCTAAAATACTTCCTACCAAAACTAAGATTTTATCTATTGGCATATTAGTCACCGCATTCAATACTTTCTTTTTCTTTTTTTTCTATATATTGTTTGCTAACCGCGTCTTTTTCATGGGTTGTGGAATTACTACCAAGAAGTATGACCATGCTTTCATAAGGAGTAATCCTGGTGTTCTGGAAATCCTTTACCTCTTTGCCATTTACATATGCCTTTGCCTTTGAGTAGTCAATGGGGTAGTGGATATTGGTAAAAAGGTCGCGCCAGTAAGCTTGTTCACGCTCGACGTGCACGAGGTCACCAACCTGGTCATGAAGATGCGCCTTTTCGGCTTGTATATCCTCATCACTGTGATTTCCCTTCACATCATCGCAAGGTTTTACTCTCATATACTTAAAATCTGAAAAGTCTATTTTTTTGTCGTTTTGGAAGACGACGAAGCCTGCGTGATAGTGGATTTCTTTTGGTGTAGTGAGAAATTTGTATCCAAAAAATCCCCCAATAACTATTCCTATCAGGAGTAACGTCCCAAAAACTGCAATAATATTCCTTTTTTTTAATAACCCCATTCTTTGTACCATAGGCGCATTTGATTTATCTCCTTTGTCTGTGAATCAATAATGTTTTGGGCAAGCTTTTTCATTTCCGGTCGTATTGTTCCGTTCTTAAGCATTGTTGCCATCATAACTGCCATTTGGTGATGCGGAATCATCTCCTCTATAAATTCTTTATCAAAGTTTTCTGCCGATTTGAGTGACTCTGCGTCGATATCGCTTCCCATCATGCCCATGTGCATAGATCCGTTTCCTTGCATCATTCCATGCGTATCCATCACATCATTGTCTTCCGGTGGCTGCTTCCCGAACCATTCCTCATACCATCCTTTCATTTGTTCAATTTCTTTTGATTGGGCAGTGATGATATTTTGGGCGAGAGTTTTGATTTCACTGTGAGTTGCTTTTTCAAGAGCTGTTGTACTCATTGTAATTGCATCTTTGTGATGAGGGATCATCTGTTCTATAAAATGGCTATCGAGTGCATCGGAATTCGTAATTCTATTTTCCTGTACAGTATTTTTTCCCCACATCATTTGTCCAAGGGAAGAATAACGACCGGAGGGTGGGGTTGGCAAAATAAGCCAAACAGCAAGGCCTCCAAGAATTGCGCCAATCACCCCATATGTTAGTTTTTTATCCATATTTACTTATTGGTTCTTTTAAAAAGTGTTACGAGTTCTTCGGTTGCTTTTTCACTTTCACCGTTATGGAATTGGTGTGCAACGTGAGTTGAGAGATGACGTTCCAAAAGAACCGTGTCAAGGCTTTTTAAGGAATTTTGTATAGCAAGGCTTTGGTTGAGGACGTCGACGCAATACACGTCATCCGTTATCATCTTTGAAAGTCCTTCCAGCTGGCCTTTGATGATGTTGAGGCGCTTCTGGGCTTTAACTTTGCCGTCTTCGTAGTGAGATTTCATTGTCTTATCGTATACCCCCCAGGGGTATATGTCAAGACACGAAAAGTTTAGATATGAAAAATCAGGTGGAAATTTGAGATTGTAAATTTGTGACCAGGATATCCAGAATCTCGAACCAGAACAAATGCTTCTTGATTGGTACCAGATTTACAAAAAGTTAAAGTTATTTGTAAAAATTCTGAAGAGATTTAAATTGACTCTAATTTTTCTTTAGAATCTCTTTCAAGTTTTTCTCTTTGCTTCTCTGTTAATCCCATGCTTTTTGCAAAAAAATCATTTAAGCCTTCGTATACGATTTCTAATAACTGTAGCGTCTCTAGTTCTTTTGCGGGATTATTTCTATATTCCCTAATTTTGTCTTGATATGCACTCGGATGAGAAAAAATAACTCTTAAATCATTTAATTTGTACATTTTCCCAATTAATGCAGATTCTAAGAGATCTGATTCCTGGACTGACTTAACCTTCTTCGCAAAATCAGTGCTTGCGGCTAGTTGAGTAAATCTTTGCCTAAACTCTAATCGTTCTTCATCTGAAATAGACGTGTTATTAATACTGCTCAAAAGGTGGTTTGCCAAAATTATTTCTAAAGAAACTTCAGTTCTTGCATGAACGTGAAAAATCTTATGTCTAATCTCCTTTGTTTCTTCATCAGTATAAAGTGGGTCAATATCTTCCCAATTCTGGAGTTTGTTTAGCAGTTCTTGAATTTGCTCTTCTAGAGGGACCATCTGTGTGATTTCCTAAACTAAACGTTTAGTTTGTGATCCGGCAGGGACTCGAACCCTGAACCCAAAGCTTAAAAGGCTTTTGCTCTACCATTGAGCTACCGGACCGAACGTAGTGAGGGACGGGAGCTCAATGGCGAACGAAGTCAAGCTTGCTTGACGAAGTGTCTCATTGAGCAGCATGTACCCAAAACTCCGACCCTAATTTTACCAAATTCAACCTCATATACGCAAATGGGGCGTCAATTTGACAAAAAGTGATACTTTTACCATACTAAAGAAGAAGGGAGGTGAGATTATGGATAGTGTAAATAACGTGCTTATTAACACTCTTAACGGCAGTGTTGCAACAATAATTTCCTTCATTCCCCGCTTCCTTTCAGGCTTCATCATACTTCTCATCGGTATCATCATCTCGACTTTTTTACGTCAAATCGTCAAAGAAGGACTCAGAATGGTGAAGTTTGAGGCTTTTTTGAAAAGGTATGGGGTACCCGAATCAAAAGAAACGGCCGATTGGAGCGCGATTCTTTCAGAAATTGTCAGGTGGTTTGTCATTATCGTTTTTCTGGTCCCAACGGCTCAAGTCTGGGGATTGGGGAAATTTGTTGATGTCCTCAATGGGCTCTTACTGTATCTTCCGAATGTCTTTATAGCAGTACTCCTGCTTTTGGTGGGATTTGTTGTCTCAAAATTGGTATACGAGCTTTTAGTAGCATCGGTTAGGGGGTTATCGCGTGATAGTGCAAAAAGCATTGCAATGGTCGGTCGCTGGGCTGTTTTGGTCTTTGTGTTTCTTGTGGTTCTCAATCAACTTGGTATTGCATCAGACCTCATCCGTATACTTTTTGGAGGGCTTGTGGCAATGGTTGCATTAGCTGGAGGACTCGCATTTGGACTTGGAGGAAAAGATGCGGCACGAGATATCATTGAGAAATTGAGAAAAAAACTTTGAATTTGAGTTGAGGGTAGTATTTTTAGTATAATAAGGCCTGCGAAGTAAAAGGCCCCATCGTCTAGTGGCCTAGGACGTCGGGCTTTCATCCCGAAAATCGCGGGTTCGACTCCCGCTGGGGTCACAAATTCTGTTATTTACACTAAAGAATATTATTTCCCCCAGATTCAACCCTTAAGTTTACAATACTTTATCATTTCAATCAGTAATTCACAGTAGGAGTTGCTGTCGGTTGGACGGTTGTTGGTGTTGGCGTCAGCGACACCATGGGTGATACGGTTGGACTTAGCTTTGTGTTCCCTCGCGTCGGTGCAACGTTATTAACATTGCCAGGTCCGCCTCCTATCCCGGGTTGTAATCCTGACCTAGAATTGTTGTTGGTGGTATACGCATTTGCCCACCAGCCGGCAAAGAATGCTACAACAACTAAAAGGAGCGGTACGAGCCACGAAAATGCATTTGAGTCATTTCTTCGTACATCTCTCGACACTACATCGTCATCATAAACTGCCATAATTTTCACCCCCTTTGTTTTGTATACTGGCACATCAATTGCTGATTCATATTAAGAAGTAGTAAAAGGTAAGAAAGAAAGAGAGATTTGCTGAGACGCCTAATTTAGGCGGATTGAAAATAGATGGGTATATAATGGTTAGGTAAAGCGATTAGAAGGAGAATTATCATGGCTGATACAAAAAAAGAATTACTACCCATAACAATTAGAAGAAGTGTTGCGCTTTTTGTCTTACGTGTAATACTTTTGGAGTTGATTTTTGAGATAATTTATCTTACATGGAGAACTATTATCCACTATCTGCCTATTCCGCTTGAAACCGTAGTTACTCTGAATGGGGTTTCTCTCATAATTTTTTTCATTTTGGTAACACTAATCCAGAACATACTTCTTATTGTTATCGCCTTGAATTGGGTAAGTGATTATTACGAGATACGGGAAGATGAGGTGGCACATGTGAAAGGAATAGTTTCAAAAACAAGCAGGTCTTATCCGTACCATGATATTCAGTCCATCACGATTCACCAAGGATTTATTGGACGCATATTTAATTACGGTGAGGTTAGCCTTTATATTCCCACATTAGGGCACGATTTGCATTTCAGGGAAGTATCAAGTCCCGAGCGGTTTGTGGAACTTGTAAAAAGCATTAGTCCGCAAATTGAAAGAGGAAAATACATCTTCAGACGCTGACGCATTTATGATAAAGATTAAACGTATCTATGACGATTACACAGTTGATGACGGGTATAGAGTTTTGGTGGATAGGCTCTGGCCGAGGGGTATTTCAAAGGAAAGCGCTCATATTGATTTGTGGCTGAGAGAAATTGGACCCTCAAATGAATTGAGGAAGTGGTTTGCACATGATATCCAAAAATGGAAAGAGTTTGCGGTAAAATATAAAGAAGAGTTAAAAGACAACACGGCGCTTTTAGAACTTAAGAAAATTGCGAGCAACAATGGGGTCGTTACTTTGCTGTATGGGGCAAAGGACGAAGCGCACAATCAAGCAGTAGTACTTCTGAGTCTTTTGAAATAATGATTAGACGCTTGTGTGTTGTATGGTAGTCGAGGTTTTTTGCAATGACTCCATCATGTTGCGCTTTGTTTCCTCAAGATTCTGGGTATTAGAATCTGCCGCTTCTTGTAATGTTTTGGTTGTGATATTTTTTGGGTTGCCGTGGTCTTCATCCGGCATTCCGCATCCGCAATTCATACACATTTTACTTCACCTCCTTTGTCTTACAAAACCATAACTATCCTACATAAAAGTTTTGTTGGTGGAACGTAATAATTGAATGAAAGCGCTAGATTTATTGAAAATAAATAATATAGGTCTATAATGTTAGTAAAATGAAAGAATTTGTTACAGGACAAGTCGAAAAACAACACGAGCAAGCATTTGGTAGAGTAGTTTCGCTTCAGGAAAAGCGAGGGATAGCTCCCATTCATGATCCATTCAAAAACGAATGGCAGGCTCTTTTGCCGGAAAAGCAATATGGGGATGTAACGCTTCCTTCTGCCAATGCTGCTTTTATTGCCTCATATAAAGATGCGCTTGCAAAGGGTAAATTTGAAGAGTTTAAAGAAAACATCCCTGAGTCAGATTTTTCGGGTATTTATAGGGTGAGGGCAGTTAACCCGACAAATGAGAAAGACAAAATTGCTGCGGCAAATTATTCGCCTGAGTCAATAGATAGTCTTGAAAAACGCCTGGCTGAATTTTTGAGGAAAATTGAAGGGTCGAATATAGCACCGGAGTATAAAGCCGAGTATAGAAAGAGAATTCAAAACGGCGAGATGCAGCATTTAAAAATGGCAAGAAACCTTGGTGCTGTTGAGTACACGATAGAACAAAAAATCCCTTCCGATTGGAGTAATTTTGTAGATTTAGAAAAAACGCTACAGCAAAAGACAATAGTACTTCCGTATGAGGATTTAGCACAAAAACTTTTGGAAAAAAGCAAAAAGTCAAAAGAGCATCCCGTAAGAACAATGAAGGATGCGTTAAACTTTTGGGAATTGACTGATGCTGAAAAGCAGGAAGTTGGATATGATAATGTGACGGATGATACGAAGACTCTTTCCAATAAGCAAACGGTAGCGTTGCTTAATATTGTGCTTAAGCGTTATAAGCTATTTGACTGGAAAAGCGTTGCAGACCCCGCAGTTACTGCAATAAATGATTCGTCACGTGAAAAAGAAATGCAGGTGCCTTCAGACCGGGAATTTGACAGTGCGGATGCGATATTTATCCCCGGACATGAGACCGTCCATTCAGTATCGGTTGAAAACGGGCAGAGGCAAGAATTTGGACTTTTGTGGGAAGGAGTTTTTGATTATTTGAAAACCGAAGAGGGGAAAGCATCTGCAAATGAACTAATATTAGGTCTTTCAAACATCGACTCTCGCCAAGTTAAGCTTTATGGAAGGTATATGGCAGTTGCTATGGCACTTAAAGCAGATGTAAAAGACGGAAAGCCGCAACCGCGCTTTTCTACACAGAAGATTTACGACACACTGAAGGATTACGGAGTGCGCGAGTTGGATGCGAAAGACATAGTGTGGAGGATAATGCGTGGCACAACCTTAAGGCACAAAGGGGTGATGATTCCAGTTGATGATGGAAAAAGGAATATCGTAGAAATTCCTTCGGCAGAATGTTTTGTAAAGGACGCTTTATATTTTGAAGGACAAAGACAAGTCTTTGAGTGGTTGAGGGCGAGAATGCCGGTTAAAGCTGGACACAGGGCATCCGTCACAACAAAAACCGAAGACTTCTCTGATAAAACCCTTGCTCGAGTAGGGCTTAAGGCGCATGAAATGGAAGAGGGTAAGGTAGTGAATTTAAAGTACCGCGAGGCGAAAAAACAATACCCGTCATGGGTTAAAAAAGGAAGAGAAACACTTTTAACGCTTAATAATTTGACCGCCGCAGGCAAAATCAGGCTTGATATGTTAACGGAAAGTTCTTTTTGGGAGCAGAATCTGAAGTTTGGCAGGCAGAACGGACAAATAGATTTACAAGATATTTTTACTCCCTCAAAAACTTAAAAAAATTACATTGAATTAAGTAACTCTTTCACTTCCTGAATGGTTTGGGTAACCATCAATTTTTCCCGTAGTTCTGCGGCTCCTTCAAACCCTGAAATATAAATCTTAAAGTACCGCTTCAACGGCGGGTAGCTTTTGGTGTAACCACGTTCGGATATGGGATGAATCTGTCTCCAGGTTTTCTCAAAAAGCGATATATGCTCCTTTAGAAGCGCAATGCGTTCTTCCTTTGTTTGGTTCGCGTAATCAACGGTTTCATCAAAAAGGTACGGATTGTGGAAAACCCCGCGTCCTATCATAATACCGTCAAGTCCGCATTTTTGTGCTAGCTTTCGCCCTTGCTCCTTTGACTCAATGTCCCCATTGCCAATAATTACCGTTTGTGGAGCAATTTCTTTTCTGAGTCTTGAGACTTTTTCCGCTTCTTCCCAGTGAGCCGGAACAAGTGACATTTCCTTTTGGGTTCTGAAATGTACGGTAAGCGCGTCTAAGTTTTGTTGCAGTAAAAATCCAATCCACTCCTCGGTTTTGGTTGTCTTAAACCCTATCCTTGTCTTTACACTAACCGGTAATCCCTTAGCTCCTTCTTTGACAGCGCTTATTATCTCTTTTGCTTTCTGAGGGTTTTCAATGAGCGCCGAGCAGCAACCGTGGGCGACAACATTTTTCTCAGGGCAACCCATATTGATATCTATCCCGTCAAACCCCATCTCACCGGCCATTTGAGCTACTTTATAAAAGTTTTCCGGTTTGTCTCCCCAAATGTGTGCAATAATGGGGTGTTCGACTTCACTAAATATAAGTCTTTTTCCAACTTCTTCGCTCCCTTTGGAGAGAATGCCTTCAACATTTGTAAATTCCGTAAAGCAAACGTCCGGTTGTCCACACGAAATAACAATTTGCCGAAAGACGGTATCAGTTGCCCCTTCCATAGGTGCAAGGACAAAAAAAGGCTTTGGAAGCGCTTTCCACGAAAATGACATATGAGTATTATACTTTATTAGGGGATTTTGCCTCTTGCACCGCCCCAAATCAAAGATTTGGCCGTCATTGCGAGCCATTTTATAGCACTGATGTTTTGATTGAAAATGGCTCTTGACAACTCTTAAAAAATGGTGCTACGCTAAGTACATGAACAAAACGAATCTTGCCTTAGTCCTCGTAGTCGTGGGGGTTATTATTTACTTCTACCCACAGTTCCAACAATTTGCTTCAGAAGGAAGCCAACTCACCGGTGCGCTTTTTGCAGTGGGTGGGGTAATCCTTTGGTTCCTCCCGTCAGATAAAACCACAAGTAAGAAGAAGAAGTAGTCTTCATTATTTGACCTTTTGCCTCAGGTAATATATTATGAGATAAGTTGTTTCCTGTTATGAAAAAACTTCTTGTCACAGTATTATTGTGCTTTTTTGCTTTCATGCCTGTTATGCGTGCAGAGGCATTTTTTGATCCTCTTGCAAGACCAAATAATTTCCATGGTATCCACATTCTTTTCGCGTCTGAGCTTGAAGATGCAGCAAAGCTCGTGAATTCCCAAAATGGTGAATGGGGGTATGTAACTATTCCTATACAAACTGGTGACAAAGACCTGGATAAATGGCAGAAATTTATGGATGAATGTAAAAGGCTCAAGCTCATTCCGATAGTGCGTCTTTCAACAGAAGCAGACCCGCAGAACACGGCTGTGTGGAGAAAGCCAACCGCAACAGATATTCTTGATTTTGCAAATTTTCTCAATTCTCTTAATTGGCCAATTGAGAACCGGTATGTAATTGTTTTTAACGAAATGAATAGGTTCGACGAATGGGGGGGAGAGGCTCCTGATCCAGCTGCATATACCGACTTTCTCTCATATGCGTCGCAAACATTCAGAGAACAAAATCCCAATTTCTTTATCATAATGGGCGGACTTGATAATGCTGCCCCAAATGATGGCGTCAAATACACGGACAATTACGTATATCTTGAAAAGATGTATCAACGCGACCCTGAAATATTCAAGAAAATAGACGGTTTTGCATCACACTCGTACCCAAACCCCGGATTTGTTGCGCCCCCTCTTCAGAACAAACTGGAAGGAATAACGACGTATCAATATGAGTATTTGTATATCAACTCAAAAAGCGACCACAAAGTACCTGTCTTTATAACAGAGACAGGGTGGGATAGTAAAAAATTACCTGAAAGTGTCATAGCTAAATACTATACCAGTGCATATGAAAATTTTTGGAACAAAGATAAGGATAAAATTGTGGCAATAACTCCATTTCTTTTAAGTTCGCAAGGGGGAGCATTTGATTCATTTTCTTTTGTTAAAAATGGGAAAAGGACTCAATACTATATGGCTTCGGAGAAAATGGAAAAAACGAAAGGCCAACCTCTCATACAGAAGGTGAAAGGAATTGCCATAAACAAAGTAACACAGTTAAAAAAGCTTGTTACAAGAAGGTCTACAAATACAAATGATAAACTCACCAAGGAATTGGTTGTGCAATTTGTACAGGTTTTCTTTTAATTATTCTTGCTCTTTGCTAATATTAAACGCAATGTCTTTATTCTCCAAACCAACCCCTAAAAAACGGTCAGCAAAGAAGAAGAGTAGTGGTCTTTCATGGCAGAAAGATGAAACTATTCAAGAAGAGATGGCTCAAATTGTAGAGTCATTAGGCCTTTCGTACATCAATGAAAAAAGGGTTTTCTGCTACAGAACTTCCGGGTCAAAGGCTAGAGCATATGCCCGAATTTGGTCTTTTCCGAAAATTTTTCAGGATGTTTTGAATATCGAACCTGCGTATGTAATGGAAATTATTTCGGAAAAATTTGACAAACTCGATAAGGACAATAGGAAAAAAGTTATAATTCACGAATTACTGCACATCCCGAAAAATTTTTCAGGAAGCCTTTTACCTCACAAATATGGTTATACAAAAATAGAGAAAGAGGTAGAGGTATTATTCAAAAAGTATATGAACAGCAAATGAAATATCTGCTTCACGGTGACGATACTGTTTCGTCGCGAAAATTCATAAGTACCCTTGTAGAAGGGTATACCGTTACAGCAATTGAAGGAAAGTCACTTTTGACCCGTGACCTTGAGACTCAGCTTGTATCAACCGGACTTTTCGGAGACAAGAAAGCACTCATTATCGAAAATCTGCTCAGCAAAAATTCACGGAAAAAGGAATTAATATCAATTCTTGTTACCCATAACGGACCGGTTTTAGTACTCGTGTGGGAGGATAAGAAGCTGCCGAAAACGTCATCTAGTGCAATGAAAGGTTTTGAGGTAAGAGAATTTATGCTTCCTTCCGTATACTTCCAATTCTTGGATAGCTTTTCGGAAAACAATGGAAAAAAATTGTTTGAAATGTACCAAGAACTTCTAAAAACCGTGTCTGCAGAGCAGATATTCTACTCTCTGGTAAAAAGATTGAGACTGCTTTTGATTTTGTCGGGGAACGGAACGAGTGAAGAGATTTCCAAAATGTCTCCTTGGCAAAAGCAAAAACTTTCCCAGCAGGTCCGCTTTTGGAATAATTCTACACTTTTAAAGTTTTACCAAGAATTGCAAGATGCGGAAATTAAGCTTAAGAGTGGGAGACTTCCAATGGGCCTCTCGAAGCATCTTGACACTCTTATACTTTCTCGACTATGATGATTTGTGTTGTCAGGAAAATGTCCAGACTTTAGAAAATAATTACTATACAGTAAGTTCCATGACTGATGAATTAAAACCTCAACTCGACAGCGCTCTCCAACAAAAAAAGCTCAACGAAAAAGCTTACAAAGAAATAACCAAATGGTTAACAGATCCTGAGTTTGAAGAATTTGTACCGTCTCTTTCAGAAAGAATAAAAAGTGAGGATTGGGAATTCCTCATGGACGCTTTTTATCGGGTACTAATATTTGGTACCGGTGGAATACGTGGAGTGATGGATATCGGGACTAACCGCATGAATAACTACATGATTCGTTGGGCATCCCAAGCATATGCTCAGTACATTCTCAAGCACAAAGCGGATATGAAAGACAGGGGTGTTGCAATTGCATTTGACTCACGGCACAATTCCGAGACCTTCATGAAAGAAACTGCAAGAGTCTTGGCCGCAAATGGCATTCCTGTGCACATTTATAATTACTACAAAGCTACTCCTCAATTGTCTTTCACTGTTAGGGAACTTAAGTGTGTTGGTGGGATAGTGCTTACCGCAAGCCATAACCCTCCCAAATTCAATGGGTATAAAGTGTATGACGAGAACGGAGTCCAGGTTTTGCCCGATGTGGGACTTCAGATTGAGGAGGAATTTAATAATGTGTTACAGATTAAAAAAATTCCTTTTGAGGAAGCAGTCGCTAGCGGTATGATTAATTATATTCCCGACGAGGTTAGCAAAAAATTTGCAGAAAGCGCGAAGAAAGCGTCAATTTACGGTAAACGGGACGTAAAAATCGTCTTTTCACCTCTTCATGGAGTGGGTTCCCAGTCTGTACTTCCTGTTTTAAAGGAACTGGGATTTAATGACATCGTCCTCGTGCAGGAACAGATGGAGTTGAATGGAGATTTTCCAAATGTTACGGGACAATTTCCCAATCCTGAATTTCCCGTAGTCTACGATAAGGCAATAGACCTTGCAAAAAAAGAGAATGCGAATATTGTGCTCGTTAGTGATCCGGATGCAGACCGCCTTGGGATGGCAGTTCCTGACGCAAAAGGGGAGTGGATACCTCTTAATGGAAATCAAGGGGCTGTTGTTATGGTCTATTTTATCCTTGAGGCACTGAAGGAAAAAAATTCTCTTCCCCAAAACCCTGTCATGGTAAAAACTTCCGTTACAACCGAATTATTCAGAGATATCGCGGAAAGTTACGGGGTAGAAGTTATTGGGGACTTGTTGGTAGGATTTAAGTTTATCGGGGATAGAATTGAGCATTTGCCATCCGACAAAACATTCATATTTGCGGCTGAGGAGAGTGTGGGATATCTGTTTGGGGATGCATATAGGGATAAAGGGGCTGAAACGCCGGCTGTCGTTGCCGCCGAAATGGCCGCCTACTGCAAGGAAAAAGGAATAACACCCATGGAGCTTTTGGAGAAGATATACCAACAATTTGGTTATTATGCAGAACGGCTTTTTTATAAAGAAATTACCGGCTTTGGAGCATTTGACCAGATGAATTTGGCAATGAAGAAATTGAGAGAAAATCTCCCTAAGGAAATTGGGGGGCGTAAGGTATTGAAGGTTCTTGATAGGTTAACAGGAGAATTAAGGGACGGACAAACCGGTGAGCTTCTTGATACGAGAGCCTGGGACAAGGGAGATATGCTTTCATTTTTCTTTACTGAGGATGAGCGGACTGTAATTCACGCGCGGCCGTCAGGAACAGAGCCTAAAATGAAATATTACACCAATGTAAAGGGCAAACTTTCAGAGCAGTCGAAAGGCGAAATAATGCACGAGGCAGAAATCTTAGAGCAGGCAATTGCAAAAATTTTTGAAGAAATTCTTGCCACAGTGCAGGTGAACGTTTTTTAATCCGTGGAACCCCAACATCTTTTAGATATCCAAAAAAAAGTAGAGGAAATTGTAATTTCTAGTGGAATGTACGCATTATCAAAATGGGAGGATGTAGTTGCAGTGCAGAAGGGGGATGAGGGAGACGTGGTAACTGATGTCGATAAAATAATCGAGGAAGATATAAAGACAAAGCTGGGCGGTTTGGTTCCTGGTGCATCAATTGTCGGAGAGGAGTCGGGAGGCGAGGGAACGGGGCTCTACTGGGTCATAGACCCAATTGATGGTACAAAAAATTATGCACATAAAATGCCAGGATTTCTCACGCAGGTCGCACTAATTTCAAATAATGAGTCCATTTTGGGGGTTGTATATGACCCTGTTGCGCGTCATTTATTTTCTGCAAGCAAGGATAACGGTACATTTCTCAATGGAATAGCAATAGCGTGTCAACCACGCGTTGACTCTTTATCAAAAGCCGTCCTTGACGTAGATTTTGGAGGAACTGAAGACTCAGAATGGAAAGCAAAGGTTTTCGCAAATTTAGCAAAGCAGACATACAGAGTGCGCGTAAGCGGAGGGAGGTTTTCTCCCTATCTTCTCACCGGTGGGGTAAATGCTGTTTTGGTAGTTAATCCAACTACTAAAGCTTGGGACCAATTGCCCCGATTGATACTTATGAAAGAGGCAGGATTTGATATAAGAGAGAAAGAGCGCGAAGGACACGTGGTGCGTGTCATGGCAGAACCCTCTTTAACCAATGCAATTTGGGAGATAGTGGATATGGTTATATAGTTGACGAGTTGTGAAAGAATAATTTATAGTTACATCAAGAATATAAAAGGTTATGGAAATGGGACACACTTTTAAAGATATCGAACACTTGCCGCGAGAAACGGTTGCTGAAAAATTTGGGAGCGATTTACGGAATTTAGGATACACAGTTGTAGAGACTGACTTCGATAGGCCGTGGGGAGGTTTTTTCAGAATTTCTGATGATGAGGCGCCTCGCTTTTTGAATGATTATTTCAATGGTGTAGATTTACCACCCACAGTTGAGGGAGCTACTTTGAGTCCAAAATTTCTTATCGTTGAGCCTGAAAAAAAGCTCTCTTGGCAAGTACACGACAGAAGAGCGGAATTTTGGCGCGTTGTTGACGGCCCGGTTGGTGCATACTTGAGCCAGACGGATGAACAGCCCGATAGTCCCCAGGTTTTTCAAAATGGAGAAACAATTGATATGCCAGTAGGAACCAGACACAGATTGGCCGGACTTGATAAGAGAGGGATAGTTGCAGAAATTTGGATTCATACTGACCCAAATAATCCTTCAGATGAGAGCGATATAAGAAGAATTTCTGATGATTTCGGAAGAGAAAGCAAATAACAACAATGGATGAGATTAAAAATTTAGATAAAATTGTACTAGAAGCTTTGGATTTTTTTGTTAAAAATCCACCGTCTTCTTTTGATATTTCCACATATAATCTTCCATTCGTAGTCGGTTCGGGAAATGCGTACAACACCGGTACCATACTTTTCTCACAAAAGGCTGCAATATTTGCAGATGAGAGCAACTTTCGAAATGTTATTGATGCATATAAAAAAGCAGTTGAAAGTAGAATGATAACGCAGGCTGTAGTAATTTCGGCTTCCGGTGGGAAAGATAGTGTTTGGGAGTTAGAGCTTGCAAAACAAAACGGTCTTCAAACAACATTGCTTACAACAAAATCAGAATCGGATGCTGCAAAAATTGCAGATAAGCTTTTTGTATTTAAGTCAATTGCGGAGCCCTATACTTATAACACTTCCACCTACATGGGCATGATAATGGCAGCAAGTCGGGAGAACCCCGTTGTAATAAAAGACTATCTATTATCTTTGGAATTTCCAGAAAACTTCAGCAACTATTCAGCGTATTCGTTTGTATTGCCGGATAAATTTATGCCCATCTGCCCGATGCTAGAGATAAAAAAGAGCGAACTATTTGGACCCAAATTATCTCTTCGGGCATTTAGCCAGGGACATGCAAGGCATGCAAAATTTGTAATAAGAGATAAAGGCGAACTTGTAATCTCTATCGGTCAAAAAAACGACTACTTTGGAGATACAGAAAGTAGATGGGACATTTTTCCGACCGACGATTTTAATTTTGCAGGAATAATGGCACTTACTTATTATATTGTAGGCAAAATCCAGGCATCCAAACCGCAATATTTCAAAGAAAACATAAAGAATTATGTCTCCGATTATGGTCCCAAAGCGTACGGAGAGACTACAAAACCGTTTGAACTGATTGTGTCAGGGACAGAAAGCAATTAGCTTGCATTTTTTTTAACTTTCTTCCACAATAAATACATGCTCCTGCCTATTGATTTTGTAGTGGGAAATGAGTCCCTTGAGTTTGAGGATAGACACGTCGTCGGTGAAGATATTGCTTCCCTTGGAGAATTTTCAAAAAAAGGACTTATTTTGCCCGGAATTATCCTAACGCCTTATGCTTTTTGGCATTTTCTTGACGACAATAACCTAAGAACACAAACTAAGCACCTTTTGGGGAGCATCAATCACGAGCATCATAGCTCACTCTCACAAATTTCTTTATACATCCAGAATGGAATTATGAGCGGGAAAATTCCCTCTGATATTTCGAAATTATTATTCAAGAAAATCGATAGTAACAAAGAATATTTTATCGAAGCCTATTTTTTTCGAGGGGGTTCTCCTATTGGAAACCATAAATCACCACCTATAAAGGGGGAATCGGTTGTAGCCCACGAGGTGCGTATGTTGTGGGCACAACTTTTCTCACATGAAAATCTAAAGAGGCATACTATTAATCACACAAATCACCAAGAATTTACAGTTTGTCTTGCCATACGCCCACATCTTAAATTTGAATTAGAGGGTCATGTCAAAACCTTCGGTGCAAAAAAAAGTGAGTACGAAATAGAGGCCCGTTCGCATTTACGGCTTTCATACCACAAATATTCCAACGCATTTGTTAAGGGGCATGTTCTTCCCGGTGGTAAAAAAAATGCATTGAGTGTTGCAGAACTTAAAACACTTCTTGAGTATGCCAGGATGTCAGAAAAGGCATTTCTTCTGCCACATGAAATGGTATGGGGTAAACATGCAGGAAAAATGTATGTGACCAAAATAATGCCGATATCCTCATTTATTGAGCATGAGAGCTCGTATGATTTCCTTGCAAAAAGCATGACGGTAACACCCGGCATTACTATCGGAAGACTCAATGTTATAAATGAAAAGGAGAAGATAGTTTTTGTATCGCAAGACGAGATTGTTTTACTGAAGGAAATCGATAGGAAAATGATTGAAACGGTAAAAAAAGCGAAAGGAATAATTGTTGAAACAGATCCTCATCCTGAAATAGTTGCGCTTCTCAAAAGTGTTGGAATACCTACCGTTATAAGAAAAAGAGAACGGCTATTGTACTCTACCGGAGACATTATCAGTCTTAATGCCACGACAGGTGAAATACGGCGTGGAAGTATTCTTGTTAGTTAATATGCCAAAAATAGATTCGGTTGTTGCGCGGGAAATATTTGACACTCATGGGAATCCAACCATTGAGACCATGGTGTCTTTAAATGACGGAACGACCGCGCGTTCATCTGTTCCCACCGGTATTATGAAAGGGACATATGAAGCGCAGCAGTTAAGAGACGGTGATACCAATAGATTTTTTGGTCAAGGTGTTCTTCAGGCAGTTGAGGCCGTCAACACAGTCATTGCTCCGAAGCTTATTGGAATGGAAGCGGTGGAGCAGCAACAAATCGATAAGTTGATGCTTGAGCTTGATGGCACCCAAAACAAAATGAAATTGGGGGGCAACAGCATCCTTTCTGTTTCCCAAGCGGTTTGTAAGGCAGCTGCAAAGAGTTCACTTCTTCCCTTGGTGCTTTACATAAGACAATTTATCGCAAGAGAAAAGACGGAACACAGAATTCCTACTCCAATGTTTAACATTATTGAAGGAGGAAAGCATGCGGAAAACACGTTAAATTATCAAGAGTTTCTTGTAATCCCGGCAACCTCCCATACGCTTTCAGAGTCGCTTGAGATAGGGGTTACGATTTATAAGACGCTTCGTGGGTATCTTAAGGATAACAATCAGTCTGTTCTTTGCGCTGATGAAGGGGGATTTGCCCCATCCTATGCGTCAAATGCAGATGCTTTCAGAACAATCAAGACCGTTATTGGAATGACACGGTTCGAGTTTTTGAAAGACGTATTTATGGGTGTTGATGTTGCTGCCAATGCTTTTCTTTCCAACAAAAAATATACTATAAAGGATAAAAATGGGCAGCTTGACCAGGATGATCTTTTGGAAATTTATCAGGGGCTTGTAAATGACTACTCGCTCGTTTATTTTGAAGACCCTTTTGCGGAGGACGATTGGGAAGGGTGGAAAAAAATGTACCTTCAATTTGCATCAAAATCACTCATTTGTGGAGACGATATTACGAGCACCAACCCTTATAGGCTCCAGTCGGCTCTCAATAATGACGTTTTGAACGCAATTGTTATTAAGCCAAACCAAATAGGGACAGTAACGGAGGCCTTGGCGGTTGCCGAGATAGCCAGGTTCAAGCAGCTAAAAATTATCGTAAGCTCAAGAAGCGGGGAGACCGAGGACAATTTTATAGCCGATTTTGCCGTAGCCGTGGATAGTGATTACGTAAAGTTCGGTGCGCCAGCGAGGGAAAGAGTTACAAAATACAATAGGCTTCTTGCGATAGAACAAGAGCTTTCAAAAAGTAAACTATAATTAGTTATTGGTTAGGAATTTTTTGTTGAAAAGAGAAGAACGAATTCTCCTTTGGGTTGTTTGGTTGAATAGAGTTTTGTCAATTCCGAAGCTTTGTTTGAAAAGATATCCTCATGTATTTTTGTAAGTTCGCGTGCGACCGTTATTTCGATATCATCAAACACTCCCTTTATCAATTCCAAAGTTTCACAAATTCTGTGTGGCGACTCATAAAGGACAACTGTTGTCTCAAGACTTTTAACCGACTCAAGATTTTTTATAGCTTTTGACCTGGTTTTTGGGAGGAACCCTAGAAAAACAAACTTATCGGTTGGAAGACCAGAAGAAGAAAGTGCTGTAATGAGCGCTGACGGTCCGGGAACCGGAATGACTCTTATGCCGCGTTTTCTTGCTTCAGAAACCAACCGGTAACCAGGGTCTGAGATAAGTGGGGTGCCCGCATCGGAAACAAGCGCAACATCAACTGTTTTAAGAAGGCTTAGCGCCTCATACAGAACGTTTTCTTCATTGAATTCATTAAAAGGAATAAGTCTGCCGTTTTTTATCTCATATTTTTCCAACAACTTTTTTGTCTGACGCGTATCCTCGCAAAGAACTGCCCCAACCTCATTTAAGGTCGAAAGAGCTCTTGAAGTAATATCTTGCATGTTGCCGATTGGAGTTGCTACAATGTACAAATTGCCCATATGTTAGAAATTGTCTCACATTTTATCATAAGCTTCATCCAATCTACCTCCTATCTCGGAATTTTTGTTCTTATGGGCCTCGAGTCAGTGCTGATTCCTATTCCATCAGAAATTACAATGCCGTTCTCAGGATTTCTTGCTTCCCAAGGAACCTTGAATTTGTGGCTCGTTATAGTAACGGGAACGATAGCAAATCTTGTCGGGAGCCTTATTGCGTATTACATCGGATATTTTTTAGAAGAAACCGTTCTTTTGAAGCTTATCAGAAAATATGGGAAGTTTATACTTGTTTCTGAGAAAGAATACCGTCATGCAGAGCATTGGTTCCAAAAATACGGAGATAAAATCATTTTCATTTCCCGTCTACTCCCTGCTGTAAGAACCGTTATATCTCTACCCGCAGGAGTGTTCAGGATGAACATGAAGAAATTTGTTATTTACACTACGGTTGGGTGCTTTCTCTGGTCGGCATTCCTGACATATGTTGGATACGTCATGGGTGAGAATTGGAAAGCCCTAGACCCTTACTACCGAAAATTTGAGTACCTAATCCTTGCTGCCATCATTTTTGGCGGGATATATTTTGTCGTCAGAAAAATCCGTAAAGGTTAGAAGTGGAACAACAAGTATCTATTCGATCCCAAGATTGTCCTGTTTGTTGTGCCCCAATGGGAGATATGCCAGGTTCAAGAGATGCTGTTTGTCACAAGTGTGGATATAAAGACCCTTGCTGTGAGTGTTAATTTACCGGAGAAAATTTGCGGACTAAGCCTGTCACAACCCCCTGGATTCTACATTCATTTGGGTAAATCGGTTCCATTTCGCTGTTTGACGGCATCAAGACAATTCTTCCCTCCTTTTTATAGAAGCGCTTAAGAGTTGCAAGACTGTCATCAACAAGTGCAACGACGATATCTCCTTCATTGCAAACGTCGGTTTTTTCAACTACTACAAAGTCTCCATCAAAAATTCCGTCTTCAATCATAGAATTTCCTTTTACTTGCAGCGCATAAGAAGTACGTTTGCCCGAAATCATTGAAGAGGCGACATCAAGAGTAGCTTCGGGGTCGGTGTGGGGTTCCAAAGGTTGGCCAGCAGCGATAAATCCCATAAGCGGAAGGGAGATGGTGGTGCCTACGCCTTTTACTTTCTCGCCGATGAGTGCGCCTATTTGGTCTTTTTTGAGGATTTTTAACGTTCTCATGTTGCCGTCAACCTTTTGAAGATACCCTTTTTCAACAAGGCCACGGATCAATGAATGGATAGTTGACGGGGCTCTTCTGTTCATAGCATCTGCCATTTCCCGAAGCGTTGGCGAGTATCCGTTTCTTTCCTGGAATTGCCAGATGAATGTTAGGAGTTCGCGTTCTCTTCGGTATAAAACTGCTGTCATAATCTTATAGGTGATATTTGATGGTTAATAATTGATAGAAAAAAGTTTAATTAATTTAACAAAAAACTATACTAAATTTATACGAAAAATATACGAAGGTTGTCAAGAGATGCAATGTGTAACAAACTATAGCAACTTTGAATTGGCTTCTCGATTTCCCATCCTTTAGCCTCAAAAGTGTGGTACAATATAATTTCTATGTTCGATCTAATTTCAAAATACCAACCGACAGGAGACCAGCCTGCAGCCATCAAAAAATTGTCGAAAGGTTTGGAAAAGGGAGTAGACAACCAAGTGCTTCTTGGGGTAACCGGAAGTGGCAAAACATATACAATTGCAAACGTTATCAAAAATTACGGGCGTCCTACTCTGGTCATGTCTCACAATAAAACTCTCGCCGCGCAATTGTATCAGGAACTAAGAGATTTTTTTCCCAATAATGCGGTAAGTTACTTCGTTTCGTATTACGATTACTATCAACCTGAAGCATATATCCCAACAACCGATACATACATTGCAAAAGAGACAGAAATAAATGACGAAATAGATAAGCTGAGGCTTGCAGCTACCACGAATCTCTTAACCCGTCCGGACACAATTGTCGTTGCATCGGTTTCATGTATCTATAACTTAGGATCTCCTCAAGAGTATGGAAAATATACGCTTGAAGTAGCAGTAGGAGAAAAGGTAAGCAGAAATTCCATCATAGATAGGCTTTTGGATTTGATGTATCAGAGGAATGACTACAATTTTAAGAGAAGTACCTTTCGGGTAAGGGGAGATGTGGTGGAGGTTTTTCCCGGATACGAAGACAAATCGTTTCGCATAACATTTAATGGTGATTTTATCGAAAAGATAGAGCAGGTGGATCCGCTTACGGGGGATATTATTGAGAGCCGTAGGTTTGCTGTTGTGTACCCCGCAAAGCACTATATGACCGACGCAGCTACCTATGAACAAGTTTTTGACCAAATCCGAAAAGATATGCAACAGCAAGTCAAAAAATTCGAGAAAGAAGGAAAGCTTGTTGAGGCGCAAAGGATACGGCAGCGGACCGAATATGACCTTAAAATGATCAAAGAATTAGGGTATGTGAATGGCATTGAGAATTATTCCCGATATTTTGACGGACGCGCTCCTGGCGACCCCCCTTATTCGCTTTTGGAGTTTTTCAATCATGTCTCAAAAGACTGGCTCCTTGTTCTTGATGAATCGCATATGACTATTCCGCAAATACGGGGAATGTATAACGGGGATAGGGCACGAAAAGAGACACTTATCGATTACGGGTTCCGTCTTCCGGCAGCGTATGACAATAGGCCTTTGAAGGCCGACGAATTTTGGCAAAAGGTAAAGAAGACCATTTACATGTCGGCAACGCCCGATGAATACGAGCTTGATAAATCAGGGAAAGAAAATATTGCAGAACAATTGATAAGACCAACTGGAGTTGTCGATCCCGAAATTGAAATTAGACCAACTGACGGTCAAATTCCCGATCTAATGCAAGAAATTGAAAAAGTAGTGAAAAAAGGAGAACGGGTTTTGGTGACGACCCTCACGAAAAGAATGTCTGAGGATTTGACAACCTTTTTGGAAGAAAAAGGGATAAAAGTAAATTATCTCCATTCTGATGTCGATACGTTATCTCGCCAGGATGTATTGGACGATCTACGCAGCGGCGTCTATGACGTTTTGGTCGGCATCAACTTGTTGCGTGAGGGATTAGATTTGCCCGAAGTAGGGCTTGTTGCGATACTGGATGCTGATAAAGAAGGGTTTTTGCGTTCACGAAGCTCCTTAATCCAAATTATGGGAAGAGGTGCTCGGAGGGTTGATTCTCATGTAATACTGTATGCCGATGTACATACAAAATCTATTGAAGCCGCAGTGGCTGAGGTTGAGAGACGGCGCGAGTATCAGCTGAACTACAACAAAGAGCATGGAATTACCCCTCAAACTATTGAAAAAGAAATCAGGGCAAAACTGATTGAGCGGGAGAAAGTGTTGGAAGACCTTAAGCCGCTCATCGAAAAAGATGTTCTGCTGCCCGATGAGCGGGAAAAAGTGATAAAGACATTAAGAAAAGAGATGCAGCTTGCCGCAAAAGACTTGGATTTTGAAACCGCAGCTCAACTCCGCGACAAAATACGTTTTTTACAGCAACAATAGATATCGAATCTTCCATGATCACATCATGGTTAAATACGGTATGTACAGCAACAATAATTTGTTATAGTGGTGTTGTGTACGATCCAACAAAACCTTCCACTTCCTCCGTCTTATCGCTTATCCGCTCAACATGGCAAACCCAGTATCTTAGGGTTACCCCCGGTGTTTACGCTGTTTTTGAACGAAAATTTAATTTTCCAGAAGTAGATCATACTGATGGAATAGGGACAAAAGCAATATATCATTGGAAGAAAAAGACGTTCAAAAATGCAGTTCTTGACTCGCTAGCAATGAATTTGAATGATTTACTCCTTGTAGGAGCAAAGGCATATAAATTGCAAAATCATTTGGTTCTGCCGAAGGATGACTCTTTGATCATCAAAAAGATTATGAAAACACTTGTTGCTGAATGTAAAAAGAGAGAAATTGCGATTACTGGTGGTGAAACTTCAGTACATAGCAACGAGGAAAGCTTTGACATTGGGATAACTGTATCCGGTTTTATTAGAAAAATAATTACCAATAAAGCAAAAGCAGAGGATATTGTCGTTGGTCTTAAAAGCAATGGCCTCCATTCAAATGGATTTACCCAGGTGAGAAAATTATTTGGTGAAAAATACCGCAAAGAATTTATTTATCCCACAAAACTATATTATGATGATTTGTGTGATTTGCTGGAAGAATTTTCTATTAATGGCAGGATGCATATAACCGGAGGTGCCTTTACTAAATTAAAGACAATTATTGGAGAAAATGAGGAGATTGTAATCGAGTCCCCCATCAAACCACAAAAAATCTTTTTTGAGATGTATGAGAAGGGATTGTCCAACAGAGAAATGTACACGACTTTTAATTGCGGGACAGGATTTATTTTGACTATGCCCGAAAAAGATGTAACGCGATTTCTTAAAAAAGTCTCTTATGCGAGAATAATAGGATTTATTCAGAGGGGGAGAGGATCAATAAAAATCAAATCATCTTTTAATAAAAACACTGTCTCTCTCTAATTCGCTTGAACTTTGTCCCCATTTGGGTGTACAATGGATAACTTTCTTTCCCAAATGGCGGAATTTGAAGCTAAAAAATGGCAGACACACACATCATTATATTTCGTTTACTCATATAACAATTTCATAAAAAATTATGGACAAAAAAATTATTATCAAAGGAGCCCGTGAACACAATCTAAAAGGAATAGATGTCGATATCCCGAAAGACAAATTAGTCGTTTTTACCGGACTTTCCGGAAGCGGTAAGTCATCTTTAGCCTTCGATACTATTTATGCCGAGGGACAGAGGCGTTATGTGGAGAGTCTGTCATCATATGCGCGGCAGTTTTTGGGTATCATGAAAAAGCCCAATGTAGATTTTATCGAGGGGCTTTCTCCTGCAATCTCAATTGACCAAAAGACAACATCCCACAATCCCCGTTCAACCGTCGGAACGGTCACAGAAATTTACGATTATCTTCGGCTTCTATTTGCACGAGTCGGGCATCCCCATTGTCCAAAGTGTGGGAGAGAAATAACGCGTACGACAAAGGAAAAAATAGTTGAGGAGATAGTCAATAAATTTGTTGGTGTGCATCCGACGAAAGTCATGATACTATCTCCTATTGTCAGTGGTAGAAAAGGGGAATACATCGACCTATTTAAAGACCTACGGAAAAGATCTTTTCAGCAGGTAAGAATTGACGGGAAAATTATAAGCCTTAACGCCGATATTTCACTAATCAAAACCAACAAGCACACCATCGAGGCGATAGTCGATAAACTAATTTTGGATAAAAATTACGAAAGACAACGGGTTTTGGACTCTGTCGAGCAGGCCTTGTCTTTGGGAAGCGGGGAAATAATTATCTCCGAGGTAAAGGATAAAAGTTTTACATTCCCCGAAACGCCAACTGAAATGGAGGACACATTTTATTCTGAGAAGTTTGCATGCCCTTATGATGGAACACCTATGCCAAAAATTGAGCCCAGACTTTTTTCGTTTAATTCTCCTTTTGGTGCGTGCCCTGAGTGTAATGGGCTTGGAAATATTATGACTGTTGATGAGGAATTGGTTCTCAATCCCCATCTGACAATTTCTGAGGGAGGAATTTTAGCATTTGCCAATTTGTATGACCGAGAGACCTGGCTTACAAGAACTTTAAAAACGGCTTTTGAAGAAAATGATATCCCGATGACGGAGCTTATTATGACTCTTACGCCTGAGCAAAAAAAGATTGTGTTGTACGGAACTGGGGATAGGGTTTATAAAGTAAAAGGCAGAAATCGCTTTGGAGAGCACACCTCAATTTACGAGACGTATCCTGGAGTTGTCGGATATTTACAGGCTCGTTTCCTCGAGACCGATTCCGAGCTTATAAAAAAGGAAATCCAAAAATTTATGACCGCAAAAGTGTGTGACACATGTCTTGGTGCAAGGCTCAAACCTGAAGCATTGGCGGTAACAATTGACGGCAAATCAATTGTTGAAGTTTCGGATTTGTCCATTGAAGATTGTTATGAATTTATGAAAGGGTTGAATGTAAAACTCGAGGGCAGGGAAATTCAGATTGCAACAATAATTTTAAAAGAAATTAATGCCCGCCTGAAATTCCTTTTTGATGTGGGGCTTTCATACCTTACGCTTTCGAGGTCTGCTGAATCATTGGCAGGAGGAGAGGCGCAAAGAATACGGCTTGCATCCCAAATTGGGAGCGGACTTTCAGGGGTTCTGTATGTTCTTGACGAACCCTCCATTGGACTTCACCCTAGGGATAACACAAAGCTTATCGGAACACTTAAACACCTTCGTGATATCGGAAATTCGGTAGTGGTTGTTGAGCACGACAAAGAGATGATGATGGAATCGGATTATATTTTTGATTTTGGACCGGGAGCGGGTGAACACGGTGGTAACATTATCGCTCAAGGAACTCCTCAGCAAATAGAAAATGATGAAAATTCTATTACTGGAAAATACCTATCAGGAAAAGCAAAAATAAAGATTAAGAAAGAGAGTCTTATTGAACCTGAGAGCCAGCGGTTCATTAGCCTTAAGGGCGTTACAGAACATAATTTACAAAATATTACCGTTGATTTTCCGCTCGGCAAGTTCATTTGCATAACGGGAGTATCAGGGAGTGGTAAATCAACACTAATAAATGACGTTTTTTACCATGCGGTGGCTCATTACAAAAATCCCTTCCATAAAGAAAAACCCGGAAAATTTACCGAAATATCTGGATACGATGAAGTAAAGAGGATTTTTATGATTGACCAGTCTCCAATTGGCAGGACTCCCCGTTCAAATCCGGCCACATATACCGGTGCTTTTACTTATATACGGGATATTTTTGCAAATTCACGGGATGCCCGGATGAGAGGGTATGGTCCAGGCAGGTTCTCATTCAATGTTAAAGGTGGAAGATGTGAAACGTGTGAAGGAGAGGGACAAATAAAAATTGAAATGCAATTTCTACCCGATGTATATGTAAAATGCGAAACCTGCAATGGTACCAGATATACGCAGGATACTCTTGAAATCCAATTTGATGGTAAGAACATTTCTGAAGTTTTAAATATGTCTGTTGAGGAGGCAATTCCTTTCTTCTCATTTCACGAACCGCTTTCTTCGCGCCTTACAACTCTGAAAGAAGTGGGTTTGTCATATATTCGTCTTGGACAACCGGCTACTACTCTTTCAGGGGGTGAAGCGCAAAGGATAAAACTCGCCTCAGAACTTTCGAAAAAAGGAGGAGGAGGGTCTTTGTATGTGCTCGATGAGCCGACTACGGGACTTCACTTTGCTGACCTTGAGAAGCTTATCCAGGTTTTAAGACGTTTGGTTGATAAAGGAAATACGGTTATTGTAATCGAACACAACCTCGATCTTATTAAAAACGCCGATTATATAATCGACCTTGGACCCGAAGGGGGACACTTGGGAGGAAAAATTGTTGCAACCGGAACTCCGAAAGAAATAGCTAAAGCACCTTATTCTTATACCGGACAGTATCTCAAAAAGGAGCTGTAATGAAAAAGATACTGTTTTCCGTATTACCACTACTGTTACTATTTTTCCCACAGTATGTATATGCGAAAGACAACAATTTCGATATTTCGGTTGAGTCAAAATACACAGTGCATGATACCGGGATAACAACCGTATCCCAAACAATACACATCAAAAACAAAACCGAATTTTATTACACCCCAACGTACACAGTTTCTATAGGGTTTTCAGATATCGAAAATATCGAAGCTTCCAACTCTGACGGTGGTATCCCCACAACAATTGATGACAAAAACCCCACAAATAAAAGTATCAAACTTACGTTCCCCAAGCGGTACGCAGGACTCTCAACTGTTAATACATTCACGTTAAAATTTGATACTAAGGATATAGCCAAAAAACAAGGGAACATTTGGGAAGTAACCATACCCGGTATTGCTGAGCCCGCTGATTTTGATAGTTATAGTACGACAATTGTTACTCCTGCCTCATTTGGAGAGGCAAGTGTCATAAAACCTGCCATCGAAAATAATAGCGCGTCAAATATCAAACTCACAAAGGAGGAAGTTGGAAGAGCGGGGGTTTATATTCTGTATGGACAAAAACAGTACTATGCATTTACCGTAAAGTATAATATCTCCAATCCAAACCTTTTTCCCGTAAAAACAGAGATTGCCCTGCCACGACAAACGAATTATCAGAACGTACTCATAAATGAATTTTCATCAGAACCTTATGACGTAATAAAAGATAGAGACGGGAATTGGCTCGCGTCGTATAGGCTTTCCCCACAGCAGAAAAAAACAGTTGTAGTCAAAGGAGTTATTGAGCTTTTTGCAAGCCCACAAAGAGAAGAACTCTCCGCCTCTCAGGTGAGGGACTATACCCAGCCAAGGAAATATTGGGATGCAACCACGCCTGCTATAAATAAGGCCGCGCAGGGCATGTCTACCCCTAAAGACATATATAACTACGTGCAAAAAACGCTGTCCTATAATTACACTAAAATCGCGACTGATAACATACGGCTTGGTGGAAAAGGCGCTCTGGCAACACCAAACAATAGTGTTTGTCTTGAGTTTACAGATCTTTTTATATCTCTTGCGAGGGCAAAGGGAATACCTGCCCGTTCGGTCGAAGGGTATGCATATACTCAAAACACGAAGCTTCGCCCACGCTCACTTGCAAATGATATTTTGCATGCATGGCCCGAATACTACTCCCAAAGCCAAAAGCGGTGGGTAATGGTAGACCCGACATGGGGAAATACGACGAAGGGGATGGATTATTATGAGAATTTGGATTTTTCGCATATTGCATTTGTAATTAAAGGACTTGATAGCGAATATCCTATTCCTGCAGGAGGGTATAAATTTGATACGACATCAAAGGATGTTGAAGTTTCATTTGCTAAGGCTTCACAATTTGTTGCCAACCAAAAACTGAAGATAGCCGATACATTTCCCGATTTTTCATTTCCCAAAATGACTATCCAAGGCAGTTTTGAGATACAAAATACAGGGAATGCCCCATTTGAAAATGCTGTTGTGAATGTTGTAACTAACAGAAAAACAACAAGGCAATTCCTCATAGATTATATTCCGCCCGGAGGAATAAAGCGCATTACTACCTCTTTTTCAGATGTTCCATTTTTGACAAACGGGAATGAGGTCATTACAATGCAGATTGGGAATGAGAAATACGTGAAGACTATCAAGATTTCGTTTGTTCCCGATATCACACAATTATTATTCATAGGAGGAATTTTAGGTGGAGCAAGCATTGTTGCAGCAATTACCTTCCGCACCGGGAGTGTACTTGTTCAAAGACGAAAAGGGAAAAATTCTATACGTAGGTAAAGCTAAGGACCTAAAAAAGCGCGTATCTTCGTATTTTTCAAATAAGGCACTTGATGCAAAGACATTAAAATTGGTATCTCTTGCTGCAGATATTGAGACAATTCAGGTTTCCTCGGAAATTGAAGCATTTCTTCTAGAATCGACACTTATCAAAAAGCATAAGCCTTTTTACAATATCAAACTCATTGATGATAAGTCGTATCCTATGATTGAAATAACTACGAACGAAAACCCATCGGTTACTATTACCCGGAAAAAAACAGACAAAAAAGCACACTATTACGGTCCCTATTCCGATGCAACAGCCCTTAAAACAGTTCTAAAGCTTATTAGGCGAATCTTTCCTTACCAGTCGGTGAAAAATCATCCAAAAAGAAAATGTTTGTATTTCCATCTGGGACTTTGCCCTTGTTTGCCGGTAAATCCTGAAAAAAGGGAGGAATACAAAAATAACTTAAGGAATATAGGGAGATTTTTAGACGGAAAAAAAGATATGGTAATTAAATTATTGAGCAAAGAACGGGATAATTTTGCACAAGAAGAGGAGTTTGAGAGGGCCGCTTTGGTGCAACAGAGAATCGAGCGGATAACACTCATAACGAGTCCTACATACGACCCATTCCATTATATGGATAAGCCGGATTTTTATTTTGAACGCATAGAAAGAGAAGTGCAGTCATTGAAAGAAATTCTTGCAGACTATTATGCTGATTTGGGAAATCTTGAGAGAATTGAATGCTATGATATTTCAAATTTTTCAGGCAAGCAAGCGACGGGGTCGATGGTTGTATTCCTAAACGGAGAAAAGGCAGCCAAAGAATACAGAAGATTTAAAATAAGGACTAAGGATACACCTGACGACTTCCATATGATGCGGGAAATGCTCATGAGGCGCCTCAATAATGATGGGTGGCCCATTCCGCAACTGTTAGTTATTGATGGTGGAAAGGGACAAGTGGGAGCGGCGTTAAAGGCGTTGGCTAATATGGGAAAAAGAATCCCTGTTATTGGACTTGCAAAAAGAGAAGAAATAATCGTTGTCCCCTTAAAAAAACCTGGAGGAATTGAATTTGCAGAAGTAAAACTTCCTCATTCAACACCCGGCATTAACCTTCTGAGAAGAGTGCGTGACGAAGCGCACCGTTTTGCAGTTACATATCACAGGCTGCTTCGGAAAAAAGCCATGCTTCCCTCCTGATTGTGATATTCTATAGTAGGTCCACTGTGTAATCGGAATAATTATGAAAACAATACTGCGCAACGTCCTTTTGTATGCGTTTGCCCTTTATTTGACGCAAATGATATTTAAGGGCCTTGTCCTGCATGGGGGAATTAAAACACTAATTATTGGTGGAATTCTTCTTGCGATAGGGTTTAAAGTGATAAAGCCAATTCTCTCCATAATCTCGCTCCCTTTCAACTTACTAAGCCTTGGCCTTTTCAGTGTTTTTATTACGGCCTTTATTCTTTTTTTGATAACTCTTATTTATCCGGCCATCGATGTGCGGCCGTTCACTTTCTATGGCATTTCTTTTTGGGGTATAGAGATACACAAATTTTATGTTTCGCTCCTTTTGTCATATGTGCTTATTTCTGTTACAATATACCTCATCACGAAGCTCATATCTTGGTTGTTCAATATGAAGTGACTAAGATGTATTGGCGATAACGAAATAGTAACTGTCTTTTTGAGAAATAATGAATATATTAGCGATTATCCAAGTCATTCTTTCGCTTCTTCTTATTGTAACAATTATTTTGCAACAGCGTGGAAGTGAAGCGGGAATTGCTTTTGGAGGAGGCGGAGAAAGCTTTAGAAGCAAAAGAGGGTTGGAGAGATTTCTTTTTTATGCGACAATTGTACTTGCAGTTCTCTTTGCTGCCAACTCCATCCTAACACTCGTATTGCAATAGATTTATGGCGACTCTCAAAAGGCGATATTACGCTTGGCTCATAAAAGCGTACTTCAAGAAGATGCGCCGGACCATCATTAGTTCGCTCATTTTGGGTATACTAATTTTTTTCGCCCTTATTGGGCTCATCAATTACTATTTCCGACCTCTCATATTTAAGACAACAGAAAATGTTGGGTATACGGGGACGTACACCATACAGACCATGCCCAAGGAAATACTCAACCAGATAAGCTATGGTTTAACAAAAGTGAATTCGGGCGGACAAGTTGTTCCGGGTGCCTCAACTTCCTGGTCAATTTCCGATAACAAAATATATACTTTTAAAATAAAGCAAGGCATTAAATTTCATAACGGCGAAGAATTGACAAGTAAAAATGTGAATTACAATTTTGAGGATGTAAATACGAAAGTGATCGATAAATATACTATACAATTTGCATTAAAAAATCCTTATTCACCTTTTCTAACAACAGTTGCTAGACCAATTTTCGGGAAGAAATTATCGGGAATCGGAAAGTATAAAGTTGAAAATATCGACCTTAACGGTGGGTTCGTACGAAGCATTACACTTGCTGATACTGCCTTGAATAATAGGAAGAGAAAAATATATTTTTATCCAACGCAGCGTGCTTTAAAAGTTGCATTTCTTCTTGGAGAAGTGAGTAAAATTTATGGTGCATCCTCAACGAAAATTGACGACACAGATCTTGCGAAATGGTCAAAGGTTAAGTCTCAAGGGTATATTAATTATTCATCTCTTATATCTATATTTTACAATAGCAATGATTCTGTTCTGAATAACAAAAAAATACGCCAGGCACTCAACTACGCACTTCCGGCCAGTGTAGATATGGGGGAAAGAGCATTCGGTCCCATACCTCCCAATTCTTTGTATTTCAGCCAACCCCCTTCGTATAAGATTTCAGACATAGAGCTTTCGAAAACGCTCCTTTCATCCATTAAAGAACCCCTCAATGAAACACTGACTATTTCGACAACCGATGAATACCAGAGAGTTGCCCAGGAAATTCAAAAAGCATGGGAGCAATTGGGAGTAAAGACTAAAATAAAGCTGGTGCAAGATATCCCTACCGACTTTCAAATTTTTATCTATAAAATTAAAATTCCCGAAGATCCGGACCAGTATGTTTTATGGCACTCGGACCAAGCAAATAACATTACCCATTATAAAAATCTTCGAATCGATAAATTGCTTGAAGACGGGCGGTCAATAACTGATATCGAAAAAAGGAAAAAAATATATGCAGATTTTCAGAAATACCTTACGGACGACGTACCTGCATCTTTTTACTATTTTCCCCGTGAATATAATCTTACAAAATAAATCTAAGGAAGACAGTTATTTGTGCATTCAACGGAATCCCTTCTCTTAAAAAGATAGAAATTGTTTTTCGTGTCTTGGACAAGTGCCGTATATTTCACATGTGTAACAGAATTAACGAATGATTTTTTTTCACCGTACAAAACAACATAATCGGCTTTATCCATGGCAAAAGGAACAACATAAATATTCTCTCTATGGGAAAGATGGGCCCCAATGTTATTCGAGGCACTCACGGAGGCATTGGGGGGAATTAGCGAAAGGTATCGTGATATCTCAGATGTATTTTGAGCAACATACGGCCTGTAATCTGCATCCTTCATCGCCGGAATAGGTGAGTAGAAATATGCACTGATAACGGCGGCGAACAAAATATAATAAAAAAGGATTTTGTTAAGTTTTATGTGGGAAAATTTACGGCTCAGGTTTTTTATGCCATACATTGTTGAAATATAAACAAAAGGCACGATTATTGCACCATAATGGTAATGATAGGAGCGGAGATTTTGATTGCTTGAGAGGAGGCTAATTGCCATATCGGGCAATGTAAAAATAAGATATAAGGGGTTTAATAATGCTAAATATCCGGTGGGGACTAGAAGCTGATGCAGGTAGGTTAGCGAGGAAAGACTTAACAGGTGACTAATGATAATTTGGGGATGAAGTAAAAGGTTTTTGACAATTCCCTGCGTTGAGCCTCCTAAATATGAATAGTATGAAAGAGCAAAATGAGTAGTTCCGCGTGCGTTCGGGATAGCCTTTGAAGTAAGGTAGAAAAAAATAAGAGTGGGGAGAATTGTCAGGATGAGCCCCGGTATGATTTTCTTCTGTTTGACTATAAGGTAGAGACCAAAAATGCTTGCAACGAGAAAGACATTTTCTTTTGTCATAACAGAGAGTGCAAGAAAAAGAACGAATAATATATACCGTCTTTTCAATAAAAAGTAAAAGGTGGCCAGCAGAAGTGTGGTGCCGATACTTACCGCATGAAAGTCAAAAATATTCTGTTCATGTATCCAGAAATTCAGTAAAAATGACAGGGATAATGCCAGTGAGAGTTTATCGTTTTTTAAAATCTCCTTAGATAGCAGAAATATGACTATTCCACCTAGGGCAAGGGCTAAAGATTGGGTTATCAAAAGCACTTTAGGGTCCGACCAAAGAAAATAGAGAGGTGCAAATAAAACAAGCAGGATATCGGAATGGTCGGCAAGCCTGGATATTTTTTCAGTGCCGTCAGGATTTGTCAGCATGAAAAAATTTCCTTTCGAAGTGTTCCAAACGGTTTGGGACATGTTACCTAAGTCAAACCTTCCTGAAAGGTATGCGTCATGTCTTGTAAGAGTGTAGGATGTAAAAAAAATAAAGTAGAGAAGGGATGCGGTAACAGTTATCAAAATATAAGGATTTATCTTTAGTAACTTTGAGTTGCTTTTCATGTGCCCAATTGCATAGGCAACAAAAAGATATAAAAGCTCGCCTATAACCATACCAATACGGGTGAGAATTGCAACAACAGACGCAATCGAAACCGGAAGGAATAATGAAAGACTTCCAACAATGACAAGCTCTCTTATTCCAAGCCCCATAGGTGTAATAAATAGCAGATACCCCGCAAGCCAAGAGAGGACAAAAAATGAAAGCATGAAGACTGTATTGGTAGGATAAATGTAGGTGAATGAAAGTGCGATAAAAAAACAACCGAGGGCATAGAGTATCCATGCAAGCATAAAGAGGAGAAGACTGTCAAAATATTTGGTGACCGTGTTTCTGAATTTGAGGTAGGAAATTCCACATATAAGTGAGAAAAGAGAAGCAAGAACTACGGTGGGGACAAAAAAAGGCACACTATGAAGTTCCCGCGCCTTAAAAAGAGGGTATGTAAGTGCCGGTACGGATACTATTAATGCAGAAAGGGCAAGCAGAAGTGCTTCGATTCCGATGCCTTTCAGCGTTTCTTTATGGGGAACTTCATCGGAGAGTGCATGCATTCTTCCCATGAACGCAAAAACACTTCCAGGTATATATCTTTTAATTTCTGAGAGAGAATACTTCCAAATAGTTTTTCGGGGCGAAAGCTCATACCCCCTCTTTTTTAATATCTCAAGCCAAATGAGGGATTTAATTCCAAAAAAAGTAGCAAAGAAAATAACACCAATTAAAAAAAGTATGGGGTTAACCGAAAGAAGTGAGTGAAAAATAAGTGTTCGGTTATCGAAAAATATCTTGAAAATGAAAATGAACGCAAGCACAGTAACAGGAATTCCTAAGAATTTCCTGAGAAGTTGTTTTGCTCTTTGCATGGGAAAATTAGGACTCGAAGCGTATTGGTGGTTGGTCATCTTCGGTGTTTCTATTGAAATTGACCATTAAATCGGCTAGTAAACCGGTAAATATGGTTTGTATCCCGGCAATAACAAAAAGTACCCCGAATATTAAAAGAGGTCTGTTGCCAATAGAATGTCCTAAAAGCTTAATTATTACTAAATAAATTAGCATAATGCTTCCTGCCAGAAGCAGCGTTCCTCCCAGTTTTGAGAAAAAATGAAGAGGCCGTCTTGTATATTTCACCAAAAAATACATTGTAATAAGGTCAGGAATATCTGTCAGAACTTTTGTCGATTTATATTTTGAAAATCCGTACTTTCGGGGTCGATGCAATATATCAACTTCTTTTACCTTAAAGCCCATCTCATGCGCCAAAATCGGGATAAACCGGTGCATGCCACCATAAATTTTGATTTCTTTTGCAAGTTGTTTTTTGTAAAGTTTGAGCCCTGAGTTCATATCTTTGAAATTTGTCCCGAATAAGAATGGAATTATCATATTGTTGAAAAATTTTGAGTTTGTTTTTTTGAGGAGTGTATCGCGTCTGTTTTTCCGCCAACCTGAAACTAAATCATAATCTCCTTCACTTTGGGTTACTATCAAGCGTTCGATGTTTTGAGGGTCGTCCTGTAAATCTGCATCCATCGTTACGATGTATTCGCCTTGTGCTTTCTGAAATCCAAAAGATAAGGCAACCGATTTGCCCAAATTTTTGCGGAACGAAAAAATTCTGATATTATGATTTTTTCTTGCTAGCTCTTTGAGGAGGTGCAGGGTGTTGTCCGTAGAACCGTCATCAATAAATAGTATCTCATATTTCTTTCCAAGTTTTGAAAACGCGTCGTGGATTTGGTTTGTTAACTCCGGAACGCTTTCTTCTTCGTTGAGAATTGGAATAACGACACTAAATTCAGGTTTCATTTATAGCCTCATATAGAGTATATCAAAAATGAGCTTAAAAATATATGAATTTGAGTAGAAGCGAGCAATTTGGTAAAATATCTAACCTATAGCAATGGTTAGGAGTCGCCCCCATAGCTTAACGGATAGAGTACTTGGCTTCGAACCAAGTGATAGGGGTTCGATTCCTCTTGGGGGCGCAGATAAGTATTAACCTGTGATTAATATTTGGAATGGCTAAAAGAGTTTGGTTATAGAATAATTGTGAATGGGCGGCTAAACAAGTTTGGCCACCCAATAAGTGTGAATAGGGCGGCTAAACAAGTTTGGCCACCCAATAAGTGTGAGTAGGGCGGCTAGCTCAATGGTAGAGCAATTCCCTCTTAAGGAATCGGTTCAGGGTTCGAGTCCCTGGCCGCTCACCCAGCTAAGCTGGGTGGCAGCCCGCTTAGCGAGCTCACTGTGATATTATCAATTAATGCACTACGTATACATTCTTTTTTCACAAAAAGATAAACTCCTTATATACTGGTTTTACAAATGATCTTAAATCTCGTTTAAACAAGCATCAAAATGGTTATGTGGCAGCTACAAAAAACAGAAGACCTCTTTCTCTAATATATTACGAGGCTTACAGTAATGAAGGTGATGCCAGAAGAAGAGAAACATACTTAAAAGGAGGTAAGGGAAAATCAGAATTGAAGATTCAGCTTGGTGAGACATTTATTGAAATTGGTTATGCAAAAAGAAGGTAAAACCTAGCCCCTAAACCCTTTTTCTTTATCCTATTGACCTGGCACTTTATATATGAGTATATTATTAGTATCCACAAAAGTATTTGTGCGGATTTATTATGATAAGACAAACGATAGCAACGTTCCTTTTAGGCATTGCAGCACTTTTTGTCGTCTCTTTACTTACTAACACTCCTCAACTTCAACGGTTAGTTTCTCAGTCTTACGCTCAGTCATGTACTCCTCCTGCTGCGGCAACCGGAGTGCAAGTTGAATTTCCCGGTTGTAACGGTACGCAATGCGATTTGACTCAGGCTAGCTGTAAATGGAATGCCCAGTCGGATGCCGCCTCTTACAACGTCACGGTAACCGAGGTAGAGACTAATACAGTGATAAAAAACAACGAGTCAGAAACCGCTTCTACCACAAAGATTCTTTTTGCCGTAACCCAGGGAAAAACATATAAATGCGATGTGGTAGCGGTAAGCTCTTGTGGTGGGTTGGCCGCGGCAGCTTCGGACCAACTTTTGTGCCAAGCAGATGCAATTATTTCAACACCCACAGCCACACTTGCACCTACTGCTACTGCTACCCCCACAAATCCTCCACTACCAACCGCAACTCCAACTATTGCAAAACCAGGCGGAGTCGCTCAAACAGTCGCGCTTATTGGTGGGGTTCTTATTGCGATTGTAGGCGGAATAATACTGCTTGCGCTTTAGTGTCTACTGTTTTCGTCGCGACGCAATTCACAGAGTATGGAAGAAGAAAAAGCTGAAAATATATCAGAAGTAGAGGCTACAGGTAACAATACTTTATCCGATGTTAGTCTTCCTTCAAAAGGAGCTACATTTCTGAAAGGGCGGCTATTAATTGGACTTCTTGTTGGTGCAATTGTCTTAATTTTATTACTCTTGCTCGGTCTAAATATTATAAGTTCAAGGAATAACCCCCAGACAGGCAAAGCGCCTCCCCCTGAGCCTGAGAACGTCCTTTTGGCAACTGTTGGAAGTAAGAAAATTTATAGGAATGATGTAAGAGCGGTAGCCCTCGAACAATATGTCTCTTCAGGTATTAATAGTCAAATCATGAAACTGTCCCTTAACATTGCAGTTGAGCGTGCTATTTTAGACAATGAAGCTGAAACAAAAAAAATTGTTGCCGAAAAAGGTAAAAACAAAATTGAATATTACGATAATCTGAAAAAAGCTATTATGTTGCGTACTGTTGGCACTGTTACGGCTAATACGATTGGTTATTGGGTTCCAGCGTTTCATGACATTTATCCTCAAAAGCCTGAATATCAACAAATGCGTGATTTACAGAATAAGATTTTTTCAGATGCAACAGTTTCGTTACAACAAGGAAAAACAACGTACGAAATTGGAAAATCTATTCTTGAAAATTACCCTGTTTACAAAGACCAGTTATCAGTAAATAGCTATAGAATAGCAAAAACAGACGATATTACACTTATGCAAAAACCTGTCGTTTATCAATACCTAGTTAATGAAAGCAATAAAGCATTAGTGGATTTTATATTTTCACTTAAAAAAGGCCAAATAAAAACCTATACCTGGCCCGATGGTGAGGGAGGAGAGCTTGTTCAGATTGTTGACCAAAATGTTGGACCCAAAACAACATACGAGCAATGGTTAAAGGAAAAAGAGAAACCAGTTATATATGACCAAAAAAATATGTCTTTGCTTTAAATAATGAAAAGTATATTGTTATTTGTATTCTCTGCTTTTTTTGTCTTTGTTTTATTGCAATTCAGTGTTCAGAGTGCCCATGCATCTTGCATGACTATAACAGGTTCCGTGTCACTAAATTCAGGTCAGTGGCCGCAAGGAGCCGGCGGCTTGCAGCTTGCATGTGCAGGTGACAATCCTCAAGGAAATAGTCATTGTGGGGGATCGTCACAAACCGTTATGCCAGGGCAGTCTTTCACTTTCTCAAATTGCAGTTGTCTTGCAGGTCCCTGTTTGAGCATAGCAAATGCATCGGTTCCACCTGGGTGTACTTTTGAGAGTTCTGTCAATTTTTGTGGTCAAAACGGGGATACGGTACAAGCGCCAATTAAATTAAATTGTCCTGCACCTCCTACGCCATGTGCGGGAGGCGCAGGATACTGTGGGGATGCAAATGGCAGTTTTGCAACATCCTGTCCCTATGGAGCAGAGCCGACGAGCTGGAACGATACAGGAGACAATTGGTGTGGTTCTTCAACATACAATCCGAATAATAGCCAAGCGGGGCATTGTTTTACAAAATGCAAACCAGCACCACCTGCAGCTCCTAAATGTGGTGATTCTTGTGCCGGCAATCCTAATCTTTGCCAAAATATATCCGGCTGCAATTACTGTAATCCTTCCACAAATAAGTGTGAAGCTCCTCCAGCTTGTGGGGCAAATTGTGCGGGAAATCCTAATATTTGCCAAAACATTGTTGGCTGCAATTATTGCAATCCTGCAAACAACACATGTGCCGCACCACCTGTCACAAATCCACCGGTTACAAACCCTCCTGTCACAAATCCTCCGGTAACCAATCCGCCTAACCCAACGGCAACACCGACGACAGCGCCTGTTTGTGGAGCTGATTGTTCCCAAAATCCTAATCTATGCCAAAATATTTCGGGATGTAATTACTGTAATCCTACAAGCAAGAAGTGTGAAGCCCAGCCATCCCCTACACCAACCTCAACACCAAGCCCGACCCCTCCGCCATTTGACGAATCGATGTGTAGTTGTGACAGTCTTAATTTTACTCCAATTGTGCTTGGGGTAAAAACGAAAGTAACTGCTTACGGAAAAGTATTGGGAGTCAACAAAAACTATGCAAAAATTCCGACATTTACCTTTACGTGGTATCAGAGTCCTCCAAATAGTGCCCAAGCAACTATTAAAAAACAGGACAAAGTTAATACAACCATCATAGAAGACACAGCTGAAAAAGTGCGTTATCAGGCCATTTGGGATTTGGATGTACCAGCCAACTTGGATACTACCCAAACATACAGGATTCAGGCGCACCCCGATTGCTCTCGAAAGGCTGCCTTCTATGCGCCTACCACTACTGTGGCTGGAGCGTCGACAAGCAAACAGCTAAGTTTTTGGGATAGAATAGCAAGTTTTTTTGCAGGGATTTTCAATGTCGCTGGAGGTGGTACTCCCCAAGCTGTAGGGCCAACGGCCACTCCTACGTTAACCCCACACGAGAAATCATTGCAATTAAAGACCTTCAAGCCGGTGAATGTGTCGACTGGAATTGATGCGAAGAACTGCACATTTATAAAATTTAGCTTCTAGCTAAATTTTTGTTACACATAAAGTTTTCTTTCTAAAAAATTCTACTAATAACTTAGTCATATCCATTAATGTCTTGCATAAACAATGGTATTCCGATTCCAAGAAAACTTTTACTTCGTATAAAATTTAGCTTTTAAGGTATCCTCGTTGTTTTTAGACCCCAAAATATAGTAAAATATAGGCTGAAACTGATGCCCGAGGTGCCCTCGTAAATAAAAATTTGCAAGGGCCATATAATAAAACGAGATTGCCCTCGTAGCTCAATGGATAGAGCACATCGGTTCTAACGATTAGGTTGGGGGTTCGAGTCCCTTCGAGGGCGCAAAGAAGAATACGAGATAAGTAGAATATAGGTAGCAGTCGAAGAGTTCTAACGATTAGGGTGTTCGCTATCGAAGAAAGCGCACCGGGTTCGAGTCCCTTCGAGGGCGCAAGAAATTGATTAGGTGGATGTAAGCCAAATTAAAATTTGTCTTGCATGCCACCAAAAAAATTTCATTTTTTGGTGGATGTAGCTCAACAGTAGAGCGCAGGTTTGTGGAACCTGAGGTCGCGGGGGCGGCACCCGTCTTCCACCCATATGATACGTTTTGAAACACAACTATTCAAAATAGGTGAGTGGACAATTCTCCATCTTCCTCCTGAAGAAAGCGCAAAGCTTCCGACAAGAAGCATGTTGATGGTTGCAGGCACTCTTAATGATATTCCATTCAAAACCTTACTTGAGCCTGATGGGGTGTATGGAAGTGGAAAAAAACCAAGTCATTGGTTCAGGCCTTCTGAAAAATTACTCCAAGAGGCGCATGCGAAAGTTGGAAACACAGTGAAAGTAGAACTTGAACCAACAAAAGAGTGGGTTGAGCCGGAAATACCACAGGATGTGGAGAAAGCTCTTGGAACATCTTCAAAAGCGAGAGACATCTGGGACGACATAACTCCCTCCGCGCGATGGGATTGGATACGGTGGGTGAGAGCAGTCAAGACCGAAGAAACCCGAAAAAAGCATTTGGACGTTATGCTTGATAAGCTCAACAAGGGGATGAGACGGCCATGTTGTTTTAACCGAAACATGTGCAGTGTACCAGAAGTTTCAAACAACTGGGCGCTAATGGTGTAGCCCCAATCATAACTTAGGTCATTTTGCCCTTCTCGATAGAGTGGTGGCCGAACATATTTCTCATGCCCGTTAAAAGCTTGCCCGTGTAGTTGGGCTTTTTTTGGGATTTAACCCTGAATTCAAAGCTTTTTTCGATGATTTCAGCAGGAACCTTGAATTCTTTTGCAGTTTTTGCAGTCCATTCTCCCTCGCCGGTGTACCCGACCGAGCCTGAAACATCTTCTAAGTCCTGCCCATATGCTTTTAACGCGTCTTGAAGCCATCCCACGAGCCTGCTTGTCACAACGCTTCCATGCTGGTAAATTTCGGCTACATCTATAAGATTCAAATTGAAAGGAGACTTCTTCATGATTTCAAAACCCTCGGCTATTGATTGCATCATGCCGTATTCGATGCCATTATGGACCATTTTTACAAAGTGTCCTGCTCCAATCCCCTCAAAATGCATGTACCCATCAGGAATCGAAACGTCCTTAAACAAAGGTTCTATGTATTCAAAAGTCTTTTTGTCTCCTCCCACCATGCAGCATGCCCCTTTTCGGGCTCCCCCCGGGCCTCCCGAAATACCGGCGTCGACAAATTTAATGCCTTTTTTGGCAAGTTTTTTGCCTCGTTCAACTGCCAATTTATAATAGGAGTTGCCACCGTCAATTACTATGTCATCCTTCTCCAGAAGGTCTTGCAGGCCACCTTTCCCAAAAAGCACCTCGTCATTGGCACCATCTGCTGTCAGCATAAGAACAATAACTCTAGGCTTTGGAAGAAGCGCAGCGAGTTCTTTGTATGAATACGCCCCGGTAAGCCCAACTTTTTCAAGCTCCCGGGTGACTGCCTCGGTACGGTTGTAGCCTACAACTTTCCATTTGTGGTCTAGAAGGTTTTGAGCAAGACCACCGCCCATTCTGCCAAGTCCAATTATTCCTGCAATTTTTTTCATATATTATTTTTTGTCATTTTATCAGCCATTGTTATCGCCTGTCTAGTATCGGGAGCATACTCAGTTAAGGGGACAATATTTTCATTCCACGCTTCAATAATCGGGTCTATGTATTTCCAACATGCTTGAATTTCGGGAGTTGAGAGGAACAGCAATTGATTTCCCGATATGCAATCAAGAAGTAATTTTTCGTATTCTTCAACGTACTGTACTCGCTCGTTTACCCTTCGATAAACGAAATTAAGCTTTCTATGAGAATAGTTATTATCAAGTCCAGGTCTCTTTGAACGGAATTCAATCGTAATTCCTTCCTTGGGTTCAAGTGAAAAAATAATTCGGTTCTTAAAATGAGGGGTTCCGGGAGGACAGAAACAAGGAGAAGGATGCTTAAGGATTACTTCAATTTCTTTTCTGAGAGGCAACCTTTTTCCTGCTTCCATCATAATTTCTACACCGCTCCAACGCGCAGAAGCTAGCCTTGCCTTGACTCTAAAAAAAGTTTCCTTTTTAGAATGAGGGTCAACACCCGATATATTTTTGTATCCCTTGTATTGAGCCCTAAAAGTTCCGTTTTTAATTTCCTCATGGCTTAAAATTTCAAGCTGGGATAGAAGGTCTGCGCGTGCCCTCCGTATATCTTCTGCTCCCAAGCTTTTCGGCCTGTCCATGGTTACTAAGGCCAACATTTGAAGCAGGTGATTCTGCCCAACATCCCTCAAAGCCCCGACACTATCGTAGAATGCTCCTCTTCCTTCCGCACCAATTGTTTCCCATGTGCGGATATTAATCTTAGAGATAAACCCGTTGTTCCATTCATTTTCAAACAAATTATTCGAAAACCGAAATGTCATAATGTTTTGAAGCATCTCCTTTGCTAAATAATGGTCAATGCGGTATATCTGCTCTTCTTTGAAGAGAGTTGCCAGAAATACATCCAAATCTTCGGCTGTTTTATAATCATGACCAAAAGGCTTTTCAACGATTACCCTCGTCCAGCCTTCATCGGGACCGCAAGGAATGGTAAGGCCGGAAGAGGCTAGATGCTCACAAATTCTTTTGTAATATTGAGGCGGTACGGCAAGGTAGAATAGCTTATTTGAACAGACGTTCCATTGACCATCAATTATTCCCATCCGTTCTGCTAAGCTTTTGTAGGAGGACATGTCCTCGAAATCCCCTCTGTGATACAAGAAAAAAGTCAAGAACTTTTGAATTTGTTCATTTGTCATTTTCTCTTTGGAATGTTTTATCAAAAGTTGGTGGATGTAGTCGATGAATTGTTCATCCGTTAATTCGCGGCGAGACACCCCAATAATTTTGAAAAGATGGGGAAATTTGCCTTTCTTGTAGAGGTGGAATAGGGCGGGTACAATCTTTTTCCCCATTAAATCACCTGTTGCTCCGTAGATGATAAATACAGTGGGGATATTGCGAGTTTGTAAATTTTCCATCTAGCCTATTGTAGTCAAACAAACTCACCATTACAAGAAGGTACTAATTGGTGGGGGGGGAGATGTACTTATATTAGGAGTTAGATTTCTTGAGCGGGATAGCGTTTTCTTGCAACGTATTGTTGTAAGAACCCCTCGCTTTTGCTCGGAACCTTGTCCCTCTCAAAATCTGCGATTTTGAGCGGGATACGAGAATCGAACTCGTTACCTCAGATTGGAAATCTGATGTTTTACCGGTAAACTAATCCCGCTAGTATTTAATTTTAAGATAGTTATAAAGAACTATTCTAAAATTAAATGTTAATGAATTAGTTTGCCGGCAAGCTTTGCTTCCCGGTAAACTAATCATAAAATGATTTTCATTGGGATTCGTGTGCCGGCAAAATTTTTTTACCGGTAAGCGGAGCTTGGTTTTTGCTACGCTCAAACTAAACTAATCCTTGCAAATATTAGGTTTAAGTTCAGTACAAACTAATCCCGCGAATAGAGGTATTATATCAAAGCAAAAAAATCTAAACAACATGTTTAGTAGAAATAATACCTCTATCTATTGCACACCTTATCTCCCGAAGAAGACCATTTTTGAACTTCAGGCAGTAAAAAGATATCAATAATTTCTGCGGGCAGTAATTATTTCTTCTTTGAACCCATCAATTCATTCCATAGGAGCCAAAGACCTGAAAGTCCGACAAGAATGTAGACGAGATTTTCAAGACCTGGCCAGCTACCGAGGATAAGTTTGACGACGTTCCAATTAGTGTTGCCCATGGCATTTCCCAAACCGACAAGAAGCCAGTTAAGGGCACCAATAATGGCTAACCACCATGCAATCATAGGAAGTTTCTTCATATTTAGTTCACCTCCTTTCTTGCTATCAACTTCAAGTGTATCTACTTTTTTGAAACTATGTCAAGAGGGTGAATTATATAAGACCGTGTCGTGAATTAAAAAAGAGAGTATTTGCAATCCAAAACAGAATAGATAAAACTACACAACCGAACAACGAAGTTGTTAGTCGGGGTGAAAGGACTTGTTCTGCTTGCAGTGCGTAGCACAATTCGGCCGAACAACGAAGTTGTTAGTCGGGGTGAAAGGACTTGAACCTTCGGCCTCACGGTCCCAAACCGCGCGCTCTACCAACTGAGCTACACCCCGCAAAAAAATAGTATTTTTTTGCGGGGAGCCAAGACGAGCCACCACATTTATACTATTTTTTATAAAGCGAGGCTTACACCCCGCAATCCATCTATTTTACCTTTGGATGTATTCAAACACAAGCACAACAGCTAATATCTCAGACTAGTACACAATGTATCAATATTTTAAATTAGGTTCAAATAGTACTTGACAAAATGACTTTGAACGTGCATATTAGTAAGGTACGCTCAAGAGCATTAAATTTGAACCTAATTAAGTTCAAATTTTAACTTTTTGAATGTATTTCAGTTTAAAAAAATTAAATTGAACTATCCTAGACGTAAAGGAGGTGACTTAAAAAATGAAAATGCAATTTTACGATGTTAAAACAAGAAGCAAAATCGAGGCTGAAGTTACCGAAAAAACCACATACCAAGTTAAAGGACAGACAAAATACGCTGTAAAGGGAAAAACCTCTGACGGAAGAAATCTGACCCGATTTGTTTCAAAAGACGCATACGATTCAGTATCTGTATAAGCGTTTTTAAAACAACCAGCGTATATGAATATATACGCTACAAATATCATTAACAGACCAGAAATGGTCTGTTAATGTGTAGAAAGCCCCTGTTTGACAAATGCAAATAATTTGCATATACTTCTTACAATATGAATTTCCAGAAAGAATTAATACGCAATAAGGGTCTTCGTGTCACACCTGCGCGAGTTGCGGTATTAAATGTTCTTTCGGATTCAAAGCAACCTCTGGATATTTCTTCAATTTGGGATGAGCTGGTGCGTAAGAGAATCGATGCCGATCAAGCCACAATCTACAGGATTATAGAAAATTTCATACAAAAGGGTCTTATCTTGCGTCTTCAATTTCAGGAAAAAAAGTTCTTTTATGAGGCAAAACGTGAGGAACATCATCATATCATGTGTACAAATTGCGGAAGAATAGAGGATGTTTCCAGGTGTAATATTAAACGCTTAGAGAACGAAATTGAAAAAAACTCGGGTTTTACGGTGAATAGTCACTCACTTGAATTTTTCGGGGTCTGCAAAGGCTGTAGACAATAATATGGAAATACTACTATTTTCATTCTTAACATTTATTTCTACAACGCTAGGTGGCTTTTTTGCTTTGAAAAACAGACGCAAACTGCACTTTATAATGAGTTTTACTGCCGGAGTTCTTATCGCCGTTTGCTTTTTTGACATTCTCCCAGAGCTTTTTTCCATACTTGCAATTAATAAGCTCGATCCAACCCCTTCACTCATAGCGCTTGTTACCGGGTTTTTAGCAATACATATATTGGAAAAAGTTGCGGTAATACATGCGGGGCATGAAGAAGAATATGCCGTACACGATCACCGGCATCCGACAGTAGGGATAATTGGTGCGACTGGACTTACTTTTCACAGTCTTATGGACGGCATAGGTATTGGACTCGGATTTCATGTCAACCCGCATGTCGGTTTTATTATTGCACTTGCTGTTATAGCGCATGATTTTTCAGACGGGCTTAATGCAGTGACTCTTATGCTTGTCAATAAGAACACAACGAAAAAAGCGCTCTTATTCCTCTTTTTTGATGCTTTAGCACCTATCCTTGGTGCTTTTGCCACGTTTCTTATTGTTATTCCTAGTGCGGTACTCAATTTGTATCTTGGATTCTTTGCCGGATTCCTTCTGTATATTGGGGCAAGCGATTTACTTCCGGAAGCACACAGCAAACACAGCTCCTGGAAAATGCTTGTTTTGACCGTTCTTGGAGTTCTATTTATTTTCTTAGTAACCCGTTTTACATAATAGTTTGAAAGTTAAAAGCGTGTACCCTACAATTCAATTATGAAAAAACTTTGGATATTTGTAGTGCTTGTTTTGTCTATTGTGGGCTTCGTAGGCTTAACAACTCAGGGCAGGCAACTTTTTGACAAGATAATATATTATTCTCCGTGCGATACACCGATAACATATTCCATAGGGACAATTGATAAAAGGTTCAATGTTACCCCCGAAGAACTTCTGACGGATGCAAAAGCTGCAACAAACATCTGGAATGCAACGCAAAATAAGCAACTTTTCGTATATGATCCAACATCAACATTCACAATAAATATGGTGTATGACTCAAGGCAGGCATTAACAAGTGAAATAACAAAGCTCAATAGTGACCTCAAACAAAAGCAAGGCGATATCGACCCCAAAATTGCCGCTTTCAAGAAAAAACAGCAGGATTTTGAAGCAAAAGTTAATGATCTCAATAAACAAGTTCAATATTGGAATAGCCGCGGAGGAGCGCCAAAGGAAGAGTACGATAAGCTTATCTCCCAACAAAAAGCACTTCAGGCAGAAGCCGGGAGTCTTAATGAAGAAGCTCAGAGCTTGGGTCAATCTACTCAGGAATACAATTTGAATGCTCAGAAGTTGAACCAAACAATAGATAATTACAAGCAGGTTCTGCAGTATAGACCAGAGGAGGGGCTTTATGAGCAAGAAGGGGCGAAGCGGAAAATCAGTATTTATATTGACATTTCAAAAGATGAGTTTTTGCACACGCTGACGCATGAATTCGGACATGCCTTGGGACTTGACCACAATAATGACGAAAAGTCCATTATGTATCCGCAGACAACAACAATACTTACGCCAACTAGTACCGAAATTGCTGAATTAAGTAATATATGTAAAAAAAGGACGGTATTTGAGGTGGCTGTTATGAGAATAAAAGAATTAATGCAAATACTTCAGGAGCGGATGAAAACTCAATAAAAAAAATTAGTTGACGGTGAGTTTACCCGTCATACCCATTGCCCGGTGATTGCCGACAGAACAGTAGTATTCAAAAGTTCCCTTTTTGCCGGCAACAAATTGAATTTCCTCTGTTTGGCCAGTGGGAAGAGTTTTTGATTTTACGTTGAATTCGTCGAGAACAAAGTCATGAAATCCCTGGCTGTTTTTGAATGTAATTTTTACCATGTCTCCCTCATTGACACTCATTGTATTGGGCGCAAATTTGAAGTTGGAAGCGTCAATCTCGAAAGTTTTTACTGTTCCTTCAGCCTTTTCCTCAGCTTTTGAACCTTCCTGCATTGCAGCTGATGGCGACGGTTGCATGGTTTGAGATTGGGTAGGAGTAACTGTTTGAGCTGCTTTTTTAGCGTTCTTCCGGTAGACAAAAAGCACAACTCCAAGAAGAACGATTACTAAAAGGATTATTCCTCCTATCATCATGGGGGACATGCCTTTTTTTGCGGAGGTTGCTTCTGTGTTTTCCATTTCCATTACTATGCCACCCACGGCAGGTAAAGTCAAGAAGTTTCATTAAGGATACTGTGGACCTTAGGGTATTCGATCCACGCTAAGCGTGGTTGCGATAGCAATAAGTTCACCTTTTGGGCATTGTTGTGGACCCGAGGAGAATAAGAACCGTTCGCTTTGCTCAGAACCTTGCCCTTTGCTTTGCAAAGGGTCGTGCCCTCTCTCGATTATATGCATTCTACTCTTTGCACAATGAAATGTGGACCGGAAGAGATTTGAACTCTCAACCCCTTCCATGCCATGGAAGTGCGCTACCATTGCGCTACCGGCCCAATTATTGTGCAAAAAGCAAGCTTTGCTTACCGGTGAACTACGGGCCCTCGTATTGTTCAAACATTTTACTAAACTTACTGCTTGTTTTGAAGTGTTAGAATAGACTCATGCAAATCCCCTTGGCAGAGAGGCTAAGACCCAGAACGCTTGACGAGTTTATCGGGCAAGAGCACTTGGTTGGAAAAGGAAAGCCAATTCGAACGATGGTTGAGAAGGGGCAGGTTTTTTCGATGATATTTTGGGGACCACCGGGTTGCGGTAAAACGACATTGGCAACTGTGATTGCAAATTCCATCGACGCTGAGTTCATTTTCTTCTCCGCAGTGACGTCGGGAGTTGCTGATGTCAGAAATGTTATAAAGCACGCCAGAGCTTTAAAGGAAGAGAAAGGGAAAACGACCGTTCTTTTCGTCGATGAAATTCACCGGTTCAATAAGGCACAGCAGGATGCATTTTTGCCGCACGTTGAAGATGGCACTATTCTTCTTATTGGCGCTACGACCGAAAATCCGGGTTTTCGGGTCAATGCACCACTTTTGTCCCGCTCCCAGTTGTTTGTTCTAAAGCCCCTTAATGATGGTGATATCGAAAAGGTGGTAAAACACGCCCTGTCACTTTTTCCGAAGGTCAAAGCAACTGATGAGGCAATTTCGCATATAGTCAAATATTCTAATGGGGATGCAAGGTTTGCTATCAATGCGGTTGAGGTTGCAGTTTCTCTTTCCAAGAAGCTGGATATTAAAACCGCTGAAGATGCGATGCAAAGGCGAGCAGTTTATTATGATAAAAAAGGGGATTATCACTACGACACAATTTCTGCCTTCATAAAATCTATGCGTGGAAATGACCCTGACGCGACGCTTCATTATTTAGCCAGAATGCTAAAGGCGGGGGAGGACCCAATGTTTATTGCGCGCCGTCTCGTTATATTTGCGTCTGAAGACATAGGAAACGCCCAGCCGACAGCTTTGGTGGTTGCAACAAGCGCAATGCAAGCCGTTCATATGATTGGGCTCCCAGAAGCACAGCTCATCCTAGCCCAAACTGCAACTTTTCTTGCCACCGCCAAAAAAAGTATCACCTCAACTGAAGGGCTGTTCTCAGCACTTAATGACATTGAAATAGAGAATCTTCCGGCAATTCCCCTACATTTAAGAAATGCCTCCAATAAAGTAATGAAAAATTTAGGGTACGGAGAAGGGCATGTGAGATATGCATGGAGAGAGGAGAAGGCAGGTAAAAAAGTGGAGCAGGAATATTTACCAAAAGAACTCAAGGGGAAAAAGTACTACCGTCGAGACTGGTAAGTAGAGCTTGCCAGTTCCCGACCGGTAAGCAGAGCTTGCCAGTTTCCGACTGGTAAGTATTCCATTTTTTCGCTACACTTAAAAAATGTTCGGTGTCAGAATTCTTCAGATTATTTGTGGTCTTCTGCTTTTGGCGATTATTGCATACGTCGGTATCAGCATTTATATCGCCTCTGTTTTGACAGTTCCAGGCAAGAGTCCGGTTACATATGACAAAACAAATATCGGCCGGGGAGCAGATGTCGTTTTCCGCTCAAAAGATAATTACCAGCTTGCCGGGTGGTTTTTTCCCGGTACAAATGGCAAAGCCATACTGTTTGTCCATGGTGCAGGAAACCAAAATAGGGCAAATGAGGTATATGGGACGCCTGAGATAGCTAAATATTTTCTGGATTTAGGATATACGATTTTACTTTTTGATCTTCGGGGAACAGGGGAGTCACAATATTCCAGGATAAGCTTTGGGCAATACGAGAGGAATGATGTTGCCGGAGCTTTTGAGTATTTGGTATCCCAAGAATATAAACCGCAAAGTATTGGTATTATTAGCGATTCTTTGGGAGCAATTGCGACGATAATGGCTTCAGATGAAATTAAAGACGCAGGAGGAATTGTGCTTGATAGCCCTGCTTCTGTTGTCAGGCCGGTAGTGTCAGACATTATGGTAAAAGAGCATAATGTGCCGTTGTTCCTCCATCCTGGTATTTATTTTGCAGCAAAAACGCTTTACAAAATTGATGTAGACTTTGTGCGTCCTATTGATTACATAGCTTCACAGAAAGAGACTCCGTTACTTTTCTTGCACGGCACGAATGATACGCTTATTCCTCCTCATAATAGCGAAGAATTGCTTGCTCGCGTGAATAAAGGAGAGCGGGTGCTTTTCCCTGGCGCAAAGCACGTTGAAACATTCAAAACAAATGCAGATTTGTATAAAAAAACAGTATCGGATTTTTTTGAGAAAAATCTTAAATCTAACTAATAATTAATAACTATTAACTATAATCTACTAACTATTAAACTAATCTATGACCGGAAGAACGCATGATTTAGCAGCATTTACTGCAGTTTCATTTATAGTCGCAACTCAACCTGTTGCACACATGTCTCTTGCAACTGCATTTGTAGCATTTTCGGCCAATATGATAGGCGGTCTTACTCCTGACATTGACCAGCCTACCGGCGCTTTATGGCACAAAATGACACTGGGGACACTTTTTGGCAAACTGATTTCTCCGCTTTTTGGTGGGCACAGATTCATCTCCCATTCGATTTTGGGACTAATTCTTTTCGGCGTTTTGTCGAAGTTGTTTTTGATGCTTATTTCAGGAGTGCTTTTGGTAGATATGAACATTGTGTGGTGGGCATTTATGATAGGGGTTGTTTCTCATTTGGTAACTGACACATTTACCCATGATGGCGTTCCCTGGCTTTTTCCAATACCTCTTCATATAGGAATTCCACCACTAAAAGCATTGCGCTTCCACACCGGGGGCATAATTGAGAAGGGGATAGTATTTCCAGGACTAATTCTTCTTAATATGTGGATTTTTTACTCTCATCACCAGCACATAATTGAGTTTTTGAAGATGGGAATAAAATAGTTTCTGCTTTTTTGTGCCTGAGGCGGGACTCGAACCCGCATGAGTTGCCCCACACGCTCTTAAGGCGTGCGTGTATACCATTCCACCACTCAGGCTAGCTTCATGCATTATATCAGGGAAAACTATCCGTGGGAAGGCGGGGAGACACCCTGACTTTTGAGGCTATAGTCTAATAGTTCCATCATTTCTTGCCGTCTGTTTCCACTGTTTAATAATACTGCTATTATTTTATGTCCTTGATAATCCAAATATGTAATAAGGCACATTCCCGCTTCGTCAGTAAAACCGGTTTTTACCCCTTTGACTCCAGGGTAGGTTGTTAAAAGATTTGTTTCATTGTAAAGAGTAAATGCTTTGTGTTCAGGGGTTTGTGGAATAGCATATTCATATGTTGCTGCAATTTTGGCAAATTCGTCTTTTTGCAGTGCATAGCGGGTCAAAACGAGTAGCTCTTTTACCGTACTGTATTGAACTCCGTCTCCCTGCAGTCCTGACGGATTGGAAAAACGGGTGTTTGTCAGCCCGAGGTCTTCAGCCTTTTTATTCATAAGGTGCAAGAAATCACTCCTACCAAATTTACTTCCTTGAGCGATGGATTCAGCCGCATCATTTCCTGAGTTAAGAATTAGGCCGTAAAGTAGTTCTTCCAGCGGTAATTTTTCGCCCTCTGAAAGCCCCATTGAATCTTCTCCGATAGTAGCTGCCGATTTTGATACCGCTATCTTATCTGCCGGGTTCATGTTTTCAAGTGCAATAACTGCGGTCATAATTTTTGTGAGGGATGCGATGGGTAATTTTTCATTGATGTTTTTATCATAGAGCATTGTATCTGTTGCCGTGTCGTAAGCTATGGCAGCTTTTGCAGTAAGTTCTGGTTTTTTTTGAGAAGAAACTGGTGCATTTAAATTGGGTTGCCAGAAGGCATTAGCCAATGCTTTATGCGTAAATACATCCGAGAGCATTTTTGGGAGCGGGGATACAATAGAACGGAGCGAGCCAAAACGGTACGAATGACTGTAGGTTGCAAAAGCTAAAATAAAATTTACACTCACAAGAAGCACGAAGAACCAAAGAAGGAATCTACCGAGAATTTTCATGCATTTTTTAGTATAGCAATATCGCACTTGAAATGAAATTCACTGTAACGGATAATAGTACCCATGGCCGAGACTACCAATTATAAAAAACATGCCAACACAAATCCCATACAAAAGGCCTTAATAGGAAATTTCTATAAAAAGTTTTTTAAGATGATAAAACCGTTGCGGCCCGTATCCATTTTGGATGTGGGGTGCGGGGAAGGATTTACCTTAAAAAAGCTCGAAGAAAAAAAGATTGGGAAAAAAGCCGAAGGAATAGATTATTCATCGGATGCTATTAAAATAGGCAAAAAAATATATCCTGAATTAACGCTCTCAAAAGGGGATGTCTACGGATTAAAGTATCCCGATAACTCATTTGACCTTATCATTTGTACGGAAGTGCTTGAGCACCTTGATGACCCGGAAAAAGCAGTACAGGAAATGAAACGGGTAACTTCCAAGTATATTATCTTTTCAGTGCCTAATGAGCCATTCTTCATTATGGCCAATTTTTTACGCGGGAAATATTTAAAAAATTTTGGTAATCACCCGGAACACATAAACCACTGGACGATGTGGGGGTTTGAACGATTTTTGCGGTCTCAGGGCCTATCGGTTGTGAAAAGTAAGCATCCCTTTGCCTGGTCACTTGTTTTAGCAAAAAAACAACCCCGATAGACGGGGTTGTTAATCAAGGCAGCCCAAAACTAGTTTCATCATAAAGTCACTATCCCCCGGTGTCAACTATATAAAAACTATATACAGTATGTCTTTCTATATCATGAAAATATTGACGCTTCACGGCAGAATTTGAAGCGAAAAAATGAGTACAAAATGTACAGGCAAAATCCTACAAGACTTTTCCTGTTGCAAATCTATTTTTATGTTATAATGCAATTAGCTATAGAGGAATAGAAAGCCGCATTTAGCCCCAGATTACTATCGACACATATCTACATTTAATCCCAAATAGAAAGGTGGTGAACATTACATGACAAAACTTTACATTGGTAATTTACCTTATACAACAACAGAAGATGAGTTGAAGACCTTATTTGCAGACTACGGAGCAGTTCTTTCGGCTACACTTATAACCGATAGAGATTCCGGACGAAGCAAAGGATTCGGATTCGTTGAACTCGAGGATGATGCAAAAGCTCAAGAAGCAATTACTGCTCTTGACAAGTCAGCCCTTGGGGATAGAACAATTTTTGTTTCAGTAGCTAGACCTCGTGAGGAAAGACCTCAAGGAGGAGGATACGGAGGCGGAAGAGGAGGATTTGACAGACGCGGAGGCGGAGGAAGAGGAGGAAGAGACGACAGACGCGGCGGAGGAGACTGGAACAGAAATTAATTAAAGTACCGCAGTGTGTTTGGATATTGTGCTGAAGTAATTCAGCGAAAGGTTCTGAAAGCTAGGGTGCTCTGCACGCTGGAAATCCTCAGAACGATATTCATTCGCCTGCGGTATTTTTTTTGAAAAAAAATAAAGCTAGACTGCTTTTTTGCGGAGTTTTGCGACGTAAACTATTTCCTGAATCGTGCCATCCTCAGCTTCAAAATAGTTTTGACCCGAGGTTTGAGCGTATTCTTGGATATAATTTGATAATTCGTCTTTTGTGTCGGCTAGATTTTCCTTTAACTCATTTAGTTTTTCAACTACGTGCTTTACATCCGGTCTTTTGAATATCTCCTTTTTTGTATTTCCTTTAACCCGCGCTGCCTCTTTTGCTTTTTCGGCATGGTCCTTATATGTAGCATCATTTTCCAAAACATTGTCTACCATTTCTTTGTGTTTTGCTATCTCCTTTTCAATGTTTGAGATTTCTGTAAGATTTGAATTGATTAGGTTTGTGAGCGAAACTACGAGTTCTGCTTGGGTTTGGGGTTGTGGTGTAACCTGTGTTTCTTCCTGTGCAGTAATTGCAAGTTCACCTTCTACTACGGGTGTTTCTTGCAGCGAATTATCATCCATGAGTAACAATATATATTAGGAGCCCATTCTCAGTCAAGAGGGGAAACGCCAGATTTAGGTTTTGAATGTATTTTGAGGTATAATGTAAGGGTATGCGGGATTTTCTCGTGTGGGCGGTATTATTTTATCTTCGCTTTTGGGCGCGTTTGGCGCTTACTCTTCATAGACCCTATGTCATCGGTGTAGCGGGTTCTGTCGGAAAATCATCAACCCGTAACGCGCTTTTTGCTGTCTTGAAGGACAATTTCAAAACAGAAGTGGTAAGTGGAAATTCTGAGACAGGAGTGCCTTTTGGAATATTGGGAATAACCATTGATGGTTTTGACAAGAAAAATTGGTTCAGAACACTTATGAGGGCACCGTTTCGGTTGCATCATTTAAGGGGAATAACGCATTTAATAGTCGAAATGGGTATCGATGACCCGTATCCACCAAAAAATATGTCGTACCTTTTAACTATAGTAAAACCGGATATGGGAATAGACCTTAATGCTACTGCCACACACACGCAACAGTTCGAAAAACTCTTAAAAAAGCACACGAGAGACACGAAAGAGTTTCTGTTGGGAAAAATTGCAGAGGAGGACAGTAAAATAATAACAAACGGATATACAAAAGTTGGCATCTACAACAAGGATGACGCGCGGGTAGTAGGTAAAATTGAAAAGAAAGCAGTTAGTGGCTCATTGATACTGCTTACATTCGGATCGAGCAAAAGCTGCTCTGTGTACTATAAAGATTATACTGTTACAACAAAAAAAACAAAATTTTTATACGGTGTCCCAACGCAAAAAGGGGAGCGTGTTATTGAATTATCCTTTCCTGGTATTCTTCTTCCACCAGCATCCCGCGAGAGTTTTGCATCCGTACTGCTTGCAAGTCACGCGCTTGGGCTTTCCTATGTTCAAATAAAAGAATCTCTTGAAAAAAACTTCACACTCCCAAAAGGCCGTTCTTCACTTTTTGAGGGTATTAAAAACTCTCTTATTATCGACTCGTCGTACAACTCATCCAAAAGTACTGTCCTTTCTTTTTTAGAGCTTTGTAAAAACCTTAAAGAGCGCACAGGCAGACAAGTCGTTTTTTTAATGGGGGATATGCGGGAGCTCGGAAATGAAGCCAAAAGTGAGCATGAAGAAGTGGCAAATGCGTTAGTTTCCGTAGTTGACGAATTGTACTGCGTTGGACCATTAACAAATGAATATGTGGTGCCTCTAGTCAAAGAAACGATAGGGAAAAAAGGGAAAACGCGTAAAGTAGAGGTTTATAAAAACGCTGTTCAGGCCGGCCTTCATATGAAAGAAGAATTGCCGGACAATGCATTGGTGCTTGTGAAAGGTTCACAAAATACTCTCTATCTTGAGGAGGCAATAAAGTTTTTACTTTCAAGCCAGAATGATGTGAAAAACCTGACACGTCAAGAAGACTATTGGATAAAAACGAAGCAAGCATTTTTTAATATTCAGTGAGTTTTCTGGTATTCTTCACTTTTGTCTATGTCTTCCCCGATGTTTAATTCCTGTGGATGTTCTTCGTCTTCATTTTGGGCAAGCCCCATTTTCTGTGCGCTTTTAAGAGTGTCATCATCGCTTGCAGGGTCGGAAGTTGTGCCGCTTATGTCTTGTTCGCTTTTTACAGAATCAGCGTAAGCACTATTAAGAGTTTCATTCTGAAGATAAGATGAGTTGTCTTCCGCTTCAGTTTTTTGGGGACTTTTAGGTTCTTGGGATGTTGAAGACTTCAGATTATCACTTGCAGTATCCATGTTCTTGTCGTACCGGAAATTGGATGCTGTTGCGACATTCGAACTTGAAACTACTTGTGGGGGAGTATTTTTCTTATTGTTGGTGGTGATGCCCGGTAGTCCTGTTGTATCATTTATCATTTCGGCAAAATCGCCAGACGGGTCGAGAGGAGTTTTGATATTCGATTTATCGTTCATACAGCAACGATACAAAAGCAATATAAAGAGAAGAAAAGATGAAGGTTGGAGATGTGAAAGAGTGTGCCGAAGTTATTGCCTCTTCAGTGATATTTACCCGAAAGTAAATGCAAAAACATTCGAATTGTCGTCAAGGAAGATGAGTTGAATGACATGCTCCTCGGCCTTCGTAAAATGAAGCAGATGATAAAGCTTATTTTCATTGACTGTAATTTCCCCGTTTTTAACATCATTACCGTTAAACTTTTCAGGCAAAGTAACACCATCAAGCAGTACCTTTATTTTGGAATTACCGTTCTTGCTATTTATGACAAGATATACGTCTTTTGCATTGAAGTGATAGGCAAGTAGAGAGTTAGCAAACGGCATTGCAGTTTGGTGCCCGATATTCCACTTTCCCTCGTACGCAAAAGAATTAAAATCAAGCTCGTCAGGAAGCGAATACGTTGTAACAGTATCGGGCATTGCTTCTTCTTTTGATGCAAACTTTCCGAGCCTGTCGTACCCTAAATACGTTTCAGGGGAGAGTGTCTCAATAGAGTATTCTTTGTTTTGCACTTTTTCGTTAACAGTTGCTCCTGTTTCTTTCAGAAGTTCCTGAATTTGTTTTTCGGTTTCATCATAATTCCCTTCGCCAAAATGCGTCATTCTCACTTTCCCATTCTTGTCGATGAGATACTTTGCCGGCCAATATTGATTTTCGTACGCATTCCAAGTGTCGTAATTGTTGTCCTGCATGACAGGATACGTAATTTGAAAGTCTTTGAGCGCTTTTTCTACGTTGTCAGGATTTTTTTCAAATTCGAATTCAGGAGTATGAACTCCGATAATAACAAGCCCTTTGTCCTTATATTTTTCATTCCAGGATTTTATATACGGTAGTGTTCTTATGCAGTTGATGCAGGTGTAGGTCCAAAAATCAACGAGTACCACTTTCCCATGAAGCGAAGCTATTGTGAGGGGATTGCTGTTGAACCATTTACCTCCCGGTATGAGTTCCGGTGCTTGCGGATATGTATTCATATCAATGGATTTGCCTAACATTTGTTGATCAATTGAGGGAGTTTTTAGCCCTTTTAGGGAATTTTTTACAGCATTATTTTCTTCTATCTTTATGAGTCCTGCTCCATATTGTGGAAATTTTTGAATTATATACGCTTGGAATGTACGGTCGAGTCCAAAAAACATTGCAATTGCGGTTATTACCATAAGAATTCCAAAGGCTTTTTGGATGTTAACGGTATTTCTTAAAAGCCAGGGGACTTTTTGCAAAAGGGCTCTTCCCCCGAAAGTAATAAGAAGCATCGGAATTGCAGTGCCCGTGGCATACGAGAAAGTAATCAGTATTGCTGCCCCGTTCACGGAATTGGCGGCTGCAAGGGCTATGACTGATGCGATAATTGGGCCAACGCATGGGGTCCACACCAGGCCAAGGCTTAAACCAAGCGCAATTCCGCTGAAAAAGCTTGTCCCTTGCTGCTTATTGGAAGAAAATAAACCCGAAATTTTTGTAAAAAGACGTTCCATTCCTGCCTGGAACTGTGGAAGCAGAAGGCTAAGTCCGAAAAGAAAGACAACCGTAATTGAGAAGTTACGCAAAGTGTCGGGGGATACGCCGGTTGCTTTAACAATAGATGAAAGAAAGAGTGTGAAGAGTGTGAAGCTCAAAATGAACCCGATTACGATTCCTACAGGACGTTTGTGCCCGCCGGATAGAGAGCCCGAAAGGACGATTGGAAGGACCGGCAGTATGCAGGGTGAAAGAACGGTGACGAGCCCTGCCAAAAAAGCGAACAAAAAGAGGATCATAGAAAAAGCGTACTCCCACAATGAGTAAATGTCAAGTAGACTTTACATTTGAAGGATTATTTTTTTCTTGAAGAGTAGAACCGATAGCCTATTTTTGCAAGAATCATACCAATCGCCGTGAAAATGAGCCAAGCATCAATGTCATGGTTAAGACTTTGCTTGACAATACCAATAATTGCTATCGACAATCCTGTGATAAATGATATCCGTCCGGCCCCGAGTACGTGGAGGCTTTCTCTTTCATCGTTTGCTTTTTCCCTCCAGATTAACCCGGCAAAGATAAAAAACAAAACGATAACAATTATTCCTGTCATTCCAGTCGCATTCATAGGCATAAGTAATCCTGTGGGGCTTAAGAAAAGTACGAGAAAACCTACAAGAATGATTGCAACGAAAAGTTCGGCTATTATATTTTTATCTTTCATTTTCAACGGAAAAAATATCTTCGACCATTACATTAAAGTATTTTGCAATTTTAATTGCAAGAAGCACAGAGGGTGTGTAATTCCCTTTCTCTATAGCAATAACCGTCTGCCTTGTCACGCCTATGGCATGTCCCAATTCTTCTTGGGTAAGCCCTTTTTTTGTTCTGTATGTAAAAAGATTATTTCTAAGCATCGGAAAGAATTATACAGCTTTTTCCATAAGAACTCGCTGTTTGCAAGAAAAACGTCTTTAAAGATCCAAAAAATTGTGCAAGTTATCGCATAGTTATTTTATAACTTCGTTATTTTAGCTTTTTGTCAGTTATCTTATTTTTCTTTGGTTAAATCGCCATTGTGGATTTAAATAAGCATAGCATACCAAAGTTAATGTAACCTCATAGAACTTCACCATATTTACTATCTGTGGATAGTTGACTTTATCATTCAATTAGCCTATAATTCACAGCTTATATTAAAAAAATATGGGATATAACAAAACAAGTGCATTTTTAACCGTACAGGAGGTTGCAGAACTTCTACGTTTGAGCGTTTTAACCATCTATAAATACATAAAAGAGGGCCAACTTGAGGCTTTAGAGTTCGGCGGACATTACCGTGTGTCACCCCTTTCTCTTGAACATTTTATTCAAAAACACATAGTGGGAGGTGGGGAAAATGCATAAGAATGCGCTCAAAAAAGAAATTTCAATTATTGTTCCGACATACAACGAGGTTGACAACATTGAAGAATTGGTTGTGCGGATAAACAGCACTTTTCTTCCCCAAAATTATAATTATGAAATTATTTTCATAGACGATAAGTCAACTGATAGAACTCCGTTGAGGATAAATGCGTTATGTAAAGCGTATCCTGTAAGGTTCTTTTCTAAGCAAGGAAGAAAGGGGAAAGCGTATTCGCTTTTAGAGGGTTTTTCTAAGGCAAAATACCAAAATATTGCAATTATTGACGCAGATTTACAGTATCCCCCTGAAGCGATATTGCCAATGGTTAAAAAGCTTTCGTCATTTGATGTAGTTGTTGCCAATAGGCAGCAATACAAAGAAGGGTTGACCAGGAAACTCATGAGTAAAACATTTAGAACCTTCTTTGGGAAATTTTTATTCGGGATAGATGAAGACGTACAGTCGGGGCTGAAAGTATTTAAGAAAAAAGTAGTTGAGTCTATACATTTTACCCCCTCATCCCAGTGGACATTTGATTTAGAGTTCCTGCACCGCGCTCGAGAAGCCGGGTTTGTTACTTCTTCTTACGACATTGCATTTGCAAAAAGAAAAAAGGGAAGTTCAAAAGTTGAAGCAGTCAAGACATCTCTTGAGATAGGACTGAATGCCCTTAAATTCAAATTCAAACGAATTCATCCAGTTCACATTGCATCCAATGGACAAGGGATGGTGGGTGCGGGTATCGGGTACAAAAAACGCCAGTTCGTAACACATACAACGCTTCCTCATAACAAAAGCGCAGTAAGAACATTTCTTTTAAGACAAAAGCTTTTTATAGGAATTCTTGTGGCAACGACAGTTATCGGGTTAATTTTCAACACAATGGTAACGCTGGGTGTTTTGATTGCCTTTTTGTCTGCTGTCTATTTCCTTGACGTTGTATTTAATGCGCTGTTAATTCTTAAGAGTCTCAAGCACGAGCAAGATATTCATGTAGGTGATGAGGCAATCAAAAATCTTTCCGATGAAAAATTGCCTGTTTACACAATTCTTTGCCCGCTCTATAAAGAGGGGCATATAATTGCGCAATTTGTCGATGCTATCTCGCGCCTTTCATGGCCGAAAGACAAGCTTGATGTTTTACTTTTATTGGAAGAGGATGATAAAGAATCACAGGAAGTTGCAAAAACACTCAATCTGCCGTCTTTTGTCAGGACAATAGTTGTCCCGAATTCGCAGCCTAAAACAAAACCGAAAGCATGTAATTACGGACTCTCGTATGCGAAAGGCGATTATTTGGTCATCTACGACGCTGAGGATATCCCCGACCCTATGCAGCTTAAAAAAGCGTATCTAGGGTTTAAGAAAGCCGGAAGTTCGGTTAAGTGCCTTCAGGCAAAACTTAACTACCACAACCCCCATCAAAATCTTTTGACTCGCTTCTTCACAGCCGAATACTCACTGTGGTTTGATGTGACGCTTACCGGCTATCAATCCATTAACACGACAATCCCACTCGGTGGAACGTCAAACCATTTCAGGACAAAGGATTTACTGTCTCTTCAGGGCTGGGACCCTTTCAATGTGACAGAAGACGCTGACCTTGGGGTGAGGCTTTTTAAAGAAGGGTATAGAACCGCAATAATCGACTCGACAACTCTTGAGGAAGCCAATTCAAAGTGGGGAAATTGGGTAAGACAACGCTCGAGGTGGATAAAAGGGTACATGCAGACGTATTTGGTCCATACAAGAAATCCGTACGCTTTTGTCAAAACCAACAGGCACCACGCATTCCTTTTCAACATGATTCTGGGAGGGAAGATAGCTTTCATTCTTATAAATCCTTTTCTTTGGCTTGCAACGTTTTCCTATTTTGCGCTCTATGCGTACGTCGGGCCTGCAATTGAGCGGCTGTACCCTGCGGTTGTTTTCTACATGGCCGGATTTTCGCTGGTTTTTGGGAACTTTTTGTACCTTTATTACTACATGATAGGGCTTATGAAGCGTGAGCAGTACGCTCTTATCAAATACATTTACCTTGTCCCTTTCTACTGGCTCATGATTTCATTTGCAGGGTTTTATGCATTGTATCAGCTCATTCTAAAACCCCACTATTGGGAGAAAACAGTCCATGGGCTCGTCAAAGAGAAAGAACCAAAGAAAGCTTTTGCATTACCGAAAATTCTAGTTACACCCGTCAGGTACGGGATGTCATTATTCGCCTAGTTTAGGCAAAAAATATGAAGTTATTGGATACCTCAAGAACACTCCGTTCTGTTAAGAACGGGGATGAATTGAGGAGAAAAAACCTCTTCCTTTCGAGGCATGTCCTAGGCTTTAGCCTAGGAAAGAGGTTATTTAAAAAATTTAAAGGTTCAGATAGTGCTGTCAAAAGACGGGCAGGGTTTGTCTTATTTGCAACGGCATTATCAAATGTCTTCAACCTTCTGTATAACGCATTCTTAGGCAGAAGCGTAAGTCTAGAAGACTTTGCGCTCATCAGCCTTATCGGTGGAATCCTTTCAATAACCGATATTCCGGTAGGCGCTTTGGGTAAAGCTGTTGTCTATAAAAGTGCGTATCATTTCGGCAAATACAACAAGCCGGCAACCGCATTCTGGCAGTATCTTCGGAAAAGGGCAATTGTAGCTTCAATTATTGTTTCGCTTCTTTGGGTTTTGGCAAGCGTTGGGATTACGCATTTTTTTCATATCGGGAGCATTTGGCCGGTTCTACTTATTACCCCAATTTGGGCAACCACTTTGCTTTCATCTGTTGACGGTGGTTACTTAAATGGAAATCTAAAATTTGTGTTTCTTGCCTGCATTGCGCTTGTAGAATCTGTCATTAAGCTCACTATTGCATTTCTTTTAGTTAAAGCCGGCTATGATGAATTTGCCTATCTATCTATAGTTTTGTCATCAGCTGTATCCTTCATCTTAATTGTTGCTGCAGCTGCCAGAATTAAAAAGCCTTCAATAATCCGTATTCAGAAAAATGCATTAGCTTTTCCCTTTAAATTTTATTTTTCAAGCGCAATAACAAAAATTTCAAATGTTGTTTACCTTTCGAGTGATGTAATTTTGGCAAAACACTTTCTTGCACCTAGCCAAGCAGGGGAATATGCATTATTATCACTCTCGGGCAAAATGGTGTTTTTTGCAGGATCGCTTTTTGCCCAATTTATCCTTCCAATTGTAAGCCACAAAGAAGGTTCTGGAAAAAATTCACACAAGGTTTTCTACCAATTGCTGCTTGCTTCTTTTGCTTCAAGTTTTCTTGCTTTTCTTATGGTTGGGGCTCTAGGGCACTTTACCATGCCATTTATTTTCGGGAAAAAGACGGCAGCAATTATTGGATTACTTCCGCTTTACTCACTTGCGATGGTGGCATTTACGGTTGCCACGAATATAGTGTCATTTGACCAAATAAAAGGGAAACATGTTTTGCCTGTCGTAAGTTTTCTTTTGGCAATAGGAGAAATTGTGGGAATTCTTATGTTCCACGATTCCTTAAAAAGTATCTCGAGTGTTATGGTTGTCATGGGCCTTTTAAGTTTTGGTGTTATTGGGCTCTTGCACATATTGGAGCCATTCTATACGACAATATTTACCAACCTTCGTGATTTCTTTGATGTCTTTTTGCCATACGATACACAAAAAGCAACAAATGGGCTTCGGATTTTAGTTCTTAATTGGCGGGACACGAAGCATAAATGGGCAGGGGGGGCAGAAGTTTACGTCCAGGAACTTGCCAAAAGATGGGTAAATGAAGGCAATTCAGTTACCATATTTTGCGGAAATGATAGAAAAAACAGCCGGAATGAGACTATTGATGGTGTAAACATAGTAAGGCGCGGAGGATTTTATACCGTATATCTGTGGGCAGCATTGTATTATGCGCTTCGGTTTAGACGGGACTTTGATGTGATTGTTGATTCTGAGAATGGCATTCCATTCATGAGCCCACTTTTTTCAACCAAGCCGGTTGTCCTTCTTATTCATCACGTGCATCAGGAAGTTTTTGTGACAAATATGAAATTCCCGTTGTCTTATATAGGCAAATTTATAGAAGGAAAATTGATGCCATTCGTATACCGCAACAAAACAGTCATAACGGTTAGTGAGTCTTCCAAAAAGGAAATCATAAAAGCGGGGATTGCAAAAGAAGAGAATATCCAAATCGTTAATCCCGGAATTGAGATAGCTACAGGAAGAATTAGAAAGTCGTCAGTTCCGCAACTAATTTATTTAGGACGGCTAAAGGCCTACAAGAACGTTGACGTTGCGATACGTGCGTTCTCACTGGTTTTGTCAAAAGTGAAAAAAGCAAAGTTTTTGATTGTGGGAGAAGGAGAAGCGATAAGAGACTTACAGGATATCGTAATCAAAATGGAATTAACCGACAAAGTCAGCTTTTTAGGGAAAGTTACGGAACAAGAAAAAATAAAACATCTATCAGAAAGCTGGGTTGCGGTACAACCGTCTGACGTTGAAGGGTGGGGGATTACTGTTCTTGAGGCAAATGCATGCAAGACTCCGGTTGTTGCATCAAAAACAAATGGACTGAAAGACTCAATAATTGACGGAAAAACAGGACTTCTTATTCCTGTCAAAGACACGAAAGGCTTTGCAAATAGCATTACAAAGCTTATGAGAAATGAAAAATTGAGGGCCTCATATTCAAAAAATGCATATACCTGGGCTAAGAATTTCAGTTGGGACGAAACATCAAGAATGTTTTTCAACGTATTGTCGTACGAAGTAACCAACAAACAAAGAATATTCTCAATTGAGCGTCTCGGTTATCTCATGAGCCGCGTCACATCACTTTTTTAAATTTATGAATACTTTTCCTTTAATAAAAATTAATAATTTAAATCTATGGCGTTTGCTTTTTTTGGAGTTAAGAAACATGTTTGCCATAAATAGTAATAAAAGTAAGCCTCTTTTACCGGAGGAGATTCTTGATTACAGATTAATAGAGGTAAAGAAAAATCGTTTGGATACCGATACTAATAGTTTGGGGGTTTATGAAAATCGCATTGGTCATAAGGCATTTGGGAAAATAATAGCGTTCAATTATCACAACACTGAATATTTCCGATTAAAAAATGAAATAAACTTTTACAATGTATATGCTTCACACGCAAAAAGTAAGAATTTTAATAAAAAAAATTTAAATGTTCCCAAGTTAATATACTTTAAAGAGAGTAAAAACTCCCTTTTTGTATTATTGGAATATATTAGCGGTACATCGGCAAAGGATCTTGTAAATTTTGATAATGTTGCCGAATACATAAAAAATATTGACCTTCTTGTAAGTTTTGGCAAAAAATTCACTAAAAAGGAAAAGTCATTGTTTTCAAGTAGGAATATGCGTAGTTACCTAATGCTTTATCCGGGTTTATTTTTATCATCCTATTCTAAATACCCAAAAGCACGGATAGATCTACTTAGAGGGTTGGTGTTGCTGATTAGGAATTTTAACTTCATATTGAAACCTTCGAATTTAGTGCTTTCCCATAGAGATTTACATTTAGGAAATATTATTTTTTGCAAAAAAAATACCTATCTTATCGACTTTGAACTAGTTGGTTATTCATTGCCTCTTTATGATTACCTTGTAGCATTGAAACAGGAATGGTCTAACGTAAAATTTAGAAAAAAACTGATAAAAAGCTTAGAACAACAAAACAATAAAAATGTTAATTTCGAAGATAATATTCGTACGCTAGGTATTTTTATTGCAACACATGGGTTAACAGATGCTAATAGTAGTGCAAACGAAAAAAGTAATATTCATGAATTTCTTAAATTTTTTCTTAATTATAAAGTCCATAAGGATTAGCAATATGAAAACTAAAACTTTCTTTTTAATAAGAACGGCTATTTTTAATTTTCTATATTATCTAACGAAAAGCGTTGATAGAAACTACAAATCTATATTGTGTTTTCATAGTATTTCTAATAGCAATGACAGATATTCAATTTCTAAAGATATTTTTGAAAAAGAAATTATAAAAATAGCTAAAAACTCAAAATTTATAAGTTTGGAACAAGCGTTAAGCCAAGAAAAATTGAGTAGCTCATCAGTAGCTATTACATTTGATGATGGGTATAGAGATATTTTAACAATATTGCCAATTCTTAAAAAGCACAATATTAAAGCGACAGCATTTGTTGTGTCTAATCCACAAAAAGTCTCAAGAGACGAACTAAAAAATGAAAATGCACTCCTATCTTTAGACGAAATAAAACAGCTTTTGGAACACAAAATTGAAATAGGTTGTCACAGTGCAACACATAACGATTTAACTATATTAACTAAACGTGAGTTAGAAAAGGAAATTCTACAATCAAAAAAAGTTCTTGAAAAAAAACTTGGCGTAGAAGTGAAATACTTTGCCTACCCGAGAGGTAAATACAATAATAATGTGATACAAACGGTAAAAAGAGCAGGTTATAAGGCCGCTTTCTCCATAGATTCAGGGAATATATCTCCATCTAGCAATAAATGGATTTTACCGAGAACCATAATAGATAAAACGCACAAACTTTCAGAATTTCCTTCCGTATATGCTCCCAGCACGATGTTTATTAGGAGATTAACAAATAACTTTGGTTTGTGGGAAAAATTCTTAGCAATATGAAAAACATTAGAAAAACAGTAACTGTAGGTATACCTGCTCATAACGAGCAAAACAATATTGCTCAATTACTAGAAGGTGTTTTGTCACAAAAAGGAAATAGCTTTCTTTTGACAAAAGTAGTTGTTCTGTGCGATGGTTGTACGGATAAAACAGTAAGTATTGTATCAAAATATAAGAAAAAAAATAAAAAAATTGAATTAAGAGATGATGGGTTGAGAGTCGGAAAAACAAGCAGATTGAATGAATTATTTACTAGTACCAATACAGATATTTGTATAACATTTGATGCAGACATTAAGCTAAATGATGTCAATGTGATAGAGGAATTGGTAAAGAAATTTAGAGATAAGAATATTGGATTAGTGGGAGGTTCTAATTTACCCTTGCCACCTAAATCATTTTTTGAAAAAGTCGTCGTTGCATGGCTAATTTTATGGTATGAGGTGAGAAAAAACTACAATAATGGCAACACAATTCACAATCACTTAGGTTGCATTACAGCTATGAGTAGGTCGTTATATAAAAAAACAATAATACCTTTAACAATATCTGCAGATGATGATTATCTTTACTTTAATGCACTTACTCAAAACTATAAATTCGCTCATGCCGCCCATGCTAAGGTCTACTTTAGAAGTGCATCTACATTGAAAGACTTTTTCCTTCAACATTCAAGATTTTTAACTTTGAAGAATAATATTCACTCACACTATGGGAACTGGGTTAATAATTATTATTACATCCCGATTGAAATTAAACTTAAGATTCTTATTAAGGAGTTCTTGAAAAACCCCTTCTACTTATCTCTTTCTGTTATATTGCAGCTTCTATTGCTCATCCATATTAAATTTACGAAATTTAATTACTCGAACGGGATGTGGAAGATTGCAATATCATCAAAACAAATATGAGTAACAAATTAAATAAAATTAAAAAGTACCGTGTTAGTAGTAATTTTATCGGTTACCTAATCCAAAACAACACAGCTTTAACTATTTCGTTACTTGTTTTTTTTGTTTTAGTCGTTAGTTTGCTTGCCTCACCCTTAAAAAGCTTTTGGTCAGATGAAGTTTATAGTATAAATTTTTCAAGAACCCTAATACATACAGCAAAGTACAAAGATACAAATATGATGCTTTTTCATTTAATCCTTCATTATTGGATGCGGCTAGGAGAGAATGAGCTTGTATTAAGAATATTGTCTACTGTTTTTGCATGTGCAACTATACCTTTCATCTATTTAATCGGTAAAAAACTTTTTAGCAAGGAAACTGGTTTGATTTCAGCAATCTTATTATCAATAAATGTTTTTTTTATTGCTTATGCTCAAGAAGTAAGAAGTTATAGTCTGTTATTTTTGCTTTCAGCAATTTCAACTTATTACTTTGTACAAATAATAAGTAAGCCCACCAAAAAACTTAATTACTTGTTTTATATTATTGCATCAGGATTATCTTTATATGCGCATTATTTTGCAATATTTCTAATCATCACTCATTTCCTATATATTATTATTTTTAAAATTAGAAGCATAAAAATAAAATATTTATTTACAACTGGGATTTCTCTATTTCTTATTTGCATTCCTATTGTATTGATGTCGTCTTTAAATTCATCGCAAATAAATTGGCTTCCAAAACCCGGGCTAAAAAACGTTATTGGATTGCCATTTGTGCTTTCTGGTGATTTTCCTCCAATTTTTATTAGTTACGGATTAATTGTATTTTATTTGATTTTCAAAACCATAGGAGGAATAAAAAAATCATCAATTAATAATGAGAAGATAATTAAGTATTTGTTGATTATATTTTTACTAGCAATACCACCTTTAATCACATTTTCTATTTCATTTTTCATAAAGCCAATAGTAACCTCTAAATACTTAATATTTTGTCTTTTACCTCTACTAATTCTAATCGGAAGTGGTATTGCCCAAATAAAATACAAAAAAATTAAATTTTTTGTTATGGTGATGCTAATTCTATTGGCCTTCATACGTTTAGTAGCTTGGTTTAAGGATAGTAATTCAATCTACTGGGGATTATCTAACAAGAAGGATGATTGGAAGCAAATTGTTAAATTCACAAAGATGAATGCCGAAAACAGAGATGGAGTCACTTTTCTAACTTATTATTATGAAGAACCATTTCAATTTTATAACAAGAATACATCCAACCCTCTTAAGATATCAGAAAAAACAAACTATGCTTCTGATAAAAGCTTGCTATATATACCCAACACAAACTCATTGGTTGTAGCAGATTTTAGCTCTAGTAAAAAAATAGTATGGTTAATTGCTGATAATAATAGTCTGCCGATTTTGAGATATGTTGAAGGATTTGACTCTTATGCTCTAAATAGAACCTATAGCTTTGAAAGAGTTCAAGTTTTTAAATTCGTAAAAAAATGATTAAGAAATACACTGTCACAATAGCTTTAAGCGCTTACAACGAAGAGAATAATATTAAAAGTCTTTTAGAATCTGTTTTAGCGCAAAAAGAAACAAACTTTACAATAAAATCGATCTGGATTTTCTCGGATGGATCAAGGGATAATACTGCAAAGAAGGTAAAACAAATCAATGATAACAGAATAAAATTATTCAATTATAAAAGCCGTATGGGAAATCTGCTCGTTTAAATCAATTATATAGGATGTTATCTACTGATTTTCTTGTACAGACTGATGCAGATGTAGTATTTTCGCATAAATATGTCGTTAGAGATATTATTCAACCTTTAATTAATGAACGCGATGTAATGATGTGCGGTGGCAATCCTCACCCTATGCCTGCACTAACATTTATAGAGAAATCAGTAAATTTTACTGTAAATGCATATATCCCATTACGCAAACTTTACAATGGTGGAGATAACATTTTTTCTGTTGATGGACGCCTACTTGCATATAAAAAAGAACTCGTAAAAAGAATTTTTATTCCAGAGGCGGAGGTTACAGCGAATGATGCATTTACGTACTTTTGCTGCCTTACTTTTGGCTATAAATATAAGTTTGTAGAAAGTGCAAAAGTATTTTTTAGGTCCCCACAGACTTTGAAAGATCATATAAAACAAAATACACGTTTTATGGCTATGCCAATAAAAATGAGCAAGTATTTCGACCCAACCCTCGTATTAAATGCAAAAAAAGTATCCAAAAAATTGTACTTAAAATTATTCATTAAAGCTTTTTTAAAAAATCCTATACATTGTTTTGCGATATTTTTAATAAATCTTTACATCAGACTAATATTCAAAAGTAGAGAAAAGCATCTGAAAGCTAAATGGCAAATAGCAAACACAACAAAGCTATTAAATTCCGTATGAAAAATAACATAACTTTATCAATCGGCATACCAGTTCTTAATGAAGAGAAAAATATTTCAAATATTATTGAAGATATTTTTCAACAGGATTTAAGAACAGTTTCACTAGCAGAAATAATAGTTATTTCGGATGCAAGTTCCGATAGCACAGAACAAATAGTTGGGCGTTTTAAAAAGCCCGAAATTAAACTATATCGCAATGAAGAAAGAATCGGTAAGGCATTAACGCAAAATATAATAGCAAGGAAGGCAGCAGGAGATTTGTTGGTACTGTTAGACGCTGATATTAGGATCAGAGACAAGAAATTTCTAGAAAAGTTAATAAAGCCTATAATGAATGACAAGCTAGTAGGTATAACCTCACCCAAAATTTTACCGATAAAATCGGATACTTTTATTGGAGATGTTTTAGATTACAGTGTGAGAATAAAAAATAAAATTTACGAAAGTTATGATCATGGAAATAACATTTATTCATGTCATGGACGTGCTCGTGCGTTTTCCAAGAGATTATATAAAAAAATTAAATGGCCTAAAATATCTTCAGAGGACTCGTTTAGTTATTTGTATGCAATAAGCAATAAATTTAAATTCTGTTTGGTACCTGCAACTGAAATTTATTATAAATCTCCTCAAAACTATTTAGACCATTTGAGCCAAAGTCGACGATTTTTTGAAAGTGAGAAGGAGTTAGAAATGTATTTTCCAAAAAAAAAGCTACAAAAAGCCTTCAAGTTACCTTTTGTATTAACATTAAGGACAATTTGCCTCTACTTCCTATTTAATCCAATTTACTTTCTAATATATTTAATAGTATTAATTCGTGTGAAATTAAATAATAATGAATATGGGGTACTTTGGGTAATGTCACAATCCTCGAAGGAGAGTATTGAACTAAAATAATATGAAAAAGAATTTATTAAAAATTATTTTTATTAGCCTTATTGGTATTTTATTACTAACATTACTTTCTGTCGGTATAAAGGGACAGGCAAATAAACCGTACTATTATCAAGACTCCAAAAATAAGGAAGTAGGGGGTCCATTTGAAGCATCAAATAGCACGTCACGGTACGCATTGGTTGAATCGTTGGTAAATAATCATACCTTCCTTTTTGATGCAAAACAAACCTCCTTTTCTGCACCTGATGTTGTTATTTATAAAGGCAAGGCGTTTTCCATATTTACACCAGGTGTTTCATTTATTGCTGCTCCCTTTTATTTTTTAGGAAAGTTCATAGGAATTCCACAAATAGCCGCCTATTTTTCTACAGTTGTTTTCGCCTTAATTAATGCTGCTCTAGTGTATTCAATTGCGCGAAGGCTTCAGGCGTCACGAATAGCATCTGTCTTTTCATCGGGTATTTTCCTTTTTGCAACCAACGCGCTTCCATATGCTTTTAGCCTTACACAACATCACTTTAGTCTAACCGTCATTTTACTTTCGTTGTTAAATGCTACCGAAAAAAGAACTTGGATGAATGACATATTGTTCGGTATATACACAGGCGCTGCGTTACTTTTTGATATCCCAAATATTTTTCTCATTTTCCCAATTGGACTGTATGTACTTTTCAGACACTTCAATGTGGAGAACATGTCTTCTAAATTAAAGTTGTCGGTAAAGCCTGTAATGCTTGCGATAATAGCAGGGATAATCCCTTTTGTTTTACTTTTCTCAGTCTATAACCATGAGCTAACAGGTTCCTACACAAAAATTGGGCAAACAATAGGAAGAGCTGACTTTACGAATACAAAGGTAGTGCACGAGTCTCCAAAAAGCGTTTATGATAAAAAACTCCCGTTCAACACGAGAAATGAGATACAGGGGTTATACACGCTTCTTATTAGCAATGAAAGAAGTTGGTTGTGGTATTCACCTATTCTTCTGGTTGGTCTCGTGGGGGCTTATATCGGCTACAAGAAATCTGAAAAACGGACACTTACCATATTGCTTATTTCCCTTATAGTTACGAATATTATCATTTATTCAATGTTCGGAGACCCGTGGGGAGGGTGGGCATTCGGGCCGAGATATTTAATTCCGGGAGATGCCGCTCTTTCTATTCTTATAGCGCTTGCAATTGATACATATCGCCGGCATCTGTTATTTAATAGCATCGTCCTTGTTCTTGTGTTTTATAGCATTTACATCAATGTATTGGGGATGATGACAACAACAAGTATTCCTCCAAAACAAGAAGCCGAAGCACTCACAAAACCCATTCCATATACGTATCAGTACAATCAGAACCTGTCGGGGACAAATAATTCAAAGTCTTACTTATATACTACGTATTTGCGAGACATTGTTGAACTTAATTCTTTCATAATTATTTACTCCTCTTTGGTGTTTTTGATACTTGCCTTACCATATATGCGTTTTTGGTGGAAAGAAAAGGAGAAATTATGGATTTAAATATAACGCTTCGTAAAAATTGGTTTTCTAGGCTTTCAAATTTTTTTTCCAAAAATGCGGTTTTGATTCTTATTATTATTCTTTCTGCAATTTCGGTTGCCAATTTTATCTATTATCTTAATAACCACCTGGGGCTTTCGTATAACGATGCACGGTCCCACTTAGATATCGGAAGGAGAGTCGTTGAAGGGCTAAAGCCCGGGCTTGCGCAGCTTGGGTCCGTATGGCTTCCGTTGCCGCATTTGCTGATGGTCGCAACCATTTGGAATGACTTCATGTGGCATACTGGCCTTGCAGGAGCGATAGAGTCTATGGTTTCATTTGTTGCAACGGGGGTTTTGGTCTATCTATTTTTGAAAAATTTAGGAGTAGGGATGCTGGGCAGGCTTATTGGTGTTTTTGCATTTGTTGCTAATATTAACGTTTTGTATCTGCAGTCAACCGCCATGACAGAATTGCTGCTTCTTGCCACCATGACTGCCGGGGTATACGAGCTTTTTATGTGGCAGAAAGAGGGAAAACTCCTTCACCTTATATACTCGGCATTTTGGATAATGCTTGCAACTCTCAATCGCTATGACGGGTGGTTTCTCTTTTTATGGGCTGCTGCAACCATAATTGTTCTTGCTTTCAGAAAAAAAGGCTTCAAGGTAGCTGAGGGGACATTTTTGTTTTTTATTACCTTAGGAGGCTTTGGTATTGCGTTGTGGTTCTTGTGGAATCTTCTTATTTTTAAAGACCCCCTGTATTTTGCATTCGGTCCGTATTCGGCCCATGCACAGCAACAACAACTCAAAGAAGCAGGGGTTTTGGCTACTAACCGCAACTTGCTGTTGTCGATTAAAGTGTACTTGTATGCGCTTGCCTATAACAGCTATACGGTGCCACTAATCTTAGGAACTCTCGGGGCTTTTGCGTTTTGGTTTGACACTAGAGTAAAAGGTAATATAAAGATTGCTACGTCATCACTTATTGCGCCATTAGTATTTAATATTCTTGCTTTGTTCTTAGGCTTTTCGGTGCTTTTTGTACAAGGGATTTCGGGTAACACATGGTTTAATGTGCGGTATGGGATTATGATGGCACCCTCAATTGCTATTTTTATAGGGTTCTTGGTTGACCGGTTCAAAAATTTCAGGTGGTTATTTATTGTCCTTCTATTATTTATCACGTTCTTTGCATTTGCCAATAACGACGCGGTGACAATTGATGATGCCAGGGTTGGGTCTTCCCAAAAAAATGTTTCTGAAGTATCGGGCTGGCTCAACAAGAACGCAAAAGACAAAGAAGGGTTTGTGCTTATTTCCGCTGCTTCGCATGACGCTATCATCTTTTCATCAGGACTTCCCATGAGTAAATTCATACATGAAGGAACCGGTACGTATTGGTTATCCGCAACATCTGCACCTGACAGGTGGGCCCGGTGGATAATTATGCGTACGAATGACTTAAATGACCAGACATTCAAAGCTGTACATACAACTGCCGGGTACAAAAAATACAATTTGGTGGGTCACTATCCTTTTGCCGATATTTATGAATTAAAACCCGAGTATCTCAAAACCCTCAACACAAAGCCGACATTGGGCAAACAAAAATAGCTATGAAGACCGTAAAAATTCAAATTGGGCATAAAACAACGCTTTTTAGTGGGCTTTTTCTTTTGCTTTTGGCACTTTTTTCTATATTTTATTTCTTCTATTTTGTGCCTTTGGAAGCCCAAGGAACACGCGCAATGTTCTGGTCATTCCAGTCAATTGACACTATGAAATATTCGCGGGATTTAGCACGCGAAAAGCTCAATGACCCTTCTTTTGACACGGTTATTGCAAAGCAAATGAAAGATATTGCCTCAACGGGCGCAACGCACGTTGCAATAGCAACGCCGTACGACGAGGAGTTCTATCCCATGCTTCTTCGGTGGGTAAGAGCTGCCCGCCGCGAGCATTTAAATGTGTGGTTCCGTGGCAATTTTTCAGGATGGGAAGGGTGGTTTTCGTACCCTAAAATTACGCGTGCAGAACACCTGCAAAAAACCAAGGAATTCCTTAAAAATCATCTTGAGCTTTTCGCTGACGGAGACGTTTTTACGGCTTGTCCCGAATGTGAAAACGGCGGGCCGGGTGACCCAAGATTAACGGGTGATGTCACCGGACATAGGCAATTTTTGATTGACGAATACATGTTGACGAAGAACTTTTTTACTGAGAAAAACAAGAAAGTTGCCTCAAATTACGATTCTATGAATAGAGATGTAGCGTCCCTTGTTATGGACAAAGACACCACCCGTGCTCTTGGTGGAGTAGTGACTATTGACCATTACGTTGCAAACGGAGAAAAACTTGCAGCAGATATAGAATCTCTGTCTGAGAAAACCGGAGGCAAAATTGTATTGGGTGAGTATGGTGCCCCAATTCCTGATATTCATGGACAGATGAACGAGCAGGAGCAAGCATTATGGATAAGAAACGTGGGGGAACTTTTGGTACGGACAAATAACCTCATTGGGGTAAATTATTGGGTTAATACAGGAGGTTCAACCCAACTGTGGAATGAAGACGGCACGAAAAGGTTGGCTGTTGATGCGATATCGTCGTATTACACCCCTCAACAATTGAAACTAAGCGTTAAGAATGAATTGGGAAGGCCAATTGAGGCGGCGACGGTAAAGGGTGAGGAAAGATTTGTTGTTACCTCCAAAAACGGAGTAGGTACCTTGCCGTATTTTGACACAACTGAAAAGATAACGGTGAGTGCCCCAAACTATACTGCTAAAACTCTTTCTATTTCCGGTGTAAATAATAATACAATTATGCTAGAACGTATTAGTGAAAGTCCTCTTTTCAAGTTCTTGAAGTTGTTGCGCTTAAAATTGCCGGCGACTAAATAGCCTCATTTGTGCGTGACAAAATCGTGACTAAATTATTAGCATTTCCTATTTAGTCAGAGATTTTCATTTATTGACAAGCTCATAGCTTTATACTATAATACTATATTATATTTTTTATGAAGCATTTATTCATTCTTTTTACCCTTTTAACGGTCGTCTTGACCGCTGCAAAACCTTCGTATGCCGTTTCAACCGACGCCACGTCTGCAACGTGCCTTGCGCCTGCAGGAAATTCATTAGCTGATTACCCTGACGGAACCCATGGAATTGTAGGTGGAACCTCAAAAGAAGGTCATGACAGTGTGTATTCTCTTGGAAATGGGAATGCGTTGCAATGTTTATGCGCTACCGATGGCAGTGGCACTCAAACAAATTGGATGAGCATTGGAGAATTAAATGAGGATCAGATAAAGGTATATCAAAATCAAGGATGGATTTATGTTCCGGACGGAAGCGTATGGGGTCTTTCTCAAGGAAGCTATCTAGCAAAAAACACTTCGTATTCCTGCGGTGGAGGAAGTTCAACCACACAAAACTCCGGGGGAGACGGAAAATCTGACGGAAAATCAGATGGACGTTCCGACGGACGCTCAGATGGAGCATCAACTGTCCAGGCAGCTACAGGAAATGCAGCCGCTCTTGCTTCAACCGGAAATATTGCTTTTATACTTTCTATTCTTGGACTCGGAATTTTTATGACCATTCTTGGTATCTGGCTTCGAAAAAACACTAATTAATACATTGTTGTGGAGTGGAAATCTCCCTATATTTCCATGATACAGCTTCTTTCCAAATTATTTTTGCTTCTTGGCCTATTCTTTCTTGCTTCTTTTGCGTACCTTCTTTATTTGAGATATTCACCGCATCCGCTTACTTTTGAGGGAAGACCTCATTTCCAAAGTACAGTAAGCATAGATACTCCCACAAGAATAAAAATACCTGCTATTAACGTTGATACGGCAATATTCCCGTCCATTATCAGGAACAATATCTGGGAAACTACAGGAAAAGGGGTAAGCTACCTGGCTACTTCCCCTGTGCCTGGAGAAAAAGGCAACAGCGTCATGTACGGGCATAATTGGTCAAGTATTCTGGGAAATCTCCCCAAAACCAAACCCGGCCAACAGGTCATTATTTATTGGAGTGATGGGCGGGAGAAAAAGTTTGAGGTAGTGTACACGGCAGAAGTATTACCTACTCAGCGCGATATTATCGATAGTACAAATGACACAAGACTCACACTATATACTTGTACCGGCTTTTTGGATTCAAAGCGCTTTGTAGTTGTAGCAAAGCCTGCCTCCTAAAAGTCGCCTCAAAATATTTTCTTTACAAACCCTTGCATAACTTTGACTGGCACTTGCTGAATTGCTATTAGAGTGGAAGAAGTAGTAAACGGAAAGGAGGTGAAAACGCATGGGCATACTTTTATGGATAGTTTTAGGAGCACTAGCAGGGTGGATTGCTTCAATGATTATGAAATCAAACCAAGGAATAATAGGGGATATTCTTCTTGGTATAATCGGTGCGGTTATTGGCGGATTTGTGATGAATCTTTTCGGGGCGTCAGGAGTGACTGGTTTCAATATTTACAGCATTCTTGTATCTGTTGTCGGAGCAGTCGTAGTCATATGGCTGGGAAGGATGATTTTTCACACGGGCAGAGTTTAGCCTTTTACAAACAAAAAGGTCTGCTTTTTATAACAGACCTTTTTGTTTTTTGAATATTTTGTTTTGTATACAAACGTTCTCTGTGGCCAGTTTCCCGGCTACAAATTCAGCTTATTTCTAACAAAATATCCTGACTTTCAATATTCCTCGGGTAGTCGTCCTCATGAAGACTCCATCCTCGGCATATAGTCCTAAGTTTGCCCCGATATCAGTAACTTATTAGGACTAATACTACCGTAGAGCTTTTTTTCACAATTGTCAAGCGTAATGCTCACTCATGCAATAGTTTTGACGTTATTTACAATATCTTGAGGGGTAACATTTGCTTTGATGAGGAATGTTTTGACATTTGGATAGTATTTCACCTCATTCATAGAATCTATGTCCCCTGCGTTGGTAAGGACTATAACTGGGATATTTTTCAGTTCTTCATGCTCGCCCATCGTTCTTAGAAGCTCTTTTCCATTCATGCCCGGCATCATAAGGTCGAGGAGTATAAGATTGGGCTGCGTTTTTGCAAACAGTGAGAGGGCAGCTTGACCGTTTTGAGCGCTATATACTTCAAACCCTTCCTGTTGTAATATCTCGACATAGAGTGTCCTTAAAGATTCTTCGTCTTCTACTACCATTATTTTTTTCCGTGCCTCAACAAGGGGAGTTGTAGTAATAGGCGTCTCTGCTTTCTTCGTCCCGAACTTTTTGAATACACTAAGAATTGCCATTCACCTCAATAATAGGTCTACAAAATTTTTCTGTCAACTTATTACTCATTTGAGGTATTGGTAAGCGCCGTACGGAAATCGGAAATTCCGTCATTTAATGCGCCCTTTGTTTTGTCCACTATTCCCCGTGCAGAACTTCCTGTCCTCATTTCCACTTCGCCTTTGAATTTTTGGAATTTACCCTTTATTTTTTGTCCAATTATGGTTTGTTTTTGCAATGTTTTCACCTCCCTTTCTACCATACTTCAAATGTGTCGGAACTTTTTTATAAGAGGGTAAAATTTTCTTGAGAAAACCTTACCGCATTTTTGTCTTATGGATACGACTGGCATATATGATAGGAAGATAGAAAGGGGGTGAAAAAATGAAGACTGTTTTAGGAGTATTTAATTCTCAAGAAAATGCCGAGCTTGCCATTTCTGACCTTGAGTCACATGGGTACCACCCAAAAGACATTTCAATTGTAATGCAAGATAGACGGAAGGCAGAGGATATGGCAGAGAACACAGGCGGAACAGTGGCAGGTAACACAGCTTCAGGTGCCTTGGCGGGAATTGTAATAGGCGGACTTGCGGGCCTTGCAAGCGTGTTACTTTTTCCTGGAGTTGGCCCATTTCTAATTGGCGGTCCAATAGCTTCTGCTATTGGGTTGTCCGGAGCGGCTGCAGGTAGCGCAGCAGGGGCTGCAACCGGCGCAGTTGCCGGAGGGCTCATTGGAGCGCTCACGGGGTACGGACTTTCTTCTCAGGAAGCATCCCATTATGAAAGCAGGGTGAAGGAAGGCGCGATTTTGCTGGTTGTTCCTGCGCGCGTTGGCCAGAGTAGTGAGGTCGAGGAAATACTTGATAGCTACAATGCAACTGACGTTAAAACTTTTGTTGCAGAAAGTGCAAGTCAAGAGGAAGGGAAGCACGAAAGAGTGCATCACGCTCACATTTAGAGGGTAGAAAAGTCACCGGTGACTTAAGTGTCTTACGACTTTCTGACAGACCGTTTGTTTTAATCTTAACAAAATACCCTAAAGTATGAATATGATAACTCTCACGCTTCAGAAGAGATACATATATACTCCCACACAGGCTACTCATAAAAACGGAATTCTACAATCTATAGAAAAAGTTGAAAGACCGATAAGAATAATTATTGAAAGTTTCTGGAACGTTCTTACTTCTCCTGTTGATAAATCGTAATCTTTGCTTCCCCATTGCATACTAGTGGTAATATATATAGAATTCATGCGTAATAGCAGCTCTTACACAATCTTTACTATAATTTCATATTTATACAGGCTGTTGTCCCCTACTATGTATTAACTTATTACTTATGGTTTACAAAATTTTGGTAGTTGAAGATGATAAAAATATAAGGGAATACCTTGAAGAGTCACTGAAAGAAGCAGGCTACTCGGTAAAAAGTACGGGTGACGGAGCAGCAGCACTGAAAATGGTAAGCGAAGCAAAACCGGACCTTATAGTGTTGGATTTAGGAATAGAGAATATTGCCGGTGAAACCGTATGTGTCGAAGTGAAAAAAGAGCACCCCACACTTCCTATCATAATTTTGACAGCAAAAAGTAGCACTGGGGATGTTGTGCATGGCCTTGATTTAGGAGCTGACGATTACATATCAAAGCCATTTGAGACTGATGAACTTCTGGCCCGGATTAGAGCGCGGCTCAAGCAAAAGGGATCTCCCGTAATCTCAATTGCCGATTTGGAATTAAATGCTGCAACGTATGAAGTTAAAAGAAACAACAGATTAATTCCTCTTACTTCAACAGAGTTTAAGTTACTTGAGTATCTTATGATAAACCAGGGGGTAGTATTGTCACGGGAATCAATTCTTGATCACATATGGCTCTATTCTCCCGATATTGAGAGCAGAGTTGTGGATGTATATATTGGGTACCTTCGTAAAAAAATTGATAATGACGCAAAAAAGCCTTTGATTAAGAGTGTGAGAGGATTTGGGTATACAATACGAGAATAAGGATGAGTAATGACCTATTGGAAAAAGTTTACGTATCTTCACTCTCGTATCTTCAGCCGCTTACTTTGGAAGAGCGCTACAAAATAGCCGTTGAGGAAAGCGTTAGAGTGACAGGTGCACATCACGGTTCTATTTTTCTACTTGACCCGCAAGGGGAATTCGTAAGGGCATATTCTGATGTTCCATCAACCTCCCAAGTGCAGCCACGCAAAAATGGCAATACCAGAAGGGCGGTAAATGAGGAAAAGCTTTTGATTGTTCAGGGAGAGGAACTAAAAAAGGCACATTTAAAGCTCTACAATAAAGGCATAAAGTGTCTCATTTTAATTCCACTTAGTTTTAATAAGCAGACTATAGGGATTTTGTCTCTCCAGGCGCATGAAACGAAACATTTCGGTAAAGAAATGTTAGGTGCGCTAAGACTCTTTGGGTCGCTTTTAAGCCTTGGAATACGAAATTCACAATTATATGAGCAGTCGGTCGGAGCCATAGAAGCACGTGACTTGTTCATTTCTCTTGCTTCGCATGAGTTAAGAACTCCTTTAACGACAATTTCTGCCTATGCTTCCCTTATAGAAAAAAAACTCAACAGCAATCAGATGCCTCCGCCAAAATCGGTAGAAATTCTGCGGTCTGAAATAAAACGCTTAAAAAATATCGTAAATGAACTGCTTGCTATAGACCAGGTAAAAACTGGTCAATTGAGATACAGTTGGAAAGAGGTGGCAATTCTTAATGTGTTGAAAAGGGCTGTTATCAACTTTAAGTTCAATTATCCAGGGTACAAAGTGCTTCTTGAAAACCCCGTTCATCACAAAATAATTTTAAAGCGTGCTGATGAGGAAAAGTTGCAGCAGGTTTTTACCAATCTTCTCAACAATTCTGCAAAATTTTCTTCATCGGTCACCCCTATTGTTCTGACTATTGGAGAAGATGAAAAATCCGTATCTGTTTCAATAACGGATTACGGCAAAGGCATCCGAAAAAAGGAGCAGGATAAAGTGTTTATCGAATTTTTCAAGGCGAAAGGTAATTATAAGGAAGGAATGGGATTGGGCCTTTTTCTTGTAAAAAACATTATTGACAAACATAAAGGGAAGGTAAGTTTGACATCTAAATTGCACGTAGGCACTACAATAACTGTTACGCTTCCAAAATAATTATGACTGAATTCGATCAACATCCGGGTGTAAATAGTGAAGCTCAATTATCAGAGACACAGCTCATACCATTATCGGAAATAGAAATTAACCCTGAAAGGCATAACGTCCTTTATGGGTTGATGGAAATACGGGATGAGGGAAGGGACACTGGGAAATTTTTGGTGCAACAATTTCTTGGCGGTAAAAGAGTCATCATAACAGGAGAGCCTGCTACGGGTAAAAGTGGACTATTTTTTCAATTACTTTCCTCCGCCCAGGAAAATGCTCAAAGGCTCGGTATTCCTTTTGAAAAATCTGTAGGACAATACGATTTTGTTTTGGAAATGGAAAGAAGATTGAGAAAAAAGAATGGACAAGAAGGGAAACTTGAGGATGACAGCTTCAATGACCGGCTTTATGGAGAAATGATGAAGAGTGATATATTCGAGGTTCCAGCAGTTGGTTCAAAAGAATTGGTAGATAGGGGGCGAAGTGCTGTTGAAAAAGTAGAAAGAAACATAGCCTCCGGGCAGGACAACAAATCTCTTCTGGTATCACTCTATTCATCGCCTCTTGTTCAGACGCAAGGAGAATCAGTAAGAGCTGCCGTTGCCAGTGCACCTGCAAAAAAAGTCTTTAAACTACTTGATACTTATGGAATGGATATTGAGGGGGTAAGGAGAAGTTTGCAGAATGCAAATTACATAAAAGACATATTCCGGCTCATGGCAAACAGGGAGCATATTGCCACAATAAGACGTGAAGTTATTGAAGAAATAACAGATTGGCATCTACAGATGCAATTAGACATGTTGAGGAATGATACATCGGTAACACCCCCGGATATTATCCGCGAAAAATCTGCGGGCATACAGCTTGTTCCCGCCACTGCCGATGATTTTAGAAACCTTTACCAGAAGTTTGGGATAGAAAGCAGCGACCAATCTGAAATGGTATTTGGCAAAAGGGCTGAAGAGTCCATCGAGCAAATGATGGACCAGGCTGTTTATATGGAGTGGCGGTACCGTGAGCTTTTAGGAATAGGAAGCGACAGGGCGCTTATTGTTGGAAATACTTATAAGGACATTAAGACAGTGTACGATTTAAAGCCCCTAATAAGAGCAAGTACCACTTCCTAATTTTTTTGTTTAGTTCTTACCAAATTGCGAGTTGCATTTCATTTTTAGTGTTTACAGTTATTATATGAAGAATAAATACTTCCGGATTCCGAGTGTTAATATTCCGCTAAAAGAAAGCAGAAAATACTTTACAAAAAGAGTACCTGTCTTTGAGATCGGTTATTTTAAGGAAAAGCTAATTCTTTTCAAAACAGGACTTTTTGTCGGAAAAAACGGATTGTTTTAAAGTCAGTACTGTACTTTGTAGAGCTTTGCGTTGTCAATTTGCTTAATTAAGCGTATCCTCCCTGCGTTTTCCATATTTAAAATGGCTTGAAGAAATTTTGGCCTATCGATGAGAAGATGTCTTGCATCCCAATTTGAAGACGTATCGACAATAAGATAATTGGGGTTTCCATACCAGTGTATCCAGTCGCAAATAGACTCTTTACAGGGGGAATTGGAAGAAAAATTCTTGCGTTCATAATAGAGAGTGTATATCTTGTCTCTATGAGAAATATGGGGAGTAATATTGTTCTGTGATACAACTGATGCGTTTTGCGGCAAAGCATCTGAAATAATTTTGTTAATAGACGTTACAGCGGCAGGTTCATGCCAAAACCAACTTTTTGAAAGGTAAGACAATGGTAGGTGGAGCGAATATTGGACAAAAAGAGTACAGAGGAGTAGATAAATAGCAATAAGTTTTCTATTAAAAAAGCGAAAGGTAGCAATTGTGGTAACAGAGGACCAGACGAATAAAGGAGCAAGTGTCACCCTATAATGACCATATAGCCCCTGAGCTCCCGGCAGGTCGGAGGCGATGACAAAAAAGGTTGTAAAATGTACAAAAATCAAAAGCAGCGTGAGAGGGTTTAGGAACGGAAGAAAACCGAAGGATAAAAAGGAATAGAAAAGTGTGACGAGTTTTTCTTTCGTATTTATCAAGTAATAAGGGTTAAGATTTGAGAGAAGACCTTCCCTGTTGGCATACAAGTACGGGACACTGGTTATATGAGGGAAGTAAATTAGATAAATAAAAAGAAGATATAGTACGGAAAATGATGCATAAAAAATTAAGGACGCACTTCTTCTTCTGATGAGGTACAAAAGAGAAATTACCAGTGTATAAGAAGCGATATTTTCTTTGGCTGTTATGGAAAGGAAGAAGAAGAGCAGTGCACTTTTTGTTTTCTTGCCATCAAGAAAGTAGATGAACCACATAAGAAACGCTGCGGCGAAATTAGAACTATGCACGTCAAACCAGATTGCGTTTTGAAGTCCATAAAACATCAAATACGACAGCATAACCGTTAAACTTAAAAAAGTATTTCTAAGTTTTCTTTTCGAAAGGAGATATGCGGCAAGCCCTCCAGAACAAACAACAAAAGCTGAAGTGAGTAAAAGCATTTTTCTTGCCGACCATATCCAGTAAAGAGGAGAAATGAGGGCATATACAAGTTCTACATGCGTTGCAAGTTTTGTACGGTCAGGGAAGGGATCGATGGTTGTGAGCGGAAGCTCGAAATTACTATAGCGCCACACAGTTTGGTCATTAATACCCAAGTCAAATCCGTATGAATCATAGTGCAAGTGCCGGATTACCGTCAGGGTGCTGTAGCACACAAAAAAAACGAAGCAGGTAAAAATTGCGATAAGAAGCGGTATATGCTTTCTTGAAAGATAAAAGAGGGGGGAAATCACATTTTTATTCTACACTATTAAGACTTCCACTTGCCCTCAATGCGTTTAAAATCACCGCAACATCAATACCTTCTTGAATAATTGCACCAACTATTGGTGGAATAAGACCAAATGATGCGAGTATCATGCAAATAACGCTCATCCCAATGCCCGCGGTAATACTCTGACGGGCAATAGAAATTGTCCGTTTGGCGCTCAATATGGAGTATAAAACGGAGGAGAAATTCCCTCCGAGAAGCACAATGTCCGCGGCTTCTGAAGCTGCAGTTTTTTCCTCGTTTGCAAATACCATTCCGACATTTGATAGCGCAAGAGCGGGAGCATCGTTGATCCCGTCGCCAACCATAGCGACAACTTTTCCCGACTTTTTTAATGCTTCAATTCCTCCTTGTTTTTCTTCAGGCGTAAGCCCAGCCTTTATTTTAATAGTAATTCCTAAGTCTTTTACGAGTTTCTGTGCTGCTTCCAGTTTGTCTCCGGTAAAAATAAGAAGCTCAAGCTTCATTTTTTCAAGTTTTCGTATAACGCCCTTTGACTCGCTCTTTATTTCATCTTCAAAAACAAATGTAGCAATCAATCTCTCTTCTTCAAAGAGTCCTATTTCCATGCCACTTGATAGAGTGTCGGTTTTTTTAAGTATATACTGTCTTCCATCGACTTCGCCCTTTATTCCTTTTCCGATTGTCTCTTCAATATGTGTTGCAAGTCGTTTTGGTGAGTTTTGCCCATACGCAACAATTGCATTTGCTAGTGGATGAAGAGAATTCCTCTCAATAGCAGCAGCGACTGCAAGCACTTCCTCTTTTTTTGCTGTGTTATTTTCTAATCTGACGTCTACAACTCGTGGTTTTCCTAATGTAATAGTGCCTGTCTTGTCAAAAACCACGGCGTTAACCCTTGCTAATGCTTCGAGACTTGATAGTTGCTTAATAATGATTCTCTTTTTTGCTTGTGCGTTCATTCCTCCAAGAAGCGCAATCGGTGTTGCAAGAATTAAGGGACAGGGTGTTGCTACAACTAGAACGACAAGAATAGACTCCAATGTTCCATGAAGGGAATATGAAAACGAAGCGATTATAAATGTGACAAGTGTAAAATAAACACTATATTTATCTGCAAGTCTAACAAGGGGTGCTTTGGCGCTTTGCGCTCTCTCTACGATTTCTATTATTTTTGAGTAACTCGAGTCCTTTTCTTCACGAAGAACTTTTACCCTCACGATACTTCCCACATTTATGATGCCGGAACGAACGTAATCTCCCTGCAGCTTTGCAACTGGAAAAGCCTCACCTGTTAATGACTGTTCATCAAATAATCCCTCTTCCGAAATGACTTCTCCATCAAGGGGTACGACTTCACCTTTCCTGATGAGTATAACCTCACCAACCGTTATTTCCTTTACCGCTTTTTTTTGTGTTTTTGTACGACCTTCAACAGTAACATCATGCGGAATCCTTTCAGAGAGTTCTGTCAAAGAACGCTTTGCCATTGACGCTCCATACTCTTCAAGATTTCTTCCCGATGCAATCATTAGAGCAAGAATAATCCCAACAATATATTCTCCGGTAATAATAGATACAACAAGAGCAAGTATTGCGATATAGTCAAGACCAAACTTTCCACCCCTTATGTCTTCAAGTGTTTCTATAAAAAGCTTGTAACTTCCAAGGAGTATCACGGCAAGAGCTAGAAAAATCGTTAAGAACGTAAGGTGCAGTGCTGAGAGTAAAAGATACAAAAGCAGTCCGAAGAAGACAGCAATGGGTACAAAAAAATTACGAAGATAAAAAACGATTTTTTTTTGCATAGAAATAATACTACAGTTAATGAAGCTTTCGTGCCATATACCATGATGCAAACACGAAAAGAAGCGTTGCTAACCAGCCAAGTCCGACGAGTATTTGAATTTTGTAGATGAGTAATTCGGTTTCTTCAAGATTTCGCCCTACAGCAACAAACCCTTCACTCTGGTCCTTAAAATGAACAACAACAAGGGCAGCCCTCACGTTTTTAGTAGGCTGCCATGTTACACGTCTTTGTCCGTTTTTACGAGCGACTTCTAAAAGTCCATGGGGTATCTGTATTTCCTCCCCATTAATAGAGGCTGTTGTTCCTACAAATTGTTTGTTAGCGTCATATACATAGAAAAAAGTGGAAAGACTTTTTGAAATATCTATTTTGTTAGTTGGAAATTGATGTGGAATTTCGGGTTCTTTTGAGAGCCTATTTGAAAGTTCGAGCGCGAGTTGAATAAGAGGTTCATTGGCTCCGAGGCGTAGTGTCTGTTGAAGGGTTACAAAAAGTAAGCCACACATAAGTGTTATCAAAACTGCAAATGGGAAAAAACGATAGATAGGAGAATGCTCTTTCTTGCTCACAACAAATTTTACCATTATTTTTTAGCAAATTTCCATGACCCCCTTGACCAAAACGAAAGATTAAGGTATATAAAAAGTCCTGAGCAGGCCATCCTTTTTCTTCATGCTGTCCATTGCTGTCATCCTACTTTGTGGATTTCTTTTCTCATTTCTTTCCTCACCTCTTCCTTCAATCCCCTATTTCATACGTCTGCAAAATACTACATCAACCAAAACCTTTTCACCGGGGCAAATTTACCAGTCAATATTGCGACAAATGGATATGTTAAGCGGAAGAGGGGAACTTTTCGGTGTTTACTTTCATGGAAATAGAAATTCAAATAAAATCGCGCTTACATTTGATGCTGATATGACGTATGGCATGCAACAACTGTTACTTACCGGAAAAGTAAAGAGTTTCTATGACAAACCTCTTATTGAATTGCTCAAAAAACTTGATACCCCGGCAACACTTTTCTTGACTGGAATGTGGGTTGAACAGTATCCTGAAGTGGTAAAAGAACTTTCATCAAATCCGCTTTTTGAAATGGGTAGTCACTCATATGCTCATAAAGCCTATTCCTCCCCCTGCTATTCGCTTGACCCTATTTTGGAAGAGGACAAAATACAAGATATAGGAGCTTCTCAATTTCTCATAGAGCACTACTCAAAGAAGAAGACTGTCTTGTTTCGATTTCCTGGCGGTTGTTTTGGACCTGGCGATCTTGCGCTTCTTAAGCTTGCTGGTGCAAAAGCTATTGCGTGGGATGTGGTGGCAGATGATGGTTTTAGCGCAGATACAAAAGGAATCGTTCAGCGTGTTGTGTCGAGAACGAAAAACGGCTCAATAATTGTGATGCATATGAACGGCTTTCCGAACGAGCCAGTTGATTTTATAGCAGTTCCGGAAATTGTTAAAGAATTAAGAGCAAGGGGATTTGAATTTGTTACTATTACCAAACTTTTGAATTTTTGAAGTGTACAATTAACCCATATATGCTTAAGTTAGGAAGTTTATTAACGAGAAGTTATAAACCGCTAAATGTAGTAGAGGTATTCCAAAAGAATCTTCTTTCAAATTACGAGTATCTTCAGTCATTTGGTCTAAAAGTAGCTCCTGTACTTAAGAGTAATGCGTATGGCCATGGGTTGGTTGAGGTTGCAAAAATTTTAGACAAGAAATCACCACCATTTTTTTGTGTAGACAGTCTCTATGAGGCTTATGAGCTTCTCAAAGCAGGTATTAAAACCAAAATTCTTATAATGGGTTATGTTGATCCTGAAAGCCTCATAACAAAAAGGCTTCCTTTTTCCTTTACTCTTTATACCTTGGAACAAATGAAGGTTTTGTCAAAATACCAACCGCAAAGTCCGGTACATATTTTTGTTGATTCAGGAATGCACCGTGAGGGATTTCAGTTGGACATTCTGCAAAAAGTAACAGAGGAGCTGCATAAAAATAGGTTAAAAATTGAAGGAATAATGTCTCACTTTGCTGAGGCAGAAAAGCCCTTCAAAAGGCAAACAAAGAAACAAATTGATGTGTTTAAAGCTGCACTCCAAACAACAACACGACTTAATGTTTTCCCTGAATTCGTTCATTTTTCTAATACTTCCGGTACGATTACTATAAAAGAACTTGGGGGTATAGGTAATGTTGCGCGTTGCGGATTGGGTTTGTATGGCATAGATCCTGACGGGAAAAATAAAAAGCTTTTGCCTGCGCTTCAATTAAAGAGCACGGTAGCTCAGTTGAAAGAGATATCAAAAGGAGAGTATGTAGGATACGGATTTACGTATAGAACAGATATGAAAAGAAAAATTGCAATCTTGCCATTAGGGTACAACGACGGCTTAGATAGAAGGCTATCAAATAGTGGATTTGTGTATATTGACGAAATTGCTTGTCCCATTGTTGGAAGAGTAAGCATGAATATTACAACGGTGGATGTCACAAAATGCAGAAATGTAAAAGTTGGAGATGAGGCAATCGTTTTTTCTCGTAAGACTGATGATAGAAATAGCATTCAAAATGCAGCAAAAGCTGCAAAGACAATACCGTATGATTTATTAGTACATTTGAATTTTTCAACGCGAAGGATTGTGCGTTAGTTTTTTAAGTTTTGCGCTGCTTTCAATTTTCTAGCAGTTGCTAAGACATCGAGTTTCTTTTGCTTTTCTTCTTTTAGTTCATCTGACTTTTGTTTTAACGCTTCGAGTTTTTGCTCAACAATCTTTTGGCATTCTTTGTCCGGGCAAACGGTATCAGTGTGAATAATAGTTGAAGTTCCGAAAAATGTGGCAATTTCTTCTTTCCACTTTTTTCCTTCAATACGCTCTTTTCCGCATCGAGTACATGGATTTGAAGATTTTGGTTGCATAGGCCAGGGGATTTACTTTCCTGATTACTATAACACATTTTGAGGATAAAATCAAGTTAGGCAGACGTTTCTTGGTAGCCGGGGAAAAAGTCAACCTTTATATTTTTCTGGTTCACGCCTGTTTCTTTCAGAACCTTCTCAAAATTTTGAACCATCAGCTGAGGACCCGAGACGTAGAATTTCCGCTTCTGAAAGTCAGGGATTACCAAACGAATTGTTTCGGGTGTCACATGGCCTACAAGGCCCTTCCATTCCTGTGGCAGCAAGCTTTTATCTGTAAGTATGTAATGGGTTGTGACACCATGTGCTCTCGCTCTCTCCAGAGTATCCATAAAAAGAATATCCTCTTTCTTTTTGTTAGCGAAAAGTATAACAATATTTACGTTTTCTTTCCTTTCAATGATGTCCTCAATAATGCTTCGGAATGGTGCTATTCCAACCCCTCCGGCAATAAACACAAGGGGAGTAGTGTGGTCCTTTGGCATCGTAAAGTCGCCAGAGAGACTTGAAGCGATAAAACGAGTATCTTTTTGCATGGCAAAAAGCGCCCTCTTGTACGTGCTTGAGGGGGTGTAGAATTTTACAGCCATCATGAGATTTTCATGAGGCGCAGAAGCTATACTAAAGTACCTTCTGTTGCCTCTGGAGTCTGGATTTGGATGGGGAAGAGTCCATTCCATATATTGGCCGGGCGTAAAATTGAACTTTTTTTGAGGCCCAAAATCAAATAAAAATGTGTCGGGGGAAATTTGAGTTTTCTTAAAGAGGGTTAGGTCAAAACGATATTTAGGATTAACGATGTATGAGAATATATTGCCCGCAACAAGTGCCATTTCAGGGGTAAATACAGGTCCTCCAAGTCTTAGAATTGGGGTTGCATACAAAAGAGAAACGAGTAGCGCATACAATGTTCTCATTTTTTTTGTTGCCGGAGAAGTGAGTGGTTCGGTAAGCATTATAAAAGTGAAAAACAGTAATGCGGATGACATGAAACCCCGTTGCCACAAGGTAATAATCGAATTGCCATGAAGTATAGCGGCAACGGCTGAAAGAATTAAGTAAGAAAGTAAAAAAACGGAAGCCATAAAGCCTCTCTGTACTTTTCTTACAATAAGTAATCCACCGAGTGCAACCGGTACGAAGAGGAGGGGGGTTCCTACCCACCACGTTGCCGAATGCTCGGGGGAGAGGATGGAGAGCATAAGAACAGCAATGGCTGCGGGATTAAAAAGGTGCCTCTTTTCGACTGTCAGAAGATACTTAGAGCCCATTGCAAGAAGTGAAACAGCAATGAGTCCCCCTATCTGATGGGGAAATTTAACGGGAAATATGAGAACTACTATCAGTCCTGTTATAAAAACACTCTCAACGTTGGTTACCGCTTTGAAAAATATAGCAAATAGCCAATTTGAAAACAGACAGACAGAAAGAACTACAAGAGTTGAGAGGAGAATATCCAAAGCACCATAGTAAATAAGTCCGAAAAAGCCTAGGGAAGTGGCAATTGCAACAAGCACAATGAGATAGTACAGGGTAAGCCTGTACATCGTAATTTTATTAAGATACTTGTCTATGAACATAGGGTTACGGTGTAAGGTATAGGGAAAAGCCAGAGCTTATAAGCTCTCTTCCATCTTTTGTTATCAAATATCCTTCAAGCCCATCGCTATTCTCCAAAAATTCTAATCCTTTTTCGCCCATTGCATATACCGCTGTTGCGAATCTATCGGCCTCATACACATTGGGAGCTATTACCGTTACACTCGACAACTCGTTTGCAAGCTTCTTTTTTATTGGGTTATAGATATGCATTCCCCTCTCATAGGTGCCTGAGGTTGCTATTCCGCAGTCGGTAAGATAGAGAACTTTTGCATTTTCAAACGTTCTCAACGGATTTCGTACTCCCACTTTCCATTTCTGTCCATTTTTGAGTCCCCGAATATCAATGTCCCCCCCAATTTCTACGTAGAAATTTCTGTATCCTTTTTTCATAAGCATCCTGGAACCTTCAAATATGGCATACCCCTTTACAAGTCCTGAGGGATCGATAATACCCTCAATGGTGATATCAAAATATCCTTTTGTTTTTTGCTTCGTTTCTTCACAAAGTTTTAATACTTTTTTTACTTCCGGGCTCGCATCTTCTTTTTTCAGCAACTTTTTATTAATTTTTGAAATCTCACTTGTTTTTTTGTAGGTACTGAATGTCTCGTCAATTTCATGGAAATAATCGAGCACCTCGTCAATATCAGTGCTCTTGACTGTGGGCTCGAGAACCTCCACTGCAACGCTCATGCCCATTATCCCTTCCGTTATTTTCATATTCGTCTCAGTTTTGGGCTTTCTTCAACGCCTCTGCTAGTGACCGTGAGAAGGCTGGACTTGAATCGGAAGCCCCACTAATTATATCAATCGAAGCACTCTGTGCATTAATAGCCTCATCCCGCAATAGTGGGATTGCCTGAGTATTAATTGAAATTGAAGTCCGGTTGTCATTGGGATAGAGGAGGGGAACTACATCAGTAAGTCTGCCATTTTTTATGACTGCTCTTACCTGTAAATTCCCATAAAATGCGTCTTCTACTGTTCCGTCATACGACCCATCGCGGTATTTTCCCGCAATTTTTACCGTCGGAGTAGGTGTTATCGGGGTAATTGTTGGATTTATTGTCTCTTGAGGATTTGGGGTTGAGCTGGCATTTTCCTGTGTTGGAATTGGCAGAGTTTGTTTATTGCCTACGATTTTTACGTCGTCATCGCTTCCTCTCAAGTTTTTTGCAAACACAAGCAAAAAAAAAGCCCCCAGAACAACTGTTATCTGAATGTATTTTTTCATATACTACAAATAGTCTAACAAGTATAGCTTAAAACTTTCTTAATAGTCGTTGAATTGAGTCAACTATGGAAAAAAGGATTCCCCATTTTGTGTATATCCTCGAATGTTCTGACAACACCTATTATATTGGCAGGACTAACAATGTAATAAAGCGACTTATGGCTCATAATGGCCTTATTTCAGGAGGTTCCCGCTATACCAGTGCACGTAGACCTGTCTATCTTGTTTATCTAGAAGAAGTTGCAGATTTATCGGACGCGCTTAAGCGTGAGTATGCACTAAAACAATTAACAAGAGCTGAAAAATCGGCGCTAATTCACCTTAGTAGCCGAGCTGCTTGAGATTTATCTGTTGATTAAGGGTTTTATTAGCTTCCTGAATAAACCCAAAAAAGAGCCAAAGGGAAAGAATGGTACTAAGAAGTGTCAAAAATAGTGCAATAAGTCCGATGTGTTTTGAGTGAGAATCGCCTTTTGCAAGGTATTTAATGCCAGGGAAAAGGCCGAGGGGAGGAAGAAGTAGACTTACCATGTAAATACTTATTTGTTTTGCCGCTGTAACAGTAAGTGGAATGTCCTTTAGCTTTAGACCACAGGACGGACAAAAGTTATATTCAGGAAGAATAGCCTTTTTACAAGACTCACAATATGGTTGCATACTTCAAGCTTCTCACAAATGTGATAAAGCCGTCAATAAAGCATTACTTTTGCTGCGTTGGTCTTCCCAACATCCTAAAAGCAGGGTTTATTTGGATGTTTTGAGCCGTAACTGAACCGTCTGAATTGGCAGTCCCTATTGCTGCTATTTTTGTTCCTGCTTTTAGATCCGTTTTTGCTCCTGTTTCTGTTTTGCTATAGGTGGTTGCAGATGAGAGATTTACGATTTTACTACTGCCATCGGAAAGTTTTACGGTTAAGCTGTCGTTATCAATAGAGACAATGTCACCAATAACAGCTCCACCAAAGCCACGATTATTAGCACCTCCACGCATCATGCCTATCTGACCCTGCCCAAACCTTCCCTCACGAGCAAATTGGCCAAAAGTATTTCGGGTTTGGGATTTTTGATAGAGCACTCCTGCATAGAAAGCACCTGCCGCAACTATAAGTGCCAATACAACTCCCACAAAAAGATTTTTTTTGGAATTATTTTTCTCTTGAGCCATAGAATCACCTCCTATCTTTTTGTAACTATAATGCTTCTTACTTAAAAAATGCTGATGAATTTATATTTACTCATAGCGAAGTGCCTCTATGGGTTGTAGATTTGCAGCTTTTCTTGCAGGATACCATCCGAAAAGTATCCCGATTCCCCCCGATACAGCAAATGCCAGTAAAATTGAATAGAGTGAGATAACAAAAAGAGAGGAGGTAAGAATTGAGTATCCATAGGACAATACAATTCCAAGTAGAATTCCGATAAGGCCCCCTGTAAAAGTCAGAATAATCGACTCTATAAGAAATTGAGTAATAATGGTTTTCTTTTTTGCTCCTAACGCTTTTCTGAGGCCAATTTCACGGGTACGTTCCGTTACCGTGACGAGCATAATGTTCATAATCCCTATTCCCCCGACTAGCAGCGAAATAGCCGCTATACCTGCCAGGAAGGTGGTGAAAGTTCCAGTCGCTTGCGAGGCGGTTGCGAGAATATCAGCCTGTGAAAAGATGGAAAAGTCGGCTTGGGTAGGTTCTGACAGTTTGTGCCGGGAAAGGAGCAGATAGCCCACCTGATTCTGAGCATCGGTCATCACATCAGACGATTTAGCTTCAAGAGCTATTGAGTTTAAATAGGCTTGTCCAAAAACAATTTTTTGGGCTGTCAGAAGCGGGATGAAGGCAACGTTGTCTTGATTAAAAAATCCGCTTCCTCCTTTGCTTTTTGTAATCCCTACGACTCGAAATGGAATTCCGCTAATACGAACGCTTTGTCCCGTAACGTTTGTAGCGTTTCCAAAGAGGTCACTTGCTGCTTGCGGGCCTAAGACTATTACTTTTGAAAGTGACAGGTTATCAGTATCTGTAATAAATGCTCCTGAATCTATGGTTATCTTATGAACATCAGGATATGAGCTTGTTGCCCCAATTATTTGAACGTTCGTATTTGTTCTTCCTGCCGTTACTTGCTCTCGTTTTTGCACTTCGGGGGAAACAGTCTTGACTGTCGTTACAAGCGGGGATGTTTTTATTGCTTTAGCATCGTCATTTGTTAGAGTTGTCCCACCACCTGCCGCTCCCCTAACAGTGCCGGTTGTAAGAGAACCGGGATTAACAGTGAGTAAATTTGCCCCAAGGGACTGTATTTGGTTTTGAACAGACTGCTGGGTGGACTGTCCTAGCGACACAAGTACGATTACACTTCCTATTCCGATAACTATTCCCAAAATTGCAAGACTTGTTCGCATTTTGTTAATAGTAAGTGTTGAAAGGCTTTCTGAAAGAAGTTCCTGTAGTTCTTTCCTATTCATTTCTCTCCCTTCTATTTTTCTCATCACTTATTATTTTCCCATCCTTTATCATTATCAGCCTTTTGGCATAGCGTGCGATATCTGGCTCATGGGTAATCATAACGATTGTGTGTCCCTCTTTTTGATTTAGATTTTGAAAAATTGCCATTATTTCTTCAGCCTGATCAGACGCAATATTGCCTGTAGGCTCATCCGCTAAAAGGAGCGTTGGATTCATAGAAATACCGCGTGCTATAGCGACGCGTTGTTGTTGCCCTCCCGATAACTGACTGGTGGTGTGTTCCATTCTTTCAGATAGTCCAACCATGGAAAGATATTTCTTAGCACTCATAAGACGCTTTTCATAGGCAATTCCCGCATAGCGCATGGGAAGCATAACGTTTTTCAATGCAGACGTCCTAGGGAGGAGATTGAATGCTTGAAAAACAAATCCTATTTTTTTGTTGCGGATTTCTGAGAGTTCATCTTCAGTCAACTTGCCTACGTTGTGTCCATCAAGAAGGTACGTTCCGGAGGTTGGTGTATCAAGTGCGCCGAGTATATGCATGAGAGTTGATTTGCCGCTACCTGAAGGTCCCATTATTGCGACAAACTCTCCTTTTCTAATTTCAAAGGATACATCCTGAAGAGCGGTCGTTTCGATATCTCCCATCGTATACTTTTTGGTCAAATGGGAAACTTTAATTATTGGAGTAGTCATATTATCTCCCCCGTGCTCCACCAATTACCCGTACGTTGCCTCCTCCCCCAAATCCTCCAAAGCCCCTGTTTAGGCCACTAAAAGGAGATGTTCCACCTGCTTGGGAAGTCGTTTGGCCGCCTACAACCACAGTATCACCCTCCGATAGCCCTGAGATAATTTCTGTCGAGGCATCCGACGCAATTCCAGTTTCCACCTCAACAACCTCTATCTTTCCGTTTCGTAAGCGCTCAACAGTTGGGGTTCCTGACGCAGTTTGGATAGCTGTTGTGGGAATTGTCAGTACGTTATCATGTCGCGCTGTTTGGATAATGGCAGTAGCACTCATTCCAGGTTTAATTGCAGCGGGTGGAAGTACGAGGGAAATGTAAGCCGTAAATGTAACGACGCCTGAAGTATTAGTTCCAATTGTGTCAATACTTGTTACACGGCCGACAAAAGTTTGGTCAGGGAAAGCATCAAGCGTTACCGTTGCCTTTTGTCCTACCTTTACTTTCGATATGTCTATTTCATTGACAGGAGCTTTGATTGAAAGTTGCGAAAAATTTCCAAGCACTAAAATAGGAGTGCCCGACGTATTGGAATTATTTGTTGCACTGTTGTTATAGGTAGTACCAGTTGCGGTGACATTACTACCGACTCCTAAAGAAAAATTTGCAACAGTTCCTGCAATCGGTGCTGTGATAGTTGAATCTTGTGTTGCCGCATAGGAAAGCGAGGCTGCATTATAAGATGCATTAGCCGCGGCAATTACACCTTGCTGATTTTTATAGTCCGCTTCCGCCTGGAGCCAGTCTGCGTTTTCCCGTATATAGGTTGGGTCGGTTTTTTGTTGTTCTGTCGGATTTTGAATACCACGGTCAGTTACAAATGCCTGGTTAGCCTTGAATAGGGCAGATTGTAAAGAATTCATTTTTGCTTGTGAAGCTTTTAGATTGTTTTGGGCGGTTAGTAAAGCGGCAAGTGCTTGCTCCTGTTCTTGGGGTGTTGCAGTAGATTTTACGCTGAATAAATTTTGTCCCGGCTCTACCTCGTCTCCGTTTCTCACATATATCTGAGATATAACCCCATTGGTAGGCGAGCCAACATTTGTTTGGCTATCGGATGTAACATTTCCGCTTTCGGTAACACTTTCAACAATATTTTCCCTTGCAACAATGGCTGTTTGGTACTGTGTTTGCGGGTTTTTTTTGTTCCAATTTAAGAGTAGGAAAAGTACTAATATGACACCAGCGATAAGAGCAAAGACCCTCGCTTTGAGAGACATTTTATAAATAACACCTAAAATTTTTGACTTCATAAATTGTTCCCAATTATAATTTTCTTATCTGAAATTCAGCTTAACGCAGGGTCTTAAACAGGCAACTCAACTGTAAAAGTGGAGCCTTTCTTTGAAGAAGAGCAGGAGATTGCACCTTTGTGCATGGAGACGATTTCCTTAGCAATTGAAAGTCCCAACCCATAACCTGGAACGTCTGAAGAATTCCTGCTTTTATCGACCCTATAAAACCTGTCGAATATCCGTTCTTGTTCCTCTTCTGGTATTCCTATTCCCTGGTCCGTTACGTCAATGGTTGCGACTCCGCCTGTAACGCGTGAGCGGATTACAATTTTAGTGGAAGAATTGCTATATTTTATAGCGTTATCCAGCAAAATGGTAAAAAGTTGAGTAAGACTTTTCGTATTCCCAACTACCGTTATTTGTGGAGTTTTGTTGAGGATTGTTATCTTTTTTTCCCGTGCCACACCCGAGACGGTTTTTATTGCGCTCTCGATAACAGAAAACATTTCTACCTTCTCAAAACTTACCACGGTGCTCTCAAGGCTTGTAAGCCGCATCAAATGCTCTGTCAAACCCTGCAGTCTTATGACTTCTTCTAAATTACTTTTTAGTATCGCGTCGGATTCTGAAAGTGTTCTTTTTTTTCCCATTAAATACACCTCTATTTCTGAGCGAAGGGTCGTGAGCGGTGTTTTGAGCTCATGTGACGCATCCCCTATAAAACGTGCCTGATCCTCGACTGCTTTTTTTATCGGGTCAAGAGTTCTTCCCGCTAGAAAATAGCCGGCAATTCCAGCACCCGCAAGGATACAAATATTTAACACAATAAGGCTTGCAATAAGCCTGCTTCTCGCCTCATACACTAACTGTTCATCAAAAGGGTTGGTTTCATATGGCACCTGAGCTTCTCCGAGTTGTTCGCGGATTCTCTCTTGCCGGAGTTCCTGATAGTGCTCAAAACGTACGAGTTCACGGTTCACGTCGACAAAAATGACGACGCTGAATATAAAACTGATAAGCATAATAAGAAGAAGGTACCAGGCGGTTAGTTTGAGACGGGTGGAGTGGAACATATTAGTCTGATATCTTATACCCGAAGCCTCTAACTGTAGTTATGAGCGCTTTTTTACTCTTAAAAGGTTTGTCAATTTTATTTCTCAAATGCGTAATGTATACTTCGACGGAATTGGGAAGCACATCAGAATCATAATTCCACACATGATTTATAATTTGTTCTTTCCGGATAATGGTGCCTTTGTGTCTTATAAGGTATTCAAGGAGTGAAAATTCTTTGTTGGAAAGAGAGATAGGAATTCCATCCCGCTTAACATCAAACGTAACGCTGTCGAGGGTAAGTCCGTCTACTTTTAATTGGGACGTGAGAGAAGAGTGGGGTCTTCTTGTGAGGGCACGAAGGCGGGCAAGAAGTTCTGTGAAAGCAAATGGCTTAGGAAGATAATCATCAGCGCCGCTATTTAAGCCTTCAACACGTTCATGCACTTCCCCCAAGGCAGTTAACATTAAAATTGGTGTGTGGATATTATTCTCCCGGAGTCTTTTGCATATAGCTACCCCGTCAAGTCCCGGTAATAGTCTATCCAAAATAATAGCGTCGTATTCCTCGCTTGAAGCATAATCATACCCGCTGGTGCCATCATATGTCACATCTACTGCGAAAGACTCCTGCTCCAGCCCTTTTTTTATTGAATTTGCAATTTTGTGCTCATCCTCAACAAGTAGCACGCGCATAGCCGTATTGTACCAGAACAAAGCTTAATTATCGCTGAAAGTTACGTTGATGATTGGAGTAGTTGCTCCAATTCTTTTAGTGTGTCCTCTTTATAAATTGAAACCGTCATTACTATTTTCCCAATTTTTTCAAGCTCTTTACATTTTCTGAGTAGTTCAGCAGAAGTAACAAGATCGCACTTTGTCAAAAGAACAATTTCTTTCTTGGTAAGCAGTTGTTCGTCGTATTTTGCAAATTCATCCCGTACAGTCTGGTATGTCTTGGCAACATTTTCTTCGTCTGAAGCAATGCAATGAAGTAACATTTTTGTTTTCTTTATATGTTTCAAGAAAGTCAAGCCTAAGCCTTTTCCTTCAGATGCCCCCTCAATAAGCCCTGGAATATCAGCGATTATTGTATGACCCAATGCACCTAAATTTGGTTCTATGGTAGTAAACGGGTAATTACCCACTTTAGGGGTCGCATTCGTCAACTTTTTCAAAAGTGAACTTTTACCTGCATTCGGAAGACCTACAAGACCTACATCTGCAATCAGATTAAGGATAAGGTGCAGCTTCCGCTCATCGCCTACTCCTCCTTGTGCTATTCGTGGTTGGAGTTTGCCAGGGTTGGGCTTGTAATCGTGATTTCCCATGCCTCCCTGTCCTCCATATGCAACACAAAACGGCTCTTCAGTAAGTATTTCAACCCATTCATTTGTTTCCTTATCTTGAATGGTTGTTCCAAATGGCACTTTTACATAGAGGTCCACGCCGTTTGCCCCATCGAGGTCTTTGTGCTGCCCACTGATGCCATTCTGTGCTTTTAAAGTTTTTTTGTACTGGAATTCAGAAAGGTCTGAGACGTTTGATGAACCGAGAAAATAAATATTTCCCCCATTTCCTCCGTTTCCGCCATCAGGAGCGGTTTTTTTACTCCCATAGATTTGTTTGGTTGCTGTTGCACCGTTTCCACCGTCTCCTGCTTTTACTGTAATTTTTACATCATCAACTAATGCCATATGCGTATTGTACCTTATATGCTACACTTTTTTCGTAATGGAAATAAAAGCAAGAAAGTTGACGAACTGGATTGGCAAGACGGTAGGACTGATGGGGAAAGAAAAGCCAGAAGCTGTTTTTTTTACGACAAGGTGGGGAATACACACTCTTTTCATGCGATTTCCTATTGATATTGTTATCATGGACGAGAAGAATACCGTTAAAGTAATTAAAAAAGGGATGGTGCCCTACCGTTTTTTTTTGTGGAACCCCGGATATGAAAAAGTTCTTGAGCTTCCTAACGGCACAATACAACGGCTAAAAATACATATTGGGGAAAAATTAACGCTCACTTTTGTTTAGCTTTGTCCGTTACTTCTACAAAAAAAGCAGTTAAAGCAGTTGTGATGGGAACTGCCATAATTAGACCAATGCTTGCGACCATCGTCCTAACCGCTTCCTCTGCGATTATTTCAAAATTTACAACAGAGGAGAAAGGAAGCGGGTTATTGATAAAAAGAAGAAGTAAGGGGAGGGAAGCTCCTGCGTACACTAATATCAACGTGTTTACCATAGAGGCAATGTGATCTCTGCCCACATCCATAGCTCTTCTAAAAAGTTCAAAAAAACGTATAGAGCGATTGGCATCCTTAAGCTGATAAACGATTGCGGCTTGGGAGACTGTTATGTCTTGTAAAACGCCTAAAAGCCCGATAATAACACCACCCAGAAGAAGTCCTTTTATGTCAATTGTTCCTTGTTTAATAATGTTCAGGTATGAAGCTTCTTCAGACGCAAATCCACTCAAATGGGTAAGGTTTATAAAAATTCCAGCAATGACTCCGGTTATGAAGAGTGCAATTAATGTTCCAATAATTGCACTGACTGTCTTTCTGTTAACGCCATGGGATAGAAAAAAAGTAACCGGTATGATGACACTAGCGGCCAATACGACAACCAAAACCGGGTTTGTTCCTGACGAAACTTGCGGGAGCACAAAGAGGAAGAGTATTGCAAATGTTACCGCCATACCGACAAGAGAGCTCAAACCTCTCTTACCGCCTACAAAGATAGCCAGTAATGCAAAAAGCGCAAAAAGCAAAAAGAGAGGGGTGCGTCTGACAAAATCCGTTATAGTGAACATATCCTGTCCTTTATCATTTTTTTCAATTGTTACAACTACAGTGTCCCCAGCCTGGTAAATTACAACACCGCTTTGGTCGTATTTTCCATTTTCAATCTGCAACTTCTTTCCTTTGTATTGGCCAGTAAGCCCTACAAGCTCTAGCTTTTGATATGGATGCCTGTTTCCGCTCGTTTCAATAATCTCACTGCTCTCAAGAACGTTGGTAATTTTTGCTTCGAGTTGGGTTTGCGGAGAGTTGGCTGTTTGATTTTGTTGGGCACTTGCTCCCCTTAAGGGAATAAGGAGAAAAATAAGCACACCAAGAACAAGTAGATAATACTTCATATAGACAATTATATACCTCCATCTTTAACAATTCTTGCATCTTTCTCACCTATTCGATAGCAATTGCGAATACAATAAGTTAGAAAGGAGGTGAATAATTATGCATGAGGAAAAAAATACAAGCGTGCTTGCGTCTGTGGGTATAACAGGAGCACTTTTAGGGGCGGGTATTACGGCAGTTGCCTTTGCTTTAAGAGATAGAGGCAACAGAAAGAAAGTTGTGCATTCTATTAGAAATTTCAGAAAGCAGGCAGCGGATATGCTTTCAAAAGCCGGAGAAGAAATCCGTGAGAGCAGTAAAGACATAGGGGAGCAGAAAGATGAAATTGTATCGGAAATGAAAGACCCGAAAGAGTCGAATATTGAAAAAAGCACGAAATCGCTATAACTTCCTTTTTGTCTTTCATAACGGTACAATAGAAATATGAATGTATTAACACCAGACGAGGAAGATGTGATAGTTCATAAAGGTACCGAGCGGCCATTCAGTGGGGAATACGATGATTTTTTCAAAGATGGAGTTTTTATATGCCGAAGGTGTAATTCTCCTCTTTTTACTTCAAAGAGCAAATTCGATGCGGGCTGCGGATGGCCGTCTTTTGCTGAGAATTATCCCGATGCAGTAAGGCGAGTTCCGGATGAGGATGGTGAGAGAACCGAAATACAGTGCGCGAATTGCGGTGGTCATTTAGGGCATGTTTTTGAAGGAGAAGAATTGACAGAAAAAAATACACGACACTGTGTTAATTCGCTTTCAATACGTTTTATTCCGCTTGACTCGAAGATGCCGCCTGTTTTGCATGAGTAAGCATGAAGCGATTTTCACTATTTGTTTTGTTTTTCGGCTTTCTTTTAGTCCTTTTTGCCCTAAAAAATAATAAAGAGCCTCGCATTCCTCAAATGCCAAGTGCATCACCATTTCCTCAAGGGCTGACTATTTCAAAAGGGGATGTTCCCCCAATTTCCTTTTCGCTCCCTCAAGGATTTGTTGTCCACATTTATGCCAAAGACTTAGGGACTCCACGGGATTTACAGTTCACTCCTGGCGGAACTCTTTTGGTCTCTGACCCCTCAGCAGGCAGAATTATTGCGCTGCCGGATAAAAATGGAGATGGAGTTGCAGATGAAGCCGTAACTATTGCCAAGAATATTCCCCACGCGCATGGCCTCGCTTTTTCCTCAAAACTTCTCGTTGCTGGACTTAACGCACTCTATCAATTTGACTGGGAGGAAAAGACGCTTCAGGCAAAAAATAGAGAGGTTGTTTTTTCCTATCCTGCAAATAACGACCACAATAATAGAACCGTTGTGGTTGATAGAGCTGGGAACATATTGCTCAGTCTGGGGTCATCCTGCGATGTTTGCCAAGAGAGCCCAAATAGGGGAGGGTCGGTTCTTATACATACACCGCATGGGCAAACACGCGTATATGCAAGGGGGCTTAGAAACGCGGCATTTTTGGCAATACAACCTGTTACGGGAAAACTTTGGGGAACGGAAATGGGAAGGGATAATTTAGGAGACAATGTACCTCCCGATGAAATAAATATCATTGAGGATAGTGGAGATTATGGGTGGCCGAATTGTTATGGAGAGAGAATACCTGACAGATCTTTCAATCACAATTCGGATTGTGCAAAAACAATACCACCGGTTTACGAATTTCCTGCTCATTCAGCTCCATTAGGATTGACCTTTATTGATTCTTCGCAGTTTCCTGCTGGCTGGCAAGATGATTTATTGGTAGCGCTTCACGGATCATGGAATAGGACTATAACGATAGGTTATAAGGTAGTGCACTTGAAAATTGAAGGCGGGAAGGTTGTTTCGTCGGAAGACTTTATGAGTGGATTTAATCTAGGAACTCAGAAAGAGGATAGTCTTGGAAGGCCGGTAGATTTGGCGTTTGATACCATAGGAAATCTTTATGTATCAGATGACAAGGCAGGGGTAGTATATATTATTCAGAAGCTACCCTAAAATTTAAAAGAGAATTTTGAGAAGAGGTTTTTAAGATATTCTTCCAGTTTCTCAAAGAAATTTTTCTGTTTTTCTTTTATGGCTTTTGCTTTTTCCTTTGCATTTTCAATTTTCTTGGCGGCTACACTTGTTGCTTGAGGCTCTCCTATCATTACTTTTGGTGTTATTCCCGATTCTGTTGAGGTTCCTTTGATATTGTTGTTATTTATATCAACACGTGCAGAACCGTCATCAGATTCGATATGAACACTCCCCCCATTGTCCGATTCATAGGTTTTGACTTGACCATTGGTTTCTATCCGGACCTTTGTTTTCGAAGAAGAACTATTGTTGGTGCTCGTTGACGTGTTGACCGAATTATGAATTTCAACGCTTGAATTGGCTCCATCGCCATTGCTGGATATATTGACTGAGGTTTCTGCTAGAGCTTGACTGTGTGTAATGATTAAAAACAAAACTACCAACAGAAGAACCTGCCTTTGTTTCTTCACGAATCTATAATACCACATGTATGTAAGAATGCGAAAAGAACAAATGCATTCTTCACTGCGTGTAAGAATTTTACCTGAACAAATGCATTCTTCACTGCGTGTAAGAATTTTACCTGAACAAATGCATTCTT
>CAYPEN010000003.1:193163-195062 GCA_964409875.1 uncultured Gammaproteobacteria bacterium
CACTGCGTGTAAAAAAGTGAAGAAACTAACATACCTTTTTTGGCAGAAGAAGTTGTGTTTCTGGTGTACAATGAATGCGTCTATGGAGGCGGAACCACAATTTTCAGGCGCTTGGCTTTTTACCGCGATTATTGCAGGAGTTGTGCTTATTTTTGTGGGGGTGTTGATATTGCATCAAAACCAGAATATTAAGCCGGAATCAACTTTTAGTATCGAAGCTACACCAAAAGTGGCGGGCCAATTTACAGACCCACCGGTTGATAGTTGGCGAACGTACGCCAGCCAGACATACAATTTCACTGTTGACGTTCCGTCAACGTGGCGCGAACAGGAATATCCGTCACCACAACCAAACGGTGGGTTTATGGTTGCTTTTTCCCCCGACGAATTGCCGTGCAAAACGTGTACGTACTTTAGAAACGGGTTTTTTTCAATTCGGCTATACAACCAAAAATCTGACCCTGACTATTTTAAAGATTTTGCAACCCGCCTTGCTAACGCAGGAAAGACCAAGGATTTGCAAGGGGTACAGTTGGGGAAATACAAAGGTGTTATTTCAGGCAATACTATCGCCTTTGACCACTCAGACTGGGTATATGAAATTTCATTGGACGTTAAAGACGGAACACTCGGAGTTAATGACTCAAAGCTATTCCAAAAAGCAGTAACGTCGTTCCATTTCAGCGAACTGCTTTTTAATAATTAATCTTTTTTGTCGATATAATGAGAATAAATAGCCTTTGAAATATCAGCAATGCGGTTGGCTGAGAGGTCAGGTTGTTCACTTTTAGACATTATAACTAAGAGGTAATTTCCTCTCTTGTCTAAGATGAGCCCTGCATCATGAGTGTACTCGTCCAATTCTCCTGTTTTGTGTGCAATTACTATGTCATCTGGAAGATAGCGAGGTATTTTCCCATTTAATTGCTGGTTCTTGAGTAGTTCAAGCATTTGCTGGGTGGACTGTTTGCTTCCAAGCTCGCCTCTGTACAGTTTTTCAAGAAATAATGCAACGTCAGAAGGGGTAGTAGTAGGAAGGTTGGTGTTTGTTCCCATTTTCGTTTCATAAAAACCGTTTTTTTGAAGATAGCTGGAAATAGTATTAAGTCCAACCTTTTGGGTCAATAGCATTGCTGCGTAATTATCTGAAATCGTAATCATCTTCTCTAAAGCATCGGCCACTGTATGAGTTACCGTGCCATCAGAAAGACCGGCAGAGTCACTTGCAATATTAAACTTTTTATTCAAAACGTCCACATCTTGGCTGAGTATTGATGTAAGTTTTAATTTGTTATTTTCAATTTGCTCAAAAACAACAGCCATTACCCACAATTTATAAAGGCTTGCGGTGTCATACTCAACATGCTCGTTGAATTCGTACTGTTCTCCGGTATCCAAGTTTTTTACTACAATTCCATAACTTCCAGTTGTTCCCCTCAGTGCATTATCAACACTTTGTTTGAGGATATTGTTGTAAACGGTTGGCACCGGCTTTGCTTCGGGTACGTTTTCAGCGGCCAGCACATCTTGTCTTTTAGGGGAATTTTTATAAAAAAGGATACCTGTAGAAATAAGAAGTCCCGTAACAACTAAAAAAAACGGGATTACAATAAGCCGTTTCTTCTTCCTTTTAGACCTTGTTTCCTTATAGTAATAAATTTTTTTCATATCCTATTTATAACAACAATTTTCAAGAATTTAGCAAGAGGCGGGACCTGAAACTGCAAAAATAAGGAGGTTGCCTGTATCAAATATACCTCTTTTGACTAAAAAAATAAACGTCTTCCGGTTGAAGCTGAAGTATATTTTGAGGTATAATTGTGGGACTGTTTTTGTCGGTTCGTCTAACGAGATCGCCGTTAGACTTACTGTAAGAAAAGATTGTCGGTTCGTCTAACG
>CAYPEN010000004.1:0-100086 GCA_964409875.1 uncultured Gammaproteobacteria bacterium
GGAGATAAAAAACCCAACATGGGAATTTATAGAAAAGCAATTCAACGAAAAACTGAAGAACTTTTATACCGAATGAAAAGAGAACCTCTGGTCATTCCCGTTGTGATAGAGGTGTAAACGCAGAAAAGTAAACTCCGGTGGAAATAAATTAAATTTGACACTGAGCCTCAAAGGAATATAATTCTGCTTATGTCCGAGCGGCTACTTTTTTTAAAATCTTCAGCATCAAATGTCGAGTCTTATGAACCTTTTTTTGAAAAAACAAACACTAAGGCGAATGAGCTTACGGTCTGCTTTGTAACGACTGCTTCAAAACCTGCAAGAAATAAAGATTTTATTCAGAGAGACCTCAATGCTTTCTCTGAGCTGGGTTTTGGTAGTGTATCCCAATACGATATTTCAAATAAACCTGCCGATCTATTGGCAGAAGATTTTGATTGGTTTGATATTGTCTTTCTTAGTGGAGGAAATACATTTTATCTTATGAAACAAATAAGAAATTCAGGTTTTGAAACTGCAATGCCTAAAATGCTTGATGAAGGAGTAATTTATATGAGTTCTAGTGCTGGAAGTATTGCGGCAGGATCAACAACAGTAACATCCAACTGGAAAAACCCCGATAGGCGCCCGATTACAAGACCAAAATACACCCAAGGGTTAGGTTATGTGCCTTTTGCAATAACTCCTCATCTTGATGATGGAAATCGTAGGACAATAGAAGAGCTTGCAGGTACAGTTGATTTTCCTGTAGCAGCATTAACTGATGAGCAATCTATACTTGTTGTAAATGAAGAGGCAAGTATAGTGGGACAAGGTGAAAGACATGTATTCAATAATTTCCCCGGTAAAATTTGACACTCTGCCTGAAAATTATTGAGCGTAATAGTAGTCTACAATTCCTTTTGCTAGTATCTCATCAGAATTTAAAGTTCTGTTTCCAAGAGCTTCATAGTTAACAGCCAAAGGAAGCTCGGTGCATCCTAAAATAATTCCCTCGGCTCCTTTTGAGAAAAGGTCATTTAGAACAGCAATATAATCGGCTTTGTTCTCATCGCTTCCTGTCCCGGCAATAACATGTCTTATTATTGTCTCAATAACTTTTAATTGGTCATCAGTTGGGTTTATACATTCAATCCCATTTTTACTCAGCTCATTTTGATAGAGTCCGGACGCAACCAATACAGGCGTTCCGAGAAGTCCAACTTTTTTAAAATTTCGCGATTTACATTCATTTGCAACTAACTCTATCATCGAAATAAAAGGAATATTCGAGTTTTGTATTAACTTTTCCAAAAGAATATGGACAGTATTGCTACCTATGCAAAGTCTTGTAGCTCCGGCTGATGTAAGAGTTTTGGCTGACTCAATAAGCATTTTTTCGGCTATCTCGATATTGGTCTTGTCAGAAATAAAATCAGGAACGGGTACCGAGTCTATTAAAACTCTTGGGAAGTCTGAGTTATTTTTGGCATTGTGGAGCTGTTGTGCAAACCTTATTATTTTTTCGTAAATAAAATCAGTGGATTGCGGTCCTACTCCGCCAATGATTCCTATCTTTTTAGTATTCATATGGGAAGTATACCAAAAAGGTTTAAACCGGGAAAATTTGACACCCAGCCTCCTAATTTTTTGTGGGATTGTTAATTGGGTATTTAGCCTCATTTTTCCACAAGTTGTGGATTAGCTCCACAAAATTTAGCCTCAAGAAAAAGCACAACACCACAAGTTTGTGGATCCGTACCGCTTGTGGATAGTCAGCCTCAATTTGTGGTACTTTGTGGATAAGAATTTCACATCCACAAACCTTGTCGCTTCTTGTTTCGTTTCGTTTAAATACGGTACAATTAAATCACTGCATATGGATACTGCCCGACAACCACTTGAGTGTGCTTATTTTTCCATGGAATTTATGCTGGAGTCGGATATTCCCTCCTACGCCGGGGGCCTTGGAGTGTTGGCAGGAGATTTGCTTCGCTCTTGTGCGGATATGGGAGTTCCGGTAGTAGGTGTCAGTTTGGTCTATTACGACAATATGTACCGGCAGATTATACGGGAAGGAAAACAGACATATGAGTCGCTTGTCTGGCACAAAAACGACCAACTGACAAAACTTCCCAACAGAGTTGAGATGACAATCAACGGTCAGAAAGTGATAGTGGGTGTTTGGCGGTATGACATAATCGGCATCAACGGGCATGTCGTTCCGATATATCTTTTGGATACAGACTTTTTGGACAACAATGAGTATGCGCGTGGTATCACAAAGTCGTTGTACGATGGGGAAAATAGACTTGCACAAGAACTGCTTCTGGGAATCGGCGGAGTCAAGATGTTGAGGGCGCTGGGATATACGGACATCAAAACTTTCCACATGAATGAAGGACACGCGTCTTTTGTGCCCATTGCTCTTCTTGCCATGAATGAATACAACGATAACAAAGTAAAACCCCAATGTGTGTTTACAACGCATACTCCGATTCCTGAGGGGCATGACAAATTCTCTTACGATTATGCCTACCAAATTGCAGGCGACAATCTCCCCTGGCATATTAAGAAATTAGCCTCAGAGGAAGAGCTTCATATGACAAAATTGGGGATGAGTGAGAGCCACTATATATTTGGTGTATCACAAAAACATGGGAGGGTAAGTCAGGCCATGTTTCCTCAGTTTCAAATTCAAGCAATAACAAATGGGGTGCATCATAGAACATGGGTCGGGACAGAACTTGCAAATCTGTATGACAAGTATCTGCCCGAATGGGTTATAAATCCTTTTGTTTTTTCCCTAGCGATAGAAAAAATTCCGGATGAGCAGTTGTGGAGAGCTCATCAGGAGGAAAAGAGAAAACTTTTGGATTACGTAAATCACCACCTAACTTCTATAACATCTGCAGATGAACAAAAAAATCCTGCCCCTTCAGAGCTTTTCGATATTGATACACTAACAATTTCCCTAGCAAGACGTCTCGTCCCATACAAACGGCCGTTACTTTTATATAGTGACATCGAGAGATTGCTGAGAATCGGTCAGGGAAAGATACAGATTATCCAGTGTGGAAAGGCTAATCCTCACGATTCATCCGCTCAGAATTTTGTACAGCAAATAATTGAAATATCCCGTCAGTTACGAGGAAAAATCCGCGTTGTATATCTTGAGAACTATTCACCTCTGCTGGCACGTCCTCTGGTCCGAGGGTCTGATGTGTGGCTGAATACCCCAAAAAGGCCACTTGAGGCGTCTGGTACTTCGGGTATGAAGGCCGCGATGAATGGGGTCCTAAATTTTTCCGTCCTTGATGGGTGGTGGATTGAAGGATACGAGATGGATAGCTTGTCTGGGTTTTCAATTGGTCCCGATGACCCTAGCGTTAACCCCCAAAATGATGACAAACAGGATATTGATGATATGTATAACAAACTGCAAAATGAAATTATTCCTTTGTATTACGGTGGAAGACATGACTGGATATCCCGCATGAAACATGCGATAACATTGGGTGCTTATTTTAATACTCACCGGTGTATCAATGAATACAGGGAAAAAGCATGGAATCATTAAATTAAGCGTTTGTCTTCTAACTTGATTATCCCTTTCAAATTCACTATTATGGTGTAACCAAGAATACTCTTAAAAGGGTGTTGTTTTTGTATGCCAAAGAAGAGAAAAGTAAAAAAAAGAGGTTCGTATAAGAGAAGAAGCCCCGGCCTCAAACTCAAAAAAGGAACTGTTTACACACTTTCCGCAATTGGGCTTGTCTTTTTTGCCTTGGCAAGTTTTGTCAGCTACACCCGCAACGGGAGTGCTCTGACAAGCCTCAATGACTATCTGGTCAATTTCTTCGGGTTTTTTTCATTTTTGATACCTGTCGTCTGCATCCTCGTCGCGCTTTTTATCCTGCAGATGAAAAATTCGTTATCCAAACCTAACATTTCGATTGGATTTATTGTTTTTACCATTTCAATTTTGGGCCTTTTCCAGAGCGGCATGGTGGGGCATGACCTCTTTTACTATATCAGCAACCTTATCGGGCCGATTTTGTCTGTCTTGCTCTTTGCTTTGGGGGCATTTATCGGGTTTGTAGTGTGCATGAATCTTTCCTTTACCGAAATTGGTTCATTTATTTTTGAATCGGTGAAAGGCGCAGGGAGCGGAGTCGGTAAAGGGGTTACGCCGCTCCTTAAGACCAAGGATAAGTTTGCGACAGATATGCAGCCAATGACGATAAAAGGCATCGGAGATGATGTGAAGATAAATACAGTCAACGTGTCTGACGCAAAAGATAGCAGTATGCCTCCTGCAAAGTCTGCAGCACCGGCAGTCGCCCAACTTCCAGCAAAGAAGGGTATTTTGCCTGAAGAGATGATTCTTAACAAGCCATTGGAAATGGGAATGTGGGAATATCCCCCTTTCTCGCTTCTCACTGAAAATAAAGACAAAAAGCGTGATACCGGGGACGTAAAGAGAATTGCAGCAACAATTGAAAGCACTTTGCAAAGTTTTGGGGTGAAAGCACAAGTTGCAGAAATCAACGTTGGGCCTTCGGTTACTCAATATGCGATACGGATTCCCTTGGGAACAAAATTGTCCCGCATTACAACCCTTGCCAATGACTTGGCCCTTGCAACAGAGGCACCGGGTGGACAGATAAGAATTGAGGCACCTATTCCCGGAAGAAGTCTTGTCGGAATCGAAATTCCAAATAAGTCACTTGAGCTTGTTCCTCTCCGAACAATGCTGGAGTCAAAAAAGATGCAAGAAACAAAATCAAAACTTGCAGTGCCATTGGGACTGAATGTGAGTGGAGAGCCGGTGGTTGCGGATATTGCAAAGATGCCCCACGTTTTGATAGCCGGAACGACTGGCTCAGGTAAGTCAGTCATGGTGAATGCTTTTATCTCAAGCTTTTTGTTTCGTGCGTCTCCATCTGAAGTAAAACTTATTATGATTGATCCTAAAAGAGTAGAACTCACAGGATACAACGAAATACCTCATCTTCTCTCGCCTGTCGTTGTGGAGCCTGAGCAGGCGGTATCTGCCCTCAAATGGGCTTTAAAAGAGATGGACCGGCGTTATACGAAGTTTGCAGAAGCTGGTGTTAAAAATATCGACTCATACAACGAGCTTGCTGGCTTTCAGGCCATTCCTTACATAGTTATAGTTATGGACGAGCTTGCTGACCTTATGGCACTTGCTCCTGTTGAGGTTGAAGATAGTATTGCGCGACTTGCACAAATGGCACGGGCAACAGGAATTCATTTAGTGCTGGCAACGCAAAGACCGTCTGTTGATGTTATTACCGGTCTTATTAAGGCAAATATTCCGTGTCGCATTGCCTTCAATGTTTCTTCAGGTATAGATTCAAAAGTTATTATTGACGGACCAGGTGCGGAGAAGTTGTTGGGGCGGGGAGATATGCTTTTTGTTCCACCAGATCAGGCAAAACCTGCCCGTATTCAGGGGACATTTGTGTCAGACCAAGACGTAAAAAGGCTCGTAAATTTCATAAAATCAAAGGGAATCCCGGTTGAATATACGCAAGAAGTCATTGAGCAAGCAGTCAACATCAAGGGAAGGGGAGGCATCAATGTAAGCGGCACTGGAGGGGATGAGCACGATGAACTTTTCGAACAAGCAGTCAGGATGATAAGTCAGCACGATAGAGCTTCCGCATCCCTTATTCAACGAAGATTGCAAGTTGGGTTCAACAGAGCTGCCAGGCTTTTAGAACAACTTGAAGAAGCGGGAGTTGTAGGGCCTGCGGATGGTTCAAAACCCAGGGATGTTTTGGTGAGAAATGCTGATGAATTCCTCAACGGTCCTGCCCAAACCCAAGAATAAAAGCGAATTTTCATATGCGTAAGATTTCTGAGATTCTTCAAGATGCCCGTATTGAAAAAGGGTATTCTTTGGAAAATGTAGTCAAAGCAACAAAAATAAAAAAACAGTTCTTAATTGCAATAGAGGAAGGGAGGTATTTTGAGCTTCCTTCAGAAAGTTATGCGCTCGGTTTTATCAAAAATTACGCACAGTACGTGGGAGTTGATAGGAATAAGGCTGCGGCACTTTTTCGACGTGAATATGAGGGAGTTCAGGGAAGAGTACTCCCTACTTTCAAAAGTAAGGATAACAAACTCATCAAGCGGAAATTATATACTCCACGTAATTTCATTATTGCGTTTGTTGTAATTGTTATATTGGGATACATTGCTTTTCAATATAATTCATTTTTCTTCGGACCGAAGCTAGAAGTTACGGCTCCGAAAGAAAATACTGTGGTCAGAAATAATATCGTTGAAGTGACCGGTAAGACTGACCCATACGCGACGGTTCTTATCAACAACGAAGAATCATATGTTCAACTTGACGGAACATTTAAGAAGACATTATATCTTTTCGAAGGAGACAGAATTATTATTGTCACCTCTCAAAATAGAAACGGAAAAAATACGAAAAAAATAATTCATGTGAAAGTAAGGTAGCAATAAGTATTCTGAAAGAAAGCGGACAATATACCTTTCGAGCTACTTTGTTCTCTTGATTTTGAAATTTTCACATGGTACGTTTGTAAAGCCATGATAGATACTGTCCAAGCCGTTCTGCTCTTCGTAATTGTTCTTCTCACCATCCTTTTTGTTGTCCTTGGTATTCAGGTGTTTTACATATTAAAAGATCTCCGCGAGACACTAAAGCGCACCAACAACATATTGGAAGACGTGGAGCATGTGGCCGATGGCGTTTCCCATTCTTTGGATTCTGTATCAGGTGTCTTTAATAATGCGTCATCACTTGGATCAATTGTTAGAGTGTTATCATTTTTCAGGAAGAAAAGGAGAGATTGATATGCAAGAAAAACACGGACTAAATTCCTTTCTACTCGGTCTTATTATCGGTGGTGCTGTGGGAGCGTTGGTGTCTACAAAAAGAGGAAGACAAATATTAAAAGATCTTACCGATTATGGACTTGAGTATGTCGGTAAGTCTATTGATATGGAAGACATAGAAAACATCCTCAATGGTGAAGATGAAGAAGTGTATGAAGATGAGCTAGATATGACCAAAAGTGAAAAGAGTCATCAAGAACGGGAGGAGAGGGTAGCGGTGGAAAAAGAAGCCGAAAAAAGTGAGCCGCAACGACGTAGATTGTTTCGTGGAATTAGAAAAAAATGATATATAATTTGAAGATAAATTGAAAAACTGCCTTTCAGGCAGTTTTTTTGTAAGAGATGGAATTTATTCAGAAACTAAAAAAGAAATGGAATGAGGGTAAATTTGTCTGTATCGGGCTTGACCCTGTTCTTGATAAACTTCCGGAAATAACTAAAGGTAATTTTTTCGAATTCAACAAAGCGATTATCGATGAAACTCACGACCTTGTTGCCTGTTACAAACCCAACGCTGCATTCTACGAGGCAAAAGGAGCTGTTGGAATAGGAGAATTACAACAAACCTGTGAATATATCTCTCAAAAATATTCAGACATTCCGATTATCTTGGATGCAAAAAGAGGAGATATAGGCAGTACCAATGAAGGGTATGTGAAGTTCATTTTTGATTATCTGAAAGCTGATGCAGTTACACTCAATCCTTATTTAGGGAAAGAGGCTTTGCAACCTTTTTTGAGTATGAAAGAGAAAGGTATGGTTATCCTTTGCAAGACATCAAATCCGGGAAGCGGTGAGTTTCAGGATTTGCAGGTCAATGGAATGCCTCTGTGCCAAATAATCGCACAAAAAGTAATTTCTGAATGGAATGAGAACGGTAATATCTGTTTTGTGGTAGGAGGGACATATCCTGAAGAGTTCAAAATTATCAGAAAAATAGTTGGGGACATTCCTATTCTAATTCCTGGAATTGGAGCACAAGGTGGAGATTTGGAAAAGACGATAATAAATGGAAAGGATAGTAAAAATAGAGGGATGATAATAAGTTCCTCCCGTGGTATCATCTTTGCATCGGAGAGTGATGATTTTGCGGATAAGGCAAGAAGTGAAACGCAAAAATTGTCTGATGAAATAAAAAAATATCTAAGCAAAGTATGAATGTAAAAAAAGAACTTGAAAGAATAGGATGCATTTATGAAGGTCACTTTGTAGGTGTAAGTGGAAAGCATCTGGCAGGTTACTGCAATATAGACCCTCTGATGCCAAATGTGCTGTTGGTTTCGAAGATGATAAAAGCTCTCGTTTCGGAGTTTGCAAGTACAGGAGTTGAAGTTGTTGTTAGTCCGGCTGTTGGTGCTATCCCTTTTTCCCACTGGGGTGCATATTATCTGTCTCGTTTGTTAAAAAAAGAAGTAAAAGGGGTATGGGCAGACAAAGTAAAATCATCCGAACAAAAAGCATTTGCATTTGAAAGGCAAGGGTTTTTGGAAGCAGTAAAAGGGAAAAAAGTGTTGATTTTGGAAGACATTATCAATCAAATGTTTTCCATCAAAGCAACTATCGAAACGGTTGAGAAAGCCGGTGGGAAAATCGTGGGTGTCGGCTGTGTGGCGGCTAACAGAGGAGTGTCTGCAAAAGCCATGGGGGTAAAAAAATTCGTAAATCTTTGCGACATTCAGTACGATGTATGGACTCCTGAGGACTGCATGAAAAAAGGACTATGTAGCAAAAACATTCCTATCGTTGAGGACATTGGACACGGAGATGAGTATAAATCCGAACACCCCAACTATAAGGGAGGGTACATAAAACTTCTGAAATAAGGTTTGCTTGTTTTTCTTAAGAGGTATACAATGCTTCATGCGTATGTCAAAACGTGTATGTTTTATCGGTGGTGGAACGGGAGGATTTACCGTTCTGACCGGTCTTAGAAAATTCCCATACCATCTTTCTGCAGTTGTAAGTATGGCTGATGATGGCGGTTCAACTGGAGTACTAAGAGAGGAGTTTGGAACACTTCCTGCTGGAGACATACGTCGTGCGCTTATCGCGCTTTCCGATTCCAACAAAAAAGTTTTATCGGAACTTTTTAATTTCCGGTTCGGGGAAGAGTCGTCACTTAAGGGGCATAGTATGGGGAATCTGCTTCTGACTGCGCTTGAGAAGATAACAGGGGATTTTGCGAGTGCTGTAAAAGAGGCGGGCGAAGTTCTTAATATCAATGGTGAGGTTATTCCCGTTACATTAACCCGCACCCGTCTTTGTGCGACATTAAGTAATGGCACTCAAATTGAAGGAGAAACAAACATAGATATTCCAAAACACGATGGAACCCTCAAGATAAAAAATATATTTCTCAAACCTGAGGTGGATGCCAATCCGGATGCAGTGAAAGCAATTCAGGAAGCAGATATTATTGTGCTTGGGCCGGGGGACGTATATACATCTATTCTCCCCAATTTAATTGTAAAAGGAATTGCCGATGCCATAAAAATATCTAAAGCAAAACTTGTGTATAACGTTAACATTATGACAAAATTCGGGGAAACAAACGGTTTTAAAGCACATGATTTTGTCGATAAAATGGAAGAATATCTGGGACATGGGCGCATTGATTTGGTAACTGTTAACACAGAGAGGCCAACTGGTGAGATAGTAAAAAGATATGAAGAAGAAAAAGTTGAATTCGTAGAGAACGATTTGGGGAATGATAAAAGAGTTGTGACAGGGGATTTCTTGAGAGACGGCATGTTTTTGCGGCATGATCCTGAAAAGTTAGCAAAAACACTTGCATCAATTATTGATAAATAAAATGGCTAAGAAAAAATCTGAAAAAATTGTAACAGAGCTAAAAAAATTATTTCCAAACCCAAAGACTCCTCTTAATCACTCCAACCCATGGGAATTGTATGTAGCTGTTGCATTATCGGCCCAGCAAACTGATGTGGGGGTAAATAAAGTAACGGAAAGTTTATTCAAAAAATACAAAACGTTAAGTGATTACAAAAATGCGACATATGATGAGTTTGATGCTGATATAAAAAGTATAAATTTCCACAAAGGAAAGGCAAAAGCTATTTTGGAAGCGGCAAAAATCGTATCGGAAAAATACAGGGGTAGAATGCCTCAAACCATGGAAGAGCTCATCGCATTGCCTTTTATTGGAAGAAAAACTGCAAACGTTATTTTGCAGGAGGCTTTCGGAAAATCAGAAGGAATTGTCGTTGATACACATGTTAAAAGACTTTCAAATTTATTTGGTTTAACAAAAAACTCGGATCCGGTCAAAATCGAAAAAGACCTGATGGAAATTATTCCGTCATCCGACTGGAGAGAATTTGGGTTGGGTTTAATTTACTATGGACGAACTTTTTGTAAGGCATCATGCAAACACACAGATTGTCCTCTCAAAGAATTTATTGCAAAATGATATATTGGTTTTTTGGATACCCTGGGATTGGAAAAGATTATTGTGCCAAGAAATTATCTCAGTTAAAAAAATTTCCATACATCGATGCAGATGATTATTTGACAGAGGAAGACAGAGAAAAACTGTTACATAAAAGTTTTTCTGTTGAGGATAGGCTCTTAAAACTTGAGAGGATTATAACTCACATCAAAAACCTGCAAAAACATCATGAAAATATAGCCGTTGCTGATTCCTTGCCCGACAACGCATCAAGAAATTTGGTTAGAAATTCATTTCAGGGGAATATAAAACTTATTTTGGTAACCGCGCCGGACGAGCTTCACAAGAAAAGAATTGCCAAGCGGAAAAATCACTTTTTTACAATTGAACTGCTGGAAGATTACATCAAAAAAAATTGGAAAAAAGTAAATGTTGCATATTCGGAGTTTGAAAATATAAATTCAGATGATTGGGATGAACGGCTACTGAGTCTCTTGTAAGACTTCTTGTTAGAGTTTTGTTAGGTTGCCGTCAAGCTCATTGGTTCCCCTAGATTTATCATGTACTCACTATGGAACATAGTGAAGGTGCATCCGCAGGTGGGGTAACCACGATGACTGTCCCTGCGGGAGACATAGGAAATACAACTTCTCAACCGGCAGGCGAATTCGGAATTCAAGTTAATAACAGCTTTTCATCAAAAGGATTGGCAGATTTCAAACCGGGAAATACTGAATCAATTTTCAAAAACCCTCATGAATTTTCTCACGAAAAGCCACTTATAGATATCTCAAAGCCGGTGAATGTTCCGCAAGCTGAGGAGCACGTTTTTTCATCTGATAACTCAAAGAATGAATTTAACATCGAAGTAAAACCTCACGAAAAAAATTTAATGTTTAAAGACATCAATAGTTTTGAAATGCCACAACCTTTGATTGATATAAATAGGCCAGTTAGAGAAGAACCGGTTGACAGCTATAAAGCCCAACTGCCGCAACAAGAAATAAAAGAAGAGGTAAAAACTGAAATGCCAGAAGAAGAGAATGCTTTTTACACAATGCCTTCAGGGCTTCACAGAGAGCCGGTTGATGTTTTACATGAGGTTGAAGAAAAAACTTCTCAGCATGCTTATGAGATGGAGGAGGAACAAGCTGTGCAAGTAGGTGTAGAGCCAAAAGCCGAACTGCAATCGGAACTTCATGATGTAGAAGTAGCAGTTAATACAGAGCCTGAAGTGGCAGTTGCACCGCAGGCTCATGCAAAAACCGAGACAGAAGTTGCTTTACAAACTAAGGCTGGAACAAAAACTCCAACGCAAGTAGAGCATGAGGTTGAAACCCAACCGGTAACGGAAGTTCTAGAGCAAGTAAAAACAGAGGGTATAACAAAACCATTAACGCAAGTTGAAGTGGAAGTGGAAGTAGCAGTTGCGCAGGACGCTCTTGCTACTACACTTGCTCAACAAGAGAAGGTGTCGCTTGCAAAAGCGAGAGAGGCAATTACAACTGTTGTAGGGCAAGAACAAGCTTTAGAGCAACAGGGAGAGCCTAAATTCGAACAAAAACAGGAGCAGAAGAAAAAGAAAAAAACACTTGAGGAGAAGGCAAGAGAAATGGTTCTTAAAAGAAAAAAGGAAAAGCAAGAATTCAGGAATGGTTCAGAAAAAGATGAAGAGGGCATCCTTTATTTTGATAAGGATAACGAGGTGAATACCTATAGGGAAATGGTAGCAATAGCAGCTGCTGAGCGGTTGATTGTCATGGGGCATGAAGTGACAGGGGCAGCATTGGCAGAAGCCGTTGCAAATCAAATAGAAGAGGGGAAAGGAAGTGAAATAGTTGACGGTATCCAAGATGATGAGTCTGGTATAGCAGTCGTTGAGTCTATTGCCAAAATGGGAAAAATGGAAAATAGCTGGACCCTGAGGAGAATACTTCGTCAAATAACAGATAGATATACCGCAGTAAAACTTGCATCCAAAAGCCATGATGGTGCCGGAAAGCAGAATGCTGAAAATGTCTACGGCAGAGATCTTGATGGCGTCGGGGCCCGTTTTGAGGAACAAAATTCAACGGGTCAAATGAGGGAGCTTGAAAATGGACAAATTGTTTATATTACGCAAAAGCCTCCCGAACCTCTTCCTGTTGCGCCGGGTGAAATGTCACAGAGTTATTAAAATAATTGCCTCACACTTTTTTGTTTGAAGCAGAATTTCGTGCTACAATATGAGGCATTATGACAGCCCATCAAATACTTGAAAAATATATTGCCTTTTTTGAAAAAAGGGGACACGTACGAATTGAAAACTCATCGCTGGTTCCACTTAATGACCCAACCACTTTGTTTACCTCCTCGGGAATGCAACCTTTAGTGCCATTTCTTTTAGGAGAGACGCATCCTCAGGGGGTAAGGCTTGTAAACGCACAGAATTGTTTTCGTGCGCAGGATATTGATGAAATTGGGGATAACAGACACACTACATTTTTTAGGATGCTTGGTAATTGGTCACTTGGAGATTACTTCAAGAAGGAGCAAATCCCTTGGTTTTTTGAATTTTTGACGGATGAATTAGGTTTGAACCCGGAAAGATTGTATGTCACAGTTTTTTCCGGATATGGAAATATCGATAAAGACACGGAAAGCATTGCTATTTGGAAAGAACTGTTCGAAAAGAAAGGAATTAATCCTGAAGGAAGAATTCTTGAGTATGGAGTTGAAAAGAACTGGTGGTCGCGATCCGGCACACCGGATAAAATGCCCGAGGGCGAACCTGGAGGTCCAGATAGCGAAGTTTTTTACGATTTCGGCGCGGATATGAATCTTCATGAGAAAAGCTCATTCAAAGAGCTGGATTGTCATGTGAATTGTGATTGCGGAAGGTACCTTGAAATTGGAAATTCAGTGTTCATGCAATATATAAAGAGCGAAAATGGGTTTGAGAAATTGCCCAAGCAGAATGTTGACTTTGGTGGAGGGTTGGAGCGTTTGGTAGCAGTTACAGAGAGCAAGCAGGATGTTTTCGAGTCAAGCTTATTTCAACCGATAATTGAGACGGTCACTAACACTACGGCAAAATCGTACAAGGAAAATGCACAGCAGATGCGTATAATTTGTGATCACTTTACAGCTGCGGTATTTATTTGTTCAAGCGGTGTAAAGCCGTCAAACAAAGAACAAGGATATATCCTAAGGCGGCTCATCAGGCGGGGATTGGACAACTTTTATCTTCTCAATGGAGATACGATAGTGCCTATTATTGAAAAAATCGTTGACCAATATTCTGAAACAGACCCTGTTTTAAAAGAAAATTTTGAAGAAATAAAAGACACAGTACTTGAAGAGGAACAGACCTACCAAAAAGCACTTACCGGAGGAAAAAAGTTGATAGAGAAAGAAATTGCCCGTATGAAAGACGAAGTAAAGGTAGGAGACGAATTGATGGGTGTAACCCAAATTTCAGCTGATGTTGCTTTTAAAGCAATTACATCATTCGGACTTGGTCCAACCCAGCTGAAAAGTCTTGGATACGCATTTGATGACAAAGAACTGGCTGAAAAAATCAAAGAACATCAGGAGTTGTCCCGAAAAGGAGCAGAACAAAAATTTGCAGGTGGGCTTGCCGACCATAATGAGCTTACTGTAAAAGGGCATACAGCCACTCACTTGATGCACCAGGCTTTAAGAGATGTTTTGGGAAATTCGGTGCATCAGACCGGAAGTAATATCACATCTGAACGCGTAAGATTCGATTTTACGTTCGAAAGAAAATTGACAGATGAAGAGATGCAAAAAGTAAAGTCCATAGTGTTGGAAAAAATTAAGGAAGATTTGCCGGTCCATTTTGAAATAATGCCTCTTCAGAAGGCGCGAGATTTGGGAGCAATTGGGTTATTTAATGATAAATACGCAGAAGACGTGAAGATATATTTTGTTGGAGGTTCTTCGACAAGCTCAGGACGACGGAATAATGCATATTCCGTCGAGTTTTGTGGTGGTCCACACGTTGAACATACGGGTATTATCAAGAGTTTTGATATACTAAAAGAAGAAGGGGTTGCCCGTGGAGTCCGTCGAATTTACGCGAAGGTGACATAAACGGGGAACACGTACAATTATGCGTCTTCCTGCCATACCATTTCTTACAAAAACAGTAACAAGCGAATTCTTTCTTTCTTTAATTTTTGAAAGCGATAAGGTATCTTCTATCCTTTTTAAGGAGCAGGAGAAAACACTTATTATTTTGGCATCCCACCAAGTTCCTATTGACCTTGAGGATGCAGCAGTTGAAGATTTGGTTGTTGCAAGCGACAAGGTGATATCAAAATTAGAGCTTAGTCTTCCTGAAAATGCAACACTTGAGAAGACGATATTTGCGGTTCCCTATTCATGGGTTGAAGAAGGAAAAATAAAAACAGAGAGACTTACGCAGCTTAAGAAAATCAGTATTGAGCTCGCGTTAACCCCCATGGGTTTCATCGTTTCAATTGAGGCAATTATTGCCTTTTTGCAGAAAAAAGAAGGCGCACCAATAAGTGGCATTTTTGTTGAAGTTTCTGAGAGGTACATTACCGTTTTTGTAGTGAGAGGCGGAAATATTATCGATATCAAACATGGCGTTGTTGAGAACAGTGTGGAGACGACGGTCGAAAAGCTTTTAGGACATGTAACGAGTCTGGATGTTCTTCCCTCGAAGATTGTCCTTATACATACGAAAGAGTCGGAAAGCATTCAACAGAAATTCTTATCGCATCACTGGACAAAAGATCTCCCTTTCATGCATCTTCCACAGGTGGCAATTCTTGAAAAAGGCTTTGAGAATGAGGCAATTGTGAGCGGTGTTGCCTCACAACTTAATGTGACGTTGCGGGGGGATGTTGCCGTTTCAACGAATGAGGAGATTGGGGAAGACGAGGAGGAAGTGAGCACCAGTAGCGACCTTTTTGGTTTTGTGAAGGATGCAGATATTGCCGAAGCAAAGAATGAAGAGCCGATACATGTCACTCCCCCAAAGAAAGATGAATTTGATTTCAAAGAAGAAGTTGCTGATAACCAAATTATCGTAAAACATCATGGAGTAGAGCAGTCAAATGGGGAAGACGAAGAACTGTATGAAGAAGATGAACCTCACGCTAAAAAGGAAGTAGCCAGAAAAAAAATAGGCGGAGGAATTCTACCTTTTTTATCTGAATTTTTTACTCCCAATACTTTTGCAAAAATTCCTCATTTTTTGGGAAGCGGAAGAAGGCTCGTTATTCCAATCATTGCCCTCATAGCTGTTTTGGGAGTTTTAGCTTTATATTACCTGGTCTATCTTAAGACAGACGTTATTGTATTTACGGATCAGAAGGCGTTTACGCAAGACTCTTTAGACATCACCCTTACAACTAGTGGTAATTCCTCTTTTTCGGATAAAACGTTAAAAATATCAACGTTAAATGAGGAGGTTCAAGGTGAAGAGTCGCAAGAGACAACCGGTCAAAAAGATACTGGACAGAAAGCGACTGGAAGCATCACTCTCTTCAATAAAACCGAAAGTCCCAAGCAACTGGATAAAGGAACAATAGTTACCTCCTCTAATAACCTTAATTTCACGCTTAACGATGCGGTATCTATTGCTTCTACAAGTTCTTTTTCGACCTCTTTTTCAAACGCACAAGTAAAAGTGACCGCTTCGAATTTCGGTAAAGAATACAATATTCCTTCGGCAACAAATTTCACTATCAAAGGCACACCAACATCAGACCTTTTCGGAAGGAATGACAGCGCATTTTCAGGGGGAACAAAAGAAGAAGTTCAGGTAGTCTCAAAGAAAGATTTACAGGGCCTTGAGGATACAGTTACAAAACGACTTTTTGAGAAAGCATCTTCCCAAGCGTCATCAAAACTATCAGCAGATGAGGCAATGATTCCTTCATATTTAACCGCTGATTTCAAAGAAAAGAAATTTGATAAAAAAGCAGATGATGAAGCAAAGAATGTAAAGCTTTCTGCAACAGTGGAGTATACTTTAGGGGTTTATAAAAAAGAGGAATTATCCAAATTCATCTCAACGTCGAATAATTTCAATGTTCCCGCAGATTTCAGATTATCTGAGCCTGACTCTTCGATAAAAATTTCAGAAATTCAACAAAACAAGAATGATGTCAGCGCAAAACTTTCATTCAATGCTGTTTTTAGACCACAAATCGATTCAAACAAAATCCCTCAACTTATTTCCGGAAAGAGTGAAAAGGATGCTATTGCAAAGCTAAAAGGGATATCCGGCATATCTGATGTGTCAATCGTATTTCCTAACAAACTTCCTTATTTGCCTTCTTTGGTCTCTCTTAATAAAGGCAATATAAAAGTCGAACTTAAAACCCAATAACAATTTTCTATGCATCGGTATTCATACGGAAAAAATGTCCGTTTTTTTAAGAAGCGGAAAAAAATAATCGGGATAATGAGCATTACGGTAGGTTTTATTACACTGTTGTACTTTTTTTTCCCGGTTCTTTCATATCACCTTTATCTTTCATCGGCATTCGCAGGAAATGATATTCAAGCGCCGCTTCCTCAACGGTTTGTTTTGGGAGACAACTCATCGATGAAAGGGCTTTTCGCATCGGGTCTTTCCAACATGACTGCAAATTTCGCAGATGCAAGGAATTGGTTTCCCAATGTAAGAAAGGACAAAAAAGCGCTTCAAAAAGTTTCAGAATATGATCTGTCAATTCCGTCTCAGAACATCTCTCATATGAAAGTTTCAGCTGTTGATTTCGACCTTTCAAAACATATGGTCCAGTATTTTTCAACCTCAAAAAGTCCTATTGAGAACGGTACATCGGTAATATTCGGCCATTCAACATTGCCTCAATGGTTTGACCCGAAAAATTACATGGCGGTCTTTGCACACCTTCACTTGATAAAAGATGGTGATGAGATTGTTTTGACTGTTGATGGTCAGGATTATCACTATAAAGTGTTCTCAAGGACCATTACCGACTCAAATGATCCCAATATTTTCTCTCAAGCATATGATAATAGCTACATTACTATCATAACCTGTACTCCTCCTGGTACTACATGGAAAAGACTAGTAGTGAGGGCAAGCTTGGTTGAGAGTTAGTTTTGAAACTATTACATTTGATATATAGTTATAAGAATGGATCCAAATCAACAAGGTTATTCACAATATAACGAGCAACAATTGCAAAAAGAACATGCACTACAGGTATGGAAAGAGCGCATATACCGTTTTTTTTACAACATTTGGCCGGCACTGCAGCAAATACTAATGTTCATTTTTTACCATACGATGCGCATAGTCCGAGGATTTTTCAGGACCGCACTTGAATCATTCAGGGGTGGAGGATGAGTATGACAAATAACGAAGAAGCATTAAAAGCGATACAAAAGAAGTTGGTTGGGAAAACACTTTCCTATAAAGAGATTTATGCCATAATGGACGAAATTGCCCATGATAGGCTTGGTGACGTGCTTACTACCTATTTTGCCGCTTCAGGGTATTCAAAAGGATTTACTTATGATGAAATCTATTACCTCACAAAGGCTATGGTTGAGACGGGTGAACATTTGCATTTCAAAGGCATCGTTGCCGATAAACATTCTATTGGTGGACTCCCTGGCACCCGTGCGACCATGATTGTAGTGCCGATAGTTGCCTCAGCTGGTTTTACTATACCCAAAAGTTCGTCGCGCGCCATCACAACTCCGGCGGGGACAGCCGATTCGATGGAAACCATAGCAAAAGTGACATTTGATGAAAAAGAAATATACGAAATCGTTGAAAAAACAAACGCGTGTATTGTATGGGGGGGGAGTTTTAAGATAGCACCTGCAGATGATGAAATAATTCATGTTGAGGAGCCTTTAGCTCTTGAAAGCTATGACAAAATACTCGTGTCTGTTATGGCAAAAAAAGTAGCGTTTGGTTCAAATCATGTTGTTATTGACATACCCTATGGTACGACCATGAAAGTGCATCACAAGGAAGATGCGGAAAGTCTGGCCAGAAAATTCAAATATCTTGCAAAGAGGTTCAGTATCAAGCTCGAAGCAAACGTAAGTCATGCTTCGGAGCCAGCCGGGAACGGTATTGGGCCATTATTGGAAGCCCGGGATGCGTTGAAGGTTTTAGAGCAAAAGGAGGATAGGCCCATGCAGCTGGAGAAGAAATCGCTGGATTTGGCAGCACAACTTCTTGCTCTGTGCCTTGATGACGCAGAAGGTCAGATAAAGGAAGAAGCTTCAAAATATTCGGATACTTTCGCCTGGGCAAATGACATTTTAGTAACAGGCAGAGCACATAAAAAAATGATGGAAATAGTTGCAGCACAAAAGGGCGATCCGACCATATCATCTGACGAGCTCCATGCAGGACCTTTCACTAAAGCAGCCGAATCAGACAAGAAAGGGATAGTGAAAGGCATTAAAAGTACCAATCTTACAATTATTGCAAAAGTTTTGGGAGCTCCCCAGGACCATAAAGCCGGACTATATTTACACAAAAAAATAGGAGATGCGGTTGGGGTGCGTGATACATTGTTTGATATGTACAGTGAAACAGAACACAGACTTCACGAGGCTACTGATTCTCTTGAGATGTTCCCGATTTATGAGATAGAGTAGGGATGAAATTCCTATGGTAAAATGTTTGAAGTTTTTATGAGAAAAGGCTTTATCCTGCTTGTTATCATCGTTATTCTGTTTTTTGGGTTTCTTGCATGGTGGAAAAATGGTATTTCAGCAGTCAACCCGAAGGATAAAAGCGAAAAGATGTTTGTTATTCCAAGAGGGACTGCAATAAGAACAGTAGGAAACGAATTGAAGGCAGAAGGTCTTATAAAGGACCCTGTTGTTTTCTTCATTTATATAAAACAGAACAATTTAGATAAAAACATACAAGCAGGCTCCTACCGGTTGTCTCCTTCGATGGATCTTCCAAAAATTATGGATACATTGGGTCATGGAACAATTGATATTTGGGTCACCATTCCCGAAGGATATAGAGCAGAAGAAATTGCGGCTATTTTGAAGCAGAGTATTCCCACCTTTCAAGAAACATGGATTGAGAAATTGAAAAGTGAAGAGGGCTACCTTTTCCCCGATACGTATCTTATTCCTAAAGACGCAGATATTGGTAGCATTATTTCTATTTTCACCAATAATTTCTATACAAAAATCGGAACAGTTGGTTTGTCTAAAGACACACCAGGTCTTCAAAAAATTGTAACGGTAGCCTCCCTCATCGAGCGTGAAGCAAAATTTGCCGATGATAGACCAAATGTTGCTTCTGTTATCAATAATAGGCTCGATATAGGAATGGCCCTTCAAATCGATGCAACGGTACAATATATATATGGATATAATCCTTCCTCAAAAAAGTGGTGGAATGAGCCGACGGCTGCCCAGCTTAAAATTCCTTCTCTATATAACACATATATCCATCCGGGATTGCCTCCTGCGCCTATATGTAATCCTGGGCTTTCTGCAATTGGGGCCGCTGCCAATCCATCAAAGACAAATTATATATATTATGTAAATGATTCCAAGGGTAAGCTGCATTTTGCAGAAACACTGTCAGAACACAATAAAAATATCGACAAATTCTTGAGGTGAATTTGAACTCAAGTTATAAAGAGGGTCTTGACAAAGTTCTTATAATACTGTATATGTAAACAACATGTAAAAAAAAGATGGGTGTTGATACACTCATCGTTTTTTTTCGTGTGATGAAGGTAAGCGTTTACTTCAAATCAATTCCAGATGGCAAAACAAACAAAACTACGACAATATTGGGGCAAACAAGTTGAAAGGTTGCCCGAAATGGATCTTTTGGGGATTCAAAAAGAAAGTTATGATTGGTTCATCCGTGAGGGTATCCGTGAGGTGATTGATGAAATTTCTCCTATCGAAGATTTTACTGGAAAAAATTGGGAATTATCGCTTGGCGAATATAGGTTGGGCGAGCCAAAAATCACCGAAGATCTCGCAATGCGAAAAGGTCTTACCTATTTTTCTCCTCTCACTGTAGAAGCAACACTCCTCAATAAAAAAACCGGAAAGAAAGTATCGCAGGAAGTATTTTTGGGTGAAGTACCAAAGATGACTGACAGGGCAACCTTCATTGTTAACGGAATTGAGCGTGTTATTGTCAATCAGATCGTACGTTCACCAGGTGTTTTCTTTACTGGCGCTGAAGATCCCATAACTGGAAAGACTCTCTATACCGCAGAACTGAGACCTGTTCACGGATCATGGCTTGAGATTTCAACAACAAGAACAGACATGATTGTTGTTAGAATCGACAGAAGAAAGAAATTCTTGGGAACTGTTTTTCTTAAGGCCCTTGGTATTGAGGCAAATGAGGATATTTATGCAAAATTCAAAGACACTGAGGGTGCCGAGGAAGTTATCAAGAATACACTCGAGAAAGATGAAGCAAAGGGTTCGACAGACGCACTTATCGAAATCTTCAAGAAATTAAATCCGGGTGAGCCGGTTGTTATTGATACTATTCGACAGAACTTCAGAGATACATTTTTTGATAGGAGAAGATATGATCTTTCTCGGGTGGGAAGATACAAAATCAATAAAAAATTAAACGGACTTAATGAAAATGTTTCCCTCGATGTTGCGACCTTAGCGGTTGAGGATATCGTCGGAATCATTAAATATCTTATCGGGTTGTCACAAGGAAAAGGAAAGGTTGATGACATTGATCATTTGGCAAACAGGCGTGTCAGAAGCGTGGGAGAATTAGTCCAGACAACCGCATTCAGAGTCGGCGCACTTCGTTTGGAAAGAATCATTAAGGAAAAGATGTCTCTTACCTCAACAGAGGAGATATATTCTCCGTCTCACTTTATCAACGCGCATCCTATTATTGCAGCCATCAATGAATTCTTCAGAACATCACAGCTTTCAGCAATCCTCGACCAAACTAATCCGCTCGCAGAAATTGACAATTTAAGAAGACTTACAGTTATGGGAACCGGTGGTATTTCTCGGGAAAGAGCATCGTTCTCTATCCGCGATATTAATGCATCTCAATATTCAAAGATTTGTCCTGTCAGAAGCCCTGAAGGACCAAATATTGGTCTTGTTACTTACCTCGCACTTTATGCAAGAGTTAATGAATTCGGCTTTCTTGAGGCTCCCTATCGGAAAGTAACGCAGGAGAAGAAGGGTGGAAAGACTGTTTCAAGAGTAACTGACGAAATTGAGTATCTTGATGCTGATGTGGAGTCAGACAAATATATTACCCACGCAGATATTGCCGTTGATGATAAAGGATATATCGTAGACGAATTGGTTCCGGCGCGTTACAGAGGAGAATATCTTGAGGTAGAAAGAAGCAAAATTGAATACATTGATGTTATTCCGCGTCAAGTAGTTGGTACAAGTGCTTCCCTTATTCCTTTTGTAGATCATGACGAAGCGAACAGAGCTCTCATGGGTACTCATATGCAGTGTCAGGCCGTACCATTGGTAAAGACCGAATCGCCAGTAGTGGGAACAGGTATGGAAGCAACAGTTGCAGAGGCGATGGGACGGGTTGTTAAAGCACCATTTGATGGAGAGGTTACATTTGTCGATGCAAATAAGGTAGTTGTTGAAGGTAAAAATGGAAAGATGGAATATGATATTGAAAAATTCAAAAGAACCGCTCAAAACACTTACTTTTCAGAAAAACCCGTCGTTTTTGCGGGACAGAAAATCAAAAAAGGAGATGTTCTTATCGATGGACCTGCAACTGACAATGGAGAATTGGCGCTCGGAAAGAATTTGCTTATTGCCTATGCATCATACGATGGTCTTGGATACGAGGATGCTATTGTTATTTCCGATAGGCTCGTAAAAGACGATGAGCTTACCTCTGTTCATATTGAAAAATACGAAGCGACTGTTGTTGATACAAAGCTTGGACCTGAGGAAACAACACGGGACATCCCAAATGTTGCAGAGGAAGATTTGGCGAATTTGGATGAAGAAGGTATAGTTGTTGTCGGTTCTGAAGTTAATCCGGGCGATATTCTTGTAGGAAAGATTGCGCCAAAAGGAGAAACTGAGCTGACAGCAGAAGAAAGACTTTTGAGAGCAATTTTTGGAGAAAAAGCACGGGAGGTAAGAGACACTTCACTCAGAATGCCTCACGGTGAGCATGGAATTGTAACTTCAGTTCAAGTGCTGGATAGAGATAAAGGGGATGAGTTGGAGCCAGGAACTATTAGAAAACTTCTTATCGAGGTCGCGCAGCTTCGGCATGTTGTTGTCGGAGATAAGCTCGCAGGACGGCACGGCAATAAAGGTGTTATTTCAAAGATTGTTCCCGCTTCAGATATGCCTTATCTTGAAGACGGCACACCGGTTGATATCATCATTTCCCCAATTTCGGTACTCGGACGTATGAATTTGGGACAGCTTCTTGAAGCTCATGCCGGTTGGGCAGCAAAGCGCTTGGGAGACAAAATCGCAGTGCCCGTTTTTGAGAAAACATCTGAAGACAGATTGTTCGAACTTCTCAAAGCAGCTGGACTTCCTGCCGATGCTAAAGTAAAATTGTTCGATGCTAGAACCGGAGATGCGTACGAGAATAATGTAGTCGTTGGAATCGGGTATATCATGAAGCTTATCCACATGGTTGAGGATAAGACTCATGCACGTTCGACAGGACCATACTCTCTTGTCACTCAACAGCCTCTTGGTGGAAAAGCTCAAATGGGAGGACAGAGGCTTGGAGAAATGGAGGTATGGGCTCTTGAATCACACAGAGCAGCATATACATTACAGGAGATGTTGACCATCAAGTCCGATGACGTTGCCGGAAGAGCTAAAGCATTTGAAGCTATAATTAAAGGAGTTGATATTCCAACTCCAAAGGTGCCAGAATCATTCAAGGTTCTTATCCGCGAACTTCAGTCTTTGGGTATGAATATCCAGCCGACTCAAGCAGTCATTGCCGATGAGGATGACGAAGATACCACTGATGCGGGGGAGGAAGTAAAGAAAGAGGCTGAAGAATTGAAAGAGGCACTTGATAGCGAAGATGTTGAGACAAATGAGACAGACGAGGTTTTGACACCGGAAGCAGAATTAACGGCGACAGCTGAGCTTATTTCTGATTCAGTAGAGCAAACAGAACCGACCGAAGCAGATATTGCCGCTGAAGAAGGAGGAGAAGCCTAAAGGCAAAGAACATATGGAACCACAAGATAATAATCAACAATACAGAGACGGAGCGTTTACATCAAAGACAGTTCAACGGAAGAACGATGTTATCAACATCGCTGACTTTGAAGGACTTCGAATAACCGTAGCATCACCCGATGACATTAAAAATTGGTCATACGGTGAAGTTACAAAGCCTGAAACCATCAACTACAGAACTTTCAGAGCAGAAAAAGACGGCCTTTTTGATGAGCGGATTTTTGGTCCTACGAGGGATTTTGAGTGTTACTGTGGAAAGTACAAGAGAATAAGATACAAAGGGATTGTTTGTGACCGATGTGGTGTTGAGGTTACATACTCCAGAGTCAGACGCGAGAGAATGGGGCATATTACTCTTGCCGCACCCGTAATACACGTATGGTTCTCAAAAGGTTCACCTTCAAAGCTTTCAACGCTTCTTGGTACCTCTCAAAAAGAGCTTGAGTCTATTATTTACTACGCTTCGTACCTCGTTACTACAATTGATGAGGAGAAAAGAAAAGAGGCTCAAAGCAGGCTTGAAGAAGTAAAACAAGCTCGTCTTTCCGAACTTAAGAAGACGATTGAGGATGAAAAGGCAAGACTTGCAAGTGAGGAGAAAGAAAAACTTAAGGAAACCGAATCAACACTTAAAAAAGAACGGAAGGAATTAGTTCTAGAGGAACAAAGAGTCAACTACAAACAAAAGAATGCAGCTCTTGATAAGAGACTTGAAAATGAAGGTGGAAGAATTGAAGAGATATTTGAACGTATCAACGACATTGTAAAAGGATTAAAACCTTGGGATGTCCTTTCAGAGGAAGAATATGTAAGACTTTTGGAGTATGATGTCATCATATTCTTTGAGGTAGAGACAGGAGCATCCGCTATTCTTCATGCTATTGAAGAGATGGATATTCCAAAAATCATTGGAGAGCTGCGAGAAGAGGAGCAAAAATCTTCAGGACAAAAACAATTGAAGCTTTTGAAACGCCTCCACCTTATTGAAGCTATCAACGAAGCAGGATTTGACCTTTCATCAATGGTCTTAAGAGTTTTGCCTGTCCTTCCGCCGGACTTGCGGCCTATGGTTCAACTTAACGGAGGACGATTTGCAACTTCCGACTTGAATGACCTGTATCGCAGAGTCATCAATAGAAATAACAGGCTTAACCATCTTATTTCCCTAGGTGCTCCTGAAATCATTTTGAGAAATGAGAAGAGAATGCTTCAAGAATCTGTTGATTATCTTATCGATACTTCTATTCGTGCTTCATCGACCCAAAGACAATTTAAATCATTGTCAGACGTTTTGAGAGGAAAGCAGGGCCGGTTCAGAAAGAACCTTCTCGGAAAGCGCGTCGATTATTCCGGACGTTCGGTTATTATTGTGGGTCCAGAGTTATCCCTTAACCAATGCGGACTTCCGAAAGAAATGGCTCTTGAACTCTTTAAGCCATTTGTTATCCGTGAAATTATTGCCCGCGGACTTACCACTCCGAATGCAAAAGCTGCAAAGCGTTATATTGAAAAAAGACCACCTGAGGTTTTTGATATTCTAGAAGAGATTACAAAGAACCATCCGGTGCTTCTCAACCGCGCTCCGACCCTTCATAAGCTTGGTATCCAGGCATTCTATCCGGTGCTTGTTGAGGGAAGTGCTATCAAAATCCATCCTTGCGTTTGTGCAGGATACAATGCCGACTTTGACGGAGATCAGATGGCTATTCATGTACCGCTTTCATCGCGTGCGCAAGAAGAGGCAATAAAGCTTATGATGCCTGCATCCAACCTTTTGAAGCCGGCTGACGGAAATCCAATCACGCTTCCGAATAAAGAAATGGCATTGGGTATGTTCTACCTTACCTCAATTGATGAGTCGAAGAGACGGGAAAATCTTCCTATATTCTCTGACTCAAAAGAAGCATATTTGGCGCTTTCTCTTAAGAAGATTTCACTTCGAGAACCTATCATGATACGTTTTGACGGTAAAGTGCTTGAGACTACTCTCGGACGGGTCATGTTCAACGAGGCATTGCCCCAGAAAATGAGATTTGTAAATGAAGAAATTAAAGCTTCAACTATCCGTGAGATCATAACTAAGGCTATGGTTGATATTTCCGAGGATGAAGTAGCTCATCTTATAGATAAGATTAAAGAAATTGGATTTTATGCTGCAACCCTTTCCGGAATTTCAGTATCAACATTTGATTTGAAGATGCTTGATAACAAGAAGTCCCTTATCGACGAGGCTGAAAAGCAAATTCAAAATATTGAAAATGAATACCAACAGGGTCTTATCACTCTCTCCGAGCAGAAGAGGCTCATGAATCACGTTTGGCTTGAGGTTACCGAGAAAATGGCAAACCTCACATGGGATTTATTTGCTAAAAATGACATTGTTCGGATCATCGCAGATTCAGGAGGAGCTAGGGCTGGAAAAGACCAGATTAAGCAGCTTGCTGCTATGAGAGGTCTTATTTACGACCCACTAGGACGTATTGTCGAGCTTCCTATCAAATCGAATTTCCGTGAAGGTCTTTCAATTTTTGAGTACGTCAATTCAGCCCGTGGTTCGAGAAAAGGTCTTACTGACTCTGCTCTTAAGACCGCTGATGCAGGATATTTGACGAGACGTTTGGTGGACGTTACCCACGACGTTATTATCCGTGAAGCAGACTGTGGAACTACAATGGGGTATCATGTGTCTCTTGAGAGTAAAGAAAATATCACCCCTCTTGTGAATATGCTTCTGGGCCGTGTTGCTCTGAAGGACATTTCCTCAAAGAAAACAAAGAAGGTGTATGTAAAGAAGGGCGATGACATTGACCACGAAAAACTGAATGAAATCCTTAAAGATGATGGCGTAACTTCAGCAGAAGTAAGAACCCCTATTTACTGCCGTCTCAAATACGGTATGTGTGCTGCCTGTTACGGATGGGACCTCTCGTCATACAAGAGAGCGGATCTGGGAACACCAGTTGGAGTTATCGCTGCCCAGTCAATTGGTGAGCCTGGAACACAGCTTACGATGCGGGTTAAGCATTTTGGAGGAGTCGTTATGTCAGACGTGACGCAAGGGTTGCCTCGTGTTGAAGAGCTTTTTGAAGTAAGAAGACCTAAGAATTTGGCACCGGTTGCAGAAATTACCGGAAAGGCAAGTGTTGAGAAAGTAGAAGACGGATATATCGTTAAGATTAAAAATACCAAAGTAAAACCTGTTGAGGAGAGAGAATACTTTGTTCCTCTTGCATCGAGCCTTCTTATCGAAGACGGTGAGCAGGTTGTAGCAGGAACTCAGCTTTGTGAAGGACATCTAGATCCCAAAGATGTTTTGAAAGTTGGAGGACTCGAGCGCGCTCAACAATATCTTATCAACCAAATACAGTATGTGTATGAGTCGCAAGGTATTTCAATTCACTACAAGCACTTTGAAACAATAGTCCGCAAGATGTCTGATAAGGTTATGATTGAGACAGCAGGAGACACGTCCCTTCTACCTGGTGACCTTATTTCAAAGCTTCGTTTTGAAGAAGAAAATGCTTCAGTCATTTCTGAAGGTGGAGAGCCGGCAACCGCACGGGAGACTATGCTTGGTGTCACCAAAGCGGCACTTGTTACCGACTCGTGGCTTTCTGCAGCATCATTCCAAGAGACTACCCAGGTTTTGACCGATGCTTCTCTTGAAGGGAGAGTCGATGACCTCATCGGACTTAAGGAAAATGTTATTGTCGGACGTCTTATTCCTGTCCGTGAGCATTTGATGGATAATTATGTTGATCCTGAAATCCAACCCATCAATGCTCCATCAAGCATTGAGCATATCTCAAAAGAAGATTTGGAAGCAGGAGAAAAAGCATTGGCAGCGCAAGCAACTGAAGAAGTAGATGCGGAAGTAGCAGAAGAAAAAGAGCCTGAAGAAGAAACCTCTGCCCCCGATGAGGCTGGAAATGAAGCTGAATAAAGTGTATAATCTCTAGACCTATGCCAACACTCAATCAACTCGTTAAAAAAGGACGAGCAAAAAAAGGAAAAAAGATCAAAGCAACCGGTCTTCGCACTATTTTTAATGCAAAAAATAGGGCGTACACTGAGAATCCTTCCCCTCAAAAAAGAGGAGTAGTAACGTTGGTGCGTACCATGACTCCTAAGAAACCTAATTCAGCTCTTCGAAAAGTTGCAAGGGTAAAGCTTTCAAACCGGGAAGAGGTCACTGCATATATTCAGGGTATTGGGCACAATTTAGCTGAGCATGGTATTGTTTTGGTCCGTGGAGGGAGAGTCAAGGATTTACCGGGTGTGAAATACCACTTAATAAGAGGAAAGTTTGATTTGGCAGGAGTTCAAAATAGAAAAACATCACGCAGTAAATATGGAGCAAAGAAAGGAGGCGGCGCACAAGCGCAATAGTTAATAGTCAATAGATAATAATAAATTAGCTATTAGTTATCAGCTATCAGCCATTAAATTATGCCAAGAGGACATAGAGTCGTTGAAAAAAGAAAATTGAATCCTGACCCAATTTATGGGAGTGTTTTGCTTTCAAAATTCATCAACAACGTAATGGAAGACGGCAAAAAGACGGTCGCACAACAAAACGTTTACAAAGCACTTGATATCCTAAAAGAAAAAGGTCTTGAGCCGTTAGCGACCTTCGAAAAGGCGTTAGACACCATTGCTCCAAAGCAGGAAGTACGCCCGAAAAGAGTCGGAGGCGCTGCTTATCAGGTTCCACAGGAAGTACGGGGAACCCGCAAAGTTTCACTTGCCATCCGTTGGCTTTTGGAAGCAACGAGAAAAAAACCAAATACAGAGTTTAAAACCTTCTCAGAAAAACTTGCTGCAGAAATCCAGGCAGCACTCAACAACGAGGGTGAGGCTATCAGAAAGCGCGACACCGTCCACAAAATGGCAGATGCTAACAAAGCATTTGCCCACTTCAGATTCTAAATTCTCCCCGGTTTTATTTTTCATATATGATCAAAACCTTTTTTTGGTGGGTTTTTTGGTGTACTCTTTGTTCGGATTTATTGTGGGGTTTAGAAATACTAAAATTAAACAAAATCCCTACGGTCATTCCCAATTTTTCTATCCCATAGGTGCATTCGTGTGGGCGGATGCGGTCGTTTTTGGCTTGTTTTTTTCTGTGGTAAGTTTGATATGTTTAACTTTGCAAAATTTTGTGTTCTTTATCCTCGTCTATTCTCTTTTTTGGACAATACGAAGTATCGGTGAACAATTTTATTGGTTTTTGGAGCAGTTTGCTTCAATTCATAGAAACCCTGAGCACACATTGTGGCTCTCAAAATTTTTCCCAAAAAATTCTTCCTGGATTGCGATGCAGGTCTTTTGGCAATGCATAAGTGTGGTGTCAATTATCTCTACCGTTTTGGCTTTTTCTAAATTTATATAATTATTTATTTACCTTAGAAAAAATTAGTCCAGCGGCTATAGCCTCAAAAAGTCCTCCAACTGACCAGGAAATAACTAAAGGCAGTGACACCTGAAAACTGCTGTAGGTAATGAACATTCCCGCAATTGAGGAAGCAACCCAATACCAGAACCCAAATTTCAATCCTCTCATGTAGTATTCTTTATCAGTAAGAAGTTTTTTTGTCTTATCCCACATAACAGAAAGAAGAACTCCCAATACAAAAGGATATACATAGAAAAGCGACATGAGGGGGTCAGTCCACGGCCGGAATACATTCTGATTGGTATATTCGGAAGTTATTGTGGGCATAATAAGTTGTGAAAAAAAACTTACTGCAATTGAAATGACAAAAATTCCCACACCTGCTAAAAGCCCTTGAAGAAGAAACTTCATAGAAATCACCTCCTTTCGAGTCCATTATCGCGCAAATGAGATTATGAGGCGGTGATATGAATCACAGGTTAGAAGTGAAGAGAGGAAGTGAAATTGCCTATCAGCTCTTTGAGCTTTTCGAGGAAGTCTTTGAGTCCTGCACCGAGTATTTGAGCCTCAGTTGGCGTAACTGTTGGTGTAAGTGTTTCACTTGGAGTGGCTGTAGGAGTCTCAGTTGGCGTCACCGATTCTGTAGGTGTAACTGAAGGCGTTTCGGTTGGACTAATGCTTGGCGAAAGAGAGGGGCTTACGCTTGGCGTGACAGTAAGAGTTATTGTAGGCCGACCTACATGAATATCATCATCGTCGTCTATATCATTATCATCATCGTCATGATGTTTTTTTCCAATATCTGACTTGGCAACAGCACTTACTGCTTTCCCACCCTCATGTTCGTGTGCTTCATCCGAAACGGCTTCTCCATGATTTTTTAAGGTAGGAGAAGTTGATACTGGTGGAGTGGTTGAAGTGGTAGTTGTCTTGTGTTCATTTTCTTTCTCTTCATGTGTTTGTATGTTGGAGGTATCCGTGGCATGTTCGTTCACATGCTCATTTGATGCTGCAACTTGTTGGGCTGCGAAAAGAATTATGAGAGTAAGAGTTGCGAATGTTAATTTTTTCATGACATTGATTAGAACGAACTGCAATTTGGTTTGTTACATTTTCCTCTTTTGAACGTTCTAATAAGTAGGTGTGATACAATAGTGCCCCCATGGAAGATGAAAAATTACTCATAAAGAAGGCACAAAAAGGAGACACCGAAGCATATGGAGTTATCTATAAGAAGTACTTTCAAAAGCTCTACAGATATTGTAAGTTCAATACGAAAAGCGATGAGCACGCAAAAGACATTTGCCAGGAATCTTTTGTGAAAGCATGGAAAAAATTGAAGGATTTTAAGACCGAAGGGCAGTGGTCAATACAAGCTTTTTTGTTCACCATAGCAAGAAACCTCATTATTGATGCTACCCGCAAAAAAAAAGAATTTGCTCTTGAAGAATTTGAGAGTCTGCCGGATGAAAAGGATCTTTATGAAGAGATAGATAGGAAACAAGACATAACAAGAGTAAGAAATGTGCTTTCAAAACTTGAGGATTTTGAGCGGCAAATAATACTTTTAAGATATTTTGAGGAAATGAGTTCTCAAGAGGTCGCTCACATACTGGGAGTAAAAGATGGGGCATTAAGGGTACGCACCTTTCGCGTTATGCAGAAAATGAAAGATATATTTGAAACATTGTATGGAACACGAAATTGAAAAATTAAAACAAGCATATCTTGCTACAAAGCCGCCTATGGAACTCGAGTTTTATGGGTATGAGGACGTGATCGATAGACTAAAAAATAGGAGAAATCCACTTCATTTATACCGGTTTGTGGGCATGGTTATAGTAATCCTTATTGCCTTGAGTGGTTTTGCAGGTATAACATTGGCATCGAAACCAACTTCAACCCTGTATCCTTTAAGAGTTGCAGCTCAAAATGCAATTGCAAATATAACTCACACAAGTCCAAAAAATATTGAAGAGACAATTGATAATATAATTTCCCCCAAAAAAATTACCCCACCTGTTGCTCCGGTTATTATTCAGTCTGCACCAACTCCCACTTCCACCCCAAGCCCGGCAGTGAAAAAAAGCATCCGCACCGAAAATGAAAGAGGGATAAATGACGAGTTACATGATGAAGAAAGAAAAGAACAAAAAGTAGAAGACGCACATACTCAAGAGGTAAAAGGTGTTACTACTACAAAAGAGCCTGAAAAAAAGGAAGAAGTTAAAACCTCACAACAAAATCAAGAACATTCTGAAGAGAAAAAACAAAATGAAAACAACAGCTCATCCCATAAAAACAATTCTAGCAACCACGACGAAGATTAATTTTATCCTATAATCTTGTAAAAAATTGAACCCTGAGCTATAATTGTCCCTCTATGGAAACAGAAAGCAGCGGAGTGGACATCCGGAAAAATGGCTGGATTGGAAAGGACGTTTCACTTACTCGTAATACACTTATTAATCCTCATCAGGTGGTTATCGCAAGGCTTGCCGCCCACCCCGGTAGTTTTCCTCCTGAAATTCCCGAAGAAGATGAAAGTAGATTTTCACCTTCTCTTCGCAGCCGCTATGCTCAATCAGGACTGCATGGTGCAAATTTCGCATCAGCTATTGCTGTTGATTCATATCTGAATGCAATGGATCAGGATAATTTTGAATTTCAGTTCCCGCTTACCAATCTGATAGACGCACCGATTTTTTTAGAAAAAAATACAAAACTATTGCGATTTTATATCCCCCCTACGGAATTTATAGGAAATGGCGAGCTGTTAGAATTGGTAGCTAATAAAGAGATACATATAGATGGTAAAAAAGGGGTAGATTGGGAGTATGTATATAAAAAAAATTTAACACAAAAAGCTGAGGATATCATAGGAATTGCATTAAAAATAAAAGATGAGGAAAGAGGATATATCCCAGAATCACGTGAACCAATATCAATCAGCGGTACTGAAAAACATTACAGGGCTGAAATTGATCGGTTTCTCCGCCCTATTTCAAAACGAATTAATCCTCAAATACCTACTCTTTGGATTGGCGAAACCGTTCCGTTATTCTTAGGTAAAAAAATTGCAGGAGAAATTGAACGCAATGCATACCCCGGTTTTGTCGAAAATGCATTAAAAGAAACAACCGGAGAACATATCAATTCCAGACTTATTGACCCATCTACAGGATGGCCTATACGGGTTGAAATATTTAGTCCCACAGAGGGAAGTTATGTTGCTGATTGGGTTGTTTTCCGTTTTTTCAACCAATAAAACGCAATTTTTTAAGGAGGGAGATGTGAGGAAGATATACTCATATTTTAGAATGTTCTTAAATTATTCGCGTTCCAATGATTGATGTGTTTTGGAAGCCGAATTGCTTCCATTTGTACCATCTCTTTCCACATATCATATTCCAGACCATTCGTACTATGTCTTTGACTTGTTTTCTCTTTTGCTCCCAAATGCAATTTTTTTAAATGTAACATGTTTGTTCACCCCCTTTCTTGTTGCTATTATTTGCTTTTGGTGTGTCAACTTCAGTGAGTATTCTTACACTTTTTGTGTGAACTTCATTACACTTCTGAGGTTAAAATAGTGCTTGTCAGGATAATGTCACGGTCACGTGGCTCAGTGCATCTGATATAGTAAAACTATGGAAAACATTACTTGGTTCGGACATGCGTCTTTTAGCTTCCTCGATATACAAAGCGGTAAAAAGATTTATTATGTAGACCCTTTTCATCTCCCAACAGATACTTCAACGGGCCAAGTGGACAAGGCCGATATAATTTTTATAACTCATGCTCACCCTGACCATCTTTCCCCACCTGACATTACGATTTTGTTAAAGGAGGATACTGTAGTAGTTGCAACAGAGGATAGTCTAAAGACGCTTCAAATTTCGCAAGAAAAATTTCCTGTCACTCCCAACAACGAATATTCTGTAAAAGATTTCTCCTTCAAAACCGTACCTGCATATAATACTAATTCTTCACGTCCACACAAAAAAGAATACGGATGGGTTGGATATATATTTTCAATAAATGGGTTGAAAGTGTATCACGCAGGAGACACTGATTATATTCCCGAAATGGATAATTTGAAGTCTGAAAATCTTGATATTGCCTTCCTTCCTATTGGAGGAACGTATGTTATGACACCTGACGAAGCAATTGAGGCTGCTAATGCAATTTCTGCTAAAAAAACAATTCCGATGCACTACAAAATGCTTTTGGGGGATAAGACAAAAGAGGGTGAAGAGCTATTCAAAAACGGTGTTACGAACTCGGAAGTGATATTTCTTGAGGAATTCAAATAGAAATTGTTTCTATTTAAAGCTTATGCGAGGATAAATCTCAGATTTAATTTTCTCAAAACTCTCTGCTGAGCCTCCATTATAATATCCAATTACGTAAGAATATGTATCACCAAGAACCACCTGTCGATAAGCCCACATAAAATTACCTTTTGACGAATCCGGTTCCAAATTATATGAAGTTTTATTTCCTATCGTTTGTGTTTTCACAACAAGTTTATTCTTGTAGTCTGGAAGATTTTTCGTTAGCCATTCATCAATTGTGGACTCTTTTTGGTATACATCTATTGGTATTCCATCCCAAAATTTACCAAACCTTTTAGAAAAATCTGGAGGGTATATATACACATTAATCCTTGTAATGATATTTTTGTCGTACAACCGAAGACTATCATCTCGCTTTAGTTGTCCGCTCCAACCGTTAGGAAGATCAATTCTTACTCCAAAGTTAAAAATGTCAGAACCAGAGATGTATTTTGAACCTTCAATAGGTGTTGTAGGGCTTGGGGTTATTCTATTTTGATTAATTGATATTTTTTGTTTGAAAGAGTATGTAAATACGCCGATTAGCAAACAGAGGAATATGACGATAATAAATGGTGCTGAGCTTTGTGAGCGATGCTCTTTTAATGCCATAAGTTATGGAGATACTTCAACGCTCGTCATTTTGTCGCCGACAGCGATTTTGTGGACGACATCCATCCCTTTTGTGACTTTTCCGAAGATTGTGTAATTTTTGGGAAGCGTGTCATTATCAGCAAGCATGATGAAGAACTGTGAGCCGTTGGTATTGGGTCCCCGGTTGGCCATCGCGACAACTCCTTCTTTGTACCCTTCTTTATATGAAGCGGTTGAAGGAATAAGTTCATCATCAAAAGTAGGTCCGTAAATGGAATATCCGCCGGTTCCATTCCCATTTGGGTCTCCTCCTTGGATTACAAACCCTGGTTCTACCCTATGAAAAGTAAGGCCGTTATAATATCCTCTTTTTGAGAGGGTCGCAAAATTTTTAACGGTCTTTGGCGCATCGTCTGGGTAGAATTGTACCTCAATGTCTCCTTTTAGAGTGTGGATTATGCCAGTTGCTGCTGAGACTATATCACTTTGTGCAACAGTTGGCGCAGCCGTTGGAGACGCATTTGCATGCGGGGCAGCTGTTGGTTGTGCCGCAAGTGGACTTTGTGTTGTATGAAGGTTGATGTCAATTGGGGGAGTCGGGGTGAGGTCTCCGAGTGCTGATAATGGATTTTTGCCATCTGCCCTAGTGAATACGACTATAAAAACTGCTGTTAAGAGGAGAATTCCGATGATAACAAAAGGTACCTTGCTCACGGGTTAGATTTTAACAGCAAGGAAAACAGAATTCAATGGTTCTTGAAAGAGCCAAGCGAACCTATCGTTTCCGGATTTCCGATTGTGATTGTGCCAGGCATACCCCTATGGAGCCTGCTGTCACAAACCCTCCTCCTCTTTAGAAGTTTGACAGTTCTATTTTCCTCCTCTATATACCAGTCGTTAGGGTAATATTCCCATTTTAAATGTTTTCCGCAGTCACCACAGCTTTCTTCAAGTTCAATTCTATTTCGTAAACCGCCCTTGTTGTAAGTATCAATTAGTAGTCTTTTTATTTGGCCGGGAGTTTGTGGGATTTGGAATTTATGTTCATCCGGATTATCACATTTATGAACAGTAGTTGTTTCTCCTCTTAAGCCTCTTGTGACGGTACATAAACCATCCGTTATTGTTACGCCATTTAAGTCCTCAAGATTGGCAAGGGTTCGGGGGGCAAATGGGGAGGCTTTTGTTTCGGCAGTTAATCTAGTACTATCAACCGAAAGTCCAGTATTGCCTGCCATCTGAATCCTTCTGTTTGCAGTTTGTGCCCTTGCGCTCCATGAAAGGTCGGTAGGGCCGTGTTTTTTTTCTATTCTTCCAAGAGTAATAATTTTGTCGTCGGTTACTATTACAATCTCCTCATCTCCCTCCTTGTCTTTAACAAGTCCATGTTGAGTAAGCTGTTCTTTTCTCCAAGTGACTAGCGTGTCTCCTTTCTCTATCCTGTCTTCTACGATAACCACAAAGCCTAAATTCTGCTCTTGGATTCGTCTAAGATGGTCTCTAAAAAGCTTACGGGTTAACATGCGTGTCGCAACATCTATAACCTGGTCGTAATTGTCTTTTGGACTTCTGGGACCGGTATGAATGATAACGGCGGGTACTTTTTGGGGTTCTGTTATTGGGCGCTCTCAATTATGCCCGTGTAATTGGACAGGATGACCCTGCTGGTCCAGCATAACAACTGTTCTGGGAAGATGATTGTCTGGTTTTTCAGGGTCTATTTTTGAAGCATCCATGTATACGACGTTGCCTGGGGGTAGTTGTTGCCATCGTCTATCACCCAGCAACAAATTTGGAAAGACAATTGGCTCCTGTGGTGAAAGGAGGAGATCGGGAGGATTTACTGGTTCCGATGCCTCAAAAGGCTCTGACATAGTGACATTGTAGCACAGAGCAAAGATTTATCTATAATGGTGATATTTTTTATGTAAGTATTCATATAACTTTGATAAAAAGAATTTTGTTAAGTCTTCAAGCTGCTCCTTAAGATTTTCAATTTCCTCTAAGGCATAGGGTTAAGACTTGGTGATTATCAGATAGAAATTATAGTACTGGTTAGAATATTACTTTTGAGCGACGATGACGACGCGGTGGCGGGGCAAATCAATTCCTTTTGGTGTTGTAAATTTTTGGCAATATTCTTCTAGTTTTTTCATGTCCTTTACCGAATCAAAATCCGTAAAAATAGGAACTCCTTGTAGAAACAGATCTAGGTCATTTATTGTTTTGTAATATTCATTATATTTATAATCTTGTGCAAAAATTATTTTAAATCCAGCTTCTTTTAAATCTTTTATATCTTTTTCTTTCTGAGAATTATTCCACTTTCCGTAATTTTGGCCTCTTCCAAAGACTTGTTTTAACTCCATCGTATCTTTCTCTCCAATATCAATCTCCAAATAATATCCGCCTTTTTTAAGAAGTCTAAAATATTCATCAAAATAGGTTGGCCCACGACGACAAAAAATTATGTCAAAGGATTCGTCTTCAAAACTGGTTTGCTCTGCATTTTGCTCGTAAAAAAATACATTCGCAATGTTAAGTGATTTCTTTTTTTCATTTGCTATTGATAATAGTTCGGAAGATGTATCAATGCCTGTTATTTCATCAAAATTCGGTGCTATTTCATAAGCAAATTTACAATCGCCACATCCAACATCTAAAGCTTTCTTATTACTTCCAGAAAGTTCCAAGAGTTTTTCTTTAAAGACTTGCTCGGGGTTAGCATTAGGATATTCGGATACCATATTGTAATTTTTATGAGCATAACCATAGCCCCCAAATTTTTTAGCAACTTTGTTATAAAAATTTTCTTCGTTTTTTAATGTCATATTTGTTTAAAAATTAATTTTCGGTGATTTTGTGAGACTTTCAATCCCGTCCATAGTTATAAGTACTGTGTCTTCAATTCTAATTCCTCCCAAGTTAGGGATATACACTCCAGGTTCAACGGTTACTATCATTCCCGGTTTAAGCCCGTCTTCGCTTAATGGAGAAAGGTACGGACTTTCGTGAACCTGGAGTCCAACACCATGCCCCAGCCCATGGGGAATATCAGAAAAACCCAAAGCGGAAAGATGGCTATTTGCAAGTTGGGCCGGCTTTTTTGGGTCAAAGTCGTCTTTCATGTGGGTTTTAAGTGAATCGAGCGCAATTTCCTGTGCCTTTTTTGTTGCGGTATATATCCGTGTTAATTCTTCACTAGGTGTTCCTATAAAAAAGGTTCGTGTCATATCTGAGCAATATCCATTAACTTTTGCGCCAAAATCTAGAAGCACAATGTCATTTTGAGAAAGTACCGTATCATTTGACATATGATGAGGTATCGCAGAATTCTTTCCAAACGCGATTATTGAATCGAAAGACAATTTTCCCCCATTATTCCGCATAAAATTTTCGAGTTTTGTTTTTACTTCTAGTTCCGTTTCCCCGACTTTGATGTCATCCCGAATGTATCCAAAAGCTTTGTCGGAAAGCGCGCATGCTTTTTTAATGTTTTCCACTTCGTCATTATCTTTTACTTCCCGAAGGTCTTCGACAATATCGAAAGTTGGAGTAAGTTCTGTATTCGTTGCCTTTTCTTCGATATCTGCAATTTCTTTATAGGAAATATTATCTTCCTCAAATCCCATTGTTTTTACGATATTTGTTTGAAGATATTCGGTTAACGTTTTGATAAATGGGTTTTGAGAGGAAATTTCAGCAAGTGTCATAAAGGGTGCCGTATCTTTTACCATTTGTGTGTAGCGAGCGTCGGTAAAAAGCATCGCGTCTGACTTTGTTACTAAAATCCGAGCCTCGCGTTCTTCTATAGAAAACGCATGAATACCGGTAAGATACGCAATGTTATAGGGGGAGGTTATGAGAAGTGCCTCGATGTCAAAATTGGAAAGTTCCGTCTGTAGTTGTTTTATACGACTTTCAAACATAGTTAATTTTAACAGAAGGCACCTAAAAATGAATGCTATAATACCGTTGTGTCTGAGCGTAAAGTATACACTCCAACAAATTATATTGAGCAAGAGGTTATGTCCCCTGTAATTTTTCTTGCGGGTCCTATCCAGGGCACAGGCGACTGGCAAAGTGATGCGATCGATATAATTCACACTCAAAGACCCGACATAATAATTGCCTCTCCTAGAAGAGATTATCTTCCCGGTGATTTTGTTTACGACAGGCAAGTTGATTGGGAAACTTTTCACTTAAGAAAAGCAGGAAAAGATGGTACTATTCTATTTTGGCTTGCTAAGGAGTTAGACCATGATTGCAATAGAGCATATGCGCAAACTACCCGCGCTGAATTATTTGAATGGAAAGTTCGACATGAAAGGGATGGTGCGAAATTGGTTATTGGAATTGAGGAAGGATTTTCAGGCGCAAAATATATCCAAAGAAGGTTTTCGCAGGATTGTCCTCAAGTGCCTATTCTTGAGACACTTATACAAACATGCCAATCTGCAATTAGTTTAATTTAGAAACTTTTGAGATTGACATAAAAAAGCAATTTCTTTATATTAAACTATGATTGTTGTCGTAGACTTCGGTTCCCAGACCTCTCATTTAATAGCCCGCCGCATCAAAGATTTAGGTGTTCCTATAACAATAATTGAGCCAAAAAAATTCAGACCAAACATGTTGCCTGAGCCAGCGGGAATAATCTTGTCAGGCGGACCCGCATCGGTATATGAGGAAGGTGCTCCTACTATAGACCAATCAATTTTTTCTCTCGGTATTCCAATTCTTGGGATTTGTTATGGACTTCAGCTGATGTCACACCTTAATGGCGGGAAAGTAATTCAGGGAAGAAAGGAATACGGACCGGTTAGGGTTTCACTGACGTCTCGGGCGAAAGATGCCGCGTTCACCCATGGATTGTCACCCAAGTTTACTGCATGGATGAGTCATGGAGATGAAATCATAAAAGTACCAACCGGCATGAAAGTATTGGGACACACAAAGAACATGAAGTATGCAATTGTGGGGGATGTAAAGAGAAAAATTTACGGGCTGCAATTCCACCCAGAGGTAGAACATACGGATTTTGGTAATTTACTTCTTCGCAATTTTCTTTCAATCTGCGATGTCAAAACAACTTCCCAAACAATTGCAATACAAAGTCTTATCGATGAGATAAAAGAGACTGTCGGGGACAATTATGTAATAGGCGCAGTCAGTGGAGGGGTTGATAGTACTGTTGCTGCAGTTCTGACTGCAAAAGCGATTGGGAACAGATTTTATCCGATATATGTTGACAATGGACTTATGCGGTCTGATACGAAGGAACATGTTGAACGGATATTTGAGCATGTTGGAATAAAACCTATTATTGTTGAAAGTCGTGGAGAGATGCTTGTTTTGTTATCCGGAATTAAAGATAGCGAAGAAAAAAGAAAAGTTATCGGAAGGCATTATATCGAAGTTTTTGAAAGAGAACTTGATATGCTTGAGAAAAAAGGTATTAAGCCTGAATTTTTGATGCAGGGGACAATATACAGTGATGTTATTGAGAGCAAAGGGACAAAGCATGCCGCAAAAATAAAGTCACACCACAATGTAGGGGGTCTCCCAAAACATATGAAAATGAAACTTTTAGAGCCGCTTCGAGAATTTTATAAAGATGAAGTGCGCTCAATCGGATTAAAACTTGAATTGCCAAAGGAATTTGTCTACAAGCAGCCATTTCCAGGACCGGGGTATGCAGTGAGGATACGGGGAGTGGTCAATGAGAAAAGACTTGCTATGGAAGAAAAAGCAGACAGAATAGTCATGGAAGAGTTGGGAAAAGCAAAACTTTTAGATAAGATATTTATCTCATTTCCTGTTTTGACGGGTGCGATGTCAACTGCTGTCAAAGGGGACGGGAGAAGTTTCTCAGAAGTTGTTGCGCTAAGAGTTGTAGAGTCGGCAGACGTTATGACGTCTACGTGGTCACGCCTTCCATATGATGTTTTGCAAAACATTTCATCAAGGATTGTTAATGAAGTGCCTGATGTTTCAAGGGTTGTATACGATATCTCCACAAAGCCCCCTGCGACAATGGAGTGGGAGTAAGGGGTTTATTCGAGCTTTCCAAGTTCTTCCGCTTTTCCATCAGTCTTGAAGTATTTTACGATATACGGTTTTTCAGGAAGTTTGGTGTAAGCTGCTTTATATGTTTTATTCTCTTTAGCTGGAATAATATCTGGAATATCACTTGTTTCTATTCCTGTTCCATGTTTATCCGAATGTAATTGAAAACTAAGACTCCTAATTGGCATGCTTTTTTCCGACGAATTTTTGATTAAAATTTCCACCATAACCGTACTACTTGTTTCAGTCATTTTTGTTACCTGAGCGGTAACATTTTCTACAATTTCCTTAGCTCCATAAGAAGTAAAACCCGGAGTCTGGTTTATATTTGAAGCAGTTGCCGTTGGCGTGATAGTAGTTAACGGCACATCAGTTGGGACAATTGCGTCCTTATCTATAATTTCTTCACCGGTTTGTGTATCAAGAACAATTACCCAATATTCCTTGCCTCTTTTAGCATTGAACTTAACATACTTACTATCCTTGGAGAAGGTGAAAGAATTGAGTATCTCTGTTTCAAAAGTGCTTGGTTGAAGATAGTAATATGTGGTAGCTCTTGAGGGAGAAAATATGTAAGTTGCTTCCTTTAAGCCGCCATAGGGAAAATTTATTTCCGCTCTGTTAGTGTAATCAAGAACTGCATTGACTGTCGTACTATCTGTATCAATACTGCCTCCATTGATTAATTCCCAGTAAATAACATGTTTGCTATCAGGACTAAAGGCTGGTGCGCGATAAGGTGAAGCTCCTGAATATTCTTTGTCGTCGATTACGGTAATTGTTTTATTGCCATACTCTTTATTCAGGAATGAGGTATATCCTAATCTTTTGGAATCAGGGCTAAAAGAAACACCGTATATATGTCCATTTTTTGTGCCGTAGCTTTTAAGGTGTGGGCCCCATTCACCTTCGAATAATATGCCGCTTGTTGCATAGACAAACCGTTTGCTATCAGGGCTAAAGTAAATTCCATCCATTTCTGACAGTAATGAGTAAAGCTTTATGAGACTTTTACCGTCAAGATAAACCTCCATTTGATTAGTTCCCTCCGATGCAAAAGCAAATCGCTTGCTATCAGGGCTAAATAGGAGATAACTAATATGCCGAAATCCATTAGCTATCTCTTTTCCATCAACGACAAGTACAATTTCCCCACTGTCATATACATTGTTTACAAAACCGCCATTGGACTTTCTTCCAACATAAGCGAGTCTGTTTCCGTCTGGGCTCCAAGTATACGCACCTGCTCTTGAGATAGAATAGACAGAATCGCCGATTTCCAGATATTCAGATTGTTTTACTCCGTTAAGCACTATAAATTTTTTATTAACACCTGCAGAACCGACGTATGCATAATTGCTCCCGCTTGGTGCGAAAGACAAAGAGCCACCTTGGTATGGTTGTTCTTTTCCTTCAATAAAAACCTTACTTGTCTTATTGACCGAGTCACTGAGAATGTATCCGTTTTTTGAAGCATCAATGCTGAAAGAAATGTCAGAAATTCTTAGGCTTCCTGTGGGGTCGGGGTACTTTGCGATTATGGAGTTGTTCACGTAGTATATGAGGTATCCATTTTGATGATTCCAGGTTGCAAGCTTTTGGCCATTTTTACTTATTGTTAACCCACCCAGTTGCGGGAGAATTTGAATTTCTTTTCCATCATTAAAGATATGAGCGAGTCTGTCATTAGACATACCAATCATCAAGAGTTTCCCGGTTACATAGTTGTATGCTGCTAATGCAATTTTTAAGTTGTTACAAACTGTACAGTCCGGTATTACATATCCATCATGGCCTTCCGGAGTTTCAAAAATGACATGCTCCTTGTCAGGGCTAAATATGGGTATAAGTGAGTTATCATCAGGGACATCGGTAATTTTATGTGAAAATGGAGTAGGTGTTGGGAGTGGAATATTTGTGGTGTTAGTAGTTGTAGCGGCAGTATTTTTAAAAGTCTCATGTGGTAAAAATGCGAGGGCACTGACATTTTTTGAGATGGGTAGGATATTAAAATAGTTCAAGAAAAGAAGAGTTGATACTATAAGCAATATAGTAATTCCTTCAATAGAAAACGCTTTAAAAAGTGATCCGGAGTTGGAGGGACCTTGATCAGGAAGTTTGAAAGATGTTACGGGGGGCAAGGGATTGTTATTTTCCACACTTTCAGTGTAGTAAAACAGCAATTATGATGCAAATAATCCTCCGCAATACACAGAGAGGTTATAGTGTGAGTTTATGGAACGTTCCATGCTCCCATATGTATATACTGCGGGGGAGCCGCATCTTATCCATTAATACCTTTTCCTTCCAAATTTCATGACTGAGAATTTGTTTTGTTTTTTTATAAATTGTGGCTCTTGTTTTTGTTAGCAACTCAAAATTTATCACATCGCATTCACCCTCTTTCGAGCATCAGTTAGTTCTAATGTTTCAATTTCCCTAATGGCTTTTTTTGAGATGGTATTGAGTGGAACTTTTAATTCCGTTACAAAATTTCCTAAAACTTTTTTTGAAAGAGGATACGGGATGTATTTCTTTATGATTGCAAACAAATTTTTATGGCCCCCGATAAGTATTCCGTCGACTGGATTTTCCTTAACGTATTTTTTTACAATAGCTGAAAGAGAATTGAGATGTTGGTGAAGATGTTCTTGTATATGCCGGTTGATTTTATCTTGTGCATCCCAGGCGTTACTCCCATGTTTTACTCTTTGAGGAACATCATTTTTCGAGAAGTCTAAAAGAGAGGAGACAGTCCCTTTAAAAAGAGTGAACAATTTTGCTTGTTTTCTATCTGCAATAAGCACTAAATATGTTTTGCTTGAATTGTAATTTTTCATAAATTCACATGCCGGTTAATCTCCCTATCTCCGGCATGTTAGCAATTCTCAGCTTTTCCCATAGTAGAGTTCGCTTCCGGCAACAACGGTTAGAAGTATGCCAATAGTTATACTTGTCCAAAGTGCTGCGGTTATAATCCCAAAACTAAAGATGAATGGAGAAAGGATTATTGCAACCCCTACTAAGGATGCTACCCAGTATTCCCATCGTCCGCGTCCACGTGCATATCCTTCCAGAAAAGAAACTGCTACAACCCCTGCACCAAAGAGCAAGCTTGCCCAGAGCGCAGTCGGATTATCTGAGTATCTGAAAAAAAACGGTGCACCCATGAGTGCGGCTCCTAACAGTCCAGTGACCCAGTACATAATTATCCACCTCCTTTCTCTTTTGCTTCTGCCTTTTCTGCGTCTTCTTTAGTTGGTTGGAGAGTCTCTGGGGGATGGTTAGGTGGGGAATAAACAGTATAAAGCTTTAGATTAATTGTTCCTGTGTTGACAAAATTATGTGGGGTGCCAGCTGGTACAAAAGAAACATCTCCTGCCTCAAAGTCATGCGTTTGCCCGTTTAGTATTGCCTGGCCTTTCCCTTCTACAAAAAAAAGGATCTGGTCGACTGCTTCGTGAGTTTCCAGACCAATATCCTCGTTGATTGGTATACTCATGAGGACCAATTGACTATGTTTCCCTGTATAAATCACCTCACGAAAATGATTGTTTCCTTTTGTTAGTTTATGTATATCCTTTAAAAACATACGACTCCTTTATATTGGTGCAAAAAAATAGAAAGTAAAAAAATTTGTAATAAGCTTTTCGATGAGGTTAGTAATTCTTTTCATAAATCTAGTGTTATTATTGCGTTTTATACACTAAATGTCAGTGATAATTCTCACATTTTTGTTGTGACTTTTATCACATCTGATTACAAGTAAATTAGATAATATAAGTTCAGTATGATACGTTTGTTAGAAAGTGGTAAATATTCAGTTTTTGAAACCGGTGGCCATACAAGAATTTTAGAGATTGTTGATAAATATAACTTTGCGTGGATACATACCAATGTAGGTGAAATACTTGTTGCTTCTCAACAGGAATTTAAGCCCAAAGAATTGGTTGCTGAGGGTAATTACCGTTTGTATGATGTCAAAAATGAGCCGGAATTGACTGATCTAATTCACCTTGAGTTGTTTGTGGGTGAAGGGAAGTGGCAAGGATATTTATTACCTACAGGATTTCCTGAAGCTAAGAAAAAAAGAAGCAGAATTATTCCCACCAATGAGATTATTACAACCTACAATCCGAATATCAGCTCGTCTTCAAGCTTGTGAATATCAGGGACAATGATTTCGTTTCGGGCAAAAGAGATAATGCCTTTCTCTTTCAGAAGTTTGAATTCTCTACTTACGGTTTCGCGGCTCATTCCCGCTTGGGATGCAATATCCTTTTCCGTAGAATTAAGAATCACTTTGTCTCCTTCTTTTTTACCGAAGCGTTTGGCATCTATGAGTAATTCAGTAACAAGTCTGGTATAAGCGCTTCCCGACATAAAATATGTCATGCGTTGTAAAATCCCATCCATTCCTCTAAAAACACGGCTTAACAAATCAAAAAGTACGTCTGGTTGGCTTTTTATAAATTGGAGAACCTTCTCGCGGGTCGCTTTGACTGCTTCTATGTCTTCCATTGCCTCAAAAAAATACTCATTCTTTGTTCCATTAATTGCCCATGACATGGGAAAAAAAGAGATGGGTTTGAAAATATTTACAACAAATTCATCACCGTTCTGAGAAATAGAGTATTCTTTAACTTTCCCCTTTGTTAAATAGAATATTCCTGAAGGGTCATCGCCTGCTCTTATCAATATTTCACCTTTTTTGTACTTATAAGATTTAAATTGGGAAAAAAAAGTGGCAAGTTTTGAAGAAACAGCATCATTCATGAGGCAATTATACCTTTTTAAAATTAGTGACACAAATCATATGTATTCAATGTCTTCTATCGTTAAAATGAAGTATGAATTATATGGTACTCACAAAAAAAGTCGGGTTTTCATTACTTTTAATACCGGTTGCTTTTCTCCTTTTTTTTGGTATAGGTGAGATGATCGAGGGAACACCAGGTGCAGTAATTCACTTTGTGCAACTTGTGCCTCTTCTCATTTTGATATTAGTCGCTTATTTTAATTCTGAGTGGGCTGGATACCTTCTAATAGTTATTGGCTCAATATTGGGGATATTATATGCCATAACGACACGTTTCCCGTTGCCAACAATTTTGCTTGTCGAGTTGATGCTCTTTGTGATGCCAGTTGTGTCAGGAGTATTGCTTGTTACCTCTTCGAAAAAACGATAATACCTCTACTATTTTGTGGTAGTATTAAGTCAGGATGGAAGATGCAACCGTTATAGAGCAAGCATCGGTTAAAGAATCGATGCAGATGACTGAAACAAAAGACGTTTTGATGAAGGCGTTGCAAGAACCGGACCCAGTTTATGAAATTATCGAAAACAAACCTCTAAAAGAAAACTGGATTACTGCTGCGGTTACCAGATTAGGTCAAGCAGTTGAAGGTAATTCAACTACCGTTATTTCCTTTACCGATGCCAATCTTGCTCTCCAAAACGAGCGGGGTTTTGCCAGTGCATATTTGAAGCATTTGGGTTCAAACATCGATGTCATGACTCTAAAGGACATAGTGGGAGGTCAAAGAAAGCTTGCTGTAGTAAAAAGAGCAGAGTTGGATTTTCCAACAGAACCACGACTTGCTTGGGTTGAGGATGAATTGGGAAGGCGGAATCTCATTTCAACAACTAAAATTGATGGAGTACAGGTGGAGCTTGATATGCATGCAATAGGCAAGGGGCCCGAAACCACAGGGGTTTTACATCCAATTCTCCGCTTGTCTACAAAATAGAGTCCACTACACACATTTTTTAGAAGTACCCGATTTGATAGACGGCCTATAATTTTGATATTTACCCTCAAAGATAGTATAATTTACCGTTTGTGTAAATGAGCTTGGTCCAAAAGCGGGCCTCTGCCCGTTTGTATCACGCACATTCACAATTGAAAGGACATGAAATGTAAAGAGTAACCCACCAGGTACAAAGAAAAACTACAGGAAAGAGGAAAACAGCTTGGTCACAAGAATCGGCATCAACGGCGCCGGCCGCATCGGCCGGATGGTCACAAAGACGGTCACTGACCGTTACCAGGGTCAACTTCAGGTCGTTGCTCTCAACGATCCGTTCTCCGAGCCTCGTGTCACGGCCAACATGCTCAGGTACGACAGTACCTACGGCCGTTGGAGTCACGAGGTCGAGGAGGGCAACGATCACATCAAGGTTGACGGCCGTTACATCCCTCACTTCAGTGAGCGCGAGCCCGGTTCGATTCCTTGGGAGGCGGCACAGGTCGACATCGTCGTCGAATCGACGGGCGTCTTCACTGACGCCGCCCGTGCCCGCGCACACATGCGAGGGCCGGTCAAAAAGGTCATCATCAGTGCACCCGCCAAGAGCGAGGACTACACAGTGGTTCTCGGCGTCAACGACGATGGGTATGATTCCGCTCGTCACGATGTGGTGAGTAACGCATCCTGCACGACCAATGGGCTCGCCCCGGTCGTGAAGGTGCTCGTCGACAACCTCGGGCTCGTAAAGGGCCAGATGACGACAATCCATTCCTACACCAATTCCCAGCAGATCCTCGACAAGGCTGTAGGGAATGACCTTCGCGAGATGCGCGCCGGTCCCCTCAACATCGTGCCGACATCAACCGGCGCAGCCAGGGCCCTCCGGCTCGTCATCCCCGAAGTCGATGGAAAGCTTGACGGGCTTTCGTACCGCGTCCCGACGCCGACGGTCTCAATCGTCGAGATCGTTGCGCTGACCGAAAGGGACACAACGAAAGACGAGCTCAACGGACTGTTTCGGGAGGCTTCCATAGGGAAGATGAAGGGTGTCTTGGGTATCACCATGGACCCCGTCGTCTCGATGGACATGAAGGGCGATGAGCGCTCAAGTGTCGTCGACGGGATGTCGACCAACGTTGTCGGGGGTAACCTCGTCAAGGTCGCAGCCTGGTACGACAACGAGTGGGCATACGCATGTCGCATCAGCGACCTCTGCAAATTCATCGCCGACAAGGGGCTCTAGCTGTCCAAGTCCTTTCAAGCCCGGAGCGGCGGGGGTTTTATTCCTCCGTCGCTCCTTATACTACTTTCTTTTTTTACCTCAATTTGGTATACTTTCAAAGACCCTTAAATCGGGTCGTTTTTTTGACTAAAAAAAGTACATATTATGGCTGGAGCAGCCCCAACAACTACAGTTACAAAAGATAGAAACGTAGCGCTTGATAAAATCCGAAATTTCGGAATTATCGCGCATATCGATGCAGGCAAAACCACAACTTCCGAGCGTATTCTTTATTACACGGGAAGGACCTACAAAATTGGTGAAGTACACGAAGGTGCCGCAACGATGGACTGGATGGATCAGGAAAGAGAGCGGGGTATTACTATTGTTTCTGCTGCAACCACAACATTTTGGAATGGATACCGTTTTAACCTTATTGATACCCCCGGTCATGTTGATTTTACTGCAGAAGTAGAGCGTTCTCTCCGTGTTTTAGACGGCGCCGTTACCGTTTTAGACGCAGAGGAGGGAGTTCAAAGCCAATCCGAAACCGTTTGGCGTCAAGCCGACAAATACAATGTTCCCAGAATCTGCTTTATTAACAAAATGGATAAATTGGGGGCAGACTATGAAAAGACAATACAATCAGTTATTGATAGGTTGGGTGCGAATCCTGTAACAATCGGTCTTCCTATTGGAGCAGAAAATGATTTTAAGGGTATTTATCATGTGCTTGACCAAAAGTCCTATATTTGGTCTGGAGAAGAGTTGGGCGCAAAATTTGAGGTAACGGAAGAGATTCCGGATGGCATGAATGAAATGGTCAAAAAATACCGCGAGCAACTCATCGAAAAGATTGCAGAGACTGATGATGCACTTTTGGAAAAATACCTGAATGGTGATGAGATTTCTTATGATGAATTAAAAGCTGCATTGAGAGCTGCAACTATTGCCTACAAGGTTGTTCCGGTATTCGCTGGGACGAGCCTGAGAAATAAAGGTGTCCAACCGTTATTGGATGCAGTGGTTGATTTCCTTCCATCTCCTGCCGACCTTAAAACGGTTACAGGAACCAATCCCAAGACCGGACAAGAGGAGACGAGAAATTTGACACCTGATGAATCCTTTACCGGTTTTGCTTTCAAGGTTCAAGTTGATCCTCATGTTGGAAAAATTACGTATGTACGCATCTACTCAGGAAAATTAACTTCAGGCTCATATGCTTATAACTCAACAAAGGATCTTAAGGAGCGTGTGGGAAGGCTTCTTCTTATGCATGCCAATCAAAGAGAGGAAATAAAAGAGGCATATGCAGGTGAAATCGTTGCAATTGTCGGATTCAAAGACACAATTACTGGTGATACTCTTTGTGAGGAGGGAAAGCCAATTGTTTTGCAACAGATTACTTTCAGAGACCCTGTTATTTCACTTGCCATTGAGCCGAAAACCAAGTCTGACCAAGAGAAATTAGGCGCAGCGATGAAGCGTCTTATGGAAGAGGACCCGACATTTACGGTCAAGATGAACCACGAAACGGGTCAAACCATCATGTCAGGGGTGGGAGAATTGCAGCTTGAGATTATGGTAGAGCGTATGAAGCGGGAAATGGGAGTTGAGGCAAATGTTGGTGCACCACAGGTTGCATATAAAGAAACAATTGTTGGAAAAGCTAACGCCGAATTTAAGTACATCAAGCAGACTGGAGGCCGCGGACAATACGGTCACGTTTTGATAACCGTTGAGCCGAAAGGAAGAGGTGAGGGATTTGAATTTGTGAATGCTATTAAGGGAGGAGCAATTCCACAAGAATTTATCCCAGCAGTTGAAAAAGGAATTGTTGAGGCTATGGAGCGAGGAGTTGCCTTTGGATACCCTGTTGTTGATGTAAAAGTGACATTGTACGACGGAACCTATCATGACGTCGACTCTTCAGAAATTGCCTTTAAAATTGCCGGTTCACAAGCCTTCCAAAAGGGAGCTCGGGAAGCAAAAGTTACCCTTCTCGAGCCTATTATGAAGGTTGAGGTAACCACTCCTGAAGAATTTATGGGAGATGTTATCGGTGATCTTTCAGCAAAAAGGGCACAGATTTCAGGAAGCGAGGAAAGAGGCAATTCAAGAATTATTTTGGCTCTTGTTCCCCTTGCTGAGCTTTCCGGATACGCTACAACACTTCGTTCTCTGACTCAGGGAAGAGCAAACCCATACATGGAGCCATCCCACTACGAGGAAGTGCCTACCCAGATTCAAGAACAAATCAAAGCGAAATCCAACTTCGTTCCCAAAGAAGAGTAGTTTGGCCCCAAGCCTAAAGCCTCTTTTCTGCTAAAATAAATTTATGGCACGAAAAAAGATATCTGAATTTGCGGCCAAGAAACTCCTGTACGAATTTTTAGAAGTCCCCTACAATGGTGTTTCTATAGACACAAATGATGAATATTATGAAGATCTCCTTTCACAAATGGATGATGGAAAAAAATATGTCCTTAAAGTAGACCAGGGAATAAAGCAGCGGAAGAAGAGAGGACTGGTTACGTTCAATATTTCAAAAGAGAATATTAAAGAAGAAATCGTGAGGCTTGCCGAGAAAGGCTTCTCAAGTTTTATATTGGAAGAATTTGTTGAGCATGAAGGATTTGGCGAAAATTATCTGGCAATTGAACGGGTGCGAGAAGGGAAGAGGGTGTACTATTCGACCGTAGGAGGAATAGACATTGAAGAGCATAAGGACAAGATAGAGACGGCAATCATTAGCGATTACAGTCAGTTTGAAGATATTTCAAAGACTCTGGGGATAACTGTTGAAACTTTTGAAAGCTTATTGCAAGCATTTGATAATTACTATTTTTCATTTCTTGAAATAAATCCTTTAGTTTCCATGAACGGGAAATTCTACTTTCTTGATACTGCAGTTGAGGTAGATAGCACCGCAGAATTTTTTGTAAATGGAGCGTGGAGCAAAAGTGATTTTCGAGAAGGGGGAAGGGCGCAAAAAACACCAGAAGAGGTGGCAATAGAAGAGTTAAAAGAAACTACTCCTGCGGCATTAAGTTTTCAACTACTCAATCCTGATGGTTCTTTGTTTGTATTATTATCAGGCGGCGGGGCATCACTGGTGACTGCTGATGAGATTTATCAAAAAGGAAAAGGAAATGAATTAGCAAATTATGGTGAGTATAGCGGAAGTCCGTCCGAGGAAGAAACCTATTTATATGTGCAGCAAATTTTACGTACGTTGCTCCGTTCGAAAGCTCCAAAAAAGGCAATAATTGTTTCGGGTGGCGTTGCTAATTTTACCGATGTCAGAATTACCTTTAAAGGAATAATAAGAGCGATGGAAGAAGTAAGCGATGATTTAAAACAACAAAACACTAAAGTATTTGTTCGGCGTGGAGGTCCCCATCAGGATGAAGGACTTTCAATGATGAGAGAATTTCTTGAAAAGCATGATCTACTGGGAGAAATTCACGGTCCGGAATTAGTGTTAACGGATATTGTACAACCGGCGATTGAATGGATTAGTTGAAGTGTGAAGTATGATTTAGGATTTAGGATTTAGGATATATGAATATAAAAGAATTACGAGAATTAACATCAAAAATTATTATCATCGGATCGCATCCGGGAATTATTCAGTCAATTTTGGATTACGATTTTTTAGTAGGGCACACTACTCCATCTATTATTGGGATTGTTGCGAATGGAAGAAGATATGAACGTTTCTTTTTTGGAAAACATGAAACACTAATTCGTGTATATCCTACTCTCTCCTCTATCCCCAAAGAAATGAGAGAAAAAGTGAACATGCTTCTGAATGTCTCGTCAGGGAGGAGAACTTTCACCTCCACTGTTGAGGCAATAGATGCATTTCCAAATTTAAAACTCGGAACTCTTTTTGCAGAAGGTGTTCCTGAAAAACATGCAATTGACCTTTTCGAATATGCAAAAGACAAAAACGTAACCCTTATCGGTCCGGCAAGTGTAGGGATAGTAGTTCCTGGAGCTTTTAAGCTGGGAGCAGTTGGAGGAATTTCGCAAAAACAAATAACTTCATCAGGCATTTGGTCAAATGGCGGTGTGTGTGTGCTCTCTGCTTCGGGGGGAATGGTGAACGAAATCATAAATGTTGTGAATGGTACCCACAACAAAACCTCTTTTGCTCTTTCTTTTGGTGGAGATAGATTTCCTCTTCTAGAACCGGTTGATGCATTGATGGCAGCTCAAGTAGATGAGGCAACACAAGCAATTGTTTATTATGGTGAATTAGGGGGAGAAGATGAGTATAAATTGGCAAAACTCATAGAAATAGGACACATCACAAAGCCGGTTATTTGCTATGTTGCAGGAACAATTTCCGATCTTTTTGAAACTCCTCCGCAATTTGGGCATGCAAAAGCGATGGCAAAAAATATGGAAGAGTCAGCAAGTGCGAAGCGGGAGACTCTCAAAAAGGCGGGTGCAAAAGTTCCAGAAAGTTTTTCTGAATTTGTTGATATGATACGAAACCTTCCTGACTTTGGAACAGAAGAGGCAAGTGGTACAATTGAGTATATGGAAGATAGACGACACGCGCTCATTTCATCAAGCATTTCAAAAGATGTAGATGGGGACGTAAAAATATTGGGTGAGGATTTGACTACCTTTGCAAAAGATAATTCATTTGCAAAAATTGCTGCATCATTGTTTCTTGGGAAAAAATTACAAAATTCTGAAACCGAAGAGCTTGTCGATTTTATATTAAAAGTTAGCGTTGATCACGGACCCTATGTCTCGGGTGCACTTAACACTATTGTCTCTGCACGAGCAGGAAAGGACTTGGTCTCATCATTGTCAGCCGGACTTTTGACGATAGGTCCTCGTTTTGGTGGTGCTCTGAACGAGGCAGCAAGGAATTGGTTTTCAGGGGTTGTTGATAACAAGACAGCCTTTCAATTCGTCGAAGAATTTGCAGCTCGGAAAGAATACATACAAGGTATTGGTCATAAAAAATACCGTATTGATATGCCTGACCCTAGGGTTTCTGAACTTAAGAAGTTCATGGATAAATTGGAAAAGAAGAGGTTTATACATTTTGCTCTTAATGTCGAAAAAATAACAACGGATAAAAAAGGAAATCTGATACTCAACGTTGACGGTACAATAGCCGCCCTACTCCTCGACTTTCTTTCCGAAAAGGAGGGGTATACTGACGAACAATTATTTGAGTTAATCCAGCAAGAATTTTTCAATGCACTTTTTGTTCTCTCAAGAAGTGTTGGTTTTATCGCTCATTTCCTTGACCAAAAAAGACTCGACGAGGGATTATTGCGGTTAACTGAAGACGATGTAGCAGATGCAAGTTTACAATAGCGTTCTCCTCTCAACTATTCTCTGGTATCAAATTGGCGGTATCGCCAAAACCGTTATTGATGTTTCCTCAAAAGAAGATGTTTATGAGGCCCTGAATTACATAAAATCCCACAATGAGACGAAGGTTTTTATTCTTGGGATGGGTTCTAATTTGCTTTTCTCTGATGAGGGATATGATGGGGTAATAATCCGCTTTTTGTCTCAAGAAGACGGAATGGGCGTGAAATTACTTGAAAATGGTGTAGTTGAAAGTTTTGCCGGGGAATTTTTAGATAGTGTTATTCAAACCGGATTTGAACATGATCTTACGGGACTTGAATGGGCAGGGGGACTTCCAGGGACGGTTGGAGCAGCCGTCAGGGGAAATGTTGGTGCGTTTGGAGGAGAGATAAAAGACAGTTTTGTGAAAGCACATTGTATCCGCTTGCAAGAAAACGGGGATTATGAAGAAGTCACAATAAGTCATGCGGAGATGGATTTTGCATATCGTTCAAGCAAGGTAAAAACGGAGAAATTAATTGTTGTATCCGCTCAGTTTCAATTAAAACAGGCAACTCCGGAGGAACTACTCGCAGCCCGCGAAACGTACTACGCAAACATCCGCTACAGGCAGGACAATCATCCACTCGATTATCCAAATTGCGGAAGCGTATTCAAAAATATCTCCAAAGGGGAAGAAGTTGAAAGGATTCTCGAGTCATGGGGAGATATTAAAGATTTGGTATATGGAAAATGGCATGGAAAAGTGAGTATGGGGTACGTTATTGATAGACTTGGATTTAAAGGTCAAAGAAACGGAGCAGCACAAGTGAGTGAAAAACATCAGAATTTTATAGTGAATCTTGGGGGAGCAAAAGCCAATGACGTGAAGGGTCTTATCTCCGAAATTGAGGAAGAAATGCAGGAATCATTTGGTTTCACCCCGGAGGTCGAAATTGAAATAGTATAAATTTTCTTAAAGAACCCTTTTGCCTCGTTCTGCCCTTCTAATTAGCCTGTTTATTCTGTCATCAACAACACTTCCAAACATCTTTCTGGATTTTTCAATCATTGATACAATTTCGTCCCTTTCTAACTTGTAAACCCCAGTTTCTTTTTTTAGCACTGCTTCTCTCAAATCTCCGGAATATCCTGTTAGTCCAGTACCTACACCATAAAAATGGCCGTCAGTTCCTCCAACCGGAGCTACTGTTCCTTGCCCATTACTTATAAACCATTCATAAGCTTTACTATTAGCTGTGCTCGTGCCCAAAGAATCGAGCCCAGCATTAAATATTTCTACCCCATCCACATGTGCGTCCTCGTCGTCAATACCAAGTATCTCTTCAATTTGGTTGCCGTCCACCGATCTCATTCCAAGATTTTTATAAAAAGGATGAGCAGCGACTACAATTCCATTCTGTCTATGAACTTCACGAATTGAATTCGCGGGCGAGAGCCCTGTAGAAATTTCTTCCGAAAGAAATAATCCTAATAAGTGCCCTCTTGTGGAAGTAGTTATCTCTTGTCCCGGTACAATTTCAATTGGATAACGCATTATTTCCGCGTATCTTCTTGCTTCAAGCGCAGGACTTAATTTATCATGATCGGTAATAGCCAATGCATTCATGTGTCCTAGCTCAACAGCGAGATCAACGACTTTCCTTACCTCCATTTGACCATCGGATTTATTAGTATGCATATGTAGGTCCGCAAACTTTGTTGCCTCAGGCGATACACCGTAAATTTCAAGCATGGCAAATTTTACCATATGGAGAAAAAGTTCTTTTATTTGCCTATTTAGGGGAATTATCCAAGCTTTGCCACAAGATGCGACATGCATAGGTTCTATAAGGAATCCATTTTTGCGAGATTTTAAGCAATTCTTTCTCTGTAGGATTTTCGAGTGCGTATAGCCGTACCATCGCGTTTCGAAGACCTAAATCTCCAACCGAAAAAACATCAGGACGGGCAAGTGCAAACATCAAAAACATCTCAGCTGACCATGTTCCGATTCCCTTAACTTTTGTGAGATTCTGGATTACTGTTTCTTCATCTGCTTCTTCCAGTTCTTCAAGAAGCAATTCTTTCGTGTGAACTTTTTCGGCCAAATCCTTTATGTATTTTATTTTTGGATAAGAAATTCCACACGCTCTGATATCTTCATCTTTTTGAGCAAGGATTGACTGCGCTGTTACACCCTTTTTGAATAACTTCTCAAATCTTCCCCAAATGGTTGAGGCAGCTTTTACGGATAATTGTTGCCCTACAATCGCTCTGACAAGGCGCACAAAATGATTGGAACTTTTTTCAAGAACAATGGGGTCAATGCTCTCTGCAAGTTCGTAAAGAAGCGGGTCAACTTTTTTAAAATGTTGAAGAGCTTTTTGATACACTTATAAGTATTATATAGCAAAAAGAGTCAATGTTTATTAGACAGCTGTTTGCTATAATTGAACGTTATTATGGAGGAAAAAAAGGGCCCAAAGCTTACGTTTTCAGTTGCAGATATTCCGCTTGGTATTGCACTTGAAGAATATTTTTTGCTTGCAAATAATCTCAACGTTGACGGGTTAGAGGTGGTTGTCGGATGGAAAACCAGGTTTCAAATGAGAAAATTGGCCCGTCTTTCCAAAAGATATAATGTACCTATTCTTTCTATTCATCAACCAGCCTGGTCAGTGGCCGGATTTTGGCAAGATGAGAAGGCATTCTACTTTGCGAAAAAATTCAATGCCGTGTATGTTGCACATCCGCTCGTTAATACCCACATAAATTCACCAAAATCAAAAGCGTATTACAAATGGCTTGTTGAGATGCAAAAAAAATATGAAATTGAAATTCTGATTGAGAATATGACCAATATTTATCAACTTATGCCTCTACTTCATTATGTAAGCAAAAAGCATCATGATAGTGCGACAGATGTAGAATATTTTGACAGTATATGCAAAAAATATGGTTTTGGATTTACTCTTGATATCTCACATCTTATGGAAAGCGAACCTCAAAAAGCCGATGGATTTATGGAATTATGGCCATTTCTTAAGAATATCCACCTTTCGGATTTTACCGAGAAGAAAGAACACATGGGCCTTGGGGACGGGGTCCTTAATTATGAAAGTTTCCTTACATATTTAAAGGAAAAAAATTATACCGGACTTATCAATTTGGAGCTTTGTCCCAGAATCCTTAATGCAAGAGAGAAGTATTACAAAGACATAGCAAAGTCAGTAAAAATAGTACGAGAGTACTTCCCATAAATTTTTGATATGTCTTTGAGCTTCTAAAGACATAGCAAAATCAGTAAAAATAGTTCGCGAATTTTTTTCATAACCTCTTTATTCTTGACAGGTAACTTCTCAATACTTCATACTGGTAGTGTATTTTTAAAAAAGGAGGTGATTTTATATGGCTACTAAAAAAAGTGCACAAAAAGATAACGACATGACGATGAAAATTTTTATCGCGGTAGCACTTGTTATCGCATTTGTTGGAGGATACCTTATTGCCAGGGCAAAATATAAACCGCAACTTCAGGAGCTTTCAAAAATGGTTCTTGATAAAGATGAAGCATTGCAACAGATGAAGTCATACAACAACAAAATCATGATGAAGGATGACAAGATGTGGGTTGTAGAGAATGGGAAAGTAAAAGAAATGGATTCAGATGTTATGATGCCAAGCGGTGACAAAGTTATGATGAACGGAAAGGTGATGAGAGCGGATGGAACTGATGTAATGATGAAAAATGGTGAAGCAATAGATATGGATGGGAAGATGATGTCCGATGGGACTAATTAAACTCTTTCCTAAATCTTTGCAACCTCACTTTTTCTTCTTCCAATATCCATGGGGTAGTTTCCTGTAAATGCTGAAGTTGAGAAGGCATCCTCGGGAAGGCCCGTTGCTTCTATCATTTTTTCGTAGGGAAGGAAATGTAGTGTATCCGCGCTAATGTAATTTCTCATTTCTTCAACTGACATTCTGGCTGCGAGAAGTTTGCTTTGTTGTGGCGTATCTATTCCATAAAAATCAGGATATTTTACGGGAGATGATGTGATGAGCATATGCACCTCAGCAGCTCCAGCATTTCGTATCATTCTTACCACTTCCCGAGGGGTTGTCCCTCTTACAATGCTGTCATCAACGACAATTACCCTTTGACCTGCCAAAACTTCGGGGAGAGGAGTTAGTTTTTCCCTTACCTTCTGGGCCCGTATGTCTTCTCCGGGATCAATGAAAGTCCTTCCGCTATAGGTGTTTTTTATGAGCCCAACCTCTTTTGGAATACCTGAAGCCCGTGCAAACCCATGTGCAGCGGGAAGACCTGAGTTGGGCACATCAATAACAATATCACCTTTAACATCTGGAAATTCTTCAGCAAGCATTTCTCCGAACCGCTCACGTACTTTATATACACTCTTACCTAATAACTGGCTGTCCGGTCTTGAGAAGTATACGAATTCAAAAATATCCAATTTTTGTTCGCCATCGGCAAACTGATGAGAAGTAACACCATTCTTGTCTATAACAACTTCCTCGCCTGGACGAAGGTCTCTTATGTGTCTCATATCTTGCGTAAATGCACATGTTTCAGATGCGAGGAGGTAGCCGTTCTTGTAAGAAGCAAGCGATAGTGGACGTATGCCTTTAGGGTCACGAAGAGCGACAACTCTATTTTTATCCATAAGAACGAGAGAATATGCGCCGGTGAAAAGGGGAGCAGCTTCACGAGCGGCTTCTTCAAGCGGTGCGCCGCATTTCATATACTGTCCAATAGCTGCATGCATCATCTCTGAATCATTCATTTGATTGGTTGGAATGCCCCTTGAGCTGAGAAATTCTTCAAGCTTTGAGGTATCGGGAATATTGCCATTATGGGCGAGTGCAAAAGATGCAGGTTCTCCCACAATAGGCTGAAAATGCAGATTATTCCCCCCATTTCCATTGCTCGTACTATATCTATTGTGTCCAATAGCAATACTGCCCGGGAGATTGGTAATATCAAAATCCTCGGGGTCAAATACTTGGGTTACAAGCCCTCTTCCCCTCCTATGAAATAAAGATTCTCCTTCCGAACTTACAACACCTGAACCCTCCTGTCCTCTATGCTGGAGTCTGAAAAGGCCGGTTGTTACAAGCCGTGCGGCATTGTCTATTTCCGGAATATTTGCGGCAAACACAGCGCACTTCTCGTTTAATTCAGCAGCATGAACGGTTGCTTCGGGAGATGGCATTTACACTTTTACTATACTTACTAAAAATTAGGAATTCAATAAGAAATTTAGGAGTACTTTTTCAATAAATTCACTAAGGCATCTTCGCTCCATGAAAGTCCCTTTATTTGAGGTTTTTTGTTTTTGTGCGCTTCGAAGTGGGGAACAAGCACTTTTTTTGAATATGTTTTGATAACCGTTGGATGGATATAGTAGTTCCTACAGACTGCAACGGTATTATTAAGATGTACTGCAACCTTTTTTACCGTATCAACGACATTTTTCTTTATTTCGCTCGCATTCTCGGCTTGCCCCTTTTTATAAAATATCTCAGAAGAAAGAGTGGTTGCTCCCCACGTCCTAAAATCCTTGGCGGTAAAATCATTTTGCGTTACATCTTGTAAAAAATCATTGACATCCTGAGAATCAATTACGTGCCTTTCCCCCTCGTCATCGATATACTGAAATAATTCATAGCCAGGCAACTCAATGCACTTTTTTATGGTTTTAACAACTGTTGGGTTTGTCACTTCAATAACATTTTCAACTCCGTGTTTTCCTCTAAAACGGAAAACAATCTCTCCCGTTTTTACCAATGCATGCTTGTTGCGAAGCGTTGTGAGACCATATGAATCGTTTTCTTTTTGATACTCTTCATTTCCAATCCGGACAAACGTATGTTCTAAAAGCCAGACAATTGTTGCAAGAATTTTTTGCTTTGACATATCCTTTGAGTGCATGTCATATGCTATTTTTGAACGTATTTTCGGTAGACTTAGTCCAAAATCGACCATTTTTGAGAACTTATTTTCCTGACTTATTTTCTTCCAGTCTTCGTGATATATATATTGTTTTCTTCCTTTCTCATCGATACCGGTTGCCTGTAAATGGCCATTTTGAAAGGGCGCAATCCAAACATTCTTCCAAGCCGGTGGAATAACAAGCTTCTTAATTCGTTCAAGAGTTTTTTCATCTTTTATTTTATTTCCTTCCGTGTCGTAATAAGAAAAAGAACCCCTGTTCTTTTGTCTAAAGTACCCCGGAGCTGCATCTGAGATATAACGGAGCGATTCCTTTTTAAGCCCTTCAATTAAATTGGGGGTGAGATTATCCATAGGTGTATTTAAAAGGTTACAGTATGAGAAGGGAGTTTTACAACAATTAGAGAACTATGAGATTACACGTTATCATTGGAATATGAAAATGGATTGAAAATATCGTAAAGCTGGTTGTTTTGGTTGCACACACTGTTCGGAATTTCGGGATAGTAATGAATGGAAAGGTGCCGGTTGGAGTGGGTGTAGTTGAGAGTGTCGGTGTAGGTGATTGAGAAATTGTAGGGGTTAGGGTGGGCGTGTCAGTTGGCGTTGTAGACGGGGTGGTTGTTGGGGTAGAAGTTGGAGTAATGCTTTCCGTAGGCGGTATTGATTCAGTCGGAGTTGCTGTAGGTGTTGGAGTGGTCGTATCGGTTGGTGTTGTCGTGGGTGTTTGGGATGGTGTTGAAGTAATTGTAACTGAAGGCGTTTCTGTGACAGTGGGAGTAATTGTTGTGGTGCTCGTTGGAGTCTGTGTGGGTACCGGTTCTAAAGAAGAGGAACTATTTTGGGGCTGTGGAATACTTCTAAGCACAAAGTCATTGGTATTATTATCTGTATCTTCTCCATTCCCCTGAAATTCATCTATTCCTCCTATTGCCATAGTTTGCGTGGTGGATGCGGAAGTAGCTTTTCTTTCAATACTTTCTGAAATAGTAGGATTTGGAGCATCAGAAAGTTCTTTTACGGTTGCACTTCCGATCCCAACTCTATCAATAACTGTGATTTTATTATCACTATAAAGAGTGATAGTTGAGTCGGTAGAAAAACCGGTAGAATAGGTAATATCTGCGATAGGTGCGGCAGAACTGGCGCTATTCGCAATTAAATAAAAACCGTGAGCAGGAATTGTACCGATTAATCCTGCAGCAATAAAATTAGTTTCTGAGGTCCCGTCTGTTGTTGTCTTTGTAATGTGCCATTGTGAAAGGTTAATGTTTGAATTTGTTGGATTGTAAAGTTCTATAAATTCGTCAGACCCATTGTTTTTGATTTCAGAAATAACTATGTGATTTGCAGTTGATGCATGAGCTATAGGGATAGAGATTGCAAAAATAACTATTAGAAATAGAAAAAATGAAGATATTAGAACCGTGGGCAGTTTGGAGAACATATCTCAATTTACATACATGTAAGAAACGATGTCAATAGCCCTTTTTTGAGGTGGAATTTGCAATAAGTAGGGCATTGAGAATATAATAAACACTATATTTGCTGTTGTTTACGGCTAGAATTTATACTCTTGCCCATTCCTTATGGAAAGTGTTAAGAACAATTTCCAGAAACTTTTCTTCAAACTGAATACTCGGCTTGGGCTTATCGCCGTTATTCTCATTTCCCTCATACTTGCCCTTAGCAATACCGCAATAAAAGCATATTCAGAATCCGAAGAGAAATCGTACCGGCAAGAAAGTCTTGTAGCCAGTGCCTCAAATGTTAAGGTTTTGCCTGAAATCAACCCATCTCCGGTTGCCGAAACTGCATTTATGACACCTATTTCGATGAGTTATGAAGTAGACAAAATTACCCCAACACCGACCCCTGTTTTTGACCCCTCCGATGACAAAGTATGGCTTCAACTTGCTGAGTGTGAGTCTCATCAAAATTGGCAAGATGATACGGGGAATGGGTACTATGGAGGACTTCAATTCTCACTCGGAGCATGGGCATCTGTAGGAGGAAGCGGAAAGCCATCTGAGGCCTCAAAAGACGAGCAGATCATTCGCGGCAAAGCATTACAGAGTAGACGTGGATGGGGAGCGTGGGGCGGATGCTCCAAAAAAATAGGACTTCTGTAATACTTAGCTTCAAATATGGTACAATTGCTACATGTACCGTCTTGTTTTTCTCGATACCGAAACTACCGGTATCGACCCTTTAGTCGATAGACTCTTTCAGCTCGCATATAAATTTGAAGGCGAGTTGTTTTCTCAATACTTTAAACCACCAGTTCCAATTTCTGTAAAGTCTATGAGTATTTCGCATGTTACGAATAGAGATGTTGAAAATGAAGAAGAATTTTCAACATCTGAGGCAAAAATAAAACTCCAAGAAATTCTTGATAGTGCAATTTTGGTTGCTCACAACGCATGGTTTGATATCGATATGCTTTCAAAAGAAGGAGTAAAGGCGGAAAAATATATTGATACTTTGAAAGTAATCAAATTTTTGGACAGCGAGAACTTCATTCCCGAATATGGGCTCCAATATCTCCGGTATTTTCTAGAATTTGAAATTGATGCGAAGGCTCACGAGGCTGCAGGGGATGTTATGGTGCTTGAAAAATTGTTTGAGTATCTGTACCAGAGGATGTTGCTTGAATACAAAAGTGGAGATACTGTTATCGAAAAAATGATGGAAATTTCTAAAAAACCTTTGCTTTTACGGATATTTAACTATGGTAAGCACAAAGGGAAAAAAGTTGCAGAGGTTGTTTCTTATGACCGTAGCTATCTTGAATGGATGTTGGAGCAAAAACTGAATAACGAATATTATGATGAGGATTGGATTTATACCCTCAAATATCACCTTAAAATTCAATAAATACTTACATCAATTTTATAATTGATGCGTACAATAATTACTATGGAAAAGAAAATAAAAGCTGCAAAACTACTCGCAAGGCTTCTTGATAATCAATTTGAGATAGGAGGTATCAGGTTTGGAATAGACCCTATTTTAGATGTTGTTCCATATGTAGGAGATATTGCCGGCGCACTTTTGAGTTTGTATATTCTAAAAACAGCAAAAGAAGTAGGTGTTACAAAAATGGATATGGCTAAGATGATTGGAAATATCATAATTGACTTTATTGTCGGATTTATACCGCTTTTAGGAATAATTTTTGACGTTATTTATAAGGCAAATATCAAAAATATAGCGATCTTGGAGAAATATTCGCATGGAAAATTCGTCGAAGGCACTATAGTATCTTAATTACGTTGGAGACTGAGGGTGGAAAACCGGATTTACCCTCATTACTTTCTTACATCCTGAAATAAATTTATATATTCCTACTGACTCACTTCCGAGAGGTTTTTTGAATTCTGCCACTTTTTGCACGAACTTTTCAAACCCGGCAAGCTGATTGTTGCGGCTTACAAAAAATATTTGACTTCCATTTCCCATCTCAATGCATTCCGTTTCAGGTGGTAAACCGACCAGATATTTTAGTTCAAAATATCCGTTCATAATATTCTTTTTGGCAGAATAAACCGACATCGCACTCTCCGGATTTCCGGTATTTTCCGCGTACGTAACTACAATCGGTTTTTTATTGTTCTCAATCTCTAAAAATTTAACTGCTTCGGCAATTCCATATCCAGAAACTTGTCCGTCCACAAATCCGTATTCGCTATAGGAGGTCATTTTGTTAAAGAACGAAAAGTATGGGACGGGACGATAAATTAGAAAATAACTAAATGTTAATGCGAGCGAAAAGGTGGTTAAAGCTATTGCTGATCCTGCAGTTTTTAATTTTTCTATCAGCTTAAAAAGCATATAAGTTGCCAAGAGGATAAATGGTGGCAGCAGTCCTACGATATAGCGTTGGGAAGGGGTTCTTAATGTCAGTATTGCAACAACGAGCGGAATGCCAAGCCAAACAAGAAGAAGAATATTTTTTCTATTTTTTATGAATTCAAAAAGAGCGCAAAGAGATAGGATAAATACAAAAGGGGTAAGGAAAAGAAAAGAAATTTGGGTAAAAGCCCATATGTTTTGCAGCCAAAGTCCTACCGGGAAATGAAATAAATCCCCTATTCCCAAAACGTATCTTGAGTTTGATGAGAGTGTTTTCCAAAAAACAGGATTTATTATGAGAAGTAGGATTACTAAAAGAAATACGCCCCCGATTGTCCACAGACGCTCAAGATATGTTTGCCTTTTCGTCCTGTAGACCATATAAGAGATGACAAGAATTGTTGTTATTAAAAAAAGAAAAGCTGTTGATTTACTGAAGAAGCCAAGTCCGAGAACAACGCCTGTTAAAAGTTCGCTCTTAATACTTCTCTCCTTTTGAAGAGTGCGGTTGAGATAAAAGAAACTCCAGATACCACATGTCGTTATGGCGCTTTCAAGAAGTGCTTGTCTGTCGAAGAGGACAAAAATCGGAACGGTAGTGTATAGCAAAGCAGCTGCAATGCCGACTTTTTTCTCGAAATATTCCTTGCCGACTAAATAAATACCGATTACTGAAAGAAGCCCAAGGCAAAAAGAGACGAATCTTCCTGCGAAAAGTGGGTCGGAAAAGAAATTTGAGAAAAATCCGAATAGCCACATCACAAGAGGCTGCTTCGCGTCATAAAGGGAATAATACAAAAAGCCGGGAACGTGAGTTTCACGCCAAGCCCAATCCAAATAAATTGATTCGTCATTAAAAATCGGTATGAGGGTAAGTCTTGGGAGTCTTACAAAAAGGTAGATAAGACACAAAAGAAGCACCGGGTTTTTTTTAAAAAAAAGATATAATTTTTTTAATAAATCCATAACTTATTGTAATACAAAAGACAGGGGACATTGACTGACAACTTTTCCGGTAGTACACTGTTTGTCCCATGAACACGATTATTTGTAAACACTGCGGAAAAGAAATTGAAATTACAGAAGCCCTTCTCCATCAGGTAGAGGATAAAGTGAAAAAAGAGGTTTCAAAAGACCTTGAAAAAGAGATTGAAAAGGCGCGCAGTGAAGCCGAAGAGAAGGCGAAATCCGAGTTTGCGAAAAAAAATTCCGAAGAAATTGAAAATCTAAAGAAGCAGAATGAGCAGTTCCGCCAACAAGAATTAAAACTTCTTGAGGAAAAAAAGAAGCTTGAGGAAAAGGAGAAAGCAATGGAATTAGAAAACGCGCGAAAGCTTGATGAGGAGAGAAAAAGGATAGAGGAAAAAGCGGTGAAAGATTACGAGGAGTCTCAACGGATGAAGGACAAAGAGAAAGATATGCAAATTGAAAATCTCAAAAGGATGCTTGAGGAGGCCAACCGCAAAGCCTCTGGTGTTAGCCAACAAGTGCAGGGAGAAGTTTTGGAATTGGATCTTGAGGAACAGCTAAAAAATGCTTTCCCGACCGATTCGATAGAACCTGTGGCAAAGGGAGTAAGGGGAGGAGACATTGTTCAGGTCGTCAAAAATTCAATGGGCAAAATTGCAGGCACAATTCTTTGGGAGACAAAGAGAGCTAAATGGACACCATCATGGCTTCCAAAATTGCGTGAGGATGCACGGAAGGTAAGCGCTTCATCTTCAATTTTGGTGAGTGAAGACTTGCCGAAAGAAATAACGAGTTTTGGCTTTGTGGACCAAGTTTTGGTGGCTTCATACCAATACGCCGTTTCATTAGCTGTTATTGTCAGACGTGGCATTATGCAAACTGCTGCAGCAAAATCAGCGGCTGAGAGCAAAGATGAGACACTTGAGATGGTCTATCAATACCTCCAAAGTGACGCGTTCCGCCATCGTATCGAAGGGTATGTTGAGAGTATCTCTTTGATGCGGACCGATTTGGATTCGGAGCGGCGCTCAATGGAACGCATATGGAAGCGGCGTGAAATGCAAATAATGAAAGCCGAACTTTCTATTTCAAAATTGTCAGGAGAACTTGAGGGAATTATGGGTTCATCGTTTCCAACGGTAAAACCTCTGTCTCTTGGTGCAACAATTGATGATGACGATGAAAGACCCTTCTAAAACCTCCGACTATTGCAACTATTCTTTCGACGACCTCTATATGGCTGCATTTAAAAAAGATTTAGATGAGATTGAAAAGAAGAAACTTCAAGGTATGTCACAAGAGAATATAAACCGCATAGTACAACAATGGGCAGATAAGGCGGGTTGGAATACTGCTATAAAAAAGGGTGGTGATAAAAAAATTTACCTAGCTTTTTACCCTTGATAGACGTAACTCCTTAGATAATGTGCTTTTCCAGGACCTAAAACGAGCATTGTTTGGTCGATTCCCTCGTTATTTTGGCTAAATTCTGCGCCAAAGGCAGCACGCAAGCCTTGTCGATGTCCGGGAATGTAAACCTCGACACTACCATCCTCTCCATCTGCCTTCCTCTCCCAAATACCTAAAGCGCTACATTCACGGGGTTTACCATTGAATGGAAAAGGAAGCTCCAATTCAACGATATGCATTTCGTGTCCTTGTAATTGTTCGCTTATATTTGGCGTATAAATTCACCTTCTTTCAATAAAATCGTACATATTTTGTTGTATGCCATAATCGTGAAAAATGCAATAGTTTTCACGAATTCTTACAATAAGAGTCTTTTTTCTAGTTTTCGATGATTTAAGTCACATTGACAGAAGTACCTTCCGTAAGCGAATACCGTTTGTATGTCCCATGATCTTCTTGGTGATAGCTTGCTATTTCACCGGTAAATGGGTTACGGGAACCGACGATTTTTACCATAAGATGTTGGGGTTCCGTAGGAAGAGCTAAATCACTCCCGCCTGTCTGGTCATCTCCCTCAGAAACCGGACAGACGGGAAGATCAGCACCTACCGTATTATTTAGTGGTGTTTCGTTTGGTAGGGCTCTTCGGAAGAACCTTCCAATTCCCCTTTGTGATAATTCTGCAAGTGCCATGGTGTTAGTTTATATAAGGCTTTACGATTCCGCTTGACGTCATTCTGACAGTTATAGCAGTCATAATCCTGACAGAAGACATTCTTGTAAAAAAAAGGATTTAGGGCTAGAATGAGCCTTATGGAGACCAAAATAGAGGAAGCATTATACCCATTATCCTTTCGGAAAAAGGATTCAGAAACTCTTGGAAATCACATCAAAAATAGGCATAGCGTTGTTTTGGTTGGAATGAAAAGGGTTGGAATTAGCAATTTTTTGCGCTTTTTTCTCTATCGGGATGGAATTAAAGAGTCATATATCCGTGACAAAAAAAATCATTTATTTATTCCTATCGACCTTAACGACCTGGTGGAGCGGGAGTTGTATCCCTTTTGGGTACTGACGCTTAAAAGAATAGAAGATGCAGTTGAGAAATCGGAGTTGTCAGCAAAAACAAAAAAACATATTGAAACTCTTTTTTTGGATAGTATCCAATCACAAGATTTATTTTTAACAATTGATAGCATTAGAAAATCATTAGAGCATCTCGTTGGGGAGGGAGTGACCCCAACAATTTTCTTCTTGAGATTTGACCGTATACAGGAAGTGGTGACTCCTGAGTTTTTTGCCAATCTTCAGGGACTCATTGATGCGTGCCACAAAAATTTGAGCTATGTTATCACAAGTGTCAGGAGTCTAGAATTTCTTTCTCCCACCGTCTTTACAAAGGCTTCCGTATCGGTTTTTGCACGCACCATGTATATTGCACCTGCCACACATGAGGATGCCGGCATCATATTTGATGAATTGGCGAAGAAATATCAACTCAACTTTTCCGATAATGTAAAAACACAAATATTGTCCATAGTTGACGGATACACACAATATCTTCAATTTGCACTCTCGTACTTGCATGAAAAGAAAAGTGATGTAGTGAGTTCAAAATTAGTGGATGAATTGTTCTCTGATGAGCGTATCGCATTACAATCCGAGGAATTGTGGGAATCCTTAACCGATGAGGAGAAAGACATATTGGCAAAATTCTTGACAGCCAAAAATGTTTCAGCAGACGATAAAGAACGTGCCTCATATCTTTGGAATACAGGAATTATTGGAGAAGCGGATATTTTCAGTCCATTATTTCAGAAATACTTAGAGCAGAAAGAAAACGTCCGCGAGAATAGTAAGAAAGAGTTGTCGAAAAAAGAGAATCTATTGTTGAAAATATTGGAGGAGAGGCGCGGGGCGCTTTGCGAGCGGGAGGATATTATTGAATACGTATGGCCGGAGGCCGAGTCATACGGCGTTTCAGATTGGGCGGTTGACCGGCTGGTTGCCAGGCTTAGGAATAAATTAAAGGGACTTAAGGCAGAATACGAAATTGTGACCGTGAAGACACGGGGATATAAATTAGTCTAACGGATATGAACGAACATTTTAGAAATTACACTCCTCCTATTTCAGAGAATCTGAGAATGCAATACGAAGAAGCACTTGCTTTGGAGCAGCGTTGGTTAAACGGTTTACAAATTACTCTTCGTCCTGAAAACGACTTAGAGCATGTGGCGGAAGGATTTGCAATTTTTGGCCAAATGCAGCACACTCATCCTCGGCTTGCATCATCTGTTAATGTGCAGGAATTTTCTGATATGTTTTATCTTCATGATGGCGGAGAAATAATTGCACACGACTTGACTCACTCCCACCCAGAATATGATTTGCTTCGCCCTAAAATAAAAAGAAGGGAACGTGCCGCAATAAGGTTTTTGACCGGAGAGTATATTGAAGACCCGGTTTTGAGAGATTATATTCGGGGTTTGTATACGCGCTATGAGAATCCGGAACCTTCGGATAGAGAAGCTCACATGGCGCATCTGATAGATAAAGTGCAGGCACAACGATTTGGCTTGGAGTATGTGTTTAACGGGAGGCGAATGTCAAAGGCACAAAGATTGCAACAATTAAACCATAATTTTGGGCTTATCATACCTCCCGCCCGTTCTTTACTAGCTGCAGTTGAGCCACCGGCACAAGAAGAACTGAGAGATTTTGTAAGCAATGAATTAAAACAATTTATGCGGTATGGGTATTGGAAAAGTGAGACTGAGTATTACGTAAGGCAGGCAGAAGAACTTTTGATTCACGAATAGAATTCTTTTAATGACCTTCTCGTCACTCAAATGTTAGGATAAAGGTATGGTTTATATACCTTATGCAGACAGTTTTATGATATTTCAAAATGTTCCTCACATCTTGCTTCATAGATATCGTTTCCCCCAATAACAATTCGCTCAGAGGACGTACTAATTCTTTTTGAATACAACCCTTTTTTTTGTTTGCATACCGAACAAATAGCTTGAAATCGGAAAATTTCATCGGCGATATGTGTGATTTTTTCTGTAGTTTCCCAATTTTCTCGCTTAAAATCTAAATCCAGGCCTGAAGCATACACTGCAACACCTCTTTTTTTTAAATCTGAGAGAAGATTAACAATTCCCAAATCGAAAAATTGCACTTCATCAATTCCAAAAGCTGAAAACGTATTATCTCTCACAAGTCTTTTAATATCTTCTACATTTGCTGCAGTTCTTGCCGGGATTTTGAGTCCATCATGTGAAATAATTGAATTTCCTGAATAGCGAATGTCTTTTGCGAACCGTATGGCCATTGGATTATTTTTTGTCTGTTGTAGATTTTTGATAAGCCATTGTGTTTTACCGGAAAACATCGGGCCTGTCGCGAGCTGTATTGTGCCACTTGCCATTTTATGTATGAAGTCCAAAGCTTTCAAGGAGTTTTTGGTTACCTTCTATTTGGTAATTAAGAAGCTCTGCATAGAGTCCCTTTTGCTGGGAAAGTTCTTTTGGAGTGCCATAATTTGTTATCCGTCCTTCTTCAACAACTATAACTTTATCTACATTTTGAATAGTTGAAAATCTATGGGCGATAATAATTGTAAGCTTATCGCGCATCAAAACTCCGAGCGCTTCTTGTACCTCTTTTTCACTTTTGGCATCAAGTGATGAGGTAGCTTCGTCCAGAATAAGAATAGGTGCTGCTTTAAGAATAGCCCTGGCAATCTGAATTCTCTGCTTCTGTCCTCCGGAGAGTTTGACCCCACGCTCTCCTATCTCGCTATCAAGCCCTTTGGGGAGTTTTGAGACAAATTCATATGCGTTTGCTTGCTTGAGGGCTGTTATTATTTCTTTTTCTGTTGCTTTCTCTTTTCCATAGGCTACATTTTCTCTTACTGTTGAGGAGAACAATTCGTTTTCCTGAAATACGAGTGCGATATTATTTCTGATAAATTGAGGTGAAAGCTTTGTATACGGCATACCCTTCAGATATATTTCACCACCAGTCGGCTGATAGAGTTTCATGATGAGGTTTACGATGGTAGACTTACCTGCTCCGCTATGCCCGACAAGTGCAATTTTTTCTTTGGATGAAATTTTGAATGAAACATTTTTCAAAACCTGCTCCGACCCTTCGTATTGGAATTCAACTTTTTTGAATTCAATTTCAGGATTTTTGACCATTTCTGTTTTTACTTTTTCTTTGTAGTCTTCGGCCGAAGGGAGGTCGAGGATTTCAAAATACTCTTTGCTTCCTTGTTCTGCCTGTTGGACTTGCGTGAGTATGAAAGACATCGCAAAAAGAGGGATACGTGCTTGATTGAATAACTGTAAGACCAAGACCATTTCTCCAAGTGTTAGCGCTCCTGTGAACGTGTTGTAGAACACGATGACGTTTATAGCAAAAAGGATTAGGATAAGTGAGAAATTACGGGCAAAATCAAATTTATGGAATGTTGAACTCTGACCTGCATAAATTTTATTGATTTGAGTAAGGCCTTCCGAGACAGAACTGAATTCGGCTTTCTCCCTCGTAAATCCTTTGACGAGGCGGATATTTCCAATTACCTCATTAATTCGTCCCCGCGTTATGTCTTCAATTTTATTCTTCTTGACCTCTTCTTTTCCCCATTTGACGGTCGAATAGTAAGAGAGCATAAGATAAATTGGGAAAAGTATGAAGGTAAAAAAGGCGATAGGAAGATTGTAGTAGGCAAGAATCACAATAGTAAAAAGGCTTTGAAGAAGTGTGGGAAGGATGAAATTCGAAGCTCCGTTCAGGAATTGATATATGGTAAAAATTCCTCTGTTGAGCTGGTTGACAATTTTTCCTGACACCTGCCCGTCAAAGTAACTTTGAGGAAGTGTGAGAACTTTATCATAGAATTTTTCGGTCAGATATTGCCGTAATTTTCCAGCAAAATGATCGCCAAGCCTGTCTGAAATCGTGTTCACCAGAACTCCCAAGAAACTTGCCCCAAATGCGAGAAGAATAAGCGTGATAAGGTGTTGAACGTTGCCTCCATGTCCCGATAATTTTTTTGTAATTTCATCGACAATAAATTTTGATAAAAGAGGAGCGATAAGTTGTAGAGCAGAGGATAGAAGAATAAGAAATCCGATAAGGCCAACAAGAGAGTGGAGAGGTTTTGATAATTTTATAATTTTCCAAATGTTTTTCATACAAGTATTTTACCATAATTTGAGCTTGTTTTTACGGAGATTTGCTTTATTTAGGGAGCTCTATTAAAATATAGGATAATTAGTGATGCTAGGATGGGCTTTTAAGAGTGTATAATGTTTAGTTTTTGAAAAACCAAACAGGATTTACAATTTAAACGCCGTAGCGCGGTACTTCCACCGTTATCAACAAGCATCCACAACCCAGAAGGTTTTCGTCATACGAATTCCTCAAAAAAACTAACGCCGGGTGTTGGGAAGGAATTTACAAATCCTCAAACCCTTGAGGATTTTTTTTGTTCCCTTTTTTTGGTACCCAGGCTCAAAACAATAATTATGAGACCTGAAATAAGTAGTATCGTAGGTAAAAAAGTATCAAAAAAAGAGTTTGCAGCCCGCTCAATTGCAACTCTTGTTATCGCGGGTTCAGCTATTATTGGTGGCTCAGCTAAAAAAGCGGAAGCCTCACAGTATTTGACTTCATACGATGCTTCAGATATTGCAAACCCCGCTGATATTTTTTTGCGGCCTGTATATGGTCCGCAAGCTCCTACCGTGGAACAATTAACGATGCAAGCGGGCCAGGAATTTAGGATAGGAATTGAAAATGCACAAAAGCAGCTAGAACAAGATGCACTGATTGCAGGGAAAAAACAAGATGTCCAAGATAAATCAGCAGAAGAACCGTCTTCAGTAATAGCTCAAAGCATTTCTGTTACCTCACAAACTGAAGGAAATCTGTCATTACAACCATGCGGGGGAGAGTACCCTCCTTGTTGGGTTGCCGAAAGAGAAAGTCACGGGAATTATGCAGCTGTCAATTCAACCGGCTGCGGCGGACGTACGTGTGGTGGAAAATGGCAATTTGATCCCTTAACGTGGGATGGTTATGGGGGATATGAATTTGCCCAGGATGCGCCCCCTGCGCTTCAGGACTCAAAAGCAAAGGAGTTATGGAATGGAGGACAAGGATGTGGACATTGGGCCGCCTGTGAATAATTGATATGTTTTGATATCTTTACATCAGCCTTCTTACAATGGTATAAAATCATAATTTGACTACCGAGGTATTATCATTACAAGTAGAAAACACCCTTCCAACCATCAATAGCATTCCTTCTTTTTTTCCTACAATTCCGCCACTTGAAATTGAAACAGCAAGTGTAATTGATGCGGTCGAAAGGGTAATTGTCCAATACCAAAATGAAGGAGACAGTATGTTTATCTCTCCTGAGGCAAAAGTAGGCTGTTATGTGGGATTACGGGATATGTCCCGCAGTGTTCCCAGATATACTAACATTACTGACGTAAGGGACAAAAATGCAGTACCCAACAGGCTCAGTGGAAGGCTGGATAATTCATTTGCCACTCTTCACGAGCTTTGGAGGCACGATCCTCTTATACAAAAGCGTCTTGAGGAGGAAAGAATACAGTTTGATAAGAAATACCGTGAATGGTATGGAACTATCGATGAACCGGGAGTAAGAGATAGGATGTTTGATTGTTTTACGGCTAACTCTGACCAAGAATCAAGGGTCTCTGAAAGGGAATTTGAAGCACTTGAAATGAAAGCAAGAAGGGCTTATTTTTTGCCCACTATGACAACTGCGTCCGAATTTCCCGTGTAATCGGCAGTTGCAGCTCCAACCGTGTACGTGTCGGATAGATCCGACTTTAGAAGGTCCAGATAATTCTTCTTTGTACTTTTCACCTGTATAGTTGTTGTTTCATAATCAAAATTATCGGCGTTACCCGAAGAAACGACATCGTACCCCAATTTTTTCAATGCATCGGATGCTTTTGTTGCAGCTCCTGCTTCACCGCTCCCATTAAGAACAGCTACGGTTAGATTAGCCCTGTCAAGGGTTGAAGCTTTGGTAGAACCTGTAGGAGTTGGAACGCCCTTTGAGGGAGTAGGTGTTATTTTTGAAGTTGGAGTAGGTATGGTTTTTCCACTTGTAGGTGTGGGTGTTTCGGTAGGCGAGGGGGATGGAGTTGCCGTAGGTTGGGCTGGAGTTGGGGTAAGGTTTTTTTCGTTTTCACCCTTCCCTCCGGTTGCTATGACTGCAAATGCAACAAGTGCTACAAGGATAATGATTCCAATGATGATAAATATCACTCTTTTATTTCCACGTGAGCCACGTGATGATTCATACACATAGGACCTGCGGGAGGGATTTAAGAATTGTTGTTCTTGGCTATTTTCGTCTGCCATGGCATTTTTCAGGGGACAGTGGGATGAATACAGATATGATACCACGATTTATCCCAAAAACAAGGTGAGCATAGGTCTTACCTTAATCATATGCAATTATTATCCTATGAACGGATAATCTGTATATGCTTGGGAGCATAGTACTGCCGAAAAATAAAGAGGTTAGAATTTCTGAGAAGGAGAAGGGTGAAAATAAACCGAATAAGGATGAGGGAATTTTCAACGATATTGAACCGAAGGATTATTCAAAAAAAGTAAAAAACAAGAAGGATTTTGCAAAGGAAGAGACTTCAGAATTTGGTAAAAAGGCGCAAAAAGAAGGAAAGGAGGAAGCGCATAAGGAAATTGTAAAAGAGACGGAAAAACAACAGGAGATTTTGGAAGATGTAATTCAAAAGTCAAAAAAAGTTCTTTTTAAGTCAAAATCCGTATTTCCCTTTGATTGGTTTCCCGATGAACTTATTATTGATCCGACAAAAGTAATTATCGTTCACAAAGAATTTTTGAGCTCCGGAACAATGGATACTGTATATATAAAGGATATTGCCGATGTTGTGATAGAAACCGGGCCGTATTTGGCGACAGTCAATATTGTTGATATAAGTTATGGTGCCAGCAAACACTATATCAAAAAGCTCAAAAAAGCAGATGCATTAAGAGCAAGAGAAATCATTGAAGGATTAGTTACGGCACTTAAGGCAGGAATCGATATTTTAAAATTACCCGGCGAAAATATTTTGTCCTCAATAAGTCAGCTTTCCGGAATGCAGAAGATAGCAAATCCGTAACTTTGGTACAATTGCGGCATGAGGACAATTATCCTGGCATCGCAAAGCAAAGCACGCAAAACACTTTTTGCCTCTCTTGGTATTCCATTTAAGACTATTCCACCTCATATCAACGAAAAAGCGATACGGGACACAAATCTGTTAAAACGGGCCCAGAATATCGCAAATGCCAAAGCAGAAAAGATATTCTCCCTTAATCCTGACGCAATAATTATTGCTTGCGATACCTTCAGTGAATGTAAGGGAAAAGCGTTTGAAAAACCGAAAACAAAGAATGAGGCAAAAGAAATGCTTCAATTCCTTGCAGGAAAAGACGCTGTCAACTACACAGCATTTCGATATATCGATAAAACGAACGAGATTGATTTTGCCAAAACAGTCAAGGTTTTTTATACATTCCGGATACTCACTGAAAATGAGATAGAAGAATACGTTGAAAAGTTCCCGGTTACAGAATGGGCAGCCGCGTTTGCCTTAGTTCTCCCTTACGTTACCACGCTTATTGCAAGCGTAAACGGTTCATATACCGGACTGTCATACGGTCTGCCTACAGAGCTATTGATACCGCTTCTGGTAAAGTCAGGGTTTAAAATACACCCTCAAATGTAGCTTCTCGTTGTGTGGTAAAATACGACAAAGTGAAGACAGTTCTTCTTGTTTTGGCAGTAATTATCGGTAGTGTATTGCTTTGGAATTATGCAAAAAGTGACAATCCTGCGGTACAAAAAATAACAAAAACCGTTCGAAAAGAACAGCAAACGCCTCACATTGTCCCCCAAAAGTCAGAAAAAAGATATCTCTTTGTCCCGTATTGGTCTTTTGGAAAAACTATTACAACTGACAGTGAGTACTCCCTTATTTATTTTGGAGCCGGGGTCAATATGAATGGAATAGAGGCAAATGATAAAGGATATTCCAACATAGCTCCTTTTATTAAGCTAACACCGAATGCATCAGAACGAATTCTGGCAATTAGGATGGTTGATAAAACCATAAATTCTGCGATTATCAAAAACTCACTACTCGAAGAAAAAATTGCCTCTCAAGCGGTGGAGTTGGCCATTAAGAACAAATTTGACGGTGTACTTTTGGATTACGAAACGTCGGCATTCGGTTTTGAAAGTACAACCAATAACATTTCTTCCTTTTACAAATTATTTGCCAAAAAAGCGCATGATTCTAATTTGAAATTTTACGTTTCATTGTATGGTGATACATATTTCCAGTCCAGGCCCTTTGACGTTAAAGCCATTGGAGTGGTGGCAGATAAGGTGCTAATCATGGCCTACGACTTTTCAAAATCGGGAGGCAATCCGGGACCCAATTTTCCATTTTCAGGAAGGGAAAAGTATGGATATGATTTTGCAAAAATGATTGATGATTTTCAGAAAGACGTCGATAATCAAAAACTCATCGTCATTCTTGGTTATTTCGGGTATGACTGGCGGGTCGATAAGAATGGGAATGCTCTGTCTTCAGGCGTACCCCTTTCTACTATTGAAATAACAAAAGAATTCATAGATAAGTGTGGTTATAAGACATGTAATCTGAACAGAGAACCGGTGAGTTATGAACCTTCTATCCGTTATCAAGATGAAGGAGGAGCGGGTCATATCGTGTGGTTTGAGGATGACAAGTCTATAGCTAAGAAAAAAGATTTCTTGAAAGGAAAAGGGATTTTAGAGACAGCCGCCTGGGCGTATTCTTACTTCTAGTGTTGATATAATTGAAATATGAAAAGACTATATTTAACTTCAACTGTTAATTTTGTTGCAAAACGCATCGCACAGGATTTAAACCCTAAAGCTCCAATGAACAAGCTTGCATTTGTTTTAACAGCTACAGAAGACAAAGAGCGCGATACTACTTGGATTACTAACGATAAGAATAGCTTGAAAGAAGTGGGATTTGATGTTTTTGACTACACAATCACTAATAAAAATGAAAATGAAATCAGAAATGATCTTAAAGACACGAATTTTATATATGTAGAGGGTGGAAATACTTTTTATCTTCTCGAAAAAGCACAGCAAAGCGGTTTTATAAAAGTAATTAGGGATTTCATTTTAAAAGAAGAAAAAATTTATATTGGAACTAGCGCCGGTTCTATTATTGCTGGTCGAGATACGTATCCTACACTAATATTGGATGATGTTTCACTTGCCCCAAATCTTAAGGGGTATAAAGGTTTTGGATTGGTTGATTTTACGATATTGCCTCATTGGGGAAGCGACAAGTTCAAAGATTTGTATCTAAATCTCCGACTCGCACATTCTTATAATGGAACGAGCCAGCTTATTTTACTTCGCGATAATCAATACGTTGAGGTTAAAGATGATTGGTATAGGATTATTGAAGTCTAAACATTTTTTATTCCAGTGTTGATAGCAATGGTATGGAAAGTTTGATTTCTTTTTTCTTTCTTATCAAACGGTCGGAGTCAAAAAGACTTGTTCCGAAATCCACCTTTTTAGCTTCATAAACGGGATATACTTTTTTTGCCTTTTTTTCAAATTCGGAATTCCCAAAAAAAAGCGATGCCTGTTTTTGTGTATTTTCACAAAAATCGTAAATGGTTGCTCCCGATGCGCGATAGAGGACGCCTTTCCTATAGATTTTTTCAAAGCCATCTTTCAATTCTTTACGGATAGCAAGAGGAAAAGAGGTAGGTTCAGCAAGCTTTATCTCAATAGCATGATGATGAAAGTCCTGAGACTTAAGGTAAATTGTAAGCCTTTTGACCGCATACGTATAATTCCTTGCCTTCAAAAAAACATCTTCAATATGCGCCAAAAGCCGGGCCCAGAGGATATCCTTATTGTTTGTCGCAGGAGTTACGGTTGAGGAACGGGTCATCGATTTGTATTCACGCTTGGCATTCGGGTTGACCCCATACACCATCTCTCCATTTAATTCCCGCCATATTTCCTGATACGGTTTTGAAAAGTAGCGCTTGATAAAAGTGTCAGGTTTTTTTGTAAATTCGTATGCGGTTTTGATGCCGAGTTTGTTGAGAAGTGCAGTTGATGCTCCCCCGATTCCCCATATCTTTTCGACGGGTGTTTCTCTCAAAATGCTGTCGATATCCTTGCCTCCGACGATTGTGAGGCCGGAGGGTTTGTTTTTGTTGACCGCCAGTTTTGCAAGGGATTTTGTAACACTTACCCCAATGCTGACGGTAATGCCCAGTGAGCCCTCAATCTCGCGTTTAATTGTGGCGGCAATTTGTGTGTAGCTCATGTGCAAAGGCCTGCGCATCCCTTTCAGATCCGCAAACCCTTCATCCACAGAGTACACTTCAACACACGGTGAGTAGCGTCTTATGACGGAGAACATTTTTTCCGAGAAGAGGTGGTAGAGCCGGTAGTCGGAGTGGGTGATAACAACGGTAGGAAATTGTTTTTGTATCTCCCAACAGCGCATTCCTCTTACAACTCCTAATCTTCTTGCCTCATAGCTGACTGCAGTTGCAATACCTCGTTCATAACCGGTAACTACAGGTTTTCCTTTGAGCTCGGGGTGTACAGCCTGAGTGACTGATGCAAAAAAAGCATCCCCGTCAAGACAAAGAATTGCTTCAGGCCATGAGATGGTCATAATACATTTTGAAAAAACGTTGGGTTAGCTTAAAAGTTTTTTTGATAACGTATTTAAGGTGCAACATAATGTTTCGCAAATTAATCTAGTATTTTCTAATGACGGATTTGACTATTCCAAATATTTCAAGGCTTAAATGGGGATAAAAATCAGGATATTTAGGATTTGCTGAGCGGAGAACTGTCATCCCTTTCACTCTCTCGATTATCTTCAGTGTCCATTCTCCGTCGATAAGCGCGAGAACTATTTCCCCGCGGTTGGCAGACTTTGCCTTTTCGAGTATTACGATATCTCCTTTATATATACCAATGCCCTCCAAAGAATCACCGGCAACCCGTAGCATAAAAGAGGAGCCGGGTTTGTCCACCAGATATTCGTCCAAAGACATAAAATTGAGGTCTTCTTCTGCCCCTGTCGGGAACCCTGCTTTGACATTTCCCAACAGGGGAGCTTGGAAGAATTGTGACGCGGGAGCTAGCTTCCCGAAAGCCATGTCCAAATACCCTGCTTCTATGAGTTTTTTGACAATTTTGTGTATCGCGTTTTTTGAAGCAAGCCCAAAAAGCGTGAGCATTTCTGAATATGAAGGGAGGCGTTTGTTCTTTTTATAAAAAGATTGTAATGTCTCTAGATATTCCGCCTTCATACAGCCAACAGTTAAAAGTAATTTAATCTTAGGTGAACAATCGTTCACTGTCAAGAGCACTTTCTATATCAATTTTTTTATCGTGATATTATAGATATATGGAAGCGATTTTGATGGTCGTTTTACGTTCGGCTATAATTTATTTATTCATTGTTTTTGGGATACGGATTTTTGGAAAGAAGGAATTATCCCAGCTTTCTGTCATTGATTTGGTTTTTATCCTTCTTATTAGTAATGCTGTTCAGAATGCGATGGTAGGAAACAATACTACACTGTGGGGTGGGGTAGTTGCCGCTTTTACGCTCTTTTCAGTCAATTATCTTTTCAAAAACATTTTTTTTAAATCAAAAAAAATTAGCGAACTTATCCAGGGCAGTCCTTTGATGCTTGTATACCATGGGAAGGTTGTTGAAAAACACATGAAAGAGGCTAAATTGTCTCGTGATGAGCTTGATGCGGCTATAAGAGAACATGGAGTTGAGGATGTTTCGGAGGTTGATCTTGCTGTTCTCGAAGTGGATGGCAATATCAGTGTCCTTTCTGACCAATTTAGAAAAGTGACCACCCGCCATCGCCACGCCCACAAAGCTATCCAGAAAAACGTCTAGTTTTTCCTCAAATTTCCCTCTTGACGAAATTTATCAGGTATTGTATTATTCTTTCACACCTTAAAAAGGTGTTTTCTTTTGGCCTAGCCAGGAGTATAATAAACAAAATATGGCAACAGCAAAATTTGATAGAACAAAACCACACGTCAACATCGGAACCATCGGTCACGTCGACCATGGTAAAACTACAACAACGGCTGCTATCACGACCGTTCTTGCAAAGAAAGGTTTAGCCGAGGCACGCAAATACGAAGATATCGATAACGCACCAGAGGAGAGAGAAAGAGGCGTTACCATCAACATTTCCCACCAAGAATACGAAACCGAAAAAAGACATTATGCTCACATCGACGCTCCGGGTCATGCCGATTACATCAAGAACATGATCACGGGTGCAGCTCAAATGGATGGAGCAATTCTTGTTGTTAGTGCTCCTGACGGACCAATGCCTCAAACAAGAGAACATATCCTTCTTGCACGACAGGTTGGAGTTCCTGCAATTGTAGTATTTATGAATAAAGTTGATATGGTTCAAGATCCGGAACTTCTTGAGCTCGTTGAAATGGAAGTAAGAGAACTTCTTACTAAATATCAATACCCAGGCGATACAACCCCTATCATTAAAGGCTCAGCTCTTAAAGCGATAGAAGGTGACCCAGAAGCAGAAAAGGCTATTCTTGAACTTATGGATACGGTAGATAGTTACATTCCTACCCCTGAAAGACCGGTTGACAAGCCATTCCTTATGCCTGTTGAGGATGTTTTCTCAATTAAAGGCCGAGGAACAGTTGTTACGGGAAGGATTGAAAGAGGAATCGTGAAGCTTAACGAAGAACTTGAAATTGTAGGAATCAAGCCAACCACAAAAACTGTTGTAACCGGGATTGAAATGTTCCGAAAGCAACTTGATGAAGGACAGGCTGGAGACAATGCAGGACTTCTTCTTCGGGGAGTTGAGAAAAAGGACGTTGAGCGGGGACAAGTTCTTGCAAAACCGGGTTCTATTACTCCTCACACTGAATTTGAAGCTGAAGTTTACATTCTTACCAAAGAAGAGGGTGGACGACACACACCATTCTTCTCAGGGTACAGACCACAGTTCTACATCAGAACAACTGACGTAACAGGAGAAATCAAGCTACAAGAGGGTGTTGAAATGGTCATGCCGGGAGACAATGCAAAGATGAATGTTACCCTTATCGTTCCTGTCGCTATGGAAGAGGGTATGCGGTTTGCTATCCGAGAGGGTGGAAGAACCGTCGGAGCAGGAGTTGTTACCAAAATAACAAAGTAGAAATACTTTGTATCGCACATTCGACAATTAAGTTTAAGTTCAAACTGGTAATAACCTCGCTTCGCAGCGAGGTTTTTTTGTATTAAGCACAAAATATGGCTAACAAAGGAAGAATCAGAGTAAAATTGAAAAGTTATGACCCTAGAATAATCGATTCTACGTGTCAACAAATTATTGATACCGCTTTAAGAACCGGTGCGAAGGTCGTTGGTCCAATTCCATTGCCTTCTGACAGAACTGTTTTTACCGTCAACAAGGCTTCATTTATTGATAAAGACTCCAGAGAGCATTTTCAGCTTAAAACCCACAAGAGGCTTATCGATATTCTCAACCCTACCGAGAGCACTATTGAAAACCTCATTCATCTCGATTTGCCTTCTGGGGTAAATCTCGAGATAAAGATGTAGTTGCAAGCTCCTTGTTTTCTGCGAAAACTAAACAAGTTTGCATCTTGGTCTAATAGATTAAGATGTAGGGCTTGTTTTGCTTTTGTTCCGCATACGAAAATAATCTTTAGATTATCAGTTTAAAATATCTTTATTGTTCTTTTGGCCCCTCGATTTGAGGTGAGGTAGAGTGAATTTGTGCTGGTTTTTCCCGTATATATACTTCCCAGTGATTTGGGATGGTTTTAAAAACATTCTCTTCTCTCTTATCGTAAGATATTAAGGATGGGGCAGTTACTCCTTGTGCTACAAACAGTTCAATGTCATCAGGTAGTAAGTTATGTAGTCGTTTCATGTCATCCTCTGTCAATTGAGTTTCATTTTTTGATTCTTTCATGTCTTGAGGTTGGGTTGTGGTGTAAAAAACCCATTCATCTGGATTCAAACCATGTCTTCTCAAAACTTCACTCCTAAGCGCATTAATTACTCTGGCATTTTGCCTTTCCTCTTCTGTTTTAAAAGGGTTATTGCTATCATCTAAAAATCTATGAAGCTCTACCAGTTCTTTAGCTGTTAAATCTTTTGGTCTTAGCATTTTTTTTGCCTGTTCATGCCATTCCTCTTTTGTGGGGAGTTTCCTTTTTCTCTCTTTTGACGGCTTTGGATAATGTTCCGGTGATAATTCTTCTGACATTTATAAAATTATACCAAAACTATATAGGATATTCCCTTGCATTTGAATTCAAAAATGTATATAATAAACCTTACGAAAAATGACGACTTTAAGGAGGGTTAGAATTTCTACATAGCTTTCTTTGATTAGGGCTTTCCTAATTCAAAAAGCGACTGTAGAGGTCGCTTTTTTTTGTGCTTTTGAGCTAAATATGATAGCAACTATTATTGGAAAAAAGTTAGGACAGATGCAAGGATTCCTCGAGGATGGGAGTAGAATTCCTATGACAAAAATTGACGTTTCCGGAAATGTTGTTACCCAGATTAAAACAGAAGAAAAGGATGGGTATCAAGCAGTTCAACTCGGTTTTGGTTCAAACAAAAAAGCAGACAAACCAACACAGGGACATACAAAAAAAACGGGGCTTACAACAACGCCTCGTTTTTTTAGGGAAACAAAAGCAGACAAAATAGATGGTATTGAACTTGGACAACAAATCAATGTGGAAGAAGTTTTGACTCCGGGGGACATTATTGACGTTACTGGGACATCAAAAGGAAAAGGATACGCTGGGGTGGTCAAGAGACATCATTTCAAGGGAGGTCCCAAGACTCATGGTCAGTCGGACAGACATCGCGCCCCCGGTTCTATCGGCCAATCCACTACTCCCGGAAGAGTTTACAAGGGGAAAAGAATGGCAGGCCGGATGGGAGCGGAACAGGTAACCATTAAAAATTTGGAGATAATCGACTATGCTGACGGAATGCTTCTCGTGAAAGGGCTTGTTCCCGGACCGATTAGCTCGATTGTGACAATAACAAGACGAGGGGTTAATAAAAAACATATCGGTCTTTATAAAGAACCGGTAGTTGAGGAAGAAATTATAGAGACAAAAGTAGAAGAAATTGGTCCGTCTGTTGAAGAACAAGAAGCACAAAGACTTGAGACAGAGGCAAAGGCAGAGCAAGAGGCAAAAGCAGAACAGGAAGCTTTACAAACAGCAAATCAAGCTGAAGAGAGTGATGAAGCGGCGAATGTAGAAGCTACTGAGGAAAAAATTGAAGAGACAGAACCTGAAGAAGTAAAAGAGGAGGTTAAAGAATAGTATGGCAGAAGCAAAAAAAACAACAAAAGCGGTTGCAAAAAAAGTAGAGAAAAAGGTTGCTGAAAAAGCAGTGAAAGCAAAAGCTGTAGCATCACCCAAAAAGACCGAAACAAAAGAAGCTGCCGTTTCTTTGAAAGTTACAGTTGTAGGTGTTGATGGAGCAGCAAAAGGTACAATGAGCCTTCCCGTAGAAGTTTTTGGTGCAAAGCCAAATAAGACACTTATCGCGCAAGCCATAAGGGTGTATCTTGCTAACCAAAGACAAGGGAATGCTTCGACAAAGACACGGGGAGAAGTGATTGGCTCAACGAGAAAGATTTACCGCCAGAAAGGCACAGGGCGTGCACGTCACGGAGCTCTTAAGGCTCCTCTCTTTGTAGGTGGAGGGGTAGCAATGGGGCCAAAACCTCATGATTTTTCTCTCTCTCTTCCTCAAAAAATGAGAAAGAATGCCTTAATCTCAGCACTTTCGGAGAAAGCGCAGAATGGCATGGTGAAAGTGGTTGATGGAGAATTTTCAGGGAAGACGAAAGAAGTCGCAAATTTGATGAAGGCGCTTGAATTAACAAACAAGAAAAAAGTAAACAAAGTTCTTTTGGTTATTGATAAAAATGAAAATGCGAAAAGAGGGGCACACAACCTCGGAGGCCTTGCAATTGAAACTTTTGAAACACTTTCAACATATGGAGTAGCAGTCAACAAAAATGTAGTGTTCCTTAAGAATGCGGTTGAGGAATTAGCAAAAAGAATTGCAAAGAATTAATATGCAAACACAACACATTATCATAAAACCTATCATTTCAGAGAAATCGTTGAAAGATGCAATGGTTGGAAAATACACGTTTTTGGTCAATAAAAAAGCCAACAAAACTGAAATTAGAAAAGCTATTGAAGAGGTATTTGATGTTAAAGTTATCAAAATTTTGACCAACATCACAAAGGGGTCGACGACCCGCAATACAAGAATTGGAAGAAAAGTTGCTGTTTTTGCAGATAAAAAAGCACGTGTTACCCTTCAAAAGGGCCAATCAATTGCAATTTTCGATGAACATTTGGGACTCAATGACGATAAAAAGAAAGATGAGAAGAAAAAAGAAGTAAAGAAAGTAGAGAAGAAAGAAGTAAAAAAGGAGGAGAATAAGTAAATGTCATCTACGCTTAAAACAATTTTAAAAAAGAATTCAGGACGGGATAATTCCGGTAGCGTTGTGGTTAGGCATCAAGGAGGACGTCAAAAAAGATATTACCGAATTATCGACTTCAAAAGGAATAAATTCGATATGAAAGGAACAATTGTTGGGATAGAATACGATCCTAATAGGTCTGTTGACCTTTTGCTCGTGCAATATAAGGACGGAGAGAAGCGATATATTTTGCGTCCTTTGAATGTGAATTTGGGAGATGTAGTAGTTGCCGGCGAGGCTGTAGATATTAAAAATGGAAATTCTATGAGAATCAAAAATATTCCAGTCGGAACACCGGTACACAATATTGAGCTTACACCTGGCCGTGGCGGACAAATCGTCCGCTCCGCAGGAGACCAAGCCTTAATTGTTGCAAAAGAAGAAAAATACGTACAGGTAAAATTACCTTCGGGCGAGATAAGAAGGATTTTGAACAATAATTATGCTACAATTGGCCAGCTTTCAAAGGTAGAGTGGAAAGATAGAGTATTAGGGAAAGCCGGAGCAAGTAGACACATAGGGAGAAGGCCGGCTGTTAGAGGAGTAGCACAAGATCCGAAATCTCATCCGCATGGAGGAGGAGAAGGAAGAAGTGGAATTGGTCTGAAATCTCCTAAAACCTATTACGGGAAAAAGGCAGTTGGAAAGACCCGCGACAAAAAGAAATATAGCAATAAAATGATAGTGAAAAGAAGAAAATAAGGAGTTCGAATTATGAGCAGATCATTAAAAAAGGGACCATTAATAAATGAGCGTTTACTGAAAAAAGTAATGGCACAAAAAAGTGGTAGTAGCAGGGATGCTATCAAGACTTGGGCAAGGGATTGTCAAATTCCTCCTGAATTTGTCGGACACACATTTGGCGTTCACAACGGCAAACATTTTATAACCGTGAAGGTTGTTGAAGGAATGGTTGGGCACAGGCTTGGAGAATTTTCTCCGACGAGACACTTTAAGGGACACGGAAGAGTGGTTGCAAGAGAAATAAGCAAGACATAACGATTATGCAATATAATGCTACAGCAAAAAATGTTAAAGTTTCGCCCCGAAAGGTGAGGCTTGTTGCTGACAGTGTTAGGACACTCAGTGTAGCAAGGGCACTTACTGCTCTTGTTGTCTCAAGAAAAAGAGGCGCAGTAAGTCTTAAGAAAGCATTAGATAGTGCAGTTGCTAATGCAGTCAATAACAACAGTGCAAAGAAAGACGATTTGAAAATAAAAGAAATAAATGTTACTGAAGGTATTCGCTACAAAAGATACCATTTTGCAGGACGCGGAAGGACACGACCATACATGAAAAGGACATCACATATAAATATAGTTTTGGAAGACAATGTTGTAAGAGAAATGCCAAAAGTTGCACTTCCAGCAGAACCTGTAGCTGAAGTAAAAGAGGAAAAACCTATGAAAGAAAATAAGAAAGGAGGGAGCTCTAAAAGGTAATTATACCGACAACTCTTGTTCAAACTGCCAACTGGCAATTTGAACTGAGACTCTCGGTATCTTTTGTTCGCAAGGACTTTTATCTTTAAAAAGCTCACAAAAGATGGGACAAAAAGTTAATCCGGTCGCACTCAGACTTGGAATACATCATGACTTTAAGAGTGTCGGATATTATCCGAAGAATATGTATGCTAAAGCAGTTCTTAAGGATATCAAAATCCGAGAGGCTTTGATGAAAAAATTGAAGCCTGCAGGCGTTGGAGATGTTATTATCGAACGTTCAGCAAGTTCGATAAAAATCATTATTTACGTAATGCGTCCGGGTATCGTAATCGGACGGGGAGGAAGCGGACTTGAAGAGCTGAAAAAGGAGATTGTAAAACTTTTAGCGGTAAATGAGACTGCACAGACAAAAAGTTCACAAAAAGTTGAACTTCGGGTTGAGCCCATCAAGGAGCCTAACTTATCAGCATATCTTGTGGCAAGCAATATTGCAGAACAACTTGCACGGAGAATGCCTTTCAAGAGAGTGGTCAAGCAGTCATTGGATAGAATTATGCAAAGTGGGGCAAAGGGAGCAAGAATTGTCCTTTCCGGACGTATTAATGGAGCTGAAATCGGTCGACGTGAACGTTCACAAATTGGAAAAGTATCCCTTTCAACCATAAGAGAAAATATCGATTTTGCCAGTGTGCCTTCTCTTACGAAGTCAGGATACATTGGAGTGAAAGTTTGGATAAACAAAAAATAGTAAAACTAGATATGTTACAACCTAGAAAAACAAAATATAGAAAATTATTTAAACCGAGAAGCCTACCGGGACCTGCTGTTAAAGGGACAAAGGTAAGTTTTGGAGAATTTGGTCTTCGGGCAACAGAATCGGGGCATGTGTCGAGCCGACAAATTGAATCAGCACGACGTGCTATTGTTCACTTTATCAAAAGAGGTGGGCGGGTATGGATTCGGATTTTTCCGGCAATGCCAATAACCAAAAAACCGCCGGAGACGAGAATGGGTGGAGGAAAAGGAGATGTTGACCATTGGGTTTCAGTCGTAAGACTCGGACAGGTAATGTTTGAGATGGGAGGAATAGATGAAGCAACCGCACGGGAAGCATTGCGTCTCGCAGCGATGAAATTAGCGGTTAAGGCAACATTTGTGAAGAAAAACGATTAGGTTTTGAAAGCAATTTTGATATGAAAAAAGAACAAAAAAAGGAACTAAGAACAAAAACGGTTGATGAGCTCATCAAAGAGCTTCGCGATCTCCGTTCAGAAGTTGCAAAATTAAAAATTGAAATGAAAACCGGGAAAATAGAAGACACCAACGCTTTTTATAAGAAAAAGAAAGATATCGCACGGGTTTTGACATATCTTTCAGAAAAAAGAGAGGAGGCTAAAATTTAGGTTTTAGTACCTAAGGTTTAGATTTCGTTATGGCTGAGACAAAAGCAAAAAAAGCAATTACAAAAAAAGCAGAAGCTAAGGCACCTGCAGTAAAAGAAAAAAAGATTATGGAAAAAAATGAGAAAAAAGGGAATAGAACAATGACCGGGACAGTTGTGTCAACAAAAATGCAAGGAACGGTAGTCGTGTCTATTGAACGCAAGGTTGCACACAAGCTCTATGGAAAGCTTATTAAGGTTACAAAGAAAATTAAAGCAGACAAGAATGGTATGGATGTGAAAGAAGGGGATGTGGTGGTCATTGAAATGACGCGGCCAATCAGTAAAGATAAGAATTTTAAGGTTATCTCGACTGACACATCTAAAGATGTGCAGGCGAAAAAAGAGGAGGGCAAAAAATAAATGGTACAACATAGAACAATGCTTGTAGTTGCCGATAACAGCGGCGCAAAACAGCTTCAGGTAATCCACATCTATGGGGGTTCAAAAAGAAGCTTTGGGTATCTTGGTGAAATTTTGGGATGCGTGGTAAAAAAAGCACTTCCTCATGGACAGTTCAAGAAGGGAGATAAAGTGAAGGTTGTTCTTGTAAGAGCAAAAAAAGAGCATAAAAGAATCGATGGAACATATATCAGGTTTTCTGAGAATGCCGGTGTAGTAATTGATGAAAAAACAAAAGATCCATTGGGAACCCGTATATTCGGTCCGGTAGCCCGGGAAGTAAAAGATGCAGGATTTGCAAAGATTGCGTCACTTGCTAAGAACGTTGTTTAAAAATAAATTAATATGAAAATAAAAAAAGGAGATACAGTACAAGTAATGATAGGAAAAGATAAGGGCAAGAAGGGGGAAGTCATAAAAGTGCTTCCGTCTAAAGGAATGGTAATGGTTGATAATGTGAACCAATACAAAAGACATATAAAGTCGCGGATGCAGGGTCAAAAATCGGAAATTGTAACAATTACAAAACCATTACATATGTCGAAGGTATCCTTGCTGGATCCTAAAAAGAAAAAGCCCGCGCGTGCCGGCTATAAAATTGTGAAAGGAAAAAAAGAGAGAATTTCAAGAATGAGCAAAGAGGGATTTTAATATGAAAGTACAAGCATCAGTAAAAAAACGTTGTCTGAACTGCAAAATCATAAAAAGAAAAGGCAGACTGCTTGTTATTTGTGAAAATCCTCGCCACAAACAGAGGCAAGGATAATACTAGATACTAGAATATGGAATTTAAAAAGAATTTTGAAGAAAAAATAACAAAAGAGCTAAAGGAGAAGCTCAAAGTGAAGTCAGTGATGGCTGTACCCAGAGTTACTAAAATTGTCGTCAATATGAGCTCTAGAGAATTCTTGAAAGACAGGAAGAATATTGATAAGGCAATTGAAGATTTGACGCAGATTACCGGCCAGAAACCGCGGGTAGCAAAAGCCCGCATATCTATTGCGACTTTTAAGCTTCGGGAAGGGGATAAAATTGGCCTTTCAGTTACTCTCAGAGGCAAGAGGATGTATGATTTTTTGGAAAAACTTGTTAAAATCGTTTTCCCTCGGGTAAAAGACTTTAACGGAGTGCCCTTTACAGCATTCGATGGACGAGGTAATATATCGGTTGGGTTTAATGAGCAACTTGTTTTTCCGGAAATTGATTCCGGAAAAGTAGATACGCTCCGCTCTTTGCAGGTAACAATTGTTACTAACGCAAAAAATGATGAGAAAGCAAAAACGTTACTTGAGGCAATAGGAATGCCTTTTGTAAAAGTGAAAAGTGAAGGGAGGTCCAACTAGGAGTTTTATACCGACAACTCTTTTTCAAATGGATAACTATCCATTTGAACTGAGACTCTCGGTATCTTTCTCACTCAAGGACTTACATTAAAAAAAGGAGTTCGAAAGATGGCAAAAAAATCGACAATTGTAAAATTAGGGAAAAAGCAAAAATACCCGACACGGGAAGTGAATTTGTGTGCTCTTTGCGGAAGGACAAGAGGGTATATGAGACTTTTTGGAATTTGCAGAATTTGTTTTCGTGAGAGGGCTTTGAAAGGAGAGTTCCCGGGCGTTAAGAAAGCGTCCTGGTAAAAATAAAATATGACATACCCAGTTGCAAGCTTTTTAATACAAATAAAAAATGCCTACATGGCAAACAAAAATGAAGTAAGTTTTCCTTACTCCAAGATGATTTTATCTATTGGCAAAGTTTTGAAGGAAGAAGGGTACATTAAAGATATTAAGGAGGCAAAAGAGGAAGGAAGACAAATGGTAACTGCAACTCTTTTGTATCGGAAAAATGAAGCCGCTTTGAAAGATGTAAAGATTATTTCAAAGCCGTCAGTTCATACGTATGTCAATAAAGTTAAGACTAGAAAAGCGGCAACAAAATATGATTTGGCTATAGTTTCAACCAACCAAGGCATTATGTCGAATAGGAAAGCAACAAAATTAGGAATAGGAGGAGAATTGCTTGCAAGAGTAAGCTAAGACAAATATGGCATCAAATATTGGAAAACAACTAATTGCAATTGAACAAGGTGTAACCGTCACAAAAGAAGGAAAGCTTGTTACCGTCGCCGGTACCAAGGGTACGCTCGCATGGACTGTGCCAACCGGAATTGATGTAGAGGTGATTGATAATGCGGTTGTTGTACGGAAAGAACATGAGAGTAGATATTTGGAGAAGTTTTATGGGCTCACACGCGCTCTTATTGCAAATATGGTAACCGGAGTGTCAAAGGGGTTTGATAGAAAGCTGGAACTTTCGGGAGTAGGTTACAGGGCGCGGGTTGATGGAAGGGATTTGGTTTTGAATGTTGGATTTTCTCATCCTGTAAAGATTTCAGCGCCTGAAAACGTTACGTTCAAAGTTGAAGAAAATATTATTACTGTCAGTGGAATAGACAAACAAATTGTAGGAGATATGGCAAGCAAGATACGTAAGGTTCGCCCACCGGATCCGTATAAAGCAAAGGGAATTAAATATGAAGGAGAAAAGATAAGAAGAAAGGCTGGTAAAGCTGCAAAAGCAGCCTAATATAATCTATGAATAAGAACCAAGATAAAAGAACAAGAAGAGTAACAAGGATAAGGAAAAAAATTGCTTTCGTGTCCGATAGGCCACGGCTCACGGTATTCCGCTCAAATATGAATATCTATGCGCAAATAATTGATGACAACAAAGCAAAAACATTAGTTTCGGCTTCATCAAAAGAAACGAAAGAAACAAAAAAGATGGAGCAGGCAACAGCTGTTGGTAAATTGATTGCACAAAAAGCAAAAACAGTAAAAATATCAAAAGTTGTTTTTGATAAAGGGGCATATAAGTTTCATGGAAGAGTAAAAGCGCTTGCCGTTGGAGCAAGGGAAGGAGGACTACAATTTTAATAGCTACTATATAATAGCTATTAGCTAATAGTTTATATGGAAAATCAATACGACGAAAAAATAGTACAAATAAACAGAGTTAGTAAAAAGACCAAGGGTGGAAACAAGATGCGGTTTTCTGTTCTTGCAGTTGTCGGAGATAGAAAAGGGAAAGTCGGAGTCGGACTCGGAAAGTCGGCCGACGTTTCATCTGCTATCCAAAAAGCAATTGCATACGCTAAAAAGCATTTCATTGATGTTCCAATTGTTAATGACACTATCCCGCGTGAAATAAGAGTAAAAGAAGGCGCAGCCGAAGTCATGCTTAAACCCGCTCCTCAAGGGTCAGGTATTATTGCAGGAGGCGCTGTGCGAAGTGTAGTTGAGGCTGCAGGCGTACATAATGTCTCTTCAAAGATATTAGGAACGGCAAATAAGGGAAGCAATGTACATGCAACGTTCTTAGCGCTTAAAGAACTTGGAAGAAAGACTGTGTAAATATGCAAAATCTACCAAAAATTACAACAAAAAAAATGAGAAGACTTGGCCAGGGTCATGGCTCTGGTCGTGGCAAAACATCAGGTCGTGGTACTAAGGGGCAAAACGCTAGAAGCAGACGTGCGCTTTCATTCGAGGGAGGAGCACTTCCTCTTATTAAAAGACTTCCGTTCAGACGCGGAAAAGGTCGTAATGTTTCACTCAAACTGACACCTATCATAGTCAATATAAAGGCTCTTAACCTACTTCCTCCAAAGTCAGTTGTTGATATTGAAACACTTATCAAACATAATATAGTGACGGGTGCTGACGCGAAGAAATTTGGCGTGAAGATTTTGGGTGATGGAGACCTTAAACATCCCCTTACAATAAAACTCCCGATATCAAATTCTGCACGTGCGAAGGTTGAGAAGGCCGGCGGCACGTGCGAGTAGAAAGCTTTATGAGCAAATTTTTTGCAGTCCTTAAAAAGATCTTTAAAGACCACGATTTAAGGAAAAAAACTCTTATTGTCCTCGCTCTTTTTTTTGCGTTCAGATTTTTGGCCCACATTCCTGTCAGTGGAGTAAATCTCAACCAACTTAAGGCACTTTTTGACCAAAATCAGTTCTTGGGTCTTATCAATCTTCTTGGAGGAGGTACACTCGCCAACTTTTCGGTCTTAGCGGTTGGAATAGGACCATATATCTATGCATCCATTGTAATGCAGCTGGCAACCCAAATTTATCCCAAGCTTGAAGAACTTCAGAAAGAGGGGGAGTACGGAAGACAAAAGATTAACCAATATACACGCTACATTACAATTCCTCTTGCTATCTTGCAGTCGATAGGTATGTATGCGCTATTGCGCAGTCAAGGGCTTATCGCAAATCTTAACCCATTTTTGCTATTCACTTTCATTGCAACACTTGTTGCAGGTACTATGCTTATTTTATGGATTGGAGAGCTTATTTCAGAGCAAAATATCGGGAACGGAATTTCTCTTATTATATTTGCAGGTATCGTGGGAAGACTTCCTTCAGCAGTCGGCCAAGCTTTCAGTACAATTACACCCGATCAGCTCATTAATTATGCGCTGATAGGAGCAGCGGGATTTATTCTTGTTGCAGCGATTGTTTACGTTACTGAAGCTGTCAGAAAAGTTCCTGTCATATATGCACGGCGTATTCGGGGAGGCAGATCTGAAAGTGCTCAACAGACCTTTTTACCGCTTCGGCTCAATTCAGCGGGTGTAGTTCCTATTATTTTTGCTATATCCATCGTTCTTCTTCCTTCACTGCTTGCCAATTACTTTCTCGCTTCCAAAAATGCCGCTCTAGCAGGTGTGGGTCACTTTTTGGCTGCTAACTTCTCATCGACGAGCATTGCTTATAATATCGTTTATTTCTTAATGGTATTTGGGTTTACTTATTTCTATACCGCAATTGTTATTAATCCACAGAAAGTATCTGAAGATATCCAGGAGGGGGGAGGATTTATTCCTGGAATCCGTCCCGGCAAACCGACAGCAAATTATATAAATTTTATTGTCACAAGAATTACTCTCGTTGGAGGGTTGTTCTTAGGAATTGTTGCTATTATCCCGAACATATTGCAGGCAGTAACAGGAATTCAGGCTCTTCTTGTTGGTGGGACAAGTATCCTTATCGTGGTTTCGGTTGTCATCGAGACTGTAAAAATCTTCCAGACCCAGCTGGTAACCCGCTCATACGAACGATTTAATTTGTAAAATGAAAATTATTCTAATCGGTATTCAAGGAAGCGGCAAATCAACGCAAGGAAATTTGTTATCGGAAAAACTTTCAATTCCTTATCTTTCAACAGGTCATATTTTCCGAGAACTCGCAAAAGAAAAGACCCCTCTCGGACGCTATATAAAAGAGACGATGAATGCAGGTTATCTTATCCCTGATGACAAGACACTTGAAATCGTCCAGGAATATCTTCATAGAGAAGAATATGAAAAAGGATATATACTTGATGGATTCCCCAGAACCGTTCCGCAGGCTGAAAAATTTGAAAATGGTATTAAGGCAGTTTTTTACCTCAAAGTATCGGATAAAGAAGCACTTTGGAGACTTGCCGGAAGGGATGAAGAGGGAGTTCGTGAAGACAATACTTTAAAAGCAATTATGAAACGGATAGATCTTTTTCACGAAAAAACAGAGCCCGTGATAGATTTTTATCGGCAAAAAGGAGTACTCCATGACATAGACGGGGAAAAGAAAATAGAGGAAATCAACGAAGAAATTTTACAAAAGCTCGGCATTTAATTTACCTCATGAGGTCCTCAAAGACTCAAAGCATAATTGGTATTACCGGTCCTTTTGGAAGCGGAAAAACGACCGCATCCGAATACTTCCAAAAAAAAGGATATAAAGTAATAGTGCTCTCTTCGTTCTTAGAGGAGGAAGCCAAGAAGCGCAAACTCCCCATTACACGGAAGATACTGCAGGATTTAGGAAATGAATGGAGGAAGTTGTATGGGTACGGAATTCTTATGGAGAAGGCGTTAAAAAGCGCGAAGCATGAGGAAAGAATAGTTATAGATGGAATACGCAATGTCGGAGAGCTTGAACTTTTAAAAAAGAAAAAAGGCATATTGCTTGCGATAGTTGCAGATAGGAAGGTGCGGTATGAGCGGTTGAAAAACCTCAAAAGAAGAGAAAAATTAACGCCTAGTCTTTTTGAAAAGCTTGACTTGCGCGATTTGGGTATAAATGAGAAAATAACTGGCCTTCAGACAGCATTCTGTATTGCGCTTGCAGATGTTTTTATTGATAGCAATACAGGCTTGAAGGATTTTCAAAACAAACTTGAGAATTTTCTAAAACACTATGGAACACACTAATCAAAGCTTTTCAATCCAGGAAAAAGGAAAGCCGTTGCAAATTGCAATTGATGGACCTGTTGGTTCCGGAAAGGGAACGCTTGCGGTTGCTCTTGCGAAAAAACTACATGCAACACATATCTATACGGGCGGGATGTATCGCGCACTTGCATTAGCGGTATTGAGAAGCGGAATTGATATTCATAATGAAGAGCAAGTCTTTGAAATTCTCAAAAACAGCAATATTGATCTTCGGGTCGAAGACGGATCGCCCTTAACAAGGATATTTCTTAATGATGAAGATGTAACAAACGAAATTTTTCTCCCCGAGGTAAGCAACAATACTCCCATTGTTGCTGCTTTTAAATCAGTTAGAGAGGAAATGGTAAATAGGCAAAGGGTAATTGCGCATGGACGGAAAGGTGTTATTGAAGGGAGAGATATTGCAACGCACGTTAGTCCAAATGCAGATCTAAAAATTTATCTTACTGCAAGTATTGAGGAGCGCGCAAACAGAAGATACAAACAATTAAGAGACAAAAGTGTTCCCATTACTTTTGAAGAGGTCAAGCAGGATGTTCTTGAAAGGGACAGAAAGGACTCAGAGAGGGAGCACGCGCCTCTTGCCGCCGCTTCAGATGCAGTTGTTATTGATACTACACACGATACTATCGAAGATACTGTCGAAAAAGTTATGGATGAATTAAAAAAGAGAAATTTGGAATAATATGGATGATAAGACGCGCAAAAAAGTTGAGATTATGAAAAGAGCCGGAAAAATGCTCGGGGAAGTATTGGCTGAGGTTTTGATGGCGGTAAGGCCGGGAATAACCGAAATTGAATTGGACAGATTGGCGGAAAGATTGATTTTGGAAAAAGGAGGAGAAGTGAGTTTTAAGAAGGTTGATGGATATCAGCATACCATTTGTGTCAGCACCAATAATGTAGTCGTGCATGGGATCCCAAAAGATAGGGTTCTTAAGGATGGGGATATCATAGGAATTGACTGCGGAGTATATCTTGAAGGGTATCATACTGATATGGCAGAGACTATTACGGTTGGAAAAATTACCGACGAGAATATAAAGAAATTTTTAAGAACGGGTAAAAAGGCGATGTTTGAAGGGATTAAACAAGCCAAAATTGGACACAGAGTAGGTCATATATCGCGAATTATGCAAGAAACGATGGAAGGCGGAGGATATTCGGTTGTCAGAAGCCTGGTGGGGCATGGAGTGGGAAAGGAACTTCACGAAGAGCCGGAGGTACCGGGGTATTTGGAAAGGGAAATAAGAAAAACGCCTCCATTAACTGAAGGCATGACGATCGCTATTGAAGCAATTTACAATATGGGTGGAGCTGGGGTTAAATATGATGGAAGCGACGATTGGACAATTGTAAGTGAAGATGGTTCACCTGCCGGTCTTTTTGAGCGTACAATTGTTGTTACTGATAAAGGCCCGGAACTTTTGACGTACTTTCCGGGGGAAACATTACCTCTCCCTTGAACAGCTTCAAGTTTTCTGGTAGAATAGGTTCATAATTGTTTTAGACTGAGTAACGTAGTATAAACTTGCGCTTTTGAAGCTATTACTATATAATACTTCAGCCTAAAAACAATTTTTTTTATGGCGCATCAAGGGTCAGTTGAAATAGACGGAGTAGTAAAAGAGGTTTTGCCAAATACATTGTTTCGAGTAGAAATTGAAGGCGGTAAAGTGATACTTTGCCACCTTTCGGGAAAAATGAGAATCTATTTCATAAAGATAATGCCGGGAGATAAAGTAAGAGTCGAAATGACCCCATACGACACAGAGCGAGGACGTATTACATACAGATACCGCTAACTCTCAACTTCTCCCAAAAATAACTATGCGTGTAGCAGGAGTCAACATACCGGAACAAAAAAGAGTCGACAGGGCTTTGGCCTATATCTATGGTATTGGTCCCAGCAATGTATATGGTGTATTGGAAAAAGCCGGAATTGAAGCGCATAGAAGATTAAAAGATTTATCCGAAGAGGAAATAATTAAGATACAGAAAGTATTGGATACTATTAAAACCGAGGGCGATCTAAGAGCTGAGGTAGTTGCTAACGTTAAGAGACTGAAAGAGATTGGAGCATATAGGGGTATTCGCCACGCAAGGAATCTTCCCGCCCATGGACAACGGACGAGATCAAATGCCCGTACGAAAAGAGGAAAAAGGGTAACCATTGGTGCTATCAAGAAAGAGGTAGCCGAAAAAATGGGATTGAATAAATAACTTTGAAAAAAATGGCAAAAAAAATCGTTTCAAAAAAACCAAAAACAATCATAACAACCGGAAACGGTAAAGTATTTGTATCTACAACCTTCAATAATACAATTGTGACTATTACCAATGAAAAAGGTGACGCTATTGCCTGGTCTTCGTCAGGCAATGCAGGCTTTAAAGGTACAAGAAAATCTACCCCATTTGCTGCAACATCAGCTGTAGAAGAGGCAATTAAAAAAGCAAAAGAGGTAGGTGTTAATAGTGTTGAAGTATTTATAAAAGGACCAGGCGTTGGACGCGATGCAGCGCTTCGTGCAGTCAGAAATTCAGGACTCTCGATATCAATGATTGCTGACGTCACTCCTATCCCACACAATGGGCCGAGGGTGAAAAAGAAAAGAAGAGCATAAACAAGTTTGAGACCTTCGGTCTTAAGCAAAGCAAAATAAAAATAACATGGCACGATATACAGGACCAAAACATAAAATTGCCCGCCGTGAGGGGGTTAATATCCTTGAGAAGGCTTCAGGCTCACTTGAGCGTAGATTGAATATCCTTCCAGGAATTCAAAGCAGACGGGGTGGAAGACGGAAAGCCTCCGAATATGGATTACAACTGCGTGAAAAACAAAAGCTTAAAAGGTCTTACGGACTTTTGGAAAAGCAATTCAGAAAATACGTAGAGATGGCGCAAAAGAGCCATGAGAGTACGGACGAAATGCTTATACAGCTTCTTGAAGGACGACTGGATAATCTCGTCTATAGATTGGGATTTGCTCACTCAAGAAATCAAGCTCGCCAATTTGTATCACACGGACATGTATTGGTCGATGGGAAAAAAGTAACGATTCCATCTTATAATGTAAAGATTGGTGAAAAAGTATCCTTGGATAAAAAACTATTGAGTAATGAAGCTTTGAAGCTTCACGTAGATGAAGCGGCTGCAAATGTGCTCCCATATCTTGAAAGAAAAGATGTAGTCGGTAAGCTTTCAAGGAAGCCGACCAGGGACGAAGTACCAAATCCGGCAGATTATCAATTGGTTATTGAATTTTATTCACGTTAATAGTATGCTCATCCACTCGAGTTTACAACTCTCGTTGATGATATATACCAAAATATAATATGCATATTGCAGATTTGAATCTTTTAGTATAAAATATACTCTTGTTGTTCCTCTTGTGGGCGAATAACAGTTTTTTAATAACATGATACAACCAAGTTTTAAAGTAATAGAAGAAAAAAAAGAGAAGGGATACACCCAATTCGTTATCGAACCACTTGAACCTGGTTTTGGTAATACATTAGGAGTAGCTCTTCGACGCGTCCTTCTTACGAATATTGAAGGGGCAGCAGTTACCTCGGTTAAAATCGACAATGTCAGACATATGTTCTCGACGCTTCCTGGACTTAAGGAGGACGTTATAGAGCTAATCTTCAATATAAAAACGCTCCGCATCAAGCTTCCTGAGGGGGTAGATAGCGCAACCATCAGCCTTTCAAAGACCGGACCGGGAGAAATTTTGGCTTCAGATATCGAAACAAAAGACGGAGTTGAAGTTGTAGACCCCAAACATTACCTTGGAAGCCTTGCTGATAAAAAATCAAAAATCGACATTGAAATGACTGTGGAGAGAGGTCTCGGATATTCTTTAGCTGAAGAAAGAAAAATTTCTACAGTTGGTGTTATTCCAATTGATGCCATTTTCACCCCTATTAATAAAGTTAATTACAAAGTCGAGCAGACTCGTGTCGGACGTCAAACAAACTATGATAAGTTGATTCTCGAAGTTTGGACAGATGGGACAATTGATGCAAAAGACGCATTAGAGCGCGCAAGCAATATTTTGGTAAGTTACTTCAAGCAGGTATTTGATCCAAATGGTGTAGCTATGGGTGAGAGTGCTCAGATAGCTACTGTAACAATTCCTGATGGAGGAAACATTACAGTTGATGAGTTGGACCTTCCGACGAGAATCTACAACAGCCTCAAGAACGCAGGCATCGAAACCGTTGGCGATCTTTTGACCACTCCACGAAAGGAACTGATGACGTACCGAAATCTTGGTGCAAAGTCTCTTTCTATTATAGAAGAAGCTTTGAGCAAGAAGGGAATCCAATTCAACGCGTAAATAAGAAATACAATCAGGAAGGAGAAAAACTGCGTCATAATGACGCATTTTTTGAATAAAGGAGAAAAAAATGCTTAAAAGAGTTTACGGAAGAAAATTTAATAAAGATATTAATCAACGAAAAGCCTTGTTTAAGGGGTTGATGCGTTCTTTGGCATTAAATGAAAGCATAAAGACAACTGAAGCAAAAGCAAAAGCTATAAGGGGAGAATTTGAATCTCATATTACAAAAGCAAAAAAGGGAGAAGTAGCCAGATATCATTTATTAAAGCACCTCTCTGAGGATGCAGTAGATAGACTTGTTAAGGATATCGCGCCAAGAATGAAGGATAGAAACGGGGGATATACAAGAATTATCAGGCTGGGAAATAGGGTAAAAGATAACGCAGAGATGGTAGTGCTGGAACTTGTTGAGAAAGGACAAAAGGCAGAAGTTGTCAAAAAAGACGCAAAAGCAGCCAAAAAAGTAGCTAAGAAGGCAGTAGTTAAGACCAGCGAAGCGACCGCCAAAATTGGAGAAAAGAAAACAACCCTTAAGCCTCTTGCCAACATCAAGCAAATGGTAACACGGCAAAAGAAGGGAAGCGCATAAATCATAAGTCAGAAGACAAAAGTTAAAAGAAATAATATGAATAAGATTACAAAACCAACAACAGAAAAACAGATCAAAAGAGCATGGCATCTAATTGATGTTAAGGATAGGGTTTTGGGTCGTGAGGCAGTTGTGATTGCGCATAAGCTTATGGGTAAATCAAAGCCCTATTTTGCCAACAATATGGATTGCGGAGATTATGTAGTTGTAGTGAATGCGAAGGATGTTAAAACAACAGGTAGAAAAGAATTGCTTAAGAAATATACAAATTACTCTGGATACCCCGGAGGACTCCGGACCAGAACGCTAAAAGAAGTAAGAGAGCAGAACCCTACGGAAATTATTGCTCACGCAGTCATGGGCATGCTTCCGAAAAACAAATTAAGAGCACAAATGATGAAGAGATTATATGTTTTTTCAGATGAAAATCACAAATTTCAAGATAAAATAGGAACAAAATAAGCAATGCTTGCTTTGCTGGTAAAAGTAATATGGCTCAAGAATTAGTAAAAGTAAAATCTAAAAAAGTTATGCCCTATATTCATGCGGTAGGACGAAGGCGCGAGGCTGTCGCACGCGTCAGGCTTCATACCGGAGCGCATAAGGTTGAAGTCGAAGGAGTAGAGGTAAAAAAAGGTGAGACATACGTCAACGGCAAACCTTTAACCGAGTACTTCCGTTTTAAAGCACACGGACCAGTTTATAATAAATTCCTTCTTGATGCAGGAATTTCAGGTAAGCACTCTGTAACCGCCATAGTTGCAGGTGGTGGAATTGAGTCTCAGCTTGACGCGCTTATTTTGGGTGTAGCACGTGCGCTTGATAAGTTTGATAGCGATACATTTCATACAATACTTCGTGAAAAAGGATATTTGACCCGCGACCCCAGAACCCGTGAACGACGCAAAGTCGGAAACGCCGGAAAAGCGAGGAGAAAAAAGTCTTCACCAAAGAGATAGAAACTTTTTTAACGAAGTGCTGAGCTTGCCGAAGTACCCATAGAAATCATTTCCAAAGAGGTAATCACTCTCCCAGTTTTCTTACAGAAACAAAATTCCAGGATCTAACCTCATTATTGAGATACTCCGAGGCAAGATTAATTTCATTAATGTCTGTAGATGTTAAGGGAGTATACTTATCTGAATAGCTCACCAGCTCCCCATTATCAAAACCAATATGTGCTATGTGCCATGTTTTTGCACCGCTCATCTCATCAGTTGCTTTATAGGTTACTCCGACTTGACGGCCAAGATCTATCTCCTGTAGGATATCTTCCATTCCGCCTTTTTTGTAATCAATTTGTACATCTTGAAGAATTGTTTGGAAAACCGCACTTTCAAGTGGAATTCCTCTACCTGCTCGGGCTGTATCTATAAATTTTGCTACTGCATGTTGGTCGAGTCGAATAATTGCAGCCTCAAAATGTTCTCTTGACATTTTTTTCCCTCGTTTAGTGTGGTGACGATACATTGAAGATATATCTCTTAACATCATTGCTCTATATCTGTAGTAAATATCTGGAACAGTAAGCTCGATGCCTGAAATGTGCGAGCACATAGAAACTATGGTATTTGCAAGGCAGCCAATTTCTTTATCATCCTCTAATGAATCTAGTTCTACAATTGGTGGAAAATTTTCAGTACGACGTTCAATCATGTGACAATTTTATATATTCTACGATATTTTTTTCAAAACTTCAGAAATTGTGTCCCAGCTGTAGCCGCGCATGCGAAGCCGGCTGATTATTTTCTTCTGTTTTTCTTCCGGTTCGTAGCGTTCGAATTGTTTTAGACGTTTGCTAATATAATCTAATGCAGTTTTAAAATCAGATTGAGTGGTTTCCAAAGTGTTCCGTGCCTCTTCTTTATTGATGCCTTTCAACTTTAACTCAAATTCAATAGTCCTTTTACTTTTTCCCTTCCGTTGTCTGCTTTCAGCAAAAAGTCTGGCGAAATCTTTATCGTCCAAAAAATGAAGCTCTGTTAATTGTTTTAACGCTTCATTTATATCTTCTTCAGAATATCCTTTTTTTACCAGATAATCGTGCATTTCCTTTGTGCTTCGCGGTCTATAGGAAAGGTATTTTAATGCTCTGTCAAATGGGGATTGTGGAGTTTTTGGCTGATACGCGCTAAACTTCCTCTTCGTCTTCATCTTCGTCATCTTCTGTGCCTACTTCAATAAGGGGTTTGCCGTCACTTAACTTTTGCGATGCTTCCTTTTTAATCTTTTCCATAATATCAGGATTTTCTTTTAAGTATTGTTTTGCGGCTTCCCTTCCTTGGCCAATCATATCCTCACCATACCGCAAGAAAGCTCCGCTTTTACTGACCACTCCCGTCTCTATCGCAACATCCAGCACGCCTCCTTCTTTTGAAATTCCATTTGAGAGGATATCAAATTCGGCAACCCTAAAGGGTGGTGCAACTTTGTTTTTGACTACCTTCACCCTGGTCCTATTGCCAATAACTTTGTCTCCTTGTTTTAAAGTTTCTATCCGTCTCACATCAAGCCTTACCGATGCATAGAACTTGAGTGCCAAGCCCCCTGTTGTGGTCTCAGGGTTTCCAAACATAACCCCAATTTTTTGCCGTAATTGATTGGTGAAGATAAGGACTGTTTTACTCTTTGAAATAACTGCTGTCAGTTTTCTTAACGCCTGAGACATGAGCCGGGCCTGGACTCCTACCATCGCATCCCCCATCTCCCCTTCTATTTCAGCTCTAGGGACGAGTGCTGCAACAGAGTCGATGACCAAAACATCGATTCCTCCGCTTCTTATGAGTTGTTCTGCAATCTCTAAAGCCTGTTCTCCCGTATCTGGCTGGGAGATGAGCAGCTCATCCAGATTGACCCCTAGAGTCTGTGCCCACATTGGATCAAGAGCATGTTCTGCATCAATAAAAGCAGCAACGCCGCCCCTTTTTTGTGCCTCGGCGATAACCGAGAGGCAGACAGTTGTTTTTCCGGACGCTTCCGGTCCGTAAATCTCAACAATTCTCCCACGGGGGAGCCCTCCAACGCCGAGAGCAATATCGAGCGGGAAAGCACCTGTGGGTATCACATCAATGGCCATCTTAGCGGCCGCATCTCCGAATTTCATGATAGAACCGTGTCCGTACTGTCTTTCGATTTGCTCCATTGCCATTTGAATGGCACCCATTTTTCCGGATTCGGATGCAGGACCTGTTGGCATTATTTTTGTAGATTTAGAGGATGAACGAGCCATGTTATGTATGTGACAAAGCGTAAAGCGTTATAAGATGTGCAAGACGGATACGATGATTAAAATCATTCTAGCAACTTTTACATCCAATGCAATAGGTCAAAAATTGTGAACAGCCGCTTTTGGCAGTTTTCGTACATTTCTGGTACAATATCCTGACAAAAGAGGCAGGGTTCCTCTTCTTTGAAAGGTGTTTGGCCATTTTAGAAAACATCGGGGTGTGGTTTAACGGTA
>CAYPEN010000004.1:100186-191344 GCA_964409875.1 uncultured Gammaproteobacteria bacterium
AAAACATCGGGGTGTGGTTTAACGGTAGAATGTACGGCTGGGGGTCGTGCGGCCAGGGTTCAATTCCCTGCACCCCGACATCGATTTTATGTATTTCATTCCACGCCTACTCACAAATAGGCATATCAGACATGGCATCTCAACAAGCGAAAGCGGGAACATGTCATATGATTTTGGTGACAAAGAGAAAGTTCTTGAGAACAGAAGAAAATTTTTGGAAGACATACGGATTCCTGTTGAAAGAGCAGTATTTTTAGATGTCCAACATGGGAATAAAATAATTCAAGCCACAAATAGTCTTGCGGGAGTAGGATTTTTTTCTCAGGAGACAGCAATAAAGGCAGATGGAATAGTAACAAGAGAAAAAAACTTGGCACTTATCGTATTAACCGCGGACTGTATTCCTGCCATATTTTATGATAAGAAAAATGAGGTGTTGGGCCTTGCTCATATCAGCCGGCACAACACACAAGCAGGATTTTCTCAGGCATTCGTCTCATTTCTCAAAAGAGAATATGGCACCAATTTTCAGGAACTGAAAGTGTTTTTTGCTCCATCTATAAAAAAAGAATCATATATCCTTCCTGATTATTCACAGGGGTTTGACCTTACCGGTGAAAACGTGAACCAATTGTTGCTCAAGGGGATTCCGGAGGAAAATATGTATGTTGACCCTACAAATACAGCAAGAACTTTCGAGTTTTTCTCTCACTATCGTTCGATAAGGGGAGGCGAGCGGGAAGGACGTTTCGCTACAGCTGCGATGCTCGTATAACTAACTTTTTACGTGGTAAAATAGAATTATGGATAAGCAAAGCTTGCCCATGAGCTTCGCTCAGGGTAATTCTCATCTAACAAAAGGACATTGTGTGCCGTGCGAAGGAGGAGTTACGCCTATGAAGGAAGAAGAGGTTGCAACTTATCTCACTCTTCTTAAGACCCCCTGGGAAGTTGAGGACGGGAAAAAAATTGAGCGGAAATTCAAATTCAAAGACTTCAAAGAAGCTATGGAATTTGTCAATAAAGTAGCGGATATCGCGGAGGAACAAGGTCACCATCCGGATATTGAAATCTCCTATAATAAAGTAGAAATTGAGCTTACGACGCATGCAATCGGAGGATTATCCACTAACGATTTTATTATGGCATCAAAAATCGAGCTTCTTTAACTATAGAGTCTTATTGCCATAAATTGCAATAATTTGACTCATTGTTTTTCATACCTATTTCTCACATAATAAAATTAGAGGGTTTTGCACCCTTTTAGTGTTGTATGGAAAAACGGTTAAAAGTTTTGATGTTCGGATGGGAATTGCCTCCATTTAACAGTGGAGGGTTAGGTGTTGCTTGCTACGGCCTTTCAAAGGCTATGTCAAAAGATGCGGATATTCTGTTTGTGTTGCCAAGAAAGGTAGATGTCAGCGCTGACTTTGTAAAACTTTTATTTGCCAACAACATTCGGGTAACAACAATTGATTCGCCATTAAAGCCGTATCTGACCCCTTCAGGATACAAATTGCTGGCTGAAGACGTAACAATATACGGGAGCAATCTTTTTGAAGAAGTGATGCGTTATGCACAAGAGGCAAGAAAAATTGCCATGCAGGAAGAGTTTGATATCATTCATGCCCATGATTGGCTCTCGTTTCCGGCAGGGATTGCAGCTAAAGAAGTGAGCGGAAAACCACTTGTCGTACAACTCCATTCAACTGAATATGATAGATGTGGAGGTATGAATTTGAATCAGGGGGTCTATGATATTGAAAAGAAAGGAATGGAAATAGCAGACAGAGTTATCGGTGTAAGTAATCTGACAAAGGCAATTATTAAAGAACATTATGGTATCAAAGATACGAAAATATTTACGGTTCATAACCGAATTAACGCCGATGAGTATAACCAGGATATTGAGGATAGGATTTTTAGAATTAAGAAAGACGGTAAAAAGATAGTGCTTTTTGCCGGACGCATAACTCTTCAGAAAGGGCCGGATTATTTCCTTCAAGCTGCAAAGAAAGTTTTAGATTATGAAAAAAACGTATTATTCGTTATGGCCGGAAGTGGAGATATGGAATACAAGATAATGAGGGAAGCCGCAGATATGGGTATATCAGATAAATTTATTTTTACAGGTTTTTTGAGGGGCAAAGAACTCTCTCACATTTTCAAAATGGCAGATATTTTTGTGATGCCATCCGTTTCCGAGCCTTTCGGTATAGCAGCACTCGAATCGATAGTGCACGGAACGCCTGTAATCCTTTCCAAGCAGTCAGGAGTTGCCGAAGTAGTGCAGAATGCTTTAAAAGTTGATTTTTGGGACACAGATGAAATGGCAAATAAAATCCTTTCCATTCTCAAATATGAGTCTCTTCATAATACGTTAAAAGAAAATGGTGAAAGTGAGGTTCGCGTCTTTTCTTGGGATACGGCGGCAAAAGAATGTCTTAATATATACAAAGGGCTTGTCCATTAATTTATGAATATTTGTATTTACTTTCAAGTTCACCAACCATATAGAGTAAGAAAATACCGAGTTTTCGATATCGGAAACAATTCTTCCTATTTCAACGCTGATGACATGACTGACCTTAACAATAGGAAAGTTTTTGAGAAAGTAGCGGGTAAATGTTATCTACCGGCCAACAAGGTTTTTCTAGAACTGTTACAAAAGTATCCTGAATTTAAAATATCATATTCACTTTCGGGAGTTTTTATGGAGCAGGCGGAAGAGTTCATGCCTGAAGTTATAGAAAGTTTTCAGAAGCTTGTTGCAACAGGCAGAGTCGAGATACTTGACGAAACATATTATCATTCACTTTCTTTTCTCTATTCACGCGAGGAGTTTGAAAGTCAGATAAAGCTTCACCGGAAAAAAGTAGAAGAGCTTTTTAACGTCACACCTTTGGTATTTCGCAATACAGAGCTTATATATAACGATTATATTGGGCAGATTGTCGAAGGATTGGGGTACAAGGGAATTCTGACAGAAGGAGCTGATAAGGTGCTTGGTTGGCAAAGCCCGAATTTTCTATATAAAGCCCACGGAACAGAAAATTTGAAATTACTTCTCAAGAATTACAAGCTTTCAGACGACGTGGCTTTCCGGTTTTCTGAAAAAACCTGGAAGGAACACCCGCTTACAGTTGATAAATATGTTCAGTGGCTCAATGTTCCCCAAGGAGACGTGATAAATTTATTCATGGATTATGAGACCTTTGGTGAACACCAATGGGAAGATAGTGGTATATTTGACTTTTTGAGGCATTTTCCCGGGGAAGTGTTGAAAAATCCACATAATTCTTTTATAACTCCCAGTGAAGCGGTAGAAAAGCTAAACGCTGTATCCGAGCTCTCAATTCCGCACTATATTTCTTGGGCGGATACGGAGCGGGACCTTTCTGCCTGGATGTCCAACTCAATCCAGCATGATGCAATGCAAAAACTCTTCCAGCTTGAAAAGAGAGTAATGCAAAGTCAGAACCCTGTTGTTATTCATGATTGGAGAAAACTTACCACATCAGACCATTTTTATTATATGTGTACCAAATGGTTCTCAGATGGTGATGTGCATAAATACTTTAATCCTTACGAGACTCCTTATGATGCTTTTATTACCTTCATGAATGTACTGAAAGATTTAGAACTCCGACTCTCCCAATTAGAGCAGCAATTTGAAGGTGCTGCCGCTTCAAACTAATTATAATATGTCTGATATTGTACTTGGAAACGGAACGACACTTATCGGGATTGATAAAAATGCCCAACTCAGGGATTTGTACTATCCTTTTGTCGGTCTCGAAAATCATGTAGGCGGAAGTTACCGACACCGGGTAGGAGTATGGGTGGATGGAAAGCTATCTTGGTTGTCTGATGAAAATTGGAATTTTACTTCAAATACCGGGCAGGAAACTATGTCGGGAGAAACGACGGCAGTAAATCCTGATTTGGGAATAGAATTACATTTTGAAGATGTTCTTTATAACGAGAGTAGTATTTTCTTTAGACAAATTACAGTAAAAAATCAGCGGGCTGACAAGCGGCACATCAAGCTGTACTTTTATCATGAATTTGAAATATATGAATCTAGGAGAGGTGATACTTCATATTATTCCCCACAGCAAAAAGTGATTATTCATTACAAAGGAAGGAGGGTATTTCTTATCAATGCCCTTTGCGATGGGAGAAGTATGGATGATTATACGGTCGGCCTTTTTGGGATTGAAGGAAAGGAAGGAAGCTACCTGGATGCTGCAGATGGAAAATTGGCTCAAAATGCAATTGAACACGGGAAAGTAGATTCTCTTATGGGCATGTATATGGATATTGAGGGAAATTCGGAAAAAAAGATAGACTACTGGATAGCAATTGCCAAAACCATACAAGAAGCTTCTGACTTGAATGATTATGTACTGGATAGGTCTGCCACGTACCTCATGAAAACTGCGAAGGACTTTTGGCACGCGTGGGTAAACGAGAGAAATTTTAATTTCTATCATTTGGACACCGGAGTTATTGATCTATTTAAAAAATCACTTTTAATTCTGAGGGCTCATGTTGATGATAATGGATCAATTCTTGCATCAGGGGACTCTTCGTTACTTCAATACGGCCGGGATACCTATGGGTATATGTGGCCTCGCGATGGTGCTCTTTCCGCAGTTGCTTTAGACAAAGCAGGAGATTATAACGTTTCAAAAAGATTTTTCGAGTTCTGTAACGAAGTGATAACTAAAGAAGGATATTTTATGCACAAATATAGACCAGATAAATCTTTGGGAAGTTCATGGCACTCTTGGGTAAGGAATGAAAGCATGCAATTACCAATCCAGGAAGATGAAACTGCGCTAGTATTATACTCATTATGGAAACATTACGAATTCTCAAAAGACCTAGAATTTATTGAGTCAATTTATAACTCACTTATTAAAAAATCAGCTGATTTTATGGTGAATTATATAGATGTGGTAACCGGACTTCCCAAACCAAGCTATGATTTATGGGAGGAAAAATGGGGAGTATCAACATTTACCGCATCAGCAGTATATGCAGCGCTTAATGCGGCGTCTCACTTCTCAAAACTTTTGGGAAAAGTACAGCATGAACAAAAATATAAAGAAACGAGCGATAAAATTCGGGAAGCGATTATCAGATACCTTTGGAATGATGGAAAAAAAATGTTCTATAAAATGGTAAATTTTGAAGGAGACCGGCCGGTTTACGATGATACGTTGGATTTCTCGAGCATTTACGGAATATTTCGCTTTCGAGTCCTGGATGCGTTGGATGAAAAAGTTGTAGCATCGATATCGACAATGGAAGCGCTGGCAAAGAAAATCCCGATTGGTGGCATGGTGCGGTATGAAAATGATGTCTACCATGTTGGAAGTGTGCCTGTTCCCGGGAATCCATGGGTCATAACAACGCTTTGGCTTGCACAGTATTATATTGTTACCGCAAAAGAGGAAAAAGATTTTGATAAAGTCAAAGAGCTTTTATCATGGGTGGTGTCGCATAAGGCTTCAACCGGTGTCTTGCCCGAGCAATTTGATGCAGTGACAGGTGAGCATTTGTCCGCGTCTCCTCTCACATGGAGTCATTCAGAATATGTGTCAACAGTCATCAATTATCTTGAAAAACTGGAAGATTTAGAAATATTCGAGCAGGATGAGATTAAATCCGAAACGGAATAATTAACTTTTACGTGATAGCACTTTTTTAACTGCCTCTTTTATAGACTGTTTGTCCATAAGATACTTACCAAGTAGTTCGTCTATCTTCCCGCTCTCACCAAAAGTATTTTGAAGACCTACGAATTCCTGAGGAGTGGGATGAGTGCGAGCTAACAGTTCTGCAATCGCGCTTCCCATTCCTGCATCCACTTGATGGTCCTCAACCGAGACAATAGCTCCGGTTTCTTTAGCAAGACCTATAACTGTTGCCTCATCAAGTGGTTTTATTGTATGGATATTCACAACTTTTGTCTGGATTCCTTCTTCCTCCAATTCCTTAGCCGCAAGTAATGCCTGGTAAACCATATATCCGGTAGCAAAAATTGCAGCTTGGGGAGCCTCAGTCACCCAAAAAACCTGTGCTTTTCCAAATTCAAAAGGTGTATCTGGTGTTGTCATAACAGGTGTGTTATCCCTTGTGAACCGAAGATAAAACGGTCCGTATTCATTTCCGGCATATACAGTTGCTTTTGCTGCTTGGTTGCTATCACACGGCACGATAACTTTCATTTTGGGCCAGACTCTTGTTATTGCAATATCCTCTGTTGCTTGATGCGTTGCACCATCAGGTCCTGTCATAAGCCCTGAGTGATGTCCGGCAATTTTGACGTTCGCCTCGTTATAAACGGTTGTAGTTCTTAATTGTTCCCAGTTCCTCCCCGGAGAGAACGTTGCATACGATGAGATAAACGCAGCTTTTCCCGTTACGCCAAAACCCGCCGCTATTGCTGCCATGTTTTGTTCTGCAACTCCCATTTCAAAAAACCTTTCAGGATATTTTTCAGCAAATTTATTTGCCTTTACAGATTCTGTAAGGTCTGCTGAAAGGACAACAACATTCGGATTTGTTTCTCCGAGTGTCATGAGCCCCTCACCATAACCGGCTCTAGTTGCAATTTTTTCCACATCTTCATTGAATGTGTTTTGGTTTAGGTTAAGATCTTGGTTTAACATAGATAAATTTTAATCAACATGACTTGCTTCTATTTTTCCCTGCAAAGTTCTTAGCTCTTTTAGTGCCACTTTTGCTTCTTTGTCATTTGGGGGTTTGCCATGCCAGGTAAAATCATTTTCCATAAAGTCGACCCCTTTGCCTGGGATAGTGTGAGCGATAATACAGGTTGGACGTTCTCTGACACTTCTTGCTGTGTTTATGGCATCGACAAATCCTCTGATGTTATTCCCGTCAATTTCTAAAACATTCCAATTAAAACTTTCGTATTTAAGCCTTAGAGGCTCAAGAGGCATTACGTCTTCAGTATTTCCGTCGATTTGGATGTTGTTGCGGTCGATAATAAGAGTTAAATTGTCGAGTTTATACTTAGGTGCCAACATGGCCGCTTCCCAAGTATTTCCCTCTTGGTGTTCTCCGTCTGATGCGATGCAGTATATATGATAATTTTTCTTATCCATTTTTGCTGCAAGCGCAATGCCAATTGATTGTGAAAGCCCTTCACCAAGCGGCCCTGAAGTTGTTTCAACACCGGGAAGAGCAGTCCTGTGCGGGTGTCCTTGAAGACGTGAATTTATTTTCCTCAAAGTCTTTAACTCTTCAACCGGAAAATAACCTGCCTGAGCCATGCTTACATAACGGATTGGACATATATGACCGTTTGAAAGAATAAGCCGGTCTCTGTCTCCCCAGTCTGGATTTTGAGGGTCGTGATTTAATATATGGAAATAAAAAGCTGTAAAAATATCAGCCATGCCTAAGGGTCCTGCTGAATGACCGGATCCAGCCTCCAACAAAGTTGAAATTAATAATTTGCGGGCTTCAACAGCTTTTTCTTCAAGTTCAAAAAGTTTTTGTTCTGTTAGTTCATTCATGCTAATTTAGGGTAATATAATATTTGATTTAAAATCAATGATTTAAAAAGCTACCATTTCCAGACTACCATAACATCAGCAACATTTGATGGAAGCCTTCCGGTCATAATTGCGTCTCCTGTCAATTGGAAAAAAGGGAAACTGTCATTTCTGTCCAAGTAATCTTGTGCATTGATATTTTTTTCATTTACTTTACGTTGTGTTTCGCTATCGCAGAGTGCACCTGCAGCTTCCGAATTATCCCATCCATCCGAGTCAAAAAAAGAAAATATAGTATTGTTGGGGAGATTAAGTAAAGCGGAAAGAACAGCTTCTTGATTTCTTCCTCCTTTTCCATTCCCACCGGCCGTAACGGTTGTTTCTCCACCTGCAAGAAGCATTCCCTGTCCTTGTTGTTCATTCAAAAATTGCAGGGCTGCATCCTTGGCTTCTCCCTGAAATTTATCGCTTAGTATTCTTGTTTGAATACTGTTTTCCTCTGCCTTTGCTTTCATCGCGTTAAGAATAGTTAGGTTGGATAATACGATATGGTTTTTGACCTTCTCAAAATACTTGTCATCATGAGGATTGTTGATAAATGTGTCAGGTGTAACATCGGGTATATTAAATTGCCTGACAAGCGCCATAGCATCATCAATTGTGCTTTCAACTTTTACTGTGGGTCCAGATGCTATATATGTAATGTCATTTCCCGGAACATCCGAGTAAATAAGTGTTGCAACTGTAGCAGGGTACAAAATTTGCGCAAATCCACCACCCTTCACATCTGATAAGTGTTGTCTTATTTTGTTCATTTCGATGATATTGGCACCCGATTTCAATAAAGCTTTTTCGATTTCAATTTTCTGTTCGATAGAAACTGTATGTGGATGTTCGAACATCGCACTTCCTCCACCACACACAACAACAAGGACCAAATCCTTATCGGTCATTTTTGAGAATCTATCCATTACATTGAAGGTGAAATCGACATTCTGCTGCGAAACAACAGGGTGTGTTCCTTCAGTAAACTTTATTGTTTTAAAATCTTCACCTTTTGTATCAATTACATATCCCTCATTAAGTCGTTCGCCCAGAAGATCTTCCATAAGCTTGGAATTTTTTGCACTTCCTTTTCCGAATCCGACTAAGTAAACATGCTCAAAATTATTCAGATCATAGTTCTCATCAAGTATAGTAAGAACATTGTTTTGGAACTGTACTGTTTTTCTAAAATTTTCTTCAGGTTGAATTGAGGCAAGTCCTGTCTCGATTATTTCAAGCAGTGTTTTCCTTTGAGGTGTTATTGCAAGTTCATTATAGTTTTGTATTAGCATATGGGCAGTTATTAAAGTGTAGACAGTTTCAGCCCTCTTTACAAGTCTCGTTGAGAAATGAGGATTGCACTGATATAATATGTACTATCAAAGCGGTACTCGAGGATATGATTACCAAAGTTTTTAAAAAAACTTCCTTTTGCCTCGCCTACTTAAAGTAGGAACACCCGTTTTGTCCTAAAATGGACGATAAAATAAATTACCGGAAAAAATTAGAAGAAATTGCACACATAACTTCAGAGGAAGCTAAAAGGCTTCTGATAGAGGAGCTTCAAAATGATCTCAAAGCCGAAATGGCAAAGGAGATAAAGGAAGCAGAAGCCGAGGCTAAAACGGCCGCTCATAAAAAAGCACAAGAGATTTTGGCAGATGCTATAAAGCACGGTGCTTTGGATTTTCTTCCCGAATATACCCTTTCAGTGGTCAAGATAGAAGATGAGGATATGAAAGGAAGAATTATTGGGAAAGAGGGAAGAAATATTCGTGCTTTTGAGAACGCAACGGGGGTTGATGTTGACCTTGAAGAAAGAGGTATTATTCGTCTTTCCAGTTTCGACCCTGTACGGCGTGAGGTTGCTCGACGAGCGTTGGAGCTTTTAATCCGCGACACCCGCATTCAGCCGGTGAGGATTGAAGAAGTCGTTGAGCAGCAGCGACGAGAAGTAAATAAAATTCTCTTTGAGGAAGGTGAAAAACTTGCTCATGCGGTTGACGCCTACAACATACACCCTGACCTTATCCAAATGCTTGGGCGCTTCAAATTCAGAACTTCATTCGGCCAAAATCTTGTTGTTCATACACTTGAAGAGACGAAGATTGGAATGCAGATTGCTCATGAAATCGGTGCAAATGTTGAAACAGTAAAGCTTGGTTGTCTATTCCACGATATTGGAAAGATAGTAACTGAAAAAGAGGGAAGCCATGTAGATCTTGGTGTTGAGCTTCTCAATAAATACAAGATGCCACGTGAGATAGTCAATTGTGTAGCAGAGCATCATGAAGATAAGCCTTTCTCATCCATAGAATCAATGATTGTCAGTACTGCTGATGCAATTTCAGGTGCAAGGCCTGGCGCACGGCACGAAGATCTTCAGGATTACATGAAGCGGCTGAGGGATATGGAAGAAATCGCAAAGCATTACGATGGTGTTGAGGATGCTTACGCATTTGAGGCTGGACGGGAAATAAGAGTTGTCGTAAATCCCGGAAAGCTCGATGATGTTGAGACTACGATTTTGGCTCGCAAGATTAAGGAAGAGATTGATAGGAAAGTTATTGTCCCAGGAGTAGTCCGTGTTACCGTTATCCGCGAATTCCGTGTCACAGAGCCTAAAGAATAATTCTCCGATTTTAGTACTGAAACTATCCATAGTGATTGTTGGACATCCCCCCTATCGACCCTGAATAAAATCGAAGGGTTGACAAAGCCGTGCAGAGTTTGTATTGTTAAATCAACACAAATAAAAAAAGGGGGTGAAATCGCATGTCCGTTACAAAGAAAGAGCTTATTGAGCTTGTCGCAAAAAAAGGTAATCTTACCAACAAAGCTGCAAAAGAATCTGTAAAAGTTTTTTTGAATGGAATTCGTGATTCACTCAAAAGGGGAGAGAAAGTTGTCATAACTGGATTTGGTACATTTTCCGTCAGGACCCGCAAGGCAAGAAAGGGACGAAATCCCAAGACCGGTGCAGCAATCACAATTTCAGCAAGAAAAGCACCGGGATTCACACCGGGTAAAAGTCTTAAAAAAGCAATCAAGTAAGTTCCACTTGGTTATGGTATGCGGAAGTTTTTAAAAAACTTCCTTAAAAGAGGAAGTGAACCTTGGCTCCACTCCCATTCGGTCGCTACGCTAGAGTGACGCTTGTAGAAAGTAGTAAGGAAAACAAGTACAATACGCTCATGCAAAAAATTGTTTGTATTGTGGGGCCTACGGCTGTTGGCAAAACAGCTCTATCACTAGAAATTGCCCGCAAATTCAATGGTGCGCTTATAAGTGCCGACTCTGTCCAAGTTTTTAAAGGGCTGGATATCATTTCCGGGAAAGACATTCCGAAACGAACTACCTTTAACGTTCTGCCTGAATTATCAAAAAATGGATTTCACACAGGCTACTATTCTCATCACAATATCCCTATTTTTCTACTGGATGTTGTAGGTCCTACCTCTTCATTTTCCGTTTCTCACTTTCATAAATTAGCATCAGAGGTGATTCAATATATTAAAGAAAATGATAAGTTGCCAATTGTAGTTGGCGGAACCGGTTTGTATATAGATTCTCTTTTAAATCAAATTGGAACCTCAGAAATCGAACCCAATTTGGAATTGAGAAAAAAACTTGAACAGTTACCCGTTTCTTCCCTAAGGGATAAGTTAAAAAAAAATAATGAAAAAAAATTTAACTCAATGAATGAATCCGATGCCAATAATCCTAGAAGATTGATAAGAGCAATAGAAATAGCGGGTAAAAGCAAATTTACGCTTAGCAATAATAAAAACCCTTATGAAAGTTTAGCTATTGGTTTAATGTGTGATCGAGCAGTTCTAAAACAAAGAATAGATGCAAGAGTACAAGACAGATTGGAAAATGGCGCTTTGAATGAGGCGAAAAAACTTTTTGAAAATTATGAAAATCTAACCCAGCAGGTGCAGGATGCGAATGGCTACAAGCAGTTGTTTGCATATCTTAAAAACGAAATTAGTTGGGACGAAGCAATTTATAGATGGAAAATTTCGGAGTACCGTCATGCAAAAAACCAGATGACGTGGTTTAAAAAATATGGAAATGTAGCGTGGTTTGATATTACAAAAAAAGGTTATAACAAAGAAATAGAAGAAGAAGTAAATAAATTTATCATAGGTAAATAGTTTTGCTATCTTTATAAATAAACCTTAGGAAGATAGTAAGCCAGATTCTGTTTCTGCGAAGCATAGTCTGTCTTTGGTCTCCTTTCGGAGCCCTAAGCCATTTCTGTTTCAAACTGTCATCTATCTAGTGCTCTCAAACCTCGGTGTATTAGATAACGCGTCACACCGATCGGAGATTGCAGCAGGTGGGATTGCCCGTTTCACTCTCACTCGTCTCTGTTGCTCTCAGGTTTTGTTAATTCAAAACCTGTCTGGATTTGCACATGTGAGTAAACAAATCCATCACCAGCGCTTTCACGTCGGAACTTACGTTCCATCCCCGGCGTTAAACCTGTCTGGACTTTCCTCCATCCCGCTGAGCGGGACAGCGACAGTTCTTCTTCCTAAGGCATGGTTATTATACCATTGTAAGGAAGTATAAACAACCTATAGTAGATTAGTAGAAATGGAGTAGGACAATTTTTACATTACAAAAAGCGTTAAGAAGCAACGCTGCATAACATCTTATATTCACAAGCTCCACAAAGAATATTTTTGTTGCAGGCAAAGTTACTCATTTCAATTTCTTCCACCTTTTTCATGATTCGTTCTTCTAGCCCTGAAAGATCATCTTGAGTTACTGTTTCAGTCCATTTTTCGCCGGATTCTATATAAAAAAGGGTAAGTTTTATTTTACTCAAATCCTTTTTAAATACAGGATTATTTATTTTTGTTGCCGCAAGGGCATAAAGACATAGTTGAAATTTGTAGGACGATTTTTGATTGGAATTTATAGCGCCTGTTTTGTAATCCATTATTTCAATGCTTCCATCCGGTAGAGCATCTACTCTATCCATAGTACCGATTACTCTTATTCCATTTTTGAGATGGAAAGTAAATGGTAATTCTATTTCGAGCGGCACATGCTTTGGATCAAAATGTTTCTTGAAGTAATCCTTCAAAATTTTTTCCGCACGTCTTCGAGCTTCTTTTTCATGCCCTTTATCATGATATCCTTCAGATGACCAACTCTCATCTAGCAGTTTCAATAAATCTTCAACAGATAGTTTTGCATTTTTCTTTGTATTGTTCTTTTGCACAAGTTTATAAAAATTACTTAATGTTTTATGAAGAGTAATTCCAAATATCTGTGCGCTCGAAGGAGCTGTAGGGATACCTAATATATATCTGGCTTTATAATGCAGTGGGCAAATATCAAATGCCTGCATTTGAGAATATGATATCGACTTAATACTAGGTCTTATAGCTGACTCCGAGATTTCTTCCGTCTTTTTAAATTCCTCTGCAAGTTCCAATAAAGTGAGTTGATGGGATGGTGCTTCTTCAGGTGATTTGATAACTAAATTCGGTAATGCTTCAAATACAAATGGTGACAGTTTTTTCTCCCGTTTTCCTTCTCCATAAAATTTTGCTCCAGTAATAAAGAGTCTGTCTTTCGCTCTCGTCATTGCTACGTAGAAAAGTCGGCGTTCCTCCTGCAGATGATAATTTGGAGGTATAATATCAATTTCGTTTTTTTCTGTTTTTGTCTTAAGTGCACTCTCTGTTTTTAAAAGTTGTGTTGGCACTGGAATTTTTTCCCGGCGTTCACGGCCTGGAAATCGGTCATTTACAACATTTACAATAAAAACAACAGGAAACTCTAGTCCTTTACTTGAATGGACAGTTAAGATATTGACTGCATTAAAATCCTTCACATCTATGTCCGATACAGTTGGGCTTTCACCTATTTGTGACATAAGATCAATCCATTCAACAACTGCATACACTCCTGCATTCTCTTCTTGGTATTCAAAAGTTTTTAGTCTATCAAAAAACTTTGCAATATTTAATGCTTTTCTTTCATCTTTTTGGGTATGAAAGTTGAGAAGTTTTTGATAGAGTCCTGTGTCTTCTAAAAAATAATAGAGTATTTGTCCTGCAGAATTTCTCTTAATAAGTTCCAAGTGCCCTACAATTGTTTTATAAATCATTTTTATTGTCTCTTTTGCTTTTTCCGATACATACGTTTCATCCATAAAGCTAAGTGCTTCAAAAAGAGTCAAATTTTTTCGTTTGGAAAGGTTGAGAAGATAATTTAAATCCCGCTCGGCAATATCGAATTCATCGATTGATAATACTCTGAAAAGTGAAACGGTATCTGTAAGATCTGCAAGTACCTTTAGATACGCAATCAAATCCTTCACTTCATCTTGATGAAAAAGCTGACCCGGACCCAAGAACTGAAATGGAATCCTTCTCCTTTGAAGGTATGAGGAAATTGGGTGAGCATGGTTGTTGGCCCTTACTAATATGGCAATATCCCGATATGTGTATTCTTTGCTGTCGACTAACTCTTCAATTTTTTGGCCAATTCTCTCAGCTTCTTCATCAAGTCTATTCTCAAAAAAAACTTCTATCGGTTTTCTTTTGATATTCCTTTGTGATGTTAGTTTTTTTGAAATATTTTCAGCAATTTCAAGCCTGTTAGGATTGTTATGTTGAATCATTTCATAGGAACTATCAAGAATTGCTTGAGTAGAGCGATAATTTTTTGTCAGCGTTATAATTTTTGCTTTATCAAAATTTTGTTTGAATTGCATGACATTGGATAGAGCAGCACCTCGCCATCGGTAGATAGCTTGATCATCGTCAGCAACAACAGTTATATTCTTCTTATCTCCTGCTAGCATAATTGCTAATTCATTTTGTGCATAGTTGGTATCCTGAAATTCATCAACCAAAATGAATTTAAATTTATTCTGGTATTTTTCAAGGATATTGGGACGGGTTCTAAAAAGCAAAAGCGTATTTGTTATGAGATCGGAAAAATTCATAACACCCTCAACTGTTTTTATTTTTTCAAATTCAGCATATGTAAGAGACAATTCCTTTAATTGTTCATGTGACAAAACTTCATCATCAACGCTTGCTCCGTCTTTTAGTGAACTCACAAATTTTTTATATTCTTCAGGCGTTATATCTTCATCTTTCAGACGTGAGAAATGATTAAGAAGCGCCTCCATAAATTTAGTAGGATTGCCGAGGGGGCGATAATAATTGAGATTTAATTTGAAAAGACTATTTCTTAAAAGTAAAATACTTTCAGCTTCTGATACGAGTCGATATGACGGTGTAAGCCCAATATTAAGAGCTTCTTGTTTTAATATCGTATCGCAAAAAGAATGAAATGTTGATATCCACATTTCCGTATAACCATAAGGCATTAATTTATCAACTCTTTCTTCCATCTCTTTTGCCGCTTTTTCTGTGAAGGTGAGCGCCAAAATTTCGTCAGGCTTAATACCTTTTTGTGTAATGAGAAAACGTATTCTTTCGGTAATAACAGTCGTTTTACCCGTTCCCGCACCTGCTACGATTAAAAGGGGGCCTTGCCCATGTTCTACTGCTAATTTTTGTTCCGGATTTAATTTTCTGTCCAAATGTGCCATCATTGTACCATATTTTAAGCTTGAAATTTGAGCTCAAATAGTGTTTAATTAGTATCATGTCCGACAATGAAACTCCATTTTTTCTTCCCTTCGACCATAAAGAACAACTAACAAAAGACACTTATACTTTTTATTTCAAAAGAAACGGCCAGGAACGTGATTTTGTTCCGGGACAATATTATGAAATCAAACTTGATATTAAAAATCCTGACGAGCGGGGAGATAGTAGGGTGTTTACGATTTCATCCTCACCTACTAATACTGAATTTATTACCATTACAACGCGTATTATCCAAAGCAGTTTTAAGCTCCGATTAAACGAAATACAACCAGCAGAAATGGTTCAGTTTAATGGACCATGGGATGATTTAAATTTTGATGAGAAAGATACGTCTCCGCATGTTTTTCTTGCAGGTGGAATTGGGATTACACCATACCATTCGATTGTCAGTTATTGTATGGACAAAAATATTAAGACACCTATGATTTTGTTTGTCAGTTGGAAAAATAGGGACGAGATGGTGTTTGATGAATTTTTCAGAAATGCCAACAACCATCATGAAAATTTCTCATACGTTCCAACATTAACAGAGGAAGAGCTAAATCCAGGAGAATGGGATGGGGAGATGGGAAGAATAAATTCAGAGATGATAGCAAAATATGTTTCTGATATTGCTAACAGCAAGTATTTCTTCTCAGGGCCTCCTGCAATGGTAAAAGCCTTGAAAGAAACAGTTGAGGAAATGGGTGTTCCGAAAGAAAAAATCATCGCTGAAGAGTTTGAAGGATACTAAATAAGTTTTTTTGTTTCAGAATCGTCAGCTGCTCCCAAAGTGTTTGTTGTTTCTATTTGTTGCCCGAGTTTTGAAAATCCTTGATTAACTTGCGCCATCATATTGTACGAGTTATTTATGTGTCGTTGAAGGGTATCTAGAGTTTCACCTACTTTTGCATACTCTTTTTGAATAGAACGAAGGTTTGACAAAATTTTATGCGCTTGTTGGGAGATTTTTTGCCCTTCAAATCCAATCAGAATTGAGCGTAAAAATGCATAAAAAGTCATAGGACTGACCGGCAATACGCGTTTTTTTGACGAGTAATCATAAAGAGCTGGGTTATTTACAATTTCGTAGTATACAGATTCTGATGGAATATACATAAGAGCAAAATCTATAGTTCCTTCGTGCGTTAAAATATACTTTGAAGAAATTGCGTCGATATGCTTTTTGACATCATTCACAAATTCTTTTTCAACCAGTTTTTTTTCTTTTTCTTCAATATCGGAATTTAATTTTCTGAAATTTTCCATAGGAAATTTACTGTCAATTGGTATAATTCCCGCTTCGGTCTTGATGGCAGCATCGACAATGCTTCCCGATTTGAAAGTGTATTGTAAATGAAAACTTTGTTTTGGTAGCATTTGGGAGAGAAGTTCTTTTAGGACTTGTTCTCCGATATTTCCCCTCAATTTTGGGGATTGCAAAAATTCTTGAAGACTCTTCATATTGCGTCCAATTTCAGACATTTCTCCAATATTTTTCTGGACACCTGAAATAACTTCTGCTGCTTTATCCAACCGTTGGTTGAGTTGATGGGTATTTTCTTGGAGTGTGCGGTTGACAGTTTGGTTATTCATTTCTAATGTCTTTTGCATGGATTTCAACCATTCAACAAGAGTAGCATCTGAATTTGAGTTGTGTTTGCGATTGATAAAAAAGATGACAAGCCCAAAACCGAGGACAATAAGGATTGATATTACGAGCAGGTCAATATTCACGTTGAGCAATATTTTATCATATAATATCAATCGTATGCGGGAGCCCAGGTGTATCCGTTATTTTTCAAGCAAGGAACAAGCAATTGCTTCCCGTGATTTATTGTTGCAGGAGGGATATGATGCAAGAGTGGAAGAGCAGAAAATAGGGTCAGTAACGGTAGATAAAAATGGATATCCTCTAAAGTTTAAACTATATGTTGGGAGAGATGATATACATAAAATTGCAAAGCTTCTGGCAGGAAAACTTAAGAAGTAATTTTTTCTATAACTTCATATAGAACAATTCCCAAAGAAACCATAACATTTAATGACTTGTTAATACCAAGCTGCGGGAGTTGGACAATAGTATCACACATGTCCAAAACCTCCGTTGAAATTCCATCCGATTCATGACCGACAACAAGAGCAACAGGAAGGGTATAGTCCGCCTTTGTGTAATCAACAGCCCTCTTATCGAGTTCAACGCCTATTACTTTTAAATTTTTAATCTTTAATTTTAAATTTTTAATAGCGTCAGTTGTGTGTTCAAAATATTCCCACTCGACCCATTGCCAGGTTCCAACTGATGCTTTTTGGATTCTGGAGTTGGGGGGTGTTTCAGAACCGCTGCATAAAAGTATTTTTTTTGCACCGACAGCATCTGCAAGCCTGAAGATGCTTCCTATATTATATGTGTCCAATACATTATCCAAAACAATATATATTTCTTTTCTGGTTTGTTTTATTTTCTCTAATTGCTCTGGAGTTGGGGTTATAACGCGTAGTTCCTCAGCACCAAGTTTTGTTATATCCATAAAATTACGCCTGGGCGGGTTTGTATCCTGCAATGTCTTCCTTTTTCCAGACGGCAAAATCGCAATTGGGATAATTGCTGCATCCATAAAATGGTCGTCCTTTTCTCGTCTTTTTCATAATGATTTTGCCTGCATCTTTAGGACAGGGTATATCAAGAGTTTCGGTAATTGACTCGGTAAAACGGCAATTGGGGAAATTTTCACATGCCAAAAATTTTCCGTACCTTGATTGACGTATGATAAGCCGCCCATTATCTTGAGGGCACAGCCTATCAGAATATTCGACTTCTATTTTTACTCCTTCCGCGTTTTCAGCTTTCTTTAATTGTTGTTCGAAGGGTCCATAAAATTCTTTTAAAATTTCCTGCCATTTCAACTTTCCTTCAGCCACATTATCTAAATTTTCTTCCATTCGCGCAGTGAAGGGAATGTCATCAATGTTTGCAAAATTTCTTACCAAAAATTCCGAAACCGATATTCCAATTTCTGTCGGGGTAAGTCTGCCTTCATTTTTCTCAACATACAATCTGTCATAAAGCGTAGAAATAATTGGTGCATATGTTGATGGCCTTCCAATTCCGTGTTTTTCCAGGGATGAAACAAGTGAAGCCTCGTTGTATCTGGGGGGAGGGGTTGTCGTGTGTTCTGAGATAGTAGAATTATTGTATTCCAACGTTTCTCCTTTATCGATTACGGGAAGAATTTGTGTATCCTCTTCTTTTATAGAGTATATTTTTAGAAAGCCTGGGAATTTCAGAACACTTCCACTTGCCTCGAATGTGTACGTTTTTTCCGTCTTTATTTCACCGATTAATTTTGTAGAACCAAAAATAGCATCACTCATTTGTGTTGCAACGGCTCTTCTTAAAATAAGATCATATAAATTTGCGTAGTCATTTCCCAGCTCTTTCTTTATTGCGTCTTTTTTAATATCCAAATTCACCGGACGGATTGCCTCGTGTGCTTCCTGTGCATTCTTTTGTTTTGTTTTAAAAACTTTTATGTCTTTTGATAAATATTCAGCTCCATATTCCTTTTCTATGTAACTTCTTGATGCTTTCAAAAAAACATCCGATAAATTAAAGGAATCTGTCCTGTGATACGTAATATAGCCCTCCTCATACAGTCTTTGGGCAAGAGACATAGTTCTTTTTCCTGCATATCCAAACCTTCTAAATGCCGCCTGCTGCATGGTGGACGTAGTAAACGGTGGATATGCTGATCGTTTTGTTTCCTTTTGCTGAACGTCAACGATGAGTAGTCCCCTTTTTACAATTTCCTTCTGAATAGTATCGGCAAGCTCTTTTGTGAGTTTTGTAAATGTGTATTTGTAAGAACCATCATAGAGAGTTATTTCTGTTGCTTCTTCTAATTTTTCATCGTCAATTTTGGTAAGTTCAAAATGTATGGTATCCTTTACCCCATTTTTATTAACATCAAGAACCATCCGGTAAAAAGTTTTTGAATCAAATTTTTCAATTTCTTTTTCCCTCTCAACAATCAGGCGAAGGGCAACTGATTGGACACGTCCTGCTGACAAATGTCTTTTTACTTTTTTCCATAAAATAGGGGAAAGTTTGTAGCCCACTACTCGGTCAAGCACTCTTCTAGCAGTTTGGGCATTTACCAAATCGATATCAATCTTTCTCTTGTGTCCCATTGCTTCGTCGATGGCACCTTTTGTGATTTCATGAAAAACGATTCTCTCAAAGTCTGCCTTCTTGTTTATATCTTTCAAAATTTCATGGAGATGATAGGAAATCGCCTCTCCTTCCCGATCGGGGTCGGTCGCAAGAATTATAAGTCTTGCTCCTTTAACAGTATCTTTTAGCTGTTTTACTGTCTTTTGCTTATCGCGGGGTATTATGTACTGGGGTTCAAAATTATTTTCAAGATCAACACCGAGCTTGCTTTTCGGTAAATCACGAATATGGCCCATTGATGCAATAACGTCATATTTTCCCGCCAAAAAACGGGTAAGAGTTTTTGCTTTTGTCGGGCTTTCAACAAGAATTACGTCTTTCATATTATTTCAAATCACTCAAAACCAGTATACAATTTTTAATAAAAGTAAATAAGTCGGGTACTACTCTTTGCTAAGCTAAATTTGCGTGTTCCAAAAAATTCAGCAAGAAAGAGTATATCACAATGGTTTTGTCATGAAATTGGGAGTATACGAACTTATGAGAAGTTTTGCAAGAGTTATGCAAAGTATAGTTCGGGATTTGCCGAAACCTTCTTCCAATCTGCATAGGCAATGTTCTGAAGTGCATATGCACCAATCATTGCTCCATTGTCTGTTGAATATTTTTTCTCTGGGAAAAGAACTTCCAGGTTATTTTGCTCGGCTTCTTGTGCAAGTCTTTCGCGAAGCGTTTCATTCGCACTTACCCCGCCTCCGACAAGTATTTGTTTGCAGCCATGTTTTATAGCAGCAACAAGCGTTTTTTTGAGAAGTACATTAAGAATCGCATTTTGAGTTGCGTAACAAATTTCATTCTTCAATGATTCAGAAAGTTCCGAGTTTTGAACAAAACGCATTACTTCAGTTTTCAATCCTGAAAATGAAAAATCAAAATTATCTTCCCGCAGCAATGGGCTTTGGAACTTGATGGCAGTTTTGGTAACTTTTTTAGCACGAGACTCTATCTCAGGCCCTGCCGGATAAGAAAGATCCAAGAGTCTCCCAATCTTATCCAGTGCTTCTCCTGCAGCATCATCTCTGGTTCCACCAAGCCAGTGAAAATCGCTAATGCTTTTAAAAAGCAACAAATCAGTATGCCCTCCCGAGACAATAAGACCAATAAAAGGGAATAGTATCTTACTATCCTTCCTATTTATATAGTTTGCAAAAATATGCGCTAAAAGATGATTGACGGGAATGAGCGGCTTATCAAAAGCTAATGATAATGTTTTTGCAGTTTCCACCCCAACAAGAAGACTTCCAATAAGGCCGGGCCCATAAGTCACCGCGATGGCGTCAATATTTTCATAAAGTGTTTTGCGTGCCTTCTCTCGGTTGGCTTTTTCCAAATTCCCTTTTGAGTCGTTCAATGCTTCGATTAACACCGGCATGATATAGTTAACTTGCATACGAGCCGCATTCTCCGGAATTATACCTCCTGTTGAAGCGTGAATTGAAAGTGAGGTTGCGGTTACATTAGATAAAACGGTAGTTATTGTATCTTCTTTTTTTTCTAACACTGCAACGCTTGTTTCGTCGCATGAAGACTCTATCGCAAGAATTTTCATTACAAGAAGGGAATTTATTTAACTCCTTTAAGGGTTACTATATCTCCGTTTTTGAATTTATTTTTGTCAACTTCTCCACCATTTATTTCTAAGACGAAGTTGGCATCCGCTGTGGGTGTATAGACAGGGAGATTTCCGGTTTTGCCTGCTTGGGGTGGTGCATTTTTTACAATATAAACAATTTTATTGTCATTTATCCAAATCATATCCAATGGTATTTGTGTATTTTTCATCCAAAAACTGTATTTCCCCGTATTTGGGAAGATAAAAAGCATTCCGGTATTCTTGTCCAAGGATTTTCTATTTGAAAGGCCGATTTGTCTGCTTTTGTCATCATTGGCAATAAGCAGATTGTAGGTGTGGCCGTTGATACTTGCGGTTTTGCTGCCAAAACTTGGAAAGAAGTTAAATCCTTTAAATTTAGCAAAAGCAAGAATCACCACTACGAGGACGAGTACTCCATATGCAATTAATATTTTTTTCATACTTTTTTTTCTATTAAGTCTGTTGAAGAGTGTCTTGTGTCTCTTTTCATCACTTCAACGACTTTTGCAGAGACCATTTTTGCCTGCTCATTTTTAATTGCAATGAGAGGATCTCCGCTTGTCACTGCAATTATATCAGGCTCAAGCGATTTTACAAGGTTATAGTAATATTCAGACGATGGTGGTGGGCTAAGCAACACGACATAATCCACAAAAGGGAGATTAGTCAAATTTTGTGCTCGAACATATTGATTGTTCACTGGTCGTTTTTCTCCTTTTAATTGTTTAATTCTTTCATCGCTTTCAAGTAGCACAACCAGGTTCTTGCCTTGTTTTTTTGAAAGCTCCAAAAATTTGAGATGGGCAGGATGGATGATGTCAAAACAACCTCCTACCAGGACTATCCCTTCAGCTTTGAAATTTGCTAGTTCATGGTCTGTTATTATCTTTTTCATGAATTTTCTATCAGAAAGTCAAGAAGAGCAGGAATTGAGATACCTGCTGCCATTGCTTCTTGTGGTAGCAGCGAGGTTGCTGTCATACCCGGTAAGGTATTGGTTTCCAAATAGTAAAGTTTGTCATTTTTTATAAGAAAGTCAGAGCGGGAATATGTTTGCAGTCCTAAATGGGTATGAAGTAAATTCGTGATGTGCGATATTTTGTCCGACATGTTTTTTGATATGGAAACAGGTGGAGTAATTTCTTCTGATCCTCCAACTTCATATTTGGAGGCATAATCGAAAAAAACTTGCTTTGGCCGGATTTCGATGGGAGGAATATCTATAAATGTTCCGTTCTTTTTTTGTAGGCATCCACAACTTAATTCCAAGGCATTTTCGATGCATTCCTGTATTAAAATTTCTTTCAGGTTAAGCTTTGTTATCGTTGCTTCCAATGCTTTTTTGAAATCGTCTTTACTCTTCACGATATAAACACCTACGCTTGAACCTAACGTGTTCGGTTTTAGTATCAAAGGAAAGTGAAGTCCTGACACATCATTTTTTTTTAAATCCTTGATAAGTATTGAAGGTGGAATATCTAGCTGCGGGATTTTTGAGGCAATAATTGAAGATCTATATTTATCCATTGCAAGCGCGCTTCCTGAAACACCGCTTCCGGAGTAAGGGATTGAAAATAATTCCAGAAGTGCTTGCAATTTTCCATCTTCAACAAATTCGCCATGGAGACCCGCAAGGAGAGCAAAATATCCTTCCTTTTTAAGATTTGTTAAAACATGGGTAAGAGGAGTAGTGGCAGATAGACTGCTTTTCAGAAAGTCTATGTCATCAGACACTATTGCATGTAGTTTTTTTGAAATATAGCAAATAGAAATAGTATATTTCTCTTTATCAAGGTACTTAAATATTGTCCGCGCACTATTGAGGGAAACGTCATGTTCTGATGATGGACCACCGCAAAAAATTGCTATTTTTTTCTTCATATGCTAACAGTTAGAAATTTTAACCCTCTTTTGTTCCGACCATAAAAACTGCCCGCCAAGGTGCATATCGTGAGATGTACTTTTCGTCTATCATTACCTTTCCTGTTTTATCTTTTACAGTGCGATAGAATACAGCTGTAGATCCTGCAGCGGCAAAATCAATTTGATTAGTCGTGCCTTTGGGAAGCGTCGGATCGTCTTGATATAATGGGGCGGGAGCAGGTATATATCCGGTAACTTCAGGTTTTGTAACAGAAACCGTTCTCCCATCCTTCTTTCCGTAGAGTGTGTAGGTAAGTCTTAATTCATTAAGGTCAATTTTTGATTGAATGAGTATGTAGTTTCCCGTATCATTCACAAACTTCAAATCAACCGATGGATAAAATACTGTCGCGTCGAGCCCTGGTGGAGAATCCTCTTCGTAATATCCGACACGGTATGCGTGTGCATGCCTTTCTGTAATAGGAAGCCCAGCGTTAAGAATGGCCCTAAAGAGAGTAGTTGATACCTGACAGACACCTCCACCGTCTCCTAAGACAGTTTTTCCATTTGAGATGACATACGCAGTAGCATATCCGGTGGCTTTTGAGACATCGCCGAGGTACTTATCGAATGAAAACTCTTCTCCCGGCTTGACAAGAATTCCATTTACGCGTGAAGCTGCAAGGTCTACATTGTGAACTCTATTGGGAATTGAATGATAAAAGAGTGAAGTTCCGGAGCCGATTTCTTCCACAATTCCAAAGGAATTTGCTTCTTCTGTTGTGATATCCGGTTTCAAACGGATTGCAGGAACTTCAAATACAAAATTCTTATGGGTTTCGGATTTGACTGAAAGAGCAACAGAGTTTTCCATGAATTGCTGTGCCCTTGCAATATCAAGCTGAGTTCCATCTTCAGATTGTTTGAATGTGGTTACTCTATTATTTTCAATTGAAAATTGGGCATTTACAGGAGCCTTATATGCTTTTTCTTGCAATGGTTTTATAAGTTCTGCAAATTTGTCTTCGTTGAACGTGTAAGAAGAGTGAAGTGTTATTCCATTTGTGTATGCGTTAAGTGCATTAAAGAGATTGGTGAAGAGATTGGGAGATTTTCCTATACTTTCCGCTTGCTCGGCGATAAGTTTTGAATCATATCCTATTCCCAGCTGTTTTGCCGAAGCTGTTGCTATAAGGTCGCCGAAAGTGAAGGTAAAAGTTGTTTTTTCTATCTCTTCGTTCTTATTATTATAGATTGTCTCTATTTGCTCTTTTGTTTTTCCGCTCAAATTCAGTTTGTCCACATAGACTCCCGGAATAACAGTATACTTATAGGTGTTTTGGAATATGATGATGCAAATGGATGAAATTGTGAGTCCTGCAATGATGAAGCCAACTAAAAACCAAAAAGGGCCCCTTGAATAATGATGCGTTTTTTTAGCGATTACTTTCAACCTATGCGCAGAATTTATTTTCTTGCCAATCGTTTTTTTACTAATCATACAAAATGTTTACGATTTCTCGTATGCTTTGAAATATACGAAGATATTACTATACTATAATTAAGTCGTACTCTATTATACCCAAAATTTTCTAATTATGGACCCAGCTCAAAACAATCAACAGGTTGCTCCCGCACCAATAGATCCTCATTACCAAAATGAGCAGCAGGGAGGAAGTTCTATGTTAAAAAAAATTGTATTCATTTTTGTTGTTCTGATACTGTTAGTTGTGATAGTGGTAGGCGGAATTCTTCTTGTAGGAAGACTTCAGAGTTCGTCTGCACCCAAAGATGTAACACTCGTTTATTGGGGGTTATGGGATGACGCAACCATAATGGAGCCTATCATAGCAGATTTTGAGCGCTCCCATCCACATATAAAAATTCAGTATGAAAAACAAGATATCCGTGGATTGGGTCAGTATGTGGATAGATTGACTACCAGAATAAATAACGGAACCGGTCCAGACATTTACCGCTTCCATAGTAGTTGGACATTGCAGCTCAAAAAAAATCTCCTACCATTTCCGCAGTCAGTTGTCACTGAAACAAAGATAGATACCGATTACTACAAAACCGTCCAAAGAGATATGAATATAAACGGTGCATACTATGGAATTCCTCTTGGAGTTGATACGATTGCAATGTATGTGAATACAGAAGCTCTCCAGGGGAAAGGATTGCCTATACCGCAGGATTGGAACGATATTTACGTGAAATATGCTCCGGAACTTGTTGTTAAAGATCAAAGCGGCAAAATTGTCACTCCAAGCATAGGGCTTGGTACATATGACAATATTGCCCACGCTTCGGATATTGTTGCATTATTACTGCTTCAGAATGGTGCTGACATAAAAGATCTTGCAGGAACCTCTAGAGGAAGTGCAATTGATGCACTGAAATTCTATACGGTGTTTGCAAAGGGGGAAAAAGCTGTTTGGGATCAGACGCTGGATAATTCAACGCTCGCTTTTGCGAAAGGTAATCTCGCAATTTATTTCGGATACTCTTGGGACATATTTACAATAAAGGGTCTAAATCCGAGTCTTCAGTTCACGGTGGCAAAAGTTCCCACGCTTGCAGGGCGCAATAATACGGTTGCCAGTTATTGGTCTGAGGGTGTAAGTAGTAAAACGAAGCATTCAAAGGAAGCTTTTGAATTTATTACCTATTTATCAATGCCGGAAACTCTTCAAAAACTATACGAGACCCAATCTAAAGTCAGGCTATTTGGGTCGCTATATCCTCGACGTTCTATGGCAGGTCTTTTATCTTCGAATAATTTGGTGTATCCTTTTGTTGCCCAGGCAGACAATGCCCAGTCTACATTCTTCTCGTCGGATACGTATGATGGAGATAACGGTATGATTTCCCAGATGAACGTTTATATGGGTAACGCAGTACGCTCGGTCAACAACAACACGTCAGCCGATACGGCAATAGATACACTTGCAAAAGGAACAGCACAGGTCCTTGCACGATACTAGATACTATGGATGAATGCATAATAAATACACTTTCATATTTTGACGTATTTGATTATCCACTAACTTTTCCCGAAATAAAAAAATACCTATGTTGCCCTCAGGAGATTTCAGATAATGAACTATATGACACAATACAAGCAATATCAGTTATTCAGGAGCAGAATGGTTTTTATTACTTTTTGGGAAGAAGTCAGCTGGTGGAGAAAAGGACCGAGAGAAATGAACGCAGTTTTCAGAAATTCGCAAAGGCTAAAATAATCGGCAAGATATTGTCTGCGATACCAACGATACAATACATCGGCATTAGTGGTAGTCTATCCATGAATAATGCAAGTGAGAGTGACGATATTGACCTTTTCTTTGTCACCCGTAAGAATACATTGTGGATTACCCGGTTAATGGTCAACGTGTTGCTATTTGTGATGAGGCAGAAGAGAGGAAGAATGCAAAAGAACGTTAAGGATAAGATTTGTCCGAATATGTTCATGGAGGTAGACAAAATGTCATTTAAAAAGAAAAAAAGGACGATTTATACTGCCCACGAGCTGGTTCAAATGAAAACCCTTTTTAATAGAAATAATACACACGAATTGCTGATGTCAAAAAATAAATGGCTTTATAAGCTTTTGCCCAACATAGAAAGTATTGCAATACGTGAAGTAAAAGAATCATTATCTGCAAATTTATTGCGCTTCCTACTATTCCCTTTCGAGAAGCTTGCTTATGTTGCTCAGCGATTGTATATGATGAGGCACAGAAGGGATGAGACGATATCTCAAAACTCAGCCTTTTTTCACCCATTTGACAGACAATCGATAATTCTTGATATGTATGATATTCGTTATAAAAGGTATATAAAACTATATGAGGAAAACATTTGGGTTGACACAGATGAAGCGCGTTTTTATAACGAAGAGAAAAAAATTCGAATTTTGAACTAAGACTCCAGGATATTGACATAAATTTCTCTTTCTTGTATAGTACCCGTACATAAGTTAAATTATCTCCCACTCGAAGACTTGAGGGGAGTTTTTTTTAACAACACAATACTTCATGGACACAAAGAAAAAAATTTTCGTAACAAAACAAGGGCTTGAGGAGCTAAAAAAAGAGCTTCAGCAGCTGGAAAAGGTTAATAGGCCTCAGGTGCTCGAAAGAGTCTCTCAGGCAAGGGCGATGGGTGATCTTTCAGAGAATTCTGAGTATACTGCAGCCAGGGAAGAACTTTCACTAATAGATTCGAGGATTGAAGAACTTCAAGAAATGCTGAAAAAAGTTGAGATAATTGATGAAAGTAAGGCCTCAAAAAAAGTGTCAGAAGTGCAACTTGGTTCAACGGTAACGGTTAAAATCAATGGTAAAAAAGAGGTTTTTGAACTCGTTGGCGAATGGGAAGCCGACCCTGCTGAGAAAAAGATTTCACACGAATCCCCCCTCGGTAAAGCTCTCATTGGGAAAGCCTTAAATGATAAAATTGAAGTTGAGGCGCCGGCAGGTAAGATACTTTATCATATCGTTGAAATAAGTTAAGTTTTACTTACAAATTCTCAACGATAAACCCCAGAAATGGGGTTTTTTTGTATTTGAACGTTTTTACCATATAATTACAGTATGTTTTGGGCAGATAAATTATTACAAAATAGACACGGACGCGAATGGGTTAACGACGCTTGGACCCCCTCCGGAATTGTGCATATGGGTGGACTCAAAGGTCCTGTAATCCATGATGTGCTTTTCAGGGTATTGAACGCACAGGGGAAAGAGGTAAAGTACACATTTGGTTTTGATGATATGGATGCAATTGACGGGTTGCCGGATAATTTGAAGGAAAAACTCGGAGATTATATGGGAGTTCCCGTTTGCTGTGCTCCAGCACCAGAAGGTGAGGGAACTTTTGGCGATTATTACGCAAAATTCATGCGCGATATGTTTTTACAACTTAATATACAAGCTGAAATATATTTAGCATCCGACTATTACAAAAAAGGCGTATATGATGAGGCAATTCGGTTTGTTCTTGATAACGCAGACAAGGTGCGACAAGTATATTCTGAGATGTACAGCAAGGAAGTACCCGACACATGGTTTCCACTCCAAGTTATTTGTCCGAATTGTGGCAAAGTAGGAACGACAACTGTAACGGGGTGGGATGGGAATGAAGTAATGTATGAGTGTTCGCCGACAAAAGTAAAGTGGGCGCAAGGATGCGAGACCAAAGGCAGTATTTCACCTTTTGGTGGAAATGCAACAATGCCCTTCAAAGTCGAATGGGCTGCTAAATGGTGGACATTTAAGGTAACAATTGAAGGAGCAGGGAAAGATCACGCTTCAGCCGGTGGTACGTATGATATTGCAAGGAAATTAGTAAAAGATGTTTTTTCTCAAGAGCCGCCGCTTTGGCTTCCTTATGAATTTTTTCTTTATGATGGAAAGAAAATGTCCTCATCAAAAGGTTTAGGACTTACCGGTCAAGAATTGCTCGAAGTTGTTCCGCCGCAGTTAGTGCGTTTTCTTATGATAAAAACCGAACCCAATTCGGCTGTAGAATTCAATCCCTTTGGTACGCAAATAATCCCCAAGCTCTACGATGATTATCAAAAAGCGGCATTGGAGTTTGAAAGTGGTGAGAAAACAGATTTAGCTAGAGCGTTCGAACTTTCTCAAATCGAAACTGTGCAGATGCCGCCAAAATTCCGTTTTCTCACCCTTGCCCAATGGGTACAAATGCCCAACATGGAAGAGGAAATTAAAAAAGAAGGACTGGAAGAATGGGCAAAATATGCTAAAGTCTGGGTTGAAAAATACGCACCTGAAAATGATAAGTTTCTTATTCAGAAAGAGTTACCCGACACCTCAAACCTGTCAGAGAGTCAAAAGGAATATCTTCATGTTCTTGCCTCCCTATTTGAAAGTGAAATCTCGGCAGAAGAATTACAAACCGCTATCTATAATTTGGCAAAAGAAAAAGGAGTTAGCTCTATAGATGCATTTAAAGCAATTTACACTACGTTTCTTGGAAAAGACCATGGGCCAAAAGCTGCGTGGTTATTGCAAAGTCTTGATAGAGAGTTTGTAAAAAAGCGATTGTTAGAAAGTGCCTCTTAATTATCTTCGCCTTAAAAACATCTTCTCCATTTTGCTACAATGAGTTAATGTTAGGTATAAAGAAACCTGATTTTGAGAAAGGGCAGAAAACATTTAGAACTTCATATCGCCTTATAAAAATGCTTTTTAAGGTTAACAAAGGCATCTTTTTTGGTAATCTAATTGTTTTTGCGATACCTGCAATTATTCCTTTCGTAAATGCCTATATTTATAAGCTCATTATTGACTTAGTTGTAGCATCAATAACTACATCGTTGCCTTTTAATTACCACCAATTTTTTATTCTATTATTGTTCCGTGTTACAACACTCTTGGTTCAAGACTATTCTTACTCACTGCAAACTTACATCGAACAAATTACATATTATAAATTTCCTGCTCATATTTATAGTGCAGTCCTTGGTAAAATCTCCGGTCTTGATATGTACTATTTTGAAAATAGTTCATTCAGGGACACACTGGAAAAGGTGCGCAGTTCGTATGAATGGAGACCACTCAACATGATGAGCTCACTCTTTTATATGTATCAAAGTGTTTTACAAGTAATTATTGCTTTTGTTGCTTTAATATTCCTGAATCCCATTTTTATTGTCATTATTTTATTATTTTCTATTCCTGCATTCATTGTGCAGACAAAGTATGCCAGTATTGAATGGGGAATTTGGCACGATACCACTCCTAAGAGGAAAAAATTTTATTACATTTCGGGATTACTTCAAGATAGCGCTAGTATTAAGGAAATAAAGATTTTTCAAACTGCAACAAAATTTCTTACAGAAATGAATTCACTCTACGGCTCGTATGTGAATAAAGGTGTCCGGTCAGGTAAAAAGCTATTCCGTACCAATATTTTACTTAACACAATTTCAGTCGCAATCTATACTGGAATAGAGGTATATATAGTCTTTCTTGCAATCATAAAACAAATCACAATTGGTAGTGTGAGTTATTACATTCAAGTTGTATCTAACTTTCAGATGGGGGTTGGTGGACTATTCCGTAATGCTACTGCTCTTTTTGCCCAGTCGTTATACGTAGATGAGATATTTAAAGTTATGGATGCGCCTGAAGTTATACCCCGAAGACGTGATGGAGTTATTCTAGATTCGAAGTTTCCCCCGAAAATTGAGTTCCGTAACATAAGCTTTTCTTATCCCGATTCGGATGAAAAGGTTTTCGACAATTTTTCCTTAATAATTGAACCTGGTGAAAAAATTGCTCTTGTTGGGGAAAATGGAGCTGGCAAAACAACATTAATGAAGCTTTTAGCACGGTTTTATGATGTCGATTTTGGACAAATACTTATCAATGATATCGATATAAAAGATTTGGATTTATCTTCTTGGTATAAAAAAATTGGAATACTTTTCCAGGATTTTATGAGGTATGAGTACAGCCTGGAGGATAATATATATTTTGGAAAAGTGTGGGAAGAAAAAAGCTTGGAAGAAATAAAAGAAGCAGCAAAATTTGCAGGAGCCTCCGAGATAGCAGAGCAACTTACGCATGGATACCAGCAAATTTTAGGAAAAACTTTTGATGATGGAGAAGAATTGTCCGTCGGGCAATGGCAAAAAGTTGCTCTTGCCCGCGCATTTCTAAGAGATGCACCGATATTAATTCTTGATGAACCCACAGCATCAATTGACGCAAAAGCTGAAGCAGAAATATTTGGAAAAGTCGACCGTTTGTCAAAAGACAAAACAGTCATTATAATTTCACATAGATTTTCAACAGTGAGGAATGCAGATAGAATTTATGTTATTAAAAAGGGAAAAATTAGAGAGCAAGGTTCTCATGAGGAGTTGATGGAGCAAAAAGGAATTTACTCGACACTCTTTAATTTGCAAGCGAAGGGATATCAGTAATTATGGATAAAATGTTTTTTGCTACAGGAAATAAAGGGAAGGCGGAAGAAGCACAGAAAATCCTGAATCATCCTATTGAAATTGTTACGCTTGAACTCGATGAGTTGCAAAGCATGGATTTGGAAAAAATTGTTGAGCATAAAGTAAGGCAAGCATATGAAATAGTTAAAGAGCCTGTTTTTGTAGATGATGTAGCGCTCTATCTGGACATTTGGGATGGTTTTCCCGGTCCCTTTGTGAAATTCATTCACGAGAAAGGCAACAAACGGTTACTGTACATGTTAAGAAATGAAGATAACAGGGATGGATTGCTTGTTGCAACTATTGGGTATTATGATGGGGATTCAGTGCATTTTTTTAAGGGAGAACTGAAGGTTACCATTTCACGGGAAGAACAGGGAGAAGGTGGATGGGGTCTTGACCCAATCTTAATCCCAGAAGGAAAAAACCGAACATTTGGTGAAATAAGTGAGGATGAGAAAAATGCCGATTCGCATAGGAGCCGCGCGCTTTTGAAATTTAAAAAATTTTTGGATAGTAATGCAGGTTCAAGCGAGGTATAATCTCATTATATTTAATATGGTTGATTTAAAATTTATCCGGGAAAATTCTGAAAAAGTAAAAAATGGCGCTCTGTCCAAGAACATTGATATTGATGTAGAAAAAATTCTCCAACTTGATGCAAAACTACGTGAAGTTTCAACAGAAGTGCAAAAACTTCAAGCAGAAAGAAACGCAGCTGCTCGTGAAAGAAATATTGAGCGCGGCCGTGAAATAAAAGGACAACTTGACGGACTCGAGGCAGAACAGACAAGTTTGTCCTCTCAACTTGAAGAACTCACCTCCCAAATCCCGGCCCTTCCCAAAGATGACGTTAAAATCGGTAAAAACGACACCGAAAATGACGTCATAAAGACCGTTGGGCAAATCCCGCAATTTAGTTTTAAACCTAAGGACCATTTGGAATTGGGAGAAATTTTGGACATTATCGATGTTGTGAGAGCGGCAAAAGTGTCGGGTGCACGGTATTATTACCTCAAAAATGAAGGTGCACTTCTGGAATTGGCGTTAGTCCGGTATGCTTTTGAAAAGCTTATATCAAAAGGTTTTACACCTATCATTCCGCCAACAATGATCACACGAGACACTATGAAAGCTTTAGGATATATGGAAAATGGCGGAGAAGAAGATATGTTCAGTGTCCCTTCTGATGACAAATTCTTGGTCGGAACAGCCGAGCAAAGTATTGTTCCTATGCATAAAGACGAAACATTTACTGTTTCTGATCTTCCAAAAAGATACGTAGCGTACTCTTCTTCTTTCAGGAGGGAAGCTGGAAGCTACGGGAGAGATACAAGAGGAATATTACGGGTTCATGAATTCCATAAAGTTGAGATGGTAAGTTTTGTTGCTGACAGACAAGATGACGAGGAGCATGAATTCTTGAGAAGTATTGAGGAAGAATTTTTCTCAGAACTCCAAATTCCATATCAAGTTATTAAGATGTGTACAGGGGACTTGGGCTTTCCTGCAAGCCGAAAATATGATATTGAAGCATTTATTCCAACACAGGAAAAGTATCGGGAGGTTACATCAACTTCAACAACCGGAGATTTTCAGGCACGAAGATTAAACATAAAATATCGAGAGGGAGAAGAGAAAAAGTTTGTAAATATTCTCAATGGAACGGCCTTTGCAATAGGCAGGACACTTATTGCGATTTTGGAAAACTATCAACAGGAGGATGGGGGCGTTGTTATTCCCGAAGTATTAAGAACCTACACCGGTTTTGATAAGATTAATCCAAAATTGTAGCTTCAAATTTTCCGTTTATTTTCCAGGTTGGCTCTTTAATTTTCGTTGTCCTTTCAATCTAAATTGCATCTTTTGTACTGTTTTTTTTGTTTGACATTTTTTTGAGCTTAGTTTAAACATTAAATATCACAAACTTGAAGTTTTTTACCAAAACTTCATCTGCCAAAGGAGGTGATTTACATGCCGGCAAAAAAGAAAGCAGCTCCAAAAAAAGCAGCAGCAAAAAAACCAGCTGCTAAGAAAGCCCCTGCAAAAAAAGCAGCAGCAAAGAAGAAAAAATGAGTTTTCTTCTGAATTAATTTCAAACAAAAGACCCTTATTGAGTTCTTCATATAGGGTCTTTTGCATCTAAAGAGGTCGTAAATGAGGTGAATTTGTGGTACAATTACTCTTCAACTACGCTCAATAAAATGCTTAATTTCATCACCAAACTTTTTGACAGCAATGATAAAGAGATCAACAAATTGCTCCCCATTGTCGCGGAAGTGAATTCGTTCGAGAAAAAACTCGAAAAGTTGAAAGATTCGGATTTTCCAAAGAAGACACAGGAATTAAAGCAACGCATCGCAAAAGGGGAAAATATATATCTAGTTCTACCTGAGGCATTTGCGCTAGTTCGGGAAGCGGCAAAAAGAACTCTTGGACTTCGGCATTACGACGTGCAAATGATTGCAGCAACAGTTTTGGCACAAGGAAAAGTCGCCGAGCAAAAAACCGGAGAGGGAAAAACTCTTTCAGCAACTCCAGCTTTATATCTTCATGCACTGACTGGAAAGCCGGTTCATCTTGTTACCGTCAATGACTATCTGGCGCGGCGTGATGCCGGGTGGATGGGTGATGTCTTTGCCTTTTTGGGGATGAGAGTGGGAGCAATTATCAACGATGCCTCTTATGTTTTCGATAAGGAATTCAGGGATGATACGGTTAATGATTACCGCCTTACCCATCTCAAGCCTGTGACCAGACAAGATGCGTACAAAGCGGATGTTTTGTACGGAATCAACTCTGAATTCGGATTTGATTATCTTCGGGATAATATGGCAACTTCCATGGACCAATTAGTGCAGCGGGAGCATTATTTTGCAGTCATCGACGAGGTTGATTCAGTCCTTATTGATGAAGCAAGAACCCCGCACATTATCTCTATGCCGGATGCAACACCTTCCAACAAATACTTTGAATATGCAACCCTTATTGAGAGGCTTCAACCCATCGACTATAAATTAGATGAAAAAAGAAGGACTGCTCATCTGACCGACCATGGAATTGGGAAAATAGAATCCATGTTTGGGGTCAAAGACATATATGAGAAAGATTTTGATACCGTCTATCACATTGAAGCAGCACTTAAAGCAAAGCTTCTGTATCACAAAAATAAAGATTATATAGTCCGGGATAACCAGGTTATTTTAGTGGACGAATTTACCGGTAGGCTTCTTGAAGGAAGAAGGCTTTCAGAAGGTCTCCACCAGGCAATTGAAGCAAAAGAAGGGGTCGCAATACAACAGGAGTCAAAGACATTAGCAACAGTATCTCTTCAGAATTATTTTAGGAAATACGAACGGCTTGCCGGTATGACAGGTACGGCTGCAACGGAAGCAGAGGAATTCCATAAAATCTACAAACTCGACGTGGTTGTAATTCCTTCAAACAGACAAATACAGCGTGAAGATGTTTCAGACCAAATATATAAAACGCAGCGTGCAAAAATAACGGCAGTTGTTAATGAAATCGAAGAGGCTCATAAAAAAGGACAACCGGTTCTTGTCGGAACCGCGTCCATTGATCACAATGAGATTGTTTCGGAAACGCTTAAAAGACGGAATATCCCTCATGAGGTTTTGAATGCAAAAAACCATATGCGCGAGGCACTTATCATAAAGGATGCCGGTAAAAAGGGAGCGGTAACAGTCGCAACAAATATGGCAGGACGTGGAGTTGACATCATCCTTGGAGGCCAGCCACCGTCCAGTTTTGAAACTCAATACCAGACAAAAGAGGGTAAGAAAAAATTTGAAAAAGAGATGGCCTCTTGGCAAAAAGAGCATGATGAGGTGTTGGAGCTGGGGGGACTTTACGTTATCGGTACCGAAAAGCACGAGTCAAGAAGGATAGACAACCAGTTAAGAGGCCGTTCCGGCCGGCAAGGAGATCCTGGTAAATCTGTTTTTATCATTTCCTTGGAAGATGATTTAATGAGGGTTTTTGGAGGCGAACAAATTGCGGGACTCATGACCCGATTTAATTTCCCCGAAGATCAACCTCTTACTCACAGTTTGGTGACAAGAGTTATCACTCAAGCGCAGGTCAAAGTCGAAGGATTTAATTTCGAGTCACGTAAGTACACGGTTGAATACGATGATGTCCTCAACAAGCAGCGGGAAATTGTATATGGTATGAGACGGGAGCTTTTGGAGGGAAATGACCATGAGCAATTTATACTTGAAAGACTCAATAATGCAATTGACATGAGCATTGAAATGCAGTTTGCAATGCAGCCGGAAGATATAAATTCTGCAATACTTGAGGAATTCGTAGAGATAATTCCGCTCGACGCTCATTCCCAAAAACATATTTTGGAGCAGCTTGAGACAAGACATGAGAAAGAAGAGAAAAAAGAATTCTTGCGAACATTATCTCATGACATTTTTAAAAGACGCGAAGAAGAAGTTACAAAAGAGTTGATGAACCAACTTATAAAAGCGGTATCTTTACAGGTTATTGATAATCTTTGGATGAACCATTTGACCGCAATGGAAGACCTTCGGATTGGAATTAGACTTCAGGCATTCTCCCAGAAAGACCCACTTGTTGAATATAAAAATGAGGCATTCGGATTATTTGAAAAATTGATTGGCGGAATTGATGATGGAATTGTAACCCGTATTTTTAAGGTTCAGATAGTAACAGAGCAACCAACCATTGATGTTTCAGCTGCTCAAACCAATCAAGGCGCAGAAGAAGTCGGGTCGGATAATGTGAAAGAGAAAGAAGCAAAAGCAAAACAGAAAAAAATGAAAGAAACCGAGTCAGGCGAGAAGAAAAAACTTGGCCGCAACGACCCCTGCTGGTGCGGATCGGGCAAAAAGTACAAAAAATGCCATTATCCTAGCTAGCCGCGCAGTCCCGGGAGCGAAGAGAGGCGGGACAAAAAATGCCACTACCCAAATGAGTTTTAAGCGAACTCTTATATAAGCCTCGCATATAATCATTTTGATTTGCATTTTCTTCGAAAAAGTAAAGAACAAGGATATGAGACTACATATGGGTGCAAAAACCCACTTATTTATTGTATGTCTTTCTTCATGATTAAATTTGGAAGTTATAAAAATTTCCTGGACAATATAACGTAATTAAAATTATTGTAAGTCTGCCACTAATTTCAAAATATTTTCAGTTTGTCGTACAAACAGAAAAGAACATGGAATGCAGGCTTCACGACGGGTGCTAAAGCGCCCAAGTGTAAGAATTTGAGGCTGGAGTTGTTGACAAAACTGTAAGAGTGGTGTAAGGTTTTTAATGTTCTTTTAGTTTCACCTCTAGAACACCTCGGATAGGAATTGTGCAAAATGCCTTCTCTTGTCTGGGGACGATGTTATTTTCAAAACGCATAACTACATTGTCGTTCTTACTATTTTTGTTAGGGATAATTCTTATAAACCCTTTCCAAGTAGTAGCATCAGTTTATTCTGACGAGACTGTAAATCAGATTAATCAGCAACGGCAAAAGCAGGGACTCACCCCTTATACAAATTCAGATTTGCTTACAAAAGCGGCAAGAAATCACAATACTACAATGTTCAATTGCGCAAAAACATATGGGGTTAACTCTTGTTTTTCCCATCAAGTAACTCTTCTTTCCGAACCCTACTTTTTCGATAGGATAAAAGCAACGGGTTACAATCCGCAATCAGCATCTGAAAATATTGCATGGGGATATACCACTCCCACGGCCGTTGTAAATGGTTGGATGGGGAGCGCTGGACATAGAGTCAATATTCTCGGAAACTATAAAGATATCGGGTGTGATTTTCTGGATGGCCTGAGCGGTTCTTACCAGGGAATGTACTGGACATGCAATTTTGCTACATCAAATTCGCAACAGCCCACTGTAACCCCGATACCCCTTCCATCTTTAACTCCAACTGCGACTCCTACACCTACCACACCTAAAACAATAACTCCTACCCCTACATCCATTCCTCAAAAACCATGGTGGTGCGCTTACGTTCCTTCTTATCCACTCTGTAAATAATCTACACAATTTGAACTTTCATAACAAATCGTGCTTAAATGAAATAGGCATATGAAGAAGGCCATTATTATATTTGTTTTGCTATTGCTTTTTGGTGGATTGGCATATGTGGGGCTTGAAATGAGAGATGTCGTTGTATCAAAAAATTACACTGATTACTGGCAGCAAAAAGCTTTTGATAGCGGAGATTTCGTGTATGTTGTTCTTGGAGATGCAAATGGACTGGGGGTGGGCGCTTCATCGGCCATGAAAGGTTATGTTGGGCTGTTGACCGATAAAATCAAACAGACCGACAGAACAGTAAAAATAGTTAATCTTTCATCAAAAGATGCGAAGATAAATACAGTCATCAATGAACAACTTCCAAAAATTGGAAATTTAAAACCAGACCTTGTGACTATTACAATTGGCATGATTGATATTGAATCAGGGAAAGGATTAGAGTCGTTCGCTCATGACATGCAATTGCTTTTGCCTCTTCTCCCGACGCACGTTAGTTATATTTCCGAAATCCCCTTTACATTGATTCCTGGCAAGGGAAAAGTTATCCGTGAGGCGAACCTGAAAATACTCGAACTAGCGAATATTGCGGGTGTTAATACGGTATTATTAGGAGATACCCTTAATAAGAACAATGATCTGTCCGTCTATGATTGGGGTTTGAAGTACCCCAATGATAAAGGACATTCATTATGGGCGGATGCATTTTGGAATACAATTCAACAATGAATACTCACTATCAACATCTCAAGGAAAAATTAGAACTCAGAAATTCAACCCTTAAGGGGCAGCTAGTGCAAAAGCATAAAGCCGCATTTGAGTGGATGCAGAGTAACACCAAACAACTTGCTGCTGGTGCATTTGGAAGTTTATTGCTTCTAACATCTCCAGCGACGAATTTCTTACCAAAACCCGATGAGTCTGCCATTCATGGCTCACAGTTTGTTGATATACCACAGAATATGTTCGTCATTAACGACTTAAAGCCTTATTTGCCTGACACCGTTGGCCCTCTTATTCCAATGCAGGAAGAAAAAATTGCAGAAATTCTAAGCGGTTATTATGGGTTTTCTGTCGCTCCCCAGATAGATGGGAAGAGGTTAAATACAACATATGGATACATAGGGCTTGAGCAACATTTAAAGCGCTATCCAGGAGACAGCATGGAAGAAAGAATAAAACATGACCCTTCGGCTGTTGAATTTGCTAAAAACGGACTTGCTCCGGGGCTTGGCGGGTTTGGGTATTTTGCCAAATCTAAAGCAGAGCTAACTAAAAAAGATATCGACCGTGAGAAATATTACATCGCAGTCCAATCTTTTTTGGCGCCCGGATTTTCAGATAGGAGACGTGAGTATATAGAATTTTTTAAATACCGCAAAATGCTTCTTGTGAATCCTGAAAACGGTAGGGCTGTTGTTGCAGATATTGCAGATGCAGGACCTGCGGTATGGACAGGCAAGCAACTTGGAGGAAGTCCTGAAGTAATGCACCATTTGGAAAGGGTAGATGGGATATCAAGAGGCGGCGTGTTATACTTTTTTATTGATGACCCTGAAGACAAAATACCTTTGGGGCCTATTGAACCGGCAAAGTTGGCAAAAAGTTAACATGAATAAGCAAAGCTTGTTCACATACATATGAATAATCATTTCTTCAGTCATTTGATTGAAATTCAAACTCTTGAGTTGGAGCTTGACGACATGTCGATGGAAGAACATGAAAAAGAGGAGATAAGAAAGCTAATTCATGAGAATATCTACCACACCGTTCTTGATGCAGTCTTGTCGGAGCTTTCCGAAGATGACAAAAGGGTTTTTTTGACCCATCTTGTGTCTGAGGACAATGAGAAAATTTGGAATTTTGTGAATGACAAAGTGGAAAATATTGAGGAAAAAATAAGAAAAGTAGCTGAAGACATTAAGCGTGAGCTTCACAAGGATATCACTTCTACAAAGCATGCAAAGTAAGGAAAAGGCACTTCAGAAAATCGCCCACGAAATAGAGAACTGCATTGATTGTAAGATCGGCAAGCATGGTATGGCTGTACCTGGCGAGGGTAATCCTGACGCGGATATTATGTTTGTTGGAGAGGCTCCCGGAAGAACGGAAGCTGCGACAGGGAGACCATTTGTTGGCAGATCCGGAAAACTTTTGAGAAGTCTTATAAATGAAGCGGGACTTAACGAGGAAGACGTATACATAACAAGTCCTGTAAAATATTTGCCCGACTACATTACTCCAAAACCCTCCGATATAGCACACGGAAAAACACATTTTGATGAGCAAGTTAAGGTGATTGATCCTAAGTTTATCGTTCTTCTTGGTCGAGTTGCTGCACTGGCAGTTTTAAATAAGAATATTTCCGTAGTAAAAGAACATGGGAAAATCATTGAAGAAAATGGTAGAAAATATTTTATAACGGTTCATCCTGCTGCAGCTCTTCGGTTTACGAAGATGAAAAACACGCTGCTTGAAGATTTTTTTAACCTCAAAAAGCTTTTAAAGATTAACTTTTGACTATTAGCTTAATGGTCTTTGTGATATCTTTTCTCTATTTTTTCAAGCTTGTCATTAATTGCTCGTTGAATATCAACTTTGGCAACACTGGCAAGCTGTATTGTCGTTATGATTACATCTGCAAACTCTTCGTAAATATTCCTTTTGTCGAATTTATCAAGTTTTGATTTTCTTTGAAGCCTTAAAACACTTAAAATATCATTGCAAAGTTCTCCTACCTCCTCATTGAGTTTTACCGTTTTTGTGAGAATTTCTTTTTCTTCTTGGGTGTAGAGTTTGTAGTGGGGACGCGTCCTTACATTCATTTCATTTATTTTCTCCTGAAGTCCTTTAATATCCATAGATATTATTATACGCCATTTGTTGTAGTGTATTATATAGGTATGTCGAGAAGAAGCATTATTCAAGAGACCGAAGAAGAAATAGTAAAAGAAGCAGAGGTTGTGATGCGATGGAGCGGCAAAAGAATCGTTATTGCAACTTTTCTTTGTATTATTCTTATCGTAGGAGGCATATATGGAATATACAAATTGGGACAAAACACAGTAAATGTGCTGGGAGCTCAAACAAAGAAAGACCATCCCCAATTACAGATTCCACAACAGAAAAATGTAGAAGAAATCATTAACAACGCGAAAAAAGATCTTTCTAATATTAATGCCAAAAATATTGTGGAAAGTCAGCCTCAGCTCAAGAAGGTCATCGACGACCTCACTCATTTAACGGGCTCTTCCAGTAGCGCGAAAAACCTTATCTGCGACACACTGTGTAAATAGCCCTTACTTTTTTTGGGTTAGTAACGTAGCTTGTGTCTAGCTTTGAGGCTGGTTATAATAACTCAAACATGGATGAATTAAAACAAAGAGCAGAAATTGTACTGCAAAAACTTAATATTAATGAAAAAAGGATTCGATTTAATGAAATAGAAGCTAAGTCAGTAGACCCTAACTTCTGGAAGGATACAGAAGCCGCAACAAAGCTCATGCAGGAGTTTGGAGCTTTGCAAAAAGAAATTGAGAACTACGAAAAAATCCAAAAATTGGTTTCAGATGAACGATTTGAGGAACTCGAGGAACCATTGAAAGAATTAGAGATTTATCTTTACCTTTCAGGACCGTTAGATAAGGCAAATGCTATCATTTCTATCCACGCAGGGCAGGGAGGAGTCGACGCCATGGATTGGGCGCAAATGTTGGCACGTATGTATCAGAGGTTCTTTGAGCGGCGTGGATGGAAATTTGAAATAATAGATCAGGCAAATGGGGATGAGGCGGGGATAAAATACATCGATTATTTAGTAGAAGGAGAATTTGTTTATGGTTACTTAAAGGGTGAGAACGGAACCCATAGATTGGTCAGGCTTTCCCCCTTCAATGCAAATAACTTACGACAAACCTCATTTGCTCTTGTTGAGGTATTGCCGCAGTCAGATGATGACACTTCGCTAAAAATCAACGATGAAGATTTGGAATGGGAATTTTATCGTGCATCATCTCACGGTGGTCAGAATGTTCAGAAGGTAAGCAGCGCTGTGCGGCTTACCCATAAGCCTACAGGAATAGTAGTCACAAATCAAACAGAGCGATATCAAAATCAAAATAGAGAGTACGCACTCAAGCTTTTGAAAGCAAAACTATTGGCTCGGGCAGAGCAAGAGCGTCAGGCAGAGGAGAGAAAACTGAAAGGAGAGTATAAAGCCGCGTCATGGGGTAACCAAATAAGAAATTATGTCCTTCATCCTTATCAAATGGTAAAAGACCTTCGTACAAATATTGAGACAAGCAACACAGAAGCTGTGTTGGATGGTGATATCGATGCATTCATTGAAGCTGAACTCAAGGAATTGGAGTAGTAGGAGGCTCGAGCTTAATAGTTGATATAATATAATCCACCTCTTCTTGTGTCGGATTGTTTGTGATTGCAATACTATAAACATTATCCTTTGTATCAAATAGAGTAAGAACTTGTGATGTGTCATTTTTGCCTTTAGCTGCAATTTGGTAGCCTTTAAGACTGTTGTAGTGGAAGGAATAGACGTAGGGGCTACCCAAAATAAGGACTTCTTTAAAAGGCAGTTCAAAACCCATTGCCACAATTTTTCTGGGAGAAGTGGTAATGTTTAGAGAATTTGGGTCGAGATTTAATAATGTCATGTGGAGCAAATAGTTCGATGAAGAAATATCCTCACCAATAATTCTTTTGAGTTCTTTTGTGTGCGGGTCTGAGTCTGGAAAAAGTGTTTTTACTGAAATAATTTTTGCACTATTGGCGGGACTTAACAAAACTCCATGAGCTGGTTTATAAAAGTACGCCCAATCAGATAATCCCCATTTCATATTTTTTGTTGGTTCACCCCAAGGGGTGGTGAGAGTTACTCCAAAATGAGAAATAGTAGCAGGGTGAGACGGTTTATAATTTTTAATAGAGATGGTCCGTTCCTGCGGAAATTCATAAAGAGTTGGATGTTTTTCTTTTGAATATAACATTAATTGCATAATTGGACTCATAAATACAGCTGGCCAGATATTAAGTGTAATAAGACAGCAGGCAATAAACGAGAAAAATCCCGTCGTAAAGATTAATTTTTTTGAAAGCGCTTCTCCTTTATGGATAAAAAAAGTTGCTTTTACTGCTTTAATAGCCGTAAAGAGACCAATAATTGCAAGAAAAATATTAGCTCCGCCATACTGTGTAATCTTGTTTATTACTGTAATGATAAATGAGAGAATTATTGCAATTAAGAAAGTCAGCGCAGCCGTCCTATTTCGACTTTTTCGAAGCCAGAATGATATGGAAATGTAGCCTATGCTGTCGATAATTGTGTCCCACCAATTGGGCGTTCCGGTTACAAACAAGATACAGGATAAAATTATAAACAAAACACCCACTGTGACTGAAAAATTTGCTGCGTCACGGATTGCTTTTACAGCTTCCTCAGGAGTTGTTATGGCAAGCGACCAAATAGTTTTTTTGTGTTGAGGTGGTTGCTGCGACGTAGAATTTCGGATCTGGACGTATGAGTCTAAAATATCCTGTTGCTCCCAACCCTTTTGAAGTAGACTGGGAGTAATCAGCTCAGGAGAGAGTCCTCTATTAATAGAGTCCTGAATATAGGCAACAAGTTCTTGTCTGACCACAATTCAGTATGGATAATAATTTACAGAAATGTCAATTATAAGGTTTAAAAGTTGAAATTTTTTATCAGAATGGGTTGAATTAAACTTCATAATATGGTTAGATATGAAGAGTCATGGAAGAAAATAAACTGCCTAAAAAAGAGCTAATTCATGATTTGAATTCTCCACGCAAAAAAAACAGCAGTTCATCTGGAATTATGAAAAAACAGCTTATATTGACCGTTATAATTGTCGTAATTTTAGGTATTGGTACGGGTTACATCGCTGCAAATGTTGCGGGAAGCAGCAACAAAGGGCCACTTTCCGTAAACAATAGTGGGTCTGGCGGATCGATGGGAAAGGGATTTACCGCCGGAGTCAATGACACGAAAGCATTTCCAGATACTGCTGAAGGCGTTCTACAAGCAGGGGGAATTGATGGAGAAGGTGCGTATCATCTGGTGCGTCCGGGTGGAGACTCACAAAATGTATATATGACATCCTCGGCAGTTGACTTGAGTCAGTTCATGGGAAAAAAGGTAAAAGTTTGGGGGCAGACGCAGGCTGCACAAAAGGCGGGATGGCTCATGGATGTTGGAAAAATACAAATACTGTAGTTTCAATATCAGCTGTAGTAATAGAACGAGGTATGTGCATGAAATCCAACGATTTCATCGAAGCTTATAATCATGATTACATTTCAAGATGTAACCAAACAATACTACTCGGACCTTGCGCTTGATAAGGTAAGTTTTTCCATTGAGAAAGGGGATTTTGTTTTTCTTGTCGGGCCGACTGGAAGTGGTAAAACCACGATTTTCCGACTTATTATAAGAGACCTCCTTCCGACAGAAGGGGCTATCACAATTGGGGATATTGACGTGGTGAAATTGCCGGGAAAAAAAGTCAGGCAGCTTCGTAGAAACGTTGGGGTTATTTTTCAGGATTTGAAATTATTGCATGACAGAACTGTTGGAGAGAATGTAATGTTGCCGCTTCAGTTTTCGGGCGTATCCGAAAAGGATGCCAAAGAAAGAGCTCATGAAGTACTAAAAAGTGTAGGGCTTATGAGCGCTTTTACAAAATTTCCTCAACAACTCTCTGGTGGAGAAAGACAGCGAGTTGCAATAGCACGTGCGCTCGTTTTTGATCCGGAAGTAATCCTCGCCGATGAGCCTACCGGTAATTTGGACCTTGAAACCAGTATGCAAATACTCAATCTGTTGGATGAAATCAACAAAACCGGAACAACTATTTTTATGGCGACACACAATGATAGGATAATAGATACCACTAAAAAAAGGGTTATTGTGCTTGAAAATGGTAAATTAAAGGAAGATAGAAAGAAAAAAGGTGAGGAAAAAAAGCATGCTGAATCTGAAGAGAAACATATGACAAAGCATGAAAAGGTGGAAAAGAAAGAACCTAATGAGGAAGAGGAAAAAATTTCACTGGAGAGTTTAACGAAATAATTTATGCACGTACAGACAGTTGCCAAATATATACGACGTTCACCATATCAATCGGTGGCAGCAATTCTTATTATGTCATTGACATTTTTGACAATCGCTGTTTTTTCAATAATTACAATTATTTCCGTGAGAGTCATTAACTACTTTGAAACACGGCCGCAGTTGTCGGTTTTTTTCAAGCAAGAGGCAACAGTTGATGAAATTAATGCGCTTCGCAAACAACTTACGGATACGGGAAGATCAAGAAGTATAAAGTTTGTGTCAAAAGATGAAGCGTTATCAATCTATAAACAGCAGAATAAAGATGACCCTTTGCTTCTAGACTTGGTTACATCCGATATCCTTCCTTCGTCTTTAGATGTCCAAGCAAACGATGCTTCATATCTTTCCGATTTGGCAAGTATTGCTAAAAAGTCAAAAGCAGTTGATGAAGTTGTTTTTCAAAAAGACATAGTCGACACTCTTATACGGTTTACAAATGGATTGCGTCAAATTGGACTTGTAATAATCACTGTACTTTTGGTCGTAAGTATTTTTGTTATTCTCACGATTATTGGAATAAAGATTACGGTAAGAAGAGACGAGATTGAAATAATGAAATTAATTGGAGCGACTAACTGGTTTATCAGAACACCGTTTTTATTAGAAGGAATGTTTTATGGTGCTGTGGGTGCTGTTGTCGGATGGGCTGTTTCCTATGGGGTTCTTTATTTTTATGCTACGCCAAAAATTGAGAGTTTTTTTGGTGGTGTTCCGGTTCTTCCCATCGAACCTCTTCTTATGATTGAAGTGCTTGGAGTTTTATTCTTTTCGGCAATAATCTTGGGAGCATTCTCGAGTTTTTTGGCCGTCCTTCGTTATTTGAAGTGAGTACCTACCATGTCTATGCGATTGCTCAAATACGTATTTGTAATAGGTTTGTTATGCTATATTCTATCTTTTGGTCTTATTAAGGCAAATGCCGAAGATGTAACGCCAACCCCATCTTCAAGCTCGGATTCACAAAAAAAGGCCGATACGGAAAAATTAATCCAAGAACTAGAGACAAAAATTGCCGATACAAAATCTCAGGAGAAAACTCTTTCATCTCAAATTGATATTGCTGACAATCAAATTAAATTAACGGAGGCAAAGATAGAACGCACGAAAGATCAGATTGAGTCTCTTGAAGTAGATATAGATATTACTAAAAGTAAAATTTCAAGCTCTGAAGGTGATTTGGATAAAACTTCCCATGCGTTTGTCGGCCGTGCAAAAGCAGTATATCAGCAAGGAACGGTTGCTCCTTGGCAGGTACTCCTTACTTCTAATACATTAGACAATTTTTTTACAAGATTAAAATACCTTAAAATTGTGCAACTATATGACAAAAAAAATATCTATGCTGCCGAGCAGGCGAAGGTGAATTACAGTAATCAACAAAACATTCTTGTTGACAAAAAACAAGAAGAGGAAGCATTGAATAAAAAACTTGAGGCATATACAGAACAACTCAATACAGATAAAGAGTCAAAAAAACGGTTACTTGCTGAAACACAGGGAAGCGAGGCGAATTATCAAAGATTGTTAGCTCAAGCAAAAGCACAGCTTGCAGGTTTTTCAAATTTCGTCGCAGCACAGGGAGGAGCATCATTGCTTTCTGGACAAACTTCGTGTGATTCTTGGGGTTGTTATTATAATCAGCGTGATTCTAATTGGGGAGCCGCAGCTCTGAATGGTACGCAGTACACAATTGCAAGCGATGGTTGTCTTGTTACTTCGATGGCAATGATATTTACTCACTATGGAAAAAAAATAACGCCTATTGATATCAACTCCAATTCTTCAAATTTTGCGTCTTATTATCCCGCATATCTTCTCTTTACAATTTCAGCCGGTGGTGCGACAGCACAGCGAGTAGGGGCTTCAATGGATTCCGTTTTGGCCGGAGGGGATCCGGTGGTTGTTGGAATAAATGCATACGGAGGAACTCACTTTGTTGTAATAAAAAGTGGTTCTAACGGGAATTACATAATGAACGATCCGTACCTTCCAAATGGACACGATGTTAACTTTACAGACCATTATTCTATGGGAAGTATCTTCTCGGTCCAAAAAGTAGTCTTCTTGTAGTGGATCTATCGTCAAAGGGTTGAAAGTTTTACCACTTTCCTATTAAATCAGAGTTATTGTGAGATCTATTAGGTTTAGTTTTATTATCTACTTTTTTGTTCTCTTACTTGTTTTGTTTTTTCCAATGCAAAGCTTTGCCGCTTCTGCAACAACGAGTATAAATAACCAAGCTTCTTCATATAATGAATCTTCCGAAATCACAATTCATACAGTAATAAACATAAGTGCAGCAGACGGAACAAATTATTTTTTAGGAGGAGCTTTTCGTAAGGGAAGTGGTAATTATTGTGGATTGACGAATGTAGATGGTAGTTGGGTAAAATACGGTAGCGATGGGAATAAGTTTTTTAAGATAACGATACAAGACAATAAATGGGAAGGTGATGTAAAAGTAAAAATTGATTCCAATGATTCAAGCTGCAAAGAGTCTGGTGACTATAAACTAAAAATCAAAAGGTACACGGAAAATTCTGAAACCTTTGATGACCAAACGGAACTTACTTTAAATTTCTCGCTCCCGACACCTACTGCCACTCCTACAAATACTCCTACTCCTACCCAAACCCCCACACCGACTCCAAAGCCAACCAGCTCTCCGACACCTACACCAACTGCTTCTCCTACTCCGTCGCCAAAAACAACAAGCACACCGACACCTAAAATTACAACTGATCCAAGAACCCGTGAAGGAGGAAGTGAGTCGGCTCTCATGCAGACTCAAACAGACGCCGAACCTACACAGGGAATATTGGGTGCAAATGCGAATTTTGCGAATGCACAATCCGAAATACCTACGACTACCGCTCAGAATTATAATTGGGGTGCGCTTTTAATTGTTATGGGAATAGTTCTTGTGACAGGTAGCTGTGGTATACTCCTGTACAATAATTATAGGAAGAATAAAACCGAGAGCATAGAAGCGGCTCCTTAGTATGAAAACAATAACGAGAAGTCCTGAAGAAACAGAAAAGCTTGGAAAAAAATTTGCGAATGACCTACATCCGAAAGATGTTGTTTTTCTCATTGGAAATTTGGGGAGTGGAAAAACAACATTCACAAAAGGGATTGCCCGCGGTTTGGGGATAACATCTCGCATAATCTCACCTACATTTACTGTTGTTAGAACGCACCTGACCAATAGTAGGCAAATTGAAACCCTTTATCATTTAGACTTATACCGCCTTCAAAGCAAGGAAGAGGCATTAGGCGTTGATATTAAGGATTATTTAGAGGATGAAAAAGGGGTTGTTGTCATAGAATGGCCTGAGATTTCCCAAAATATTGTAAAAGGAACTGTTTGGAAAGTTTTTTTTGAGGATTTGAATGATACACGTTCTATAGAAATAAGGAAAGAGCTATGAAAAGCAATATTGAGGATGTAATAAACCGGTTTAAGAAAGGCAATGTTGGTATTTTTCCAACAGATACTGCATTTGGAATTGGATGTCGAATGGATGATGAGGATGCAGTGAGAAGGGTTTACAGCATCCGGAAACGTCCAACCGATAAATCTCTCCTTGTCTTGGTTTCCTCAGCCGAGATGGCAAGCGAGTATGTTGACATTGACAGTGAAGTAAAAGAAAAGCTCATTGATACATTTTGGCCCGGTGGATTAACTATTGTTTTTAAATGCAAGAAAGATAAAGTTCCAGGAGTTGTCAATTCAAATGGACAAACACTTGCGGTAAGATTTCCAAATCATAGGCTTATGCAAGAAATAATCGAAAAAGTCGGCGTACCACTAGTTGCACCATCAGCCAATTTCTCTGGGGGAGATACGCCCTATACATTTTCGGAAATAGACCCAATGCTTATGCAAAAAGTTGACTTTGTTCTCAATGGTGTGTGTACAATGAAAGGTGTATCCACAATCATTGATGTTACGAAAAGACCGTGGAAAATAATACGTGATGGGGTGGTAGCTCTTCCAAAACAATATGAATAAATTGTATATAGATACGCGAAATAACAAAAAAGTAATCGCTCTTCTTGAAAAAGACGGCAAGAAATTCGATGCTACGTCAACCAGCGAAAACCGGCATCCCGAGTCGATACTTCTACTCATAGAAAAAGTGTGTAATGACGGAGGGATTTCGATTCATGACATAGATGAGATTTATGTCGAGGAAGGACCCGGTTCTTATACTGGGCTTAAAGTCGGAGCAAGTGTGGCGAATGCATTAGGGTTTTCGCTTGACAAAAAAATTAATGGCAAAAAATTGGGAGAATTGACAACTCCACATTACGAATGAAGTAATTATCCTGCCTATGCATATCTTTCACTTTTTTGTTCCTCATCACAAAAATAATCATAGGGCCAAACTTCTTCATAATATTTCTCTTTTTGTAATAATTCTTGCCGTTGCTTGCAGTAGTTCTTTAGCAATTTTTCTTCACAGAACACATCCGGAAGTATTAGGGATATCCTATCAGATATCCGATATCGAGCTTCTTAATCTGACTAATTTTGAACGACAGCAAAATGGTCTTCCGCCGCTAGCATTAGATAGACAATTAAGCCAGGCTGCTGCCAATAAGGGGGCGCATATGTTCGCGCATGACTATTGGGCTCATTTTGCGCCGGACGGAACATCTCCATGGCAATTTATAAAAGCAGCGGGGTACGACTATTCATATGCAGGAGAAAATTTAGCAAGAGGTTTTACCACATCCGTTGATGCAGTAAATGCATGGATGAAATCCCCGACTCACAGGGCGAATATTCTTTCTCCTTTGTATAAGGATGTGGGATTTGCAATTCGGGAGGGAAGACTTCAGGGAGAAGATACAATTCTTATCGTTGAGGAATTCGGGCAAAGAGAAAACGCAGCATTGACAGATACAAAATCAACAACTCCTCTTGGCGGGGCAAATACTGTTCAATTAAATGAGCAAGATGTAAAAGGGTCTTATCAAGCGCAGATTCCCCAAGGCGGAGAAATGCTACCTCAAAGTTTGTCAAATAAACCTGCAATAGATATAGGAAGTATTGCAAAAGTCCTTACATTTATTCTGCTTGCGGCACTGCTTACTGCGTTGGTGCTAGACTTTATCATCATTGAGAAAAAACGGATTCCGAGGGTAGTTGGGAACAACATGGATCACATAATACTCATAGCAATATTTATTGCATTTGTGCTAATGGCAAAATTGGGAAATATAATATGATTTTGACAGAACTAGTTCATGGCAAAATTGGAAAATATAATATAAAGAATTTAATATGAAAAAACATCACGGCCTTTTATATCTTATAGAATTCCTTTTAATAGGAAGCGGATTTGCCTTCTTACTAAGTGTGCCTCTTCCGTTTTATACACAGCTCTTTGTAATAGGACTTATTCTCGGCCTTTATATGGTCGTTGGTTTGTTGCATCACAAGACACATCATGATATTAATATTAAGGTTGTGCTAGAATATATGTTAATAAGTGCACTGATTTTTGCACTTTTTATTTTTCTTAACATTGCACGGCTTTAATTTAATATGAAAGGTGTTATTCTTGCAGGAGGTTTGGGAACACGGCTACGCCCCCTTACATTCGTAACCAACAAACATCTTCTCCCGGTTTACGATAAACCGATGATATTTTATCCTATCGAAACACTTGTAAAAGCGGGTATAACTGAAATTTTGATTGTTACATCCGGTCCCCATGTAGGGCATTTTTTGGGAGTTCTGAAAAATGGTAAGGAGCTTGGTGTTAAGCATATAGAATATGCCTATCAGGAAAAACCTGATGGTGGTATCGCTGATGCTTTATCGCTTGCAGAAGATTTTTGCGATGGGGACAGTGTCGCCGTGATTTTGGGAGACAATACGACCGATGCAGATATTTCCAGCAATGTTGAGTCCTTTAATAATGGAGCGATGGTTTTTCTGAAAAGTGTTCCAGATCCTCAGCGATTTGGAGTTGCGGAATTTCACAAAGATGACGCTAGTAAGATTGCACAAATAATTGAAAAACCGGAAAATCCTCCTAGTAATTATGCTGTAACGGGTCTATATTTTTATGATAATACTGTTTTTGATAAAATCCGGACAATCACTCCCTCCGATCGTGGCGAGCTTGAAATTACAGATGTAAACAACTTGTATATAGCTGAAGGCAATCTTCATTGGGCAGAGTTGAACGGCTATTGGGCTGATGCCGGGACATTTTCAACGCTTTACAAGGTGAATCGTTATTGGGCTGAAAAGAATGAGGGTTGAATTTTCAAGAAAAATATTTTAAATTTGTAAATTATGCCTCTTGCAACAGAAGAGAACGCAAAAAAAGTGCAGACTAAAGACCATTCAGGAAATCCTAATGGTTTTTTAATTGAACTTTTTAAAGACAAGGAAACTGGTCAAAAGACAGAAGTGTATCTTACAGCAGCATCTCCCGGCGCTTTTAAAGGATATCATCTCCATAGAGTTCGTGCGGCAAGGTATGTAGCGGTCAAGGGAAAGATGAAAATTACTCTCTATAAACCCGGAGTCCCTTCTTCCAAAGAAGAGCATATTTTAGATGCCAGCGCAGAATCTCCCGTTCGTCTCTTCATTCCTAAAGACATAGCAACCGGACTTGAGAATATAGGTGATGAGGATGCATGGATGGTGAATTATCCGGACCCTGCATATGATCCAGCACTTCTTGACGAGCAAGTCGAGTACACCGAAGAAGAATTATTACAAGGGGTTGTGAAGTAGCCCTTTAATCTACGAATTGCTTTCTTTCAAATTTCTTACTTTTTTTTTGCTCCTTTTTCTTGCTTACGCCATATGCTTTATATATGAGTCTGAGACAAGTATTATTAACAATCCTCAATATTCTTAGTGCATTCATTGCACTAACTATAGGAGCACGAATACTTTTTCTTTTACTTGGAGCAAACCAGACAACGCCTGCAATAGTATGGGTGAACGGAATTAGTAATGTTTTTCTTTATCCATTCAGGGGGTTATTTCAGACGATAATTCTCAATTCACGCTCGGCTATTGATGTTACTGCAATAGTTGGTTTACTTATCTATGCCATTATTTTTTCCATCCTCTACCGCATCGTATACATCTTGACCCACGATGAAGTAGGAGCAAGTGTTCGTCCACATCATACCCACGCTGAATATTAATTGTGTTTCCCAAAACGTATCGAGTGAGTCATGTAAAATTTTATGTTCCGCGCGGCCATTGCTTCCTTTGTAAAGAATTTTTCGACCCGAAGACGACATGCTTTGGACGAGAATTCGCCGCTTAGAATTTTTGAAACTGCTTTTACTGCTTGATATTTGTTCTGTACGACAAATCCGCATTGTTTTCCTACGATTTCAGGTATCGAGCCTTTTTGTGTGCCTACAATAGGTGTTCCTGATGCCATAGCTTCGGGCATAACCATACCGAAAGGTTCCTCCCATTCGTTGAGCATTAAAAGTGCGCTGGCTTTACTTAGTAAACTTTTCCGTTCTTCAGCGTTTACGCCGTTTTCGAAGTGAATAATGTCCTTTCCGTCTACAAAAGGAGCTATTTCATTTTCAAAGTATTCAAGCGATTGTGGTTTTTCCTCAACGGTCCCGGCTATAACAAGAGGGATCTTGAGTTTTAAAGCAACATAAATTGCGTTATGCACTCCTTTGTCTTTGGTAATCCGGCCTAAATATAGTAAGAATTTTTCTTTTTTTTCAACATATTCGAATTCATCCAAATCTATACCATTGTAATTAACGCCTATCCACGGCAAAAAAGGCATTTGAGCCTTTTGATTTTTTGAGATGGCAATAAATCCCAACGACTTTCTATTCTTCAAAAGTGCATAATAATTTTCTTCAAGGCGAGTAATATAAGGGTATCGGAGTGGGCCATGTTCGGTTCTTACCACCGGTTTTATGTATCTTGAGAACCATACACTATATGCGCGCCCGGCATTTGTATGGTCATGGACAATAGTTACATCATTTCTATTTGCTACAATTTTTTTATACGCCTGCAGTACATAAATGTGTTCAAGTTTTTCAGCTGCGTATGGGTCTGTTCGAAGCACTTCAAGTAAATTTTCAGAGCTGGAAATGTAGTCCGGTGTATAAACTCTCACTCGTTTGAGAGTGTGTTCCATCCTTTTGTTTGCAGGATGGCCGAATATAATTTGCTTTTTGACCTTAAATTGCTCTAATGCTTTTATATTGTTCAAAACAACATCTTCAATTCCCCCATAGTTTCTGTCGTCGCGCGGTAGCGGAAGCCATAAGGGGCCAATATGAACAATTGTTGCTTTTTTTGCCCATTCTTTCAACGAAGAATTCAGAAAATCTTCAGGATTAAACAAACGGTAAGATGAGGTATGCATAGCATCATTTGAAGCTAGATCATAGTACAAAAGTTATGTGAAAATTTCATGTGAATGACGTGAAAAAATCAGCTATTTTTAAGGTTTCCCTATTAAACTTTTCACAGTTAATAATTAAAACGGGTAAACAAAAGAGCGCTTGCAAAAGCGCTTTTTTGTTGGTTTTGGTGGGGTTTGACGTTGGTGCTATACTGATTATATGGACCTACGGGAGCTTGTTCGCGACTATTTAACCAAAGCGCAAATAATGCAGATAGCAACAGCTCACGACCATCAACCATGGGTTGCAACTGTTTATTTTGCAACTGACATTGATCTCAATTTATATTGGATGAGTAGAGCTTCCAGAAGACATTCTCAAGAAATTCTGGATAACCCCAAAGTTGCAGGAGCTATTGTTCTTCCCCATAACTATGGCGAGAAAGTGCGCGGTATACAATTTGAAGGTACTGCGCGGCAGCTATCAGATGGCGATGCGCAAGCAGGAATAAATATTTATTCGAGTAGGTTCTGGATTGTTGAAGATAGGGCAACTACCACGGTGGAAGGAGGAGACCAGCATTTTTGCTATCAAATCAGGCCTTCAAAATTTGTACTTTTTGACGAAGTAAATTTCCCTGATAGTCCCCGGCAAGAATTAAAACTGTAAATTCCCTTAAAAAGTTCGTTTGGTATAATCACTTACCATGGTTGAATCGAAAGAAGGAGAACCCAAAAGAGCTTTAAATATTGTACTATTGCCGGACGATACGGTAAGAAACAAGGCTCTTACATTTAGTTATCAATTGACTAGGACAAATAGTTCTGCTTTTCAACTCGACAACGATTTGCATTTTCCGCACATATCACTTTATCAAGGATATTACCCCGAAAGGAACGTGGATGAGCTTATTTTGAGACTTTTGGATATTACAAAAGAACCGGAAAATATTTCAGTAAGCATGGATGGCTTCAGTCTGTCGCGAGGTGGATTTGTTTGGTGGAACTGCATAAATACTCCTCAACTCCAGACATTGCATGAAAGAATTTTAGGACAAGCAAATCCTTTAAGAGAAGGGCTTATTGCACCTAACGTAAGGGATATGATGGGTTCGTTGTCTGATGATGATAAAGAAATGGTTGAGAGAACCGGGAGTGTAGTAAACGGGGAATTATTTAAGCCACATTTAACCCTTACTCGTCTTACACGCGTTGTGCAAACTCCTCTTGACTGTCTTCAGGGGTACGATACAAACGTAGCTTTCTTACCAACAATGTTATGTGTTGCAGATATGGGTCAACATGGAACGATATCAAAAATAGTTGAAGAAATCCCATTGAACTAGATCATCATTGTGTTGGCAGAAGAAATCTAAAAATTATCTACGGCAATTAGTTTGTGGACGAAGTGTTTCTTTTGGTATACTGCAAGCATGGCAAAGCTATTGGTTACGGGTGGCGCGGGTTTTATCGGCTCCAACTTTACCCTTTATTGGGTCAATAAATATCCTGAAGACACAGTTATAGTTTTTGATAAGCTTACTTATGCCGGGAACCTGGAGAATCTTACCTCTATAGAAAAAAAGCCAAATTACGTATTTATCCAAGGCGATATTACAAATCCTGAGATGGTTGATAATGCAATGGAAGGAGTTGATATAGTTGTCCATTTTGCGGCAGAGTCACATGTTGACAGGTCGATAAAAGAACCTGCCGCTTTTGTGGAGACAAATGTTGTCGGCACCCAAATCTTGCTGGATGCAGCGATAAAGCACGAGGTAAAAAGGTTCCATCATGTATCTACAGACGAAGTCTTTGGTGCACTCGCCCTTGATTCAACGGAAAAATTCAACGAAAACACACGGTATAACCCACACAGTCCCTATTCAGCAAGCAAAGCAGGTTCAGACCATCTTGTTAGAGCGTATTTTGACACGTATGGTTTGCCGATAACAATTACGAATTGTGCTAACAATTATGGTCCATATCACTTTCCAGAAAAGCTGATACCGCTTGCAATCACAAATATTCTAGAAGGGAAAAAAGTTCCTGTATACGGAGATGGACTTTATGTTCGGGATTGGTTATATGTTGAAGATCATGTTAAGGCAATTGATTTAGTTCTAAAAAACGGGAAAGTGGGGGAGACGTATTGTGTGGGAAGTATGACGCAGGATGTTAATAATTTGGAAGTGGTCAAAAAAATACTTCGTATAATGGGCAAGGGTGAGGAAGAAATTGAATTTGTTAAGGATAGGCCGGGGCATGATAGGCGGTATGCTATAGACTGGTCAAAAATTCACAATGAGTTCGGATGGCAACCTGAGAATGATTTTGACACGTGGCTTGCAAAGACAGTTGATTGGTACAAAAATAACGAAAAATGGTGGAAAGATATTAAAAGCGGCGAATATAAAGATTATTATCGGGAACATTATGGAAAGTAAATCAGAATTAAGAATAAAGAATTACGAATTAGGGATTTAAAATGAAAATTATTTTAACAGGTGCAACAGGTTTGATAGGAAGCAGGTTTGAAGAATTGATGTTTGAGAACAACGAAATAATCCCCCTGTCTTCGAAAGATACACATATACCAAGTTGGGATTCAGTGGCAACTTTTTTTGATTGGAAGGTGAAAGGTCAGGTTGATGCAATCATCCATTTAGCTGCAAAAACAGATGTTGATGGATGTGAACAAGATAAGGAGGAAGACTTGCGTTTGATTCGAGAGAACGTGGATGAAAGGAAAAATACTACATTTCATAATATTGTTTGGAAGCCAGAAGATTGGTTTGGAAGTACATCTGCTTTTGCAATAAATTTCATTGGAACAAGAAACCTATATGAAGAAGCAAAGCAAAGAGGAATTAAGTTCATCTATATTTCCACCGATTTTGTTTTTAAAGGCAATGGCAGATATGATGAAGAGTCAGTGCCCGATCCTATCAATTGGTATGGCATGACAAAATGGTATGGTGAAAGGTTGATTAACGTAGAAAATGACCTCATCGTCAGGTTGTCTTTTCCGTACGGTTATCCGAGCCCGGTAAAACCGGATTTTATACAAAAGCTTATAGGATTCTTGCGAGACAGGGAAGAGGTATCATTAATAGAAGATCAGACGATAACTCCGACGTTTATAGACGATATTGTGTATGGGTTGGATTTTCTTCTCCAGAAAAAGGCTACCGGAATCTATAACCTGACAGGTTCAAGCTTTGAAGACCCATACCACATTGGACATATGATAAAAGATGCATTTGGATTTGCTACGAAAATAAACGCAACGACCAGGGAACAAATTTATAAAGGCAAAGCGGAGCGTCCCTTCCAATCAATTATGAGAAATGATAAACTAGTACATCTTGGATTTAAGCCAAAAACCTTCGAAGAGGGTTTGAATTTGATAAAAAGTGCTTAATTATACCGACAACTCTTGTTCAAATGTCCAACTGGCCATTTGAACTGAGACTCTCGGTATAATGTTCGCTTATGGACTTGATTATAGAAAAGAAGCTCACATTATGAAAATCACATTTATTGGACACGGATACGTAGGATTGGTCAGCGCCACAATTTTTGCAGATCTTGGCAACGATGTAACCGTTATTGGTCATACTCCGGAAACAGTTACAAATCTTAACAAAGGAATGGTTCATATCTATGAGCCGGGACTTACAGAGCTGGTGCAGAAAAATTTAGATGCAAAAAGGCTGAGATTTACATTGGATTATGAAAGTGTAAAAGAAGCTGAGCTTGTATTTATTGCAGTTGGAACGCCTCCAAAAGAGACAGGTGAAGCTGATCTTACAACTGTCCTTGAAGTAGCGGAGCAAATTGCAAAGAACATGTCAGGGTATACGGTTTTGGTAACGAAGAGCACAGTACCAATAGGCACGAACAAAAAGATTAAAGCATTAGTAGATAGTGTGAAGGACGCGAAGGCTGAGTTTGATGTTGCCTCATGTCCTGAATTTTTGCGTCAAGGGTCGGCAATTTCGGATACTCTGTATCCTGACAGAATAGTTATCGGTACTGAAACACAAAAGGCTCAAGAGCTTTTGGTTGAGCTCCATAAGCCACTTCAAGAAAACACCAATTGCCCCTGGGTTTTGTGCAATCTCGAAACAGCTGAAATGATAAAGTACGCGGCAAATTCTTTCTTGGCGATGAAAATATCCTTTGCTAATTCTATAGCACAGCTTTCAGAAGTGACAGGAGCAGATGCTATTCGCGTTCTTGAGGGAATAGGATTTGATAAAAGAATCGGAACATATTTCTTGCAGCCAGGTGCAGGATACGGTGGTAGTTGCTTTCCAAAGGACGTGAAGGCTCTTATTTCAATTGCGCAAGGATTTGATTATGATTTCAAACTTCTGAAAGAGGTAGAAAATGTCAATCATTCTGCAAAAAAAGCTATAGTGCATAAAGCCGAGAAAATACTGGGAGACTTGAATGGAAAGAAAATCGGAGTGTTGGGACTGGCATTTAAGCCAAATACTGATGACATGAGGTTTGCTCCCTCTATTGAAATTACGAAATGGTTAGTCGAAAAAGGTGCTACCGTTCATGCGTACGATCCACAGTCGATGGAAAAAGCAAAAAAAGTAATCGAGGGAATATCGTACGCGCAGGATATGTATGAGGTGGCAAAAGATGCGGATCTTCTTATCGTCATTACCGATTGGAACGAATTTAAGGAAATGGATTTAGGTCGTATCAAAGAGATGATGAAGTCTCCAAATCTCATAGACGCCCGAAATATTTATGATAAAGAAAAAATGGCCTCCCATGGATTTACCTACCAGGGAGTAGGAAGATGAGCATGGCTAAAGCACTTGTTACCGGAATAAATGGATTTGCAGGGACACATTTAAATAACCTGCTTCAGCAAAAGGGTTATGAAGTTTTCGGAACAGTTAAGCCATCCGACGATAAGCCACAAGATTCACACCTTTTTCCTGTAGATATTCAAGACTTCGAAGGATTAAAAAGAGTCATTGATGAAGTTTCTCCAGACCACATTTATCATTTGGCAGCGCTCACAAGTCCGGCAGAAAGCTTTAAAAATCCATCAGACACAATTACAACTAACATTAGTGGGCAACTGAATATTTTAGAAGCGGTAAAGCAATTGCAGTTGTTGGAGACTAAAGTGCTTGTTGTTTCATCGGCTGAGGTATACGGAAAAGCTGAAGAACACGATTTGCCGATGAACGAGCATACGCCGCTTCGACCTCTGTCGCCTTATGCGGTGAGTAAAATTGCCCAAGACTTTTTGGGATTTCAATATTCGCATTCTCAAAATGTGAAATCCATCATTGTTAGGCCATTTAACAATATCGGTCCAAATCAAGGTCCAATATTTGTTGTTCCGTCGTTTGCCCGACAAATTGCTGAAATTGAGAAAGGTAAAAAAGAGCCTGTTATGAAAGTTGGCAATTTAGAAGCAAAAAGGGACTTTACCGACGTGCGGGATGTAGTGCGTGCGTATGAGTTGTTAATGCAAAAGGGAGAATCTGGAGAGGTATACAACATCGGTTCGGGGAAATCCTATCGAATACAAGAGATTCTTGATATATTTCTTTCTTTCTCGGAAGTAAAAATTATTGTTGAAAAAGATCCTGCTCTTATGCGACCGGGCGATATACCTGAATTGCGGTGTGATTACAAAAAACTTTATGATGCAACGGGCTGGAAACCCGAAATTTCGATAGAAACAACCCTGAAAGACACTCTAGACTATTGGAGAAATATCGTTTAGAATGGTTAAATTATAAAGCTATTATGGCGAAAAGAGCACTGATTACCGGAATAACCGGCCAAGATGGAAGCTACCTTGCCGAACTTCTTCTAGAAAAAGGATACAAAGTATACGGGCTTGTCAGAAGGCTTAGTACTCCAAATACCGAAAACATTAGACATCTTTTGGATAAAGTTGAGCTGATATCAGGAGACCTTTTGGATCAGAAATCTTTAGATGATGCGGTGTATGAGGCTCAGCCCGATGAAGTTTACAATTTAGCAGCTCAATCTTTCGTCAAAACATCGTGGAATCAGGCAGTACTCACCGGAGAATACACAGCTCTTGGCGTGACACGTATGCTTGAGGCAGTCAAGACAGTCAATAAGAAGGCAAAATTCTACCAAGCTTCATCTTCTGAAATGTTTGGGAAAGTAACAGAGACTCCCCAGAAAGAGACGACAAGGTTTTATCCACGAAGTCCATATGGAGTTGCAAAAGTATATGGTCATTACATAACTGTAAATTACCGTGAGAGTTATGACATGTTTGCCTGTTCAGGTATTTTGTTTAACCATGAATCACCACGACGTGGTATTGAATTTGTTACGAGAAAAATCTCACATGCTGTTGCACGTATTTCTCTTGGCAAGCAAAAAAATCTTATATTGGGCAATTTAGACAGCAAGCGCGATTGGGGATATGCGGGGGATTATGTCGAAGCTATGTGGAAGATGCTGCAGCAAGACGAACCCGACGATTATGTAGTGGCTACAGGTGAAACCCATAGCATTCAGGAGTTTGTTGAAGAAGCATTCAAGGTCATAGGTGTAGAAAAATGGCAGGATTATGTAGAGGCAAACAATCCGAAATTTATGCGCCCAGCAGAGGTTGACTATCTTATCGGCGATTATTCAAAGGCAAAAAAAGTTCTTGGATGGGAGCCAAAAACAAGTTTTGATCAGCTTGTGGAAATGATGGTAAAAGCCGATCTTGAAAACGAGAAAAAAAACGACCACTAATTCATTTTACTAACCTCTATAAATCCCTTTTTTGATACAATAGAAATGAACTTTAATTCGCTACGTCAAAAATTTTAATTGCAGGTGGTGCAGGATTTACGATTTGGGAAAATCGCAAATCTGGTATCACTTAAAGTTTGTGTTTGATTAGTGTTGTGTATGAGTAAAATTTTAATTGCAGGTGGTGCAGGATTTATCGGATCGAATCTTTCCGAGAAGCTACTTTCAGAGGGGCATGAGGTGGTAGCAGTTGACAATTTGGTGTCTAGTGGGGAGATAAATGTAAAAAAACTCGAATCAAATCCTTCGTTCCGTTTTGTCCATCATGATGTTGTGCAACCATTACCTGATGGTCTTACTGCAGAATTTGTTTTTCATTTAGCCTCTCCAGCGTCCCCTAACCATCATAGTAAAATTTCATACCACGCACTTCCTATGGAGACTATGCTTGTTAATACAACAGGCACCCTGGAGCTTCTCAAATTTGCACAAAAGAATAATGCAAAGTTCTTATTTGCGTCCACATCGGAAATATATGGCGACCCACTGGAGCATCCACAAAAAGAAGATTACAGGGGAAATGTATCGACAACCGGTCCACGCTCAGTTTATGATGAAGCAAAAAGATTCGGAGAAACACTTACGTCCTATTTCTGGCGTGAAAGAGGGATAGATGCCAGGATAGCCAGGATATTCAATACATATGGTCCCAATATGCACAAGGATGATTTGAGAATGATTGTGCGATTTATTATGCAAGGACTGAGAAATGAACCGATAACACTTTTTGGTGATGGAAGCCAAACGCGTTCACTTTGTTATATAGATGACTTATGTGAAGGATTGACAAGACTTATGTTCTATGAGAATACGCGTGGAGAAATTATCAATCTTGGAAACCCGGAGGAACATACTGTGGCCGAATATGCCCAAATTGTAAAACGCTTGTTGAATTCACAAAGTGAGATAGTGCAATCCGAGGAGTTACCAAAGGATGATCCTGCAAGACGTTGCCCGGATATAACAAAAGCGAGAAATATTCTCTCATGGGAACCAAAGATGGGGTTGGAAGAAGGACTTGTGAAAATGATTGAGTACGTCAAAAATTTGGACGTTGAAGTATAACTATGAAAATATTTGTCATACCTGCTACTTATAATGAAGCGGATAATATTGAAAAATTTATTACCATTCTTGAGGAAGAGGTATTTCCCAAAATTAAAGGACACCAGATGCATATCCTTGTTGCTGACGATTATTCTCCGGACGGTACGGGAGCAATCGTTAGAAAACTCATGGAAAAATACGATAACTTGGGTATTAATGAGGGTGAAAAGAAAGGATTGGGTGCAGCGTATTTACGGACGATGGGGTATGCTATAGAGCATCTCGGAGCAGATGTTGTAATAAGTATTGATGCGGACTTCCAATTTAACCCTCATGATCTTCCACGTTTTGTTGAAAAAATAGATGAGGGATACGACGTTGTTATTCAGAGTAGATATAGTGGAGGTGGTTCTATTCCCCAGAACTGGCCTCTGCAACGGAAGGTTTTTTCAGTAGTTGCCAATTTATTCGTGAGGAGTGTTTTTATGCGTTTTAGTATCCACGATTGGACGGGAGGGTTCAGGGCAATACGCAAAGAAGTTTTTGAGAAAGTGAGACATGAAATGAAAGGATACAATGGCTACATATTTCAAATCGCTTTTCTTCATAACGCCGTTCAGAAAGGGTACCGTATCGGAGAGGTGCCATTACACTTTTCGGATAGAAAGCTTGGTAATTCCAAAATTGCCCCTCTACAATACATTCTTAATGTTGTTTCATTCGTTCTTATAGCACGGGCAAAGGAGCTTATGTTTGGTTCATTTGGAAAATTTATTATTGTCGGTGGCATCGGTTTTATTATCAACGCAATTGCGCTTAAAATTTTAGTTGAGAAGTTTGGGTGGGTTGCATACTTAGCTAACCTAATTGGTGCGGTTCTTGCAATATTTTCCAATTATAATCTTAACAATTTATGGACGTTTAGGCATCATAAAGCTGAAGGAATTGGAGAATATTTTATAAAGCTCCTGCAGTTTTACGCAACTTCTGCGTTTGGTGTTATTTTTATACAAACGGGAACGATATTTGTAGGCGTACATTTTTTAACCGGACAAAAAGATTACTTTCTCTATTTCTTATTTGGAACCGCAATACTTTTGGTTTGGAACTTCTTTATATACTCAAAAGTAATTTGGAAAAAGAAAAAAAAGACTTCTGTTCATGATTAAGCGCATTAAGAAATATATCGCCATTCATAAAAAGGAGATATTTATTCTGTTTGTTCTACTGGCTCTTGCTGCTTTTTTGAGACTCTACAAAATCTCCGACTATATGACTTTTTTAGGAGATGAGGGAAGAGATGCGATTGTTGCCAAAGATATTCTCCATGGTCAATTTACATTATTGGGTCCAAGAGCATCAGCGGGAGATTTCTTTCTGGGACCTATTTACTATTACATGATGGCGCCATTTCTTCTGTTTGCAAATTATGACCCGGTTGGCCCTGCTATTATGATAGCTCTTTTTGGAATAGCGACAGTCTTTCTTGTGTATTATGTTGGACTCAAGTTTTTCAATGCAAAGGCAGGACTTGTTGCCGCTTCTTTGTATGCAGTTTCCCCTTTGGTTATTGCGTACTCCCGTTCCTCATGGAATCCAAATGCAATGCCTTTTTTTTCTCTTTTGATGTTGTTCCTTCTGTATCGTGCAGTAACACAACAGTCAAAAAAAGCCTTTTTTGTTGTCGGATTGCTGTTAGGAGTTGCGATGCAACTTCATTATCTTACTACTTTTTTGGCGGTTATCATTTTTTCCTTTGTCCTTGTCGGCGATTTCCTTGCCGGAAAAAAGCAAGTGTTTAAAAGCTTAATATGGCATTATATTGAAATATTTGTAGGCTTTCTTGTTGCGTTCTCGCCATTTCTTGCTTTCGAGATACGTCATGGATTCCCGAATACTATTGCAATTTTTAGGTTTGTTTTTTCGGACAATACAACAAAATCATATGTGTTGCATCATTCTTTCGCTGGGAATATTGCAGATATATTCTTCCGCATTTTTGGAAGACTCGTTACCAAATTTCCACCGCAGGAGCAGCTAAAAATCTACAATTCCAACGAATTGTTAATATGGCAAATTCTGACAATAGTTTTAGCACTAGTAGCAATAGGTGCGTTGGTTTTCGTAAAAGACAAATTAAAAGTGATGCTTTTGTCATTCTGGTTATTTTTTGGCGTATTTCTCTTCGGTATATATAAGAAGGACATATACGATTATTATTTGGGGTTTCTTTTTCCATTGCCATTTCTTCTCATTGGAAATTTTATAAGCGTTCTTTCTGAGAAAATAAAACCCAAAAAAGCCGGGGTTATTGTTGGTATTGGTGCATTTATTATTTTATTTTTGGTAAATCTTTCAGGTTATCCATTTCAATTTCCGGGTAACAGACAGAAGGACCAGGCAAAGAAGATTTCTGAATTTGTATTAGCAAAGACAGGAGGCCAACCATTTAACTTTGCACTCATGACAGATGGTAATTCTGACCATTTGTACCGGTATTTTTTTGAGGTTGAAAATAGGGAACCAGTAACAATTGAAAATATTGCTCTTGACCCCCAACGAAAAAGTGTAACATCCCAACTCCTGATAGTTTGTGAGAAAAAAGTTTGTGAACCTCTTGGATATTCATTGTGGGAAATTGCCGGGTTCGGGAGAGCTGAAATAGCAGGAAGATGGAGTGTGCCGCCAGTTACCGTATTACGACTCATTCATTACAAAGAAAAATCGTGACAATAGAAAAGAAAGTTTTCAAAAAATATTTTCAAGACATAATTGATGGAAAAAAAAGCTTTGAAGTAAGGCTCGCAGATTTTTCATGTGGCATAGGAGATGTGCTTTTATTAAAAGAGTGGGATGAGATAAAAAAAGAATTCACTGGCCGTCAAATAGAAAGGAAGATAAAATACCTAATCAGAACAAAAGACCTTACTTTTTGGGACGCTAGCGAAATTGCTAAATATGGGTATCTAATAATAGGACTTGATAGCTAATATCCTAAGAAATGGAGCCTAAGAACACCGGTTGAAAGCAGAACAAAAAGTAAAATATCAAAAGCTACAATAATCCCCGACGCTGCGGTTATAGCTGTTATATCATGTTTAAGATACGCAATGTCTTTTTGTTCGTAGGTGTCAACTTCCCTATTTTGTGACGGTTTTTCCGCAGTTTCTTTTTTCTCTTTAATACCGGAAACCGAGTACGTAGGAGAGTCTGTATGGACATGTATATGACGTAATTCCTCTGTATGACGGATGTGTGCGGTTTCTTTTTGCTTTCTCGTCTTTCTCTTCTTTGACATGGCCTCAAAAGTTATCATATTGACACATTATTTGCAAGAGACTAAAATGAATTCTCTATGAGTTTTATCCCCCTGTTTGTAGGTGTTATCCTTCTTGTTTGGTGTGGCGCTCTTTCTTATATACTATTTATGCAGCAGAAAAATATCCAAAAAGTTACAAGAGGTGGAAAGAGAGAGAGTATAATAGAGCTACTCAGCGAAGTACTTGAAACAGAGAAAAATCTTGGAAAAAACCTCAATGACGTGAAGCGAAAAGTTGAGGGCTTGATATTTGATTCGCAATTATATATACAAAAGATAGGCCTTGTAAGGTTTAATCCCTTTAATGATACGGGCGGTGACCAAAGTTTCATTTTGGCATTAATCGATTCTGAAGATTCAGGAGTTGTTATATCGGGACTTCACACAAGAAATGGAACTCGTTGGTATGCCAAGAAAGTTGAGAACGGCAAGGGAGTAGAGCATGAATTGTCTCTCGATGAGATAAAAGCTATCAAATCCGCGACAAGAAGGAAGCCAAAACAAATATGAGAGAAGAAGATTTTGAGTCAAAAAAGAACAATATGAATGTAAAAATAATTACTATTGGTGTCATCGTATACATAGCGAGCGCTTTGGTTTCTTTTATTGTTTTTAGCCGTTATGGTGGCAGTCTATCCTCTGTTTCTTCACCGGTTCCACAGCCTGTTAAAACAAGTTCAGGAAAATTGGTGTTCGATGACACATTGCCCAAAACCGAAGAATGTCCGATAAACGGTGTAAAGTACTCGAAGCAACAACGCGCATGGTGGGAGAAGCATGAACCTCTGGGAATAATGATAGAAAATCATGAAGAAGCACGCCCTCAGAGTGGAATGACTTTTGCCGATATTACGTATGAGGCGATTGCTGAGGGTGGTATCACCCGGTTTCTTAATATTTTCTATTGCCAGGATGCGGAAGTTGTGGGTCCTGTCCGTTCCGCACGAACATATTTCATAGATTTTCTTTCTGAATATGGTTCATTCCCCTTATATGCACATGTAGGGGGTGCCAATTCCGATGGTCCTGCTGATGCTTTAGGACAAATAGAAAGCTACGGTTGGGCAGGGGCCAATGATCTCAATCAGTTTTCAATAGGATTCCCCGTTTTCTTACGCGATTATGACAGACTTGGACGGACTGTTGCGACAGAACACACAATGTACTCCTCGACTACAAAATTATGGGATTATGCAGCAAAAAACAGAAAAATCACAAACGTAAATGAAAAGGGAGAGAGTTGGACGAAAAACTTTACTCCGTATACATTTAAAGAAGATGCAGCGGTCGGCACCAGACCTGCTACGCAGACTATTGGCTTTGATTTCTGGGACGGATACGATGCTTATGGAGTAAGCTGGGCTTATGACAAGGCTACCAACTCATATCTTCGTTCGAATGGCGGAAAACCTCATACTGATTTAGTTACGAAAAAACAATTGGCTGCCCGTAATATCGTTATTCTATTTATGAAGGAAAGCCGCGCTAATGACGGATATGAGGGAAATTTACACATGCTTTATGGGACTAAGGGGACGGGGAATGCCAAAATTTTCATGGACGGCACCGAAATTGACGGAACATGGTCAAAGAAAAATAGAACCGCTCATCTTTATATAAAAGACAAGCGAGGTAAAGATATAGAATTTAATAGGGGAAGGATTTGGTTTGAAGTCGTCTCTCCAACAACAGAAATCACTGTTAAATAGTTTTCATTCTTTTTTCTCTTGAATGTTTGTTTTGTTAAGCAGAGCTTGCCCTTGCGAAATTAGCAAGGGTAGTATAATATATGTACTCAAAGATATGTTTGATGATCTCATCACCTCTAAAACCCGTATTAAAATACTTCACCTATTTTTAGGAAATCTCGGGGAGATGTTTCACGTTAGAGAAATCGTACGCCGAGTCGATGAAGAGATAAATGCGGTACGCAGGGAACTGATGCTCCTTGAAAAAAAGGGCATTCTTAACCGGGAGGCACGCGCCAATAGAGTTTATTATTCTCTTGATACTACATATCCTTTCTACTACGACCTTGTAAAAATTTATGCAAAAGAATCAGGACTTGGTAGGGATATTATAAAAAATAGGGTAAAGTTGGGAAAAATTAAATACGCAATGCTTTCAGGTGATTTTGCAAGAAATTTACCGAATAGTGGAGAAAGTGTCGATTTGTTGGTTGTAGGGATTGTGGTTCTCCCCGAATTATCCTTGCTTATTAAGAAAGAAGAGGAAATGAAAAAAAGAGAAATAAATTATACAATTATGAATGAGGACGAATTCAATTTCCGCAAGGGACGACGAGATCCATTTATTGCTTCTATAATTTATGGATCAAGGGTCATGCTCATCGGTGATGAAGAATCGTTGGTGAAAGAATAATAAAAATAATTCCAACTTATCCATTTGTGGTGTATTACTTGTTAGCAAATTGAAATTATTATGAGAAAGCCAAAAATTTTTATTGTTGTTATTAGCTTAATTTCATGCATACTTCTTCTTCTAAACATTCCAGGTAAACTTGATTTACGCTCGGTTAAATTTCCATTTATTGAAAAAAGTAAAAATGTAGCCAATTTTGTCTTTGATCCTGCCAATATAAATTTTAATGTTGGAGGCATCAGTATAAAAAAAGACCTCTCATATAAATTAGGGCTCGACCTGCAGGGTGGAACACAATTGACCTATAAAGTCGATATGAAAGGAATTAAAAAAGATGCCCAACAAGATGCATTTGAGGCAGCAAGAGATGTTATCGAGCGCCGAATAAATTACCTTGGAGTTTCTGAGCCGACAATTCAGACCATCAAATTAGGCAACGACTATCGTATAGTTGTGGATCTCCCTGGTATGTCAAATGTTTCGCAAGCCATAAGCCTTATTGGGCAGACTGCACAACTTACCTTTTGGGAAGGTGGCAAGGACAAAATATCGGCAATACCTCAAGGCGATTTGTTTTTAACAACATTGGGGCAACTGATTGGATCTTACCCCATTCCCACCAACCTTACCGGAAAGGATTTACAAAAGGCTACTGTTGTCTTTGATAGAACAACTGGTAAGCCACAAGTACAGATACAATTTACCAGTCAGGGTGCCAAATATTTCGACGAAATTACTAAAAGAAATATTGGAAAAGTTGTAGCAATTGCGCTTGACAACCAAATTGTGAGTGCACCTGTTGTACAGACAGAAATTGCTAATGGTACTGCGGTTATTTCCGGTTCATTCACACCCGATGTTGCAAAAAATCTCAGTATTGCACTCAATGCAGGAGCTCTTCCGGCCCCACTTGAGGTTATTGCCCAAAATTCCGTAGGTCCTTCGTTGGGTATTGACTCGCTTCATAAAAGTATGTTTGCGGCCATTATTGGATTTATGTCAATTATTTTCTTTATGACATACATATATAGAAAGGAAGGAATTATTGCATGTGTTGCGCTTGCAATGTACACAGTTATAACACTTTTTATCTACAAACTCATACCCGTTACACTGACTCTTGCTGGTATTGCAGGCTTCATTCTGTCGATTGGTATGGCAGTTGATGCAAATATCCTTATCTTTGAGAGAATGAAGGAGGAATTGAGACGTGGAAAACCCAGAGAGATTGCAATGAAAAATGGATTCACCCGAGCCTGGACATCAATTAGAGATTCAAATATTACAAGTATAATTACAACTATCATTCTTTTCTATTTCGGGAGTGGAATTGTTAGGGGATTTGCTCTCACACTCTTTTTGGGAATTATTGTATCAATGTTTTCAGCCATTACTATAACAAGAAATCTGTTATACGTTTTTGATAGAAAGGAGAAAAAATAAATGGATATAGTCGGAAAAAGAAGAATATTTCTACTGGCATCGGCAGTGATAACTGCAATCTGTTTGTTGTCAATTATTATATTCAGATTTAAATTGTCTATAGAATTTACAGGAGGTTCAAAGCTCGAAATTGCATCTGCTGACAACAAGTCTATTAATATAAATAAAGTGAAGCAAGTGGCCTCAAATGAGAAGATAAAGATTATAACAGTTTCAAAAAACTCAAACAATGATATTCTTGTCAGAACAGATACGATAACGGATGCAAAAAAGAATGCCTTTTTGGCAAAACTTACCGATAATGGTGTTAACGTGAAAGAAAAGAGCTTTAACACTTTAGGCCCTATAATTGGCGGAGAAACAAGGAACAATGCATTCAAAGCAATAGGACTTGCAATAATTGCAATAACGCTCTATATCGCCTTTGCCTTCCGCCATGTTTCAAAACCAATTTCTTCATGGAAATTCGGAATCTCCGCAATAATTGCGCTGGTGCATGACGTATTGATTGTAGTAGGAATTTTCTCTTTGCTTGGAGAATTTATGGGGGTTGAAGTTGATACATTATTCATTACGGCAGTTCTTACCATCATGGGATTTTCAGTCCACGATACTATTGTTGTATTTGATCGTATTCGGGAGAATTTACTTAAGAACGTGAAAAATCATTCATTCGAACAGGTGGTAAATCAAAGTTTCAATGAAACACTGGCAAGAAGTCTTAATACTTCACTTACTGTTGTTTTGGTTCTTTTTGCACTCCTTCTTTTCGGAGGTGCAAGCATTAGGTGGTTTATTGTTGCTTTCTTAGTGGGAATAATTACCGGAACCTATTCTTCAATTTTTATCGCGTCAGCTGTTTTGGTCGAATGGTATGATTTGAACAGGAAGGGAGTAACTCTCCAAAAAATTCTAAAAAGAAAAAAGAAATGATTTTGTTTCTTCGTTAACAAACAAATAATGTCTCAAAAAAACACAAAACAAATAGCTGTTTTTTCAGGGATAATTATCAAAGATAATAAAATTTTACTTACCCAGCGAACCGAAGAAGAATGTCCCGATGCTCATATGAAATGGGAATTCCCGGGAGGGAAAACCGATTTTGGTGAAACTCCTGAAGAAGCTGTTAGGCGTGAAATTTTTGAAGAAACAGGAGCAATTGTAGAAGTGGAGCAGCTTATTCCTTGTGTTCAAACTAATTACTGGGAATATGCTTGGGGAACACAACAAACATTGTGTTTTGTCTTTGTTTGTAAATTTATTGAACAAAAAGAAATAAAGAAAGATCACCACATACATGATGTTAAATGGTTTGATTTAAATGAGATTAATTACATTAAAAGTCTTCCCGGAACAAAAGAGTTTATTGAATTAGCACTGAAACTTAAGAAGTAAGACGTTCCCTGACAATTGAGGATACAAATCCACCATCGGCTTTCCCTTTCGTTTGAGGATTTAAAATTCCCATGACTTTCCCCATGTCCTGCATTGTGGAAGCACCTGACTTCGCTATTGCCTCATCTATAAGTTTTTTTATTTCCTCTTCAGAGAGTTGCTCTGGCAAGTAAGAAGAGAGAATCTCAAGCTCTGCCTTTTCTTTATCAGCGAGTTCTTGCCGGCCACCTTTCTCAAACATTTCTATTGATTCGCGCCTTTTTTTAATTTCTCGCCCTACGACCTCGATAACATCCTCATCAGTGGCTGTATATCCTGCTCCTCCTTTTTGAATTTCGAAATATTGAAGAGCTGATTTTAGCATACGGATTGTCGAGAGTTTTTGCTCTTCATGTGCAAGCATCGCTTGTTTTAACTCTTCTTGTATTTTGTCTTTAAGCATATCTATATTATACTCTATTGTCTGAATTGCTCCAATCGGGTCAAGAGATATTCCCGGTTATTCTTCGATAAATCTTCATCTACTTCTGCAAATAGCTTTTGAAGAATGTCACCGACTTGCTTGCCCGGTTGAATATCTAGCAGTTTCATAACGTCATTCCCATCGATTACCATATCATTTATAGAGAAAGGAGGGTGAAGTTGTTCTTCAAGCCTCTCTTTGAATTTTTTTAGCCTCCAACTTTCTGCAGTTTGCGTTCCTCCCCCGAGCCTGTCACCTATGCGAAGGTCTATCATATCTTTAACATTTTCAACACCTACTCGTCGTATAAAACGTCTTATTGCGCTGTCGGTTATATGTTCATCAACTGTGAACATATGCCATCGGATAAGCGTATAGATTTTCTCCTTTTGTTTATTTGATAAGTGTAGCCTTTCTGCAATTTCTTTAGCTACTTTTGCTCCAACAACCTCGTGATTATAGAAAATAATATAGCCTTCATGATCTTTTGACGCAACATACGGTTTTCCTACGTCATGGAATAGTGCTGCAAGCCGCACTAAGGGGTCTGGTGATGGACATTCCTTCATAGATAAGAGATTGTGGGTAAATACATCGCTTGTGTGATGTCTCCCCGGTCTTGCTTGTGATACTCCTTTTCCTTTGAGAAGTTCCGGAAAAATGATATCTAGGATACCAATTTCATCAAGCAGAACAACTCCATCATAGTAATTATTAGTAGCGAGAATTTTTAAGAACTCGTCCCGGATGCGTTCGTTGCTAACATGCTGAATGAGGTGGGCATCTTGCTTCATTGCAGTAATTGTTTTTTCCTCAATGGTAAAACCGAGCTGCGAGGAGAATCTCACAGCCCGCATAAGCCGCAGGGCATCCTCTTTGAACCGCTCATCAGGACTTCCAACAGAACGAATTAGCTTGTTCTTTAAATCCTCTGTTCCATTAACAAGATCAATAATTTCTGTGCTGCCGTTTTCAAAAATCTTTATCGCCAGTGCATTTACTGTGAAGTCCCTCCTTTTTACATCTTCGAGAAGAGAATTGCCCCAAACAACCTCACCCGGATGTCTAAAGTCAGTGTAGCCCGACTCATTCCTAAAAGTTGTAATTTCTGCATAATTTTTATCATCGACCTGACTATCAAATTTAACTCCCACTGTGCCATATGGATTATCACAAAATGAGTCTGGAAAAACGGTTTGTATCTGTTCAGGTGTTGCATTTGTAGTTAGGTCCCAATCGGTAACCGGAAGGTTCATGAGAATATTTCTCACACAGCCGCCCACAAGGTAAACTTCGTATCCTGCTTTTTCAAGGGTAAAATATATTTTTTTAACTTCATCATTTATTGTAAGTTGCATATGATATTATGAGAGATGCAAAAAAATCTTTTAATTGAGCAAAAAAAGTATATCACATGAAACATTGGAAAATAATCTCAGAAGGTATAGTTCCAAACTCACCCGATGATGTAATTTCGATAATTCTTAAAAATAGAAATCTTATAAAAGAAGATGATGTTACGGAATTTCTCGAAGCCGATATAGGAAAGGTTACTCTTCAATCTATCGGAATTGAAAAAGAAGATTTTGAAAAATTCAAAGATAGGATTAATAACGCATTTAAAAAAAATGAGAAAGTAGTGATATTTGGAGATTATGATGTTGATGGGATCTGTGCAACTGCAATTCTTTGGGAAACACTATATTCGAAGAGTAAAAATATCATTCCGTATATTCCCGATAGGGTAGATGAGGGGTACGGTCTTTCAAAAAAAGGTATTGATAATGTTTTAGAAAAAAATCCTGATATTAAGATCATAATTACGGTAGACAATGGAATAGTTGCCTATGAAGCAGTAAATTATGCGAAAGAAAAAGGCATTGATGTTATTGTTACGGACCATCATGTAAAAGGAAAAATAGAACCTCCCGCGTATTGTGTTCTTCATACAACCCAGCTTTGTGGTGCCGGTATTGCTTGGGTTATTGCAAAAGAACTTGGTTTTGAAAACCCTGGAAAAATTGATGAAAAACTCGAGCTTGCAGCTCTAGCAACAATAGCCGACCTTGTCCCTCTCACGAAGAATAATAGGGCAATTGTTAAAAAAGGAATCGAAAAATTGCGCACAACAAGACGCATCGGACTTGTTGAGCTATTAAAGGAGGCGGGGATTGACATGCAGATGCTTGGTGTGCATGCCATAGGTCATGTAATTGCTCCCCGTCTTAATGCTACCGGGAGAATCCAAAGCGCAATGAACGCACTTCGTCTCCTTTGCACAAATGATGCCGTGAAGGCCCAACAGCTTTCCTCAATGATAGGAAACGTCAACCGCGATAGGCAGGAATTAACGGAGGAAACGGTTGCTCACGCAAAGCTTCTTGCTCTTGAAAGATCTGGAAATTCAAAAATAACCATCGTTTCAGACGAATCCTACAACCAAGGTGTTATTGGATTAGTTGCGTCACAGATGGTTGAAAGCTATTACCGTCCTGCAATAGCAATAGCTGTAGGAGAGAAGATCTCAAAGGGCTCTGCAAGGTCAATTGTAGGAGTAAATATAATCGAACTCATCCGTTCTGTTTCGGATACTATCGTCGAAGCAGGCGGTCATCCCATGGCGGCCGGTTTTAGTATTGAAACTCATCGGATACAGGAATTTATTAGTGCGATAACTAAAAAAGCTGAAGATGTTGTGACAGAGGAGCATCTAAAAAGAGTTCTTAAGATAGATATGAAACTATCTTTTGAACTCATTAATGCCACGCTGGTTCGTGAAATAGATACATTAGCGCCATTTGGGATGGAAAATCCTGAGCCGCTTTTTACCTCTGAAAACGTAACGATTTTAAATGTAAGAAAAATCGGAAAGAAACAAAACCATCTTAAATTACAGGTAGAAAAGGATGGAGTTGTTTTTGACGCAATTGGATTTGGCCTTGCTGATATGACAGATATCCTGGCAGGAGATACGGTTGCAATAGCCTATCACATTTCAGAAAATGAATGGAATGGACGAAAAAGTATTCAGTTAAAAATAAGGGACATTAAGCAATCTTAATCTTCCGCTGCTTTTTAGAATCCTTCATAAATCTTGCTGCCTGCTTGTCCCTTTCTCCCTGCTCTCTCACCCATTGTTTGAATTTTTCTTCTGGAGAAAGTGATTCACGTCTATCATCCGGAAAAGGATTACGTACCTGCTGACTCGGTTTTGGTAGAGTTGCAGTATTTACTCCTATTTCAGTGCCGGTTGCTTCCTCTGACATATGAATTAGTTTACCAATTATTCACAATATAAAACAATTGGGAGAATATAAAGAGATTAGTTGAGTTAACTTAATTTATTAAGAAATTTGAATAAGTTGAACTTCTTCGTTGACATTTAATTCTACCGGTTTATTCGCTTCTGATAATAAATCCCACGTACTGTAAATGGTTTGAGCAAACTCTACTATACCATTTCTCGTTGTTCTTGTTTGCTTAATTTTTTCGACATTATCATGAATACTGGAAATGGGTGTACCAAGAGCAAACATCATTGCACGATATGTTGTTAGTGAAGAATCCAAAAGAGTCTGTTTTAATCCTTGGTCTTTGGCAATATCAGGATGTGCAGCTAATTGTCGGCTCGCAGTCATTTCAAAAGAACGATTTGCTAAAAATTGTTGTGCTATTTTAAGTTTATTTCTTTCCATATATTTTTCCAAAAAAAAACTCCCTTTTGTGAGGGAGTTCGCGTACAAAATCTGCGCAGCACGCGAACCCCTAGGGTTGGAAACCCTTAAGGGAGACTCTAATATTGGCGTGCCGCAACTGTGTCATACTATTTCAAAAATTATCAACAAAATTCATTATATTCACTTATTTTCACATTGTCAAGTGAATTTTTGAAGCAAAATATGGTATGATACTAATTATGCAAAACAGAGTATTGACAAGCGAAGTTGCTACCAAACTGGGAGAAGAGGTAACTCTTTATGGATGGGTGGAGAGAGTACGGTCGCATGGAAAAATTGCCTTTTTTGATATCCGGGACCGCGGAGGAGTACTTCAAGTTGTTGCCGCAACACCTGAAACCGTCGCATCGGCCGAAGAGCTATCGCAACAATCGGTCATAAAAATTACCGGAATTGTAAAAGAGAGAGGAGAGCGTTATATAAATGAAAATCTTCCACTGGGAAAGTTTGAATTAGAGTTAACACAACCTGCCGAAATTGTATCTCATGCGGGTATATTACCTTTTGATATGGGTGGTCAGGAACTTAACCTTCAGCTACCAACGTTGCTAGACTACCGCACACTCACACTTCGAAATGAAAAAATAGCAAACATTTTTAAAGTACAAGCTGCAGTTCTTGAAGGATTCAGGAAAGCAGCTTCCGAAATAGGTGCAACAGAGATAGTCGTCCCGACGATATCCGCTTCTGCAACCGAAGGGGGAGCAGAAGTTTTTCCTGTGGAATACTATGGATACCCTGCTTACTTGACTCAAAGTCCTCAGCTTTATAAACAGATGATGGTGCCTGTCTTTGAGAGGGTTTTTACCATATCACATGCTTATAGAGCAGAACCATCGGTGACCACACGGCATCTTTCTGAAAACACACAGATGGATATGGAAATTGGATTTGTAGATTTTCCTGTACTTTTGGATATATTAGAGGGAGTTATCGTTGAAACATTAAAATTTGCAGAGCAAAAATCTCAACAGATTCTAAAGGATTACAATATCAAGCCAATTGCTTTTGGACAAATACCACACCTCAAACTTTCAGAAGCACAAGAGATTATCGCAACTGAGTTTGGGCGCGATGTGAGAGGAGAAAAAGATTTGGGTCCTCAAGACGAGGTAGATATATGTAAATGGGCGCTTGAGAAGCATGGATCAGATCTTGTAACCATAACGCATTTTCCAACAAAAAAACGGGCATTTTATACAATGCCTGACCCTGAAAATCCGGAAATAAGTTTGTCATTTGATATCTTGTTCCGTGGTGTCGAGATTTCAAGCGGTAGTCAAAGAATTCATGAATACGAAAAACTTAAGCAAGCAATAGTTGATAGGGGGATGAGTACCGATAATTTCAAGCTGTACCTTCAGGCTTTTGAGTACGGTATGCCGCCTGAGGGAGGATTTTCATTCGGTCTTGAACGCATTACGATGCATATGTTAAATCTTGCCAATGTCAGGGAGGCATCTCTTTTCCCAAGAGATATGGAGCGCATCGATGAAAGACTCTCAACACTCTTCCCAAAACCATAACCCGCAAAAACCGAGTAGGTTTTTACAAGTCTTCTCCTTTTTGAAAATAGCAAAGAGAAAGAAAAAATCTAAATCAAAATCTGCAAGAAAAAAAATTGTTGCGCATGCTCACTTTTTTGACGTAATAATAATCCTACTCTTATTAGATGCTGCAGCGACAGCTATTGTAGTCTTCTATATCCAAAAGATTAATTCGTATACGCTTCCAAAAAACATGCATCCTTATCTAAAAATCAGTTCTATTCCATTACCCGGCGATTTAAGTTCGATTAATGCATCGGCAGCTGCATACGTTGTCTACGACTTATCGACAAGAGCGGTCGTTGCGGGGAAAAACCAATCACTTCGGTTTTCGCCTGCATCAACAGCAAAGGTAATGACAGCGGTTCTCGCTGTTGAACACTATCGGTTAACAGATTTTCTTACTGTTCCACCTGATATTTATGTTGTTCAGGGTTCAAAGATGAATCTTGTGCCCGGTGAAGAAGTTTCTGTTGAGAATTTGCTATATGGAATGATGCTTCCCTCAGGGAATGATGCCGCCTATACTCTTGCATATTATTATCCAGGTGGAATAGATGGTTTTGTTCGGGCAATGAATAGAAAAGCAAGCGATCTACAACTTGAAAATTCGCATTTTGTTGACCCTGCCGGCTATGAAGACGGGAATTATACAACAGCAGAAGAATTGGCAAGACTAGGAGGATACGCTTTGCTAAAAGACGAGCTTGCGAAAATCGTAAGAACGCGTTTTATTGAAGTTTCGAACAAGACAGGAAATCATAAATTTTTCCTCACAAATCTCAATACACTTCTCCAATATGATGATGTTGTAGGAATAAAGACAGGATTTACCAACGAAGCTGGAGGTGTTCTTCTCACGGCGCTAAAAAAGAATGGGAAGATATTTATTGTTGCAGTACTGAAAAGCCAGGATAGGTTTTCAGATACTTGGGATATCATCCAGTTCATCAGGGAAAAAGTTGCTTTTTCATTTCCTAAAGAAGATTAACTCAGTTTTCCAATGATAGCGCAGGGATAGCCCCTACATAGGCGGTGAAATTGATACCGCTAAAGACAATAACAGGCAGCAGGAAATCTTTGCTTTCACGGTTCAAATAATATCTCAACTCTACATTTGTTATGTCAACATTTGTCAAGTTTTGTGGGTTTATTATGTAGGCATCCCCATTCTTCAAATCTTCAAGTGCTTGAAGAGCTGTTTTTATGGGATAATCACTTTTTTGGTTAAGATCCGGTTCATGATTATAGAACTGCCCGTCAAGTATCTGAAAGTTATTATCCGGATACGAGATGATAAAAGTGAGGATTGATTCTGTTGGAGTGTCGTAAATAATCGGGATTTCATCAACGCTTTGTTGAATAAGCGTAACCCTTGCATAGCGGGCGCTCCCAAGATTTTGTGCCGATACCAGAATCCCATTGTTATTCTGTAGATATTCGACTTTTGTTTTTTCCTTGTCAATATCTTTAGTGTTTGCTTCAATTGTTTGAAGAAATCCCATGACGTCTGACTTAATCTGATCTTCTGCCGGCATCTGCCCTTGTGTTGATAATAGAGGGTTTGTAAGATAATTGGATGTTATAGTGAAATTTTTCGTGACAATGTCATATCTTAAGACGGCACCAGTTCTTGACTGGGTCCACTGATAGAGCGTATCCGTTATTTTTGTTTGATTATCAACAAAATTTGCAGAATCTACTGTCTGCTTTGCAGTTTCAAGTGCGAGTAGGTTTGGTTCTGGTGAGGTTAATTTATAGACATTTACTCTGTCGGGAAGAATAGGGAGTTTTCCATCAACCGTATTGACTGTATATTGGATTCCTGATGTCCCGGGTGAAGGGAATTTGATGTGGGGAAGTTTTCCCAATCCTTGGAGTGGTGCAGGTGGAGGTTTTGGAAAGAAAATATTCCTAAAAAGTGTACCTCCTTGGACAAAGATATAGATAAGAAGAATAAGTCCCGCTCCTATTCCCCCTATCTTTAGAATGACCCTGCTTTCCTTTGTAACCGTAACCAAATTAGCCATATCATTATTGAGTATAGAGGCAAATTCGGTTAGAATGCAAATATATGTCAAAGGTCAAAGTAAGGTTTGCACCAAGTCCCACAGGAATACTGCATGTGGGTGGAATCAGAACTGCACTTTTTAATTATTTTTTCGCAAGATCCCAGGGAGGAACATTTATTTTGAGAAATGAAGATACGGACCAGGCGAGAAAAGTAGATGGTTCTCTTGAAGCGACGTTGGAGTCTTTGAAGTGGCTTGGAATTGAGTGGGATGAATTAGTAACTCAATCTGAGAGACTCTCTTATTACAAAGAGTATGCACTTGAGTTGGTTTCAAAAGGAAAGGCAAAAGAAGAAGACGGTGCTATCCGATTTATAACGCCGAAAGAGGGAACAACTGCTTGGAAAGACGCAATTGGGAATAAAGAAGTTTCATTTGAAAATAAGAACATCGAAGATTTTATTATACTTAAAAAAGACGGATTCCCTACATATCACTTGGCAAATGTAATAGATGACCATCTTATGGAGATTACCCATGTGATACGAGGAGAGGATTGGATACCTTCTTGTCCAAAGCATATCATGCTTTATGAGGCGTTTGGCTGGCAATATCCTTACTTTGCCCATGTACCTAATGTTTTGGGAACAGATGGAAAAAAACTTTCAAAAAGAAGAGGAGCAAAAAGCGTTTTAGATTTTAAAGCGGAAGGAATACTTTCCGAGGCACTTCTTAATTACCTCATGCTATTGGGCTGGTCACCAAAAAATGACAGAGAAATCCTCTCCAAAGCTGAAATTGAAAAAGAGTTTTCATTGAGTAAAGTAAATGTTGCTCCATCAATATTTGACGAGAGGAAATTATTATGGATGAACGGCGAATATATTAGAAAAACCGAGAATTCAAAACTTATAAATCAACTTTTGGAATTTGATACAGAATTAAATAGTTATGAAAAAAACATGTTGGAGAAATTTATAGAACCTGCAAAAACAAGAATGAAAACGCTCACCGAATTCAAGAATCTTATTGTTCCTTTCATAACGCCCCAAAAACACCAGAGCGTGTTACTCCATAATTTAGCAGAGGTATTAAAAGATGTTCACGAATGGACAAGTCAAAATATTATGGATATAGTCGTTACCTTTATGAGATCCCGCAACATAAAATATCCGCAAATTTATGAGGAGCTTATTGGACAAAAACAGGGGTTGCCGTTAGGTGAGGTATTTGCGATCTTGGGAAAGGATGAAACTTTAACACTCTTGAACTAAAGCTGAGTTCTGGTATTCTTATATAATGAGTTCCATTGCAAAAACTCTTAATGTATTGTTGCATCCCATCGTCATTACCATCCTTGGTGTTTTTTTGATTGTATATAGAGTAACAAAGGAGGGACAACTCGCAATTTTTTGGACTTTTGTTTCGCTGATGTTTTCTGCAATTATCGGACTCTTTGTTTTTTTTGGTGTGAAAAAAGGATTCTTCAATAATTTAGATGTATCAAATCGGAAGCAGAGAATTATTTTATACCCTTTTATTATCGCTGTTGTCTTTCTTTTTATCGGATTTGTTTTTATGACCCACGGGCCACGAGTACTTGTTGATGCTAGCCTATTTATAATAGTTGCACTTATTATTCTTGATGTTATCAATACGAAAATCAAGGTGAGTGGGCATGTTGGGGTCGTGAGTGCTTTTGTTACTGGTCTTATCTATGCGTATGGTGGGGTAGCTTTTTGTTCTCTTCTTTTAATTCCGATTATAGCCTGGGCACGAATAACTGAGAAAAGACATACATTAAATGAAACAATACTGGGTGCTATGTGCGGTATCGGACTTACGCTTATTGCTATAATTGTTGTACAATTTCTATTATGAACATTAAAAAGCTCGGTCGCTCTTTCAGTTATGCAATTGATGGACTCAAGTTGGCGGTGCAGTTAGATCAGAACGTACGATTCCATCTTGCAGTCGGAGTATTGGTATTTATTGCCGCAATTATATTGCAAGCATCAAAGCCTGAGCTTATGTTTGTTCTTTTTGCAATCTTTTTTGTAATTATTTGCGAGATGATAAACACTGCAATTGAAGAAATGACAAATCTCATAAAGATAGAGCACAGTAGGGAAGCACGTATCGCAAAGGATGTAGCTGCAGGGGCAGTTCTGCTCTCAGCAATTTTTGCACTGATTATCGGTGTTCTTGTCCTTGTGCCTCGTCTTATTGCGTTATTTTAGTTTTAATTCTTCTCCCCTGTTTGAGAATGTCCATGGGTGAGAGCAAGGATTTCCGAAAGCTTTTTTCCCTTTTGTTAGACAAACAGGCAAAAAAGTGGTTGTGAGACGTTAGTTCTTCTCCCCTGTTTGAGAATGTCCATGGGTGAGAGCAAGGATTTCCGAAAGCTTTTTTACAAATTTATGTGCTTGTTCGCGGCTCATCCCTATTCGTGTAACAACTTGCAGCTGGTTTGAATTCCCTACCTTTTGGCATACATCAAAAGTTACTCCATCATCATTTACATTCATAAATACTGTATCCGTATAAAGGATAGGTGTTTTTTCCGGATTTAAACTTACTTGAAATTGTTGTTCTTCCGTTTTTGCCATATTTATCTAATTGTTGAGCCTGCTACAACTTCTTTCGTTGGTGCTATAAGAGTAATGTTTTCGATATCATCTCCGGTTGCCAGTATCATTCCCTGACTTTCTTCTCCCATCATTTTTCTTGGTTCCAAATTTACAATAGCAACCAACTCCTTACCAACAATTTCTTCCGGTTGGTAACTTTTACCAATTCCTGATAAAATTTGCCGTTGTTCGTTTCCAATATCAACAATAAGTCTTAGAAGTTTTTCCGAACCTTCCATCCTGGTTACCTCCAGAACCTTTACAATTCGGATATCTAATTTTACAAAATCATCAATGGTCACCATTTCATAAATACTACTCTTTGAAGCAAAAAGTGTCAAGGTCGAAGAAGGAAAATATCAATGTTATTTACAGTTTTATAATAATTGTAATTAGTATTTGTGAGAGTTTTGAGAGTATTCGCAGGAATATTACCCTTTTTTATCATTAGTAATTTTACTCTCTTTGCAATAATATTGCCTATCGCGTTTTTGTAATACAGTGTTTTATCTGAGTTACTGCTATCTTCTGTTGCTGGTTCCTTTCTATTCATGAGAAAGTACATAATTGTGTCATTTGGATCAACAAAAATATATCCGTTTGATTGAGAATTTAACGCTACAACTGGTTCTAGTTCCTCAATAGTACTTTTCAAATTTTTGTCGATGAGGATATTCACTTTATCGTGTTGATAATAGACAAGATTTTTATTGAGCACTAATTCAACAGTTGCAAGAATCCTTTGAAAGCCAAGCAATATGAGAGAAAAGGAAACTATTAATATTAGAACCCGGACGTTTGTGGAAATATTGTAGCGGAGATAAAGTGCAATAGGTATCCCAATAAGCGAAACATACAGTGTATTGTCAAAATATGTACCGTTTAAAATGAGGGAAAAAATAAGTGAAGCACAAAATAATGGCAAAAATAACAGATGAAACCTTCTTCTTACAAAAAGCAGAACTGCCGAAGCTGTTGAAAAAACCAACATTATGATAATGAGCATCACAGTTTGGGCAGTATGGGGGGAAGAGAAATAATATCCTACAGTAAAAAATGAGCGGTGAAGGTCGTAGATAAATGAAGGGAAAGATTGGGTAAAAAGAAGATATACGATAAAAAAAATGATGCTCCAAATGTATCCGTAAAAAAAAGAAATTATTGATGAAATTGTGCGCGCATGTTTGACAGAGAAGAAAATAGCAATTGGAATTACCATCATAACTCCCGCAAATTGTTCTGAGAGGAAAACTGAAAAACAGGCAATACCAGCAAAAAGGAGATATTTGTTTTCACGTTTCTGAATGAATTTAAGAAATAGATAATTACTTAAAAGCCCTGTAAAAAGTGTCCATGTCCATGGAGACGGAAAATTCACCTGTGAAGGACCGAGTGTCACAAGTAAGATTAGCGATACAGTTGCGTAAAATTTATTTTTGGTAGATAAAAAAACAATTTTATATACAAGTACAGATGAAATAAGAAAAAGCGTGATAACAAGTAACCGGGAAGAAAGAATGGCTGTCTTAAAAATGATAAAAGAAAGACAATTAAAAAAAAGAGTGATAGGAGTATAAGAAAAATGAAAATCCCGATATGGCAAAAACCCTTTCAATAATTTTTCGGAGGCATTCAGGAAATATGCATCATAAGAACTTGTTGTGCCACTAAGTGCAGTAAGAAGAAAGACTGGCAGGATAAATAATAAAAGAATAGATAAATACGTTAATCTCATCCCGGCCTAAAGTCAACCCATTATAACTGAATTTTGTATACTTTGATATATATCAAATAACTCAAAAAAAACATATAATTAAAGCTTCGAATCCTTGATATACCTGTGATAAAAAAACAATTACAAAGACTTTCGGACAATAGAAATTTAGCAATCATTGCGATGATTGCAATTGTTAATGCCTTGGGTTATGGCATTATTATCCCCATAATTTATGCATATTCGCAGACATATGGTTTGACAATTTTTCAAAATGGATTGTTGTTCGCACTTTTTTCCCTTTGCTCATTCCTCTCCGCTCCAATCATTGGCAGACTTTCTGATAAATATGGAAGAAGGCCACTCTTGGTTATATCGATAGCAGGTACAGCACTTTCATTTTTTATGGCAGCATTTGCCCCAAATGCTATTTTTCTTTTTATTGCAAGAGCGCTCGACGGAATAACTGCGGGCAATATTCCGGTTGCATCAGCGGTAATTTCCGATACGACCGATGTTAAAAATAGGGCAAAAGGATTCGGGATTATCGGCGCGTCTTTTGGATTTGGTTTTGTTTTTGGACCGGCAATATCTGCTGCAACGGCAGGGTTTGGACTTCATGTTCCATTTATTATTGCGGGAATAATTACAATTATAGCCGTCATTTTGACCTTGCTTTTCTTGCCAGAGACCAATAAGCACATAGGGCAAGTCCAGAAAGGGAAGATGTTTGATATCCCAAAACTGGTTCTTTCTGTTTTTGATAAAAACGTTGGGGTTACTCTTCTGATTTCTCTAATCTATAACCTCGCATGGGGTATGTTCATTGTTACCTTCCAGCCTTTTGCAATCACTTTTTTGAAATTTACAGCACAACAGATTGCTGCTGTTTTTATAATCTTTGGGATAATAGGTGTAATCATGCAGGTATTTGTTATCCATCGGGTAGTGCAAAAATTTGGTGAGAAGAAAGCCTTTGTATGGTCTCTTTTCTTGTCAGCTACATCATATCTGTGTTTGTTTTTCGTGAGAAATATCGAGTTTTACATATTGGTTTCATTGTTCTCAAGCGTAGCCAATTCTTTTTTCCTACCTCTTATTCAGACAATTTTGTCAAAGGAAGCGGATGAGAGATCCCAAGGTTCAATCCTTGGTCTTAATTCTTCTTATGTAAGTATTGGAAATATTTTGGGACCAATTATTGCAGGGTTTCTTTCAAGTATATTTATTCCCCTTCCTTTTTTGATAGGATCACTTGTTATTCTCGTTTGCTTTATCCTTGGTTTTAAAATTAAAGCAAACCCCATTGAAAAGCAGCACGCGTTCTGATACCTACCGTATATACAAATATACATCATCTACAATTTTAGCTGGTTTCCACTTCTGAAACTTGTAATGGTTTGAAACAATTTTTGCTCCGGGCTTAAGTTCTTTATAGAGTTTTTTTTCAAGGTTTTTTACCATATGGTTAGTTCCCCAAATACTAATAAAGTCATACTTATTGTATGAATGCATGTAGCAGTCACCACAAATAATATGTGCATTATTCAGTCTTCTTTTTTTTATCCTAATCCATGCAAATAACACAAGTAAAGGGTTTATCTCAATGCCGTTCGCAATAACATTTTGCTGGACGGTAGCTGCAATTACTATCCTCCCGTCCCCTGAGCCAATATCGATAAAATTCCCCTTCTTCATGTTCAATAAATCTAACATGGTGGTGAGCCTCTTCTTGCCAATAGGAGCATACGGAGCACCTCTTATTAATGAATAAGAAAGAAGGTATACAAAATAAGAAAGGATACTAAGAACAAATAATTGTGAAATAAGAATTAGACCTGACATTCGCAGTGCTTTCCTTTTAAAATTTTTTTTTGCTCCGAAGGAGTATGTACATATATTTGTTGCAAAGCGTTACCCGTTGCAAGCTTTTTATTCAGGGGACTTTGGTGGTTATACTTCCTCTTACTCATTTCGTCCACCAATTCATCATGTCTCCTAAAAAGGGCATTGAGTTTGCCTTGCCATCTTTTCGTTTCGGGATGGTTAGCATACCCTTTTTTATCCTCTGTAATGATGGTCCATAATGCGTGAAGTTCACGGTGTTCACCCAGTAAATGTTTTCTGCATAATTTTGAAGGTGGTAGATCCCAAATTCTCATTTGCCACTTTTTTTATTTTCTTTCACTTTTACGTAAATAATAGATCCGATAAAAAAGAGAAAGGGGATGGAAATAAGAAGAAAATATGCCGGGGTCGCATGAAAATGTTTTATAACATTTTTGCCGACCCGCTCACCTAAAGCCAAATAGAAAGCAATCCAAAAAACAACGGAGATGAATGTGCTGATTATAAAAGTCGGGTAAGGAACTCCTGAAATTCCGGAAAAAACAGTTATAGGAATCCTAAAACCTGGTATATGCCGTCCAAAAATAATGAGGAAAACTCCGTATTTTTTAAAATCCTTCTCTACTTCTTTCAACTTTTTTTGATTGAGGTGGAGATAAATACCAATTTTGTCAACCAAAAGTGTTCCCCATTTAGCGGAGATAAAATACAAAATTGATGATCCGGCAAGTACTGCAATCAGTAGCATGGCAAATGCACCCCAGTATGGGAGAGACCCTTTAGACACTTGATAACCGGTAAAAGCAAGGTAAACATCCCCCGGTATCGGAAGCGGAATTCCTGACTCCTCAATGAACAAAAGCAAAAAAGGGGCAAATACTGCTTGGTGGATAAGAAAGGCACCTATCGTATCTTCAAGTGCTTCAAGTTGAGGACTTCTGATATATGGGAAGAAGCGTTCAAACATAATGTATAGAGTATAACAGAGTAAGTATGAAGTTGGGCTATTGGACTTTCTTCATCCAATCATGGGCAAATATTTCTTTATCGCCCGTAGTTATCGCAAGGAGAATTTTTTCTGCAACAAATTCGGATGAATCGGGAGGAGTTACATTCTTATCACGTCTTATATCTAAAGCTTTCCGTGGTTGGCCGATAATGTTTTTATAGAAATTTGTGTCGGTTATGAAAGGATAAACGACGCTTACTTTTATGTTGTCACGAAAAAGTTCTTCCCGTGCGGTGAATGAAATGCCATTTAATGCTCGCTTTAATCCGGAATAGGCACCTACCGTTGGAATTTCCATAAGAGATGTGCCCGACGAAATATTAACGATTGAACCGCCACCATTTTTTTGCATGATGGGGATAATTTTTTGCATCAAATGAAGCGGTGCAAGAAGGTTAAGCCGAAATAATTCAAAGAACTTTTCATCTTCGATTTTTTCAATCAAAGCATCGTATCCTCTACCTGCATTATTGATGAGAATATCAATTTTTCCAAAATTTTTTACAGTTTGTACTACAAGGTTATCAAGTTGCTTGTTGTCCGTAACATTTGTTGGTACTACAATACTATCTTTCAATTGCCCCGACAGCTTTTCAAGCTCTTTTTGGTTTCTTGATGCTAAAACCACTTTTGCGCCTTTTGAAGACAGTAAGATGGCTGTGGCACGTCCTATACCTGATGAAGCACCTGTTACAATCGCAATCTTGTTTTTTACATTCACAACCAAATTATACTCCCATAATCCATCGCTTTTGGTGCCTTTACCCACTTCTTTCAATATCTACACCTTTTCCAAATAGCAATTCGGTAGAATTTTGATACATGAAAAGAGGTGATAGATATGCCTAAAAAGAAAAAAACGGATGGCAAAAAAAGTGCTTATCGAGGAATGGCCAGTGGGAAAGGTGTGATTAATCCAATAGTTGCGGGTGTTGCAGGAGCAGCAGTTGGAGCAAGTGTTGGAGTAGCCGCATCAGCTGCCTTGAGCAATAAAGATAACCGTAAAAAAGTTAGTGAAGTCATCAATACGGTAAGAAAACAAGCGGTTCAGGTTATGGAAAACATGAATGCACAAGGCAACATTGAGGAAGGTAAAAAGGTTGCGAAGAAGGTGATTGGAGACACGACAAAAAAAATCGGCAAAAAGATGAGCAATGAGAAGCCGGTTGCTACAAGAAGTCACGCACATGCCTAATCTTACATTACAAAACACTTTTTATATTGTCGCAATAATAACGATGAGTCTGGTGACATTACTTCTTGCAGTTCTTATTATTGTTCTTATTTACATCCGGTCTAAATTAGGTGAAATTGTGAATACCGTGGAAAGGAAGCTTGATGAAGCAAAAGATATTGTTACTCATCCGGCAAGGATGGCAGAAACAGTAGGGGACGCAATCCTTGATACGGCAGTCAACCAGGTCAAAAAAATAACAGAGAAAAAAAGAGCAAAAAGATAAGAAATTAGAGCTTGAAGAATTCGTGTAGTCGAAAGACAATAAATGCCGGCCAGACAATTGCTTTTAGTATCCCTATAATTCCCATCCAGAATGTGGTTGCATGTTGTAAATAATAAATTATTGCCCCTAAAACCCCCAGACCGTAAATAACGCCGGGGGCACTGTTGTTGCTCACGTGACGGTGCCATTTTTTCCTGTTGTCAACAACAATTTTCTCTTTTGCCATATCTTAAATTAATATTACTCCTTGCTTTCGACATTGCAAGTTCTATCTTGTGAATACAACCAGTAAAATAATTGCCAAAATCGTAATTGCGGCAAAATATATGAGAGTGTGTGTCAAAAGATTAATAGCCTCCCTTTTTTTACCGTCTAGATACATTTGTAAAGGTTTTCCGAAAATAAGATATCCTGTAATTGCAGCTGAAGTTACGAAAAGCATTAGAATTGTAATTGGAACCAAAAAAGAATGTGACCGTCCTATTTTTGCTTCTCCTCCATAAAACATGAAACTTGCTACCAATATAATATAAAGTGCAGTTAAAAGAGCATCCTTTAAAGCAGGCTTGTTTAATTTCATATATTTATTGTACACCCACAAGCATCTGCCGACACTATTCAAATATTTCTTAATTGATTCATTATTAGATTTTTTGAGCTTTTTTATGCAGAGAAATTACACTTGACTAATTTTATCTAACGTGATTAGATAATATTGTGGATACAAAAAAAAGAGAATTATTTGAAGAATTTTTCCAAACAATAATTAAGATAGAAAGATTGAGGACCGAAATAATTGGTATCTCCGCCCACAAAAAAGCGGCGACCTTTTTACAATTACATGCTCTTTTATATTTATCAGAACATCAGAACTCAACAATAGGCGAACTATCTTCAGCCCTTCAAATGTCATCTCCAGCAGTTGCTCAATTCACAAATAGACTGGTCAAAAGCGGATTGATAGAAAAAACAAGTGATAAAAACGACAAAAGAACGGTAAGATTGGCTCTTACTCCCAAAGGCAAAACTGAATCGAGGGAATTGCCGGCACTTGTAAAAAACAACTGTCACAAAATCCTTAAATATATAAATGAAGATGATATTAGGACTATGATAAATATTATGTCAAAATTAATTAATGGCATTACTAGAGAACAAAAATAACATGACAAATCCTTACGCATTATTCAAAAAAAATAAGTTATTATTTTTACCGCTAATAATCATATTTCTTATTCTTTTACGTTTTATGCTCCTCCAAAAGCCGAGCACCGATTTACTTTATGTTGTTAAAAGAGAAGACTTGGTTGATAGTATCCAGGTAAGTGGGGTCTATATGACTGCATCCCAAATCCAGGTAAACTCCCCAACAAATGGAATAATCGATGAGCTTTATGTAAGTAACGGTGATCGAGTTGGTAAAGGAGATCCATTGTTCCATGTAGAAAGTACGGCAACTGAAGATCAAAAAAAAGCGGCCTATGCAGATTACGCTTCTGCATTAGGTTCACTACAAATTGCCAAGAACACAAAACAAAGCTTAGACGCTTCAATGTGGACCAAACAACAATCATATTTGAGCACACAAAATACACAAAACTATAAAAACAACCACAACCAAAACCCCTCTACTAAAGAGGATTATACAGACTTGGAAAAGAAGCAAATAGATGCTGCAGTTACCCAATCCAAAAAAGATTTTGAAGCGTCGGAGCAGGCATTTAAAAACGCCGATGTTGCAGTTGTAGCCGCCCAAGCGCAAGTCGAAAAGACACTTGATGCATATAGAGAAACACAAAGCACTACAGTTAATGCCCCGGCTCAAGGTACAGTTACCAACTTACTCTCTACTATCGGTGACCAAGTGAATATGTTATCAACTACAACACAAAATACAACACTAACAGACAGTTCAATACTCTCCATAGTAAATTTACAAAATCCATATATTGAAGCTTCTATTAGCGAAGATTACGCAGCCCGCATAAGGCAAGGACAAAGCGTAAAAATATCATTTGATGCAATTGCAAATAAAACTTTTAGTGGCCGTGTTGGAATAATTGGCACGGTTGGTGATGATTCACAAGGAATAGTTACGTATAAAGCGCGAATTCATCCTGATACTCTTCCATTAACTGTCAAACCAAAAATGACAGCGATTATCGACGTAGAAACTTTACGAAGAAATAGTGTAATTGATGTCCCAAACAGCTCAATTGTATATAAAGACGGTAAAGAATATGTAAAGACAAAAGACAATAAATTTCTTGAAGTACAAGTCGGAACAACCGGCATCACAAAATCTGAGATAACCGGAGGACTTAAGGAAGGGACAGTCATCATAGCCAATCTGAAAGATAAATAACATGAAGTTCAAAAATGCCTCTCCTTCGGTAGGATTATTCCTTGCTATTCGTGAAATAAAAAGAAGCAATCCCTGGACAACCGCTCTTATTATTTTTGTAATGACCCTGACATTTCTAAATATGGTTCTTCTCGGGGGTATTCTTATCGGGTTAGCACAAGGACTTATCGGCACCTACAGGCATTTTTATACCGGTGATGTATTTTTGACACCGCCTTCGCACGAGAATACAATCACCAATACCCAAATCGTAACAAATGTCATAAAAAATACACCGTCTGTCGGATACTCTACTACCCGATATACTGAGCCTGCTACTCTTGAATACAAATACCAAACCAAAATCAGATTAACCGATATCCCCGAAGTGGCTATAGGAACACTTACAGGAATTGACCCAAAAAAGGAAGACGGGGTTTCCAATTTGTCTGCAAAGCTTGTTGCCGGCTCATATCTTAATGAATCAGATGTTGATGCGGTTGTGCTTGGGTCAACCCTTATCAAAAAATACACAACTGTAAGAGGCGGCGCAGATACAGCAGGTAGCAAGACACTCCAAACAGCCGATGTCGGCTCCAGAGTACGCCTTACCGTTAATGGTATTCAAAAACAGGTCGTTATAAAAGGAGTCATAACAACTAACAATCCAACTATAGACGGAAGGATTTTCATGAACCAATCCTCCATGAGAAAACTTATTAATCGTAATTCATTAAATGCCAATGAGATTGCTATAAAAATTCAACCTGGTTCCTCAGACCTCCAGGTAAAAAAATATATCCTCACAAATCTTCCCTCATCTTATGAGGTGCAGATTCAAACTGCAGAGGAAGCAATCCCTAACGGTACGGCTCAGATAACTGATACTTTTGCTTTCTTGGGAAATATAGTCGGCTCAATTGCTCTTTTTGTCGGAGCAATCACAATTTTCATCGTCATTTATGTTAATGCCATCACGAGAAGGAAATATATAGGCATCTTAAAAGGAATTGGCATCACAACTACAGCAATAGAAATTTCATATATAATTCAGGCTTTGTTTTATGCAACTGCCGGGATAATTATTGCCAGTTTTCTGCTCTTGGGTTTTCTTGTACCTTTCTTTTCAATTCACCCCATAAATTATCCACTAGGACAGGGTGCACTTGCAATTTCGGTACAGGATGTTACGGTTAGAGCTGTAATTCTGTTGATTACATCTTTACTGTCTGGATTTATTCCGGCAAGGCTTGTGACAAAGCAAAATACACTTGATGCAATTTTGGGAAGATAATTATGATTAGAGTAAAAAATCTAGTTAAAACTTTTTCTTCGGGTGCGGGTGAAGTAACGGTTTTGAAAAACCTATCATTTGATATACCGAGCGGGCAATTTATAGCCCTTACCGGCAAATCAGGCGCCGGAAAAAGTACAACCCTTTATCAATTGAGCCTTCTGGACAAATCAACATCAGGAGAAATTATAGTTGATGATGAAGAGATTTCGTTATTGTCCGATAGTGAACGCGTGCTATATAGAAGAAATAATTTTGGTTTTATATTCCAGGATTATGCTTTGATACCAACCCTTACCACTCTTGAAAATGTACTACTTCCATTAATTATGATGGGAGAAGAAAGAGAAAAAGCCGAAAAAAAAGCGGTACTAGCCCTTGAAAGTGTGGAATTAGGAGAGAGATTATACAATCTTCCCAATCAACTTTCAGGAGGCCAGCAGCAAAGAGTTAGTATAGCAAGGTCAATTGTACATACTCCCAAAGTCCTTTTTGCCGATGAGCCAACTGCAAATTTAGACTCGGAATCATCGAAAGTAGTTCTTGATATTTTCTTAAAACTTAACAAAGAAAAAAAACTGACGGTTGTTATGGTAACGCATGAAAGTGATTATGCCAAAATTGCAGACAGGAATATAGAGCTTAGCGACGGAAAAATAATTTCTGACAAAATACGAGGTCACAAATAATCGACCTACTGTGAACGAAACACCCAATATTTAACCTTGCAGTCGTGCAGGGATTCGAACACCAAGCATGTAATTTTATCAAAAGATGAAGTTGTAAACGGATTCAGATTGAGTACTTTGCTGTCGGACCTGGATTCGAACCAAGATAGACAGATCCAGATTCTGTCGTCCTACCATTAGACGATCCGACAGCAAAGTACTCAAACTCAGTCTATTATTTTACTAAATTAGATACTAAATAGCGAGCTTCCCAATTCACCCTATAGTTTGCTATAGGTTTTATAATGTGCTATAATATCTATATTCGCAGGTTGTATGCAAATACATCTGCTTAAAGGCAAGGCTAAGCTTTGCTTAATATGTTTAGTTTTTTAATTTAGGATAAAGATACCACTTTAGACCTCGTATCTTACCTCATAAAACTCTTCAACTTTGAGCAGAATTATTTGCATATCATAGAATAAAAAATGTATAACTCAAACAACAATTTTAGAAGTAATAGGAACCGTCCGTCAGGCGGTAATTTTGGACGGCGCGGTAATGCAAGGGGAGTACCCCGGCCGCTTGACCCAAATCTTTTTGTTAAAAAAGCGGTTGAAAATAGAGATCAAGAGAAATATACCCCAACCAACAGCTTTTCAGACTACAGCATTATAGATAAATTGAAGCGCAATATTTCCGACCATGGATATACTATGCCTACGGCAATTCAAGACCAGGCAATTCCGCATATTTTAGATGGGCGCGACCTTATCGGAATTGCAAATACGGGAACCGGCAAAACAGCAGCTTTTCTTATAACTCTGATCAATAAGTGTTATCTTGACCGCAACCAAAGAGTTCTTATTGTTGTCCCAACACGGGAGTTGGCAGTCCAAATCGGCGATGAATTCAAAATATTTGCACGAGGTACTGACCTTGAAGTCGTGACGGCTATTGGCGGAGCAAATATTAAAAGGCAAACACAGGCTTTAAGACACAGTCCGCATTTTGTTATAGGAACACCGGGCAGGCTCAAAGACCTAATTCAACGGCGCTACCTCAATTTGTCCCTATTCCAAAATATCGTTCTTGATGAAGTTGACCGGATGGTCGATATTGGGTTCATTCATGACATCAAATTTCTTATCTCATTCCTTCCGAAAAAGCGGCAATCACTTTTTTTCTCTGCAACAATCGATGGAAAAACCGATGAGATTTTAAAAAGCTTTGTTTCCAATGCCGTGACAGTTACGGTCAAAAAACAAAACACTTCAGAAAATGTAGAACAAGATATCATTCGTCTCGAGCATGGCCGTCAAAAAATTGATGTTCTTCACGACCTTTTGATCCGGCCGGAATTCAATAAAGTTATCGTCTTTGGGCGGACAAAATGGGGTATGGAAAAACTAAATAAGGCATTAGTTATGAGAGGCTTTCGGACTATGGCAATTCATGGGAACAAAAGCCAAAGCCAGAGACAGAGGGCTATTACCGAATTTAAGAATCACAACCTACAGGTTTTGATAGCAACTGATGTTGCGTCCCGAGGACTTGATATCGA
>CAYPEN010000005.1:0-101474 GCA_964409875.1 uncultured Gammaproteobacteria bacterium
GATGTTGGAACTATGACCGGTAAGGACGTGGAAGACCCGCTAAAGCCACTAAACCGGATATACGAGCCAGACGAACGCCAACAATTTCTTCCAGCAACTCTAGAGGAAAGACATCAGGCTCTGAGCGAAATCACGCTGAATGATAGCGTTCCCTTGCAGGTCAGACAGCTGTTCGAGACCGCCAAAAACCTTTCCTTGTACTCATGGTTTGCATACCGCTTTCATCAGGTCTCGGAATTAATCTCCTTCGCTGCGGTTGAAATGGCGTTGAGGGAAAGGTTTCTGGCCGAAAATCCTCCCCAAGCCAACTCCGAAAAGCGTCCCCCTTTGCTGTCTAAACTTTTGCTACACGCCAAAGATAAAAAGTGGATCACCAATGAAGGGTTTCCCAGTCTATACGAGCGAGCAAGGCACTTCGCTGAACTCAATAAAGCAGTAAGGATGTCGCAAGAACATGGTTTCGAAGAAGAGCCCAACATGCCTATCGAACAGCCTAGTGAGGAGGAGGTCGCAACAGAAATGGCTAATATGGATATGGTTAAAGCCATTACAGAGAATGCCCACAAAATCCGCAATAGCCTGGCGCACGGCTCGTCAATCTTGCATCCAGGCAGCTTGACTACCCTACGAACAAATGCAGAAGTGATAAATCAGATTTACCCGCCTCGCATCTAAAGCGCGGATACATGGGGCAAGATCAGCAACCACAGTTCAAGGAAGCCAACGTCGGGCGACGAGCCGGTTTGTGGGGGACAAATGCGCAGGAAGCAGTTCGAGTGCAACGCGCTCGATCTGTTTAGGCGCTGCTGGCGGAACGCGAGCGCATAGCGCGAGCCTGCCGCCTTGGGGGCGGGCGGAGGTTGAGGATGTGGCATGGTCGCTTGAAGCCGAAATGGGTGAGACGGGCTCCAGGCCCGACGTACAACGCGACACAGCTGGCTATAGCATCACGACAGCACCTGGAGAATCTCGGTTTCCCAAAGGATTGGCACGCATCCATTGGTGCAGCAGCATGTCAAACATTGACAATGATGGACAACTTACGTAGAAATAAGGCATAGCCGAGTGGAGGCTCTAGACAATGAACATCAATCTGACCCCGCAACTGGAAGAAATGGTGCGCAGCAAGGTGGCTGGCGGGCTGTACAACAACGCCAGCGAAGTGGTGCGCGAAGCACTACGCCTGATGGACACGCAAGATCGCGTGCGCGCCCTCAAATTGGAGCAGCTGCGCCAGGATATTCAAGAAGGACTGAACAGCGGCGACGCCGGCGAGCTAGACGCTGATGCCATCAAGCAGCGCGGCCGCGCACGGCTCAACCAACAGCCTGGCGCGAGATAAGTCGTTGGCCCGCGTCGTCCTCACGCGTCGCGCTGAAACCGATCTCGATGACATCTGGCTGCATATTGCGCTCGAAAATCCCACAGCCGCCGATGGCGTCATCGATGCCATCGTTGATCACGCCAAAATCATTTCCGACCAGCCTCAAGCGGGTCGCGCTCGACCGGAATTAGCGGCAGAATTGCGCAGTTTCCCGGAGGGTAGCTACATCGTCTTTTACGAGCCCATGGCCGATGGTGTGCGAATTATTCGCGTATTGCACGGTGCACGCGATGTGGATGCGATTTTTGCCGAGGACACCGACTCCGACTAACACGATAAATTCAATCCATTCTGGCTCTGAGAAGTCGTGCACCACATCCAATGCGACCAGTTGGTTTTACTGGGACGAAACAATAACGTTTTAGGATAAACACCCTTGGCCCTACATCCGAATTTCCCCTTATCGCCCTACGAAGAACTGGCTCCCGATTTTCGGTGGTTTCCGGCAGCGGAAGAGCTGCGCAGCACTGCGTATGAAAAACTTTTGCCGCCGCTGGTGGCAAAAGTGCGGGAGGAAGTAAAAGCCTGGCGCGATGCAGACTACGCTGGCGTGTCTGCCACGTCGCGAGCCTTGCTGCATTGGTGGTTCGAAACACCGCATTTAATGGAGCAAGCGGACGGCACCCAAAGCCCTTTCCGATATTATTTTGCGCAGCGTGAGGCGGTTGAAACCGTAATTTGGCTCTACGACGTGCGCGGCGCTCGCGACAAGTTCGACTTGATGCGCTTTGATGCGTCAGGCGCATTATCGAGCAATATGTTTGACGAAGATTGGCCGCGCTTTGTACTGAAAATGGCCACGGGGGCGGGCAAGACTAAAGTGCTGTCGTTACTGACAGCTTGGAGCTATTTCCACAAATTGTATGAGCTGGGTTCGACGCTCGCGCGCAACTTCCTATTAATCGCACCCAACATTATCGTGCTCGATCGCTTGCGAGCGGACTTCGATGGTTTGCGAATCTTCTTTGATGATCCCGTGCTGCCAGACAATGGCCATGCCGGCCAGAATTGGCGAGATGATTTTCAAATTGCGCTACATATTCAAGATGACGTGCGCATCGTGCGCCCGACCGGAAATATATTCCTAACAAATATCCATCGTGTGTATCTGGGCGAGGTGCCGGAGCCGACACTTGATGATGATGACCTTCGCAACTATTTCTTGGCGCCCTTCGGCGATAAGCCTGTCGGAAAGACCTCCGACAGCAATACAGATTTGGGCGAAATCGTGCGGGAAATAAACGAACTCGCAGTATTTAATGATGAAGCCCACCACATTCACGATTCGCGTCTCGCATGGTTTCAATGCATTCAAGATATTCATCACCGGCTTTTGCAAAAGGATTTGCACTTGGCCATTCAAATCGATGTAACCGCTACACCGCGCCACAACAACGGTGCCATTTTTGCACAAACTGTCAGTGACTATCCGTTGGTGGAAGCAATTGCACAAAATGTCGTGAAGCACCCAGTTTTGCCGGACGCGGCCAGCAGAGCAAAACTCACCGAACACAAAAGCCCCATAATTTCTGAGAAATACGCAGATTATCTGCAGCTGGGTGTTGAAGAGTGGAGAAAGAGTTACGCGGAGCATGAACAGCTTGGGAAAAAAGCTGTGCTGTTCGTGATGGTGGATGACACCAAAAACTGCGACGAAGTTGGCGAGCATTTGCAGAAAATTTGTCCTGAGTTACAGGACGCCGTATTGGTTATTCACACCAAGGCCAACGGCGAAATTTCGGAAGCATCTTCTGGCAAGAGTAAAGACGAGCTGGAGTTGCTTCGTAAACAGTCTAACGAGATTGATACCTGGAAATCGCCCTATAAAGCCATCGTGTCAGTGTTGATGCTTAAAGAGGGCTGGGACGTGCGCAATGTAACGGTCATCGTTGGCCTGCGTGCTTTCGCCGCCAAAAGCAACATACTGCCCGAACAAACTTTGGGGCGCGGACTTCGACGCATGTATTTCGGCAGTGACGAACGCGAAACCGTTTCAGTCATGGGCACGCCGGCATTTATGGATTTTGTCGAATCTATCCAAAGTGAAGGGGTCACGTTCGAGCGCGTTGCCATGGGCGGGACAGGGGGAGGCGCGCGAAATGATTCTTTGGTCGTTGAAGTGGACACTCAATCTCCAGAAAAGGATCTAGATGAGCTGGACATTGCATTACCGCGATTAACGCGTCGTTTCAATCGTGAGTTTAAAGATTTAGCAGAACTAGACCCTGCAACGTTTGGCAATCCTAAATTGCCCATTAAGCCCTTCACAGATGAGGAGACCCGGGAAATCGTTTTTAAGACGATGCTCGATGCCGAGGTCGATCACACTATTCAGCTCGACAACAGCGGCACCGCAGATTACCGCTCGGTGGTAGCGTTCTTTGCGCGCCAGCTACTCAAGGAATTACGCTTGGTCGGTGGATATGACTTGCTGTATCCAAAGGTCAAAACATTCATCCGTGATCACCTATTTGTTCATTCGGTGGATTTGAATGACCCAGTAATTCTACGCAATTTATCTGAGGCGGAAGTGGGAAAGATTTTGTTTGACCATTTCCGTACTGCGATTAATACGCTAACCATCCGAGACACGGGCAGCTCGCGAATTGAAGGTTATATTCGGTTGCGTGATACCCGTCCATTCCGTACTGAGCCGCGAGCGTTTATCCCGGTTAAACGCTCGGTTTTCAATCGCATTGTCGGCGAAGTAAACGCCGATAGCTTAGAACTCGCATTTACGGTTTTTTTGGAAAGCGCACCCGATGTGCAGGCCCACGGCAAAAATTATATGGCTGTCGGTTTTAAGGTGGATTACGTGAAGGCTGACGGTGATTTGTCGACCTATACGCCCGACTTTATCGTGCGTACCGCTGATGGCCATGTCTGGATCGTTGAGACCAAGGGCCGCGAAGAATTAGACGTACCGCAGAAAATGGCACGCCTCAAGCAGTGGTGTGCGGATGCCACCGAAGCCAGCACGGCAGAAGGTGGACCACACTATGGATTTGTCTATGTAGATCAAAACAGTTTCGAAAAGCACAAGCCGTCGTCATTCGCGGGGCTCGTGAGTACTTTCCGTGAATATCAAGAGAACTAACCATGGCACGCCACGATAAAACGACCTATGACCTGAGCGAAGCCGAACAGCGTGATTTGGTTAACTTGATTCAGCAGGGCAAACCGTTACCAGAAAAATATCGATTTATCCTCTTCGAAGATAAGCGCGAAGTCGAATTGGTTTGGAACGGAAAAACGCGGGATGTGTGCACAACCGTGTTGCCATTTCAGACGCTGGAGCATATTGACGAGCCGCGCACCGAAACCAAAATCCAGGAAGACTTGTTCGATAGTCGCGGCCGGCAGCAACGCGGCTGGACTAACAAGCTGATTTGGGGAGATAACAAACTTATCTTGTCATCGCTGAAGGCCGGTGCATTGCGCCAACAAATTGAAGATGCTGGCGGCCTAAAATTAATATACATCGATCCGCCTTTCGACGTCGGTGCGGATTTCAGTATGGATATTGAAATCGGGGATGAGACTTTTCACAAAGAAGCAAATCTTTTAGAGCAAATCGCTTACCGCGATACGTGGGGACGGGGAACAGATAGTTTTATCAGCATGATTTACGAGCGGCTGATATTGATGCGCGACTTGCTTGCGGACGATGGCAGTATCTTTCTTCATTGTGACTGGCGCGTATCGCCTTATTTGAGGTTGATTCTTGACGAAACATTTGGCCGCGACAATTTCCGTAACGAGCTCTATTGGTATTACTACAACAAGATGCCAGACACGCGAAAAGGTGTTTTCCCTCGCTCCACCGATACGATACTTTGGTATGTAAAGGATCGAAAGAAAGGATATTGTTTCCACCCACTTGAGGAGGCTAGGGAAAAGGCTGTTAAACAGCTCCAGCGCGTGAAAGTTGGTGGCCGAATGATTAATGCTCGTGATAGCGATGGAAATGTGCTTTATACAAATCGAACGGAGCGAGTGGTCGATAATGTTTGGCGACTCTCAATGCTTCAACCTGCCGACAAAACTGAGAATCTATTTTTTCCGACGCAAAAACCAGAATCGCTTTTAGAGCGCATCATCAATGCAAGTACTAACGAAGGTGATTTGATTGCCGATTTCTTTTGTGGATCTGGCACCACTGCCGCAGTCGCCGAAAAATTAGGTCGAAAATGGATTACTACTGACTTAGGGAAATTTGGAATACATACGACACGCAAACGACTTATAGGTATTCAACGTGGCCTCAGAGCCGCAGAGAAGGACTTCCGCGCTTTTGAAGTATTGAATCTTGGCCGTTACGAGCGACAAGCATATTTGAACGTGGGCGGCCGTCTAACAAGCGCGCAAAAAGAACAGGCTCTGGCCAAGAAAGAGCGGGAATTCCGCGAATTAATTTTGCGCGCCTACAAGGCGACCGGTTTTGGCGATAGCGAAGGCGCCCAGCCTCAAGATGGCTTTTTCCAGGGCGCTCGCAACGGCCGACTGGTTGTAATTGGGCCGATTAATTTACCCGTCGGTCGGTTGTTCGTCGAAGAGGTCATTACCGAATGTCGTAAGCGCGGTGCGTCCCGCGCGGATGTATTGGCATTCGAATTTGAGATGGGTTTATTCCCGGCTGTCCTGGAAGAGGCTCGTAGCAAAGGGATTGATTTAGCGCCCAAATATATTCCAGCCGAGGTTTTCGACAAGCGTGCCGTGGACAAAGGCCAGGTAGTTTTTCATGACATTAGTTTTGTCGAAGCCACCCCGCGCTACGAAAAGAAAAGCAAACTTGCAGTCACAATAGAGCTGACGGATTTTTCTGTTTATTACACCCAAGGCGCCGCCGAGGCTGCCATTGCCACCATGAAGGAGGGCAAGAGTGAAGTTATGTGCGAACAAGGCCAGCTCTATAAGGTGAGTAAAAATAGGGAAGGTATTGTGACGAAAGAAAGGCTAACCAAACGCTGGACAGATTGGGTGGACTATTGGGCCGTTGATTTTGATTACATGAGCCGCAAGGAAATAATCAAGGTCCCGGTAGGGACAGGTCTAAACGGCGTCGATTCACTGTCAGGCCTGAGGCCAGCCGAAGGCGAATTGTCCATGCCGCAATTCGAGGAACGCTGGACGGGCGGCTATATCTTCGAAAATGAATGGCAGAGTTTCCGCACTAGGCAAAGTCGCGATCTTGAACTTGTCACTGCGCAACACACTTACCAAGCGCCAGGCCGATATACTGTTGCGGTGAAGGTGATCGATATTTTCGGCAATGACACCATGACGTTAATTCCGGTGAGTGTTGGGTGAGTCGATGGATCGCATACAGCAGCTCAACTACGAGAAAGATTTCCGCATTGCTTTTTTGGAGTCCAAGGGTGACGGATTTCAACGCTTGTTCGAGAAACTGATGGCGAAGGCCCACCCAAACGATTTCATGGCCTGCCGACCATGGGGCAATGTCGGTGACCGGAAAAACGATGGGTACCTGCCTTCGGCGCGTACTTTGTTCCAGAGTTACGCCCCCAACGAGTTGACGGCTGCGGAAGCGATCAAGAAAATCAACGAGGATTTCGAGGGTGCAAAAGAGCACTGGGAAAAATACTTCGATGAATGGACGTTTGTCCATAACGCGCCCGATGGTCGCTTAGGCCCCCACATCATCGAAGTGCTGGCCAAACTCGGGCAAGACAACCCGAAGATCAAGATTGGCCATTGCGGATATGAAGAAATGCTGGCGACGTTTCGCCAACTGAGCCTGCAGGATCTGGAGTCGTGGTTTGGTCTGTCGCTGACCATGGAAGCGAACGTCAATCTGGGGTACAGCGATTTGATGGCAGTGCTCACGCATATCAGCGTCGCCCCTGCGCCGGCGGCCAGTGAAGTCAAAGATGTATCGCGCGGGAAGATCGAAGCAAACCTTCTGTCTCAGGCCGTCGCTGATTTCCTGAAAATCGGTATGCAGAAGTCACCGTTGGTCATGAAATTCTTCGACGACTGGAAGAATCCCGTCTACGGCGAGCAAATTGCCTCGGCATTCAAAAACGAATACGTGACCTTGAGGGATGCAACGCCCCAACTCCATCCTGACGAAATCTTTGGCCGACTCGAAGCTTGGGCCGGAGGGATGGCGAATACGACACCGACGCACAAGGCCGCCGTGCTGGCTGTGATGGCCTATCTGTTCGACAAGTGCGAGATTTTTGAAGACGCGCAGTCGGTGAAGCCAGCATGATCCTGCCATCCAAACATCTGCCGCAGGATCGCGCGCTGTTGACCGTCGGCGGCCACGTTCTGACTTTCCTCGCTCGCCCCAAGACCGTCTCCGCACTGTGGGAGGAATTGAACAGGCCAGCCGGGAGTGTGGGTGCCACTCTTCCTCGGCGGATCACCTATGACTGGTTTTTGCTCGCGCTAGATCTTCTGTACGCCCTGGGGACCATCGAACTCGAAAACGGCCTGGTGGCACGGAGGCCAGCTTGATCCACAACATTTTCAGCACGCTGCCCACGTTCAAGAATCTCGGTGATCTGACGCCAGGCTTGAACATACTGCTTGCCCAAAAGACCGAGGGTGCGAGCAGCAAGCAAACGCGCAATCGGGCAGGGAAAAGCAGCTTCGTCGAGCTGGTGCATTTTCTGACGGGCTCCGAAGCTGGTCCTGATTCCATCTTCCGCACTCCCGACCTGGCCGAATACACCTTCGGCATGGACTTCGATCTGGGGGATGCGCGCACCGTCGTTGAACGCAGTGGCAGTGCCAAAGCCAAGATCTACGTAACGACCCCGCCAGCGGCCAAGGTCAAGTATTCGGCGACAGACTGGTGCGCGTTTCTTGGCGAGAGCATGTTCGGCTTGAGTAGCCTCGAAGCCGCAGGCAGTAAGCCGCCGTCGTTTCGGTCGCTGTTTGCCTACTTCGTGCGCCGACAAGCGAGCAGTGCCTTCACAACCCCGGAAAAACAGGCCGGCATGCAGGGAACGGGCGACATGCAAATGGCGCTGATGTTTCTGCTCGGACTGGACTGGCAGATTGCGCGCGATTGGCAAGTGGTTCGCGATCGTGAAAAGACCTTGGAAGAATTGAAGAAGGCGGCTGGAACCGGCGCGTTCGGTTCGATCATCGGCAAAGCGGCCGACTTGCGCACGCAGTTGACCCTGCAGGAAGCGCGCCTCAAGAAACTCTACGCAGAGAATGAAAATTTTCAGGTACTGCCGGAGTACCGGGAGCTGGAAGTCGAAAGCGCCAAGCTGACCCGCGAGCTCAATGAGCTTGCCAACGCCAACACCATCGACTTCTCTGCCATCCGCGACTTGGAAGGCGCACTAACCTCCGAAACTCCTCCAGACCTGGAGGACTTGCAAACGATCTATCAGGAGGCGGGCGTCGCGCTGCCCGGATTGGTGAAGCAACGCTACGAAGATGTAAAGAGCTTTCACGAATCGGTGGTGCGTAATCGCAAGGACTATCTGTCCAGCGAGTTGGAAGCGGCAAAACTGCGTATCGAGATTCGCGATGGAAAGAAAGCCCAACTCGACCAACGTCGCGCTGAAATCATGGGCATCCTCAAGAGTCATGGCGCGCTGGACCAATTCCTCAAGCTACAGGGGGAGCTGGGGCGCTTGGAGTCCGAGGTGGAATCCTTGCGGCAGCGCTTTGAAGCCGCCGAGCAGTTGGAGGGTACCAAAAACGAACTGGAGATCGAGCGCAACCGACTCACGATCCGGCTGAGGCGCGACTTTGCAGAGCAGAAAGACCGCCTGTCTGATGCCATCGTCGCCTTCGAAGAAACCTCGCAGCGACTCTATGAGTCGGCCGGCAGTATGACGATCGACGAAACATCCAACGGGCCTATCTTCAAGTTTCCAATGCAGGGTGAACGCAGCAAAGGCATCAAGAACATGCAGATTTTCTGCTTCGACATGATGCTCATGCGCTTGTGCGCCAAGCGCCAGATGGGCCCTGGCTTCCTCATCCATGACAGCCATCTGTTCGATGGTGTTGACGGTCGACAGGTAATCAGCGCACTACGCCTCGGCGCGGAAATTTCAAAGGAATTGGGGTTCCAGTACATCGTGACGATGAACGAGGACGATGCCTTCAAGGAAACGATTGAGGGTTTCGACCTCAACGACTATGTGCTTCCCAGACGCCTGACAGACGCTACTGATGACGGAGGATTGTTTGGCATTCGGTTCGGCTGAATTCGGCTAAAGGCCTGCACCACCTCACTAGAATGGCATTCATAAAATGCTTGAGTTATTAAGAAAGATTGCTATCATCCAGTAGAAATCTTTCTGGATAACTGCCGTGAATAATGAAAACGAGCTAAATTCGATCGAAGTGGGTCGCCACCTCATGCAGGTTCGTGAGCGCAGTGGTGTGAAGCAGGCGGAACTTGCCAAGCGCGTATCTCTATCCCAGGCAGTTCTTTCCAGGATCGAAAGCGGGGATCGCACTGTGTCCCTGCAGGAAGTACAAGACATCCTGGCTCAACTCGATACCCCTGAAGCCGCGGAGCTTTCAAAAGCGATTCAGCGGAACTGGAAGGTTCTGCCCAAACCACCGCTGGATCATGCAGATCAGGACATCCTTTGGGAAGCTGAGCTGGTAGCCCGCGAGCTCGCCGAACTTCGGGAATTGCCCGATACCCCCCATGGCTTTGAGCGACGCTTGACCGAGTATATCGAGGAGCTTGCACGAAGCGCTGGGCTCCTTCTCAAACGTGATCACCAGATAGCCTTCATCGGCAGTATTGGTGTCGGCAAATCCACAGCCATCTGCCGCATGACGGGGTTGGAAATACTCAAAGAGGATGGAGCAATGACGCCCGTTCTCGAAGTAGGGGGCGGAGGAATCACCGTCTGCGAAGTACATCTGCGTACTGGCCCCGGATACGGACTGATCATCGAGCCTCGCAGCGATGACGAAATTCGCCAAGACGTTACGGATTTGGCGGACAGCGTCTTAAAAGCCAATGTGCCAAGCGATGACGACGCCTTAGCCGCAAACGAATCGCAGGGAATTTCCAAAGAGGTCGCTAGAGCGCTGAGAAACATGGCGGGACTTGCCGTGCAGCGACCACGGGGGGCTGACGGCAAGCGAACAACTGTCGACCCTGCGAAGGCATTGGCGGAACAGTTTCCGACGCCTCGTGAATTCGTGGTTGAGGTCCTGAGTCGTATGGAGCTTCACCGTAGAGACCGACGCGACATTTGGTACGACAGCGCTTGTGGCAAGTCACCTAAGGCGTGGCTACGTGATGAATTTGCGGCGATCAACAACGGCCGCAGCTCAGAATTTACTCTCCCTAAGCGTATCGAGGTGGTGGTCCCTGACCAACTGCTTAATGCCCCTGATCTGACCGTGCGATTTATCGATACGAAAGGAATCGACCGAACGGCAGCGCGCGAAGATATCGAGATTCATTTTGATGATCCACACACCTTGGCCGTTCTATGCTCTGGATTTCCTAGTGCTCCGGCAGGCGAAGCTAGACTTCTGCTAGAACGAGCGAAGGATAGTGGTGTCCGCAGCCTTGAAACAAACGCAGCATTGCTAGTTCTGGCACGACCTAACGATGCACTTGCTATGAAGGACGATGCAACCAGCACCCCGGTAGAAAACGCTGAAGAAGGCTATGAACTTAAGGCGGAGCAGGTCGCGCTGGCATTACAGCCATTGGGCCTTCAGGCGCTAAGCGTCGGCTTTTATAACGCCAATGAAGATGCCGCTTCGTCCGCACAGAACTTCTTGATTCAACGCCTTAATGTTGCCCGAGATTTTTTCCGTTCTCGGATGCGCGAAGCTATTAATGGTGCGCAATCATTGCTGCGAAACCATGGCGAAGAGCGCATTCGTGCTGTTCTTCGTGACGCCGGCGATACGATTAGAAGTTGGGCAGCGTTAAACGCGGATGTACCGCCGGCGCCTGGTCATATTCAGGAGAGCCTGGTTGCCCAAATTCAAATTGCATATGCGAGCACCGTGCGTGCTGCGGTCAGACGGGAAGGCGAATGGACACAGCTTAGTTACTCACACCACATCGGTTACGGAGCGCGGCGCCTAGCTGTTATGGCCCTCGGCAAAGCCGTCGATGAATTCGCTGGACACTGCCGGATCATGGCAGCAACACCCCGCTATGCAGATGCTGCAGATCTCATCGCGCAAGCGGAGCGTGTTCTCAACATCTCCTATGAGGAGCTACTTCGGAAGGTTCAGCTCATGGGGCAGACGGTATTCAAAGATGCACTGAAGGCCGATCCTCATTTCTGGCGAGCTTGCATGGACGAGTGGGGACAAGGACCTGGCTATAAAACACGAGTGGCTGGTCGAAACCAGCTTTGGTTTGAAAGTGAGTCTCGACGAAAGCTGGAGGCAGGTCTGAAAGCGTTGGTATCGCGGGAATGGACCCGCGCACTGCAGAGCGTGACCGCTTTGTTGGATGCAGCCTGATGACAATGCCACCGATCCATCGTCATGCGATTGGCCGCATCTCGCCACATGTCTTGCACCGGGTTGAAGTACGTCGCCACAAGACAAGTGGCGATGAGCGTCATTGCTGCTGGCCTAGCGACCTGGGAGTGAATTGATGGCTTATAACAGACCTTGGAAATCGTTTCCTGATCAGCTGGAGCTGCTCAAATCTCGCGGCATGGTTGTAACTGATGACGCTGCGGCCCAAAGCTATTTGGAGCGTGTCGGCTACTACCGCCTGAGCGCCTATTGGTATCCCTTTCGTGTGTTCAATATTCAGCAGGATCCGAAAACGCGGCAGCTGATTACTGTGCGAACCGATCAGTTCGTGCCAGATACCCAATTTCTCGATGCCGTTGAGCTGTACCTGTTCGATAAGCAGCTGAGGCTGCTTGCGTCAGATGCACTGGAGCGGATTGAAATCGCATTACGGGTAGATATCGCTTATTTGCTCGGTGCAATCGATACCTTCGCGCACCTGCATCAGAAATATTTGCATCCTGGCTTTTCCGGAAAGATCGACAAGAGGTCGGGCAAAACAGCCTTCACGTTATGGCAGGACAAGTATCGCGATTTGCACTTGAGGTCGAAAGAGGATTTTGTAGAGCATTATCGGGCGAAACACGGCCCGCATCTTCCCATCTGGGTCGCCGTGGAAATTATGGATTTTGGCGCTCTGTCAAAATTGCTGTCGATGATGAAGGTACCCGATCAGCAAAAGATTTCATCGAAATACGGGGTAGCCAACTGGCAGGTATTTCCATCCTGGCTACGGGCGATCAACTACCTACGGAATTTGGTGGCTCATCACAGCCGTCTTTGGAATCGAAATGTTATCGATCAGCCCAAGCTACCGAAGGTAGGGGAGATTCCTTGGTGCGATGCGTTTATCGGTAAACCCGATTTGATAGCTAAGCCATTCCTTCTTTTAGCCATCACTAATCATCTGATGGCGACAATTTGTCCGAACTCGCGTTGGCCTGATCGCGTCGAAGAACTTTTGAATAAATTTCCCCAACAGGCATCCAGCCGCAAGTTGTCCATTTTCGATATGGGGGCCCCGAAAGGGTGGGAGACCTGGTGGCGCTGATGCCACAAAATAATAACCCCCGCGTAAATCCCAATGGGACCAAGAGGCGGGGGCCGTGTTAAGGGGAATTATAGAGATGTAGGTTCCTACGTCAAGCTGAGAGGCAGCAATCCGGCTTCATTATCGACGTGAAATAATCAATTGATCAACCGCGTCCGCGGGATCTTGTGCTTTCAGCACATCGGAGGGCAGGGAGTAGCGAGTGAACTGTTAAATACCTGTACCCGTCTACGAAGTCCGCTGTCCGCACAATCCATAGTCCCTATAAACGAAAAACCCCGACCGAGGCCGGGGTTCTTCACCCTAACAGCCAGCGAACTTAATCGCTGCGTACAGGGCTGAGTTGTGCGATTAGTGTTGCGCAACATTGCGCGAAACGCAAGCCGTTTGCCATCGCCGCCCGACAGGATTCACTTAGGTAACCATAAGCTGGCGTGTCCCCCGCCACTAGAAATCTGCACTGTTTACCTTGTAACCGTCTGAAAAAAAGTGGATTATTTCTGTAAATAGTGTCACGTAACACACAATTATGCGCAAATCAGGCTCCCTCAAACACTTTCTGCCGGACCTCAGCGAGAGGGAAGCGGATGCCATTCGAATCACAGCCAACCCGGCGGACCTGGTCGAGCTGGTCGGAAGCCTTCGCAGCAAGGGCGTGCCCACCGAAAAGCTGGCGCGCGCCCGCAGCTGCAAGCCGTACGAAATCCGGCATCTGATGCGCCTGCAAGCCCGTTTGTCAGATCCATGCAAGGAATTCCTGCGGAAAGGCCGCATCTCCCTCGGCCACGCCCGCGCCTTGGCATCCCTGCCCAAAACCGAGCAAGTCGGGCTGGCCTATGAGTGCATCGACGCCCAATGGTCGGTACGCGCGCTGGAAAGCCGCATACGAGGCGATCAGCACGACGATCACCCCACCGCCAAACCCACTGAATGGGCTGCGCATTACGAACGCATTGCTCAGGTTGCAGGTGACCAGCTCGGGTATCCCTGCCGCTTTCAGCTCGACAAGGGCAACGAGCGCGCGGGGGAGCTATCGCTGCGTTTCACCAGCCTTGCCGAGCTGGATGGCATTTTGCGACGCCTGCGCATTCGCCTCGACGACGATTAGCGCTCCGGCCCCTTGTCCTTGCCGCGTTGCGTGGAAGGCAACCGTTCCGCCAGCTGGTCGCGCAACTGCTCGGCGATTTCCTCCCTTTGGGTCTTAACCGGCGGCATCTTCGCAACGAAATCGCGAATCCGCGCTGAAAGCTGCTTATCCGCCGCCCCAGGCGAGCTCTCCAGCGACTTTGCGGCCTCCAGCCATGTCGCACGCACCATTTTTTGCTGCGTGCGTATAGCAGCCTCCCAGGGTCGCTCGGCGGGCATAGTCTTACCCATTACTTCGGCCGCGACTTCCTTGACCGTCGATTCTGCGCGCAGCGTGCGCGGATTGCGTTTTTCCGCGTGATGAAGCGGTTGTTTGGTGGCTTTCTTAATGACGCCGCGTGCGCGCCGCGGGGTCGATTCGCAGTCAATGCCTTGTTCGCGCAACCGCTCCGCGAAAACATCGCGCCAACGCTGCAAATCCGCCTTACGTGGATTCAGACGCCGGCCGTCAAAACCAAAGGATTTCACGACCACGTGAACGTGCGGATTCGGGGAAGGCTTATCGCTCGGATCGGTCTCGAAGGTGTGTAACACCATCACGTATTCGTGGTTCTCGGCGAACTCCGATTTGGCCAGCTGCCGCGCTGCCTGTAAAACCGATTGTGGATCGGTGGAAGCGGGCATGGATAAAACGATGTTCACGGTGTCGCGGGTGCTTTGCTTCCGCTTGCCTAACTCTGCATTCCAATCGTTTGCAAAGGCGGCGATCGCTTCCTTTCCGCTAATCGCCTCGCCCCGATCATTCTCGGCGAGCAGCTCGCCGTCGCGGGATATGTACTGCATCAGCCGTCGTAAATGCTTGGCGCCGCGGGCGTGGCCCGTGACCTTCACCAGAACTTCGGGCGCCCCGGCCACAATCCGCTGCACCTGGCTCTTGCGGGGCACAATCCGAATATCCTTGAGCCTGCTCTTTTTCGGTTTGCTCGGTGCCCGAAACAGCGGCTCGAAGCCTTTCTCGAAATCAAATAGCCCCGCCATGGGAAGCGCTCCTTCGATTAACTCCATTTGGTGACGCTGCTGGCAAGCAGCGCCGAGACCTTTTCCGTGTGTTCCTTGATGTCAGCGGCAAGCCTGACCACGTGCTCACGCTTTAACTTCTCGGCCTCTCGCCATTCGATATTGGTGAGCCGGGCTATTTGGTTCAGGTTTCGGCCGATGGCCTGAAGTTGGCGCGTGCTTTCGCGAAGGGCGGCAATTTCCTCGCGGTTCAGTGTCTGCCCGGATTTCAGCCGCCCGCGGATCAATCGTGTTACCCAGGTCGCGGGCTTCATGCCCTCCTCGTTCGCCATCGCTTTGAGCAGCGCAAACTCTTGCGGCTTCAGCCGCGCAGTCACCTTTTCAGTGGCGGTATCGGTGGGTTCGATCGCGGTGGTCTCAGCATCTACGCCGATCGTTTCGCCGTTGGATTTCAATAGCTGCTGCAACACCAGGTTGAGCAATCCGGATTGCTTGCGGCCCAGTTTGACCGCGAGTCGCCCGAGTTTTGTTTTCGTCTCTTCGTCTGTCCAGAAAGTGATTGTTGCCATGTTGAACACGGGCTTCGAGGAGGAGAAACCACCCTAACCTGTTAGGTTGCTGGCGGCAAGCCTATCCTGCCATTGTTTTCTACTCCTCGAACTTGTTCATCATGTTGAACTTTCTGCTAGTTAGGTGGGTGGGTGTCTGGAGGGAAGTCGAAGCGTGCAAAGCGCTCCGGCCGCGAACAAATCCGCTCGGCTTCCTTGCCTCGCTTGTGCCAATTCATGTCGAGCAACGTGGCCGGCCCGGCGAAGCAAAAGGCGTCCAGCCTTCTGCTTCGCCGGGCTCACCGCTTCAGTGCAATCGTCGTCCACTCTTCAGGCTGATCTCGCAGAAGTTCAACATGTTGAACTTTTACCCCTCACCTTCCACGATCGCCTGAATGGCCACGGCCAGCAACGGCACTTCCAACGTCTCGCCGCTCGATAGCACTCGGATCCACCCTCGCCCGTATCGCGCCCGCCTTTGCAGCTCCAAATACGCGAGCTGGCCTTCGTAGGTCACTTCCAAGAGTGGTCTTCTAAGTTGGTCATCGGTTGTGCCAGCTGCCACAGTCGGAGTCACCGCGCTGCTGCCGTCAGCATTCCTGAGGGTTTCATCCAGAAGCGCAGTTTTTTGCTTCGCTGCGCCTTCCTCACCGGCAGCAATTGGCCCCTTCTGCCGTGGCAAAAGCTCCCTTTCTTGACCGACTTTTTCTTCCAGCGCGGCAACATCACGGCGAGCAATTGGCGCACCACGCTTACACAAGTTCTCAACCTCAACCGGCGCCTTCTTACTCAGCTGAATCAGGCTGTAAAGCGTCGCTACCTCGGTACACAGACCTGCCGCATAGACCTCCGCTATGTAGTCAGGCCATGACAGCAGCGCACCGTGCATGGAAATGTAAGATTTCGATTTCCCCAATCGCTCGGCAATGAATTTGTCCTTGTCGCCGGCGCCCCTTCGCTTCTCAATGAAGCGGGCAATTTCCAAGGCGGTGAGATTGTTCCGCTGGATGTTCTCGACAACTTGCGCGAAATCGTCATGGCTGTCGTCGATAAACCCCGGAATCGTTGCCTTTCCGGCAAGAATACTGGCCCGGTAGCGCCGCGCACCGTGGTTGATCGTGTACTTCCCGCGCGCGTTCTTCGGTTTCACGGAAATGGGCACGCGCACTTTGTCGGCCTTGATCGACTCGGCTAACTCCCGCAAGGCATCTTCATCGAACGTCTGGCGCGGCTGATCAGGATCCTCCTCGATCGCGCCGAGACTGAACTCCATAGGTGCCCCAGTGGCCGCCGGAACTACCTGGGGTGCCCCAGCTTTCAGCAAATCTGAAAAGCCACTTTCCAAGGCAGATAAATCAAGCTCTGATCCGTTCACGCTGCTTCTCCCATCCGTTGAAAAATCAGATCAATGGCCGCCTTAAACTCGGTGCCAGCCTCTCTCGCTGCCGTCTTTTTCAACTTCCACACGGGTATTCCAGCGGCCAGGGCTTCGGGGATACCCGAACGTATCCCAATCTTCGCCGGAATCATGTACTGCGCAAATTGCTTCAGTAATTGGGCGAGCGCAGCCTTTTGTCGCACGCTGTTAGGGTTGAATTTGTTCGGCAACATGCCCAGGAAATTGAGGTTTGCGTTGTATTTCTGCTTCACGCCAATAATGGTTTTCAGCAGCTTCTCAATGCCGTCGAGACTGTATTCCTCAAGCTCAATCGGTGCCAGAACGTGATCAGTCACGATGAACGCCGCGGTCATTCGCAGGCCCATTGTGGGCGGTGTATCGATAATGCAGATATCGAAGGCAGCTTTGTCCAGGTTCTGTAACTGACCGGCGAAAACCCCAATCACCCTGTTTTCCGCACGCTCGATATCGACCATCTTTGCATCTGCCGCGATCAGCGTAATTCCGTCTTTGCCGCCCAGAATCACAGGCGCTGCCTCGAAGAGCTGGCTGGCAACGATCCCGCTGGAATGCACCCCGAGAGTTTTGCTGCTGTTCCCCTGCGGGTCGATATCGATGTACAGGACGCGCTTGCCCGTTTCGACAAAACGGTAAGCCAGATGCACCCCGATGGTGGTCTTCCCTACCCCGCCTTTTTGGTTCGCTATCACTAGCTTTTTCATGGCCAACGCCCCTGTTGTGGTGCCAACTCCGGTGGTAATCCCTAATTTCTAAGCTATTTGATTTGCTAGTCAGATGTAGCTGCTGCCATTAACAAGTTAACAATTCTGTTAGTGGTATTAAGTTATCTAGAGTTAGGAAGTTAAACCGTTACGGGTTCGCAAGTCCTTGAATTGATGGCTCCGATTGACCCACTTGGTGGGTAAAAGCACGAGGATCGGTGGGCAATCCGCCGATAGCGGGTGGCCAAACGACCGAAACTGCGTGGGTGAAACCACGTTAGCCTGGTGGGCAATAACACGTGGCGAACGTGTTTAAAAACACGGCGTAATTCATGCACTTATCCACAACGTTCCGAGCTTTCCTCCACAGCCAGCAATGGCGTGGGCAATAGCACGAAGTGACGGCCACGATCATGCGTGGCTCAGACAGATCAAAATTCAGTGTTTTTAACCCTCCGAAGAGCAGATTCCGACCGCAGAATCCTATCGACATCGGGAACACGGGCGTGAGCAGAGTCAACGAGTGGGTAAAACCACGAAATAGCGTGGGCAAAAACACGATATTTCTAGACCATAATTTTAAGCAGATATTCTTTGAGTTTTCCGTCGGGATCGTACTCGACCACGAGTTTCTCGGGGATACCCGATTTACCCTTGGGCTGGTAATCCAACGCGTATTCGGGCACTGGCTGGGTGGCAGCCATTTTCTTCAGCGTGCGCCGGAACTCGCGCAGCTCGCCGCGAGTGCCGAACTTGTCGTACAGCTTCTCAACGCTGATCTCCCAGATGGGCTGTCGACCACAGTGCTTGCGGCAGATTTCATACATGCGCCGCTCATTGGGTGAGCTCAGCTGAAAGTAATCGCGGGAATAGGTCAGTAGCCGCCGGTCGGAGATGGCGTTGTAGAGCCGCTCAGCAATGGTGACTTCGATGCTGGTCATACGACCGTTGGCCATATTGACCTCGGCATCGTCGATCAGTCCGAACACCACGCCGCGCTGATTCAGCTCGCCGTTGGCGCTCACATTGCTTTTGAACGTGGTGCCGCGCAGCCGCGCCAGGGTGTCGTGGATGCGCCGGTACTCGCGGCCCGATGTATCGCGGCCGGTGGCCGTCATGTAGTCGTAAGCGTTCAGCCGCACCCGCCGCCCCGTCTTGCGGCCACGGTTCATCGCTTCGGCCAGCTGTGAAATGCAGTAGATCAGCAAGTCTTTATCAAAGATGGTCGCCCGCCCGGCTGAGGATGGCAGGATTTCTATCCAGGCCCCGCTGACCGGGTTCTCGTAGCGAAAGGTCTCGGTGTCCGGATGCTTGGACAGAGCGAAGATGGGATATTCCATCGAGGTGAGGTCAGACTTCGGTGAAACGTCGATCAGCTCGGCGACGAACAGATCCAGCTGATCGGGAGCGCTGATAGCCGCCTCCCCTACCGTCTCCAGCAATTTTCCTTTTGCCATCTAGGTGCTCCCGGTGTCCCCCAGGGGGACAGGTCTGATGAATTGCCGCCCGGCCGCTGCCAGTACGGCCTGGGTGATCGCTGTGCGCACGATCGAACTGCGATCGATGATGCGCTCCGCCGACGTTAGCTGCTCGGCCAGCGCATTGATCTGAGCGACCAGCTGCGAGTCCATCGCCAACGGCAACGTGACGGTCTTGCCGTCATAGAACTCTTCGCGCACCAAGTCTTCGCAGTCCGGATGGGCAAGCAGTGCTTCGCACGCATTGGCTATCCAGTTGCTGCGGCGCTTCAGTGACCATTCCTGCGCCACCATCGCCTGCTCCAGTGCGTCTTTCATACCGGCGGGCAGCCGAATGCTGGACCGAACCAGCGTTGCTCTCGGTGGCGGCGTGAACTTCTTAACCATCGACCTTCAACTCATCGATACGCGCCAGCAATACCTCGAAAGCGCGGTTCAGATCTTTCTGCCGGCTCAGGTCGAGCCCATCGAGCTCGGCGGTCAGGGCTTCGTCGTCTAGCTTCTCGGCGGCGGCCTTGATCAAGTAGGAAACCGCCCGGTAGTCCTTGGCCCGACCGACCCGCAGTGACGACCCGGCACCCTGCGCGCTCTTGCTGACAGGTTTTTGCGGACCCAGCAGCTCTTTGATTTCGGCCACAGACAGCACCGCGATTTGGGCGGCGCGCTTGATATTAGTTACCTGCCCCGCTTCAATCGCTTCGATCAACAGCGGCGAGGGGCAACGAATCACCGCCAGGTAGCGTTGGGCCACCGAGCGCGGCAGGCCGGACAACGTCGCGAACTGGTTGACGCTGATCGCCTGCACACCCTTCCCGCTCTTCCAGGCCTCCATCAGCTGCCGCAGGTTGTCGATCTTCTCGAACAGCGACAAGTCGTCGCGATGGATATTCTCTTCCCACTGCAGCAGGTATTTTTCCAGCGCTGACGGCGCGGCCTCGCGAATGCGTGCGTCGATCATTGGCTCGCCCAACAGCAGGTGCGCGAGCAACCGCCGTTCGCCGGCAATCAGATTGAACTGGGAGTCGTTCTGCCAGACCACGATCGGATGCAGTAACCGGTCGGCGCTTTTCAGTGCGAAGGCAAAGGCCGCAATTGATTGCAGATCCCCTACTGCCTTCCCGGAGAGTCCGCCATCGGCCTCGATCTGCTCAAGGTATTCGTCAAGGTAGGCGTCGTCGTCGCGGTTGAGCCGCTCGCGATCGATGGGAAAGCGCTGCGCCAGCGCGCCGATGTCGTCGGCGCTAAGTGCGAGCTTGCGTGGATTCAGCGCGTCTTCACGGATGTATTTCACCGGAATCCGCTTGACGTTGAGCGCCACCACTCCGCCCGCGGCCTTGATCTGCTCGGCGGCGCTCGTGGTCCAGCGCAGAGAACTTGATGCCGACTCGTCCACAGTGCCGGTACCGGCGCGTTTGGCGCCAAATTTCTTCACAGCCATTGGAATCCTCGCAGGGTGTCCCCCTGGGGGACACCGGTTGAATCAGAGTCAGTTATGGGAGACACCAGTGCGATTGCGCGACTCCACGCAGAGAGCTCGAACGATCGTCGCTTATTCATTGTGCGGCACGCCGCGCGCCTTCCAGAGGCACGACGCGCACCTTGCCGAAAATGCGCCCCAGCACAAACGCCCCGACCTTTTCAGCGGCAATGCGAGCGGCATGACTGGCTGGAATCGCAAAAATTGACCGCGGGCTGATGCCCTTCAGGTCGCGCTCCGGGAACGCCGTCGACTGCGGCAGATAGGTGTCATCGGGCAGCATGATGTCGCTGAGCTGTTCCTGCAGCATGGTCAATGTGCCGCGATGCAGATTGGTGTTGGTGCGAACCTTGTTCGCACACAGCCCGACCAGCGCCAGCGCACTTCCACTGGGGCGCGAGAAGTTTTCCGACTGGATCGCCTGCAGCATCGCATTGATACCTTGTAGGCTCTTTTCCTCGGGTTCGAATGGAATGATCGCGTGCGTCGCCGCCCGAACCGCGGCTCGGAAAATCGGGTTTCGGCTGGGGCCGGTATCGAGAATGATCAGGTCATAAGTCTCAGCCACATCCGGCATGTGCAGGAACTCGCCGAGCCGGTTGATGATCTGCGAAGCGATTTTGCCGCTGGCATTGTCGAATTCGGTATTGATGGATTCGAGCAGAGCAGGGTGGCCGACCATGATGTCGACCGAGTGCTCAAAGCCATTTTCAGGGCAGATATAGGTTTTATGCGGTAACACGGCCTTGCCGTAGAAGATATCGGCGATCGAACTGCGTTCGGCAAGGTCCGGATCGTTTTCGTAATCGGGGTGGCGGGGCGGAACCTGGCCGCCGGTGGCGGTTGGATCGGATTCCATGCCGATCCAGTAGTCGCTGGAGTTGCACTGCATATCCAGGTCCACCACCAGAACATTCTTGCCGCCATGAATGGCAGCGTATTCGGCAATGACCGCAGCCAGCGTGGTTTTACCCACACCACCTTTCTGGTTCAGCACCGCGAGCACCTTGGAATGGTAGTGGAACATCCTGTACGCCCCTTTGTATACGCGGAATGTACGCGGACAATAACGCGCAGCTAATCACACGTCAACAATAACATACGTGCTTTAGCGTCGGAGCCGGACAGAGAGGCAGTCAGCGAATTGGTATCCCCCAGGGGGACATGCCAGCGCGAGTCGCGGATGCTGAAATGGCGGAGGAGGGCGCGTGGGCAAAGCCTAGTCACCCTTCCCGTAACGTTCCTTTGCGTCTTGCTCCATGCGTTTAACTATTGGAACCAGCTCATTGGGCAGGCAGACTTCAAACCGTTCCCATCCTTCAGGCGGTAGTAAACCGTTCTCCAGATGTGAAGCCCACACGCGCGCGACCATATTACTTATGCCCATCGCCGTGCGCTTGCCCTCTTCAATGAAGTCCTTCTGCTTGCAGCCATCCACCAGCACTGCTCGCGCAATGGCGACGTTCTCATCAGTCATAGCGCGTCGAATCCGGCTCACGGCCAGATCGAACTCACTCGTCGTAAGTTTCTTGGGCGCCATACCTGATAACTCCCATCAGAGTAAGTGGATATATAAAGATACTAATCCTTTAAATATACCATTGCTGAGCCGTTTGGGTCTTTGCGGGTTAAACATCCGTTGATCGGGAGGAGCTATCTGAGAAAAAGACACTCAGGTTAATCTTGCAACCAACTAAGGACAGTTGCCCGACCCCCAGGGCTGGGCGGCTTCCCAAGCAATCTGAGAGGCTGCAGAAATGGAATACAGCAACGAATCTTCCGCATTAACGGCTTAAGGCCAAGATCAATCGACACGTCGCCTTTGGATTTAAATGCGGACATGTCTGCATATTAATTGGCGCTTTGCCCAGAGGGGCGCGATATGTTCGTTGTGATTTTTCGAGCCAAAGTGCGGAGCGTTGATCAAGAGTATCCGGAAATTGCTGCGCGCTTACGTGATTTGGCCTTGGGCCAATTTGGGTGTCTAGAGTTTCATTCGGTAACAGAGGGCCGAAATGAAGTTGCTCTCTCATATTGGGCTAGTGAAGAAAATATCCGCGCTTGGAAATCACATCCCGAACATATCGCGGCCCAATCTCGCGGAAAGGAAATTTGGTATGAGTCATATTCTGTGCAAATTGTCAATATCACTCGCGAGTACGGCGCCAGCACCTAACCGGGTGCCCAAGCGGACAGCAAAACGCTACGCCTTTTGTTCCCTCCGCAGCATTCCGGATGTCCGCTCAGTTTTGCGTTATATTTCGCTATGTCGGAGCAATGCATGAAGCTGGAGACATTTGAAGATGTGCTTTCTTCTATTCGGAAGAATCCGAGGCGACAGTTTCATTTGCTTCTTGGGAATGGCTTTAGCGTTGCATACGATCCGGCAATTTTCTCATATAACGCATTGCACGATTTCGTCAAGAACGTCAATGATGGGGATCTTTCAAAGATCCTCGAAGTTATTGAGACGCGAAATTTTGAAGTGATAATGCAGTATTTGGACAACTTCGCGGCCTTGATAAATGCGTTCGGTGGTGAACCGAAGCTGAAGAAGCGGGTAGAGGCTGCAAGCGCCAAGCTGAAAAAAAGCCTGCTGGACGCCGTCAAGGCTATGCATCCAGAGCATGTCTTCAAAGTCCCGGAAGACCAAAGTATGGCGTGCGCCGCTTTTCTACAGAAATTCTTGGGTACTACAGGAAGCATTTTTTCTACGAACTACGATTTGCTGTTGTATTGGGTTTTGATGCGAAACGGTATCGTGGATCACGTAGATGGCTGCGGCAGGGAGCTTGAGAATGATACAGGCGAGTATATGGCGCCAGAAGATCAGGAATGGTCTGAACTAATTTGGGGAATAAACCGCAATAAGCAAAATGTTTTCTATCTGCATGGGGCTCTTCCGTTTTTCGATAGTGGAGTTTCGGTAGTTAAGGAGGAGTACGATGTTTATAACTATCTGCTCGAAAATATCAGCGCAAGAATGGAGAACGGGGAGTATCCGATTTTCGTAACTGCTGGTGATGGCACGCAGAAACTAAACCACATTACTCATAATCAATATCTAACTTATTGCTACGACAATTTCTGTCAAATGGAAGGCTCACTCGTTACCTATGGTTTCAGTTTCGGTCAGTACGATGAGCACATCATTGCCGCTATCAATAAAGCTGCAAAACAAAAGATTCCAAATAAGCTCTGGAGCATATACATCGGTGTCTACTCCCCTGAAGACAAAAAGCATATAGAACAAATTAAAGGAAAGTTTGCATGCAAAGTTCATGTCTTCGATGCGAAGACGGCAAACGTCTGGCGCTAGCGGCGTAGTCAAATATCGCAAAGAGTTCAAGTTTGTTCGCTGCGCTCACTGGGACTGCCAATACGCTACGCGTTTCGCCACCCCTTGAGCTCGCACTGTATTGGAGCGCAAGAAAATGACCATCACGATTTCCGATGCAGTCAAACAAATGCTCGCAATAGTGGAGGAGCTTTGCGCTGCGTATCCACACAAAAAGTTCACACTCGATGGCCGTCTCGTGGGCGATATCGGGGAGGTGTTAGTTGAAGACGCATATGGTCTAAAGCTCTTCCCTGATATCAAAAAACATCACGATGCAGAGTGCCCAGACGGGCGGCTTGTGCAGATCAAAGCCACAATGAAGAAAAGCCTAACGTTCCCCGCGGACCATGTTCCAAACTACTACCTCGGGGTTCAGGTAGGAGCAGACGGCACGTTCGTAGAAGTTTTCAACGGGCCTGGCGCTGTTGCTTGGGAAGCGGTAAAGGGCAGAGCCAAACCAAAGACCAACCTGCATTCCGTTCCAGTGGCCGCATTGGCAAAGCTTCAAAAGAAAGTGCGCCCGGAAGACCGCATCCCATTGCGCTCCAACAAGCCCCGGTGATCCAATCCACCTCAATTTCGAGCGCCATTTCTTCTAAGCGGGATCCACAGCTGCATCACAATAGACTTACTTGCCGAGGCTGTGATGCCTTCCAGACTCTCTTGACCTGACTCTCACTGCAACCAGCCAATTTCGCCGTCCGGGCAATGCTAGTACCGGCCGATCGTAACGCGATGATTTGTTGATGCATGGCGACATCTGGTTGCCTGCCGGTGTACTTACCGGCCTGCTTTGCGAGCTGCACTCCTTGCCGTTGTCTTTCCCTCCGATCCTCGTAATCGTCGCGCGCGGCTTGTAGCGCCACCTTCAAAAGCATTTCTTGCACTGACTCCAGCACAACTTTCGAAACGCCTTTGGCATCCGCCGCAAGTTCGGATAGATCGATGATGCCCGGTACCGCCAACTTGGCGCCCTTGGCGCGAATCGAGCCAATCAGCTTCTCAGCATCGGGGAGGGGGAGGCGGCTGATCCGGTCGATCTTCTCGGCAATTACCACTTCGCCAGGCTGCAGGTCGTCGATCATTCGCAATAGCTCTGGCCGGTCTGCACGCGCACCGGATGCCTTTTCCCGATAGATCCCAGCAACGTAGTAACCGGCGTCTCGTGCCCCTTGCGAGAGACTCTCCTGGCGCCGCAAATCTTGTTCGTCGGTGCTGACCCGCATGTAGATGCGGGCCACTCGGATTTCAGAATCTCTGGTCTTGGGTGATCGCATCGAAGTGTGCCTTCAGTAGGGCGTTTATAATGGACAAATAGGGTGTACCTAAATGCACCAACAATATCCGATGGGGCCAGAGCATGCAATGGCGATGTATATGCGCCTAGCTAATAATTCTGATTTATATGGACTAGGTGCGAAGTAAAGTCGGGCAGCACCGGTCATCGGTTCCAAAGGCCGTGACCGAAATAGAGCGCCGATATGTCGGCGCGTTTGTGCGTCGGCTCTGAGGGGTTCGGTAGCCGATCTAGAGCTGTATCGGCTAAACAGGAAAGCGGGGGAGGGTGTGCGCAGACCCTTGCGAATCTTACGGCAGAGTTGTTCTTTCAAGCTGGTCGTCTATTCGAACGCATGGTCGACCAGGCGCGCCAACACAACACCATCATCGACCGAAGTTCGGCCAAAGCGGTCTATCTAGACATTTCAATTTACAGCGGTCGACACTCAGAAAGCAGACATTCACTTACTAGACTTAATGTTTTGAAGGTGAATGACGCTGATGGCGCGTGCAGCACATTTTTGCGCCATGGTTTTTGGGTATCGTTGCATGATTAACTAATTCAAAAAGCAACGACAACATTAAGAATGGCAAACGCAGTTTTCACCATCCGCCGCTGCATTGAGCGTTTGCAAAATGCCGCAATCTTCCGCCTGCCGATGTTCGCTGCAGCGGGCTTGCAGCAGCAATAACTGTTGTTCGAGATGTTGCAGTTGCTCAATGCGTTGCCGCACTTGGTTCACATGCGTTGCGACGAGTTGATTAATTTCGTCGCACGCAAGATCAGGGTGTTCGCGATAATTCAGCAGCGAACGAATTTCCGGTAGCGACAAATCCAATGATCGGCAATGACGAATAAATTGCAGCGCCTCGCGATGTGTTGCGCCGTACTGTCGATAACCAGCATCTGTACGCGGTGGCGCCGGTAGCAAACCTTCGTGCTCATAAAAACGAATGGTCGGAACATCAACGCCGGTTGTTTTGGCCAGCTCACCGATTTGCATAATTTGCCTCCCATTGCTTGACCCTAGAGTAGCTAGAGGGTTTTAAATCCACAATATCACTGTTTCCACTGAGACCCGTGTAATGGATTCTCCCGATAGTTGTTGCGGTTCAAAGTCGTCTTGTGCGGCACCGATACCCTTGGCCGAGGCGACCACCGCTACCAACGGCACTCGAACGGTAGTGCGCATCGACGGTATGGATTGCCCTACGGAGGAGAACTTGATTCGTGGCAAGTTCACTTCATTCCCTGGCGTAATCGGACTGGAATTCAATCTGCTCCAGCGCTTGCTAACACTCATCCACACGCCTGAGGCACTGCCTCGCGCTCTGGATGCTTTGCGCGGGCTCGGTTTTGATCCGGTGGTGCAAGCTGATAACGCCACCCCGAGTGAGTTGGTCGAACCCCCGGCACTCAATCGTCGGGAGCTGGCATTACTGAGTCTGTCGGGCTTGTGTGCAGTAGCGGCCGAGATGATCAACTGGGCAAGCGGCTCGCTCTGGCTCGAAATTGCGCTCAGCTTGGTCGCGGTTTTCAGCGGCGGCCTCGGCACCTATAAAAAAGGCTGGATTGCGCTCAAAAACCGCACACTCAACATCAACGCCCTAATGTCAGTGGCTGTTACAGGCGCGCTGTTGATTGGTCAGTGGCCCGAAGCCGCGATGGTGATTGTGTTGTTTGCGATCGCCGAACTGATCGAAAAGGTTTCACTAGAGCGTGCGCGCAACGCGGTGCGCGGTCTGATGGCGATGACGCCGGAAACGGTCAGCGTTCGCCAGCCCGATAACAGCTGGCGCGATGTCATGGCTGACGAAGTGGCTGTTGGCGCTGTGATGCGCGTGCGCCCCGGCGAGCGGGTTGCGCTGGACGGCGTTGTTACTCAAGGGCAATCGAACCTGAATCAGGCGCCGATCACCGGTGAAAGTATTCCTGTCGAAAAAAGCGTTGGCGATTCGGTCTATGCCGGCAGTATCAACGAAGCTGGGGCTCTGGAGGTGCGAGTTACTGCCGCCAGCACGGACTCAACTGTTGCTCGCATCATTCATGCGGTCGAAGCGGCGCAAGGCAGCCGCGCACCGACCCAGCGCTTCGTCGATCAATTCGCGAAGATCTACACGCCGGTCGTGTTCGTGCTGGCTATCGCCATTGCCATACTACCGCCGCTATTGTTCGATGGATTGTGGCTAACTTGGATTTACCGTGCGCTGGTGTTGCTGGTTATCGCGTGTCCTTGCGCGCTGGTGATTTCAACACCCGTCACGGTGGTGAGTGGTCTCGCTGCAGCGGCGCGACGCGGTATTTTGATTAAAGGCGGCGCCTTTCTCGAAGCGGGTCGCAATCTCAAAGTGATGGCGCTCGATAAGACCGGTACGCTCACCATGGGCAAGCCCACCGTTGTCGATTTTCTGCCGTTTGCCGACCGCGGGACTACGTTGCGTCAGGCGGCGAGTCTGGCCAGCCACTCGGATCATCCGGTGTCACAGGCCGTTACCCGATTCGCCGATGGGCACACACAGCTTGCCGAGCCTATTGCCATGCAGGCACTGCCGGGGCGTGGTGTTAAAGCCGAGATCGAGGGGCAACTGCTGTATCTTGGCAATCATCGCCTGGTCGAAGATTTAAAGATCTGCAGTCCTGCGCTGGAAGCACAGTTAAAAGCACTGGAAAGCCAGGGCAAAACGACCACACTGCTGATGAGCGAGAGTCAAGTGCTCGGGGTATTTGGTGTCGCTGACACCGTGCGCGAAAGCAGTAAGCAAGCCGTGGCCGAACTGCACGCGCTGGGTATTACCACCTCGATGCTGACTGGCGACAATCCACTCACGGCAAAGGCAATCGCGGCTCAAGTCGGCATCGATATCGTAGAAGCCGAATTATTGCCCGCTGACAAACTGGCCGCGATCGAAGCGATGGCGGCTCAATACGGTGCCATCGGCATGGTGGGCGACGGCATCAACGATGCGCCCGCACTGGCGCGCGCAGACATCGGTTTTGCGATGGGTGCAGCGGGCTCCGATACCGCGCTCGAAACAGCGGATGTCGCGTTGATGGATGATGACCCGCGCAAGCTGGCTGAATTTATCCGGCTGAGCCGAAACACTGCGGCGATATTGCGTCAGAACATCGTGTTGGCGTTGAGCATCAAGGCCGTGTTTTTTGTGCTCGCTGTGCTTGGCACTGCGACGCTGTGGATGGCAGTGTTTGCCGACATGGGCGCGAGCTTGCTTGTGGTGGCCAATGGGTTGCGCTTGCTGAAATTGGGCAAGCCGCGATGAGTTTTCCGCGCGCCGCTGACTTAGCGTTGTTGCTGTCTCACACTTGTGCCAGACTTCGTTGATGCGCGCGTTACGTCAATCCTCTTGGTTTATTGCTCTGCTGTGTGTGCTCTTGATCGGCGCACGTATCAGCGGTGCGCATTGGCATTTGTGTTTAGATCGTACCGAGCCGCCACTTGCACTGCATGTCGGCGACATTGATCAACACGACGACGATTCATCCTCCAACGCTCCACATCAAGATGTTGATTTAAAGCTGGTCGATGATGGTCTGATCAAAAACTTACTGAGCGGCCTCGATGCGCCCATGCTGCTCACGTTAATTCTGTGCGTATGGCTATTGCCGCGTCGTGTTCAATCAGTACCGCTTTCGCACTACCGTGTCCCTACATTTCTCAACGATCCTCGTTCACTGCACGCGCCACCGCGTGCACCTCCGCTCTAACTCCCACATCCATCACCTCGTGATTATTCGCGCCTGACGGCGCTGTTATTTCTGTGGGAGTTTTTCTATGTCTTGTCTCTGGACGCGCGGGCTTATCGCGTGTGTCGGGGCGTTGTCGCTGACGTTATCCGTCGCGCACGCCGCTGATTTTATGGAACCGCGTGGCGAATTAACGCTGACGGATGCGATCGCTGCGGCGATGCAACGCAATCCGTCGTTGCGAAACGCCGATTTTGAAATTCGCGCCGCCGATGCGCGTATCACACAAGCGCAATTGCGGCCCAATCCTGAATTGGGCGTGACGCTAGAGAATTTCGGTGGCAGCGGCAATTTGCGTGGCACCGATACTCTCGAATCGACGTTGACGCTGAGTCAGGTCATCGAACTTGGCGGTAAGCGTAGTCGCCGTGCGGATGCCGCACGCTATGGTCGCGACAGTGCGAGCATCGAGCGCGAATCAGCACAACTCGATGTGCTCGCCGATGTCACGCGCCGTTTTATCGATGTGGCCGAACAACAAGAACAATTGTTGCTGACGCGCAAGGCGACCGAATTAGCGGAAAAAACACTGGCCGCAATTACTGCGCGTGTGGATGCAGCGCGCGCACCGCTTGCGGAAAAAAGTCGAGCCACGATTGCACTCGGTCGAGCGTGTCTGGAGCAACAGCAAGCCGAACAATCACTGCTCACAGCGCATCGCCGCCTCGCCGCGTTATGGGGTAGCACTGAGCCGCGTTTTGGCGATGCCAAAAACGATATGTTCGACCTGCCTGCCGTTGCGAGTTTCGACAATCTGACTACAAGGTTGCAATCGAGTCCCGATTTTTTGCGTTTCACCAGTGAAAGCCGACTGCGCGATGCCGAGTGGCAATTAGCGATGGCGCAGGCGAAATCCGATGTGACCGTTGGTGCCGGTCTGCGACGTTTCGAGGAAACCGGCGATAACGGTTTTGTGGTGAATTTCTCGATGCCATTGCCGTTCGCCAATCGCAACCAAGGCGCAATCCGCGAAGCCTCGATTCGACGCGATCAGGTGCAAGTACAACAGCAAGCGGCATTCATTACGACACAAGCCAATCTGTTCGAGTTCTATCAGCAATTGCAGCTCGCGCGCACCGAAGTCACGAGTCTTCGCACGCAATTAATTCCGCAAGCCGAATTAGCGCTGAAACAAACGCACGATGGTTACGAGCGCGGTCGCTTTTCGTATTTGGAATTAGCAGACGCGCAACGCGAATTACTCGAACTGCAACGCACGGCCATTGCCGCTGCCGCCACCTATCACCGCGTGCTCGCCGAAATCGAACGCTTGACCAATACGTCGCTTGCGGCGACTCAGGATTAATGCTCATGAACTTACCTACGTCACTGCTTAAACCCATTTTCCCATTGCTTGCCGTGATCATCTTGCTCACTGGTTGTAGCAAAGCGCCATCCACTGCGTCTGCTGAAGCAGACGAGCACGGCGATCACGCAGAATCCGAAGCTGTCGAATTTGAGCGCGGACCGCACAATGGACGGTTACTGCGCGAAGGCGATTTCGCCGTCGAACTCACCATTTTTGAAAACGGCGTTCCGCCCGAGTTTCGCGTGTACATGACGCACGAAGGCAAACCGATCAAGCCGGCGACGACCGCGCTCAGCATTCAACTCAATCGCTTTGCCGGTGTGGTGGATCAACACAGCTTCGCAGTAAAAGACGATTACTTGGTCAGTAAAGCCGAGGTGTACGAACCGCACTCATTCGATGTGACGGTGATTGCTGAATACGACGGCCATCGTCATCGCTGGACCTATGCCTCCTACGAAGGTCGCACCGTTATCGATGCCGCCATGGCAAAAACGCAAGGCATCGCAACGCAGCCTGTCGGTACCGGCAACATCAAGGAGCGTGTCGCGCTTTACGGCACGATCCAGCCCGATGCCACGCGGGTGCGGTCTGTCGTCGCGCGCTTTCCAGGTGTGATTCGCAGCGTCGATGCCGCGCTCGGCGAGCAGGTTCGCGCCGGCCAAACACTGGCGCGCATCGAAAGCAACGAAAGTTTGCAAACCTACACCGTGACAGCGCCAATCGCCGGCACGGTTATCCAGCGTCACGCCAACCCCGGTGAAGCCACCGGATCGGAGCCATTGTTTGAAATCGCCGACTACACGCAGGTGTGGGCGCTGCTGAATGTCTTCCCACGCGATCGTGCGCGCATCCATACCGGCCAGGCCGTGGCGATTAACGCGGCCGATGGCGCGGCCATTGGCACTGGCACCATCGCCGCCATCGGTGTCGGTACCAACACGCCATCGTCGCTCAGCGCGCGCGTGATTCTCGATAATCGCAATGCGCAATGGACACCAGGGCAATTCGTCAACGCGGAAGTGACCGTCGCCGAAACCGCAGCGCCGTTGGTGTTGCCGATCAGTGCGCTGCAAACCTTTCGCGGCTGGGACGTGGTGTTTCTGAATACCGGCGACACCTACCAAGCACAGCCTGTTGAGCTTGGAAAGCGCGATGGCGAGGTGGTGGAAATTACCGGCGGCTTGAGTGCGGGCATGCCAGTAGTCGTTGCCAACTCTTATCTGGTGAAGGCCGATATCGAAAAGTCGGGAGCGAGTCATGACCATTAATTTGACTCTCTCGCCCATTGTGACTTTGAGGATTTCACCATGATCGATCGCATCATTGAATTTTCATTGCGTCGGCGCTGGCTGATGCTGGGCGCCGTATTGGTCACGGCGGTGCTGGGCGTTTCCAGTTTCTTCAAGCTGCCCATTGATGCCGTACCCGATATCACCAACGTACAAGTGCAAATCAACACAGAAGCCGATGGATATTCGCCGCTCGAAATCGAGCAGCGCGTGACTTTTCTGGTCGAAAACGCCATGGCGGGTTTACCCAAACTGGATTACACGCGCTCGCTGTCGCGTTACGGTTTGTCGCAAGTGACCGTGGTGTTCAAAGACGGCACCGATATCTATTTCGCGCGGCAAATGGTCGGTGAGCGTATCGCACAAGTCCGTGGACAGCTGCCGGCGGGATTGGAGCCGTCCATGGGGCCGATCTCCACCGGGCTCGGTGAAATATTCATGTTCACCATCGATCCCAAACCGGGTGCGCGCAAACCTGACGGTAGCGCATTCAATGCCATGGATTTGCAGGATGCGATGCGCTGGATCGTACGCCCGCAGCTTGCCAAGGTACCCGGCGTGACCGAGGTTAACAGCATTGGCGGTGAAGAGCGTCAGGTCGTGGTAGCGCCGCAACCGGGCAAACTGCTTGCGTATGGTTTGAGCCAACAGGATTTGCTCAATGCATTGGCGCGCAACAATACGAATCGCGGTGCGGGTTATATCGAACGCAACGGCGCACAATATCTGATTCGCTCACCGGGGCAAGTCACCGATCTCAACGATGTGAAACGCGTGGTGGTCTCCACGATTAACGGCACACCGCTGACGTTGGGCGATGTGGCGGATATTCGGTGGGGCTCGACGCTGCGTACCGGTGCCGCCACGATGAACGGCGAAGAAGTGGTGCTCGGTACCGTGTTCATGTTGGTCGGCGAAAACAGTCGGACGGTGGCGCGGGCCTCGGCGGCCAAATTGGCCGACATCCAAAAAAGTCTGCCCGCCGGACTCGATGCGCGCGCTGTTTACGATCGCACTACCTTAGTCGATAAAACCATTGCCACGGTGCAGAAAAACTTGCTCGAAGGCGCGGTGCTGGTGGTCGCGGTATTATTTTTACTGCTCGGCAATTTGCGTGCAGCGTTGATTACCGCCGCTGTTATTCCCCTGGCGATGCTGATCACCATTACCGGCATGGTAAAAAATCAGGTGTCGGCGAATCTAATGTCGCTGGGTGCGCTGGACTTCGGTTTGATTGTGGATGGCGCCGTCATCATCGTCGAGAACTGTATCCGGCGTTTGGGCGAGGCCTATCACGGGCGCAGCACGCCGCTGACCCTGCGCGAGCGAATCGATACGGTTTACGCATCGACTACCGAGGTGATTCGCCCGAGCTTGTTCGGGGTCGGCATCATCACGGCAGTGTATTTGCCGCTGTTCGCCCTCACCGGCGTCGAAGGAAAAATGTTTCAACCGATGGCGGCAACCGTGGTGATGGCATTGATTGCCGCACTGGTGCTATCACTGACCTTTGTCCCGGCGGCAGTCGCCTTATTACTGCGTGGACCGATCGAAGAAAAAGAAAATTTCATCATGCGCGGCGCGAGCCGACTGTACGCACCGTTGCTCAAACATGCCTTACGCTATCGCGTCGCGGTAGCGCTCGCGGCCGTTGTATTGGTCGCGTTGTGCGCTGCGCTCGCGACGCGCCTAGGCAGCGAGTTTGTGCCCAATCTCGATGAAGGCGATATTGCGCTACATGCACTGCGTATTCCCGGCACATCGTTGACCCAGGCCGTGGCGATGCAAAAAGCGCTGGAGACAGAAATTAAAAAATTCCCAGAGGTCGAACGCATCGTCGCCAAACTCGGTACGGCGGAGGTGGCTACCGATCCGATGCCGCCGAGCGTGGCCGACACCTTTGTGCTGTTAAAAGAGCGCAGCGCGTGGCCCAATCCGAAAAAAACTAAGCTGGAGTTGGTGCGTGAGTTGGAGATTGCCGTTAAAAAAGTCCCCGGCAATAACTATGAGTTCACGCAGCCGATTCAGATGCGCTTCAACGAATTAATTTCGGGTGTGCGCTCCGATCTCGCCGTGAAAGTTTACGGTGACGATCTCGGCGTGTTGGCGTCGCAGGCAGAAAAAATTGAAAAGGTGCTCGCCAAAATCCCTAGTGCTGCTGATGTCAAAACCGAACAGACCACGGGCTTGCCCATGATGACGGTCACGCCCAAGCGCGATTTGCTGGCGCGTTATGGCTTATCCATTGACGATGTGCAGGCAGTGATCGGCACCGCGTTTGGTGGTGAGTCCGCCGGCACCTTATTCGACGGTGATCGACGCTACGATATTGTGGTGCGACTGCCAGAAATCCTGCGCAACGATCCGCGTGTTATCGAGCAGCTAACGGTACCGCTTACGCAGGGTGGTTATGTGCCGCTACACGAAGTCGCCGAAGTATCACTCTCGGTCGGCCCGAATCAAATCAATCGCGAAAATGGTAAACGCCGCGTGGTGGTCACGGCCAACGTACGCGGACGTGATCTCGGTAGTTTTGTCACCGAGGTACAGCGCCGTGTTGGCGGCGATGTGCAATTGCCCGCCGGTTATTGGCTTGAATACGGCGGTACGTTCGAGCAATTGCAATCGGCGAGTCAGCGTCTCGCGATTGTGGTCCCGGCAACGTTGGTGATGATTCTCGGGTTGCTGATATGGGCCTTTGGCAGTTGGCGCGATGCGCTGATCATTTTCTCCGGCGTGCCGCTCGCTCTTACGGGCGGCGTGCTGGCGCTGTGGTCGCGCGGTATTCCCTTGTCCATCTCCGCCGCTGTGGGGTTTATTGCGCTGTCTGGTGTTGCAGTGTTGAACGGCCTGGTGATGGTGAGTTTTATCCGGCGCTTGCGTGAAGAAAAACACGGGCTCGAAGACGCCATTACCGAGGGCGCCATGGTGCGTTTGCGACCGGTGTTGATGACGGCGCTCGTTGCCGCACTTGGTTTTGTGCCGATGGCACTCAATACCGGTATAGGCTCCGAAGTGCAGCGTCCGTTGGCCACTGTAGTGATCGGCGGGATTGTGTCTTCCACATTGTTAACGCTGCTGGTATTACCGGCGTTGTATCGCTTGGTTTATCGACACGGTGTGAGCCGAGCTAACGCTGCGCTGACCATATCGAAAGCGTTGACCTGATAATACAATTCTCATCCGCGAAAATACGGCTGTGTGTGAAACGCGTTAGGAGCTGAGAGTGAACGACGAAAGAAAATCGCATTGGGAAACGGTTTACACCACGAAGGACTCCCAGTCGATGAGCTGGTATCAGCCGCACGCGAAATTATCGCTCGCCTGGATCACGCATGCCGGTGTCGGGCACGACGGCGCGATTATCGATGTGGGTGGCGGAGCCTCCACGCTGGTCGATGATTTACTCGCTGCGGGGTATCAGAACCTGACAGTGCTCGATCTCTCGGGGGCGGCACTTAACGTTGCGTTACAACGGTTGGGGCCGCAGGCGGCGAAGGTCAATTGGTGCGAGGCCGACGTGACAACGGCTGATTTTGCGGAGCAGTCATTTGATATTTGGCACGACCGTGCCGTTTTTCATTTTCTGACGGAACTCTCTGATCGTAAGGCGTATGTGGAACAACTGCATCGCGCCGTAAAATCTGGAGGCCACGTCATTATCGCGACGTTTAGTTTAGAGGGGCCGCTGCGCTGCAGCGGCTTACCTATCGTGCAATATTCAGCGGAAATACTTCAACCGGAATTAGGGCCGCAATTTCAATTAATCGAGCAAGCGAACGAGCGGCATGTGACGCCCTCGGGTGCCGAACAGCATTTTATTTATTGTCATTTCATCAAGCGTGATTAGGCGGAAAAGCCAAAACGAATTTCAGAAAGTGTTGCCAATTTAAACGGAGATATGTGTGCGCACGATGAATGTCGGAGTGATGGCTGCATTGAGTGCGGCGATATTGTTTGGTGCGGGCACACCGCTGGCCAAATTACTGCTCACTCAGATCAGTCCGTGGTTGCTGGCCGCGTTGTTATATTTAGGTTCGGGTGTGGGTCTATGGATACTACGTCGTATTCGTCGAGCACCCGCTGTACATTTAAGGACTAACGACTGGGCTTGGCTTGCGAGTGCGATATTTTTTGGCGGTGTAGTCGGCCCCGTGTTGTTAATGCTTGGCTTATCAAAAATGCCAGCGGCCGGTGCTTCGCTTCTGCTCAATGCCGAAGGCGTATTCACTGCTTTACTCGCATGGTTTGCGTTCAAAGAAAATTTTGATCGACGCATTGCTCTCGGCATGGTCGCAATCATGGCGGGCGCGGTGGTATTAAGTTGGCCTACGCATCACTTTCAATTAAACAGCGTATGGCCCGGACTACTGGTATTAGGCGCGTGCTTGGCGTGGGGGCTCGATAATAATTTAACGCGTAAGGTTGCACTGACCGATGCGTCTTTTATCGCGATGACCAAGGGGCTTGTTGCGGGAGGTACCAATTTTTTGCTGGCGTTGACCGTGCAGGTGACGTGGCCAGCGACCGGCACCATCGCAAGCGCAGCTTTGCTGGGATTTATTTGCTACGGCATGAGCTTGACGTTATTTGTGATCGGATTGCGCCATCTCGGTACCGCACGCACCGGCGCGTATTTTTCCATCGCGCCTTTTTGCGGCGCGTTACTGGCGATTCTATTGCTCGGCGAGTCCGTTACCGCGCAACTATTATTAGCCGGTTGTTTGATGGCCATCGGGGTCGGTTTACATCTTCTTGAACGGCACAGCCACGCCCATCAGCATTTGGTGTTAACGCATTATCATGAACACACGCACGATGGTGATGACCACCATCGTCATGCGCATGATAAGCCCATCGCCCACGGAACAACGCACGCCCACGAGCATCGACACGATGCGTTGCGCCATACCCATGCGCATTATCCCGATGCACATCATCAACATTCGCATTGAGTCCAGTATGATCGGGCTGCTTCAAACCACCCTCTATTATCGAAAGTCCGCTTTCAGGATACTGCGCGCTAGAAATGCCAAATGGAGGCAGGATGGCGATGCAGCTGTTGACGCGAATACGCTCAGTCGCGCCGGCCCAATACGCCATCGCCGAGTACGCTGAAAAGTAATGCGGCCCGGACAGCTCGACATGGCCACTGGGAACGATGTGATGCTCGGGCACTGAGATCATTTCGTAACCGAGTTTTTCGGCCAACTTGGCAAGACGTGTCTGATCCGCACCAGTCACGGCAGCCTCCCACGGCTGAGTCATCGCCTTTAGCCGCAGCATGTGCGGCATCGAAAATCCCAACTTCATGATCCACCTCTTTTTGCTTATTTAGATTTCAGAACCCCATGGCCGCCGTGTGTCCGCCGTCGACGAGAATGTCGCAGGCGGTGACAAAGCTGGCCGCAGGTGAACAAAGGAATACGGCCATTGCAGCCACCTCTTCCGCTCGTCCCATGCGTCCGCTAGCGGAGTTGAAGATCATGCGTTGCGCCAAGCTTTCTGCATTCGCCTGCCCCACACGTGTTTCGCCGCGGCTTATAGATGCCTCGGCGCGCGTCATCGGCGTGTCGATCGCACCGGGAGACAGGGAGATGAGCCGGACGCCACGCTCGCCAAAACTCCTGGCTTCACGCTTCACTAGCGCGCGCACACCGAGCTTGGATAGCGGGTAGGCGATGTCTGAAATGGGAGCGAGATGAACCAGCGATACGGAGCCTGCTGGCGGCAGCGGCGCGGTAAAGGCTGCTGCAGCTTCGGGCGGCATAGGGAAATAACTGGAGTTCGACGCGAACAGTACTACCGCCGAGCCTTGCGCCATGCGGTTTCGAATAGCCTCGACCAAGCGTACGGTGGCGTCGAGGTTGATCGCGAGGATACGCTCAGGCGAACCCATCGCCGGTGAAATTCCAGCGGTGTGGACCAGTGCAGCGATAGGTCTGTCGCCCAATACGGACAGCACCTTGCTTGGGAAGGCCAGGTCAGCAACGTCCCCAGCGACAATCTCCACCTTCGCGCCTTTTTCGCGCAGCGGCGCCGCTGTCGCCTCAAGGCGGCTAACATCCATGTCGCAAAGCAGCAGCTCGCTCCAGCCCGCTTCAACCAGCTGAAGCGCCGTGGCTGAGCCCATGCCACCCGCCGCCCCGGTCACTACCACAACACCTTTCGGCAAGACCTGTTCAGTCATGAATTCTCTCCAATTAAATTTTTGCTGCGACATCCGCTGCGTTGCGGACGGCACCAACGATGTAACCAACACCGGCGCAGTCGCCGACCATGTGGGATTCCACTCCGGCTGCGACCAATTGGTCATAAAGGGCGGTATTTGGCTCAGCGCCCTTGGCGATGATCACCGTGTCGGCGGTCACTGCGCAGGCGTCGCCAGCCTTGTTCGTAAAAGTGACGTCCTTTGCGTTTATGCGAATGGCGCTGCAGCCCGGATGCAGTGCGATGTCCGCAAGCGGCATTTCATCGAGCATGACCGAGCGCCGAGCGACCGACAGGCCTCGCCCGAACTTGTCCTCATCGCCAACCACCGTGACGTGGCGACCGCGCTCATGCAGGAATTCAGCGAGTTCGAGTCCAACCAGTTCACCGCCGATGATCACGACGCGATCGCCGATGGGCATCCACAACTTGCTGGCCTTGCGGACAAGTTCAGGATTGTTCGTGACACCCAATGTCCGCGCCGCACCCACAGCAAGACGCTCGACAAGAGAGGCCTTGGAGGTCGCCCCCTCGGTCTCCTCTCCCAGCAAGAGCGCACGCAGCGAGAGGCCGTCATGCACATGCGGTAGGTGTTTCCCTTCGATCTCGGGTGCACGTCGGATGGCGCCAGTTGCGACCACTACGGCATCGGGGCGCAAGGCGGAGATACTCTCCAGCGTAGCCTTATGATTGAGGCGAATATCGACCCGCAAATCGGTCAGTCGCGCCTTCAACCATTCGACAAAATCGCCATTGGGCGCATAGGCAATAGCGGCGATACGGGCAGTGCCGCCCAGCTGTGCACCAGCCTCTAACAAGGTAACGGAATGGCCGCGCAGGGTAAGCCGGCGCGCGGCTTCCATGCCGCCTGGGCCGCCTCCGACTACGACCACCCGGCGCGGCTTCTGCGTTGGGGCAAGAAGATTGTCTTTTTCAAAGCCCACATCGGCATTCACGGCACAGCGCAGTGGTTGATGCAACATCGCCTGGCTGAGGCAGGTGTAGCAATAAATGCAGGGGCGTACGGCTTTCGCGCCACCCTCGGCAAGATGCCGCACAAAATCGTTATCGGCGATCTGCTTGCGCCCCATCGCCATGAAATCAAACTTGCCATCTGCGATCGCCTGATCTGCAACATCCGGATCGATGCGCCCGACCGTAACCACCGGAATCGAAACGGTCGCCTTGATTGCGGCTGCAAAAGGAATCAGCTTGCCCGGTTCATGTGGCAGATAGGAGCTGAACAGCGCGCGGGGAATGCCGTAGTTGTGCGATGCGCTGACTGTGATCGCATCGACTCCGGCCGCTTCAGCGATGCGCGCCACTGCGCATGCATCTTCGAGTTGCAAACCACCCTCGATGTAAAACTCGGTCGCATTGATCTTGCACAGCATCGGAAAGTCACGCCCGATGCGCTGGCGTATCGCTTCAAGAATTTCTCGCAATAGGCGCGCGCGGTTTTCCATCGAGCCACCGTACTGATCGGTACGGCGGTTTTCAGCAGGCGAAAGAAACGAGTTGATGATGTAACTGTGCGCAGCATGAACTTCGACGGCGTCGAATCCCGCTGCAACGGCGCGGGCAGCGCCGGCGGCAAAGCTCTCAATCAACTGTGCGATATCGTCGAGCGTCATCTCCTTGAATGAAGGCATCACCCCGCCGCCAAAGTGCGACTGCGCCAGTTCTTCCGGCAGCAGCGCATCTTTCATGCTTGCGCCTCCTGCCAGCTTTGGCATCGACGGCAGCGTAACCGTCCGCCCGGATGCCATATCACAGGCCGCCGAGAGACCACCATGATGAAGCTGCGCCGAGATGCGCCCGCCGTTGCGATGCACGGCATCGGTGATGCGCTTGAGGTCTGGCAGAAAACGGTCGTCCGAAATTCCCACCTGATTGGTTTGCACCTGACCATGGGGATAACTCACGCCAACGGCACCCATGGTGACCAGTGCCGCACCACCCGCTGCTCGTGCAGCATAGAAAGCGATGATGTCTTCGCTGATAGTGCCATCGGCGTTGGCAAGATTGGTTCCCATCGCGGTCTGGAACAGCCGGTTTTTAAGCTCTAGTGTTCCAATCCGTCCCGGAGCTAGCAGATGAGTGTAATTAGACATGACCGCTCCTAAGCGCCTAGGCACCATTGTGTAGTGGCCACTACTCTACCGGGCCAACTCGGTGGCGGCAAGGAAATTAAATCCTTACACAGCAATGTGTTATGATATTTAATGTAGTAGCCACTTTACTGCTAGGCACCCGAGCCAAGAAGTACCTACAGCAAGCATCCAGGCCACCTGCCGGCAACCACCGAGAGAGAACTTCGTTGGACGAAAAATTGAAATTGAAAGTGCAGCGGGCCGCCAGCGGACGCAGACGCCGGTCAACCAAAGAGGTGATGAATCGATTGATGGGTGCCGCCTGTGAGGAATTTGAATCCAACGGCTACACACGGACCAAAACGGCAACCATCGCACAAAAGGCCGGAGTGAGTGAAACACTGTTATTCAAGTATTTCGGCTCCAAAGCCAACCTGTTCCAAGATGCGATTTTCAAAGCGTTCAATCAGCACTTTACGGAGTTCAAAACTGCGCACCCCATTGCCGAGAACGACACAGAAGCTCGTCTCGAAGTTACCAAACAATATATCGGCGAGGTGCAGAATTTCCTTTCGCAGCATTCGCGAATGCTGATGCTCTTGATTACGTCGCAAAGCTACGAATCCGACGAAATTCAGGGGATCGACGACGTTACGGGACTGCATGATTATCTGCTAACGACTTCAAAAATTATTGAAAGTCGATTGCAAGAAACGCCCAACATCGACCCACTGCTGATGGCATGTATTTCATTTTCGACAATTATGTCGTGTGCTTTATTCAAAGACTGGCTGTTCCCCAAAGGGGCTGCCGATGATCAAGCAATCAATGTGGCAGTTAGAAATTTCGTGCTTGGCGGCGTGAGCGCAAACCTTATCAAGCAATGATCGACATTCGAAATATCGCGCTGACGTCAGGAGTAATCAAATGCCATCGCGCCGCGAAATCATCACGATGACACCCGAAGAAATTCGGACCTACCTCGCATCGCGTACGCGGATCATTGTCGTCACCAACGGATTTAACGGGCTGCCACACCCGATACCTATGAATTACGGCTTGGACGCGGAGGGCCGCATCCTCGTCACCACTTTTCGCAAAAGTCAGAAAGTGAAGAACCTTGAACGCGACCCGCGCGCGACATTGCTGATCGAAAGTGGAGAAAACTACACGCAACTCAAATCGGTGATTGCTTATGCAGACGCCGAAATTATTTATGATCCGGAATTAATCGCGAGTTGTATGCAGATGATTCGTGCCGACGATGTATTGAAAGAGAGTCTCAGCGCATCGATGAGCGCGCAGGTTCAAGCATCGCTAAGTAAACGCGCCGTCGTCCGTTTCACGCCATTTCGCTATGTCAGCTGGGATCATTCAAGGCTGGGTGAGTTTTACTGACCAATCAAATCCCCGCAGCGAATCCACCGCCGACTCGCAGCGTTTCTCCAGTGATAAATTTCGCCTTGGAAGACGCCAGGAACAGCATGGCCTCCACGATATCCTGTTCGTCTCCGTCATCTGAAAGATATTGCATGGATTTAATACGCGATAATGTTTCGGGAGCCATTTCGGAGCGGATGGTATCGGTGAGAATCACGCCGGGCGCGATGGCATTCACTCGAATGCCATCGGTTGCCAGCTCGCGCGCAAAGGTCATCGTTAGGCCAATCACGGCAAGCTTCGAGGTGCCATAACCGCCACCCATAAACGCTGAGCTTGAAGAAATATTGACGATGTTCGCTCCCTTGCGGCCAACCATGTGCGGTTGTGCCGCCAGCGTACAGGCAACGGTTCCCACCACGTTGACTTCAAACAATCGCCGAGTTTTAGCAACACCCATCTCAGCAAGTGGGCGGCTATATTCGTGACTGTGCAGGCCGGCATTGTTGATGAGGATATCAATCCCACCATAAGTTCGCGCTACCTCAGATAGGACAGCATTAATTCGCGCCTCATCGGTTATATCGGCAGCATAGCCACAGGTCGTGCCGCCAATTTCTGCGGCAGCTGCCTCCGCCGCGGCACCATCAAGATCGATCAAAATAACGACAGCCCCTTCGCGCGCAAGAGCAGCACCAAATGCTTTGCCGAACCCGCGTGCGCCGCCCGTGATAACTGCGACCTTTCTCGTATATTCACCGCTCATAATTATTTCTCTACCTGTTGTGTTAGTACTGCGCACTCAGTGTCGTGACGTTTAATACGGCGCTAATTTGTGAGTGCAGCCTCAATCAATAGTGCCTCTGCAAAAGCCTGGGGGCGCGTCATCATTCCTTGATGGCCTGCGTCGATGCGTACGATGTGATTAGCATGGAGCCGATCCGCAAAGCGTTGCTGCCAGACAGGAGGAACGGCGCGGTCTTGAAGAAAAATGATATAGCTTGCCGGGATCAACTTCAGGTAATCGCGTCGCCACTCACGGTGCGCATAGGAACTCACCGGCCAACAATCTTTGCTCATGCCATCGAGTAGTCTGGCGCGCTGCTCGGCATTCATATCGTGGCAGAAAATGCGTTCGTAGCGTTCGTTGGTAGGCGTGGTTACAACGTCGACAAACCAACCCACTTCGCAGGAATTCTCTCCCTGTTTACTTTTGCCCATCATTTCCGGAATGGTTTGCCCTCGACGAGGCGCGGAACAACTCGTGTAAATCAAACGCTTAAATAAATCTGGACGCAATTCAGCCATGCGTGGCATTACTGTGCCAGCCTGTGAATGACCGACCAGAATTACATCGCGCAGTCCGGATGCTTCAATATCCGCAATGAGTTCATTGACGATGTCTTCGTAAGCGATAGCGCTGGTGTCTCGCCCGCGTTTAGTGCCGCAACCCGGCGCATCGAGCGCGAGCGTGTTGCACGCGTTTCCAGTTTGAGCTGCAAGAGCGGCGATGGTCTCATCCCAAACCCAACTTCCCTGTCCGCCGCCGTGCATGAATACAAAATTGATTCTTTCCATACGGCGCCTCTTGCTTAAGACTTCAATGCAAGATCGAGAAATGGCATGGCTGCATCGCGCAATGAAACAAATGCAGGTTTTTCTCCAAGCGCTTCACCGAGTAGGCGCACATCTTTTGCGAGCAAGCCTGCGCCGTGCTTGAAGGCAGCCGGATTCGGCATTCGTGAACAAACTTCAAAACCGAAACTGCGTCCACTGCTGACTTTAACGAGTTCAATAATTGCAGTGCGATCGATACCGAGCGCTGTTGCCGCCTCCAAACCGCTGTGCGCGATCGCGACATGGGCTGCCATCAATGCATTGTTGACGAGCTTGGCCATCTGTCCTGCACCGACCTCCCCCAAATGAACGATCAACCCTGCAAAGGTTTCTAATATGGGGCGCGCAGCAGCGAGCGCCTCAGCATCGCCACCCACCATAACCGTTAGGGTGCCTGCCGCCGCGCCTGGACCGCCGCCACTGACCGGTGCATCAAGGAATGCTATGCCGCGCTCGGCAGCTTGCTTTGCCAGCTTTTTGCATAAATCAGGCTGCACGGTGGAATGAATCATGATGCAACCACCGGGGCGCATCGCAGGAATTAACTCATCGCAGATTTGCTGCACGCCAGCATCATCGACGACGCAAATACCGACATGCACCACCTGCGCGCCCAGCTCGGCAATGCTCTCGGCAATCTCTGCACTGGTGTCCGCAAAAGGTTCGAGGGTCTTGCTATTACGAGCCCAGAGCATAACTGAATAGCCGGCGTCGATAATGCGCCGAGCCATGGGGCCGCCCTGACTACCCAGACCGATAAACCCTACTTTCGCCATAACCCTGCCTCAACCGTCAGCCGCGCCGTCATTGGTGCGGCTTTATGATAGTATCACGCTAAATTAAGTCAATTGACTTATATGTTTTCGTGATAATTTAGGGGTTATGTGCAAAAATTCTAACCAATAGAAAGTCATATGACTTACTTTCGGTGAGCAGCAATATTGAGAAACGCTAAAGCAAAGACAACCACGAGAGCATTGGCACCGGCAGCAGATCGTCTTATTGATACGGCGGAACAGCTCTTTGGCCAGCATGGTATTGAAGGTGTATCTCTGCGGCAGATAAGTACGGCTGCCGGATCGGCAAATAATTATGCCGTTCAGTATCATTTTGGTGATCTGCTTGGCCTGATCAGAGCCATCACCCGGAAGCGCATGCCCGAGATAGAAGCGTTGCGCGCGCAACTTTTACTCAAAGCCAAGGAGGACGGAAAGCTTGATGATCTCCGAGCATTATTGGAGATAATTCATCGGCCGATGCTCGAATACACCAATGACCAAGGCGAAAGAGCTTATGCAAAATTCATTTTGGCGGCGCTGAATTCTCCGATAGCGCGGAATATCGCATCTACCAATGTGCTTGAGACGATGCCCATCGTTGCTCATGTGCTCGATCTGATCTCGGCCTTGCATAAAACCATTCCCCCAACGTTACTCACGGAGCGTCAGGGGCTTATCACGTTAATGATGCTGAACAGCATCTTCAATCGCCGCACCTCGTGGACAGATCCTTCCGCAGATGCCGCACTAATTGATAATGCTTTGGATATGGCGACAGCAGCACTCATGGCGCCTGTATCACCCTCGACACGCAGCTTTTTGCAGTGAGCCTGCAACGTAAATAATAAGCTGCACCACTGCAGACCGATCATTGACTAGGTGTTTTTACATTTTAAAATTAAATATTGGGTGCAATGTAGAATATCAATTGAGTGAATATCGGCTTCTGGCTTGTACGATCCATTTAATTAGCAAATTCGCAAAGCAGCCACTGGCAAGTTCAATTTCGAATCACATCAATGGCCGCTTCGGCCGAATATCTGCCCCTATTTAGTCGGCATCACCCAGTAGACCAGAAACTCGAACAACAGCGGAACCAGGAACAACAGAAAGCCGATACCCGCCAACAACCACAGCGGCCCGGTCCAAACGCCCTTGAAAATCAGCAGTAGCAGAAATGCCGCCCAAACCAATAGGCTCAGCAGGTGGCAAACAAAACCCAGCGGCCCTTGCAGCCACATTAGAACGATCGAAAGGATGAAACGCAGGCCGTACTTCACCCGATGCGCCAGAACCCCGGCGCACTCCGCGCCGGCATCATCGTCATTCGCCGCCTCAATACCCTGGGGCGGATCGCCTCCCGGAAATAGGATCACTTTGCCGTCCTTCTCGCGCATGGCCGCTATCCTGTCGTTGGATCCAGAAAATCACTCGCCAATTGTGCCAGCTGCAAATGGTTCTGGTGGATCACCTGCAATTGTCGTTGCAAGGTTTCACAATCGCCCACCAAGAATGCGCTCAATTCTGGAAGTCGCTCGATCACGCGCAGCAAACAAATGACGTGCTCGCGCTCCTGTATCTGCAACCGTCGCCGTGCGCCGATGTTCGGCGGCTGGCTGATATAATTCCGCGTAGCCATTCGACACCTCATCGCGTCGTTTGGTCAGATAGCGGTTGAGGGTTGCCGCCCTCAGCCGCTATCGCCTTTAACTGGATTTCAGGCTTCAGCCTTTCCCAGCTCTGCGCGCTTGATTGCACCTGGCGCACCGAAGCGGAAGCTATCAACGATAAATTCGTAACCGAAGCGTTCGACCTTGTCCTTGTCGATAAAATTGTTGTTGCGCATGGCGTAGAAGACAATCAATTGATCGCCCTGCGCAACGTGGTCGCGGATGGTTTCTGCTTTTGCTCCAAACGCGGTGAAGCGAATCGATAGGGTGCGCGACTTAGCGCCGCTATCGTCCTGACCGGCATAGACGTTATCGATCAGTACGAAATTGGTAACTTTCGTATCACCGTGCTTTGCATATTCCGGGGCGAAGGCAACGCGGCCTACAAAGGTCGAAACGATTGCCGGATTGTTGGGATAGTTGCGTTCTTCATTGCTCATGGTCTTTCTCCTAAAAGATTAAAACTGTCCATCAAAGCCGCTAGGCATACCAGGAACACGAAACGGGGCGGCCATCCCATAAGTGTGCGTATTTTCTACCATCGATTTGCAGCGCGTTCTCTGACGCAGCTCTCGCGCTGAATACTTCGCCGCAAAATTGGCCGGGCAACGGCGCCGACGTTCCTGCCATCGCGTGTTTTGAGTGCTCGACAATCTCTGCTTTCAGCTCTCGAAGTAACACGGTCTTTTCGCCTTTCAGCCCGACCACTTCGTAAAAGTCCACGTTGGTTTGTTCGTAGCCCCAGGTCGTATAAACAATCTGTCCGACTTGCAGCGAGCATTGAAAATGTTTCTTCGCCTCACGCACGGCGGCCTTCACTTCTTCGTCCCGTTGCAGACCGGCAAACCACTTGTTGATCGCGTTGCCTCTGGATTCTTCGCTACCGTAGCGATGATGAAACGCGGCCTTCACTGCCTTGCCTTTGTAACCCACAGCGCAACACGTACCGCGTGCGTCCTTGTACAAATACGCGATGGCGCGCAGACTTTCGCGCTCGATGACTTCGGCGTTCTGGGGAACCCAACGGCTTGCGATCTTCTTCATGGCGGAACGTCCTGATCCGTTACTGTAGGTGTCATTATAATTTATATATAGATATAGTACACGTATAAATATATACTGTTTCGGAGTGATGTTGCGGCCCCTTAGATCGCCGTGATTGCGATGTTGGCCTTTCGCGCGCTGATCTTTGGTGGGGTTGAAGCGGGGCAAAAAATGGAGCGGCGCTTGCGCCTGCATTGCTGTCAGCAGAGTCTTTTAGCGTCTGTTCTTCGGAGCCGGTTGTTAGCGGGTAGGCGGTGGGTAGTTCGGTGGTCGTCGGCTGCAAGCGCACCGTGGAATACCGCAGGCCCAGCGGGTTGAGGATATGCCGCGAAAGGCGCTTGAGCGCAGCGTCCGCCATCGGATGACCGCCGTGCTAAACCAAAGGCCCCGCCAATCCCGGCTTTGAATGCCGTCGATACGACCGTCACAAAATGGCTTATTTATAGGGCTTTTCGAGCGGTGCGTTGGTGGTTGCTGTATACTGAACAAGCAGATTACAGAGGGCCAAACCAATGGCATTCGTAAGCGATGTACAGGAAAGGGAAGTTATCGACAGGGACATTCTGCCACTTCAAATTGTCGATATCGAAGTGGCGCTGGATCTTTGCAACGATGTGATGGCTATCATCAACAAGCAAATGGATCACCTCGAACAATCTGGCAATTCCGATCAGTCGGCGATGGCCGCGCTGCACGCGCTGCAACATCAATTTGCGCATGACATGCGCAGTGATTTGACCCGTGACAACATGCCTCATGTGCGCGAGTTCATCGTGACCTATGCGCCGCAGGTGAAGCGTTATTACGAATCGGGCGAAGTGCCTCCCTTCATTCAGGGCTGACATGAGATTACATGGATAGTAATTCAAAGCACCATCTAACACCTGCAGATCACGAACACCGCTATCTCACTCGAATAAAGCCCCGCTATTTGGATGCGGTGATTCCGGCCGCGTCTCCGCGCGCAATTATTCTTGGTGGGCAAAGTGGTGCCGGCAAAAGCATCATCGCTGAAGCGGCCATGATGGAGCTGGGCGGGGCCACCTCAGCAGTGCGCATCGATACCGATGCACTGCGCACCTTCCATCCTAATTACGAAGACCTCGCCAAATCCGGCAAAAAGGCCAGCAACGAAACGCAGTACGACGCGCAGCGGTGGCGCGATCGGCTCGAAACCGACGCGATCAACAGCCGCCGCAACCTTGTTATCGATACAACGCTCGGGTGGCCGGATTCCGCGGTTGAAACAGCGCAACGATTGCAAAAGGCCGGGTATCAGGTTGAGGCGCGCGTCATCTCGGCGCACAGCGCGGAATCGCAACTGGGTACCGCTGCCCGGTATTTCGAGCAGGTCCTGCACAAAGGCGCCGGCCGCTGGGTTGATCGCGAGTATCACGATTCAGTTTACAACCGCGTTCCTCAATCGCTCGAAGCATTCGAGCAGAAAAAGTTGGTCGCGGCGATTCATGTAATCAATCGCGAAGGCGACGCCGTACATTCGCAAACGCTTGATTTGTCGAAAGCCTGGTCAACCGAAAAAATGGCATCACAAGCGCTGCGCGAGAATCGCGAGTCCAGGGTTAAGGATCCGGCCGTCGTGTCCAGGCACTTCAAAGGCTGGGATGCGCTCGAAAAAACCCTCGACGTTCTACAGGTATCAGGAAAAGACCGCGAGGATCTAGCCGCGTTGCGGCGCGAGCATGAATTGGAACTGCTGGGCAAAGTACAAAAGCGAGGCGAAAAGGCCGAGGCGTTTTTGAATGAAAAACCAGTCGATGCGCTGCGCCGATTTCCCGATGATGAGAACGTTAAGAATGCGTTTGTGGTACTCAATGAGGCCGTCAAATTTGCCAAAACGATGGAAAATAAAGCGCTTCAACAGCTCGTTGTTCAAGACGTAAGGCGTCGCCTTGCCGACAGCCTGGACACAGGAAAGGAAATTCCAAAGGTTGCGACGCGAGACTACGACCAGCTATCCAGAAACCTGGAGCAGCGGGGGCCAACCAAAAAAGACGATGGCCCGGAGCGATAGCAGCCGGCTTCAGCCCTCGCCGTTAACGCTCACTCAACACACGCACACGATCACGCTTTTTTGTTGCACTGTTCCGCCTTTGCGTTTAAAACCTGAAATGTCACACCACCGTCCCATTCCAAAATGACCGGAGCAAAGCAATACTCGCACTTGGAAGCATCGCCATCATGGCTGTCATCGGGCAAACGCAATTCGCCATGCCTCTTACATTCAGAGCAGCGATACACATACAACACGCTATCCATTTTCCCTAACCTCGCGGGTGTGCTTTAGCCATCGCATGGCTAACCAGACTACGGGCGCCGCAATACACATCGGCGTCTTTGTTGGTTTCAGTGCAATAGCCTTTTAAATGAGGGCCATCCCCCATAAGCGCAAGAACAGCTATTGCATCAATTACATCAGACTCCAGTACAAAACCACGATGCTCTTCAAGAAATTTTGTTACCAATGCTGTAAGTGGTCTGTCCGACATATCCCTCACCTCAAGCGCTTTAGCGGCGCGCCCCAATCAATGTCAATGGAATGTCGTGGCCAGACAATTTTAATAACTCCCTGCCATCGTCGCGCACCTGCTTCGGTGTCATTCGATTCGCGGCTGCGACGGAAATACCGTAGCAAACCCGATTGACACCAAGGGCCGTTGCGGCGGCCTTTAAGGCAGGCGCGCGCAGCTCATGCGGCAAGTGATTAATCAGAGTTGCTTTAGCCTCAAACTCACCATGTGCTCCGAACGCAAGATACTTCGGAATCTCCATTGGTAGCTCCATTTTTTTTACTCCCTTATGGCCAAAACGGATCGGTCATCCAGTCGGTGATAATCCTGATCTCGTCCCTGTCGAGCACTGCCGCCGCGTCAGTGAAGTCGAAATCGAATTTATCCTGGCCAAGCCAAACACCTAGATAAAATCGCGCCATGATCGCCTCGCCGTGCGAGGCGACCCCCAAAAAGTTTTCCACTCGTTCCGGCAAATATTCAGCACGGCTCATGTCCCAAAGGCTCGCCAGATAAGGGGCGCGCTTCAACATCTGGGCAAAACGGGTTTGGCTGTCATTCAACTTAATATTCGCCTGCACTTTACTTGACCTCCCATTTGTTGATGAGCATGGTGGACTCGTAAGCTGGAAGTGGGCACTGTTGCCGCCACTCCAAGCGCCTACACGCCGTGCCCGCTCTCGATACCAATGCCCAATGGTATTAGCCTTGTTCGCGGGCCGCCAGCGCCTTGATAACTTCGCGGCCGTGCCAGCGGCCGGCATGGTTGAGCTGCCGCACCCAGGCACCACGGCTCGGACTCCACTTGAACGCCTCGCGCTTTAGAATCGTGTGAATTGCGTCATCAGGCTTGCCGGGGAAGACGAACATAACCCGGTTTTCCTCGGTATTTTCTCGATAGATGAAGCCGTCGTATTGCTCCTCGATATCCTGTTCGCAGGCCTTCGCTTCCAAATCCTTGATGCGCTGACGCACGCGGCGAATTTCCGCATTATTGTTTTGCAGGCTGTAGGTGGCAAAGCCGGTACGGCCGCAATAGTCCGGCGTTTTCAGGTCGGTTATCTGTTGCTCGGTAAAGCCGAGCGCCGCCAGGGCGTCGTCGTCCTTTCTGCGCAATGCAGCATTCGCCGCTTTGATCGTCGCTTGCGAACGCTCCAGGTTGTCGAGTTTGCCGCGGAGCTTACTGATCGCGTCGGGATCGTCCGACGAAATCCCGGCCGTGCCGACACCGGCCGCGCGCTGTTCGAGTGTGTCGGCCTGTTTGTCCAGTTCAAAGGCTTTGCCGAAAGTGTTGTGTATTTTGTCGCGAAATCGGCGATCTCGGCCCTCGGAATGGTGTCCAACCAAAATGGGCTGTCCAAAGGGAATCGCGGAGGCCATGCCACGCGCGCGTTTATGGGCTGACTGGCCGGCGTTGCGTGCCTTGTCGGCGCGATCAAGTAGCCGTTGGCGGCGGGCTTCCTGGCGTTCTTCGTAGCGGTTCATGGGTGTAGCTCCTTGCTGTTGTTGGCGGTTCAAACTTGAATTGAATTCGTCCAGTCGCTGTGCTGGTTCATCACGGCGACAAAGCCATCCAGGTCGCCCTCGGCGAAGCCGTAATCGCAAACCACGTCCTCGGCGTTGCCAGGGACCAAATAGACGCTGTGCGCGGCACTGCCACTGCTGAAAGTGATCCAGGATTCATCGACGCTAAACACGATTTCCAGCGCCTCGGCTTCGGTGCTGTTGCGGAAAACCTCGCCGCCATCGTCAATTTTCGCGATGGCCCAGCCAGCGGCTTTCATCATCCGAATCAGCTTCCGCACAATCCGTTGTTCCAATGCAATGCGTGCTTCGTTGTTCATGCGGTCACCTTGCGGAATAGAGCGGGGGATGCGGCCCCGCCGGGGATCAATTGAGCGGGTCGGTTTGGCTGATATGAAAAACCGTCGTGGTGCGGGACTTGGTTACCGGTAGCTGGATGTTGTCGCCCAGTTTCTTCGTACACTCGATGACGGTGACAACTTTCACGCCGTGCTCGCCTTTGCGTACCGTGCGGCCGAGCGCTTTCCAGGCATTGAACGTAAAGACGTTTTCGCGCGGACGTATCTCGGCAGCGGGGATGCCTTTCTCCAGGAATCCGTCGAAAATGGCGGGGTAGTTAGTGAGCTTCTGGCCGGCCACGGCGCGGGAAAGGGCTTGTTGCTGAATGGCTTCGTTCTTCATCGCGGTATCCTTGTCGCTGCGTGAATTTGATGAAACCATTTTATCAATATATATGCGTATAGTACATCTATAAATATAGATTAAATGGGTTTTGAAATCCCCTTTTTTATGCCTTTTCAACTGGAATTTAGTTTGCGAAAGCTGTCACAACTCCAGCCGAAACACCGGAAAATACCGCATTGGATTTGACACAATTCCTATATCGGCTAATGAGCTTTTTCGAAAAGGTCGTGGCTGCCTTCAGTGTCAAGGGAAATGACGGGGGGCCCCTTCGGGGTTCCGTAGGCGCGACCGTGCCGCTATTTCCCTTGATACGTCAATGAGTTAAAAGCCTTCTGGCAAGGGGCATAGATCGCTTCGCGACTATGCCCCCGAGCCCCAGCGGGCAGTAAAGCGCTCCCTTCCTTGAGGAAGGGCGGGGGGATGGTAAAGGCCAGGCGATGGAAGCCCAGGCATAGCCGAGGGTCGGGACAGTGGCCCGACTGCGCAGCAGCAAGGTAGAGCGCGCAGCGCGTTCCGGTGCCGCGCAGCGGCAGGCCCCAAAGACGCACAAACTTGAGGTTCGCTAAAACGTTATTGCATGTATTGACATAACAAAATATATAGTTTTGAATACGCAGGACGCACAGGATTGGTACGCCAACGGGATTTTAAGGACAAAGCAGGATATGGCAGCTCTGGATTTCCTCGCCCTCTTTGCGATGTGTGCCCCTCAGGTACACCCCACCACATTGCAAGCCCTGATCGACGCCGAAAGCTCGTATCGCATCTACGCGGTACATGTGAATGGCGACGATGCCGCACAACCCCCGCAACCCACTAACAAATCCGAAGCAACCGCCTTACTGACCCAGCTCCTCGATGCCAACAAGAGTGTCGATGTCGGACTCGGCCAAGTGAACTCTAAAAATTTTGCGGCGCTCGGCCTTACTCCTGAAAACGCCTTTGACCCATGTACGAATATCAATGCCGCTGCGCAGATCCTGACCGACAACTATGTGTTGGCGCACAAGAAGCTGCCCAGCGATGAAGCCCTGAAAGCCGCGCTATCGGCCTACAACACCGGCAACCAAACCGCCGGAATTGCCAATGGCTACGTCCAGCGCGTTCAAAGCAAGGTCGGTTATACCGTGCCGGCCCTGCAGGCCAACGAACCATCCACAACCCTGCGTGACGAAAGCCCGGTTCGGCTGTCGAGGGCCAACGCCCCGACTGCTGAATGGAGCACCTTCGCCCGCACAGCGCCAAAAGCGTGGGATGTGTACAGCCGCAAGTGAGAAAGCAGGGAGGGGAGCGGGCGCTCGGCACGCCCGCCGCGGTAGACATTGAGGGAACCGTCACGCAGTGCGAAACTCGCGGGTTTGAACCCGACCCGAGTGACGAAACTCCGATGGACACCATCACCGAACCCCAGCTCATTCTCACTGCGAAAACGGGCGGCGTGGAATATCTGCGCGCCGTCGAGACGACGGGAGGCTTTGCCTTCCGCGTCAAACTAAAGGGATTTAAGGAGGAAAAGCCGGTTTACACGATGCGCAACGCCCCAAAGCACTGGGTCAGCCTTGACCGCTTAGCGAAACACATACGGACGAACTACGGCGATCACCCGCCAATCCTCATAGTGGATATTAGGAGCATCACCCATGACACCGACTTATCGAGTGGGCCATAAAACCCAAAACAGATTGTTTCACCTGCCTGCCAATGTCATCGCGCTCGGCAAAGCCATCCTCTCTCCCCGCATCGCAATCAACTTCGCCTACATCCTGCTCATGCTGCTCGGCCCGCAGTTCGCACACGCCGAACCGTGGGACGAAGGCGCTGACTCCATCGTTGAAGCCATCCGCAGCGTCATGCGACCGCTCGCCATCATTGCGATCATTGTTTTGGGCTGCCTGGCGTTCTTTGGCCAGCTCGCCATGAAAACGGCCGCAATGGCTGCGGTTGGTATTTTTATTACAGTCGGAGCGGATGCCATCTACGACTATTTCAGCAGCGCCGTGGGCTGACAGGGAAGCAACTCGATGAGCGTTCAGACAGACATTCTTTTTCAGGGCGCGACACGCCCAACGATGATGTACGGCGTTCCTATGGACGCGCTAATCATTATCGTTGGCATCGTGATGATCCTTTTTATTGGAATCGGCAATCCGCTGTACATGCTGATTTACCCGCCGCTGCATTTGATTGCGATGGCGATATGCGCAAGCGACGCGCGCGCATTTCGCCTGCTGTATTTCGCAATCATCACCAAGGGTGTCTGTTTGAATCGCCACTTTTGGGGGGCGAGTTCATACAGCCCCGCCAGTGTCAGGGAGAGAAGGAGAGGACATGCGCGCAACTAAGGCAGCCCCGGATTCGACTACGATCTTATCCCGCGAGAAAGCCATCGAAAGTCGCATCCCGTATGCGGCACAACTCGACAAATGGACGGTCAGCACGCTCGGTGGCGATTTGATCCAGGTTTTAAAAGTCGAAGGTATCGCTCACGAAAGCGCAGACCCCGATGATCTGGATGCGTGGCACAACGGGCTGAATACCTTGTTGTGCAACATCGCCAGCCCGCAGCTGGCGATCTGGTCGCACATCATTCGGCGCGAGGAGCGCGAATACCCGAAGGGAACTCCGCTGGGCAATTTCGCGCGCGCGCTCAATGACAAATACCGGGCACATGTCACCAGCGGCCGCATGATGGTCAATGAGCTGTATATCTCACTGGTGTACCGACCGAACGCCGGCGTCGCCGGCAAAATCGGATCGCTGTTTCAAAAGAAAAGCACCGAAGGCATCCGCGAAGCGCAACTCGAAGCTCTTACCGCCCTGGGCGATATCACCGAGCGCGTGCGCCGCGGCCTGCATCGCTACCAGGCGCGCTGTCTTGCTACCTACGAGCACAACGGCATGTTGTATTCGGAAACCCAGGAGTTCCTGTCGTTTCTGGTCAATGGTGAAGCGCGGCCAGTGCCGGTGTGCCGCAGCCCTATCAATGCGGTGCTGGGCGTAGTGCGGCCTTTTTTCAGCACCGAAGCCTTTGAGCTGCGCGGCCCCGCGCGCAGCCAGGTCGGCGCGATTCTCACGCTGAAAGAGTACATGCCGGAAACCGCGCCGGGCTTGTTCAACACCCTGCTGACCATTCCCTATGCGTTCATCCTGAGCCAGTCGTTTACGTTCATGTCGAAAGGGGTGGCGCAAGGCCTGCTCACGCGCACGATCGCCAAAATGGTGAATGCCGGCGATTTGGCTGAAAGCCAGATTGAGGATCTGCACCTGGCACTGGATGATCTGATCAGCGGCCGTTTCGTCATGGGTGAGCATTATCTGGGATTAACGCTGCTCGCGCAGGACGTGAAGCAACTCAACAAGGCCGTCGCCGATTGTTATGACCTGCTGACGCCAAGCGGCGGCATCGCCGTGCGCGAAGACGCGGCGATGGAAGCGGCCTATTGGTCGATGCTGCCGGGCGTGTTCAGTTTGCGCCCGCGCCCTGCGCCGATCACGTCGCGCAATTTCTGCGGATTTTCACCGCTGCACAATTACCCGACCGGCCGGCGCAATGGCAACCAGTGGGGGCCGGCGGTCACGCTGCTAAAAACCACCAGCGGCTCGCCGTACTATTTCAATTTTCACCTGCCGCTCGACGGCCGCCGCAGCGCCGACCCCGACGACGCTACCCGCGACAGCTCGCAAAAGGTATTGGGCAACACGATGATCATCGGGCCGTCCGGCTCCGGTAAAACCGCGCTGCAGGCCTTCCTGATCGCGCAGGCCGAGAAATATCAGCCGACCACGGTTTTCTTCGACAAAGACCGCGGCGCGGAAATTCTGATTCGCGCACTTAACGGTACATACCTGCCGCTGAAAAATGGCATTCCCACGGGCTTCAATCCATTTTCACTGCCACCGACCGAGCAGAATCTTTTGTTCGTTGCTGGCTTGATCAAGAAGCTGGCGCTGCTATCGAATCCGGGCAAGCCACTGACCGTGCGCGAAGCGGCCGAAGTGGAATCCGCCGTCAAAGGCGTTTACGGCTTACCGGAACATATGCGCCGTATCGGTCAGCTGCAAAGTTTTCTCGACGGCACCGACCCGGAAGGGCTCGGCGCGCGCTTGAAGAAATGGACACGCGGCCATGCACTCGGCTGGGTATTCGACAACGACACCGACGACCTCGATTTTACGCAAGGCCGCATTTTCGGTTTCGATCTGACCGACTTTCTCGACAACCCCGAAACGCGAACGCCGATCGTTATGTATGTGTTCTATCGGATGGAGCAGCTGATCGATGGCCGTCGCTTCTGCTGTTACATCGATGAATTCTGGAAAGCACTGTCGGACGAAGCGTTCGAGGATTTCGCGCAGAACAAAAACAAAACGATTCGCAAGCAAAATGGCTTGATGGTGTATGGATCACAAAGCCCCCAGGACGCACTTAGCTCGCCCATTTCGCACACATTGCTGGAGCAGTGCGCGACGTTGATCCTGATGCCGAATCCGAAAGCGCGCGAAAGCGACTACATCGAAGGACTGCATCTGTCGCAGGCTGAATTCGAGCTGATCAAGGAAGGCATGGGCGAAGGCTCGCGCCGCTTCCTGGTCAAGCAGGGCCAGCAATCCGTTGTGTGCGAGCTGGATTTGAAGGGTTTCGACAAGGAGCTCGCCGTGCTGTCCGGCACTACCGACAAAGTGGAGCTTCTTTCTCGGATCATCGCCGAGGTTGGCGATGACCCGGATGTATGGCTGCCGATCTTTCACGATCGGAACAACGCGGCGTAAGCCGCAATTCATAGGGGACATGAGATGAAAACAACCCGCAAGAAAAACATCTGCGCAGCCGCAGTGGCTGCAACGTTCTTCAGCGTCGCAATGCCACTGCATCACGCCTTTGCCTCCGGCATCCCCGTACTCGACGTGGCGGGCCTGGTGCAGGCAGTTCAGCAGGTCCAAACCGCCTATGAGCAGCTGACCCAGCTGCAGAACCAACTCAAACAAGCAGAGCGAACCTATGAATCGATGACCGGTGCGCGCGGCATGACCGAGCTGCTGAACAATCCCGCAGCGCGGAAGTTCTTGCCGGAAGATATGCAAGCCATTCTCGAAGCGACCAGCGAGCTGACCGACAAGTACAAGGCGGCAGGGCGGTTACTGAAGAACAATGCCTGGCAAGACGCCGCAATGGAAGCCGCCAAACATCTGAGCGATCAGGAAAGCTCCGCCGCCACCGATTTAGCGAACTCTGAAACGACGTACAACCGCGCCGGCGAACGCATTGAGGAGTATCAGGATTTCGTCGATCAGATCGACGAGAGCACTGATCCGAAAGCCATCCAAGACCTGCAAGCACGCATCCAGTCCGAGCAGGTCTTTCTGCAAAACGAAACCGTGCGCCTGCAATCAATGCAGCTCGCGCAGCAGGCGAAGCGAGATATGCAGGCAGTTCGTAGCCGCGAACGCCGAATCAATATGACGGGATCACACACAACTGACTATTCCGATGTATTCAGCGTGGATGACTAGCGACTGCGGCCATTCAGGGCTGTCGTCATTGACGACCAGCATTTTAAGGAGTTTCAGAATATGAAAATGAAATCTGCACTACTAACAATGGGCGTCGCTATTTTGATCGGAGGATGTACCAAATCGGAAGAAACACACGACGTGGCGTATTACCAAAACAATCCCGATGCTTTGAAAGAAAAGTGGGATCAGTGCACCAATAATCCTGGTGATCTGGAGAAATCAGCAAACTGCATAAATGCAGCGACAGCCAGGCGCGTAAATACAACGCAAGGACGCACCACAGACTACTCCGATGCGTTCAAAGGTAAGCCATAACTGGGGATCAATATGGCCGCACTCACTGCAGAAGAATACCCAATCGTAACCAATTTTTTTAACTTCCTGCATAGCTCCATTGAGGGCTATGTCACGGATACGTCAGCGAGCATTGTCGCAGCAATTACGCCTGTTGCATCCGTTTGCGGAATTATTGTGATCATGGTTTACGGCATCCTGCTAATGCGCGGTTCTGTCGAGGCTCCGCTCATGGACGCCATATATAGAGGACTAAAATTAATCGTCATTTTAGGCTTTGCCCTCAATGTCGGAATTTACCAAACATATATCGCTGACTTCTTTTTAAACGCACCATCACATATGGCAGCTGTGATAAGCGGAATTCCCACAGACACTGATATAGGGCAGGAAAACGCTGCACCGATAACAGAGTTTTTGGTGGCGTCTTTTAACCTCGCAGATCGTCTCTGGGCCGAGGCGGATACTTTCGATTTCGGCAATTACATTATGGGCGGAATCGTTTATGTTCTTGGAACAATTCTAGGCGCTTACGCTGCATTCCTATTCGCGTTGAGTAGCATCGCGGTCGCAGTTCTATTGGCGGTAGGCCCGATATTCATATTGTTGTCGGTATTCGAGTCGGGGAAGAAATTTCTAGAAATGTGGCTTCAACAAGCCTTTAACTTTGGGTTCGTCGCTGTGCTAACCGCCGCCTGCCTACGGTTCTTTCTGTCAAATGTCGAATTCATTGCATCCAAAGCAATCGAGAAAGAATCTCCTATCGAAACGTTTGATGTAACCACATTTAGCGTGATTTCGTTAATTGGTGTACTGGTACTTCGTCAAGTTATGCCTATTGCTTCCGGACTGGCTGGCGGCATGGCGCTGGCAACGCAGGGAGCCTTTGGTGCCGCCGCTGGTGCTATGGGCAGAGCGTTGGGCGCCACTGCCAAACGCTATACCCCGAACAATGTCGCCGAGAGATATAGACGGAATCAGCGCAACTCAGCAACGTGGCGAAAAATTCGCGGTGAGTGGGGCGACCGCGCTGCAAGCGTAAAAGGTGCGGCACAGAAAGCCACATCTGCAGCATCAAACGCATACAAACGTAAATTTGAACCAAACAGAGTTTCCAAAGCAGCGTAGCTAAAAACAGGCATTTGGTGCCGCGGTTGGTTGCGCCCTAAATTTTACAAAAGAATACATATTGTTTCGACAAAGGAGGTAATTCTGATGGGAAGGATACTAATCGTTTCACTGCTCGCGGCGCTGTGTGTTGGTTGCGCAGCGCCGCAACCTGCGACCTGTGATGGCAGCAATCTGCGCCCGATCAATCAACCGCTCGATAAGCCTGCTGAGGAGTCCGCGCAATGAATGCAAAGACCGAATCAAATTCGTTCTCGAAACTGGAACAGCAGTTTTTCGAAGAAGGCCGCACCTGGGAAACGGATCGCTTAAGGGATGCCATCAGCAGTCGTCGGACCGCATGGATTGTCGCATCCGCCGCATGCGTAATTGCTGGCCTGTCAGTCATCGCGGTCGTAGGTCTTACACCACTCAAAAAGGTCGAACCTTTTGTCGTGCGCGTGGATAACGCAACGGGCGGTGTTGATATCGTGAGCACACTCAAAGACGGCAAAGAGACCTACACCGAAGCAGTCACCAAACACTTCCTGCTGCGGTACGTTTTGGCGCGCGAGTCGTACAGCCGCCAGGCGGCCAGCTCCAATTACGAATCGGTCGGGCTGATGTCAACGCCGGCCGTCGCAAAGCGCTACTTCGAACAATTCAATCCCGAAAATCCGCAAAGTCCGCTGGTTGTCTACGGCAAGTCCACCACAGCTGAACTGAAGATCAAGAGCATCGCCTTCGTCGGGCCGACAATTGCCAATGTGCGTTATTCGCGGCTCATTTATCGCGTGACCGGGCAAGCCCCGGAAACCACGCAATGGGTCGCAACGATCGGCTTCAAATATTCCTCATCCTCAATGCGCGAGCGTGATCGGTTGTTGAACCCGTTGGGCTTTCAGGTCACGGAGTACCGCACCGATCCCGACAGCCTGGAGGCCAAGTAAATGAGCCGCACGCTGTTTGCATTGTTGGTTGGAATCCTGTCGCCATTGCCGGCGCTGGCCCTCGCGCAACCGGAAGCCGGCCCCAAGGACTACCGCGTCAAATACGTCGATTACAACGCCGATGAAGTGTTTCGGATCAAGGCGTTTTATCAGCGCAATTTGCGTATTGAGTTGGCACCCGGCGAGGTCGTCAAGGACATTGGTATTGGCGATCCGCTGGCCTGGGATCATGTGCCGTCCGACAACAACATCTTTATCAAGCCGAAGCGCGAAGACGCCACCACAAATATGTCGGTGGTCACGAACCGACATACCTACGAATTTGAATTGCATGCGTCAAAGCCGCCCGAAAAAGGCCAGTACGTGGATCTGACGTATGCAATCAAATTTCGCTACCCGGCCGAACAGCAAGCATTGGCCCTCGCTCAATCCAAGCGCGAAACGGCGGAAGACATGCTGAATATGTCGCCGGAGAAGAATCCCGAGGCCAACTGGAACTATTGGGTACAAGGCTCCGAAAGCATCAGCCCCGATAAGGCATTTGACGACAAAACGTTTACTTACCTCACGTTCACGCACAACAAGACGATGCCGGCAATTTATGCAGTAGACGAAGCCGGCTCGGAAGTGTTGGTGAACACGCACGTCGAGGGCGATGTAATCGTCGTTCATACCGTCGCAACCAAGCTGGTGCTTCGCAAAGGCGAACTAGCCGCCTGCGTATTCAACAAAAGTTACGACTCAAAGGGCGTGAGCAACACCAGCGGCACGATCTCCCCATCAGTCAAGCGCATGATTCGTAAGTGAGGGAAAAATGAGAACGGATGGAAACCACGATAGCCAGGAATCGGAAATTGACGGCGTAGGAGAAGCACTCGCCGGAGAGCGCACAATTCCGAGTGTCAGCGCGCGCAAGCGCCCACCCTTTGCCGCGATCGGCGCGGCAACGGTGTTCATCGTTGTTGCAGTGACCATGTTCGTTTACGCCAACAAAGGCGATCCGAAGCAAAAGGCTCAAGACAAAGCCGTAGCAGCGGCCGAGGAGCGGGATAAGAACAAAAAACTGTCCCAGCATTTGCCAGGCATCGACTTCAAGGCCATTGCAGCAGCAGACGCGGCGGAACGGCCGGAATCTGTTGTTGCACAATCTGGCGATACATTGCCTGCGACCGCCGACGGCAAGCCGGCGCTCCCAGGCGCGGCGTCGGCCGGCAACGCTGCATCCAAGGCAAGCGATCGCGACGCCGAACGCCTGGCGCGTGAAGCGGAGAAAGCGCAGCGGGAGGCCGACGAACTGGCAAGAAAGCGGCTCGAAGCCTCGCCACTGGCGTATTCGCAGAAGGGGAAAGCCTCGGCCGAGGATAAGGCGCTCGCGATGGCGCGCTCACTGAGCGGCGGCACCGGCGGCGTATCGGATGAATCCGACGATGCGGGTGATGGACTGTCCGTGAAGCTGAAACCCACCAAAGTACAGGGCGCGCGCGCTGGCCTTTTGCCGCACCCGAACTTCATGCTGACCAAGGGCCATTTCCTTGAATGCACATTGGAACAGGCCATCAATTCAACGCTCGCCGGCCTGCTGAGTTGCCGCCTGGCGAACGATATCTATTCGACCAATGGCAAAGTCTTGCTGATAGAGCGGGGTTCACGCATCACAGGCGAATATCAGCGTGGCCTGATGAAAGGCCAGGCGCGCCTATTCGTGCTCTGGACTCGAATTGAAACGCCGCTCGGTGTTGTGGTCGATCTGGATTCGCCGGGTACTGACGCGCTCGGCCGCTCCGGCATCGATGGGTATGTGGACCAGCATTTTGCGCAACGCTTTGGCGCGGCAATCTTGTTGAGTCTGATCGATGACGTGGGGCAGTACGCCATCGCGGAAGCTCAAGACGGCAATGCCAACCAGATCAATCTCGGCGGTACTGCACAAGCGGCGGATGATATGTCCACCATCGCCATGAAGTATTACATCGACATACCACCGACGCTGGAGAAGAACCAGGGCGGGCATGTGTCCATTTACGTCGCCCGAGACTTGGATTTTGCCGATGTGTACACGCTTGCACATGAGTGAGGTCAAGGTGGTGACGAACATAGCCGACGCGCAGCACAACAGCGGCAAAAACGATGCGTCCGCGCTGTTGGAATACCTGGGGCCACTCAAGCCATTTTTCGACGATCCGGCCGTAACCGAGATTTGCGTCAACCGGCCGGGGGAGGTGTACACCGAATCCCGCGCCGGCTGGCGTCGCTATGATTGCCCCGACGTGACATTTTTTCTGTGCAAACAGCTGGCGCAGCTGACGGCGACATTCAGTAATCAAAAAATCAATGACGAAAATAACCTGCTCAGTGCGCAACTGCCGCTCGGCGAGCGGGTGCAGTTCGTCGTGCCGTCGGCATGCGAGCCCGGCACGGTATCGATGACCATTCGCAAACCGTCAAAGCTGGTCAAAACGCTTGAAGAGCTGGAAACAGACGGCGTTTTTGCCGCTGTCCGCGATATCTATTCGAACGATTTCTTGCCAGAAGAAAAAGAATTGCTCGCGCTCAAGGAAGCCGGCCGTTACCGCGAATTCATTCAGCTCGCGGTTCAAAGCAAAAAAAACATTGTCATCAGCGGGGCGACCGGAGCGGGGAAAACCACGCTGATGCGCGCAATGGTCGGCTGCATTCCAGCGCAGGAGCGCTTGGTGACCATCGAAGACGTTCACGAACTACCGCTGCCGGGCCATCCGAATCATGTCCACCTTTTTTATTCCAAAGACGGGCAGGGGCTGTCGAAGGCGTCGCCCAAACAATTGCTGGAAAGCTGCCTGCGCATGAAACCCGACCGGATATTGCTCGCGGAGCTGCGCAGCGATGAAGCCTTTTACTACTTGCGCAACGTGAATAGCGGCCACCCAGGCAGTATCACCAGCATTCACGCCAACAGCGCAAAACTCGCCATCGAGCAACTGGGATTGCTCGTCAAGGAGTCGGCCGGCGGCTCCAACCTGAGCCGGGACGACATTAAATCGCTGCTCTACATGCTGGTCGACGTGGTGGTGCAATTCAAGAATATAGCGGGGCGGCGAGTCATGACGGAGGTCTTCTATGATCCAGCACTTAAAAGAAAGCACATGGATTAAGGCCGCCGGCATCGCCATCGCGGCGATTGCAGTTCTCGTGCTCTGGTCGTGGCTGGCCGGCTGTATGTTCATGCTGGTCAATAAAACCAAGCCCATCGGTGTGCTTCCGCAAACTTTCTGGACGTATGTATATCACTACCATGCAGAAAGGCAGGTCATGGGCCAGCTCGCTATTGCTGCCGGCGTTCCGCTGGTGGTCGCGTTTTTTGGGATCGCCGGGCTTCTCCAGAAAAAACGCTCACTGCACGGTGAGGCGCGTTTTGCCAATCGCCGCGAAATTACTCAATCCGGCCTGCTGGCATCGAAGGGAATAATCGTTGGCACCCACGGCAACCGCTTTTTAACTTCGGATGGTCCTTTCCACGTACTGCTCGCCGCTCCTACACGCAGCGGCAAAGGCGTCGGCGTGGTTATCCCGAATTTATTGAGCTGGGCTGATTCAGTCGTCGTCCTGGACATAAAGCAGGAAAACTGGGATCTGACAGCCGGCTTCCGCCAGCAACACGGCCAACAATGTTTCTTGTTCAACCCAGCCGCGCGCGATTACCGCACGCACCGCTGGAATCCGCTCGCGTATGTCTCTACCGACGAGCATTTCCGTGTTGATGATCTGCAAAAAATCGGATCGATGCTGTGGTCCGAAACGCAGGGTAACGAAGGCTTTTGGGATCAACTGGCCGGCTCATTATTTCTCGGCATTTCGCTCCTGGTGATGGATAGCCCGGAGCTGCCGTTCACGCTCGGCGAGTGTCTGCGCCAGTCGATGAAGCCCAACCTGCAGAAACGATTCATGAAAATCATCGCGCAGCGTCGCAAAGAGGGTAAACCGCTGCCGTCGCAATGCGTGAATGCGCTCACAGCCTTTGCAGGGCGATCGGAAAATACCACGGCGTCGATCCTTTCGACGTACCAAGCGAAATTGAATATCTGGTTGAACCCGGTAGTCGATGCCGCCACGTCGGCCAACGATTTCGATTTGCGCGAGCTGCGCCGCAGTCCGATGTCGATTTATCTCGGCATAACGCCGGATAACCTGGCGCGTTTGGCCCCGGTGGTAAATCTGTTCTTTCAGCAGGTCATCGATCTACAGATGCGCAAGCTGCCGCAGCAAGACCCGACCTTGAAACATCAGGTCTTAATGCTGATGGACGAATTCACCGCGATGGGCAAGGTCGGAATTCTCGCCGAAAGCATTGCCTATGTGGCGGGCTATGGGCTGCGCTTGCTCCCGATCGTGCAGAGCACGTCGCAGCTTGTAGAGCGTTACGGTCAACATCAATCTGAAAACTTCATCGAAAATCACGCGGTGCGAATTGTGTTCGCCCCCGAGTCAATCAAGATCGCGAAGGAACTGAGCGAAACGCTCGGCTATGAGACCGTGAAAAGCACCAATATCAGCAAGCAAAAGGGTCTGCGAGCAAAAGTCGGTCTGCACAATGAAAGCGAGAGTGATCAGCGCAGGGCATTACTGCTACCGCAGGAGCTAATGACGCTCGGCTCAAAGAAGGAAATTGTGTTTCATCGCGGCACCAAACCTATTCTGGCGGATAAGGTTATTTACTACAAAAGCAGTGTTTTTAAAGATCGTATTTGTACCGCGCCTTCGGTGCCTAAACTGGTCTTACTGACAGAGCATCTTACCCAGGATGCCTATGCCATCGACGATCAAGCAGAGCAATCAGCCGGCCGCGATTTCTCCATTACCGATTTGCCAAACGTTGACAGCATTTCGCTGGATCAATTCAGTTGCGATTTTAGCGACATTGAAATCCCCAATGACCCGATCAGCGATGCCGACGTGGCAAAGCTGGCGGATGCCTTTTTTGATCGCATCACCAATAGCACGGAGACAGCATGATGAGCACTGTAGAAAAGGAGTTAAAGGCCGGTGGAACAGACCGCGAGGAGTTGCCTGCCGCTGGCAGCTCGCGTCCGCGCAGCGACGACGGACACGAGCGCGGTTTTCGCATCAACAACATTGCGGCTGACGCCATAGCGGTGCGGCGCAGCGAAAACGCCAGGGGCGATCTGCAATTTGATGTGGAATTCGCGCAGCAAGGTAAATCGCTGGGTCGCTTGAGCAATTTGAGTCTTGACGATTTGGAAACCGCAGTGGGCGAAAAGAACACGAGGGCAGCCATTGAGGGTAAGTCCGAAATAACCCTAAAGGGCGATCAACTGGCGCCTTATGACGGCCTCACGCCAAAGGAACAGGATCGCCAAATTATCGAAAAGGAAACGCGCAAGAGCGCGGACTTCTCAATTGACCAGCGCAGCGCGCGCGCAAATGAAATTCCGCTAACGATTCCCAGCGCGGGCGATATGGAATTCGATAGGAAAAACCCGAACGCCATCGAAAATGCGAATCCACCCAAACGCCAAGGCCAGCAAATCGAAAATGAGGACATATTGCCGCATCTGCGCGAGAAGGCGCCGCGCCCGGTGCCTCCCGCCATCGCTGAGAAATACACACAGGACGGACAGCGCTATTACGATCGATCGTCAGAGCTGAAGACCCCGGCCTTCACGGATCGCGGCGACAAGTTCAGCACGGCGCGACACGACTCCCAGGTTGCCAGCGATATGGTTGAAATGGCGCGCGCGCGCGGCTGGGAGCAGATCGAACTCAAGGGTGATGAAGAGTTTCGACGCGCGGCATGGATTGCTGCTGAAGCTAAAGGCATCCAGACCAAAGGCTACACACCCACCGAAAAGGAAATAGAGGTCGCCGCCAATAAGCGATCAACCATTGAAGCTGTTGAAACCACCAACATAACGCGGGATGGTGAATTGCCGGCGGATTTGCGCGAACGCGCCAAAACAGACCCCGAGGCACTTAAGGCAGTGGGAATACGGCAGCTGGCAAAGGAAGTCGCCAATCATTTACTCGCCGATCGTGTTTTGCGAGAGCGGTTTGAGCGCACCGTCGAGCATCGACTGGAAGAACATCTGAAGGGCAATCGCCCGCTGCCCAGCTTGAAGCTGCGCGACGATCGCGAGAAGGAACGGGGCGATGACGACCTGCGAGAGCAGTCGGTGGGCCGGTAGTTGGACGCGTAAACGATTCGAGTAATTCCCTTACTGACAAGTCCTAAAGGGACTTTAGGAGAGCACCATGAAGCAGCAATTAATTGTAGTCAGCCTGTGTGTGGGCTTCATTGCATCCTCCGGCGCATTGGCGAAGGAGGCTTGCAGTACCGAGTTGTGCCTGGGCGGAATGTTGTTGACCGGCGAGCAGGCGGACAACTGCAAAGGCCCGATAAAGGACTTCTTCGAAATCGTGAAATTCAAGAACGGCCACCCAAGCCCCTCCAGAACCTTGAACGCCAGAAAATCCTTTCTCAATAGCTGCCCGAGCGGGGACGACAACAAGAAAACGGAGATTCTCGCGAAGTTCGGGAAGGTGTTTCTTTAAGCAGCGAATGCGCGACGACACCACTACCTTCCACAGTGGTGTCTATTGCATACACGCATTACAGGAATCGAGCAGATAAGGAGTTCATATGCTCATTTTGACGCGCCACATCGGCAGCAGTTTGTTCATTGGTGATGATATTAAAGTGATGGTTCTCAACATCAGTGGAAACCAGGTCCGTATCGGAATCGACGCACCCAGGAATATTGCAGTACACCGTGAGGAGATTCACGACCGCATTCAGTTAGCGCACGAAAGCGACGGCAAGCGGCCTAAGCTCCACCGCGCCAAGCCACCCATCGAAAAGGAATGAGGTCATGAATGCACGGACATATATCGGAATTCTCACCGCGCTGATTGTCGTTGGCTGCACCACAACCGACCCGAAAACCGGCGAGAACAAAACCTCGAATACCGCAAAGGGCGCTGGCATTGGCGCCGTCGCTGGCGCCGTGATCGGATCTGCAGTAAATCACGATAACCGCGCCCAAGGGGCTGCGATCGGGGCGGCCCTTGGCGGTGGCGCCGGCGCCGCCGTCGGCTACCGCAAGGACAAGCAAGAGGCAGAACTCAGGGAGAAGCTGAAAAACAGCAGTATCGAAGTTCAGCAGGGGGGCGATGCGATAAAAGTTGTGATGCCTGGTAGCGTCAGCTTCGATGCCGACAGCGCAAAACTGCGGCCCAATTTTCAGGACAAACTCGCAAAGATTTCCGAGTCCCTGAATCAATACCCGGATACAACAATATTTATTGCTGGGCACACCGATAACAAGGGGCCTGAGCCGTTCAATAAAAAGCTATCCCTCGATCGCGCCAACAGCGTTGCAACCTATCTCGTCGCGCAGGGCATCGACAGCAAGCGCATCAAGACGGCCGGCTTTGGCTCCAGCGTACCGATCGGTGACAATGCCACCAACATGGGGCGGGCCAAGAATCGCCGTGTCGAGATCAAGATTGTCGCGCCGGCGCCGGCAACCGCATCGTCCAACTAAGGCGCGTTTTCCGCATGCAGCATACGGCCGCTACGGCGGCCGTAGTTTATTTGAGAATTGGCGAACGAAGATGAAGAAAATTAGATATGTTTCTGTGTGCGTGATGTTGTTGATTGCATGTGCCGCGCATGCCGATTTTTCCGGCATCGTGGTGGGCGTGCTCGATGGCGACACTGTAGATGTTTTGGTGGATCGCAAGCCGGTGCGCGTGCGCCTGGCCGAAATTGACGCGCCCGAGAAGGCCCAGCCATTTGGCACGAAGTCTCGCCAAGCGCTGGCCTCTTCGGTTTTTCAGCAGATGGTAACGGTGAAGACCACTGGCACTGATCGCTACGGCCGCACCATAGGCACACTTTGGCTGAAGGACAGGAACATCAATAAAATGATGGTCACGCAAGGTATGGCATGGGCGTATCGGAAATACCTTTCCGATCAGTCGCTACTCGCTGCAGAAGCCACAGCGCGAGGCGAGGGGTTGGGGCTATGGGCTGACCCACATGCAGTTCCGCCGTGGGAATGGCGAGCGGAAAAGCGGCAACGGCAATAGCTGTTGGCGATTCCGTTCACGAACACGCTACGGATTACATCGGACCACGGGCCCGCTTTTCGGCCATTGCGGCCGCTCAAGCAACTTCGTTTGATGCAATGAGTGACAGCTTTACAGCGCTTTTATTTACGATGAAAAAGCGGACGCGAACACTAACTCAAGCGGCATGTAGCACTATTCCACCCTGAATGAGTAGAGAGGTTCATTCAGGTGAGCACTTTTCCGCAAGGCTCATCGCAAAATGTAAAACAGGCTAATTGAACGTGCGATTTAACAGCGACGATCAAATGGCCTGCTCCTTCAGCAGCAGCCCAACATCGCTATCCACTTGCCGATTGGAACGCGCCGCCATAAGATAGTAATCAATTACTACCTTGTGGTGCGCATCATGCGAGATTCTGGCAAAAACCTCCCGGCCGATGAACGGCGGGCTGTCACCGTGGCGGCAGTGATCGAGCTGGCTGGCGAGCTGAATCCCGGTGACATCACTACGGCCGCTATCGCCAAGCGCATGCACGTCACTCAGGGCGCGCTATTTCGGCATTTCACGAATAAAGAGGCCATATGGTCGTCCGTCATGGAGTGGGTGGCCGATCATTTGCTCTCGCGTATGGAGCGAGCCGCTGAGTCTGCCAGCTCACCACTGGGGGCGCTTGAGGCGATGTTTATGACGCATATCGAATTCGTTGTCAGTCACCCCGGCGTTCCACGCATTTTGTTCGGAGAGTTGCAGCGTGCCGAAGACTCTCCTGCCAAGCGCATGACGCAAACACTGATTCGCCGTTACAGCGAGCGATTACAGCGTTTGATCGAACAGGGTAAGGCGCAGGGTGAGTGCGATGCCGCGCTCGATACAAGCGCGGCGGCGATGTTGTTTATTGGTGCAGTTCAAGGGTTGGTCATGCAGTCCCTGCTGGCAGGTGACGTTGATCAAATGCGTCGTGCCGCACCGGGTGCCTTCGCGATTTATGGCCGCGGTATCCGGAGCATTCAATGAAACTGCCCGCCTTCAAAAGTCGCACGGCGGCGCTGTTGGCAGTGCTGGTTCCGCTTCTGGGTGTGTTCGTTTACGTATTGCTGCGCTCGGGACCGCTGGCGCCGATTCCGGTCACGGTCGCTAACGTCGAAAAGCGCTCGATTGCCCCGGCGTTATTCGGTATCGGTACCGTTGCGGCGCGTTACACATACAAGATCGGCCCTACGGTCGCCGGCCGGGTTCAGCGCGTCGACGTGGACGTCGGCGATGAGGTGCGTGCAGGCCAGATGCTCGGTGAAATTGAGCCGGTGGATTTGGATCAGCGCATCCTGGCGCAGGCGGCGGCAGTGCGGCGTGCCGATTCTTCGTTGCTGGTGGCACAGGCGCAATTGCGCGACGCCAGCGCACGCTGGTCCTTCGCCGACACGCAGGCGCAACGTTATGAAAAGCTGCTGCAGGCGCGCTCGGTCAGCGACGAGGCGGTGGCGATGAAGCGACAGGAGTTGCGAGTGGCAGAGGCGGTATTGGCATCAGCCCGCGCCGGGCTGGAGGTTGCTCGCCAGGAGCGAGTGCGCAATGAAGCCGACAGTGCCGGCCTGATTGAGCAGCGCAGCAACCTGCGCCTGGTTGCACCGGTGGATGGTCTGGTGGTCGCGCGCAATGCAGACCCCGGTACCACGGTGGTTGCCGGTCAGTCTGTCGTGGAGATTATCGATCCCGCCGCGTTGTGGATTGATGTCCGGTTTGACCAGCTCAGCGCGGGTGGTTTACGCGCGGGATTGCCGGCCCAAATCCAGTTGCGTTCGCGCACAGGACAGCAACAACGGGCTCACGTGTTACGTGTCGAACCACTGGCCGACGCGGTGACCGAGGAAACCCTGGCCAAGGTGGTATTCGATACCCTGCCGGAAATATTGCCGCCGCTCGGCGAACTGGCCGAAGTCACGGTGGCGTTGCCGGCATTGCCTGCCGCACCGGTGGTGCCCAATGCCGCCATAAGGCGGGTCGATGGCCAGTTGGGTGTGTGGCTGCTCGACGATGGCGATCTGCGGTTTGCGCCGATCAAGATCGGTGCGACCGACCTGGATGGCGGCGTGCAGGCTCGTGAAGGTTTGACTGCGGGTGATCAGGTGGTGGTGCATAGCCGGCGCCCGCTCAGCGCCCGCAGCCGCATCAAAGTTGTCGAGGGCGGATCCGGAGTCGCGCTGTGATCAGCCTGGCCGGCAGGGACATCCTGCACAGCTGGGGCAAGTTTGTGTTTACCGGCGTGGGGCTCGGACTTCTGATCGGCGTGACCCTGAGCATGGCGGGCGTCTATCGCGGCATGGTTGATGATGCGTGGTCGCTGCTCGACAACAGTGGCGCCGATCTGTGGGTGGTGCAGAAAGACACGCTGGGTCCCTATGCGGAATCGTCCAGTCTTTATGACGATGTGTATCGCAGCATTCGCGTGATGCCGGGGGTCGCCAGCGCCGCCAACGTGACCTATCTCACCATGCAGGTAGTGCAGGGTGGGCGCGATGTGCGTGCGATGGTGGTGGGCGTGGTTCCCGGCGGCCCCGGTGAGCCAGGGCAACCCGGCTATCTGGTGGCGGGGCGCCATATGACCCGGGGCCACTATGAAGCGGTAGCCGATACGGCAGCGGGTTTTAAACTCGATGAAATCATCGAGATTCGCCGCAATCGCTATCGCGTGGTCGGCCTGACCCGGCACACGGTTTCGTCGGCCGGCGATCCAATGATCTTTATTCCGCTCAAGGACGCGCAGGAAGCACAGTTTCTGAAAGATAACGACGCCATTCTTCAGCAGCGCCGGCGCACCAGCGAAAATCCTGCGTTTGATCGCCCCGGCGTTCCGGGATTGCTGGATTCGATCATTACCTCGCAAAGCACGAATACTTACGTAAACGCGGTGCTGGTGGTGATCAAGCCCGGTTATGCCCCGGAGGAAGTCGCCGAACCCATTCGCCGCTGGAAGCGGCTGCAGGTCTACACCCGCACCCAGATGGAATCGATTCTAATCGGCAAGTTGATCGCTACATCGGCTAAACAAATCGGCATGTTTCTGATAATTCTGGCTACCGTCAGTGCGGCCATCGTCGCCTTTATTATTTACACGCTAACGCTGGGGAAAATCCGCGAAATCGCTGTGCTCAAACTGATAGGAACCAAAAACAGAACCATCGCCGGCATGATCATGCAGCAGTCGCTGGGCCTGGGCCTGATCGGATTTATCGTCGGGAAAATTGCGGCAACGTTATGGGTACCGATCTTTCCAAAATATGTATTGCTGCTGCCCGGCGATGCTGCGCGCGGCTTCTTCGCCGTGATGCTGATCTGTGTGCTTGCCAGCCTGGTGGCCATTCGTGCGGCGCTGAAAGTAGACCCGGCGGAGGCGATCGGTGGCTGATTTGCAGCGGGGAATATTGATCGAAGGCGTGCGCAAGCGCTATGGCGAAGGCGACACGGCTGTCGATGCATTGAAGCATGTCGATATGGAGGTGGCACCCGGCGAGGTCGTCGGCTTGATCGGTCCGTCTGGCTCGGGCAAGAGCACGCTGCTGAAATGTCTGGGGGCTGTTACCGAACCCAGCGCCGGCCGGATGACGGTCGGCGGCGAAATTATTTACGACAACGGCTGGAAAATTTCGGATCTGCGCGCGCTACGCCGGGACAAAATTGGTTTCGTGTTTCAGGCGCCGTATTTAATTCCGTTTCTTGATGTCACCGACAATGTGGCTTTGCTGCCGATGCTCGCCGGAGTATCCAACGCGGAAGCGCGCAAGCGTGCTTTGGAGTTATTGAGCGCGCTGGATGTTGCGCACCGCGCCAACGCCATGCCCACACAGCTATCCGGCGGCGAGCAGCAGCGTGTTTCGATTGCGCGCGCATTGGTTAATCGTCCTCCCGTGATTCTCGCCGATGAGCCAACGGCACCGCTGGACAGCGAACGGGCGCTGGCGGTTATTCGCCTTCTAAATCAGATGGCGCAGCAGTATTCCACGGCCATCATCGTGGTGACGCACGATGAAAAAATTATTCCCACGTTTAAACGCATTTATCAAATACGCGATGGCAGGACGAGTGAGGAGGCCGGTGAGGGTCGCGGATTTTAATAGTTATGTTGAGCCAGTAGTGTCCCAACGTTATCGGCGTAGTCAGCTGTAAATCTTTGCCACTAAAGAGATTTTTCATGATTTTTGCTGTCACCGACTTGAACTGTAAATACACAGTTTGCGACCTTGCGATGTATTCGATCGCAGGAGCAAATCATGTATTCGGGCAAGCTGGTTTTCGCACAACTCATGGAGCATCTACCGCTGCATACTTTTCGCCGGATCGTGGCGCGCTATGCCGGCGAACACAAAGTGAAATCGTTTTCCTGTCTCGATCATTTTCTTTGCATGGCATTCGCACAGCTGACGTTTCGCGAGAGCTTGCGCGATATCGAAACGTGTCTGCGTGCGCAACAATCCAAGCTGTATCACTTGGGCATTCGATCGAGCGTCGCACGCAACACGCTCGCGAATGCCAACGCCGTGCGCGATTGGCGCATCTATGCCGATTTCGCGCAGAGCCTGATTGGCATCGCGCGCCCGCTGTATGCCGAAGACACATTTGGCGTCGATTTGAAGAACACCGTTTACGCGCTCGACACCACGACGATCGACCTGTGTTTGTCGGTGTTTCCGTGGGCACCGTTTCGTTCGGCCAAAGCGGCTGTGAAGATGCACACGCTGCTCGATTTGCGCGGCAATATTCCCAGCTTTATTCATATCAGCGACGGCAAACTGCACGAGGTCAATATCCTCGATCAATTGCTGCCGGAAGCCGGTGCTTTTTACGTTATGGATCGCGGCTTCACCGATTTTGCGCGCTTGTTTCGGTTTCACGAAGCGGGCAGTTTCTTTGTCATTCGCGCCAAATCCAATCTCAAAGCACGGCGTCGCTACTCGCGTCCGGTCGATCGCAGTACGGGGTTGATCTGCGATCAAACCGTGGTCTTCAACGGCTTTTATGCACGCAAGGATTTCGAAGCACCGCTGCGGCGTATTCGTTTCAAAGATCCCGAGACGGCCAAGACGCTGATCTTTTTGACCAACAATTTTGCGCTGCCCGCACTGACGATCACCGAGCTGTATCGGTGCCGCTGGCAAGTCGAATTGTTTTTCAAATGGATCAAACAACATCTGCGGATCAAAGCCTTTTTCGGTACATCCGAGAACGCGGTAAAGACGCAAATCTGGATTGCCGTCTCGGTTTACGTGCTCGTGGCCATTGTCAAAAAACGTCTCAACCTATCAGCCAGTCTCTACGAAATCCTACAGATCCTGAGCCTGACCTTATTCGAGAGAATCCCTTTGGATCAATTACTTGCAAAAATCATCACCGACGAAATTCAGTCAACAGCTGAAAATCAGCTGTTTTTGTTTGAATAACGTTGGGACACTACTGATGTTGAGCGTAATTTCATACATGCTTGGCGATACCTGGTCGATGGAGCGCGGGAGCGCATGGGATTCTTGTTAAGCACGAGTTTTTTGAATAAAGGTTATCAGGTGTTTGATATGGCAATGAATGATGTCTATGCGGATATAGAGCCGACACGTGCCGACATTGATGCGCTGAGGGGAGCTAGCATCATCGAGTTTGGTAACCCTTGGTGTGGCCACTGTCGTGCAGCGCAACCGATGCTCGCCGCCGCGTTGGCCGATCATCCATCTATTCGGCATCTCAAGATTGAAGACGGCAGCGGGCGCCTCTTGGGGCGGGCGTTCAAAGTGAAGCTTTGGCCGACATTGATTTTTCTGCGCGACGGCCAGGAGGTTGCGCGCCTTGTTCGACCCGCAAACGAAAATCTAATTCGGCAGGCGTTTGCGGAGATTAATGCGGCAAATTGATGCAGCGAATTCGTGTGCTGCCTGCGCCTCAAAGAATTGTTACGACGTAGCAGCGCTAGCGAATCGTTTGGCGAATACTGAACGCACCGCGTATATCGCCAGCTTTGTAACCAGCGGCTTGATCAGTCGGATAAAGGGACTGAATTTTTGTGGATACTGACGCCGGGATATCGTTCCCGTGGCACATCAGACAAGGGCCATTAGGCACAATCACAATGGCTTTCATGTAGCGATTTTCTATGTTTTCGCCATTGCGAATCACTTCTAGAAATTCAAATGTGGACGGATCTTCGCCATTGGCCTTTCGCGCTGAAAAACTCTCCAGGACACGTTGCTCCCATTCGTCCGGTACATTTTTTGGATTGCGAACTTTCAGGCTGGTGCGACGCATCGTCCAGTGGTGCTTGTTCGAAAGATCCGCGGCAATGGCCGCTGCTTTTTTGTTGCACACGTCGATCGCATGGACAGGGCCACCGGCCGATATCGCATTCGTTAGTCCAGTTTGCAATGTCTTTGAAAATTCGGCTGTTGCGGTTCGGTAAGCGATAGTGGGTGTTTCGTTGGAGCTCGATTCGGCTTTGGCGATACTGGCAATCAGACACCTCTCTATGGCAATGATTTTCGCCTAAATGGGTGTCCGGTTTCATTAAGCCACTACAGAATCCATCAAGTAAAGACCGTCCTATCCCTTAAATATAATTTCACAATTGCTGAGCATAAGCTTGAGCTATCCAAGCGGTCATTCAAAACCATTCTATTGAGACGTATCTTGAACGGCAACAATGGCCGAATAGCGCCCCACCCATCGGGGCGCAAAAGCTCAGTCAGATTTCGGTCTGCTCGGACATTTCTAATGCGTCATCCACTTCTATACCCAGATAGCGAACCGTGCTTTCGAGCCGGGAATGGCCCAATAGCAATTGCACGGCCCGTAAGTTCTTCGTCCTTCGATAAATCAACGACACCTTGGTCCGTCGCATTGAGTGCGTGCCATACAGTGAACTGTCCAAACCAATCTCGTTAATCCATCCGTGCAGGATTCTGGCGTACTGTCTGGTTGATAAGTGCGGCGAACCATGTAGCCGGCTCGGAAAGAGAAAGTCACCGCTGCCGAGATGTGCCATTGCAATCCACTCGACAATGGCTGCTCGAGTGGTCTCTGTGATCTCGAACTGCACTGGCCGCTGAGTTTTCTGTTGCAGGACCATTGCTCTTGGCGCAATTTGATTCCCGTGCGCAACGTCATTCACCCTTAATTTGACCAGATCACAAGCTCTCAATTTGCTATCGATGGCCAAATTAAATAGCGCCAGATCGCGCTTCCGCTGGGCCAATTGCAGCCGTACGCGTATTGCCCAAATATCCTTCAACTTCAACGGCGATTTCTGCCCAATCAGTTTGGCCTTGTTCCAGGGTGCAGGTTTCTCGGAAGTTAACGGCATCGTATTCATGGCAGCCTCCTACCATGTGGACGGGAGGCAATTGTGCGCCATGACATTCAAATGGGGGATAGTCGGCCATAGCTGTCGTTTGAGCAAGCATCAATTAATTTGTTATAGACGGCCGCTTAATACTGATCGCACCGCGTACCGCGCCAATGGTATAGCCTGTCGCCTGGTCATCCGGGTACAGCTCGCGTAATTTTGTTTTTACATCCTCTGGAATTTCGGCAACGTTGCCGTGGCAGGAAAGGCACAGAGGCTGTGTTGGCAATGCCTTCATGTATCGATATGTGTCGTCGATTATCTCGGCTTTCTCCAGCGTTGCAGCATCTGCACCTGAGGCGACGCGTTGATCGAATTCGGTCAATACCGCTTTTTCCCACGCATCTGGCACCGCTTTGGGGTTGCGATTTTTCAGGCTGACGCGGCGAATTTGCCAGCCGGTTTTGGCCGATATCTCTTTCGCCGTTTGCGGCGCTTTATTGCGGCAGGCAGCGATTGCGGAGACCAACCCACCTGCCGCCATTTCTTTTTGCAGCTCGGTCATGAGTTTGGGCGGCATTGCTGTCGCCACGGCGCGGGTTTCCTGCAACAGAGTGTCTTCAGCTGCATGTGCCAGCATTGGCAGAGCCATCATCGCAATCAGCAATCGTTGTCGTGAAGTTGGTGTTTTCATAGGGGTTCTCCTCTCACATGCGTGGATTCTTGATTCGACTGCCGGGCCATGCCCCACTCGACAACCCCATCGCGCAGTTGCATGGCCTCGTACCCGTGTTCGCGCAGCAGACGCACCGCATCGCCGGACAGCAGGCAGAAACCGCCACGACAATAGGCAACGATGGGTTTGTCCTTGGGCAGTTCGGAGAGGCGCTGACTCAGTTCAGTCAGGGGCAGGGAGCGGGCAAGTGGCAGATGGGCCTGATCGTATTCATTGGCGGGGCGAACATCGATGATCACGATCTCACCCAAACGCGCCTTGCGCAGCAGCTCGTCGCGCTGCTCGGTTCGCCATTCGCCGTTCGAGCCGGCAAGTTGCGCCAGCGTTTCCTGTAACTCGAATAGCCGGGCGTGGGCCAAACTGCGCAGCGCCACCCACAGCTCTGGCACTTCCTTGCTGGCGAGTCGATAGACGATCTGCTTGCCCCTGCGCTCGGTTTCCACCAGTCGCGCACCGCGCAATTCTTTCAAGTGCGCACTGGCCAGTTTGATGCTGATACCGGCTTCGCGCGCCAGCGCCTCCACCGGCTGCGGTGCCTGACACAACAGACTGACCAGCTCCAGCCGCTTGGGGCTCGCCATGGCTTTGGCGACACGCGCCACCTGTTCAAACAGGACATCCTTGATTTCGCGTCTGCTGCTCATATCGACTCGCTTAGGAGGTACCCGCATGGAGCTGTTTTAAAAAATGCGCTTGAACTTGTGTGGGCGCCTGAATAGTATACATTCTAACATTCATTGGAATGTATGCCATGAGTCATCAGACGGGTCAGCCTTCCCGTATCACTGTAATTGGCGCAGGGTTTGGAGCCCTGACCGCCGTGCGTGAGTTGCGCCGGCGCGATTCCCTGGCAGAAATCACCGTGATCTCACCTCGTGCTGAATTGCACTACCTGCCCGGCATCATCTGGATTCCCAGCGGTCTGCGCCGGCGCGAACAGCTGGTGATCAATCTACAAAACTTTCTTGCCCGTAACCGCTTACACCACATTGCTGCGGAAGTGACAGGGCTGCGCGACGGTGGCCGCACGGTCGAAACGACAGTGGGCGATATCGACAATGATGCCTTGATCATCGCCAGCGGCGGTCGTTTCATTAAAAAGCTGCCGGGCATCGAGCACGCCATAACTCCCTGTGAGGGTATCGCCGCCGCTGAAATCATTCGCGACCGACTGCGCCGGATGACAGGCGGCACCATTGCAATCGGCTTTGCCGGTAACCCCAGTGAACCCACTGCGGTTCGCGGCGGGCCGATGTTCGAATTCCTGTTTGGTATCGATACCCAGTTGCGGCGCGAGGGACGGCGCGAGCAATTTGAGCTGATGTTTTTCAATCCCTCTGCCGAGCCCGGGAATCGCTTGGGCACGCAGACGGTTCGCCACTTGCTCGCCGAGATGGCGCGGCGAGACATTCGCACCCATCTGGGACACAAGCTGGTCAGGTTTGACACCGACAAGGTGGTTACCGACGGCGGTGAGTTTGCGGCGCAGCTGATCCTGTTCATGCCAGGCCTGACGGGCAATGCATGGTTTGATCAGACAGCATTGCCACGATCGCCGGGTGGGCTGCTGAAAGCCGACGCCCAGTGCCGCGTTGAAGGCATGCAGCACGTGTATGTGGTGGGCGATTCAGGCAGCTTCCCCGGACCCGACTGGATGCCCAAGCAAGCGCATATGGCCGACTTGCAGGCCAAGGCCGCTGCGCAAAACCTGCTAGCCGGTCTGCGCGGCGAAACGCCGCAAGCGACATTTCGAGTCGAATTGATGTGCATCATCGACGCACTCGATCAAGGTACGCTGGTGTGGCGCACACAAACACGCAATTTCATGCTGCCGCCGAGTCGTTTGTGGCACTGGGTTAAACGCGGTTTCGAACATTTGTACTTGAGACCTTATCGATGAGCGATGCCCTTCACGTTGCCTCCGTGCGCACGCCGCGCCTGCGTCGCCATTTGATATGGGTGATAGCCATCAAGGTCATGGCGCTGACGGCGCTTTGGTGGTTCTTCTTTCGCAGCGAATTGCGTCCACCGGCAGACAGTGCGGCGGTGGCGGTGCAGATTCTCGCGAACGAAAAGGCAAGTCCGACTGACAATGCCACTTCGCCGCAGTGCGGATTGGCAACCTGCGAAAGGAACAATTGATGGAACTCGATCCGGTAATGCTGTCGCGCATGCAGTTCGGGCTGACCGCGATGTACCACTTTCTGTTCGTGCCGCTGACCATCGGCCTGTCGATCCTGCTGGCGATGATGGAGAGCGTCTACGTCATGACCGGCCGCCCGATCTGGAAGGAGATGACGCAGTTCTGGGGCAAGCTGTTCGGCATCAACTTTGCGATGGGCGTTGCCACCGGCATCACCATGGAGTTTCAATTCGGCACCAACTGGGCGTATTACTCGCATTACGTCGGCGATATTTTCGGGGTGCCGCTGGCTATCGAAGGTTTGATGGCGTTCTTTCTCGAATCCACCTTTGTCGGCCTGTTTTTCTTTGGCTGGAACAAGCTCAGCAAACGTCAGCACTTGCTGGTCACCTGGCTGGTGGCGATCGGCTCGAATCTTTCCGCATTGTGGATTCTGATCGCCAATGGCTGGATGCAGAATCCCGTCGGCGCGCAATTCAATTTCGAAACGATGCGCATGGAGCTGACGTCGATCAGCGCGGTGATCTTGAACCCGGTGGCGCAGGCGAAATTCGTGCACACAGTGAGCGCGGGCTACGTTACCGGCGCGGTGTTTGTGCTGGCCATTTCTTCGCTTTATTTATTGCGTGGCCGTCATGCCGACATGGCCAAACGTTCGTTTGCGATCGCATCGAGTTTTGGTCTGGCATCGGCGCTGTCGGTGGTGGTGCTCGGCGATGAGAGCGGCTATGTCACCACCGACCACCAGAAAATGAAACTGGCCGCTATCGAAGCGATGTGGGAACACGAACCGGCGCCAGCTGATTTCACGCTGATCGGCATACCCGATCAGGATTCGCACGAAACGCACTACGCCGTCAAAATTCCATGGGCGCTGGGGCTGATTGCGACGCGTTCGATCGATAAGGAATTGCCTGGCATCCGCGAGTTGATTGCCACCAATCGCGACAATATCCGCGATGGCATACAGGCGTACACACTGCTCAGGCAGTTGCGTGCCGATCCGCAAAATATCGAGCTGCGTGAGAGGTTTCTGAGCGTGCGCCAGCATCTCGGTTATGCGCTGCTGCTGAAGCGTTTTATCGACGATCCCGCGCAGGCGACTGATGCCGATATCGATCGCGCTGCTGCGAGTACGGTGCCGCCGGTGGCGTATCTGTTCTGGTCGTTCCGACTTATGGTGGCGTGCGGATTCTTTTTCATCGCGCTGTTTGCGTTTGCATTTTATCTGTCGTCGATTCAGCGCTTCGAGCGGCATCGCTGGTTCCTGAAAATCGCGCTGTTCGCGCTGCCGCTGCCGTGGCTCGCCTCTGAACTCGGCTGGACGGTCGCCGAAATCGGACGCCAGCCGTGGGTGATCGAAGGTGTGCTGCCGACGCAGGTGGCGGCCTCCGCATTAAGTGGCGGTACCGTGCTTGCGAGCCTGCTCGCGTTCGTGGCGTTTTACTCGGCACTGGCCATCGTCGATGTGTTTTTGATGGTGCGTTATGTGCGCATGGGCCCCGATCTCGCCATCGGCAAGCACTCGGCCTCTGTGCCGTCACCCACCCCGCCAACCGCGTAAGGAGAAACACGATGGAATGGCTGACTTACGATGTGCTGCGCGTGATTTGGTGGGCGTTGCTCGGTGTGCTGCTGATCGGCTTCGCGGTGATGGATGGTTTCGATCTCGGTGTCGGCACGCTGTTGCCCTTTGTGGCGCGAACCGATATCGAGCGCCGTGTCATGATCAACAGTATCGGTCCGACCTGGGAGGGCAATCAGGTATGGTTCATTCTCGGCGGCGGCGCCATTTTTGCGGCATTTCCACTGTTGTATGCGGCGGCGTTTTCGGGCTTTTATTTTGCGATGCTGCTGATTCTTGTGGCGCTGATTCTGCGGCCGGTCGGTTTCGATTTTCGCAATAAATTGAAAAACGAACGCTGGCGTGCATTTTGGGACTATGCGTTATTTATCGGTGGCTTCGTGCCTGCGCTGGTGTGCGGGATTGCTTTCGGCAATCTGTTTCTCGGCGTGCCGTTTCACTTCAACGACGAATTGCGCTTTTTCTATGAAGGCAGCTTCTGGCTGTTGTTCCGGCCATTTGCGGTGCTGTGCGGCCTCGTGTCCGTCGCCATGCTGGTGACGCAAGGCGCTGCCTTTCTGGGGTTGAAAACAACCGGTGTTGTGCAAGAGCGTGCACGCTCGGTGTTGCCGGTCGCCGCCATTGCGACATTGCTGCTGTTCATCGTCGCTGGCATGGCATTGCCGTTTGTCGATGGCTATGCGATTACATCAGCACATGTCGCTGGCGCTGCATCTGATCCGACACAAAAAGCCGTCACGATGGCGGCCGGGGCCTGGCTGCAAAACTACACGGAGTATCCACTCTTCATGCTGGCGCCGGCCCTGGCCGGAGTCGCCCTGGTCGCTGTTGCCTTGTTGCGCAAACAGGCCGGACTGGCCTTCATGGCAAGTTCAGCGGGCGTTGCAGCTATCATTGCAACGGCAGGGCTTAGCCTGTTCCCATTTTTTCTGCCGTCGATTGCACAGCCCAATCACAGCCTCACGGTATGGGATGCGGCATCGAGTCAGCTGACACTGAAAATCATGCTGGTTGCCGTGCTTGTTTTTATGCCGGTGATCATCGCCTACACGAGCTGGGTTTTTCGCGTGCTGCGCGGGCCGGTGTCCGCGCAGGCAATCGAACAAAACCCGCATTCGTACTATTGAATGTTTGACGAGGAGAGATTTGACATGTGGTATTTCACGTGGGTACTGGGTCTGGGGTTGGCGTGCAGCGTCGGCATTCTCAATGCGATGTGGATCGAATACCAGATGACAGCTGCCCCGGCATCGCATTCATCGTGAGATTTCTGGTTGCTCATTTTTCCGTATGGCACTGAGGAATTCATTCGTGGAAAGCAATTCGTTTCAAATCGAGATCAAGCTGCTCGAAAAATATATTTTCGAAATCGACTTTGGCGAGTTCGGTAAAGTCATTACCGATGAGCCAGAACCGCTTGGCTCGGGTGAAGGGCCGAATCCGGTGCGATTGCTGGCTGCATCGGTCGGTAATTGCCTTGCTGCGAGCCTGATGTTTTCAATTCGTAAATTCAAGGAAGACCCCGGCGAGGTAACTGCCACAGTGGCCGGACAGCTGGAGCGTGTTGATGGCCGCTGGCGCGTGGCCGGCATGAATGTCGTCATTCGCCTTGGCAACGGCGCTGCGAATATTCCGCACCTCGAACGCGCGCTCGCGCAGTTTGAAGATTTTTGTGTGGTCACGCAGAGCGTGCGCAGCGGAATTCCTGTCGCGGTGGAGGTGCGCGATAGCAGCGGCTCGGTTGTTAAAAGCGTTGCAGGCGATCGATAGCGTCTCTCGATTCATCTAATAGCCACTATCAAGTGTCAGGCTCTGCGTCGAAGGGTTACAGTTCAAACGTTCAGCGCAGTTTCTGCTAACTCAATGCCCAGGAGTTTCAAAATGAATAATGAAAGTACTAACACAGGCGGTAAATGTCCCGTCATGCACGGAGGCGCAACAGCCAGCGGTATGTCGAACATGGAATGGTGGCCGAAGGCGCTGAACCTCGACATCCTGCATCAGCACGACACCAAGACCGATCCGCTGGGTGAAGGCTTCAATTATCGCGAGGAGGTCAAAAAGCTCGACGTCGAAGCGCTCAAGAAAGATCTCAAGGCGCTGATGACCGACAGTCAGGACTGGTGGCCGGCGGACTGGGGTCATTACGGTGGTCTGATGGTGCGCATGGCCTGGCACGCTGCAGGTACGTATCGTATCGCCGACGGCCGCGGTGGCGGTGGCACCGGCAATCAGCGTTTCGCGCCGATCAACTCCTGGCCCGACAACGTTAACCTCGATAAAGCCCGCCGTTTGTTGTGGCCGATCAAGAAGAAATACGGCAACAAGCTCAGCTGGGCCGACCTGATCATTCTCGCCGGTACCGTGGCCTACGAATCGATGGGCTTGAAAACCTTCGGTTTTGGCTTCGGCCGCGAGGATATCTGGGCGCCGGAAAAGGACACCTACTGGGGTTCGGAAAAGGAATGGCTGGCCTCCACCCGTTACGAAGGCGATAGCCGCGAGACGCTGGAAAACCCGCTCGCTGCGGTGCAGATGGGTCTGATTTATGTGAATCCTGAGGGTGTTGGCGGCAAACCTGATCCGCTGAAAACCGCCCATGATGTGCGAGTGACGTTTGCGCGCATGGCGATGAACGATGAAGAAACAGTCGCGCTGACCGCTGGCGGCCATACCGTCGGCAAATGCCATGGCAATGGTGATCCCAAATTGCTGGGGCCGGATCCAGAGGCTGCCGATGTCGATGATCAAGGCTTGGGCTGGATCAACAAGACCCAGCGCGGCATCGGCCGCGACACGGTAACCAGCGGCATCGAAGGCGCCTGGACCACTCACCCGACGCAGTGGGACAACGGCTACTTCAAGCTGCTGCTCGGCTATGACTGGTGGCTGCAGAAATCGCCGGCAGGGGCTTGGCAGTGGGAGCCGGTCAATATTAAGGAAGAAGATATGCCGGTGGATGTCGAGGATCCGTCGATCCGCCGCAAGCCGATCATGACCGACGCTGACATGGCGATGCGGTTCGATCCCGAATACCGCAAGATCGCCGAGCGTTTCCACAACGATCAGGCCTACTTCTCGGAGGTCTTCGCCCGCGCCTGGTTCAAACTGACCCACCGCGACATGGGGCCGAAAGCGCGCTACATCGGCCCCGATGTGCCGACGGAAGACCTGATCTGGCAAGACCCGGTGCCTGCTGGCCGCGCCGATTACGACGTGGCTGCGGTGAAAGCGAAAATTGTCGCCAGCGGTTTGAGCGTCAGCGACATGGTCGCCACCGCCTGGGACAGCGCCCGCACGTTCCGTGGCTCGGACAAACGCGGCGGCGCCAATGGCGCGCGCATTCGTCTCGCTCCGCAAAAGGATTGGGAGGGCAACGAACCGGCGCGCTTAGCGAAAGTGTTAGCCGTGTACGAAAAAATCGCTGCCGAAACCGGTGCCAGCGTGGCCGATGTGATCGTGCTCGCAGGCAATGTCGGCGTTGAGCAGGCGGCCAAGGCCGCCGGTGTCGCTGTAACGGTGCCTTTCGCACCGGGCCGTGGCGATGCCAGCCAGGTGCAAACCGATGTCGAGTCGTTCGAGGTGCTGGAGCCTCTGGCAGATGGCTATCGCAACTGGCTGAAAAAAGACTATGTCGTCACTGGCGAAGAGTTGCTGCTTGATCGCACGCAGTTGATGGGTCTGACCGCGCAAGAAATGACGGCTCTGGTTGGCGGCATGCGCGTGATTGGTACCAACCACGGCGGCACGAAACACGGCGTGTTCACCGATCGCGTCGGCGCACTGACCAATGACTTTTTCGTCAACCTTACGGACATGAAGTACACATGGAAGCCGGCCGGCAACAACCTGTACGAAGTCCGCGATCGCAAGACAAATGCAGTGAAGTGGACGGCGACGCGGGTCGATCTCGTGTTTGGATCGAACTCGATTCTTCGCGCCTATGCCGAGGTTTACGCGCAGGATGACAATCAGGAGAAATTCGTTAAGGACTTCGTTGCCGCATGGACGAAAGTCATGAGCGCCGATCGTTTCGATCTGGCATAACGCCTGAACATACCCTGCGTCGCTCTATCGGGGGCAGGGGAATATTTCATTCAATGCAAGGAGATTCATATGGCCGCCAAAAAAGCGAAGACACCAGCGATCGACATTGGCATCACCACTGACGACCGCGAAAAAATCGTGAAAGGGCTTTCAGCTCTGCTGGCTGACAGCTACACGCTCTATCTGATGACGCACAACTTTCACTGGAACGTGACCGGGCCGCAGTTCAACAGCCTGCACAATATGTTCATGCTCCAGTACACCGAACAATGGAATGCACTCGACCTGATCGCCGAACGTATTCGCGCACTCGGTCACCCGGCGCCCGGAACCTACAAGCAGTTCGTCAAGCTGGCGTCCATCAAAGAGGTTGAAGGCGTGCCCAAGGCGACGGATATGATTCGTCATCTGGTGGCAGCGCAGGAAGCGACCGCGCGCACGGCTCGGAGTGTATTTCCCATTGTGGACTCGGCCAATGATCAGCCGACGGCGGACTTGCTGACACAGCGGCTGGAGGTGCATGAGAAAACTGCCTGGATGCTGCGCAGTCTGCTGGACGAGTGATAGGGTAAAAGTTTTCTCGATGGCCAGTTGGCCGAGGCGGCTCACAGAAAATGTTGATGCTCTGGGTGCTGGGGTTCAGTGTGCTGGGCAGCCTCGGTGCCATCGCCGGCGCTGCGTTGATGCTGTTGTTTCCTATTGGCATCCGCAAAACGCTGCTTCCCTGTCTAGTCAGCTATGCCACGGGTACGCTGCTGGGGGCTGCATTTCTCGGCATGATCCCTGCCGGTCTGGGGCAGGCTCCTGTGATCAGAGTGACGGGCGCAGTGCTCGCGGGTCTTGTTCTGTTTTTCGTGCTGGAGAAATTTCTGCTCTGGCGCCACTGTCACGACAGTGAATGCGCGGTTCATGCTCACTCAGGGTCATTGATCCTGATTGGCGATGCCTTCCACAACTTTGTGGATGGTGTGGTTATCGCTGCTGCTTTTCTGACGTCGATTCCTCTCGGTATCGCCACTGCACTCGCAGTGATTGCCCACGAAATCCCGCAGGAGGTCGGCGATTTTGCCATCCTGCTCGACAGTGGTTATGGGCGCACGAAGGCGCTGCTGCTCAATAGTTTGTCAGCTGCGGCGACGCTGCCTGGCGCGCTGGTGGCCTATTTCTGGCTTGGCGATGCCCGTGAAGCAGTGCCTTACATATTGGCGCTGTCTGCAGCGAGTTTTATTTATATCGCGTTGGCAGATCTCATGCCGCGACTGCATCAGCAAGTGGCGCTGGTCGATTCTCTGCGTCAACTTGGTCTGCTGCTGGCAGGAATCGGCACGATCGCGTTTTTTCACCTTCGGTGATGATGCGAACGTGCTCGTTAATGCCATTCCGCATGGAGACATTGATATTGGCCGCTTGTTGATCCATGTCATCACCACCTGCCGCAATTGCTTTTAACTTGAAAATTGGAATTCGGTTATTCGTATTTTTATTTAAGGCATCATCACGCAGGGACTACCGACATGCGAAAAGATCAAGCAACCTTACGTAATCTTTTGATTATCGGCGTGACAATTATTGTGTTGGGAGTCGTTTTTGCCTTCATGGCGGGCGGCCTTGGCTGATTAGGAGGGACTGTGATGAAACGACTTTGCTTTTTGTCTCCCGATTCAACCCACGCGCATCGCGTGGTGTCTGATCTGCTTGAGGCGGGTATTCCGGAAAAACACATTTATGTGGTGGCTAAAAGCGAAGTCGCAGGTCTTCGCGATAAGACGGTGGCAGACCTGCCTGATGAGGGGCCGGAAGGCGATGACTTCCTGGCTGGTTACGAGCGAGGATTGGCCTTCGGTGGTGCCGCCGGCTTGTTTGCAGGTCTGTTGGTGGTGACATTTCCGCCCGCGGGACTGGTCTTGGGAGGTGGAGCCATTCTGTTGATCGAATTGGCCGGTGCCGGGGTAGGCGGATTGATGTCGGGGCTTGCCGGCGCTGCTTTTCGCAATTCGCGGCTCAGCGAATTTGAATCAGCCCTGGAGCAAGGGAAAATTCTGATTCTGGTGGATGTGCAGAAAAATGAGGTGGGCCGGATCGAAGACCTTGTTCACAGGCAAGATCCGGCCGTCAGCATTGAGGGTTTCGAGCCCCCGGTGTCAGTCATTCCTCATTGACACTGTAAGTTTTCAAGCTTGAAAAGATCGGAATTTTAGTTTCTGGCGGGATGGTAACAAGCCCCAATTGCCGTCAGAAAAACACCGGGGTACAGGAGAAATTCAAATGACTGAAGAAATTCGCAGAATGCCATTGATTGGGGACAGGGCACCCGAATTTACCGCTCAAACGACGCAAGGCGAAATTCATTTCCCGAAAGATTTCGAGGGAAGCTGGGTTGTGTTTTTTTCTCACCCGGCGGATTTCACGCCCGTCTGTACGACGGAGTTCATGACCTTTGCCACCATGCAAGAGGATTTCGCCAAGCGCAATTGCAAATTGCTCGGGCTGTCGATCGATAGCCTTTATGCGCACATCGCCTGGTTGCGAACGATCAAAGAGAAAATCGCTTACAAGGGTATGAAAGATGTCGAGGTCACATTCCCGCTCATCGAAGATTTGAAAATGGATGTGTCAAAAACTTACGGCATGCTGCAGCCGGGCGCGAGTACTACTCAGGCGGTTCGGGCAGTTTTCATGATCGATCCGGCGGGAATCGTTCGCGCAATTTTGTATTACCCACTCTCAAACGGGCGCAATATGGATGAAGTGATGCGGTTGCTGATCGCCATGCAAACGTCCGACAAGCACGGCATCGCCACACCGGCGAACTGGCAGCCCGGCGATGATGTGATCGTGCCGCCGCCAGGATCATGCGGTACGGCTAAAGATCGCGTAGAGACGCCCGATTCAGATGTCACTTGTTTGGATTGGTTCATGTGCCTCAAGAAAGGCTCGAGTTTGAAATAACCCGCCTCAATCCGACAGTCACCGCAGTATGAGGTGACTGTCGGCTAGCTCCTGATTCTCGTTTTGGAGACTGCCCCATGAGTGCGCTGACCGACAAAGAAATTCATGTGTTGAACGAAGCACTCGACGATGAATATCGGGCGTGGGCGACTTACGATCAGGTCATTGCCGATTTTGGCGAAGTGCCGCCGTTCAGCAATATTCGCGAAGCGGAAGCGCGCCATATCGAGGCCCTTCGCGCGCTGTTTTTGCGTTATCAAATCCCCGTGCCTGCAAACTCCTGGCCGGGAAAGGTGGGACGGTATCCCAGTCTGCAGGCTGCGTGCGAAGCGGGTGTTGCGGCTGAGATAAGCAATGGCGAAATGTACGAGCGGTTGTTAATGGCGACCACTCGTCAGGATATTCTTGCAGTGCTCAACAATCTCAAAGAGGCGTCGCAGCAGCGGCATTTGCCCGCATTTCAACGCTGCGCACAGGGTTCGGGCGCTGGCGGATGTGGCGGCGGTGGGGCGCGACGCCATCGCGGCGGCCGGGGACAGTCATGACAGCAATCGCAGAGAAGGGGGGCGGAAGTTTTCACGGCATCAAGCTCCTGCTCTGCGAAAATCCGTTGCCGCCGATCGACGAGGCCATTGCCGCCGCGCAAGCGGAGGTGCCGCACAGCAATTACTACACCGAACCCTATTCAGCCCCGCTGCGCGAGCTCATCAGTGAACAGATCGGAGTTCCGGAACGGTTCATCCATATCAACGCAGGTTCTGAACTCATACTGCGCCAGCTGTTCGAGCGTTTTGGTCAGCAGGTTCATCTGCTTACGCCGACTTACGTGCTCTTTCCTGAAGTCGCCAAGCGCTACACGGAAACCCGTCTGCTGCCCGAGCGAAACTTCGCTTATGATCTCAAGCAATTGGTAATTCCTGACGGCACCACGCTGGTCGTGATCGTCAACCCGAACAATCCGAACGGTGGCACCTTCGACATGACGCCGTTGCCGGATCTGATGCGCCATCATCCCGAGACGTATTTTCTGGTGGATGAGGCTTTCATCGGCTTGGCGGGAGAGTCCGTTGCACACCTGGTTCCGATATATTCCAATCTGCTCGTAACCCGCACACTATCCAAAGCGCATAGCCTGGCGGGGTTTCGGGTTGGTTACGCCGTACTGCCTGAGGCGATCGCCGCAGACCTCAACGCACATAACGATGCATATCCGCTCACCCGGACCGGGCAAGCGGCCGCGATCGCGACACTGCTTCACGAAGAAAAGATTCGTGCTCGCGCTGTGCAGTTGCGCAGTTGGACTGAGGAGCTAGCGACACAATTGCGTGCTTTAGGTGTGCAAACGTATCCGACCAAGACCTATTTTTTTCTTGCCGATTTCGCGCCGTACAATGCGGCGGCGATCGCCAGTAAACTGCTGACTCAGCAGATACTTGTCAAACCGCTGAACTCATCTGTACTTGGTCCGGGATATATGCGGATTACCACCGCGTTACCGGAGGATAATCGTCGCTTTATTACAGCCCTGCGGGAGGTAATGTCCAGTGTCTAAGATTGCTGCGTTTGAGGCCTTCCACGAGTGCTACAAAGTGGTTTGTTTATATACCTCGGAGGTGCATGCGTGCGACGGCTCTGCCTGGCTGCGGCTTGATCCCAATCGCTAGGTGTCAGGTCGAATGTTTCGCCGACCTTTCTCGGTTCACGTATTTCTATACCGGCGCACAGCCGATCGTGCCCCCGAGTTCATGCTCTTTTTGAGGCGTCCTCGCGAGGCTTTTGGGCTTCCCGCATTCTGGCAGGGCATTACCGGCGCGCTGGAGAATGGTGAGTCTTTCATCGATGGCGCAAAGCGTGAGGTGAGGGAGGAAACCGGTTTCGATGACATCGATTTCCACTTCACCGGTTTCATCGCGACGTATCCAATACGACCCGAGTGGCGCATTCACTTTGGCGACGGGCCTCATCATGTAGAGGAGCGTGCAGCCTTCGGCGAAGTTCCGTTCGATGCGATTCCATGTCTCTCGGACGAGCATTCCGAATGGGGTTGGTTCTCTGCGTCACAGGCATTGGAGTTACTCGCTACCGGCCACAATCGCGAGTCATTCGAGTCGGTCGTTAAACAGCTGATGCCCCTGATACACAGAAGGAAATCGATCCGCACAAATAATCCAAAAGCTGAAAGGAGAAAAACATGACCCAGGCAAAGAGAGACGGTGGTTGGAGTCCCTACCTCGCGGGGGCGCTGGTGGGACTTCTCGCCATTGCCTCAGTAGTAGCCACCACGCACCTGCTCGGCAAAACCAGTTTTCTCGGGGCATCGACGACGTTCGTGCGCGCGGCGGGTCTGATTTTTCAGGTTGCTGATCCCGAGCATGTGGAGGCGAATGTCTACTACGCGAAGGAAAAAGTGCGCATCGACTGGCAGTTCATGCTGGTGATCGGCATTTTTGTCGGTGCGCTGATTTCGTCGCTGATGGACAAAAGCTTTCGACTGGAACGCGTTCCCCCAACCTGGGAGCAGCGCTTCGGGCCGTCGCTGTGGAAGCGAGCGATTGGCGCATTCGGCGGCGGCATTGTCGCGATGTTCGGGGCACGCATGGCCGATGGCTGTCCCAGCGGGCACGGTTTGAGCGGCATGATGCAGCAGTCGGTGAGCGCGCTGGTGGCGCTGGCGATGTTTTTCATTGTTGGTGTGCTGGTTGCGCACCTTGTGTATCGGAGGTGAGTCATGGCGACCGAACAATTATTGGGTCTTGTTACCGGTATCGGTTTTGGTTTCCTGTTGCAGAAGGGGCGTGTGTTGCGCTTCGACAAGCAGGTCGGAGCGATGCTGCTGAAGGACATGACGATCTTCAAGTTCATGCTGTCCGCAATTCTGGTCGGCATGGTGGGCATCCTGCTGCTGTCTGAAATGGGCGTCATCAACCTGAGCCATAAGCCGATGAATGTGGGTGCCGTGCTGGTGGGCGGTGCATTGTTTGGCGCGGGCTGGGCGGTCATGGGCTTCTGCCCGGGCACTTCGTTAGGCGCGCTCGGTGAGGGACGCTGGCACGCGATCTTTGCTATCGCGGGCATGATTGCGGGGGCGGCGCTGTACGCTGAGTGTTATCCCTGGCTCAAGCAGACCATGCTGGCCTGGCAGGACTTCGGCAAGATCGGTCTTCCAGATTTGCTCGGCCTGTCACCGTGGTTGGTAGCGGTGCTGTTTGGGTTGGTGACGCTGGTTGCATTTATCTGGTTCGAGAAAAAGGGTTTGTGACACGCCGGTTTTCCAAGATTCCCCCTCCAAGCCTTGGGCAAACTCATCTGCTGCGCTTGCTCATTGCGCTGATTTTTGTCGTTGCGGGGGCGCACGCGCATAACGCGTCTGCCGACGAGGTTGTGCTCGAAGTCTTTGTTCGCGAGGATTGTCCGCATTGCGCCGCCGCAAAAGAATATTTGCCGGTATTCGCGCGCGAGCGGCCAGATCTGCGAGTGGTGGTGCGCACGATCGACAATGACGCGCAGGCGCTGGAGGATTTGATTCGGCACTCGCGCATGGCTGGCCAATGGCCGCCGGGCGTACCGGCATTCGTCATTCAGGGGCGCATTCTGGTCGGCTTCGATACGCCTGAAAGCACCGGGCCCAAGTTGGCATTGCTGGTCGACAATCGAGAGCCGGAATCAACCGGCGTGGACACGACGTTGTTCGGCACTGTCGATGTCGACCGACTCGGCTTGCCGATGTTCACATTGGCGCTGGGGCTGCTCGATGGCTTCAATCCCTGTGCGATGTGGGTGCTGCTGTTTCTGCTGTCGCTGCTGGTGCATCTGCGCGATCGCCGCCGCATGGCATTGATTGCGGGTACTTTTGTGCTGGTCAGCGGCGCCATCTATTTCCTGTTCATGAGCGCCTGGCTCAACGTATTTCGCATCGTTGGATTTTCCGATGCGCTGCGCTGGGGGCTCGGTGCGCTGGCACTGGCAATCGGCGCGATCAATATCAAAGACTTCGCTCGGTCGGGTGCCGGTTTCACGCTGTCGATTCCTGCGTCGGCGAAACCCGGCCTGTATGCGCGCATGCGCGCAGTCATGCAAACGCAGGCATTGTTTCCAGCATTGTTTGGTGTCGCCTCGCTCGCCATTGTCGTGAACGGTGTCGAGTTGCTCTGCACCGCAGGTTTTCCCGCGATCTACACAGCGGTACTCATCCAACAAGAACTGAGTCCAGCAGCGCATTACGCCTATCTCGGTCTTTACATCCTCGGCTACATCGCCGACGACTCGCTGATGGTGGCGACCGCAGTCATTGCATTGTCGAGCCGCAAGCTGACTGAGCGCACCGGGCGCTGGCTAAAATTGATCAGCGGAATCGTGATGGCGATGTTGGGCGCGGTGATGCTGTTGCACCCGGAGTGGCTATAGCGCGACGTCTCCCCAAGCTGAACAGCGCCGAAATTATCAACGCGATCCGGGTCGAATATCCGTTGACGGGGTGCATCTGGTAACGACGGCCGTCGTGCCTTTTGTAGAGGCCCCGCTGGCGGGATGATGCTCGGCAAAGCGTAGTTCCTAAAAGCGGACTGTCGTAGATACTGCAACATCACTGCCATTGAATGACGGCTTTGGCCGACTTTGCGACGCTCGCGCTCGATCGTTATCGAAAACCCGCCGGCACCTCCCACACCTTGAATCCATATTGTCGTGCCACGGATACCATACCGTCCGGCTCAGGGTACGAAAAAACCACGACCGCATCAGGCCGGTACTTTTCCAGCAAATCCAGGTTGCGCCGTTGATAGTTCATTCTGCCAGTCAACGCCTCAGGGCAGGCCGGCACCGTGATTATTTCGCGGATATGCCGCGTCACTGCCCAAAAGTAGGCCATCTCCTCGGCACCAGCGCGCGGCCCAGTAATCAGCGTTTCGATGTGGTGTTTTCGATGGATTGCTTCGAGCGCGCGCTGTAGTCTTTTCAGATCGGCAAATTTGCGGCCACCGCTAACAACAATTTTGATGCCCATAGCCAGCCACCTCACCGGCGGCATCGTAGAATAGATACTGTCCATATGTACAGTATAGGCGGCTTGATAGGCGCATCCGTCCATGTGTGGCTATATCCAGTGAACGGCTAAAATCCCGAAACTCGAACGCATCCTGCAGGGCTGGGGAATCGCGAAGCCATTGCCGTTCGGCCGCTTCTGGCCGGGCACACCGATTAGCGGAGTCATCATCGGCAGTGATGCTGGCGCACGCGCCGTTGAGGCTATGTGGTGGTTTTTGTTGGAAGAAAAGGGCGGGGCGCTCAAGCCGAACCGCCAGATCACCTGTTTCAACGCCCGCAACCTCGATGGACGGCTCTGGGCGATCATTGAAACCAAGGCCAACCAAAGCTACTTGATGGAAGCGACCGAGGGCCTGTTACTCGGCGGCCTTTACCGCACCTGGGCAGATGGCGACCACCTTGCCTATTCCTGCTCGGTAATCACCTGCGAACCGCACCCGCGCTTTAGCCAATACCACGACAAATCCATCCCGCTATTGTTGCCGCCCGATCCGGCGCTACTGGAAACCTGGCTCGATCCGGGGTTTTCCGATGTTGGCTTTTTTGGCGGGTTGATTGACCAAGTGCGGATACCAACGGATTTCGAGGTAACGCCAGTTAAGAACAGCCAAACGCTCGTCCCCCAGGGACCGACCGAGCTGTTGGAGAAGGATTGAGCGCGCGGTCACCCCGCAGTGTTCACACGTTCTTTTCCAGTCGCTTGATTTGCTCGGCGCGCCACGCGGCGCCAAGTGCTACAGCTTCATTCCAATCATATTTATTCAGCGAATAAACGCGGCTGATCGAACCGCGCGGACGCTCGTAGTCCTTGCCTGGGATCGTGTGAATTTCCGCAATGATGACCGGCAACAAATACGGCCCGCCAGTCTTCCGCGGAAATTTCTTGATCTGATAGCGCACGCCCGGAATGCCAGTCGCCGTATCTTTCGGAGTTTGATGAAATATTCGCGCCGGCACCGGCTTGCCGAATATTTTTCGATAGGCGAGATCGCGCCATCGAATGGCGCGACGCAAATTTTCCTCGGTCTGCGGCCGCAACGTTTTCGTGATGAGCCGGCCATCAGTCGGCGAGCGGATCGCAACCAGCCAAGCGTCGTCGATGGTGGTAATAAATTGCGGATTGGTTTCACTGTGCAGCGGCATGTCTATAGTTCCATCCGTGAATCAAAGCGCCGTCGTTATGCGGGCGTGCCTTCTGGTGAGTTTTTACCAAGCTCTAAATATCGCACCTGCTTGCCGTCACGCGTATATGCGACGCCAACGTTTTGGCCACCCAGATCCTCACGCGCGGCCAACAACGCAAACGCCAGGTCGGCAACCTGTTTATCTTCGGTTGTCGTTTTATCGGACGTGGATTTGTCCGGCCACCGCAAATAGATTCGATATGTCATGTCCAGCATTATCGCCGCCTCAGCTTGAAAAGCGAAGTCGGGCCGGCAGACCGGCCCGATTCGATTTACTGCGCCGCCTTGGGCTTTTTGGTGCACAACACTTTCGGCAGCCAGCGCGTTTCGCTCAGCAACGTTTCCGCTTTCGATACCGCCTCCGACTTTTTCAGCGTCAGAATTTCCTTGCCCGCTGCCGGCGACACTACCTGCTTAACCACTGCAGCAATATCATCCCGCTTCACATAGTTCAGATAAGTACCAGCGGTCGGCTTCCACCAATCCGCCATATCGAAATCCAGCGCCTCGATCACCGCTTCTGTTTCTGCGTTGCGCTTTTCTGACGACTGCACCGCCAACAGGGCACCCGATAGGCAGAAAGTAATCAACGCCACCACGTCAGCCTGCGGCTGCGCTAACAGCCAGCAGAACAACTCACTTAACTTCTTCGGCAGCCGACTTCTGTATTCAGTGTGCAGCGCCTCCAGCGCCAGCGTCGCCGGCGCACTGTCCAGGTCATCGGCATCCCGCTGCAGCGGTGCTTGGTCTATCCGCAATTGAAGGCACTCAGCTACGCCATACACACCAGCATAAAACCGTGGTGCTACGAGACGATAGGCCAGCAGCGCCACCGCAACATCAGGGCGCGTTGCCAGCACGGCCTGCGCCGCGCGAGTACGATGCGCCGTCAGCCGCCGTGTCAGCGCTTCCGAGAGCCCCACCTTTGCTTTCGTTGCCAGCGCAGCTTCGCCCTTGGCTGCGGCCTGCGCCGCCTTGCGATCCTCAGCGCGAATCAATCCGCGCCAAACATCAAGCTTGCCGGTTTGGGCTTCAATCGTGACTACTGCGCCCGCTGCTGCTTTGACCTCATCCGAATACACTTCGAGCGCGTCGGCCAGTATCGATCGCTCCGCGCTGCGCTCATCTAACCACGCTTCTTGTTCGTCATCGAAATCGTCGTGGCTGTCGTGGAATTCGCGAATAACTTTATCGATCGCCGCGATCGCCTTCGCTTCCTTCTTCGTAGGCTCGCGCGTAGTGCGCGCTGCCCGCGCGAAGCCGTAATAATCCACACCATCGTCCGGCAACGCGACCTGCACCCATGCCCAGCCTTCCGCGCGCACGGCCTGCGCCGCTTCCTCCAGCTGCGCGCGCGCCAAGCTGTGCAACAATGGCACATCGACTATAAAACCCGCATTCGCCTTGTCGGAAAACAGGTCTTGCTCCAATTCGCCGCCGGCTGCCGCATACGCTTCGATGCCGATGAATCTCGCGACCGGATCGGCGCTGGCGTCCAGTTTCGAGCCCGCGATTGCTCTGCGGATCATGCCGGCGCCGCGATGGTAATGTTCGGCAAGCTGCTCCCACACCTGGACCTGCAGGGCGTGATCGGTGGTCGTGGCTAGCGCCATCATTTCATCGAGGGAAATATTATCGGCGCGGAACAGGTCGAGGAATGTCGGCGCTACGGAAGCCAGACGGAGGCGGCGCCTAACCACTAAAGGCGTGACGCCAAAAGCGGCCGCCGTGTCCTCGATGGAATCCCCGCCGTCGATCATGCGTTTAAACGCTTCAAATTCATCGGCGGGATGCAATGCCTCGCGGTGAACATTTTCGGCAGCAGAAATCCGAACCGCCGCCGCCGTCTCGACCAGCACACAACGCACTAAATCTTTGTCGTCATCGAGATCGCCTCGGGACATCAGCACTTGAATCGCCTCATGGCGACCGCCGCCGGCGGCAACGCCAAACAGTTCCTTGCCGCGTTTTACCGGCATTGCATGAACCTGCAGCGGGTGCATCAGCCCATTGGCTTTGATCGATGCCGCCAGCCCCTCGATGTAGGCTTTGGGTCGTTCTGTTTTCCGCACATTCAGCGGCGACGGCACCAGCTGCGATGCGCGCACCAGAATTTCAGCGTTTGGGTTAAGTACGGTTGTTCGCGTCATGGTGTTACTCCAAGTGTGGAGCCGGGAAGCCGCCCGGCACGGTTTGCGGCGATGCCGCGAAATCAAATAGCCGTTATCGTGGCCAACGCCGGGTTGCGCCCCTTGCTCGCGGCTCAATCCTCTCCGGGCTGCATGATGGTGATGACCGGCTCGCCCTGATCGCCGGGGCCAACGTGAACCACCAGCGTTGCCGGCTTCGGCACGATGCCGCGACCCTCTGCCGGCACGCGGTAAACCTTGAAAGTCACGCGCGAATGCCCGGCGTTCCTGCGCGCCTCAAAGTTCGCCATATACACCACATCCCACAACCGCCCGCTTTCGTCCTGCACGGTGCGCTTACGCTGCTGCGTAGCTTCGCTCCATTCGACGCAATCCGCCCAGGCGGTGCGAGTGATTGCCACCGGCACCTTAAATCCTGCCTCGCGGGCAATCTCGGTGATATCGATCAACACGCCATCGGCAATGGCTTGCGCGCGGCTGTAGCTGTAAATCAGATTGGCCCCTTCAAATAAATCGTCCATGGTTATGCCTCCGTGCGCGGGCTGCGGTTTTTTGCCCAGCTCTGTGCGGGTTCGTTTAACAACCCATGCGGCGCTTGAACAACGATGCGTGTCTTATCCTCGATGCTGACGATGACGCCGGTGATTTCCGGGAATTGGCGATGGCGTACATGATCGCCCGCCTGTAATCCGTTAATGGTCTGCATACTCTGTACTCCCTGATCTTGATTGATTAGATGGCCGGTGTAACGCGCACGATCAGCCAGCTTTCGCCGTTGCGCACGCGCTCGATGTGCGAGCCGTTCAAAGTGATTTTTTCGCGGGTTTCACCCCTTACCTTTTTGGAAGATTGAAGGCCCGAATTTGACCTGGCTGTTGACGTTGTTGGGTTCATTGTTGGCTGCTCCGTTGTCATCGTTCTTACCTCTTCGGTGAGTTGCTTGGCCCGCGATCGCATTGCGGATGAGCATCAGGGCAGGGGGGCAAGGGCGAACCCGGAAGCCGCATGCGGAGCACAGCCGTAGGTGAGCACCGAACGGGTGAGGAGGGCGGCGCAGCGAACTCTTGACGCATGACCGCTCAACCGCAGCATCGCGAACAAGGCCAGGCAATTCGCCGAAGGAACGTTGATAGGTCTGCAATGAATTTAAACGCCGGGCGGCGAGCCGGTTTTGTAGGGGGGACAAATGCGCAGGAAGCAGTTCGAGCGCAGCGCGCTCGATCTGTTTAGGCGCTGATGGCGGTACGCTAGCGCTAAGCGCCGGCCTGCCGCCTTATGGGCGGGCGGAGGGTTACGGCAAGGCGCTGGAAGCCCGCAGGGGCGAGACTGGTTACAGGCTCGACGTGTTACGCGACATAGCCGGTTTTCGCAACGCGAAAATGCGCCAGACGGTATCGGCAGGTAGACTAAGAGGAGATTCGGAACCGCCGTTTAGGAGTTCGTATGTGCTACTCAGCAATGGTCCGTGAAGATCTTCGCAAGCTGGAGCGCGAATACCAGGCACACCTAAGCTGGGACGACTTCATCCAGCTCTATCGCCAGCGCAATCTCGATTTCAGTCTGTCTATTCCGCCCGGGATGGATGCTCAATTGATAGCCCTGGGGGGAACTCCGGCCAAAGAAATCAAGCTTCTCTGCGATCGCTATCGAATCGAAAAAAGAAAACGCCAGGAACAAGAGCTAGCCGCAACTCAATCGGCTATCGCCGAACTGGAACAACTGCTTGCCGCCAAGGTCACCAAAACCAATCAAAAAAAGCTCGACGCTAAAAACCGGGCGCTGTGCAAACTGCAAACCGGCATGGCCGCACCTTCGGTCGCGGCCCCCGGCAGCTATCGAATTTATCCGTATCAGTTTGCGCCGGTGATCATGCAGGGCGGGGAACAGCGTTTGATCGTCCCCATGCGCTTCCGGGTTTTGCCGCGCACGGGCGAGCTTCCCGACTATCAATTATTCAATGCCCGCCGCGATCAACTGCAGGTTAGAAAAACATGGAAGCTGCTGTTTGGAAAACAGCACGCAATTTTCCCGTTTGAGCGATTTTTCGAATGGGTCGGCCCCGAAGATGCCCGCCGCGAAATTACATTTACTCCGGACGGCTACGAAAGCATGTGGGCAGCGAGCCTTTACGAAGAGTGTCAAAGCCGCGAGCTGGGACTAATTCGCAGCTTTGCCATGGTCACCGATGAACCGCCGCCCGAAGTTGCCGCGGCGGGTCACGATCGATGCCCGGTATTTATCGATAGCGCATTAATAGATAAATGGCTGCAGCCGGCAGGGCAGACTTTGCATCAGCTCGATGATCTTCTGGCCCACAAACAGCCGACGTATTTTTCGCACATGTTAGCCGCTTGAGCGAATCAGTCCGCAGGTGGTTGTGAATCGGCCTTAAATGATTATTCTATTCTTCGAATCCAATTTGCAAAGGATGTTGGAACTATGACCGGTAAGGACGTGGAAGACCCGCTAAAGCCACTAAACCAGATATACGAGCCGGACGAACGCCAACAATTTCTTCCAGCGACACTAGAGCAACGACATAGGGCTCTGAGCGAAATCACGCTGAATGATAGCGCTCCCTTGCAGGTCAGACAGCTGTTCGAGACCGCCAAAAACCTTTCTTTGTACTCATGGTTTGCATACCGCTTTCATCAGGTCTCGGAATTAATCTCCTTCACTGCGGTTGAAATGGCGTTGAGGGAAAGATTTCTGGCCGAAAATCCTCCCCAGGCCGACTCCGTACAGCGCGCCCCTTCGCTGTTTCAACTTATGCGACACGCCAAAGACAAAAAGTGGATCACCAATGACGGATTTCCCAGTCTATATGAGCGAGCAAGGCACTTCGCTGCACACAATAAAGCCGTAAATATGTCGCAAGAACATGATTTCGAAGAAGAGCCCATCATGCCTATCGAAGAGCCTAGCGAGGAGGAGGCCGCAGCTGAAATGGCGAATATGGATATGGTTAAAGCCATTACAGATAATGCCCACAAAATCCGCAATAGCCTCGCGCACGGCTCGTCAATCTTGCATCCAGGCAGCGTGACTACTCTACGAACAAATGCAGAAGTGATAAATCAGATTTACCTACCCCGCATCTGAAGCGCGGACCTATGTGGGGCAAGATCAGCTGACCACTCAACAACGGCTTAAGAAAGCCGCCGCCGGGCGGCGAGCTGGTTTTGTGGGGGACAAACTGAACGGGGAACAGTTCGTGTGCAGCGCGCTCGATCTGTTAAGACGCTGCTGGTGGAACGCGAGCGTTAAGCGTCGCCCCGTCGCCTTGTGGGCGGGCGGTGGGTTCGCCGCAATGCGGCCAAAAAGTCCTGATGTTGCGGACTCTAGCTTTCAGGTGCAGAGCTTATTCGGAGCCGTCTTCATCATCTGACTCCTCTCGAACTTTCTGCTCGTAGCAGTCCAGATCACGGCGCCGACCATTCATTTGATACCGGGAACGGAAATAATCGGCAGTACCGTAACACGGATCTGACAGACGCTCAGATCTCTGTCCGAGCGCACGATCGTGCGCGCGATTTAGCAACCCCGTGCGACCGTGGGATGCATCGTGCGCCCGGTCGTTATGATAGTCATCGTAATCGCGATCGATCGGATCGGCAGAAACGCCCACTGCGATCCACAGGGAAACCGCTAACACGTTCAGGCGCATGGTTGGTTTCATTATCCGGACCTCGACAATATGGATTGCCTTTCGCGATGAGTGGCACCTGACTTCGGCAGCTTTGAGTTGCATGTCCCAATTGATTCTGCACCGGCACATTTCGCCGGCCAGAACTAAATGCCACTGTATTTCAGGCTCTGTACAGCCGCTCTCCCTTTTCTTCATGCGGCTGGTAAATTCGAGTCGGATCTAACTAGCAACGAACCGTTCGATAAGCGCGTTAAGGCGCTGGCTTCTCGTGCCCAGCGCCGAAAACCAGCAAATCAGCTTCGCCCGGTCATCGCGACATTCCACGGCACAAGCTCGGTATCGCGATGGTTGCAGACCCAGCGTTCCACAGAGGCAACCATGCTCTCGTGATCATCTTTGAACGCGGTGAATGCGCTCAGCGGCGGTCCCAGCCGGGCCAATACCGGCCTGAGACTGGCCGCTGTAATTGCCCGCACCTCATATGACCGCCCGGGCTGCGCCAGACTTTCGCGCTCGATGTGCTTCCAGCACTGGCTGTGAAAAAGCTGATTCTGGGGTAAACGCGCCATGGTGACCGCATCGTAGGCAGGCGACGTACGCCAGCGGTGTTTCAGCCCGTTGCGTGAAATGCCGACATACCGGATCGCACCGTCCTGCCCTGCAACCAGATAAAGCACGGCGGCTTCCTGCCGCCATACAGTCTCATTGAGGATCTGATATTCGGCTTGCAGCCAGGGGCCGACACGCGAACCTTTGGCGACATTGCGCTTCCAGCGTTTACCACCGATGCCGTGGATCCGAATAACGGGAGTCGCAGAGGCATAGATTTCTTTGGCAAAACGTTTGGCGTTCGTATCCATAGATTTTTCATTCTCAGTAGTTGAAGGACAACACGGTCGCTCTGCTCTTGTAAGCGTTAATGGACAAAATATTGGTGGCTTCGATTTTCCATCGATTGCAGGAAATTCGTCAGCCGTTCACGCTGCAGCGGGTTTATGGCGCTCATCCTGGCGGACCCACATCCGTGGCGCACGGTCCGCAATAAAACCATTTCGTCTGCCGTCAACATGTGGTCGATGTAAGGTCGCAGTTCTGCATACAACTCCGGGCAGTAGTCCGCCAAGTACTGCTGAAAAACCAGTGAAGGGTCCAGCTTCAGTGCTCTGGCCGTCGGGAGAATTTTTTCGAAAGGAATTTGTGCTGAGCCCTCCAGTATCTGGAGAACATCCTCAGCACAGCCATAGCCCGCTTCTGTGCACAGAAATGCGACTGATTTACCGAGCACGTGCAGCCGCTCTGAAATAATTTGGGCAAGTCGGGAGGGTGTCGCCATGCTGATCTCTCCGTTGAATAATGGGATCGATAATTCGGGGCAGCGCTTCTTAACGGCGAACGCGGCACGTCCGGCGCGCCGCGGTCACCAGCCGGTCTCCGTTGATGACCAGATAGTGATCGAGCAGTCCGCCGAGCCGCGATATCACTTCATGACCAACCAAACTCTCCAATCGACGCCGGGCCGCCTTATCGAAGTACAACTTGTCCGCACCGTGGCTGCGCACCACAGCGCCGAACTCATAGAGCCACTCGACAATGAGCGGCGGAATGTTGCGTTCCTGGAGACGTTGAGCAGCGTGATTTGAAATGACCATTCTTCATTCCTCGGTATGCCGACGTGGATATCGCGATTAAGGGTTTTTGCGAATAAATTCGAGCCGATAGCTGCGCTCGCCTGTGCGCGTAATTCGGATGCTGTCGCCCGCAACCGCTTGCTTCGCTGAAAAATAGGCGCTGAAGCGTTTGCGAGGGCTCACCAGCGATTTACTTTTAATACGCCAGTCGGTGATGTACGGCGCCTTCGGCCCATCGTGTTCCAGAGTCACCGCATGCCCGACCTTGCCCGCTCCGCGTTCACCAAAGCTATCGGCCGGGAACAGTCGATCCGCGTACCGGCGCTCGATATCGAAATAGCCGTTGCGGATACCCGCTTCAGTCAGCGTTATGTCGAGTGTGGCTTTGCTTTCGTCGAGTGGTGATGCATACCGCGCGCGAAATTTCGCTACGCGTTCATCGGCTCGCTCTGGAAAGCGCGCTCGGATAACCTGCTCAGCAAACCAGAACAGATCGACACCGAGCATCATTGCCAAAGACGGGCATTCATCGACATCGATGTCATTCACATCATTTTCAAATAGCCGGGTGAGCCGCTCTTCTGGCCAACCGCGGTAATCTGATAGGGCCGCTATAGAAAAGTCGTTCGGATCGCGAAAGCCGTCTTGCAGCCGATCTCTGATGAACTGCATCACTCCCTCACCGTTCAGCCCTTCCGGGAGCGGTGTATCTCCGAAGTAAAGGCTGTTTCCCACTAGTTTGGTTTCCCGAAATAGATTTCTGGAGCGCAACCAGCGAAGAGCCTCGAACTTGGAGACCTCCAGCTCGCCTGCAAGGTTTCTGGTAGCAACCAGTCGCTCCGAATCCTTCTTCGCAAACAGCGCATTCCGGCAGCTCGGCTCAGTCACGCCTGCAAGCAAGGCCAGCTGAGGCAGTTCAATCGAACTCGAAAAGTCCAGCTCATAGCGCGCCAGACCCAACCGGACCATCTCTTTGAGCCCGCCCATAGGTTGGTCGGTCTGGATGGCATCGCCTCGGAAACCAGCAATGACGGGGTTCTCCCAGACCATCTCGATCAGGGAGTTCAGCCCACCGAGATTGCCTTCCTCAGAATCGGTGTCGATTCGGGCTTGGCTATCCAGCTCCGCAAAGAAGGCGTACCGATAAATCGCCTCCAAACCCCTGGCAAACGCAAAACTGCTCAGGTCGAAAGTGTCGTAATCGGTTATGTCCCAAGGGAACGTGTCTTTCGGCAGATCGAGCAGCTGAGTCCCCGCCCCATGCCGAACCTGAACTTCGAGTGCTCCGGCGAGGCAAATGAGGGTGCCCACCAGTTCGCGACGGACTTCTTTAAAGGAGGGTATCGTTTCCATAAATGCGTTCCATATGATGTGTATATTTAGCATTATAGGGCGCGTTTCAATTAATGCAACAAACAAACATAATTATTTTTATTCAATCTTCGCTGACAAGACCTCCCTGACCGACCCTGGTGATAACAATCGATCCACGGCCAATAAGGCCAAGCATTCGCCGAAGGAACGTTTATAGGCGCGCGATAAGCGTAAACGCCGGGCGGCGAGCCGGTTTTGTGGGGGACAAACTGAACGGGGAACAGTTCGTGCGCAGCGCGCTCGATCTGTTAAGGCGCTGCTGGCGGAACGCGAGCGTTAAGCGTCGTCACGTCGCCTTGTGGGCGGGCGGAGGGTTTCGGCAAGGCGCTGGAAGCCCAGAGGGGCGAGACGGGCTACAGGCTCGACGCGTCGCGCGACACAGCCGGTTTTCACTGTGTGAAAATGCCTATGCATCGCCTCAAACTGGGTAGGTGGGCATGCGGTTGTGAATCGGCCTCAAATGATTATTCTTTTCTTCGAATCCCATTAGCAAAGGATGTTGGAACTATGACCGGTAAGGACGTGGAAGACCCGCTAAAGCCACTAAACC
>CAYPEN010000006.1:0-52280 GCA_964409875.1 uncultured Gammaproteobacteria bacterium
CGAAGTTCCTGGACGACGCGATCCGTCTCGTGAGCGCCTCTGCCATGCGCAACTGGAACGTCACGGCCAACAACCTGCTGCGCGTGATCGACGACTTTATCAAGACCGTGGTCGGTGGCGGCACGATCAACACCCTGACCAAGTCGGACGTATTGCTGCTCACCGACCAGTTGATCAAGGCCAAGCTCAACGGACGGTTCCTCGCGGACGCGCTCGTGCTGACCGACAGCTCCGTGCGCACGGCGCTGCGCAACAAGACGCTCGGGGAGACCATGACTCTCGCGGACGCGCTGTCCCGCACGCTTGTGCTCAACCGCTACCAGCTGGAGCAGCTCGCGCTCACCGACGGGTTCTCCAAGTTCATGCAGCGCGTGCGGCAACTGGACGACGCGCTTGTGCTGACGGACCAGGCGCTGCCTTCGCGCGCCAAGGTCCTCACCGCGCAGGACCAGCTCACGCTCCTGGACAACGCGCTCGCCTACAAGCTGCGGGGCCGCACGCAGCAAGACAACCTGACCCTCGCCGACGTGCTGGTCTCGGGACTCCTGCGCGCGCGGAGGCTGGACGAAAACGTGTTGCTGGTGGACTCCTTCACGAAGACCGTGCTGACCTCGAACATTGTCACGCGGCAGTTGTCGGACGCGCTCGCCCTGCGCGACGCGAACTTCTTCCACGACTGGACGGTGTTCTTCTCCGACCGCGCGCTGCTGACGGACGAGGTGATCGCGGTCAAGCTCGCCGCCAACGTGAAGACCAAGCTCCTCACCGACAACCTGATCCTGCGCTCGGACGACGGCATCCAGTACAACGACTTCCTGTACACAGAGCAGATCCAGCTCACCGACAGCCAGCTCATACTGGGACGCGGGCAAATCTTCCGGCTTGTCGACGACGCGCTGGCGCTCGTCGACTTCGCAGCCGTGATCCGGGACCGCACCTTCGTCGAGCTGATGGTGCTTGACGACTCACAAGGACGGTACCGGGAACTCGCGATGATTGCGGACGACGACCTCGCGCTCGTGGACGACTTCGTTAAGACGCTGACCACAAGCAACGTCAAAACCAAGAACCTGGTCGACACGATCTTCCTGACCTCGGCCACCTTGCGCCGCAACTACACGGTCATCGCCTCGCAGCTCTCGACCATGGCGGACACCTTCTCGAAGGTCATCACCGGCCCCGGCATCGTCGTGAAGAACTTGGTCGACAACCTCGTACTGCAATCTGATTCCTCCTGGGGCCGGGTGTTCTCGGTGCTGGCCACGGACGAGATTCAGGCGGTGATCGATGCTTTCAGCAAGTCCGTAACCTCGGGCGGCGTGGCAACCAAGAACCTGGTCGACAACCTCACGCTGCTCGACCAGCGCATCCAGTCGCGCTTCGTGTTCGCCGTGCGCAACGACACCATTCCCTTCCTCACCGACAACGCGGTGACGGGCAAGCTTGCCATCCGCTGGATGTCGGACACGCTGCGGCTGGTGGACTCTTTCGCGATCGCGGCGGGCGCGCTGAACGTGAAGGTCCTGAGCGATTCCCTGCTCATCACGGACGGGAACCTCAAGTACCAGGTGTACTACCGGGCGCTCATCGACAACCTTGCGCTGCTCGACTCCCTGCAAACGACGGGCCGCAAGACCGTGGTGCTGGACGACGCCATTCAGGTGACCGACGCGACGCAGAAGTACCTGCTGCTCTCGCGTCAGTTGCAGGACTTCATCGTGAAAGTCACGGACGACAAGACACTTGTGAAGCTGCTTAACCGGGTGGACGCGCTGTCCCTGGCCGACGGGCAGGTCACCTTTGTGACCAAGGTGCGCTCATTTGTGGAAGCCGTGTTCCTCACGGACGATGTGCGCCGGGCGCTGAACCGCACTACAATTTCGACGGACACGTTGGCGCTGTCGGATGAGATGCTGGCGCGATTCTTGCCCCTCCTCCAGTACGAGGTGCGCATGAAGCTGTCGGTCGCGGCCAAGGAGATGGCGCTGGGGGTGGATGTGGTCACGCAATTGAGGGTTGATCCAAGAGCCATGGAGCTTGCTGTCGCATGAAGATACCTATCACAGAACGCATCGGCGGGACCACCATCCGCGTCGCCATGGTCAGCTCGGGTGCCGTTGGGGCCAATGCATGGTCCGCCATCTTCGACAAGAACGAGTCGCTGGTGAACTCCGTGACCGCGCAATCCAGCGGCAACGGGTTCTACTACGCGCTGCACACCCTGCCAAAGTCCAACGCGTGGTACGTGAACGAGTGGGGCATGATCCTTAACGCCAACACCTACGTGGATCGCCAGTTCATCCGTGGACTGGTGCCGGAGGTCGACTGAGATGGGACGTTACACAGACTGGGACCGCGTCGTCCGCCGGTACGCGGACTTCGGCAAAGGCAACGGCGCACAGGAAGACGCTCCGGAGTTCATCGCGCCCGCCGAGGACCAGGTGGACGCGGACCTCGCGAGCGCGTACGCCGTGCCGTTCTGCAACACCCCGTCACTCGCGCCTGGAGTCGTGGCGGACCTCGCGACCGACCTTGCCTACTGGAAAAAGATCGGCATCCGCAGCAAGAACGGCAAAGCGATCAAGGACTACTATGACCAGCGAGTCGAGGCCATCCTGCTCGGCAAAACGCTCGTCGTCACTAGCGGCGGGACGGTGGTGCCGATGCTCTCCATGGGCGGCGGTTGGTCCTCGACGGAAGGCTACGGCTCCTCCTTCGGGATGGACGATCCCACCGCGTGGGTCACGAACTCTGCCTGGCAGCAGGCCTCGGAGGACGCCCGTGGCGTCTAAGACGGCACTGGTCTTCACGACCAACACGTCCGAGATCGGCAAGCGCCTGCGCGAGCTGTCGGCGCGCGTGAAGGACCGCTCCAAGCCAGCGAAGCAACTGGCGGTGCAGTTGTACGGAGACACCCTGCGTAACTTCAACACTAACGGCGCGCTGTTCAAGAACAACTGGCCGCAGCTCGCCATCAGCACGCAGCACTACAAATCTTCGCGCGGCTGGTACGTGATGCTGGTGCGCACCGGCACCCTGCGCCAAGGGTTCTACCAGTACAGCACGCAGAACTACGCCGCCGTTGGGAACAAGGTGCCTTACGCTTCATTCCACGAGACCGGGACTCGCTTCATGCCGCGTCGTCAGATTATGCCGTCCGCTGACTGGGCGGCCACGCGTGGTGTGCAGGTGTTCTCGGAGTACCTGAAGAGCAGCGTTAAGGAGGTTGGCCTGTGAAACCCGTCAAGGCAGGGGACATGACGACGGCCATCCAGGCCATGCTGCGTGCCGACACCCGGCTTAACGGCACGGACGTCACGCGCTCAGAGCTTCTGAACGTGGACCCGTCCAAGTGCCCATGGATCGGCATCTACCGCAGCAACTCACAGTTCGAGGCGCGCACGCTGGGCTACGGGGCGGGGGCGCGTAGGCAGTTGACGGAGCTGGTGGTGTTTTGCCAGGAATCCGACAACGATAGCGGCGAGGAGGCCGAGGACCTGCACGAGACGCTCGTGGCCAACGTGCTCGACGTGCTGTTCTCTGACACGACCCTCTCGGGGACCGCGCGCACGATTACCCTGGCCAGCATCCAGTACCAATTGATCACAGACAACGACGAGCAGCTCATGCACACCGCAGAGATTCACATCGTCGCCGAAACCGTTACACAATAGGAGGCTAATGATTTAGATGAGCTACGGGACCAATATCAAGTTCGGCATCGCGATGCAGACCTCGGGCGGCACGCTCGTTCCTGCCGCGAACGCCGGTTCGTACCACCACGTGCCGCTGCTGAGCGAGAATCTGGGCTTGGAGAAGTCCGAACTCACTTCGCAGAACCTCAACGGCTCCTTCGCGATCGGTGAGGTGTTCGACGGCATCAACAAGGTCGCGGGGACCATCACCATGGAGGCGCTGCCGCGCCAGATGGGTGCGTTCCTGACCGCTGTCATCAACGATCCGATCCGCACCCTGTCCGGCTCCAACCTCACCAAGTGGGAGTTCTTGCCGCGCACCGCCGACTTCGACGCGAACTATTGCAACCGCCCCGTGACGGTGTTCAAGCAGTTCGCGGACGCGACCTCGGGCGAGCAGTTCTACGACACGCAGTTCTCCGACATCGAGTGGACCATCTCCGCAGGCCAGCTCGTGAAGGTTGCCATGACGGCGGTCGGCGGCAAGCGCGTCACCAACGGCACGTCGATGAATTTGCCGATCGTGACGGCGGACCTCAATGACCAGTGGATGTGGGACGTAGCATCGCTCTCCTACGGCGGCAACGCGGTCAGCAACTTTTCCGAGATCAAGATCAAGGTCTCCGAGCAGATCGATCCTTTGTACGGCCTGAACGCGTCGCTCGATCCGATCAAGTTCACGCGCAAGGCATTCCGCGACGTGCTGGTGTCGGGCACGTTCTTCATGTCCGATCGCGCCATGCTGAACGACTTCGTGTCGAGCACCAAGCGCCAGCTGCTCGTGAGCCTCGTCAACTCGCGCATCGCGATCCAGTCCGGATACTTCCACAGCATGGTGCTTGACGTGCCGCAGGTGAAGATCACGGACTTCAAGCCTGGTGCCTCCGGCCCCGGCGAGGTCGCCGTGTCGTTCTCAGCGCGCGGAGTGCTGGACCCGACTAGCAACTACCAGTTCAAGGCGACGCTGACCAACACGTTCAACAACACTGTCTATTGAGGAGGCAAGATGAGTGGCTATGTTAGAAACCTGAAGCTGACCATCCCGTTCGACGGGGACGAAGTGAAGCTGACCTTGCGCAATCTGGAGCTGGCGGACTTCAACGCCATCGTGGCCTCTCGCGAGCACGACGCAGATATGGTCGTGATCTCAGAGTTCGCCAAGCTCCTGCCCAAGTACGTCGTGGAGATGAAAGGGCTGCACGACGCCGCAGGGAACGAGGTTGGGATCGAGGAGGTGTGCACGGTGACGTACTTCGCGCCGATCCTGGGTCAGTGCTTCAGGTTCTTGCTTAGCGAGGCTGTCCTAAAAAACCGCAAGGCTTCAGACGAGACCTCGACCGCCTCCTCGTCGGAAACGAAGCCTACGACCGGATCAATCCAGGCGGTCTCGGGGCACTTGATTGGCTGATGTTGTTCTACCTGACGCACCAACCCAACCCGTTCGGCGGGTGGACGCGCACGGAGTGGCCGGACGGACGGTCGGCGATCGAGCAACCGGCTGTCGCGGTGCAGGCGTTCATGATCGTGTCGCAGGCGATGGCGCACGCGGCAAAGTGAGGAATCATGGCAGACGTTGAACTACGAGCGCAATTTATCGACGGTGCTTCCGAGGGCATCGCGCACGTTGCGGATAGCCTGAAGGAACTTGGTGCGGCTTACCTGGGCTTCGAAGGTATCAAGAAGCTCGTCGAGAACATCACCGAGGCGCAGGAATCCATCCTGGAGCTTGATCGTCTGTTCCGTTCCTTCGGCGACACGGTCAACGTCTCCAAGCAGGACATGATCGATTACGCCACCGCCATCCAGGAGAGCACCGCGCTGACCGACGACGCTGTGCTCAAGGGGCAGGCGGCACTGCTGAAGTACACGTCGATTACAGGAGAGGAGTTCAAGCGCGTCCGAGACATCGCGGTCGATCTCGGTGCCGAGATGGGCGGGGACGTCGCCGGTGCTGCGGACCTGCTGGGACGTGCGCTGGAGAACCCGTTGCAGGGCCTTCGCATCTTGCGCCAGCTCGGCATCGTGCTGTCCCCGGAGCAGCAAGAACTCGCCAAAAACATGATCGAGACGGGCCGTGCCGCGCAGGTGCAGGCGTTCCTGCTGGAGGAGCTAGAGAAGCGGCTCAAAGGCACAGCCAAGGAAGGCGCGGAGACGCTGGGCGGTGCGCTTACGCAGTTGAAGAACGCACTGAGCGACGCTTTCAAAGGCCAGGGCGCGGACGTCGATGGCCTAACCAAGTCTATCAAAACCCTGTCCGAAGAAGTCTCCAAACCTGAGTTCCGTGAGGTGCTTGGAGACCTGGTGAAACTGTTCGTGGGCTTGACCACGATTCTTGCGCGCACGGTTGGGTTGATGGGTGAGTTCATTAGCAAGATACAAGAGCTGTCCGCCAACTCAAAAGCCATCCGGGTGCTCACCAACCTAATCCCAGGCGTTGGCGCGTTGCGCGGTCTCGGCGACATCGCAGACCTGATCGCCAACAAGTCCGGTGGAACCAAGGGTGGGTCGAGCGTTGTCCCTGGCCAAGGAGACGACGGCGGGTTGCGTTCTTTCCTGTCCAAGATTTACGGCAAGGGCGGTGGACTGAGTGGTCCGATCCTGGAGACCCCGGAGGAGGCCAAGAAGCGACGCGCCAAGGAACTGCAAGACCTGATCGACAGCATCCAGGCGGACGTCGACCTGTTCAACAAGGCGGACGATGCCACGAAGACGGTTGCTGAAAAGAACGAAGCCGCGATCAACGAGTTCATCGCCAACCTGAAAATCGCCACCAAGGACATCACCCTGAGCAACCAGGAGGCGATCGACCGTGGTATAGAGTTCTTGCAAGAGGACCTGGACAACGCCGCAAAGAACGCCAGCGCACGGCGCGTCACGCTGCCGAAGGAGGAGATCACCGAGTACCAGCGCCTCGCGCGCGACGCGGCCAAGTCCATCCAGTCTGCATTCGCCGACATGTTCTACAACATGGGCCAGGGCGCAAACAACTTCCTGAAAGACATGCTGAACGTGTTCAAGCGCATCCTGGCCGAGGCGCTTGCGCTGGACCTGGCCAAGGCGTTGAAGCTGGACCAACTGGGCAAGGCGGGAGGTGGTGGCAGTGGTGGCGGCGGGTCCGTGTTTGGCTCGATCCTCGGAGGGGTCATCGGTGCCTTCTTTGGCCACGCGGGCGGCACGAGCCAATTGTCCGGTCCCGCCATCGTGGGCGAGCGCGGCCCCGAGCTGTTCATCCCACCCGGCTTCGGTGGGTCGATCGTCCCCAACTACGCGCTCGGCGGCACGGGTGTCAACTACTCCCCCATCACCAACATCAGCGCCGCACCCGAGACCGACATGAGCAAGCTCTCCGCCATCATTTCCATCAACAACGACCGGCAACGCGCGGAGATCATGCGCATGTTGTACGACAACGGCTTCGGGAGGATGCGGTAAGTGGCCCTGAACGATGTAATCTTCCCGCCCAACGTCCAGGTGCAGGACGAGGGCATCACGATCGTGGACGACATGACTGAGGAGTTCCAGCCGTCGATGGCGCGTGGGCTGTCGCAGTTCCAGGTGTTCGGTGGTCCCCGGATCGCCATGACCCGTCGCATGATCGTGCGGCAGACGGACCTTGGCCAGATGCTCGCATGGCTCCATGCGATCCGGGGCAAAGGGCAGCGGTTCTACACTAGCCCAACCTACCCGCGTCGAGGCTCGATCGCGAGCACCGAGCTGTTCTCGAACAACACCTTTGCGAACGGCACGACGGGATGGCAGGCGCAATCGCAGACATCCTTGTCTGTTCTCGACGAGACGATGATTGTGCGCAGGTCTGCGATTGGTTCGACGCAATACCTGCTCTATCCGACGAGCAATCTCACGGTCACGCAGTACGCCGCCTACGCTGCGCGCGCCATCGTGAAGCAGGGGAGCGTCGCTCCTCCCAACGGCTTGCGATGGGCCGACAACCTGGCGAGCGCGTCGTTTGGCGCGAACATGTTCCTCGGAATGATCTATGCGTCCTATGTCCCGCTTTCGACGAGCGTGCTGCCAGGATTGTTCGACTCCGCGACCTCGGGCCAGATCGCGGGGGACTATATGACGGTGCCTTGGATGTCGTTCGCGCGCTGTGGCCTCGTGGACAACGCACCGAACGCGCTGCTGCAATCCGACACAATGGACAACGCCTCGTGGACGAAGACCGGGTGTACCGTCACAGGTAACGCCTCGGCGGGCCCCGACGGCACGACAACGGCGGACATGATTGTTGAAACCGCCGTCACCTCCGCCCACAACATCTCACAAGGCGTCACCGTTGTCTCGACCGCGCTCGAATACTCGGCCTCGGTTACCTGCAAGGCGAGCACGCGCACCTGGTGCTTCGTGCAGATGGCGGAGACGCTCGGTGGCACCACCGTGTTCGCGTACATCAACCTCTCGACGGGCGCTATCGGTACGACGTCCACGGGTGCCAATTGGTCGAACCTGCGCGTCGTTGTCGTCGATCAAGGCGGCGGGTTCTACCGCATATCGATCACCGCGAAGAAGACGAACGCCGCCACCACGATCAGCTTCAACATTGGTGCCGCGACCGCCGACAACACTGGGTCGTACCTGGGCGTTGCGTCAACGAACGCGATCTTAATGTGGCACGCGACGCTCGCGCAGTCCTCCTGCCCCTGCCGGGGGACAGTGACGCTAACTACTGCATATCCCAATGGCGTCGCGCAGTCGGGGAACGGACTCTACACAAAGGGCTGGCCCGCCTCGCAGTCGGGGTTCCTGTTGTCGGGGGACATGATCCAGGCGGGCGACAACCTCGCCTTCATCACCGCCCCCGCGATCTCGGACGCTGCGGGACTCGCTTACCTGGAGTTCGGTCCCTCGATCGTCACGTCCCCCGACGACAACGACGCGGTCGTGGTCACGCAGCCCATGGGCAAGTTCGTGCAAAAGTCCGACCCGCAGATCACGAACCGCTTCGGGCTGTATGGTGAGATCAGCGTGGAGCTGGAGCAGAGGTACTAACGCATGACGCGCTTCGTTTACGCCGCCGCAGAGTCCGCTTCGACCGAGCCCAAGGTGCAGTTCAGGCTCCTGGCCTCGGTCACGATGGTTTCGACGACCGCACTACTGTGCACAGGCATGACGCCGATCGCCTGGGGCGCGAACACCTACTCCCCCGTCGGTATGCTCGGCGGCGTCGAGCGGGTGCAGGAGGACAGCTCGCCGTTCCCGCGCACGCTACGTATGTGGCTGTCGGCTGTGGGAAGCGCGCAACTTGCGGACGCGTTGACAGAGAACCTTTACAACAAGAACGTGAAGATATACCGAGGGTTCCTTGATCAGTCGGGGTTGCTGGTATCGACCCCGGAACTCGCGTTCTCGGGCAGGATCAACAATGTGAAGATCAACCTACGCGATCCTTCGCGAGGCTCCCACGTTGCGCTCGAAGTCGAGAGCCGCCTGCGGCGCGAGCCGCGCAGCGCGTGGTTCAACAAGGAGACGCTCTGGCAGACGTACTCCGGAGACACGTTCTTCAACTTCATTGAGCAGATTCCTGGGTTCAAGGCACTGTGGGGCAACCGCGCCACGTACTTCAACGCCCCGTGGAACCACCCTGGCTTCCCTGGCGGGTATCCGGGGCTGCCAGGTTTCAGAGGAGGACGATAGATGAGGGTATCGAATTGGCCATCCCAGTACCATCGAGCCGTCGCCAACGCGCGGCTGATCCCGTTCCGCTGGGGTGTGCATGACTGCGTGTTGTTCTCGGCGTATGTCGTGGACTCGATCTCGGACCTGGACGTTACGCCAAAGTTCAAGGCCCGCTACCACTGGCACAATGAGGAAAGCGCGCAGAAGATCATCGAGCAGGCGGGGGGGCTGAGCGCGCTCGTGTGTGAGTTCCTGGGTCCTCCCGTGTCGTGGACGCTGCTCTCGACAGGGGACGTCGTGCTCGCGAAAAGTGAAGAGAAGATCCTGCTCGCCATTCACGACGGGCACAACCTGCTGTACCCGGGAGTAAGCGGGATCGCGGCGCTCCCGCTGTCTTGCGCTTTGCACGGGTGGAGGGTATAAGCGCATGCCCACGCTGATCGCCGAAGCAGTTTTGTACGTGGTCGAGGTCTGGGGAGTTTCGGCGGCGACGGCTGTGGCTGTTGCCAATGTCGTGATCACGGGCGTGTACTACGCGGCGGCGAGCGCGCTGATCAATGCAGCGGTAAAAGCCCTGTCTCCCAGCCAGCCACGAGGAGCAGGGCGAGGGATGGAGGTGAACGTCACGGATGCAACGGCTCCCGCGCGCATCCTGTACGGCACGGTGAAGGTGGGTGGGGTGAACGTCATCCCGCCGTTCAACTCCGGGGGCAACGGCGAGGTCCTGCACCAGGTGCTCGCGCTCGCGGGCCACGAGGTAGACTCGATCACGGACGTGTACTTCGACCAGGAGCAGATAACTTCCGCGAGCATCGGGTCGATCACAGGAGCGACCACCGACGGGTTGGTGTCTGCTGGCAAGTACGCCAACGCCGCGTACATTCGCCGCTACACAGGCACCTCGACGCAGACGCGGGACTTCCGCCTGAACAACGCCTTCCCCACGGCGTTCGGCACGGACTTCCGGGGGCGCGGCATTGCGTACGTCGCTCTCGACTTCATCTTCAACCAGGACGTCTACCCTTCGGGTCTTCCTTCCGCGTCCTTCGTCGTGAAGGGAAAGAAGGTTTACGACCCGCGTCTCGATGTGACGCCAGGGGCTTCGCCGACGAACCCGAGCTACATCGCGTGGTCCGACAACTCGGCGCTCGTGCTCGCGGACTACCTGCTGTCCCCACTGGGCGGGGAGTTCGACTCAACCGAGATTGACTGGAGTCTCGTCGTCGCGGCGGCAAACATCTGCGACGCGTCGCTCTCAGGTGGCAATGCGCCGCCCTCGGGTGCGCAGGCGCGCTACACCTGCAACCTGCTGCTCCAGGCGACCGACGACTTCCTCGGCAACTGCAAACTGATCACCGACACGATGCTTGGGCGTTTCGTGTTCCGCGACGGCCAGTGGCGCATCTACGCAGGTGCCTGGACCAGCCCCGTTCACAACATGGACCAGAAGTGCTTCGTGGGCCCCGTGTCGATCCAGGCGTCCTCGCCGCGCGATCAGCGATACAACACGGTGCGTGCCTTCTTCGTGAACCCGGCGAAGAACTGGCAACGGGTAGAGTGTTACCCGCGCGTCAACGCCACCTACAAGACGAATGATGGCTCCGAAGGGATCGCCAAGGAAATTGAAATCCCCGGCGTGACGAACGAGTACCGCGCCCAGTACATCAGCGAAATCCTCCTGCGGCAGTCCCGTAACCAGATACAGATCACAGGCCCAATGGGTCCTCAATGGCAACGGCTCGCGCTGTACGAAACGGTCTCATTTGACTGGCCCGATATGGGCTGGAGCAGCAAGACCTTCCGCGTCGTCGGGTACTCGCTCAATCCGAACGGCTCGGTGGATGTGGGTCTCGCAGAGGAGCAGTCCGGGGACTGGACCGACCTCACGACCGCCGAGTACAACAACCCATCGACGTCCACGCTCCCAACGACGAACCCAACTACTCCCAGCGCGCCGCAGAACTTTGTCGCGTTGCTGTTTAATGGAGTGCTGAAGTTCGATTGGGATCGCCCGACGATCGAGCCTGTGGACACAAAGTACCGGATCGTGCGCGCGCCTGGGTCCGCGTCTGCTGTGCAAAGTGGAACAGAGATTTGGCGCGGTAACGCAACGGGCGTGCTGCTGCCAATCACCGATCCGTTCAGCCGCTACTGGTATCACGTGCAGGCGATGGTGAACAGCAATCTTGGACCCTACACGCCGAACACGTTTGGTCTTGGATTGATGCCCTACCCGATGGCGGACAACACGTTCTACACGCAACGCCTCAACCCTGACGCGGAGTTCCTGTACGCAAGCAACAGCTACTGGGGCGGTACATTTGGCTCTGTATTCTCGTTGTCTCCAACCGGAGGCCAGATTGCTGGACGGTGTATCGTAACAGGATCACAGCAAGGCGTCGTTCGTAATATCCAGGCGCAGTATGTCAATTCTCTTTCTGGTAATTTTTACCCTGTTAAAAATGGCGAGTCTGTCAACGTCACTGTGCGTTGGCGACGAACGTCTGCGTTAACAGGTTCTGGCGGACTGAACTTGTTCTTGAATGCGGCTAACAAAGCCGGAAATTACACGCTTCAATTGATCGGAGGAACATCGAACGACTTTCTCTACACCAACACATTTGCTCTTAACACTTGGTACACAAAAGTGTGGTCTGTGCAAATACTTAGCAACTCGGTTCACGTGTTGTCTCCACCAGAACTTCGTTTGTCTAATTCCGATCACCTTCGATCCGGGACAATTGAAATTGATTACTTCGATTGCCGGGTGTTCCCCGGACTTGCAACGCCATGAGGAGGCCCAGATTCAATTGTTGATCACACTCACGCGGGACCAGTACCTGCCAGACTGCACGCTCGGCGTGTTGGAGGTCGCGGGGAAACGCTTCTTCACGATCGAGCGCCCGTGGGTCCCGGACCCTGTGGGGAAGTCCGGGGTGAAGTACAAGTCTTGCGTGAGCGAGGGCGTGTACCGGCTTTCGCCATTCACCCGGCCTTCCGGGGAGAAGGCGTTCCGGTTGTCGAACCCGACGTTGGATGTGTTCGAGTCCCCGACCGATGTGCCGAAGGGCAGGGAAGAGTCCACCCGGACGCTTGTGCTGATCCATGCGGCCAACTACGTGTACGACGTCGTTGGTTGCATTGGCCCCGGCATGAGCAGAACGAAGGTGGCGCAGGGGTGGATGGTAACGAATTCGCGGGAAGCGATGAACCAAATCAGGACGCTGGTTGGATCAACCTATGACATATCGCTTTTGATAAAAAAGCCGGAGGCTGCGTGATGGATGGAAAGTTTTCAAAAACTAATCGAATGGTTGTTGAACATTGGGGTGAACTGGCCGGACATGACGGCCATAAGCGTGGGGACTGTGTCCGGGTGGTCGATAGCAACCGTCATTGAATTCTTGATGTCGGGGATCGGACTGCGGCAGTTGTTCGTGAAGAAGGTAATGGTGGTGAGCACGATCCTGTTCTCGTGGGTGTTTTCAGTCGTTTTGTGGATAGAGCTGGACCCAGCAGACCCGTTAAAGACCGTGGTCATCGTGTGCGGGGTGCTCGCGCCGATCAGCCCGTTGAGCTACGTGGTGGTGGCGCGCACCGCCAGCAAGTACGTTCCCTGGATCAATTCGTTATGGGCAGTAACTGAGGAGACGAAACGTGGAGACAAAGCAATTGGACCAGACGCAGGAAGAAACGACCCAGCATAACTGGTGGTTGGAGATCGCGATCGGGTGGGCTACCGTCCTGTTACTGATCGCACTTTTCTGGCATTAACCCGTGAACCCCTGGTTCATCCTCGGGGTCCTGCTCGCCGTGCTCGGTGCCGGGGCTTCGGGATATTTGAAGGGGCGTCACGACGTGACGGTGGAAACGGCGGCGGCGCAAAAGCACGACAAGGACCTGATCGACGCCGCCGTTTCCAAGATCGACACATCTGTCGCGCAACGCATCGCAAGCATCGAGGTGAAGCATGTCACGGTACGCCAGGAGCTTCAGAAAGAGATCGTTGACCGTTCTGTGTACCGGGACTGCGTCAACACTCCTGCTGGGCTGTCACTCATTAACTCAGCCCTTACCGGCGAGCCGCAACCCCTCGCCCCTGGTGGTGGCCAGTTGCCCGGAACTGGTCCCTCTCACTGACCCGTCCTTCGGGGCGACGGTGATGAAGCTAATTGACGTTGCCGCTCAATATCGAGTGTGCCGCCTAGCTGCGCTTGCCGGTTCCGATAGTCCAGCGGCCACGAGCAAGAGAACTGGCAAAGCCGACGGCAAAGGCGACCAGTGACCGGGCAGACAGGGATGTCGCTCATCTCTCCTCCTCGAACCTAAGTTCCAGGGCCTCTGCCGTTGGCGTGCTCACCTTGACCACCTTCATGCGGATTTTCTTACCCTCGCGCAAGTCGATGTCGTGCTTGCTGACGCGCAGGGTGTTGTCAGATTCCCGTGCGGCCAGGGCCGCGAGGATCGAGGTGAGCAGGGCAACCTGCTCGTGTAAGATGCGCGGGTTCATCAAAACCTCCACGCCGCAAGCACGAAGTCGGAGCCGAGGTTCGGAGTTTTGGTGCCCGCGTTGCTGCTGTGTGAATACTCGACCGAGAAGTGCTCGGTGGCCCGATAGCGCAAGGTGAGCCAGAAGGTAGCCCCCGCAGCGTTGTACGCGTCCGTGCGGAACACTGTTTGCACTCCGAGGCCAAGGTCAAAGCGCCGGTAGCCCGAGAGCACCTGACAGCCGACCTGCGCGTTCTGGTCCTGCTCCTGCGCGACCTTCACCGTAACCGCCTTGTCCCCGCGCGGGCTGTGCTCGATCGTCTGCACGTTGCGCGTGTAGGTCGAAGGCCCGTACAGCAGGATGCGGCAGCGGACATCCGCCTTGTCCGCCACCACGTGCGGAAAGTACACGAGCGCGGCAGCGGCCCAGGTGGGACCTCGGACAACCTTGCTCCCCGCTTGCACCTCGAAGTCCGCCGCGCGAGAGCATCGCGGCATGAAGGTCAGGATGAAGCACAGCACGAACACCACCACGATCCACCACGCCCCGACGGAGCGCACCCAGTCAATTAGTTTCTTCATACAAAGGTTCCTCCTATCACGCTGCTGCCCACCGGCGGACTCATCTTCTGCTTTGGCCACACCTCCTCCATCAGGAAGTCGTTTGCCATGTCGTGCGCGACGCACACCCGGAAGTCCTGCGCCTGCTCCAATGCCGCCCGACGTTTGGTAACCGGGCGGTTGGCGTCGTAGGCTTTCGCCCGCTGCACGTTCGCGCGCCACGCCACGAGCGCGCGTCCCATCGCTTGCGCAATGGCCATGTTCTCGTCATACGCAATCCCGCGCCCGTTGCGCTTACGAATGTCCTTCCAAGCGTACACGAACAACGCCGTGATCCACTTCGAGGTGTCGGTGGAGCCGTGGCCTTTGTACTTGCCACGCGTGCGGGGTTTGGTGGAAGCCTTGGCAATCTCCTTCTCGATGAATTGCAGGTACTCGACAATCGACCTGCCTTTTCGCTTCTTCATATTTCCTCCTTACTGTTTGGTATACGCGGTACTGTGGGGTGACCGAGGCTTTCCAGCTCGGCAAGTTCGCGCCTCAATTCGGCGATGCGCTTGATCCGCCGTTCCTCGCGGACACGGGCTTGAGCTTCCGCCCACGCGGGTTGCATCAGTGGGTCCATCGGCTCGCCATCCTCCCAGGTGAACTGTTCTAGGCCGAAATGCGCCGAGCAGCCGCAGCAGAACGTACCGGTGTAGAAGTTCGGATCACGCGCATACGTTTCAGCCAATGACCGGCCCATCGTCGTCACCGTGCGGCACTTGTTGTGGATGTAGCTATGGCGGACCGGCTTCAGAAACCCTTTGGCGCGCTCCTCCGGCGACAGGACCACGTAGCCCTCCTGCTGGCCGTTCTTCTTCAGCTTCGTGTGGCTGCGGTCGGCGGGCACCGGGCTGCCATCGGTCAGTTGGATGCGGTCGTTCATACGGCCTCATTTCTCGCAGTGCTGGCATTGTTGATCAGTTCAAGCAGCCGCTTTATCTCTGCTTCCGCCAACTCGGCGCGACTGCGTTGCCATGCGCCCCAAGTGAATGATCCATTCAAGTGCGGAATCGGCTCCGGTCCAATAGCGGCAAGTTTTTGGGCGTAGGATTCAGTCATGATCTACCTCGATTGGTTGCTGCGTCATGCGCGGCCAGGCGCTCGGCCTCAGCGCGGCTGATGATTTTGAAGTCGAATGATTCTTTGTGGCCGTGCGTGAAAAGAAAGCCGCCTGTGCCGCTCCGGTACTCGCGGTCGAATGCGATGAAATCCTCAACAGTCAGCGTGACCGAACCGCCGAGCTTGCGAAGCGCGACAGCGAAAATTTTCTCCCACTGACCGGAAAGCTGGTCCAAAACAGGGGCGTCGTTCATCTTCACGACGGTCATTCTTTACCCTCCGGTATAGATGGTGATGCGCTGGGAACTGCTCCCGGCGTTGGCGGTAGCGGCATCCAATGCGTGACACGCATCGGCTGGTCTGTGTAATGCCCTTCGACGATTCCGGTGCTGAGGTAAAATCCTTCCTCGCCTGCGTTACCCCACCAGTGGACGACAAAGGGCGGAAATTGCTGGAAAGTGATCCATTGATCATAGGGACCACAGCACGCGAGGATATGCGTCCCGTCTCTTGGCGCTTCGCTTATCGGTCGCCAGTTCATAGAGCAGTTTCCTGCGCTGGAGTGTTTATCGCCAACTCTGTTGGCTTGCCGCATTCAGGGCAAAACTTGTCACGCTTATAGTATTTGTGGCCGCTGCAAGCGATCACGTACCAGCACACCAAATCGCCGTCGCCCGGATCGAAGTCGTGATAGGTGTAGATGCACGTTTTCCCACGTTCCTCGCTCATCGACTCGTTCCTCCGTCTTGAACGCTTCCCCACTGTGAGGCCATCGCATAGGCAATGCCCTCATACGTCCTGCTGCGCCGTTTCCATCGATCAGGGCCAGGTGACATGCGGTGTACCTTCGGCTCTCGGCCTTCCACAATGTTGGTCGGCGTGAGCTTTGGCAGGTTCTTGAGCCAAAGGCAGGTAGCCTTCGTCTCACCGTGGCCGAACATCCACGGCTGAACAATCTGATCCGGCTTGCGAATCCGGCTGCTGATGACGCTGATGGGGTTTTCGATGGCGATGCGTTCTATTGGCGCATTCATCAATTCCCGCACGAATGCCAGCGCCGCAGCTTGCTCGGGTTGCTTGTCCTTGAACCACCTGGAGCCGGACACGGCTAGGTGAGTGCAGGGCGGATGGGCGATCATCAGATCCCAGCCCTCATCTAGTACGTCCATCACGCCGCACTGGAAATGCTGGCCGGGGCGCTCTGTGGGCAACAGGTCGCACGACCAAGCATCGTGGCCAAATCCGGCAAACGCATCGCGCACCGTGCCGCTGAACTCGCAGGCTACCAGCACCCTCATGTGCCGGTTCCCTCACCGGCACCGCGCATGCCAGCGTCAATGATTGCGTCCATGCGTTCTTCGTCACAGCCTTTCAGGATCAATTGCTTCCAAACTGCGCTCAGGGATTCTTCGTCCGGCGTATCAAGACGCGATTCCGACCGGCGAATCCACCGATACCGCTGCGCGTCCTTCTCCAGCCGCTCATAATCGTCAGCGCCGGCTCTCGCCTCGGCGTTGAACAAGTTGAGAGTGTCGCGCAGGTCGTCCCGCTCCGCCTCAAGCTCGGCAATCCGCTCCTGCATCCGCGTCCACTCGCCGCTCGATTGCAGGCCAGCCTCACCAGCGGCTAGGCGCGCCTCAAGCTCGGCGACGCGGGCGGCGTGGTCGGCATGCGGGACCCATTCTCCGTCATCGGCTTCGCGCATATCGCACTGCGGCTGCGGCGGCCAATGCAGCGATTCGTAAGAATATGACTCGTATCGCTTAATCATGTTTCGGTCCTTCGTCGGAAACGCGCCTCATGGCTTGTACTCCTCGCAACGCCACTCCCGCGCCTCCCCGAACAAGTGACCGGTGGTCTTGCACTGCTGCTCGGCCTTCGCCAGGCCCAACTGCATCCCGAACCAAATGCTGATGGCGCACAGGACGATGGCCAGCACAAGGATGCTGATCTCCTCGGCCAGGGTGATCTCTCGCTTGAGCATGGGTCAATCCTCCATTGAAGGGCGTTGCAGGGTTGAGGAGAACCTCCGCTCCTCGTGCGCCGCCTTGCGGATGTCGCGCAGGCGGTCGTGCTCGTCCAGGAACTTGCGCAGCACCAGGCACACCAGGATGAAGCAACCGAAGATGAAGAAGAACGCGAGCCACTTGGCACGCATGGTTTCGGGGTCAGCAATATAAGCAATCATGTCCGTCCTCCGTTTGAAAGTTGATCGACCACATCGTCCATCGTCTTGCACACGTAGACACCCTTGGTCCACCTGCACAGATTCTCGCCCGACACAATCTTCCGCCCCCGCAACAGCATGAGCGCCTGCGTGGGTTCCAGTAGTATATATTCCCGCCAGGTGAGAGGTCCAATAACACCCATTAACAGCCAACTACTCTGGTAAAAGCGCGTGTTGTGATGTGCCAATAGCCAAGAGGCTTGGGACAAGGTGAATTCGCTGTGCGGGCTGTAAGGCTTGCCGGGGCGAGGATGATTACAGGTTTTAAGTTCTACCCACCCGCACCAAGGCTCCATGACGTACTCCACATCCGATACCCCGGCAACAGTGCTGGTCTCTATCCTCGTGAACAGGCCACGAGATTTGGTGGCCGCGTCCAGCTTGGCCCATAGCTTGGCTTCGGTGTCAATCATTTGCACTCTCCCCAATTGGCTCCGGTGGACATGTCCACCAGCAACGGAACTCGCATCTTAACGCAGGTCTCCATGATATGCTTGGCCTCGGCAAAGGCTTCCTCTGCCCGTGACGTTTGGTCATCGCTCCAGTCCAGTTCATCGTGCACGGTTAGGTGCGGGATGCCTGTGTAGGCAAAGACGCCGGATTGGTAACACTTCACCATGGCAGCTTTGATAATGTCAGCGGCGCTGCCTTGTAACAGTGCGTTGAGTGCGGTGTGTGCGGCAATACGTTCCCCGGTCTCCGGGTCCTGCTTAAAGCGTCTGCGGCGTTTTAGGATGGTGCGGATGAACCCGCGTCGCTGTGCAAGGCGCTGCGCATCGTTATAGGTCTTCTTGGCACTGGGCATGGCTTCAAAGTACGCGTTGTAGAGACGCTCACCCAGCTCCGCATCCACCCCCAGGCTGCGCACCAGTTTCTCTTTCCCCATGCCATACACCAGTCCGAAGTTCAGGTTCTTGGCCGGTGTGCGGTCCAACATGATGCCGGTGATCTCCCTGCACATCTCAATGGCCAGTTTGTGGAAGTCCGTGGTGGGATCATTGTTATACCGCTTGCGCAGCTCCTCTGACCCGTTGCCGACGGCGTAGTGCACTAGCGCACGGTACTCAACTTGCGAGTAGTCCGCACGCCGCCACTTGCATCCATCCTCCGGGATAAACAAGCCGCGCAGCAGCGGCCCCAGCACCTTGTGACGGCTGGGGATGTTTTGCAGGTTGGGGTTGGAGGAGCTGAAGCGCCCGGACACCGTACCGTAATCATCGCTTCGTAGGGAATTGAACTGGCAGTGGAGTCTGCCGTCCAGGTGGTTCTCCAAGATGTAACTCTCCACGAATGGGTTGGCCGCCTTTTCGTATAACCGCACACCCAACACCTGCTCCGCCAGCGGATGGTCACAATTCTCTAACCACTGTTTGGTGAAGCTTGGGTTCCCCGCTTCCGTGCGGGTGTACTCCACCCCCGCGCGGTCAAACGCGTGCGCAATACTGGCGGCGCTCCACACATCCACCTCTTTAATCTGTTCCTGGAACTGCGTGGCCTGCTCGCGCAACCACCTGGCCGCTGCTTGCGCCCGCTGCACATCCACCCGCACACCACGAAACCGCATGTCGAGCAGAAGAGGGATCAGTGCGCACTCCATGCGAAACAGTTCTGTCAGCCCTTCCTCGTGCAACCTGGCGCGCTGTTCTTTGAGCACGCGCAACGGCAACAGCGCGTCGCTCTCTGCATACGGTCCCACGAGCGATGGTGGTGCACGGTAGATGTTGGCGCGCTGCTTGCCGTCGACAGCTCCACCAAAGGAATCCGCGCACCACTGGTACAGGAGCGGGGTGTCTTTACCCTGTCCCAGATACTGCTGCGCCAGCACTTCGAGGGCGTAGCTTCGTGCCTGCTCATCCAGTAACGGCTCCGCCAGCTGGACGTCAAACAACTCCCCCGTGGGCCGTGGCACCCCTTCCGCGCGCAACCACTCAAGGTCATACAGGAGGTTGGCCCCCACCACCGGCACACCGGTCGCTAGTTGTTCTCCCAGCCACGCAAAAGCCTTCTCCGCATCCTGGTTGAGTGGCTTCTCCCCTTCGTGCTCGTGGCGCAAGGGGAAGTACCAACCCCGGTCCTCGGTGGCAATGGAGAACCCCACCACGTGTCCGTCCTTGCGCACCCCACCCGGACCCTTCTCTATAAGGTTGGGGTCCTTGGTTTCCGTGTCCAGACCCAGCACCTTGGCACCGGCAAGGTTGGGGAACTCCGTGTGCGGGGTCCACCCCGTCACCGGCACGGCCACTTGCCGGTGGTAGTGGCTGACGCTGGCTTTGGCCATGCGCTGCACCGGGTAGTCCTGCCACCATAGCCCCACGGAGTCGAACCGTGTCATACAGTAACCCCCACCACCACGCCAACCAACCCTTCCCCCTTGAAGGGTACGCGTGGGAACTTCGACCAGTCAGCCGCGTGGGCAGCGCCCAGCGCCAATAACAGGGGTGTTGCGTGGAACGCGCACTGGCCAAACTGCACCTCGAGGTCCGCCACCGTGGCCGAAACGGCACCGGCCAAGGTGCTGACGTCGGTGCCGGTTAGCAGCACAATGGGGTGCTTGGGGTCCGGACAGAACGGCTGCACCTGCTCCACCGCCTGCGCAACGCTGGGCGGGACCTTGGCGTACCTGGCACCGGCATGCAGCTCCTTGAGCAACTTGTCCATGTCTGGCCACGTGTCGGCAGGTACCAGCACCGAGCGCAACCACACACCGTCCGGGAGCCAAATACCCACGGTGGTGTCAAGCAGCGCCATGGCCTGCGGCTCGGTGTCCAGGCGCAACAGCTCCTCCACCATGTCGCACGGCAGCGCCGCCGTGGGCAGGGACACGGGGAGCGTGGCACGTACCACGATCACGTTGTTGCTGGCGTATGCGTACTTACCCTTGATCAATATGCTGGTGCTCCACATGCGCTGCGCGTCGGTCCCCATGAACGGGCGCAGGGTGCGCAGCACGTGCAGCAGCCCCGGTGGGAGCTTGACCTTGTCCTTGGCCACCAGCGGCTCCAAGGGGAAGTCCTCGACCCTCCCCGCAGGGAGCGTGGCGCGGAACTTCCCCTGTCGCACCACCAGTGTCTGTTCCGCGTGCTCGAAGGTTGGCTCCTCCCCCTGACGCACGGCAGCCAGGAACTTGTCCAGTTCCACGGTAAAGGACAGCGCCTTGTCCACGGGGCACGGGGCACTGATATGCAATTGTCCGTTGAATGCGTGGAGCCGTTGCTTGTGCACGGCCACGTGGGTAAGCACCGGGACAAGGTCCTTGGTGCTGACAGCGCCTTTTACGATGTTGAGTGCGTTAAGCATTAGGTGAGACTCAATTGGGAACCCACAAAGGTCTTGGCGGCAAATTGCTCCATGAGCTGGAAGGTGCGCGCGTTCACCACGTCACGGTAGGAGAAGTGGCTGGCGCACTGCTCGGCGGTCACCCCGGCTTCCGCAAGCCACGCATCCACCTGGATGCGCTGCACCGGGGTCAGCCGCTGGTAGTGCCATGACTCCATGTCCTTGACCTTGGGGGAGTTGCTCGAGAACACCACCTTGCGCAAGCCCCTGGGTGTGATAAAGGCGCACGCACCAAACACCCCGGTCATGAGCCAACTCGTGCTGTCCACACTGAACCACGGGTAACGGAACATTAGCAATTGATCGGTGAGACCAAACCCATGGAGCTTGACGCGTGGCGTGCCGTCGCGCTTGGTCAGGAAGCGGGTCCACAGGTCATCCAGCCACCCGACTAGCCACTTGGTGGTCTCCGGAACCATGCCGCCGATAAAGATATAGTCGTGACCCTCATCCAGATACTTGACCAGCCACTTCGTATCCTCGCGTGCATGGAACACCGGCTGCACCTTGCAGCCAAGCTTGCGCAGCTCCGTGAAATACTCATAGGACTTCTCCGGGTCGCCAATGGCATCCAACGAACTGCACACCGTCCACACCGCCTTGGTCCGGTGCAGGAACTCCGCGTACCGCTCCACCGTGATGGTGGTCTTCTGGGTAAAGGCGGTGAACGCACCGCTGTCCAGGAACAGGTCCAGACCCATCTCTGCGCACTCCCGCGCGTCGCGCGACAGGGTGTTGCCGTCCAGGAACCCGTGGTAGTAGTAGGTGAACAGCCGCCGCTGCACGTTCTTAATCCACGCAGCCGCCTTGCCTTGGGACTCTACCGCATTGCGCTCCCCGGCCAGGTACACCTTCATGGCAGCGAGTCCAGGACAATGGGGTGCATGCCATGGTGGCGCTTCATCCATTGCGCCTGGAAACCAAGGGACGGACGCGGCAGGTCGCCAAAGGCCCACTCAATCCCCGGCCAGTTTTCAAATGGCGCGAAGTACCGGCGGGGTGTCACAAACAGCAGGGAGTCCACCGTCTTGCGGTGCTTGTCTATCTGACCAAAGACCTTCTTTACCCACGCGTCGTCTGCGCGTGCGCCAATGGTCTGGTCATAGGGTGCAATCACCGCCTGCGGGGAGATGAGGCCATAGCGGGCGCTTAGGATAAACCACGGGTTCCCCGTGCTGACAGCAAATCGCTTGGCCATCTGAAACAGCTTCCCCGTGTACATGTGCTGCGCCTCGCACATGCTGCTCCGCTTGTCCTTGCCGCAGGAAATCACAACACCGGTGGTCATCGCACCATCCTCAGAAACTCGGCGCGCGCTGCCGGGTCGTCCAGGAACGCACCTAGCAGACATGACGTGGTGGTGCTGGACCCCTGCGCCCGCACACCACGGGACTCCATGCACAAGTGACGACACTCCAGCATCACGCCGACCCCGATGGGGTGCAGTGCGTTGGCCAGCGCATGCGCAATCTGCTTGGTCATGCGCTCCTGCACCTGCAAGCGCCGCGCGTACACGTTTACCAGCCTTGCAAACTTGGACAACCCCAGCACCTTGCCGTGCGGGATATACGCCACGTGCGCCACGCCAAAGAACGGTGCCAAGTGGTGCTCGCAGTGGGAGTACACCGGGATGTCTTTCACCAGCACCATCTCGTTGTACTCCTCCGCGCCGTCTTCAAAGCACTTGAGCAGGTCCGCGGGTTCCTGGCTGTAGCCTTCCGTGTATTGTCCCCACGCCTTAATGAACCTGCGCGGTGTGTCCACCAGCCCTTCCCGCTTGGGGTCCTCGCCGATGTACTGGAGGAGCCGGGTGGGGATGTCCTCGGCACTCCCGCCTGCGTTTCCCTCCCACGGAAACACCAGCCAGTCGGCAGGGTTCTCCCACAGGGCGAAGAACGGCGTACTGGGGTAGCGCACCTTGTACCTGGCGCGCGTGGCTCCGCTGTCTATGATGTCATCCACAAAGTAGTGCGCCTGACTGGGTGTGTCCACAACCTGTCCCTTTAGGATGAACTGCGACACCAAGTACGCGGCAGGAACGCCACCTCGAGGCACACCGTAGATATTAATGTGGTCGGACTCAAAATGCCCGGTGTCGGCCCAGTGGCGTTGGATCTGCCCAGCCACACGTCCCGCCGCAAACTGCACCTCGTTCTGGCGCAGAATGACCTTGTTCTTCATTGCATGTACTCCAGCGGGTCCTTGATACCGTTGGCGGCGAAGCCTTCCAGGCGCTCCTGACAGCTCCCGCACACTCCGCACGCCTTGTCCAAGCCCTTGTAACAGGTCCAGGACTTGGCGTAGTCCAATCCCAGCGCCTTGCCGCGCGCAATAATCTCGACCTTGGTTTCGTTCAAGTATGGTGCACACACCTGCACCGGTTGCCAGTTGGCAATCTTGGCCACTTGGTTCATGAGGTCGATAAATTCAGGTCGGCAGTCGGGATAGATAGTGTGATCGCCTGCGTGCACACCGCACGCCACCCGATCCAGGTTGTTGGACACGGCGTAGGCTATGGCAACGGACAACATGATCATGTTCCGGTTAGGGACCACGGTGAGCTTCATATTGTCTGCCGCATAGTGGCCCTCCGGGACCGGGGTGTCCCCGGTAAGGGCTGAGCGCGTCATGGCGATTCCCGCAATCGTGCGCATATTCACCACGTGCGCGGGAACGCCCAGCTCGTGGCACACTCGCTTGGCGTACTCCAGCTCCTTGGCATGGCGCTGACCGTAGTCAAACAGCAGGCAGGAATGCAGGAATCCCGTTTCGTGCAGCTCGTTCACCAACGTGAACGAGTCCATGCCGCCGGAGTAAATTGCAACTGTGTCTTTCATGGCAGTCCTATGATCTTGTGTTGTTGAAGGGAGAGTCTGTAGCCGTGGCGCATGCACAGGTCCACGCACCGCGCGATGGCGGCTTGCGTGGCGTCCTTGTCGGCTCCATGGTCCATGGGTTGCAGCCACACCTTGTAGTGCATGGCCGGGTGGCCGGGTGGCCGCGCAAGCACCACCTTGCGTCCGTGCTCCTGCGTTGAGGACAGCGGCAGACCATCCACGGGGTCAATCTGCGTGTCGGCACCCACCAGGTACTTCCAGCAGATGGCGTCATTCTCCACGATCGCATTCACGTGCGCGGTCTTGGGCGACACCACAATCTGCGTCCCCAGCGGCAGTTCCTCCAAGGGCGCAAAGCTACCCGCCGTTTCGATCTGCACTTGCCGGTGGCCACGCTGCACAAGGCGGATGAATGGGGTCACATTCTGACGCAACGGTTCCCCGCCCGTGATCACCACCAGCGAATATTGCTTGATGGGGTATTGGAACACCTGCGCGGCAAGGGTTTCTATGTCCACAACTTTACGCTTGCTGGTAAAGTCCGTGTCACAGAAATAGCACTTGAGGTGGCACCCGGCCAAGCGCACAAAGACGGCAGGGACCCCGGCATGGGGTCCCTCCCCTTGGATGGTAGGGAACACCTCCACCACGTCCAGGGACAACCCATCGTGCCCTTTGAGCAGGGGTTCGGTTTCATTTTTACCGAACATGCTTATCGTCCTCCAGTGCCGGGATGCGCAGGGGTGGTAGTTCGTTTGTATCGAACACCTCCTCCACCCACCGCTGGGTGCACTCTCGCAAAATGTCCACGTTGTCGGGAGACTGGTTAAGCGCCGCCTCCAAGTGCGCATCCGTATAGGCCCGGAATAGACGGCCACTGCTATCGCTCATAAGACATGTGCTCCTTCGTAGTTCTCCGCTGTTGCACTACACTTGCGCGTCTCTTCGACAATCACTTCGACCAGATACACCTCCCGGGGAAGCACTTGGGGTCCCACCACCCGGAGCAGGTACTCTGCCATGTTCTCTGCCGTTGGGTTGAACGGCACCACGGCAATCCCTTGGGGATCTACCAACTTTAAGATGTTGAACCACGGGTCGTCCATGTACATCAGGAACCGGTGGTCCCAGTTAACCTCGAGCCACGAGCACAGACGGTCCTTGATGGCGGTAAAGTCCAGCACCCGGCCCACATCGTCCAGTTGCTTGGTGGTGATGGTAAAGTGCACACGGTAGTTGTGGCCGTGCAGGTGTGCGCACTTGCTTTCGTGTCCAAACACACGGTGACCGGCGCTGAAGTCGTGGTACCTGGTTGCGGTGATCATGTTTGTCTCCTCACCGGCAAGGGAACCCCCCCCCCTTGCCGGTTGCCGGTGGTGGTTACTTCTTGGCCAGCGCCTTGCGGAAGTCCCCGCCGATCCAGCTGGACACGGTGGTGGGCTGGACCCCCTGCTTGTTGGCCAGTTTCTCGACCCACTGCTTCTTCTCTCCGTGCTCCAGGGCCTCGTACTCCTTCAGCCCCGCCTTGAAGGCAACGAAGCACTTCTCCTTGGCGGTTCCTTCGCGAAAACCACCCGCACCCTTCTTGGCCGGGGTGCTGGCCTTCTTCGCTGGCGCAGCCTTCTTGGCGGCGCTCTTCTTGGTGGCGGGCTTGGTCTTCTTGGCGGTCACTTTCGTCTCCTGATTGGTGTTGGTTGAATCGGTCGTCGTCTCGTCCGTTGCCGGGGTCCCGGTTTCCGTCTCACTCTTCATGGTCAAATGCTCCTCGTCATCAATTGCGTCCTCGTCGATGTGGGTGGTGTCCACCCCGTTGGCCTTGGCGCGCAGGAGGACTGTCTGCGCTGCTTTGGTGATGCCATTGCGGGCACCGATCTGTGTGAACTGGTCCACCGCCTGCGTGGCGGGGTAGAGGCCGTCCTTGTACGGCACCGTGCGGCACTTGGCGAACAGCTCCACCGGACGCTTGACCAAGTGCACCGGATAGTCCGCCATAACGCACAGCATGTACTTGCGGCCCTTCATGCACAGCGCGGGCTTCTGCAACTGCGTGCGCTCTTGATGTACGTACAGAACCTTGAATTCGTTGCTCATGTTACACCTTCACCGAGGTCATCTCGGCCACGTCGGCCGCGCTGTACTGCATGATGGTGGTGCCGGTGCACAGCACCGCACCGGTTGCCTTGCTGCGGCCACCGTTGGTGGCGTCCAGCATGGCGCGCACGACGTTGACGTCTCGCATGTTGTCCCGGTGACCCCACGCGCTGTAGCGGTGGGAGCCGTCCTCCAGGACTACGATAAGGGTGATGTGGTTTTGCTTGGCCATGTTCCGTGTCTCCGTTGTTAAGATGCTTATTTACTATCTCAATGTGGTTACTGTACGCGCGACGCTGATATAGATCAATCACTTTGCGAAAAATATAACTCTTTTAATATCAATCACTTACGCACGGGGAAACGGGTAACCCCAATTATTGGACGCCTGCACCACGTGCAGCGCCTCGCGTGCACGGGTGGCACCCACGTACCACACCCGGTGCTCCTCGTCCGGGTCCCGCTGCGCCTCCTCCCATACGCGTTTGCTCTGGTCCAGCACCAGCAGCACGTTCGGTGCTTCCGCGCCTTTGCTTCCATGTATCGTATCTAATTGTACTTGAGCGGACAATTGAAGCGTGCCGTGGTGACGCAGCAGTCCGCGATAGTACATGCGGCGCTTGAGCGGGATGCTGTCCAGCACTTCGAACCACGGGTCACTGGCACACAAGAGACCGTGCGAACTCTGCAAGTCGTCAAACGACACGCGTTGCGTGTCTCCTAACGACGGCAACTTCTTATACCCGTGCTTGATCTGCCTCTTGGTGGCCAGATGCTCGTACAACGTGCGCGCGTCCGCACCCAGCACGTCCTTCCCGGCGCGCAGGCGCTCCCATGTGTAGATGGCTGTGCGCTCCGCATCGCGAATGGAGCTGTAGCCGTGCTGCGTGTAGACCACGTTACGTGCCTCCAGACTCTGTTGCAACCCTTGCAACAGGTAACGGTTACGCACCAGCCAGAGCCACTTGTCTTCCTTGCCCACGCGCACGTGATCGGCGTTGGCGTGCACGTAGATCTGCCCTTGTGAATCGCGCGGCAGAAATTGCTTGTCCACCCGGCGCTTGATGCGTCCGGCAAGCTTGGCCGCCACCGCGTGCACCGCCTTGGGTAACCGGTAGCTCTGGGTCAGGATACGGCGCTCACCTTCCAGGCCCAAGAAGGTTTGCACGTCGGCACCGGCCCATTGGTAAATCGCCTGATCATCATCCCCTGCCACGTACTGCACCTGTGCGGTGGAAGTGGCCTGCAACGCCGCCAGCCATTGCAACGCGGACAAGTCTTGCGCCTCATCCACAAACGCAACGTCGACATCCAGCGTCCGTTCCAGCTTCACGAATTCGTGCAGCACGTCCGTGAAGTCGAGCAGCCCCTTCGTTTCTTTGAACGACCGGTAGCTGGCCGCAAAGTGCTCCACCACCTGCCAGGACAAATCGGTACGCACCTGTGTCCACACATCCTTTAAGGACTGACCGCGCAAGCGCGCCAGGTTATCCAGCGCCAGCAGCACATCGCCTTTCTCCAATGAGGAAATGCCTTCCGCAGCCGCCTCGCTCACCGCCACGTTGCCAAACTTCAATCCCATTGCATTACCAAACTCGTCCATGCTGCCACGATCCACCACGTCCCCATGCCGCAGCCGTAGCGCCTTGTAACACATGGAATGGATCGTGCGAAAGTGCGGCAGATCCTTGACCTTGAATCCCAGCACTTGCTCCACCCGCTCCAATGCCTCCCGCCGCGCACGGCGCGTGAAGGTCAGGAACGCGATGCGCTCCGGCGGGACACCTGCTTTGAGATGTTCCTCCAGACGGTGCAAGAGCGTGGTGGTCTTGCCGGTGCCGGGTGGACCGAAGTAGATGATGCGGTTCATGGTTGCTCCGCTGTGATTTCCCACAGCACCCGTGCAATGTGTCCGGTGCCAATGGGGTTGCGTTTGGCACGCAGCTTGACGCTTGAGGCTGCCCACCCAGCTCGAGGCGGTAGTTCTTTGACCCGTCTCCACCCAGCTGCGCGCAACGATGCGCCGGTTTCGTTGGCTTGCGTGTACGTGATAGCGCGCAAATACCCCATCGCCTTGGCTGCACGCCACACCGCACCGTATAACATGGAGTTAGCGTTGCGTGTGCCGTCGGTACACGTGCGGTTTACTTCGATGGTTGTACCATTATCAAAATGACGTGCAATTGGACGGCCAGCCATCGCAACACCGATCAACACAATTCCGTCAGCTAAACCGATAGAAAATTTATGGCCTCGAGGTGGTGCATTGTGACGATGGTACTTGGCGACAAATTCACATGCAGTTCTGAACGTGACCGGAACTATGTGCATCACATGTCCCCCTCTTTGGCGAAGTCCTTGGCTGGGATGTCAACCGGTTCCTGCTGCGGCTCCGGTGCCACCCAGACGTTGATGTTGCGACGGCCCACGCGGAACTGTTTGTGTGTGACGCCAAACGTGCGCAGGTGCCGGTAGAGCATGGCCTTGGGAATGCCGCGCACGTGCTGGCTCTCCAGGTACCTGGCAAAGTCGGCACTGCGAAAGTACACAAACCCTTCCTCCGTGAACGGCCGACCCGTGAGTATCTCTTCCCGCGTCTCCGCCTTGGCAAAGTCCAGGCAAAAAGATTGCAAGTGGAACTCCAGGTCCCCCGCTATCCCGGCGTCCGCCGGTGCCGCCACCTCGGTCGCGTTCTTAAGTATCCCGTTCACCACCTCTCGCCACTGGTTCTCCTTTAAGCGCGGCGGACTTATATTAAGATGCTGGATGCAGTGGGTAATAAAATTGCCTTGGTATTGCAAATCCTGGGAGTCCAGTTGCAACCGCACACCGTTCACCGTCACCAGCCAATACGGTGGTGTGGTCAGAATCTTCTGTGCGTGACTGTCCACCGTGATACCCCAATCCTCCTCGCTCCCCCCAACGCCGAACTCCCGCGTCCGGCACAGTGCCTTGTTGCACACCGCCTTGCACGGCGGCTTGTCGCACGTGTAGGCGTAGTCCTTTCGCTTAAGGGACTTCTGGATGCTTTTGACCTCAATCTCCGACAGCGGCGGCTTGAAATAATCCACGTTGTAGGAGAACAACCGAGTCTCCCACTCATCCGGAAACCGTTTCTTAAGGTACACCCCCACCGCAAACAGCCCCATGTTGCGGGAGCCTTCCGGGAACCCCGTGCGCCCAAGCGATTGCAAACAGGGCGGGGCCTCGCGGAACTCCTCCCCCTGCGGCACCGCCAATGCCTCCAACTGTTCGGCGGTGATGCGAATGGTGTGTGCACGCTCCAGGAACGCATCCGGGGTCAACGGCACGCCCAGGTAAATGCCGTATCTGGCGGTGTCGTGCTCAATGCAATCAAAGTACGGCATGTTGATCCAGTTGCCAACATCCGCCTCCGACAACAGTGCATTCTGTTTGGGGAATATCTCGCTTCCCCCGTACCCAAGGACCGAGGCCCACTCAGCCAGCCGTTGGCGCAGGAGCTTGGCTGGCAGGGGTTCTGCGCCAAACACCGCCACGTGCGCACCGCCCGACTTGCTGCGGAAAGGCAGCAACGGCAGATTCGCCGTTGCCACCCGCCGCTCCACTTCCACCAGGTCCACGGGGTACTGGTCCACATCAATCACGCCGAACCAGCACGTGGCATCGTCCGTTACCGGGATGATGCCGATGCCACGTGCGCCGCTCAAGTGCGCTTCCCACAACGCCGGGGTCACGGGTTCACGCACCGTGTCTGCTCTGCCTTCGACCTTCAAGCCTCCGTATTTACGCTGGTTGATGACGTAGCGCCCATAGGCGCGATTCAGCCCCTGGAACAATTCCCCAAAGCGCAGGGCCAGCGCACTGACGTCATCCGCCATGGTTGCTTACGCATCGAGCTCGTTGTCATCCAAGTCACTCGGCGTACCGCCACGGCCCCCACCGGCAACGCCGGAGTCCTGGAGCTCGGAGTAATCCACCCGGCTCTGGTTCACCCGCATGGACTCGTAGAACGCCTGCGCGGTCTGGAACTCCTCCAGCCGCATCACCGGCTCCCGGTCCACGCCTTCCCAGATGTACCACGTGCCCTGGTCATTGCTCACTTCCTTGGTCTTGAGCGTGAACACCTGCTGATACCGCTTGGGGTGTGCCGACACCACCGCACCGTCTTTCGTGCGCAGAGGAGAGATGGCACTGGCGTTCCAGTCCTTGGAGAATTTGAGCATGGTGGAGGACATGGGGATGAGCGCACCCTCCATGCTGTCGTCCTCGTTGAGCACAATCACGAAATGGCTGTGCGTGCGCACCAGTTCATTCCCATTGGGGAGGATCTGCTTGCGGCTGTCCTCTGCCTGCCGGGCTTGGCGCACTAGGGGTGTGTTGCTGGGGTGCACGGCCACCAAGCCGCCGCCCTTGTTGCGCGGCACCCATTCGATGTAGGTTTCGATGAAGTAACAGGGGATCACCCGCACTTCCTTGGCCAGCGCCTTGGTGACGGTGTTGAAAATGTCCCCCGGTGCCGCACCCTTGATGTACTCCGGGCGCGTCTTTTTCACTTGCGGTGACAGGTCCTGGAGGATGCGCAGGAAGGGAATCGAAAACGCGTCCCCCTTCGTCTCCTCAAACCCCGTCCCCTTGTCGGCCGCGATGGCCTGTGCCAAATCCGTAGGGACCAACGCGCCGCTCTTCTTGGCCGTGGTGGCCACCTCTTGCTTCTTGCCTGTTGCCATGATTACTTGCTCCGCTTCTGTTTGATTGGTTTAACAACTACGACCGGTTGTACATGATGCGTGATGGATTTGGGTAGCGGCTTTGCGGCCTCCACCTGCTCCTTCACAAAGGCTTTGAGCGTTCCGGCATGCACACCGGAGCGCATCTCGTAGGGAACCTTAGCCTTGTCCAGCAGCGCACGCACACGCTTAATGAACCTGGTGTCCCCCTTCTCCGCCACGATGGAAAACTGCGTTTTGACCAACGCACCAAATCCATTGTCGTCCAGCCACCTGGTAGCCTCCTCGGCGTTCGCCGCGCTGATGCTGGCGTACACCTCCTTGGTGCGGATGAACTCATCCTCGTCAATCACCATCCGTTCCATGGCCGCCTCGTCCATAAGCGATGGCAGCACCTCCTGGGACAGGCGCGCCACCTCTTTGGACGCCGTGGTGGTGCGCTCGTTCAAGTCCCCCACCATGCGCTGCGCCATGCGCAGCTCCAGGGCGGTGGCCTTGATGCGTCCGAGCAGGTCCGGTGCCGGGGCGTCTGATGTGTCCGCCGCAATGGCTACCGCCAATGCGGGGTCAAGCGTCTGCGTCTTCTTCGTTGCCATCTGCAAATCTCCGTTGTCCGTGTGGTTGCCCTTCCGCGCGGGAGATTTTAATGTCCTGCCCTGCGCGGAACCCAAGGCGAATGCTGCCATCCGCCAATGTACCCAATACCTCAACCGTGGCGATGGGATCACCCGTTGCACGTTGCAACAGGTCCACCGCCTGCCCTGCCTTGCGAGTCAAAATCAACATATCATACGTTCTCCTTAATGTCCGCCGTCTTCCAAGTCATTAAAACCTTTGCCATGGTGGTGTGCTGTGCAAGCGCCGCCGCAATGTTCTCTTCCACCCCTGCGTTGATGGCGCGCAGGTCATACACGTTCACCGTCCCGCGCTGGCCAATGCGGTGCGCACGGTCCTCGGCCTGAATGCGCTGTGCGTAGGAATAGGAATTAGAGTAGAACACCATGGACTGTGCCACGGAGAAGTCCAGCCCTACTCCAGCTGTACGTGGGTGGGCGACCAGCACGCGCAAGCTCGAGACACGGTCCTTAAATTTGGCTACGATGTCTGCCCGTTCTGGCTTGCTGGTCGCCCCATACATAAGTGCGCTGTCGGGTAACAGGTCCTTGAGCGCACGCAATTCCGCCTTAAATTGTCCCCACACTATCACTTTCTCCCCCGCCGCCAATGCGTTCTCCACCAATTGCAGCGTGCGCTGCATGCGCGGGTTTTTGTCAATGGGGTCTATGGGTTGGGTGTGCTTGTTGTCATCTGTAACGAAGCCGCCGCAGCACTGCTGGAGGCGCAGCATCATGGTGAGCTTGATTTTCATGGTGAGCCTGCGGTCCGAGACGAGGAGCAATTCCGCAAGCTCCTCCTCGTCTAGGTCCGCATGCTTAAGAGGGGCTACCGATTGTCCCGCCTCCGCCTTCTGCAACATGACCACGGCGTCTTCCTTGATGCGATCATAGAGCGCCGACTGTGCAGGGGTTAGGTGTACCGGCACGTTGGTGTAGACCTTGGGTGGGATGTCCAGGCAGTCCTCTTTCCGCTGCCTGAAGCTGTACTTGGCGACGCGGTCGTACAGTTCCTCGAGGTTCCGGTACTCCACCAACTGGTCGTATTCCACCGTGCGCAGTTGCTTGGTCTTTTTGTCGACAAACCTGGCGTGTTCGCGGGTGAACCGGCCATAGCGATGCTTGAAAGACACAAAGCTGCTGGCATAGCCCAGGATGCGCTCATCCAGGAACTTGAACTGTGGGTAGAGGTCAAACGGTGTTTGCGTTTCTGGGGTCCCCGTGAGGATGCGGCGTGCGAACGCCAGGGGTGCCAATTGCAGACAGCGCCGCGTGCGGGTGGCCTTGGGTGTCTTAATGGCCAAGTGGGATTCGTCTATCACAAACAGTACGGGTGCGCTTTTGAGGAAGGTGGCGGCCACGTTGTAACCCGCCTTGGTGGTTACTGCTTCGTGGTTCATGGCCAAGACACGAAGATGCACCGAACTTGCTGCTTTAGCAAGTTCGGTGCATAGGCGTCGCTGGCGCTGGCTGCCCGCCTCCCACGTGACCGCCTTATAAGGGATGCGCGGTGGCACGTGCTTGGGGAGTTCCTGCAACACCCACTGTGAATCGACCTCATTGGGCGCCAACACCAACAGGCCACGGATCTTGCCGCGCTCGTAGAGGAAGCAGGCGGTGTCTATGGTGACCTTGGTCTTCCCTGTGCCGGGGTCCATAAGCAACGCAAACGCCACCTTCTTGGCACTGGCTTCAAAGCCCAGCCCTTGGTGTGGATAGTGTGGCAGATGGGGAGTGTATTCGATCACAAGACCCGGCTCCGTGTTCCCTGTTGCGGTGCCAACCGTAACCCGAGCGCGGCAATCTTTGCAAGTGGCCGCCGTGCACAAAAGTACCGCCCCCCTACTACAGGTACTACGCTGCTACATGGGGTTGGATGGGTGTAGTACATAGCAGTGGCACAATCAGCAGTGTGGTACTACACAACGGAACGACGCAAAAATGCCTATATAAATAGTGTTTGGGGGTATACCGGTGTGGAGTATGTAGTAGCGTAGTAGCACCCCCCCAAGGTACTCTCAAAAAACCCTTTTTTCTTGACCCCACCCCCCCCTTACTACGGCTATAGGTACTACAAACCTACACCGGGTGGCGGCGTGCGCTGCTGGGCTTGTAATTGTCGGCCGGCTTTGGTATTTACGTGCACCCATGGCAGCACGCGCGAAACCCCACCCCTGTACTCCAGGCACGTTCGATGCCAAAAAAAGGCGCAAGTTCCTGGATGCTTACGCGGAAGGGGCCACGGTTCGTATCGCGTGCAAGAAGGCGGGCATATCCACCGTCACTGTCTCCAACACTGTGCGCAAGGACCCGGAGTTCAAACGCCAGTACGAAGAGGCCATGGATCGGAACACGGATGCACTGGAGCAGATTGTGGATGGGATGGCGCGTGGCAAGAAGCCAAACATGATCGCATGTTTCTTCCTGCTCAAGGCCCGTCGGCCGCATGTGTATCGCGACAACCACACTGTCCAGATCTCTGCCGCTGCTGAGACCGTTGCCGCCTTCGTTGGTGCAATGGCGAAGGTGCAGGGCAGTGCAACCCAAACCTAAAGAATCACTCGTCGACCTGAACGTCAAGTACATTGAGCACGTGCGCCGTGAACCGGTGTGGTTTGCCGAACAAACGTTGCGGCACCGTGCACTGCCAGGTGAAGCCACCCTGGCTGAAGCTCCGGAGAAGTCTTGGGAGCTGGATGAGTGGACCAAGCAAGCGATGGAGGCCATTGCAGATGTCTGGCGCAAGAAAAACGGCATACCCACCAGGTACAACCACGCTGGCATCCCCCAGATCACAGTACGATCGCCTCACGGCTCTGGAAAGACTCATTCAGCTGCTGTTATCTGTCATTGGTTCAACACAGCATTTCCTGGACGCGTCGTTTGCACCGCGCCTAAGCTTGATCAGCTCCGAACTCGTGTATGGGGCGCGCTTCGAAAGGTTGACGCTCGAGCAGAAGCGTTCCATCGTGCGACTCACGTTATCAATGACACGACCGTCTATTGGTACCAGGTCAACGACTACGGCAAGATTGTCGAAAACAAGAACTGGTGCATCCTTGCGGAGACCGCGAGCCACCCGGAATCCCTAGCGGGACACCACGAACGATACCAGTTGGTGCTGGTCGAGGAGGCCACAGGTGTATCGGAAGCGTTATATCCCGTCGTATTTGGCGCGTTGTCCACGGGAGAGTTACAGGTTCTACTCCTCATCTCGAATCCGACAAAACGCACGGGTACTTTTGGTGCATCCCACCTGTCCGCGAAGGAAGCACCCAACTGGTTCCGCATTCACGTTAACCTCAAGAACAGCAAACGGATTGATCGTTCCTATGTTGCGCGCATGGAAACGAAATATGGGAAGGAATCGCCGATTGTGGCAGTCCGGTGTTACGGGGATTTCCCCACGGATGACCCCAGGCAACTCATTTCATATTCTTGGATTACGGATGCGCAATCACGCGAGTTCGATCCGATTCTCGGCGATGGCTCGTTACCCAGAACGCGGATTGTTGTGGACGTGGCTGATGGTGGAGAAGACGAGACCGTTGTTACGATCGGCAAACGGTTCCAGTCGATGGACGTCTTCCTGAAGCAGCGGCAGTACAGCTTCCCTTCCGCGTTCTCCCCCATCATGGCGGCGGATGCGGCGGAACAGATGTGGAAGGAGTATGGATGTGACGCAACAAAAGGTGACGACATCGTTGTCGACTCCTTGGGAGTCGGGGCTGGCACAGCAGGCGATCTTGCAAGGCGTGGATACCCCGTCATCCGCTACGTGGGTGGTTCGGCATCAGACGACACGGCTCGTTGGCGAAATCGCCGAACACAAAGTTATCTCGTGCTGCGTGATCGTTTCCGAGACGGGCGAATTGTTATTTCAGAGGACTTTTGCGAGACCGCTGAAGAGACCGACGAACTTGTTGCCCAGCTTTGCACCATCCAGACCAAGCCCACCGACCGGCTAGAAGACCTGCTCACCAAGGAAGAGATGAAGGACGCGGGCGTCAAGTCCCCGGACCGCGCCGACACCCTGGCCATGTTCTATGCGACGCAAGCACCCCTCTCCGTCACCAACAACCCCAAAGCCCCGGGAGCACAGCACGAAGTGATGCCTGAGTTCATCATCCACCAGCACAATTACTTCAGTGGCTACGAAGATTTGAACGGAGGCTCCCGGTAGCGCATGGTTGTCCTCGCCAACAACCTCGTCACTCCGCAACCGCAGACCGAAGCGCAAGCTGCGGCGCAGGCGCAGGAAGCCGCGCGCCTTGCGATCGCCGAGGAGAAAGCGGAGGCTACGGAGTACCAGCCGCAGCTCATCACCGCTTATCAAACCTCCTCCATGTACACACTGCGCGGCATCCCGCGCTACAACCCGGACAACCTGGTCGGGCGCAAGGGCCTGCGCGTGTACTCGGACATGATGAACGATGAGCAGGTGAAGGCGGTCATGAACTTTCGGCGCGACGCCGTGACCGCTCGCGCATGGACGCTGCGCTTCGAGGAAGGGTGCGACCTGCCCGAGGAAGAACAGGCTAACCGCGTTAGCCTCATGACCCGGCTCATCAACGAGATGGACGGGAGCTTCGTGGACGCGCTGAACGCGATCCTGCGCGCCATGATCTACGGTTACTCGGTTACGGAGAAAATCTACGACTACTGCGAGGTGGAGGGGCTAAACTACTACTACGTGGCGCAGGTGCAGGCCAAGCCCCTGGACACGTTCTGGTTCGAGTGCGACGCCTACGGGCGCATCACGAAGTTCTACCAGCTCCTCGGCGGCGTGAAGAACGAGCTGGACCTCGAAAAGTTCATCATCATGGTGCACAACCCCGAGGAGGACAACGTGTTTGGACGTTCGGAGCTGCGCGCGGCGTACCGCTCCTGGTACTCGAAGGACGTGATCATCAAGTTCTGGAACCTGTGGATGGAGCGCATGGCGGGCGGGTTCCTTGCTGTGACGCGAGACCCTGCTGTGCAGACCGTGGTGCCAGGTAGCCCCGAGTACGCCGCGCTCCAGAAAGCCTTGTCCTCGATCACCACGACCACCAGCATGCTGCTCCCGGCTGGGTTCACGCCGCAGCTCATCACCCCTGGCAACACCGATCAATACGAAGCAGCACTCTCATGGCACGACAGGGCGATAGCGAAGAGCCAACTGGTCCCCAACCTCCTGGGTGTGTCGGACCAAGGTGCGCACGGTGCGCTGGCCCAATCGACGACGCAACTGGAGGCGTTCGCCTGGACGCTGGCCAATATCTCCAGGCGTTTAGAAGACTGCGTGAACAGTCAGTTCCTGTACGAGCTGTGCGAGAAGAACTTTGGGGACGGCGAGTACCCGTCCTTTGCGTTCAGTGCCGTTACGGACGCGCAGCTCCAGTGGATCATCACGTCGTGGAAAGATCTAGTAGGCGCAAAGTCAATGCACGTCACGCCGAAGGACGAGGCGCATATTCGAAAGATCCTGGACTTCCCACCCATCACGGAAGAGGAGATACAGGCAGCGGACGAGAAGGCCAAGGCGGACACCATCGAAATCGCACAAGCAAGCAGACCTGCCCCTGGTGCTTCACAGGGGAGTGCGTTTGGCCGCCGTGGTGCGCGTTCGACCGCTCATCCGCACGGAAAGCCGCGTACCGTTTCCTTGGATACGTTTACCCGCGCCGCCGCAAGGGTTGACTTCGCGGTAATTGACAACTCGCTCAAGCGTATCGAGCGCGACCGCGTGAAGGACCTCGCAAAGGAGACGGCGCGCGCCCTGTCCCGACTCCTGACGGACGAGCGCCTCACTTTCATCCTGAAGGACGACATCACGCACATCGCGCATGTGGAGTTCGACGGCACCGACAAGGGACGCATCAAGCAGGTGTGCCGCGACGCGCTCCAGGCTGCGTGGTCCTTGGGCCGTGAAGAGGCGCAGCGCGAGATGGCCAAGGCGCGCAAGAAACCGTTCAAGCGCACGTTCGCCAACACGTTGTCGGATGCCATTAAGCTCCTCGACACAACCAGTTTTCGCATGGCGGGCGACCTCACCGACACTGCTCGACGCATCATCAGCACACAGCTCATCCAGGCGGTCAAGGGCAACAAGTCGGTCGGGGAAGCCCGCGATGCGATCATCGAGGCGTTCGTGAAGAAGGGCCTCACGGACGTCGACTCCATGGGCGACTACTTGGCCTCGGACCAGCGCGCGGTGCTGGAGGCATTGCAGGCCGAAGGGTACAAGGGGGATGACTCCTCCTACCTCGACACCATGATCAAGACCACGACCTTCGACGCCATGAACCAAGCGCGGTTGGACTCCTTCCGCGACCCGGACCTCGGGGACTTTGTTTCGGCCTTAGAGTACTCGGCGATCCTGGACGATCATACAACGGAGATATGTACCGAGCTCAATGGGAGCACTTGGCGCACAGACAATCCTCTGTGGGATATGTATACACCACCCAATCATTTTAACTGCCGATCAGTTGTAGTTCCGATTACAACGGTGGATGGGTGGGACGGCGAGGAAGATCCGGCCCCAAGTGTGCAGCCGCAGGAGGGCTTTAAGTGAAGGAGTTTATTCGCTGGACAAAGTGGTCGTTCCGCGTCTCTTTGTCGATGGTGGCCGTGGTGGGGGTCGTATGGGCGGTGTTCTCGTGAAGCGCATGTGCTGCCTGAATGTGCACATGCACTTCGAGGCCGATACGTTGGAGGAAGCGTGTTCGCTGCTGAGCGACCACTTTTTCGCGCTCAGTGAGAATGACCTTGAGTCCCCGGACATTCTTAAGTGCACCGAGGTCAGCAAGGCGAGCTTGCAACTATTGCAACAGGAAACACTCCATTGAGCATCACGATTGATATCGGCGGCCCTTTGCTGTTGCGCGTGTTGGACGAGGACGGCGTTTCCGTGCTGCTGGAGCGATACCTGCGCAAGGGCGAGACCCTGTTCCTGGACACGGAACCGGACCCGCCCGCGCAACGCGTGGTGACGATGGTCATGGGCGATAAGGTCGCATTGAAGGAAGGATGATTGTGGCACGCATACTGGTGGACAATGTGCGCATGGCCGATGGCCAATTCGAGAAGTCCATCGCGCTGTGCGCGGCTGACGCGCTGCCCTTGTTCGGCGATGGTTGGCGCAATGACCATCATGTCAGCATGGCGGACGTGCTGCCTGTGTCCGGCGATGGGTGGCACAACCGCCTGGACGCGTGTTTCGTGGAGGAGATCGGCGTCATTACGCCCGACCAGTGGAACGCGCTCACGCATCTGGTGGCGGAGGACGAGGTGGAGCTTGAGAACAAACTTGCCGGGAGGCAGCAGACAACGTGGTTGAAATAAAAGGCGCACACCTGTTCAGCGTCGGCACGTGGAACGACTTGACGTTCACGGAAGCCGACCTCGACCAGATCGTGCAATCGTTCAAAGACCTGAAGCTCTCGGGCCGCGTGCCGCTTAAGTTCGGGCACAACGACGAGCAGCCCATGACCGACGGCAAGCCCGCTATCGGCTGGGTGTCGCGCGTGTGGCGCGAGGGCAAGAAGCTGTTCGGCGACTTCAGCAACGTCCCGACCAAGGTGGCCGAGGCCATCAAGAACCAGCTGTACAAATTCGTTTCGATCGAGCTGTTACGCGATGCCGAGCGAGATGGGGTCACATACCCCTCAGTCCTCGACGCCGTAGCGCTCCTTGGCGCGGACCCTCCTGCGGTGCGCGATCTTGAATCTTTGAGCGCGCTAGCATGGTCACGCAAGGAAACCGGACTCCGGTTCTCTGCGCGACTCGCGTTCACGCAGGGAAACCCATCTTTCAACAATTCAGGAGAATCCAAACCAATGGATAAAGAGGAAATCCAGCGAGCAATCGCGGAGGCACTCGCACCCATTCAGGCGCAGGCGACAGAACTTCAGCAGAAGTTCTCCGCCAGTGAAGATAAGGTTGCGAAGCTCACCGCCGAGAACGCTGCGCTGAAGAAGAGCGAAGAGGACCGCGCCAAGGCGGACCGTCAAGCGAAGATCGACGCCAACAAGGAGCGGTTCACCTCGATGACCGAGCGCGCCGTCAAGGCGGGCGAGATCACCCCGGCTGAACGCAACACGCTGCGCGAGAAATTCATGAAGGACGACGAAACCGTCCTCGCGATCGACTTCGCCATCGTCGAGATGCTCACGGGCAAGGCAGAGACCGACACGCGCAAGCGCAAGGTGGACGCCTTCTCACGCAGCAACGAGGACATGAACTCGGACGCTGACGAGGCCGCTGAATCCGCCAAGGTCAAGCTCGACGAGCACGTCGCGGGCATGATCACGCGCGGGGACAAGCGCGACAAGTTCACGCTGATGACCGAGGCCATGCGGTTGCACCCGCACCTGGCGCAGGCGGTCCACGGCACCTACCTGGCAGGAGATCGTGAGTAATGGCACTCGACGGACAGAACAGCAAGTGGCAGATCGTCGCGGCAGAAGACCTGCTGACGGGTGCCATGCACAAGGCGGTGGTGGTTGGCGGCACGCTCGCGCAGGCGGGCTCGGCCACCTACCCCATGCCTCCCTTCGGCATCTTGAAGTCCCAAGGCAAGAGCGGCGAGCAGGTCGCCGTGGCGGTCGAAGGATTCGTCAAGGCGTTCGTGGGTGGCGCGGTGAACACGCTCGGGTGGCCGCTCGTTGCGGCGAACTCCGGGTTCCTCGTCGCGGGCTCCTACGCCTCGGCGGGTTCCTCGCAGTACCCGGTCGTGGGACGCCTCGTGGGTCCCGGCGCTGCGGCGTCGGGTGATTTGGCAACCATCTTTTTGACGCCGTAAGGAGGCGCGCAAAACATGAAAAGGCAAAAATTTGCGCAGTCTCAGGGCGTGCGCGACCTGCACCTGGCCACCTGGCTCAACCAGATGGCCATTGGCTACACGCCGCAGGGCATCATCGCGGACCAGATCTTCCCGGTCATCCGCGTCGGCAAGCAGTCGGACATCTACCCGGTGTTCTCGCGTCAGGAAATGCTGACCATCGAGAACACGGACCGTGCGCCCGGCACCGCCGCCAAGAAGATCACCCGGTCGGTCAGCTCCGGCACGTACTTCGCCAAGAACTACGCGCTGAAGACCGAGCTGACGGTGGAAGATCGCGCCAACATGGACCCGGCGCTGGCGATGGAGTTGATCGGCGGGCGGGGACGCTACCTGCTCAACAAGCTGACCCTGGATTGGGACCGCCGCGTCTCGCTGCTGGTGAACAGCACGAGCAACGTCGGCAGCTCCGCCGTGGTCGGTTCCGCGTGGAGCGGTGCGGGTTCGCCCATCACCAACATGTGGACAGCGATCGACAACGTGCGGTATGCCACCGGCTACCGTCCGAACAAGGGCGTGCTCGGCACCAAGGCGTGGGACTCCCTGCGCCGCGACGTGACCGTGCGCAACCTCCTGTTCGGCACCAACAACGGCGGCGGCTATCCGTCGCTGGACCAGGTGAAGTCGATCTTCGAGCTGGATAGCGTGCTGATTGGCGCGTCGTTCTATTCCAGCACGAACGAGGCACAGGCTGAGTCGATCCAGGTGGTGTGGCCCGACAACGTGCTGATCTCCTACACCGCTCCCAACCCCACGCGCGATGACCCGTCCTTCGGTTATTCGTTCCGTTGGGCGGGAGAAGGTCTGTCGGAGTTCAACATTGAGGTCCACCCGTACGATCCCGTCATCAAGGCGGAAGAGATCGAGGCGGGCTACTACCAGGACGAGAAGATCACCGGCAAGGAGTACAGCTTCCTGATCCGCGCCGTGAATAGCTCGCAGTAAGTTTCGCTTTCTCCGTGGGGCGAACGTCCTGGGCACGACGTAAAAAGGCCCACTTGTTCGATCAACACAGTTAAGGAGTATGACAATGCCAGCCGTTCCAAGACGTCCCCCACCCAAGCCCAAAGGACCGCGCCCGCCGATGCCCGGGAAGAAGCCGTGCTGAGGAAGCCGGAGCCGGAGCGCAACGGCGAGCGCAAGCGCGACGCCGAGCGAACACGTGACCTGCGCGACTGGCAGGCGGCGGTCAACAAGGGCTACCGCAACAAAGCCCTGCTGGAGAGGATGAAAAAATGATGCCCGATGACGAGACCCCAGCGGCGGAAGCCGCGCCCGAGGCTGCGGAAGTGCCTGCCGAGGAAAAGCCCACGCGCCTGGAGAGCGTGGACCAAGACAACACCACCAATCGTTACGGCGAGCGTGCGCCGAACGAACTGAAGCAACCGAAGGAGGAATGATGCTGCGCCCATGCAACACAGACGGGACCGTGAAGGACCCGAAGGATTACACGATCGGTGAGCGCGAGGCTGTCATCATCGAGATCGAAAACGCCTCGCGCGGTCGCGCGGCGGGTCCCGAGGCCGTGGCCTTCGCACACCGTCTGCGAGACGACTACAAGGGCGAGGGCAAGGTCCTGGGTGGCCGCGACCTCGACATCAACACGCAGGCGGTCACCCCCTCCAAGGGCGCGGCGGACCTGCTCTCTTCACGCAAGAATTGACAGGAGGCACGAAAGTGGATGTAACTCTGCACGCTCTGGGAATGCCGTTCAACGGCAAGACCATCTTTGAGAAGTCCCTCGGTGGGTCCGAGACGGCTGCGTATTACCTCGCGCGGGAACTCGCGCGACGCGGGCACAACGTGAAGGTGTTCACGACGCACCCCGAGGAAGGCACCTGGGATGGCGTCGAGTACATCAACTGCGGGGAACCCACTGAGGCGTGTCCGTTCGGGTCGAAGTTCCATTTCTTCGCCGCGAACACGCCTCAGGACGTCCTCATCGTGCAGCGCCAGCCCAAGGCGTTCCACTACCAGTGGGCGAGCAAGGTCAACATCCTCCAGTGCCACGACCTCGGTCTATATCGGCAGTCGAACGACCTCGGCGAGTCGTTGTGGAATTTATCCGCGATCACGGGCGTGAGCTCCTGGCACTGCGACCAGATGGCGAAGGTCTATCCCATCCCGCGCGACCGGTTCACCGTCATCCCCAATGGCGTGGACCTCGACATGTACGATTCAATCCCGGCCACGGAGAAGTTCACCAATGACGGCACGCTGCGACTCCTCTACCAATCGCGCCCAGAGCGCGGACTTGAGCACTTGGTGCGTCCTGGTGGAATCATGGACCGGCTACGAGAGCAACCCATCCACCTGCACGTCTGCGCCTACGACTGCACCGTCCCGGAGATGGTGGGTTACTACGCGCAACTCGAAGCATGGGCGGAGCTGCTTCCGAATGTCTCCATGCTTGGGGCCTTGAGCAAGCCCGACCTCGCCGCCGTGCAAAAGGCCATGGACCTGCTCGTGTACCCGACGGAGTTCGAGGAGGTGTCCTGCATCACGGCGATGGAAGCGATGGCCGCGCACCTACCGATGATAACGTCCGAAGTGGCCGCGCTACCCGAGACGTGCGCGGACTCTGGCACGATCCTGATCCCGTTGAAGGACGGCAAGGCGGACGAGGACGCGTTCGTCGAGGAGCTGATCAAGCAGGCGGGGGATTACTCTCGCGCATTGCAGCGTGGAGCGCAGATGGATGCCGCGCGCGGCGTGTCTTGGGAAAAGGCCGGGTTCGACCTGGAGCTGCTTTGCAGCAGTCTCCTGAATAAGCGCAGCGGCTCTGCAATCGCAATGGCCAAGTCCGCAATTGAGTATTCGGACATTGACGTGGCGCGAGAAGCTTGCGATATGTTTTCAAAAGGCTCGGCTAAGAATTTGATGATATCGCAAAGGCTCGACGAAGAGCTGCACACCATGTACGCCTTCACCGAGTCGCAGGAAGCGTACAAGGCGCACTACGCCAAGCATCAAGGCGCGTACTACGATGGCCCCGGCGAGTCCGCGATCGGCGAGGACGTCACGAACACGCCGCGCTTTCGGGGCACCGTACTCTCCGCCTCACCCAAGATCAAGGCGTCGGGTGGCAAAGGCTTGCAGGTCCTGGACTACGGCTGCGCGCATGGTCACTACCTGGTGCCACTCGCAAAGGCGCTCCCGGACTCGAACCTGACGGGCGTGGACATCTCTGCGCGCGCTATCGGGGCCGCGACCCGCTGGGTGCAACAGGAGGGCCTCGGCAACGTCACGCTCGTGAACGCGGGACAGGAGTGGCTCGACGAGGACAAAAACCAAGGCAAGTTCGACCTCGTGCTCGCGTGCGAGGTCGTCGAACACGTCATCAACTACGAGGACCTGCTGAACCAGTTCCGCTCCGTGCTCAAGCCCGACGGCCTGCTCGTCATCACGACGCCTTACGGACGGTGGGAGTGGATCGGTCGGGAAGCCTGCAAGATGGGCCGCGAGCACCTGCGACAGTTCGAGCGCGAGGACTTGGTGGAGCTGTTCAAGAACCACAAGGCCGACATCATCTGCGCACCTTCAGGCCAGGACCAAGGCGGCTTCGCTATTGGTTCTTGGATCACCGCCATTACCTTCAACGGCGATGAGCCACTCGGCAAGATCGACCTGCCGCGCAAGATGTCCCAGTACGCGACGCGCCAAACGGTGAGCGCGTGTTACATCGTGAAGAACGGCGAGAACATTTTGCGCAGGTCCCTAGACTCGATCGCCGACTACGTGGACGAGGTGCGGATCGGGGTCGATAAGACGACCAAGGACAACACCTGGCGCGTGATCGCGGAGTTCTGCGCCGCCAACCCGTGGCTCTCAGTGCATAGCCAGGAGATTGATTCCCCCACCGAGATCGGGTTCGACGCCGCGCGCAACGCGGTGCACGACGGCGCGGAAGGGGACTGGATCTTCTGGCTGGACGCGGACGAGGAAGTGATCGGTGCACCACAGCTGCACAAGTACCTGAAGCCCTCGCTCTGCGACGGGGTGCACTTCCCGCAGGTGCACTACTCGACGCAACCCGCCGCCGTGATCGCGACCGACCGCCCGTGCCGCCTGTACCGCAACGGCATCGGTGCGCGCATCTACGGCCTGGTGCACGAGCACGTGGAGGTTGAGATCGGCAAGGCGGTTCCGAACGCTATCATGCGCGACGACATCCAGTTCTGCCACTCAGGCTACGTCACCGAGGAGGTGCGGCGCAAGCGGTTTCAGCGCAACATGCCGCTCTTGATCAAGGACCTGGAGAAGTACCCTGACCGCACGCTCAACAAGTTTCTTTACATGCGCGACGCTGCGCAAGGCATCGCGTTCAACCCGCGTGGCGGGTCGGTCGAGGTGCAGGACGCGCAGCGCGTGGTGGACATGTTCTCAGAGATGCTGGACCATCCAGGCCCCGTGTCGCGTATTCTGATCGACTCCCTGAATTACTACAGCCTTTGCGTCGAAGTCCTGGGAACGGGCTTCGAGGCCGAGATGCAGTTCAAAACCAAACGCCTACCGCTCGCGGGCGGGTCCTCTATCAAGGGCCGGTTCTACAATCGCGAGCATTTCCTGAAACTCAGCAACCGGCTTTTCAAGGAGGCCACTGACAAGTATGAAGACAAGTATTTTTGAACGTCTGAAGATGGCAGGCCAAGTCGTCGCGGGCACCCTGCGCCCGGACGAGATGGTGGCCATCAAAGGCTACTGGGACGTCGAGCACCATGTGGCTCAGCCAGAAGGCGGATGGAAGGTGAAGCGGTGGACGCGCGAGAACGTGGTGACCGCTGCGGGCATGAACCGCATCGCCAACCGCGCGGTGAACATGACGGTGAACTCGTGGTTCAACTACCTGGTCATCGGCACGCAGACATCCGCGCCTGCCGACACGGACACGCAGGCGAACGTCGGCGAGGTGACGAACGGCCGCAAGATTGCCGCCGTCAACATCCAGTCTCGCGAATGGATCAGCCTGACGAGCACCTGGGCGGGGAACGCCGACGGCCTGACGGGCATCGCGCTCGACTCTGCCGCGATCTCCGACTATGTGAACAGTTCGGCGAGCACAGGCCTTATTGCCAACCGCGTGAACGGCATGGCGGTGACGCTGGCGGCGTCGGACTTCCTGAATCTCACGGTGCGCATCCGCGTGGGTTCCCACAACCAAGCTCACACGACCTGAAGGAGGACAAAATGGACCCGAGAGCACAAGCGAGCGAACACGCGGCGAAGTCAAAGGCCGCGTGGGACGCGGGCGATCACCACACGGCGTGGCTGGAGATGAAGGCGGCGCAGGAACACATTGCCGACGGCAAGGTGGACCAGCAAGGCAACGGCACCCTGGTCGTAAATCGTCCGGGAGCCGCCCCGGAGGCGCTGTAATGTTCCGCATCACGAACATCCATCAGATCGAGATGACCTCGCACTGCAACTTGCGGTGCCGGTACTGCACGTCTCCCAATCTGAAGCGGCCCAAAGTCCACATGTCGGCGGAGCACTACGCTCTGGCGCTTAAGTGGGCGAGAATGTTCGTGCACGGCTACGGCCAGAGGTCATTGAACCTGGCCGGGATCGGCGAGTCCACCATGCACCCTGATTTCGTCCGCAACGTGCACCTCGCTCGCGAGGCAGTCGGACCTGGGTGCGAATTGGTGCTCGCGACCAATGGCGTAGCCGTAACCGAGGAGATGATGCGGGGGATAGCCCCCGCTCGTCCCAAGGTGTTTGTTTCGATGCACAGGCCGGAGAAGGCGGGACCGGCCATAGAGCTGGCGAAGAAGCATGGGTTGTTCGCTGGAGCTTCTGCTGATCCGTCGCTCGCCGCCACCAACTGGGCAGGGCAGGTAAAGTGGCACGTGTCCGTGCCGCAGCGTCGTCCGTGCATGTGGGTGAAGGGCGGGATGGTCATGGTCATGGCGGATGGCCGTGTCACGAGGTGCTCTTATGATGCGTCGGGGGTGGGGGTCATTTGCAACGTCGAGGACGATCTACGCAATTTCACAACGACGCCTTATTCGCTTTGTGCTACGTGCGATCAGGACGTAGGGGTCGAGCTGCCAAAGGAGGCCGTGGCCTGACGTGTCGAGAATCTACCGCCGTTTCATCCGCGAGACCGCAGGGCGCATCCAGCTCCCGGCCCCGCAAATCTTCTTCCAGATGCTCAGCGACAACGTGCCGGTCGCGGACATCGCGACTGCGGCGTTGCAGATATTCCCACGGATCAAGGTCAAGACTTTCGACGAGCTGCTCAGGCTTGTCGACGCAAACACGGTCTCATTAAACGTTGCCAACAGCGTCAAGTACCCGGTCCTGTTCCCCCGTATGAACGGGGGAACACAAGGATATACGACGGCATGGGTGGCCGATGGATTCACAAATATGGACGCCGTGTTGCTTGGAGGACGTTTTGAAAACGTTCCTAGCACGCGCCCAGCCGTGATCAACGCACTTCAAGCCGGCAACGGGTTCGGCGTGACGTGTAAAGCATCACAGTACATGATCTCGGACTACTACACGACGAACAACAATTATTCAATGAGCGAGGCGAACGCGCCCGTGTGGAACGCCTATCTCAACACAAACAACGTTCATCTGTACCTGAATGGAACTAGCGGGACGAAAGCGCCAAACTTTTTTAGGACCGACTTTACGCAGGTCAACCAGTCGGACTACTCAAGCGTCCCAACGGTTGGCGGGCGCAAGGTAGAGGATGAGTTCGCAAGGCAGGCGCTCAACAATTTTGTAAGTGGCGGATTGTCAGGTTGCGCCCCAAACCTGTACTCATTCTTCCACGACAACATCGCAGCCTACGCGGGCGCGGGAACCAACATACCGGCGAACGCCGACTGGAATCGCGACGGGACGTCCGACGTAACCAAGTCAGACGCCGTGGCGCTGCAATACCGCACCGGACTGAAGCGGTATGTCGATTACATCCGCGCCAATCAGCCCGGATTAAAGGTGGTTGCGAATCTTGCGGCGACAACGCTCGATGCGAGTGGTAACAGATGTTACGACGTTGGGCCATCTGCGCTTTCCCCGATCTACGGCATCTGGGACGGGTGCATGTTTGAGACCGTCTATGGCGATAAGACCTACTCGATGATTCAGTGGGCAGGACTTCAAGCCACAATCAAAGCCGCGCAATACTATCAGGACTTTTGCATCGACCCACAGCTGACGCAGTTCGCGATCATCGGCATGCAGTCGAATGGCACCGACACCATTCGCACGGCGCTCGGGCAGGCGTTTCGCTGGTCGTTCACCGCTTGCCTTGTGTTCACTGACATGGGGTACTGCTGGACCGGCTCTAGCGGCAATCGACCGGACGGTATTTCCCCGAAGCTTGATTTTTTTGGCGAGTTCTCGGCGCACCCGAACACGGGCGTGTGCTCGACCGCCTGGAGCAACGCTGCGCAGTGGCGTAAGTGGATGGGCACTCGCCAAGGCCCGCGCGTCGCGTACAACGCAAGCCCCTGGCAGAACGGCTGCTACCGCCGCATTTTCAACGGACAGAACGGCAAGCCCGTCATGGCGATCCACAACCCGAATACCACGCCCGCGACGGTGACGCTGGACGCGAACTACCGGCGCTTGACGGGAGGCTCGGACCCCGCCGTGAACGACGGGCGCGCGCAAAACACGGGGTCCACGGTCAACCTCTTGGGGCAGGACGGCATCATCCTGCTGGGGCAGTAGCGCATGGCCAACTACTCAGACGACTTCAACAGATCGAACGGTAGCATCGGCTCCGACTACACAGCGATGACCGGGTTATCGATCCCGGTCGTGAACACCAACCAGGTGGCCGCTGGGTCTTCCGCGTCGTTCGCCGCGCGTGTGACCGTCGTCTCGTGGGGCGACAACCAGCGATCCAACATACGCATGAAGGCGTGCTCGACGAGTTGCGGCATCATGGCGGGCGTGCGCTTCCAGTCGACCGCCATGAACGGCTACGCCTTGCAGTTCTCAGGGGCCATTGGCGCGAGCCAAGCTTGGAGGCTCAAGCGCATCACTGCGAACGCAGAAACACTCTTGGCTTCCGGCACCGCCTCGACGGCAGCGAACGACATCATCTCGGTCAGCGCCGTCGGTACCGTGATCACGGGGTACTTGAACGGCGCGATCCTTGCGCAGGTGGTCGACACAACCTACCCCACGGGCGGTGCGCCCGGGATGTACCTGTTCGGCAGCTCGGCCGTGGGCACCCTCGCGGCGGATGACTTCTCTGCGACCGACGAGGGGTTTGCCTCGGACGACTTCAACCGCCCGGACGACACCTCGCTTGGCGCGAACTACACCGTGCAGTTCGGCCTGAACGACATGAAGATCGTGTCGGCCAAGGCGATCCCGACCAACTACTCGAACGACTGCGGCGCGCTGTGGGACACCTCGCTCTTCGCGAACGACCAAGCGGGCGAGATCATCGTCGGGACCTTGGGTAGCCCCGGCGTCGTGGGCGCGGGTGTCGGCGTGCTGCTGCGCGGGAGCTTCGGCCTGGAGACGTTCTATCGCGCCTACGCGAGCCTCGCCTCCAACAGTGTGAAGATTGCGCGACGCCTTGCAGGTACGGGCAGCTCCTTGGCGACCCTCACGGGCGCCGGTATCGCCTCAGGGGACATCTTCCGGTTCGACGCCACCGGCACCACGCTCACCGTCTATAAGAACGGCACGCAGATACTCCAGACCACGGACTCGAACATCGCGGGCGGCCAGGTGGGCGTGACCTATTCCTCGACCGACTCCGCTGGCACGGACTCGATCGCGGCGTTCAACGCCTACGGTGCGCAGCCGATCCCGGGTGCGCTGTACCCCGACTGGGCCAGCTCCATTGCGCGCGTGGTGCGCAACCTATGAGCGGAATTTCTCGAATCATCTCTGCCGTCTGCAATCAAGGACCGAGAGCACCAAGCATATTGTCCAAGTATATGCTGGATGTTCTTTCCTTGGCAGACTCTAAAACTGCAACTGTTTTTCATACCGATGTGGGCGCTCCTGTGCTGCTTGCCACGGATATTGTGGCTGGACCGATAACAGGTGGCGAGAACGGCAACGGCATATACATCAACCTGTATGGCTTTAACTTCGGTACTACGGGCATGGGCACTACGATCAAAGCCTATGCTCAGTATTCCGGTACTTGGCACGAGGTGGCCGGCTATCTTCAGTTTTCCGACACGGCCTGCGCCCCCATCTTCGGAATTCGCAAATTATGCATCGAGATTGGAGCCATAACTGGCGCGACAGCAGGCAGCGTGCTCAACTTAAAAGTCAGCGTTGGTGGCGTAGACTCGAACACTGACCAGACATTCATGGTCGCGCCTGGAGACATCTACTACGTTGACCCATCGTCGGGTAGCGAAGCGACCGGTACGAAGAACGACATTACTAAGCCGTACTTGTACCCGCAGGTGTGGAACGGAAGCTCATTCACCGGCATCTGGTCAACGCTCAAAGCCGGGGACTTCATTGTCCTGCGCGCTGGAAGCTACAGCAGCACCAATGGCTATGATAGCCGGTGGATTCGCTTCCGCACTTCCGTCACCGGAAGCGCGCCCGATGGCACCAGCGGCAAAGGCTACGTGTCCATTCGCGCTTACCCAGGAGAGACGCCAACGTGGAATGGCGCAAGTGGATCGTATGGGGCGATCCACGGCTGCGGAACTGCGAACTCCAGCAGCGGTTATGGTCGCTATACAGTTATCTCTGGGGTGAAGTTCGTTGGACCATCGACAAGCGGCTCTACTGATGCAGGCCCAATCAACTTGCAAACTGGGGCTAACTATTGGCGGGTATTCGACAACGATATCACTTGGCCATCGACCGATAGTGGAACCTCGCACCAAAAGGCGGGTGGAATTGCAGGTAACGGGAATCCGTTAATGATCATGTTCAACTACGTGCATGACATCGCTGGCGGCGATTCGTCGAGCTTGGAGAACCACGGCATATACCTCGACGGTTCGAACAACTGCGCGGCAAATTTCGATATTTCCTACAACTACATCAAGAACGTTACGACAGGATCGCTAATCCAGTGCCACAACCAATCGGCAGCGGACCTGTTCACCAACGGCCGCATATACAACAACTGGTGCGAGAACAGTGGCAAGTACGGAATCAACCTGGACTCGTTCCAGAATATTGACGTGTGGAACAACGTTGTGCAGGGCACGAAGCGCAACGGGCTGCGGTTCAACCCGAACACCTCGCAGACCAATGTGCAGGGGCGTGCAGCGTTCAACACGTTCTACAACTGCTACAGCGACACGACTGGCGCGTACCCCGGTGTGATTTCTCAAGAGGCGTCACCCGCAGCGGGCAGCGGCACGAACTACATTAAAATTTCGCAGAACATCGTGTGCCTGGCGTCGAGCCGCACGAACACGAACGTCAGCTTCGTTCAGGACAACGGCGGCTTCTGCACGTTCGACCAGAATCTGTATTACGACTACAAGAGCCTGGTCACGTCCAAGTACAGTGGGGATGCCAACGGCCTTTATGGATCGCCGACCTTCAATACGCCTGGGTCAGACTTCGGTCTGGCGACAGGGAGTGCGGCAATCGCTGCAGCTACCGATGCAGTATTGTTTACCGTGAGTACGGACTTCGTGTACAAGGCGCGGCCTTATAGTGGAAGGTCGTACCCGTCAATCGGTGCGTACGAGGTCACATTCTAATGGCATACGCTTTTGTTCAGCAAAAAGATGCCATTGTACTGTCAGCAGGTACGACGGCAACGACGCCGAACACCGACTCTGCGTTGACAGCGGGTAACATTGTTTTTTGGTGTGCAACGTATGGTAGCTCGTCGTCGAAAACCGTTACCATGTCGGACTCCAGTGGGCTACTGTCGTTTACTCAGTGCGGGAGCATCTTTGACGCAACTGACGACGGCTCGCTTGTATGGGGCTATGCGGTCGTCAACACCAGTGGCGTGACGGCGGTTACCGCAACGATCTCCTCCAGCGTTTCATTCACCGGCGTCTACATTGCCGAGTATTCTGGATTGAGCCTCACACCGTATACCAGCGGCGAAGCGGTCGCGTTTCGCAGTGCCGCACCTGGCACTACAACCGATGCCATTACCAGTGGCAATACGCCATCATTGGCAACAGTACCGGCTGCTGTTGTTGGCTTTTGCTTCGATCGTGCCGGTGCGAATGCTCCCGCTGCTGGTACCGGATTTACCGGCCTTTCCTCGGTGTGGAGTGGGTACGGCGTCTCAGAGCATAAGCGTGTGACAGCAAACTCGGCAGTTGCGGCCACGTTTACAGCATCGAATGGATCGAATAACTACTATACGGCAGTGCTGGTACTCGCCGAGGCTACTCCAGGAGGAATTGTTAATACAAAGAACCTAAGCGAATCTCTGACACTTTCCGATAGCATAAATGCGATGCGCATTTTGCCAATCCTAGATGATACATCGATGATTGCGAACGTATTCAGGAGCATTCAGTAGATGACTGCACCGTTCCCATTATTCCAGAACAACGCGGCGAGCAGCCTTTCGGTCGCGGTGTCGAGCAACACGCAAGCCTCAATCACCTTGCAGACCGGGCACGGTGCCAGGTTCCCCTCCCCGCTCGCCCCGGACTACTTCATGGTGACGCTCGACGATGGCACCAACGTCGAGGTCTGCAAGTGCATCGCGCGCTCGGGAGACGTGCTCACCGTGCTGCGCGGCTACGAGGGCACGACGGCACAATCCTCCTTCGCCGTCAACGTGACCAAGGTCGAGCACCGGCTGACGGCCATGACCCTGGACCGGTTCATCGACCGCTCCAGCTGGCCACTTGCCTCCACTCGCCCGATCATCGGCGTCGCTTCCTGGCAGAACCTCGGCTTTACGCTCCCCACGGTCGGCGGCACGGTGGCGGGTCAGGTGCTCACCAACAGCTCCTACCGCGGGCAACAGCTTCGCACACGCATCACAAGCGCCGCGAGCGCCTCCACGCCCGCCCACATCCGCAACGCGCAGCCCGCCGCGAGCGGGCAGCCTGGGTTCCGGTTCACGACGCGCTTTGGCTTCGCGATCGCCCCGAGCAGCTCGCACTTTTTCATCGGCCTTGTTGGGACGACGGGTGTGGTGGGCTCGTCCTCCCCACCCAGCTCCCTGACCAATGCCATGGTGTTGGGGTTCGTCAACTCTGGCCTC
>CAYPEN010000007.1:0-37798 GCA_964409875.1 uncultured Gammaproteobacteria bacterium
CATCTGGTGGACGCGCTCGTTGCAAAGGGGCATGATGTCTATGGGGTAGATGATCTTTCGGGAGGATACAAAGAAAACATCAACCCGAAGAGTAAATTTGTCAAACTTGATCTACGTAATAGAAAAAAAACGGGAGAAACAGTTGCAAATATTAAGCCTGAATTAGTATATCATTTGGCGGCTGATGCAACGGAAGGAAGAAGTCAGTTCACTCCCATTAACTGTACAGAGCGTAATTATTTTGCATATTTGAATCTTCTTGTTCCTTGTATCAATAATGGTATGAAAAAAATTGTATTGACAAGCTCGATGAGTGTTTATGGAAGTCAAAAGCCGCCGTTTGACGAAGAGATGCAAAGAAAGCCGGATGATATATATGGAATTTCAAAAGCCGCAATGGAACAGGCAACTGAGATTCTCAGTGAAGTACATGGGTTCAGATATGTGATTATACGACCGCATAACGTATACGGTCCACGTCAAAACATGTCCGACCCTTATAGAAATGTAATTGCGATCTTTATCAATTGTCTTCTCAACAATAAGAACTACTATATATATGGAAAGGGAAATCAAAAACGGGCCTTTTCGTATATCGATGATTTTACCCCTTATATAATGAAGGCAGGATTTTCGTCAAAGGCTAACGGCTTGATTTTTAACATTGGTCCAACGCAAGAATACACCATCAAGCAGTTATCTGATATGGTTTTAAAGCAATTTTTTCCTGATGGAAAGGTGCCACAACATTTGGTTCCCAAAAACTTACCTATACGCCCCAAAGAAGTCGTCGATGCGTGGTGTACTGTCAAAAGAGCGGAAGGATTATTAGGCTACACAACGACGGTTAAGCTTGAGGAAGGTGTAAAAAGAATGATTGAGTGGGCAAAAAAGCAAGGTCCGAAGAAATTTAAATATTTGGATAATTTGGAACTTGATAATAAAGACACACCGGTTGTTTGGAAGAAGAAGTTGATATAAATGAAACCGCAAGACATTGCATTTCTTATAGTTTTCTTGGCGCTTCTTTTTTTCAAAAGAGAGAGCCGCGTTTTTACTATAGTAGGCATTTCCTGTATCCTACTTTCAATTCCGCTTTTTGCTCTTAGAATTTTCTTTACCGCCCAACATTTAATCTACTTCGCTTTCTTCTTTCTTCTCGTGAGTGCAATTCTCATAACTTTTAAAAAAGAGTGAATGCATTAATACTTTTATTTGTCCTTCAAAAAAGGGTATTATAAGCATATGGACAATAATATTGCATCAGAAATTGCTGTAGTTGGAATAACATATCTACCAAAATGGTATTCTGGGCCGCTTAAGAGCATAAAGCACACGGATAAAATAAGAGGAGACCTTATTTTGTATTCGGTACGGTTTGCCATAGGGGTTGGGCATAGGGTTGTTCTTGTTGATGGGGGAAGCGCGAAAACTTTTGTAAGTGAATTAAAAAAAATTCATGGGGTAATACTTTTTCAGTCAAAAGTTCCCAAAAGGTCACCCAACAGACGGAAAGCTATTTTTGAAGCATCAAAAATCGAAGGGATTAAGGCAATTGTCATGACTGAGATTGAGAAAGTCTCTTTAATAACGGACTGTATGAGTCTTATGGTAAGCCCCATCCTTCATGGCGATGCTGATGTTGTAATTCCTAAAAGAGAAGAAGGACTATTTAAGAGAAGCTATCCCGATTATATGTTCGAGTCCGAAGTTGAAGGCAATTTAATGTATAACGAGGCGCTTCGGGCAAATGGGTTGCTCTCCGCACATCAAGATGACTTAGATGTTTTTTTTGGAGCGCGGGTCTTTCGCAATAACCCAAAAATGCTCAAGTTTTTACTTTCCCATTATGAGTCTCATCCCTTCGATTCACTTATAGAACATAAGCTTTTCAATCTCGAAGAATACTCAAATGCCCAGTTTTTTCCGGTCGTAAAAGCCTTGTCAAAGAAATTAAAGGTGGTGTCGGTGACTGTGCCTTTCGTGTATCCTGAGAAACAAAAGGAAAATGAGCAAATTGGGGAGAAGGAATTTTTTTTACTTAAACGGAGATATCAAAAGCTCACAATTATAATTGAGCTCATGCACTTTCTGGGGTATCTGGCTCACAAAAATGAGAGGAGTATAAAGCTAAAACATTAGATATGAGAATAGGGATTGATATCAGTCAGTTGGCTTTTTCCAAAACAGGTGTTGCGAACTACCTTTTGCAACTAGTCAATGAAATGGTTAAAAACGGCCAAAACGATTACATCCTTTTTTTCTCATCTCTTCGCAAAACTCCTCCGGAGGAAGTAATGAAATTGACAGAGGTGAAAAATGTTACACTTAGAAAATTCAGGATTCCGCCGACTGGACTTCATATTCTTTGGAACATTATTCACCTTACTCCAATTGAGAAATTTATTGGACCGGTTGATATTTTTATAACATCAGATTGGACTGAGCCTCCATCCAAAAAAGCGAAAAAGGCAACCATTTTGTATGATTTAATAATTTATAAATATCCTCGTGAAACTGCAGGTAAAATAGTGAAAGTACAAAAGAAAAAACTTTCATGGGTGGCAAAGGAAAGTGATGTTATTTTTTGTATCTCCGAGTCAACGAAAAAGGATGCTGAAGAGATATTGCATATAGATAGGAAAAAATTAAAAGTAATTTATCCAGGATTTTAATATATGAAAAAAATAATTGGTATTGATGCAAATGAAGCAAATGTAGTCCGTCGTGTGGGGATTTCCGAATATGCGTATCAAATACTTACAAAACTTTATGTATTAAGAGAAAAAGGAAATATTGAATATGATTTTGTCATTTATCTAAAATCTATGCCTCTTGATTTGCTGCCAGAAGAGACTGCATGGTGGAGTTATAAAATAGTAAATCCTTCAAAATTTTGGACTCAATTAGGTCTTCCATTTCACCTTATGACGACAAGAAAAAAACCGGATGTTTTCCTGACACTCACCCACTACGCTCCCCGCGTTTCACCTGTTCCGACAATTGTTTCGGTTATGGATTTGTCCTATCTCCATTTCCCCGATACTTTCAAAAAAAATGATTTATATCAGTTGACAAAATGGACCAAATATTCGGTCAAAAATGCGTCAAAAGTTATAACAATTAGCCAAAGTAGTAAAGATGATATAATTAAATTCTATAAAACAGCCCCGGATAAAGTGAAAGTCGTTCATCTCGGGCTTAAGGAATTATCTATGGATAAAGCTTCAACTGAACTAGAAAGTTTTGGGGTGGAAGGTAAATTCTTGCTATTTGTCGGAACACTTCAGCCCAGAAAAAATATCGCACGCCTTATAGAAGCATTTTCGAAGTTACCTCAACACTTTCTGGACGAATATCAACTCGTTGTAATTGGAAAGAAAGGTTGGTTGTATGAAGAAATTCTTGCTGCGCCAAAGAAATTTCAGGTAGAAAAAAGAGTTTTATTTTTGGACTACGTATCGGATGAAGATTTGCCTTCTTTTTACAAAAAAGCTGAACTCTTCGTGTTACCAAGCCTGTATGAGGGGTTTGGTCTTCCGGTTTTGGAAGCAATGAGGTACGGATGTCCCGTGGCAACGAGTAATGTTTCGAGCTTACCCGAGGCAGGAGGAGAGGCTGCAGTTTATTTTGACCCGGAAAATGTTGAGGATATAAAAAAAACCATAGAAAAAGTATTGAGTGATAACTCTCTAAGAGAGAGAATGAAAGAGAAAGGGATTATACATTCTAAAAAATTTACTTGGGAAAAAGCTGCAAAAGAAGTTCTCACTGTGGTAGAGGAGGTTGTGTCGTAATATGAGTGAAAAAATAGCAAGAAGATTAAATGCAATTTTAATTGAATATGTGTGTGCTAAGTTGCGAGTAACAGGATACATTCCTTTTCATCATGTAAGGCGTATGATATACCGAATTTTTGGGATAAAAATCGGCAAAGGCTCGACAATACATATGTTTGCCACTTTTTATAACCCATTCAATATCACGATTGGGCGCGACACAATTATTGGCGAGTGGGCGGTACTTGATGGACGGGCGCCATTAACGATAGGGGACCATGTCGATATTGCCTCAAACGTCATGATTTATAATGCGGAGCATGATGTTATGTCTTCTAACTTTACGAAAGCCCGTTTGGAAAAGGTAACCATTGACGACTATGTTTTTATTGGGCCTCGGGCAATAATTTTGCCTGGGATAACAATAGGCCGTGGTGCAGTCGTTGCTGCGGGTGCTGTTGTTACCAAAGATGTACCTCCCCTTACAATAGTAGGAGGGGTTCCGGCAAAAGAAATCGGTCAAAGAAAGACTGAGAGCTTGAATTATAAATTGGGTAGGGCAGCGTGGTTCCGTTAAAATGTATGCCCAAAATCTCTTTTCTTATTCTCACTTACAATTCTTCTAACTATGTAGTTCGACTTCTTAGTTCTATTTTTGAAATCTTGCATGAGGAGATAGTAAAAGATGAAATTGAGATTATAGTTTTTGATAATGCGTCAGTCGACAATACCGTTGAAATTGTTGAGAGATACAAAGGAGATGGCAAAAAAAATATAATTTTGCATGTTTCAAAGGAGAACAAGGGATATGCGGCGGGCATAAATAACGCGGCAAAATATGCACATGGCGAGCTTCTTGTCATTATCAATCCAGATTCAGAACTTGTCAGCTTCAATCTCCAAGAAATAGTCAGCGAATTTTCGGATGACAAAAAATTAGGAATTGCCGGTTTAAAAATGGTTGATTTTGAAGGAAATAATGAAAAAACCGCGGGTGAATTTTTCAACCCGCTGTCTTTTCTTGTGTTTTCCTTAGGGCTTGAGAAATACATGGCACTTCGGTATTCACCACAAAACAAAAAAAACGTCGATTTTGTAAGTGGGGGATTTGTAATCTTTAGAAAAGAGGTTTTCGAAAAGCTGGGGGGATACGATGAGGATTATTTTATGTATGTTGAGGACATGGATATTTGCTATCGTGCAAAAAAAGAAGGATACAAAGTTTTCTTTTTACCGAATGCTGTTACTCGCCATAAAGGACAGGGAAGTTCGAATAGAGAATTTGCAATAGTCAACATTTATAAAGGACTGCAGATTTTTTATACAAAACATGGAAGTTTTTTTATGACGCTTTATGTAAAAAACTTGCTAACACTTAAGGCGGCACTTATAATTTTTATTGGCGCCCTCCTTGGGAAAAAAGATTTGGTTGCGACTTACTCAAAAGCGTTAAAAACTATTGTATGAGTTTATTCAAAAAATTTACTAAGTATTTACTCCCAACTTTGGTACTATTGCTGCTTGTATTTATTCCCCTCTATCCAAAACTTCCGCTTATTGATATTAAAAACACGTGGGTATACGTACGAGTTGAAGATTTTCTTGTTCTTTTCACCGTTGGGGTTTGGATATACCTTTTATTATCGAAAAAAGTAACGCTAAAAAGTCCTCTCACGATTCCTATATTTGCGTATTGGATTATTGGTGCTATTGCTACCATTCATGGAGTAATCATTATTTTCCCATATATAGCAAATGTTTTTCCGAATGTTTCGTTGCTTACATATTTGCGGCATATAGAATATCTTATCCTCTTCTTTGTAGCATACTCTGCTGTCAAAAGTAAAAAATTTGTACTGCTGTCAATTTGGACTGTTGTTCTCTCACTCGTAGGTGTTATTGCTTACGGATTTGGTCAAAAATTCCTTTCATTTCCGGCTTACCTTACAATGAACGAGCAATACGCAAAGGGTACTGCAATTTTTGTATCACCTCTTGGACGCATTTCTTCAACTTTTGCCGGACATTATGATTTGGCAGCATATTTAGTGTTGGTCATTCCGATTCTTGTTGGTCTTTTCTTTGGTGTTAGGAATATATTTTTAAAACTTACTCTTGCGGCAATCTCTTTTCTTGGTGTGGTACTCCTTTTTTGGACCGTATCACGCGTTTCATTTTTTGCTCTATTTATTGCACTCTTTCTAGTAGTTCTTTTCCATAAGAAAAAATTGATTTATATTTTTACTCCAATAGTGATTTTGATTGGCTTTATTTTTCTCTATTCACATTCGTCACTCCTTGCTCGATTTAATAACACGGTTAAAGAAATCAATGTTCTTGTAAATACAAAAACCGGAGAGGCGATAGGTCAAGTCAGTATAGAACCGAGAAGGTACTTAATGGACAAAACAATTTTGCACGAAAAGGAATTACTAAATGAATTGTATATCTCGAGCCCCTCTGCATCAAAAATTGTTTTACCACCGGATATGCCGCTTTCACTTTCTAAATATAGGGTGGCAGCCGAAATTGCGGTTGTACAGGCAAAACTTACTTCTACTGGTGAAACGTTGCCACAAGGAAGTGAATACATAAATCTCTCCCTCTCGCCGGTGATTAAACGGTTTGATAATTTTTTCTATGAATATCCTCCGTCGGAATCTAGTCCTTCAGCATCTGTGCAAATAGTGCCAGGAAGTTTTTTGGTCAAAAAAGCGCAAGCATATGACATCTCATTCACAACCAGGTTCCAAGGTGAGTGGCCGAATACGCTTATCGCGTTTACTCGTAATCTTTTCTTTGGAAGCGGTTTTGGCTCTGTTAGTCTTGCTGTGGATAATAATTACCTTCGGATGCTTGGTGAAAGCGGATTATTAGGTACCGTATCATTCATACTTATTTTCATTGTTTTAGGCGTTTACATTAAGAAAACGCTAAAGGAAACCGATGACAAACTTATACGAAGTTTTGTCTTGGGCTTTTCTGCCGGCGTGGTAGGGCTTGCCTTGAACGCAACTCTTATTGACGTCTTTGAAGCATCGAAGATTGCATTGCAACTTTGGTTACTGGTGGGTCTCGTTGTGGGGGCACTGGCATTGCATCAGACAAAAAAGTTTAATGTATATTACGAGCTGAAAAATATTGCTTCTTCCACTTATGCAATGGTTTCGTATTTTGTTTTATTAATACTTGCAATATTCTTTTCAACTCTGTCAAATTATTTTATCGGCGATGATTTTACGTGGTTCCGGTGGGCAGCGGACTGTAAGCATTTCATAGCGAATTGTTCTTCAATTCCATTAACTATCGCAACTTATTTTACAGACTCTGCAGGATTTTTCTACAGGCCAGGAACGAAGACTTATTTCTTCCTACTTTATAAGCTGTTTTCGCTTAACCAAGCTGTATACCATATGGTTTCCATTTCTCTCCATCTTATAATTGTCGTCTTGTTGTACCTTGTAGCCCGCAAAATATTGAAGAGTAATTTTCTGGCTGCAGTAACAAGCTTTATATTTCTTCTTGCCAGCGGATATCTGGAAATTGTGCTCTGGATAGCATCAACAGGACATCTTTTCAATGCGGTTTTCATACTTCTCGGTCTTTTGACATTTATTAAATGGACCGAAACGAAAAAAGGAAAATATTTTGCGATTTCCCTTGTGATGTCTCTTACATCGCTTGCATTTTACGAATTAGGTGTTATAACACCGCTTCTCTGCATTGCGTATTGGATAGTAAGTGATTTAAAACTGAATATAAAAACAGTGACTTTAGCAGTGAAAAACAAATTCGTTTTAGCTCTTTTTGTTCCGGACGTTATATATCTTATTGTTCGGCTTTTTGCTCACACCCACTGGTTCTCGGGAGATTATAGCTACAACGTTTTCAAACTTCCATTTAATCTGGTCGGAAACCTCTTGGGCTACATTCTCATCTCTCTATTTGGACCTCTCAGTTATCCTTTTTACGAAAAATTAAGAGATTTAACCAAGGCAAATATTCCAGTTGCGTTGGTTTTGACTCTCCTTCTTTTGGCAGTTAGTTATTTTGCCATAAAAAAGGTATGGTCGTTTTTTGATACTGAAGAGAGAAAAAAGATTCTCTTTAGTGTCTTCTTTAGCATTATCTGCCTTATCCCTTTTTTGGGTCTTGGGAACATTACATTCAGGTATTCTTATTTAGCTTCGTTTGGGATATTTATGATACTTGTTATTATCACGAACAAGATGTACCGATATCTTATTGCCTACGGACGGGACATTGCTATTGCAGTAGTTGCATGCCTTGCGTCAGTATTTCTTCTGGTGCATGTAGTGCAGGCACAACAGTCTATTAATGAATGGAGAGGTGCCGGAGAACGAGTTCAGAACTTTTTGACCTCAATAGATTCGTTATACGATGAATCTTGGTCCAGTCAAAACGTTTCTCTATATTTTACGAACGTTCCGATAAAAAGTAATAATGCATGGATATTTCCTGTAGGCCTTTCCGATGCTGTATGGTTTGTTTCAAAAAATGACAATATAAATGTTATGAGCGTACCAGAAATTAAAGATGTTCCGAGGGAAGCATTTTATTCACCTACAACATGGGTATTCACATTTCATCCAGATGGGAATCTAAGCCGGATAATAATGGGAAAAAACGGATTGCAAGAGCTTCAAAAGTAGTCTTCGCATAAGTATGCATATATTTTTAAAGCCAAAAACCCTTAGCTTTACACTTCCGGCAATCATTCTTTTTTTCGGATTTATTGTCAGGCTGTATCGGTTTGATAATCCAATTGCCGATTGGCATTCATGGCGTCAGTCAGATACCTCAGCGGTATCCAGAATTTTTGTAGAACGCGGTTTTGACCTTCTGCACCCGAGATATTTAGATATTTCAAACATACAAACTGGTAAAAATAATCCTGAGGGATATCGATATGTTGAATTTCCCATATACAATTTTTTTCAAGGAGCGTTTTTTAAGACTGTTGGGATTTTTACCCTGGAAGAATGGGGAAGGTTAGTTTCAATATTTTCTTCGTTGGGTGCAGGTTTCTTTTTATTTCAGCTAATAAAAAAACATTACGATTTTAAAGTCGGAATCCTTTCTCTATTTTTTTATATGTTCTTGCCGTTTTCTATTTATTACAGTAGGACAATTTTGCCTGACATAATGATGGTTGGTAGCTGCTTGGGAGGCATCTACTTTTTTGATATCTATTTGGACAGAAAAAAGAATGACAAGTTACTGTTCCTTTTCCTCTCTACATTATTTACTGCAACGTCATTTCTATTAAAACCATATGCTTTGTTTTTTGCACTTCCCCAAGTGTATTTAGCGTACAAAAAGTATAATCTTAAGATGCTTTTAAAGCCTGCATTATGGATGCATTTGGTGCTTTCCGTTATTCCATTAGCTTGGTGGCGGATGTTTATCATGCAGTATCCCGAGGGAATTCCAGCGAGTAACTGGCTTTTTAATGGAAACGGCATACGGTTTCGGCCATCCTTTTTTAAATGGATTTTTTATGAACGGATTACAAAACTCATCTCGGGATATTTTGGCGTAGCGTTTTTGGCAACTGGTTTTGTTGTAAGTATCAAGCAAAAGCTGAATTTTTTGGCGTTAAGTTTTTTGGTTTCCTCACTCCTGTATGTATGCATTATTGCAACAGGGAACGTCCAGCACGATTACTACCAGATATTAATAATGCCAACAATAGCTCTCTTTATGGGGTTGGGAGCATCATATTTTACAAAAAAAGGAAATGCTATGCGCATAGTCGGTATACTAATAATTCTACTTTCATTTTATTTCGGATGGAGTATGGTAAAAGATTATTTCAATATAAATAACCGTTCGATTATTATCGTCGGGAAAAAAGCGGACGGGCTACTTCCGAAAAATGCAAAAGTGATTGTTCCTTACGATGGTGATACGACGCCACTGTATTACATAAATAGACCAGGATGGCCGGCCTTTCAGGATTCTGTCGGGAACCTTAAAAAGCTCGGAGCAACGCATTTGATATTTGTAAAACCATTAAAAAGAGATATCGATAGTTTTGGTAAGCAATATGAGGTCGTTGCACAGAGCCCGGATTATTTGATTATCAAATTATGAACGTATTATTCGTAACATATGATTTTCCATTTCCTACCAATTCGGGAGGAAAAAACCGGGCGTATCATCTATTAAAATACACCGCAAAAAAAGCAAATGTATTTTTATATTCTTTTGTCCGGGAGGATTATAACCCGGAGCATAATAGAGAGATAGCCTCTTTAGGTGTTAAAAAAATACACGTTTTTAAAAGAAGAAAATTAACATCATTTTCGAATTTTCCAAAAACAGTTTTTAATAATTCGTCCATATTCAAGACCTTGTATTACGAAAAGAAAGTATACGATGAATTGGCAGAGCTTATAAAAAGAGAGAAGATTGATATCGTCCATTTCGAGTCGACATATACCGGTTTTTTCATCGGAAAAAGACTCAAGAAATTAGGTGTAAAACTTGTATTAGGTACAGAGAACATAGAATTCATGCTCTATTATGACTATGCTAAAAATCTTAACAAATTTTATCTCAAGCCTTTTGTGTATTATCAGGCAAAACGTCTTCGTCAAGAAGAGTTAGATATGGTGAGAAATGCGGACGCTGTGACCACAATTACCCAACAAGAAGCTGATATTTTGAAAAATTTAACGGGTGTAAAATGCAATATTATTGCAAATGGAATAGAACCGGAAACATATTCATATTCAGAACATAAAGAATTGAAGAATAATATACTCTTTGTCGGAAATTTTGTTTATTTTCCGAATATAGATGCGATGGATTTTTTCTATAGGAATGTATTTCCAAAATTGGATGACAAATTAACGGTTACAATAATCGGAAAAAAGGTAAATGAAAAATTCAAATTTTCAAATAGTCGGATAATCTGCAAAGACTTTGTAGAAAATATAATCGACGAGTATCGAAATGCCGATATTCTTGTTTTCCCCATTAGAATTGGGGGTGGTACTAATTTTAAAGTACTTGAGGCAATGGCATTGGGCGTGCCTATTGTCGCTCAGCCAGACAGACTTTCGGGTTTGGATGTGACAGGTGAGGAACATTTTCTGGCGGCAACAACAGGCGAGGAGTATGTTAAGCAAATTGAGCGGATTTATAATGATAGTTCACTTCGCAGGCGACTCACTCTGAATGCAAGAAAAACAGTAGAGGAGCAGTATGCATGGGAAAAAATTGGAAAGGAATTATTGAAGGTTTGGGAGAAAATAGATGAAAAGAATTGACATATCAATAATTATTGTTACATATAACTCACAAGATACGATTGTTGGGTGCGTCAACTCTGTCCTTGAGAGTGTGAAATATCATACATTTGAAATTATCATTTCCGATAATAGTCAAAATTTGGATACTGAGGAGGTTGTAAAAGATAATTTCGATAAAAATGAAAATGTGACATTTATTCACAACAGTCAGAATTTAGGATTTTCAAAAGGCAATAATGTAGGCATAAAAAAAGCACGGGGAAAATATGTTTTGTTTTTAAATCCCGACACAAAGGTTTATGAAAAAACAATTGATGGGATGGTTGACTTTATGGAAATGCATCGAGAATGCGGAGCATCTACGTGTTTTGTAAAATTGCCAAATGGAGAATTAGATGACTCATCGCACAGAGGATTTCCGACTCCCTGGCGGTCGTTTTCATATTTTTCCGGGCTTTCAAAAATTTTTCCGAAGAGCAAGCTCTTTGGAGGATATAATCTTTCGTATCTTGATGCGAAGAAAACGCACGAAATTGAGTCACTTGCAGGATCATTTATGCTAATGCCTTTTTCTGTTGGTGAAAAATTGGGTTGGTGGGATGAGGATTACTTTTTCTATGGAGAAGACATCGATTTTTGTTACCGGCTAGTGAAAGCCGGATACAAAATTTATTTTGTTTCTGAATTTGAAGCTTTGCACATGAAGGGCATCTCAAGCGGGATAAAAAAAGTTTCGAAAGATGTAACCAAAGCAAGCTCAGAAACAAAAAAAATTGCAACCTATCACAGGTTTCATGCTATGGAGATTTTTTATGATAAACATTACAAAGATAAGTATCCAAAAATTATGAATGTGTTAGTAAAGTTAGGTATTAAAGCTAGAAAAATGACAACGAGAATATGAGTAAAAATATCGGAATAGATGCTCGACTTTACCGACAACTCTTTGTCCAAATACTTTGGACGAGACTCTCGGTACAGTCTCGCAAAGAAAAAAAAATATGAATATCGGAATAGATGCTCGACTGTGGTATGAAAGTGGGGTTGGGCGATATATACGGAATTTGGTGAATGGACTTGATGCGCGAAAAATTCGTGATATAACTTTTACCATCTTTTTAAGTCCTAAGGCTTATAAACTCGTTAATTTCGAAAGCCAGAATTTTAGGAAAGTAGAGAGCGATGTTTCCTGGCATACCCTTGCAGAGCAAATTCAGTTTAAAAAGGAACTTGATAGAGAGAATTTGGACTTGGTGCATTTTCCCTATTTTTCCTACCCTGTTTTTTATAGAAAGCCTTTTGTTATAACAATTCACGACCTAATTATCGATCATTATCCTACGGGAATTTCTAGCTCCCTACCACTCCCTTTTTATTACGCTAAACATTTTGCATACAAAAAAATTATCAAATCTGCTGTCAAAAAATCAAAAAAAATTATTGTTCCGTCAATGGCTACCAAAGATGAGCTTATTTCTCATTACAATGCCAATGAAAAAAAAATTGATGTTATCTATGAAGGCTTTGATCCTTTAATTTCCGAGAATTCAGTGAAGGAGTCACTTGTTAGCGATAACTACATTCTCTATGTCGGAAACGCATATCCTCATAAGAATTTAAGAAATCTCTTGAAGGCGTATGAGGATATCGGGGAAAAAACAGGAGTCGAATTGGTATGTATCGGACGCGATGACTTTTTCTACAAACGGCTTGAAAAATGTCAGAGGGGTGTGCATTTTCTTCATAGTATTGATGATTCAACTCTTTTTAGCTATTATACGAATGCTCGACTTTTGGTAGTCCCTTCCTTGATGGAAGGATTTGGCCTTCCTCTACTTGAAGCAATGAGCCTATCCTGCCCTGTAATTAGTTCTGATACTCCTGCTCTTCACGAAGTAGGGGGAGACGCAGCATTGTATGTTAATCCGAAAGAGCCTGCTGAAATTGCCCGTACTATAGAGAAGGTTTTGACAGACAAAAAACTTCTTGAGAGTTTAAGGAAAAAAGGATTGACAAGAAGCAAGCAATTCTCTTGGGAGGAGTGCGTAGATAAGACACTTACCGTTTATGAAAGTAGCGCTGGTATACGACCGGGTCAATAAGATTGGAGGGGCAGAAAGGGTCCTTGAATCTTTGCGTGAGATATTTCCCGGTCTAGTACTTTTTACCTCAGTTTATAACAAGCGTAAAACCCCCTGGGCAAAGAAATTTACAATAAAAACATCTTATTTGCAATGTATTCCGCTTATAAATTCCAAACATGAATTGATACCTTATCTTATGCCATTTGCATTCGAGTCTTTTGATTTTACCGGATACAACTTAGTGATATCTGTGACAAGCGAGGCGTCAAAAGGAATTATCGTTCCGACTGGTGTTCCCCATGTCTGTATTTGCCTAACCCCAACTCGATATCTATGGAGTGGTTACCGCCAATATTTCAAGAACCCTATATTGCGCTTTCTGACGCATCCATTGGTATCGTATCTTCGCAAATGGGATTTAGTTGCCGCATCCCGTCCGGATAAATTTATTGCAATTTCTGATAACGTAGCACGTAGGATTAAGAAATATTATAAACGCGATAGTGTTGTAATTTACCCTCCATCAGATAGATTATTCCAAAAAAAAGGAACAAAAAAATTTATTCCTTTGGAAAAGAACTACTTTTTAGTGGTGTCGCGGTTAGTTGACTATAAGCGTATTGATTTGGCTGTTAAGGCATGCACTAAATTAAAACTTCCGCTCGTTGTGATAGGAGAGGGGAACGAATACGAAAAGCTCGATGCTCTTTCCGGGGAAACAGTTGTATTTAAGGGAAAAGTGACCGATGAGGAATTGATTTCATATTACAAGAATTGCAGGGCACTCATTTTTCCGGGTGAAGAGGATTTTGGGATTACTATGGTTGAGGTGCAGCTTGCCGGTAAACCGGTTATAGCATACAAGGCGGGGGGGGCTTTGGAGATTGTGAAAGAAGGCATAACTGGCGTATTTTTTGACAAGCAAACGGTTGCAAGTCTTTGTACAGTATTGAAAAAGTTCAAGGACAGTCGTTATAATGGAGTGGATTGCAAAGTAAATGCAAAACGTTTTTCGGAAATTGTATTTAAAAAGGCTATTAAGAATTTCTTGAGAACCAACAAATATATATGAAAGTAGTTATTTTTGCGGGAGGAGTAGGGACAAGGTTGTGGCCACTTTCGAGGAAAAATACACCCAAGCAATTCGAAAAGATTGTCGGAGATCAATCCATGCTCCAAATTGCGGTACAAAAACTATTTCCTGAATTCTCATGGGAGGACATATATATCTCAACGGGAAAACATTATGAAAGTACTGTCCGTGAACAACTCCCCCAACTGCCTGCCGGTAATATTCTAATTGAGCCTGAAATGCGGGATGTTGGCCCAGCTGTTGGGCTTGTTACCGCCCTTTTTTCAAAAAGGTTTCCCGACGAGCCATTCGCAATTTTGTGGGGAAGTGACCATCTTGTCAAAAATGAAGAACAATTCAGAATTGCCCTTCGCTCTGCAGAACAGATAGTGAAAGAAGAGAGAGAAGTTATCGTTTTTGTGGGGCAAAAACCCCGGTTTGCCAACCAAAATTTGGGATATATCGAATTTGGAGATGAGATAAAGCGTGTAGGAGAAATTCCTGTCTATTCGTTCACCGGTTTTCAGTACCGACCGCATTTATCTACTGCCGAACGGTTTGTGAATGATGGGCACCACTCTTGGAATTTAGGATATTTTGTGACGACCCCTTCATTCCTGTGGGGACTTTTTGAAACATATGCTCCTACATTATTTAAGCAGCTTAAAAAGATTCATGATTCATGTGACACTCCCGAATATGAGGATACATTAATGAATGTATATCCGCAAATTGAAAAAATATCTTTCGACAATGCCATTCTTGAAAAGATGAACACCTCTTACGGAAGGGTTCTCTCTGTTGACATTGGATGGAGCGACATTGGCGCATGGGAGGCATTAAAGGAAGCATTGAGTAATTCAAGAGAGGAGAATGTAACAAAAGGGAAAGTAATGGTTGAGGATTCGGTAGATAGTCTCGTTTTTAATTACACAGGGCAACTGGTGGTTGGAATTGACCTTTCGGGGTATTTGGTTATAAATACTCAGGATGTGGTTCTTGTTTGCCCGAAGGATTCCGTGCCAAAAATAAAACAACTTGTCGAGAGTCTATCGGGGACAGAACATGAATCTCTTACTTAAGTTATGTTATATGATACCTCAAAAAGGATTCTCGATGTCTTGATATCAATACTTGCCCTCATTATTTTTTCCCCTCTCATATGTCTTACGGCAATAGCAATTAAGCTGAATAGTCCAGGTCCGCTTTTTGCCGACACCCCACCACGCATAGGCAAGGAGGGAAGATCTTTTCGTATGTATAAATTCCGTTCAATGGTAGCCAACGCCCACGAAATATTGGTGAATGACCCCACATACAAAGAGCTTTTGAATGAATACAAGAAGGGTGGATATAAATTGAAGGATGACCCTCGCATAACAAGAGTAGGAAGATTTATACGTAAGTATTCTTTGGACGAAATTCCTCAATTTATCAATGTGATAAAAGGAGAGATGAGTGTTGTTGGACCTAGGGCATATTATCCTGACGAGCTGCGGGATCAACAGAAAAAATATCCACATACAAGAGACGCAGTGAAAATTGTGTTGTCTGTTAAGCCCGGTATTACAGGTATATGGCAGGTGACGGGAAGAAGCCAAATAAATTTCGATAAGAGGATTCAACTGGATGCATCGTATGCAAAAAGGCGTTCGATTTTCTATGACTTATATTTAATACTTATGACCCCGATGGCTATGTTGTCAGGAAAAGGTGCGATGTGAAACGCGTAAGAATTGCCTGAGAAGACCGTGAAAAGTTGCAAAAGAAGTTCTATATATGATTAAATAATAAGTTGCAGTTCAAAATTATGGACGATAAAGGTTTCCAAAAAATTGATTTAAACACTCAAGAGGATGTTGTTACGCAATCTCCGATGGAAGACCGTCCCACCCGCAGAAAGAAAAAAATCCCATTTCGCTTCAAAAACAAAAAAGTAGCTATGTGGGTTGCAGGGATAGTGGGGGTACTTCTTCTGTTCATTATTATTGTTGGAATCCAGGGGATTGGAGTGTACAAACAGGCAATGAAAACGAAGGCGCAAGCAAGTCTGGCGTTTGCAAAACTTAAGGAGCAAGATATCGCCGCAGCCCGCGATGAGCTCGCTAAAACAAAAACCGAAATCACCGCTCTTGATAAAAAGCTCAACGGACTTTCCTACCTTAAAATAATTCCTCTCGTTGGTGGTTATTATAGTGACGCATCGCATCTTGTTAAGGCATCTTCATATGGGGTGGATGCAGGTGTTGTTACTGCCGATGCACTGATTCCGTATGTTGATGTTTTAGGCTTAAAGGGGAAAGGTACCTTCACAGGAGGAACTGCTCAAGATAGGATACGTACTGCTGTCAAGACTATGGGAAAAGTGGTTCCCCAGATAGACAAGATAGAAGAGCAGTTGAAGCTTGCCAAAACAGAAGTGGACCAGGTGGACCCGGGGCATTATCCGCCTATAGGACCGATGAAAAAAGTTAGAGATGGTGCACAACAGATAAAAGATATAACTGACGGAGCAGTTGTTGCTGTTGAGCAGGGAAAACCCTTGATAAAAGCTCTTCCGGCACTTTTAGGAGAAAAGGAAAGCAAAAAATATCTTATGCTTTTCCAAAATGATGCGGAATTGCGTCCTACCGGAGGATTTTTAACCTATTATTCAGTTTTCAAAGTTGAGGAGGGTAATATTCAAGTCGATAACTCTTCGGATATTTATTCGCTTGATGACAGCATCACAAGCCGCCCCGCTGTTTCGCCTATCATCAGGAAATATTTCCCGACCGTCGGCCAAGCATATATCCGTGATATCAATTTATCCCCTGATTTTATTGTCTCGATGAAAGACTTCAATTCGATGTACCAATCATCCAGGCAAAAGTCGGATGTGGACGGCATAATTGCAATTGACACTCATTTCTTTGTTAATATCATTAGAATTCTGGGCGAGGTAGAGGCGGGTGGACTGAAATTTACCGCCGATAACGACCCGGCATGCGGATGTCCGCAAGTTGTGTATACTTTGGAAAATGAGATATCCCGTCCTGTAAATTATGTAAAAACCAATAGAAAAGGCCTTTTGGGAGAGTTGATGCTTGCAACCCTTGATAAGGCACTTCGATCTTCTCCTAAGCTTTACTGGGGGAGACTTTTCCAACAATTTATAGTGGATGCAAATGAAAAAAATATCCTCTTTTATTTATATGATAATGAGGCTCAGAAGGGAATCGAAGCGCTTAATTGGGCCGGTAGGGTAAGGGATTTTGAAGGAGATTATTTATATGTAAACGACGCAAATTTTGGAGGGCAGAAATCAAATCTTTTTGTCACAAAATCCATGACAATAGACTATACAATAAGTGGGGATGGCAAGATAACAAAGAAAGTAACAATTGATTACAAAAATCCGAAACCCTACTCTGACTGTAATTTAGAAAGAGGAGGATTGTGTTTGAATGCTACTTTGAGAAATTATCAGAGGCTTTTAGTTCCAAAGGGTAGTGTTTTGGGGAGTACGAAAGGTTCCCAAGTGAAAGTAGGTTCTAACGATGAATTGGGTAAAACAGTTTTTGATGCGTTCTTTACCGTCAATCCATTAGGTAAGGCGACGATGAGTTATGAATATACTTTGCCCTTTAAAGTAAGTGACCACACATTGCCTCTTCTTATCCAAAAACAGCCGGGGGTAGAGAATATTCCGACAGTTATTACCGTGAATGGACGGCAGGTCCAATCAGTTGACGTGCGGTCAGACACAGAATTAAAGCTAACGGGGTTCTAAATTTTCATGACATACCTTAATGACACAGGCTTTGTTGTCAAACGCGTAAATTTAGGTGAGGCTGACAGGTTTGTAACGCTATTTACAAAAAATAATGGTAAGGTAGAGGTTTTGGCAAAGGGTGTCAGAAAAATAACGAGCCGCCGTTCCTCCCACATAGAACTTCTCAACTTGGTGAAATTTCATTCTGTCAGAACAGCCAAAAACTTCATTCTTACTGAAATCGAGCTTCTCAATTCCTATGAAGCGCGAAAAGACACACTCAAGCAATGCGAGGTAGCCTTTTTGGTATGTGAACTTATCAATGCACTTTGTCCGTATGGACAGACTAATCAGGAGCTTTTTGAGCTTGTTGGAGTTTTCTTGGAGGAAGGCAATGCTCATGATGAAGCGCTTTTGGAGTTTGAAACGGATGTTCTTTCTACACTTGGGTATTGGAATGTATCAAAGAAATTTAATGCAGAAAAGGACGTGCGGACATACATCGAGAGTCTCATTGAAAAGAAATTAAAGTCACGTGTTATAGGCAATCTTGAGTTGGTTTAGCTCTTTTAATAGACCCCCATACCTGATACAATAGCCTCAAATGGAAAATGCACTTGGAAAGATTGTCGCTCTTGCTAAGCGGCGTGGATTTATTTATCCCGGAAGTGAAATCTACGGAGGTGTTGCTAACACATATGATTACGGACCAGTCGGGACAGAGCTTCTTCGAAACATACGGGATATGTGGTGGGCAAATTTTGTCCACAGAAGAGATGATATTGTAGGCCTTGAAGCATCGCTTATTTCCCATCAAGAGATCTGGAAGGCATCGGGGCATACGTCTTCCTTTGCGGATGCTTTAGTTGACTGTAAGAACTGTAAGCTTCGAAAAAGGGCGGATCATCTTATTGAAGAGAGTTTAATAGGCGAGCAAGAGGTAAAGGTGGAGGGGTTGTCGGATGCGGAATTGGATAAAATTATTGCCGACAACAAAATTTTGTGTCCGAATTGCGGCAAGCATGACTGGACAAAAGTAAGAAAATTCAATCTATTATTTCCCGTCCATATGGGAATCGTTGAGGGAGATCAGAGCCTTGCGTATCTTCGAGGAGAGACAGCGCAGGGGATGTTCGTTAACTTCAAAAATGTTCTTGAGAGTAATCGTGTCAAATTACCTTTCGGTATTGCACAGCTTGGAAAAAGTTTCCGTAACGAAATAACCCCTGGAAATTCGGTTTTTAGGACACTCGAGTTTGAGCAAGGGGAAATTGAATATTTCTTCGACCCAGAAGAGTCGGACTGGGAGAAACTATATGAGCAATGGAAGAAAGATATGTGGGAATTTGTCACCAAAAAGATTGGAATCCGGGAAGAAAATCTCAGATGGAGAACTCACACCGATGAGGAACGGTCGTTTTACAGCAAAAGGACAGAGGATTTAGAGTATAAATTCCCATTTGGATTCAAGGAATTGTGGGGGTTGGCGTATAGAACCGATTACGACCTTTCCCAGCACGAAAAAGGTTCCGGAAAGGAATTAAGGGTTGTCGATAGTCAAACAGGCAAAAAAATACTCCCCCACGTAATTGAACCTGCTGTAGGGATAAACCGCATATTTCTGATGGCTCTTTCTGACGCTTACACAGAAGAAGAGGGACGTGTGGTTTTGAAATTTTCACCCAAAGTAGCGCCTTTCAAAGCTGCTATATTTCCATTACTTGCCAACAAACCCGAATTGGTTGCAAAAGCCCGCGAAGTGTACAATACTCTTCGGGAAACATTTCTAGTTGCCTATGACGCGCGAGGAAATATAGGCAAGCGCTATCTCTCACAAGACGAAATAGGAACGCCATACTGCATAACAATTGATTTTGAAAGCCTTGAAAATGACACTGTAACAGTTAGAGATAGAGACACGATGGAACAGGTAAGGCTCAAAATTTCAGAACTTCGGAATTTTATTGAGCAAAAACTTATTTAGTGCAAACTATTTTCCCTTGACTTATTAATTTTTATTTGAGTAGAATAAATTTAAATGAAAAAATTAATGAAAAATAAAATGATGCTTGTAGGTGTTGCTGCCATTGTCGTGGTTGTTGCTATTGCGGGGTATCTTTTCGTATCAAAACAAAGAGCAGCAAAAGCGCCGGTTGTTGAACAGACTCCAGAAGAGCAGGCAATTGAAATGAAGCCCGAAGAAATAGGATTGGAGCTCACGCCCAACAAAGCACTTACTGAGGTCGAGATGAAGATAAATGATGTATCAAAGTTTAACCATTTCGATTTTGAGATGAGTTATGATGCTATTGTCGATGGTGAGGCCGTGCCAAAAGGTGCAATAGGCTCAGGTGACATAAATCCTGGTGAGACAACGGTTGATAGAAAAATCACTATTGGAACCTGTAGTAGTGGTACTTGTAAGTATGATAAAGGTGTCAAAAAAATTGCATTTCTTATAAGGCTTACCTTAAAAGATGGCAAGACTGCAGTTGTTAAAAAGGATCTCAATCTGGAAAATTAGTAAGACTTTTATCTCCAAAAACTTGTTTTTATCCTTCTGATATACTCAGGGTATGCAAGATCAGAACAAACACTGGAATCAATTGCACTTGAAAGGTGTGATCGGTCCTTTGTCGCAAGATCCTTCCCGTTTTGCTTATGAGGTGGCAGAATTACTTCCTCCCAATCAAAAAATTTTGGAATTAGGGTGCGGTGTGGGGAATGACAGTAACTATTTTGCAACGCTGCGCCACAAAGTCTTATCAACCGACTTTTCAAGTGTTGCTATTGAGAAGAACAGGAAGTTTTATAACAACGACAATCTGACTTTTGAGTTCATGGATATTTCCGAAAGGTTGCCTTTCAAGAATAATTCATTCGACCTGGTGTATGCGCGGCTTTCTCTCCATTATTTTGCCGATAGTGTAACTAGGGAAATATTTGGGGAAATAATTCGTGTTCTAAAGAGCGGAGGGTTACTGGCTTTTGTTTGTAAATCGACCAATGATCCAAAATACGGTCAGGGAAAGTTGATAGAGCGGGACATGTATGAAAAGGACGGGCACATCAGGCATTTTTTCAGCAGGAATTATACGGAAAAATTATTGAAAGATACGTTCGAAATAGTAAAAATTGAGGAGGGAGAGGAAGAATTCTATTCGGATATTTCCTCATTCATAAAAGTTATCGCAAAAAAGATTTAGATCAGTTTTTTTGTCCGGAGAGAGGTGTAGAGGTTTTTCTTTACCATAATTATTGCACCAACACCGACAAAAAGTGAAACTGCACTAAACATCCACCCGACAAAAGGAAGCGCTGAGACAACGGAGTAGATGACAAGTCCAACAAGAAGTGCCATTTCATGCCTTTGAGGGAGAAGTTTTTTACCAATGGAAAAGCTAATAAAAATCTGGCTAAAAAGAATAAGCAAGATAAATGCGAACAAAAGAAGAAATGCAAAGGGTATCCCAACAACGGTAATGAGTAACACAACAAAAGCAAAAGGCAGGAGTACCAACCCTACAAATCCTATCCCCATGCTCGGAATAAGTCTTTCGTGTATAGTTTTGGTTACATTTTCCATAAAGACAGGAAACACGTGTAGAAGGATAATTCCAAGGAGAAATGACATAGCAACGCTTGTTATGACCCAAGCGATGCTTAGCCCGGCTATAAAACTTGCGATTTTTGCGCTTGTTGGACGGGCAATTTTTTGATTTTTAAATTCTGTGTGATGATAGACTGCCTTATCCTGAATCGTAAACGGGACAATGTGGGCTTGATTGGGGCTCCAATATATAAGTCCTCCCTCAATTCTCGCATCCTGCATGACACTGAGTTGTTCTACCGATGCTCTCACGTCTCCACCAATTGCGCTATTGATGCTGATTTGACCTCCGGCCATAACGGCACCTTTTCCAATAGGAGCAGTCACAGTCATATTGCCGGATGCGGCGGTCAAGGAGCCTCCGATTAATGCCGGTTTTTGGATAGAGATTGTTCCGCCCGCAACGGTTACGTTTCGGTCTACCTCTCCACCTATGGTAACTTGGCCTCCAACAGCCCTAATATTCCCGGTAACTTTTCCGCTAATGCTAACATTCCCTCCTGCAGCAAGGACATCTCCATATACTGTCCCGTTGACGATGACGTTGCCCCCAGCAACATACGCATCTCCGTTCACGGTTCCGTCAAGAATATTAGTTCCACCAGCTGCATAGTAATCGGTGTTGACCGTTTCACCTTTAGATAATATGACGCTGTTGCCGGCAGAAAAATTATTTGCAGCAAAACTGGTGAGAGGAAGAAGTAGTGCAAGTGAGAACACTGCGCTCAGCGCTATAAATACTTTTTTTCGTAACAATTTCATGGTATCTAATGTGATAGTACTCCACGTAATTATTTTTAGCTGTGAGCTTTATCACATTTAACAAAGAAAAGTAGATTTATGTTTCACGAGCGTTTTTTTTCTCAAAAACGTATAGTAGCCTCATTTTCAGCTTCTTTTCAAAAATTCAGTGTTTTGACATCCCGTGAAAAGTTAACTATATCTCAATTTTTCAAGTGAGATAAGCTAACTTCCTATATTGACATCCCGTGAAAAGTTAACTATAACTAATAAGCACATTAAAAAGTGGCGATAAGTGGCGGAAGTGATACAATATGACCATGTATTTTGGTCTTTATACGGTACGGTTACGTGCTAAAAACAGATTGGCATTTCCGGCTAAATTAAAAAAAGAAACAGGAAACACCCTACTTGTTACCAATTGGTTGGAGAATTCGCTTTTGGTTTTGCCAAAAAAGGAATGGGAAACACTCGTTGGGGACATTTTTGAGAAAGCCTCTTTTTTACTGCCTGAAGTAAGAGATTTGGATAGGTTCATCTATGGAGGAACGTACGAGGTGGAATTGGACGGTGAGGCCCGGTTTGTTTTACCCGCATATCTTAAAGAGTACGCGCACATACATGAAGAAGTAGTCATTACAGGAGGAGCATGGTACATCAGCATTTGGGATAAGGCGCGCTTTGAGAGTTACCGGGCACTCAACAATTTGCAAGTAAAAGAGAAGGCTGTAAAGGTATTTGAGAACACACTTAAAAAAACAACATGAGCAATTTTTCCCATATTCCGGTTCTTCTCAATGAAGCGATTTTTGCCCTTAAGGTAGCCCGGGGACAAAAATACATTGACGGTACTTTGGGAGGCGGCGGTCACACAAAGCTTATTTTGGAAAACGGAGGAATAGTTCTGGGAATTGATAGGGATAATGACGCAATAACACATGTCTCAGGCCTTTTAAAGCGATACATCGATGAGGGAGCTCTTTTTATAACAAAAGGGAAGTTCGGTGAGATTGGGCGCATTGCAAAGGAGAATGGTTTTGAGAAAGTTGCGGGTGTTCTTTTGGACATAGGGGTTTCGAGTTATCAGATGGATGCAGCGGGGCGAGGGTTTAGTATAAGACATGATGAAGCACTTGATATGCGGATGGACCCATCACAAGAGCTCACAGCGTATGACGTTGTCAATTCGTATCCAAAAGAAAAATTGATAGAGATTTTTTACCGGTATGGTGAGGAGCACAATGCTTTAAAAATTGCAGATGAAATTGTGGCTATTCGGAAGAAAAATGAAATAAAGACAACGAGGCAATTAGCGCAGATAGTTGAGCGGATTCCTCACAAAAGTGAAGCCATACATCCGGCTACAAGGGTCTTTCAGGCGATACGAATTGAGGTAAACGCGGAGCTTGACGAGTTGAGAAAAGGACTTGAAGGGGGAGTTGGATTATTGGAGAGTCATGGAAGACTGGTTGCCATCAGCTTTCATTCACTTGAGGATAGAATTGTTAAGAAAACTTTTGAGATGTTTCAAAAAGAGGGGTTTGGAACGGTTGTTACGAAAAAACCAATTATCGCTGGCTTTAATGAAGTAAGCAAAAATAAACGCTCAAGAAGCGCAAAAATGCGCGTTTTTGAAAGAACCTAACTATGCACAAAACACTCTATATAACAGTTATGTTCCTTTTTTTACTCGCCGTTGGACTTGAGCTTCTGAATATTCATCTGGCAGGAAAACTTGCATCTGACAGTGTAACAGTAAAGAAGCTTCAGCAAAGCATCGCCCACCTGGACGAGGAGAACCAAATACTCAATTCGAAGGTATTGCAGGAGACTTCTTTCGAAACAATATCAGAGAAGGCCAAGACCCTTGGTTTTGTAGTTGATCATAATTATATTTCTCTTCGAAATGACACGAGACTGACGTATCAACAATGAAAAGAGACCAAGGCCGTCTCATATCCATACTTCTAATTTTTAGTATTTTCTATCTTGTCATTCTTTTGAAATTATTTTATTGGCAAGTAGTCAAGGCCGACAGCTTGCGGAAGGAAGGAAGGATTCAAAGCTCCCTGTCACTTGTGACTACTGCAAAAAGGGGAGACATATTATTCAATGACAGTTTTCCCCTTGCAACAAACAAAGTTAGTTATTTATTGTATGCAAATCCTAAAAAAGTCGACTCGAAAGATAATTATGCGAATTTACTCTCTCCGATTCTCTCTGTCGATACGGCTTCTATTTCTGCCCGGCTTTCACAGAATTTATATTGGGTGAGTCTTCAAAGCAGGCTTTCTTACGACCAAAAGACGCAAATTGAAGCACTCAAGCTCGGAGCGTTGGGGTTTGAGCAGCAGACGGAGAGAAATTACCCTGAAGCGTCGATGGCAGCTCATCTGGTCGGGTTTGTCGGAAAAAATCAGGATGGAGAGGACCAAGGGTACTTTGGGCTGGAGGGATATTACGACAGGCAATTGCGGGGAAGACCGGGGAGTACGTACTTGATAAAAGATGCAGTGGGCAATCCCATTTTGACCGATGTAAGAGAGGATAAAAAAATAGATGGACGTACTCTAATTACAAGTATCGATAGATCGGTACAGTATGTGGTTGATACCGACCTTAAAAAGGGAATTGAACAATATCAGGCCGAAGGTGGAAGTGTGATAGTTATGGAGACAAAAACTGGCAAAATTCTTGCTGCATCTTCCTATCCCAAGTTTGACCCCCAAAAGTATTGGGAATACGATGGTTCAACCTATACCAGTCCTATTATATCCAGTCTATATGAGCCGGGTTCTACCTTTAAGGTGCTGGTAATGGCTGCTGGCATTGATAGTGGGTTGGTTACTCCTGACACGAGATGTGACAATTGTGCAGGTCCGGTTGAGATAGGAGGATATAGCATTAAGACGTGGAATGATCAATATTTTCCCAATATTACTATGAATGAGGTTATTCAACACTCAGATAATACTGGGATGGTTTTTGTTGCAAAAAAATTGGGGCTAGAGCGGTTTGTTGACTACATAAAAAAATTCGGCTTTGGAAGTATAACCGGAATTGACATTCAGGGGGAAGTGACAGAAGCACTTAGGCCGCTTAAGAAATGGCACGAAATTGATTTGGCTACCTCAAGCTTTGGACAGGGAATTTCAGTTACTCCTATTCAGCTTATTACGGCTGTCAATTCGATAGCAAACGGGGGAAAACTTATGCGTCCTATGGTTGTTGATAAGATAATAACTCCTGATAACAAAGCAATTCAAATAAAACCACAACAAGTTGCCCAGACGGTAAGCTCGGCGACCGCAAAAGTTGTCACGTGGATGATGGTAAATGCGGTTGAGAAAGGGGAGGCAAAATTTGCAAAAATTCCAAATTATAATATCGCGGGTAAAACCGGAACTGCGCAGATTCCGGTTGAGGGGCACTACGACCCGACCAATACAAACGCTTCATTCATCGGCTTTTTCCCCGCCGAGGATCCAAAAATCACAATGCTAGTCGTCATCAACAAACCCCATTCCTCGATTTACGGCGCGGAAACCGCCGCGCCGACTTTTTTCTCAATTGCCCGGGATCTCATTCAAAAATATAATATCGAGCCCTCAAAGTAATAAAATTAGTATAATTGAAATACTATGACAATTCGCACTCTCAAAAATTACGCCCACAAGCAATTAGCCATAGCGGCAAACATCATGTACCGTTTTCCCGCAAAGGAAATGACAGTTATTGGGGTGACCGGGACAGATGGGAAAACAACCACCTCAAACCTCATATATCACATCCTTCGCCGCGCCGGAAAAAAAGTGGCGGTCATCTCAACCGTGGGGGCAGTAATTGACGGAAAAGAGTATGATACCGGCTTTCATGTGACGACTCCCTCACCATTTGCCGTGCAAAAATATCTTAAGATGGCCAAAAAGAGCGGATGTACACACGTTGTTTTGGAAGTTACGTCGCATGCGCTTGATCAGAACAGAGTGTGGGGAATACGTTTTGACATTGGTGTCCTTACAAATATTACACACGAGCATTTGGATTACCACAAGACGTATTTGAATTATGTGCGTGCAAAATTACGGCTTTTTGAGGTAAGTAAAGTTGATGTTATCAATAGTAATGGTGAGTGGTTTGAAGAATTTCTGAAAAAAATCCCCAAAGAAAAAATGGTTACATATTCCTTGAATGGAAGATATAAAGGAGATCTGACACCAGAGTTACTCCCCTTCAAAATAAAGACAAATCTTATCGGGGACTTTAATAAGGAGAATATCTTGGCTGCTTACGCTGCGACAAAAATATTGGGTGTTAATGATGCGACAATTGATGAGGGGATACAAAGTTACATCCTTCCTCCGGGAAGACAGGATGTTTTGGAGAGCAAAGGTGGTTTTAAAATTATTGTTGATTTTGCACACACTCCGAATTCCTTTGAAAAAATCCTTCCCGAAGTGCGAAGAATAACAAAAGGCAAACTCATCCATGTTTTTGGTGCAGCAGGGGAGAGGGATAGAAGTAAAAGACCCGAAATGGGAAAGAACGCATCTATTTGGGATGACGTTATTATTCTGACAGCAGAAGACCCAAGGTCCGAATCTGTCGATGCGATAAATTCGGATATCAAGAAGGGTATCCGGAGTGAGTTTGAACACAAGAATGTGCATGAGATAGGGGACAGGAAAGAGGCCATTGAATTTGCGTTATCAAATGCCGATAGACATGATACAGTTATTATCACGGGGAAAGGGCACGAGGCGTCGATAAATTATGGGAATGGCGAAATTCCCTGGAGTGACAAAAAAACAGTTACCGATTACCTAAGCCTTCACAATGAGCTATAAATTACAAGACCTAACATATCCTGAAAATCTCGAAAAAATCTTTTTTGTTGGGATAAAAGGTGTTGGAAATGCACCTTTGGCGATAATTGCAAAAGAAGCAGGGTTTGAAGTGGCGGGAAGCGATATAGGTGAGGAATTCATAACGGATTTGTATCTTCTCAAGAAAAATATCACGCTTTTTGTAGGATTTGATGACAAGGATATTGATGGCTTTTTCAGGGAAACGAAAAGTGAGAATTGTTTGGTCGTAACAACCGGCGCCCACAAGGGGTTTGATAACCCACAGGTAAAATTTGCAAAAGAAAAAGGGATAACCGTTCTAACTCAAGGGCAGGCTTTAGCCGGAATGATGTCGGGGGAATTGTTGGGAAAAGAGGGTATGCAATCGATCGCCGTTGCCGGTTCGCACGGGAAGACGACCATATCTTCTTTACTTGCAACAACAATGAAGGCAATAGGACTTGAGCCTTCATATTCTGTGGGGACAGGTGAAGTTTTCCCTCTTGGGGCTCCCGGTCACTTTGGCGAGGGAAATTATTTTGTCGCCGAAGCAGACGAATATGTCTCAGAACCTGTGTATGATAGAGTGCCTAAATTTTTGTATCAGCAACCCAATTTTGCAATATTTAATAACGTCGATTTTGACCACCCGGACCAATTTGAAAACCTTGAAAAAGTAAAAGATGCGTTTTATGAGTTCGCGCACAACATTAAAAGTGGAGGGAAACTGTTTGTCTGTGGGGACGACAAGTATTTATCCACTTTCAATAAGAATTTAAATAAAGACATTAGGGTTATAACGTACGGCATGGGGAAGGAAAATGATTATGTTATTTCAAAGATTGTCAGTCATGGTTTATCATCCCAATTTACTGTTTCAAAACAAGGCAAGGAGCTTGGAGTTTTTGAATTGGGGATTCCCGGCAGACACAATGCGAAAAACGCGCTTGCCGTTGTTGCTTTCTTGATGGAACTTGGGTATGAGCCATCTCAAATCCGAATATGCCTTAAGGCATTTGAAGGCACCAAAAGAAGAACCGAAATCGTTGGGCACACAAAAAGCGGTGCGCTTCTTATTGATGATTATGGTCATCATCCTATTGAAATCTCAACCACTATTAAAGCCATTAAAGAGGCGTACGCCGATAAGAAATTGATATGCGTTTTCCAACCTCATACATATTCCCGCACAAAAGCCTTGCTTCCCGATTTTGGACGAGCATTTACAATGGCAGATAAATTGCTCCTTTTGCCCGTCTTCAAATCCCTTCGTGATACCGAGACAGACACATTGTCGCATGACGAATTTGTCGAAGCCCACGCACAAAATGTAGACACTCAGTTTTTTGAAACATTCGAGGATGTGGTAGAATACATAGGCAAAAATTATGCCTCAAATGAGTATGTAATTTTAACGATTGGGGCGGGAGATGTATATAAAATTGCCTATAGTTTGAAAAATCGATGAAAAAATATCTAATCGAGGGAGGAAATGAGCTTGAGGGAACAATCCGAATTTCGGGTTCCAAAAACGTCGTTACAAAGGCGGTTATCGCCGCGTGCTTGACAGAGGAGCCTGTTACGCTCAAAAATGTTCCTGAAATATCTGACATTCATGCGCTTCTTGAGGTTATTGAATCAATCGGTGGAATAGTTGAAAGACGCGACGGTGAGGTTACCATAACGGTTCCGACAATCAAAAACAGCACGATAACACTTGCCGAGGGTGCGAGGGTGAGGACCTCTTCGATGTTTTTGTCGCCTCTTCTTCTTCGCGCAAAAAAAGCGCAGGTTCCCAATCCTGAAGGATGCCGCCTTGGGGCACGTCCTATAGAAAGACATATCGAGGGCCTCGAACAGATGGGTGCCGTCATTGAATACAAATCCGAAGACGGTTATTATCATGCCTCAACTGATGGATTGAACGGCGTTTCTTACCGGTTTGAGAAAAATACCCATACCGGGACAGAAACATTGATTATGGCAGCAACGTTAGCAAAAGGAACAACAATCCTTGAAAATGCTGCAGAGGAGCATGAAATTGATGACCTTATTGCGCTTCTTAACAGTATGGGCGCAAAAATTCAAAGGCACGAGGGGAGACGCATAGAAATTGAAGGTGTTGACAGACTTCACGGGACGACATATGAGATAGTCTCAGATAGTAACGAGCTTGTCACTTTTGCAGTTCTTTCACTTTTGACGGGAGGAAAAATTCTACTTGAAAATGCCAATCTTGCAAATGTTGAAGTGTTTTTGAAAGAACTTGATAAAGCCGGTGGAACATATGAGGAGATTGATGGAAAAGTGCGGTTTCTCAGAAAAAACGGTTTGTATGCGACCTCAATTATGACTTCTCCTGAACCGGGATTTAAGACAGACTGGCAGGGGCCTTGGGCAATACTTATGGCTCAGGCTGAGGGTGAGTCGATAATACACGAGACAATTTATGAGAATAGATTCGGGTATGTCTCTGAGCTTCGCAAAATGGGTGCACATATTACTTTTTTTGAACCGGCACTAGAGAATCCTAAGGATGTCTACAATTTTAATTACGAAGAAGGAGTTTCGTATCAGCAGGCGATTAAAATTGTAGGACCTAAAAAGATCCACAACGCGGTTTTGAATGTTACCGACCTTCGTGCGGGAGCAACCGTTGTTATCGCAGCACTCATTGCAACAGGAGAAAGCGTAATTTATGGAATAGAGCATATAGAACGAGGATACGAAAAATTTGTACAACGGCTGCAGAGTGTTGGAGCAAAAATCAAAGAAGTAGCGGAGGATTTTTAAATGCAGAATTTAACAGGAATTATTTTGGCAGCGGGAAAGGGAACCCGCATGAACTCTACAGACAAAAATAAAGTAGCTCTTAAGGTAAAGGGTGAGCCGATGTTGGTCAGAACCATACGTATACTTCGTGAAGCAGGGGTTGACAATATTGTCGTCGTTGTTGGATTTGCGAAAGAATCTGTCATTCCTCTTTTGGATGCTAAAGTCATAGTTGCCGAACAGAATGAGCAGTTAGGAACGGGACATGCGGTCATGTCAGCGCTCCCTTTCGTTCCGGAGGGGACCCAGGACATATTGATTGTATATGGAGATGATTCTTTTCTTCACTCTCCGCAAACATTCAGGAGTCTCTATGAGACCCACATCTCCAACGACGCAAAGATTTCTTTTATAACGATGCAAATGGACAATCCGACAGGTTTTGGGAGGATAATCAGGGACGAAAATGATAACGTAATAGGAATTGTTGAGGAAAAAAATGCCACAGAGGAGCAAAGACAAATAAAAGAAATAAATCTGGGGTGCTATATCATAAACAAAAAATATTTAGAAGAAAATATCCAGGACATCCATAAGAACCCCGTTACAGGTGAATATTACATTACAGACATTATAGACATTATTGCGCACCACAAAGGCAAAATCGCAGCATACCAGCTAACAAACGGTAAATGGAGAGGGGTTAACACCCGAGAAGATCTGGCAGAAGCCGAGCATCTTTTTGAATTATGACATCCCCCTTTTTATATACCAATTTTTTTTCTGCTCCGGGCATTTTTAGAGACTTATTTGAACAATTTGAGTACCCATGGGAAACCTTGTCTAATATTGAGCAATTTATATCTTCGTTTAAAGAAAGTGAACAACATAAGGATTTTACAGAAATTTCACCAAATGTATTTGTGGGTAAAAATGTGACCATTGATGACACTGCACGAATTCAAGGAAGTGCAATTATTGGACATAATACAACTATCGGTCATGCAGCTTTCGTACGAGCTGGTGTATTGATAGGAGACAATGTAAACGTGGGGCATGCGACAGAAGTCAAACATTCGATAATCTTAAATGGGGCAAAACTTGCACACCTCAACTATATTGGTGACAGCATTGTCGGGAGCGATACGAACGTGTCGGGTGGAGCAACACTAGCAAACTGGCGTTTTGACAAAAAAGAAGTAGTAATAAAGACAGACGGAAATGGAATATCAACAAATTTAGAGAAAATGGGAAGTATAGTAGGTGATGGATGCTTTATTGGAGTCAGTGCGGTTATCAATCCGGGGACGGTTCTTGCGAAAGAGAGTCTCGTTTTTCCTCTAGTGTCGGTAAGAGGCACTCACCTTGAGAAGGCCATTCTTAAGTAGCACGTAGCTTTTTCCCTTCCTTTTCGAGTTAGATTCGTTGTAAAATACAGAATAATGGATTAAAATCCATTTTTGTTGTATGGACAAAGTATTCGGGTTTGCAATTCTGTCGCTTTTCATAACGTCTATATTGATAGTTCCGTTTATAGATTTTCTCTATAAAATGAAGCTGCAACGTCAAAAGCAGAAAACGAGGGACATTTTTAATAACAGAACCTACGTATTTGACAAGCTACATGAATGGAAAGTGGGAACTCCTATTGGCGGAGGGTTACTCATAATTTTTGTGGTGACAATTCTTACATTGTGGGCATATGGACTTTTCAAGATAGATGTCAGACTATGGGAACTTTTTGTCCTCCTTTTTTCATTTGTCGGGTTCGGAGTATTGGGTTTTTATGATGACATAAAGAAAATTTTGAACGTAGAACGAACCGGTTTTTTTGGACTTCGATTTAAACATAAATTTATTATTCAGTGGGCACTGGGGCTTATCATCGGGTGGATACTATATATGAACGGGTACACTTTCGTCCATATCCCTGCCATGGGAGAGATAACACTTGGTCCGTTCTATATCCTTTTTGCAGCGTTTGTCATCGTAAGTTTTACCAATGCGTTCAATATCACTGACGGACTTGACGGGCTTTCGTGCGGTGTACTTCTTATCGCACTATGTGCTTTTCTTGTTATCTCGAAGGCGTTACTGAATGATTTCCTGGCGATTTTTATCGCAATTTTACTGGGGAGTGTGGGAGCATTTTTGTACTTCAATATCTATAAAGCGCGCCTGTGGCTCGGAGATGTCGGATCACTTTCTTTAGGTGCCGCCTTGGCAGTTATTGGGCTTTTGACCGGAAAAGAATTAGCTGTTGCAGTTATCGGAGGGGTTTATATTATAGAAGTTGGTTCATCGCTCATTCAGATATTATCAAAAAAATTCTTAAAGAAAAAAGCATTTCCTGTTGCTCCTCTGCATTTATTATTGCTTCAGAGGGGATGGGAGGAACCAAAAATCGTTATGCGTGGGTGGTTAATGGGATTTGCCTTTGCTCTTATTGGTCTATATTTGGCGTTTATCCATTAAATGAATAAGCTCGGCCTGTCCCTTCTTCTGATAATTTTCATTTTGACAACTCTGGGGCTTTTTGTTCTTTACGACAGTTCTTCCTATACGGCTCAGTTAGATTTGCATGACAAATATTATTTTATTAAAAATCAGAGTATTTGGATTGTTTTGGGGGTGGTTGTAGCTCTATTTGTATCTCGACTGAAGGAAGACATATTGTACAACCTTTCCCTACCTCTTTTAATAGCAACGTTTGGAGCTTTGGTGCTTGTATTTTTCCCGCTCATCGGACTTGAGCTTAACGGTTCCCATCGATGGATAAACCTTGGAGTGTCGATATTTCAGCCTTCAGAACTTTTGAAAGTTACATTATCGCTCTACCTTGCATCCTGGCTCTCTACTAAGGAGAAGGGGAGACTTATGGCGTTTTTGATTTTAATCGGAGTTGCCTGTGGTCTTGTTTTACTGCAGCCCGATTTAAAAACAACCATCATAATTGCTGCAACGTCCTTTATCGTCTATTTTATCTCCGGAGCCTCTTTGAAAGAGATTGCTCCAATTCTATTAATCGGGCTTATGGGCATAGCATTGGTCGCTGGAGCTTCTCCATACAGGGTAAAAAGGCTTACTGCCTTTCAGAATTTCGACGTGAACAATCTTAATTCTACTTCATATCACACGAAGCAAATCGTAATTGCTTTGGGTTCGGGAGGAATTGGAGGAGTAGGTTTTGGGAATTCTGTTCAAAAATATGCATATTTGCCGGAGCATACCACCGATTCCATATTTGCGATATTTGCTGAAGAGTCGGGATATGTAGGAAGCATAATACTGATTTCCATTTATGTTGCACTTTGTACTATAGGTATTATGATTGCGATGAATGCCAAGACACAGTTTGGCAAGCTTTTAGCAACGGGGATAACAGTATTTATCACTATTCAAGCACTTATCAACCTGGCTTCCCAAGCAATTCTTATTCCCCTTACCGGAGTTCCTCTCCCTTTTATATCGTACGGAGGAAGTTCTATGCTTATTAATTATATTGCGGTTGGACTCTTGCTTAATATAGCATTAGAGCATAAGATGTCACCACGAAAAAACAGTGGGCTTCATACTAAGAACAAAAGCAATTTCGGCAGATTTATTGGGCGAAAATAATATGAAAATTGTTTTTACCGGTGGACATTTCAGTCCGGCCTACGCAGTCATCAAAAAAGCACAGAAAGAAAACGAGGTCTTTGTTATCGGAAGAAAATATGCCTTTGAAGGAGATAGAAATGAGACGTATGAATATAAAATTTGTAAGAAAGAAAATATTCCGTTTTCAGCAATTAAAGCCGGGAGACTTCAGCGGAAATTCACCAGGCATTCCCTATTGGCATTCGGCAGATTCCCTGTTGGGGTATACGCGGCTCTTAAAATTTTAAAAAAAGAAAAGCCGGATGTTGCTGTTACATTCGGAGGGTATATTGGCTTGTCGGTTTCTATTGCCGCCTCGCTTCTTCACATACCCATTATTCTACACGAGCAAACTCAAAAAGCGGGGCTTTCGGCAAAACTTATTTCCCGTTTCGCATCTGTAGTTCTTATTTCTTTTGAATCGTCGAAAAGTTATTTCAATGCAAAAAAGACGGTGCTTACCGGAAATCCGCTTCGTGAAGAGTTGTTTGAAAAAGTAGATATGCCGGTATTTCATACGCAGTTACCGATTATATACATCACGGGGGGAAGTACCGGGGCGCATGCCATTAATTCTCTGTTTTCTGAAATTATTCCCGAGCTTGTAACTGATTTTTTTGTCGTGCATCAGGCCGGTAGCCAAGAATCAAATGATTTGGAGAAACTCTATGCCATAAAAGAGAAACTTCCCCCCAAATTTAAAAACAATTATATCGTTGAAAAATTTTATACACCACTTGAAGTATCATATCTTCTTAAAAATTCTTCACTTGTAGTCTCACGCTCAGGCATAAATATCGTTCTTGAGTTGATGGCACTTGGCGCCGTCGCGTTGCTCATTCCTTTGCCTTATGGCCAACAGAATGAGCAGCGAGAAAACGCAAAGTTATATGCTTCAACTGGACTTGGGGAATATGTTGAGCAGGACGATATCACTCCTTCAAGGCTACTTACGAAAATGCGTGTTATGATAAAAGAACAAAAAAATTACAGATCCAATGCCGATAGTGCTGCAAAATATGTCCATAAAGATGCAGTAGACAAAATAATTCAGCAGATTTACCAATATGGAAGAAGAGAAGAAAGAAGAAATACAAATTCCCCACAAAAAACGTAGAGTTTCCCTTTTTAAAAGAAGAAAAAAACCGAATATTAGACCTTTTGTCCAGCAAAAGAAACATAGGGAGTATAAAAAAACCTTAACCCGCGTGTTAATTGCTTTTGGAATTCTTTTTCTTATCGCTCTTCTCCTTCTTGCTATCCAGAAATTCTTGATTCCAAATTTTTTCTTAAGAAACACAATCCTACTCAGCCCACAGCTGCAAGCTCCGTTAAGCGATAATGAAATAGAACAACTCATAAAAGATAGCGCAGCTGATATAACAAGTGTACAATTTTCGTCAGGCTCTGCTGCAATTTCTTACATGCTTCATGGGGTAACGGTGGTATACTTGTCTCCCGAGAAAGATATAAAACAGCAATTGGCATTGGCCAACGCCATAGACCGTCAAGTGACTGAGTCGGGAAAGCAAGCAATCTCCATTGATTTGAGGTACAATAAACCTATCGTTAAATATTAACGACAGGTTTGGTCCTCACGGACTAAGCCTATCGTCAAGTATTGACGACAGGTTTTGACCTGACAGTCATAAACCTATCGTTAAATATTAACAACAGGTTTGGTCTTTCAAGACTAAACCTACTTGTAAAGTACTAGTGCATTTACTAAACTATAAAAATGAAAAACGCTGATATTGTCGTGGGAATCGACATAGGCTCCTCAAAAATAGCAACCCTCATTGGACGAGTTGATGAAGATGTCATAAATATTCTTGGTGTGTCGGAGGTGGGCTCAAAGGGTGTAAAGAGAGGACAAATAGTCAATATTGAAGAAGCATCAGAGGCGATAAATGCTTCCCTTGACAGTGCTGAAAGGATGGCAGGACATTCAATAGATAGGGTATTTGTTTCAGTATCAGGTGTTAATATCGAATCACAAAACTCAAAGGGAGTTGTTGCGGTATCTCAGCCCGATGGGGAAATCTCCGAATACGATGTCGAGAGAGTTTTGGAAGCGGCCGGTGCTGTTTCACTTCCCTCAACAAGGGAGATTATTCATGTTATCCCAAAAACATTTACAGTCGACGGAGAGGGAGGCATCAAAGACCCGGTAGGAATGTCCGGTGTAAGGCTTGAGGTTGATACCCATATCATTACAGCAAATTCTGCAGGAGTAAAAAATATAGAAAAAATACTCTCATCCGAAGCAGGGGTTAACGTCCAGAGTCTAGTCTTTGCCGGCCTAGCCTCTTCCCTTTCCGTGTTGTCTGATACTGAAAAGGAACTGGGTGTTGTATTGGCAGATATCGGAGCAGGAGTCACTAATATTGCAATCTACGTCGACGGAGCTCTTTCCTACACGAGCGTCGTTCCTATTGGTGCAAGACATATTACAAATGATTTGGCAATTGGGCTTAAAATTTCGTTGGAGAGTGCTGAAAAGATAAAATTATACCTATCGAAGCACTACACAAGAAGGGTCAGAACACCCGAGCCTGAACCTGGACAACGCCGAAATAGAGCTGAAGAAGACGAATTGGACCTTAACGAGCTTCATCTACCTGAAGACGTAAAAAAAGTCTCTTCAAAAACGCTCGTCGAGGGCATTATAAGACCCCGTTTGAACGAGCTCTTTACTATGATTGCGCTTGAAATTAAGAAAAGCGGGTTTGCGACCCAGACCCCTGCAGGACTTGTAATAACAGGAGGAGGAGCAAAGACGGTTGGAGCGGAAGAGTCGGCAAAACGGATGTTGTCTATGACCGTAAGAGTTGGGATTCCTCAAAATATTGCCGGTCTTATTGATGACGTTGAGTCACCTACTTTTGCGACAGCCGTAGGACTTTTAGAATACTCACGTAATTTCAGAGGCGAAGGAGCGTCAGGGGTGGGGCTTTCAAATATGATTCCGGGATTCAAACTAAATTTTCAAGGACTCTCTTCCATTACAAAACTTCTTCAAAAATTTCTTCCAAAAAAATAATTATTCCTTCTACGGCTTTCGTTGAAAATTCAATTATCGTATGATACTATTGGGTAACTTTCTCTATGTTAATTAAGCCTCAAACAGCAAGTTTCGCAAAAATCAGGGTCATGGGTATTGGAGGTGGCGGAGGAAATGCTACAAATTCGATGGTTCTTGATGGGCAAATAGAAGGAGTCGACTTCATTGCAGTTAATACGGATGCACAGGCACTTCTTAATTCACAAGCAGCCTCAAAACTTCAAATTGGAGAGAATATCACCAGAGGACTCGGGTCAGGTGGAAATCCTGAAGTTGGTCGTGCAGCAGCTGAGGAGAGCGTTGAGCGGGTAAAGCAATTCTTGGAGGGATCGGACATGGTATTTCTAACGGCCGGTATGGGTGGAGGAACCGGAACCGGAGCAACACCTGTAATTGCCCGTGTTGCGAAAGAAGTAGGCGCATTGACTGTGGCTGTTGTTACAAAACCGTTCAACTTTGAAGGAACGAGAAGAATGGTTGCGGCAGAAGATGGAATCGAGGAGTTAAAAGAATATGTAGATACACTTATTGTTGTTCCCAATCAACGTATTCTTGATAGTGTAGACAAAAAGTTATCACTTTTAGAGGCCTTCAGGGTTGCAGATTCGGTTTTGGGTCACGGAGTCAAAGGTATTTCTGATCTTATTACGCAGTCGGGATATGTTAATGTAGACTTTGCCGATGTAAAGGCGATTATGAATGATGCGGGTACGGCTCTTATGGGTCTTGGGGTTGGAGTTGGGGAGAATAGAGCTCAAATTGCTGCACGTCAGGCTATCTCATCGCCGCTTCTTGAGGTTAGTATGGATGGGGCGAGGGGAGTGCTCTTTAATATTGCTGGAGGAGAAGACCTCTCTCTTCAGGAGGTCGAGGAAGCTTCGCGCATTATTACTCAAGCTGCTGATCCGGATGCTAACATTATTTTCGGAGCGACAATTGATAAAGGAGCATTTGATTCAATAAGAATTACCCTTATTGCTACCGGTTTTGACGAGTCGAGAAAAAGACTGCAGCAAATGGTCCAGAGTACATTAGAAGATCAAAACCAAGATTATAACCAGCAAGATAACTACGGCACCCAAAATGGCAATATCGGTTACGCAGCAGAAGAACCTTCACGAAAAGACGATGACGAAGAGTCCGTCTTTGACATCCC
>CAYPEN010000008.1:0-36308 GCA_964409875.1 uncultured Gammaproteobacteria bacterium
TGTTGGGGGATTGGACTCCAGATTGCCGCGCTACTCAAAATTGGGGGGACGTCGGGGTTGTTCGGCAGTCAGTCCGGTTTCCTCAATGAACTCGCCAAAAGCGCGTTTGTAATTGATGTAGGCTTGGTGCACTGATTGATTGTCTGGATCGCTACGCTGATGTCGTATCAGACCTTCGGCAAATAAGACGTGTGTGTGTGCCTTCCGGTCATTGCGGTTTCCACATGACGACCAGCCCGGCACGAGGGAAGCCGGGTTATTTCCGGACTTCCGGTAAATCTGTTTGTAGCGCCGTATAGTGCGATCCGAGGGCATGTCATCGGTATCAATATCTGCCAAGTTTCCGTTCACAATGGCGTATCGAATGGCTAGGTCCGCTTGATAGCGAGCTGGGCACAGCCCATCCACTGTCATTGAGGTCGAGTCGCGGAGCGCGGCCCGAAATCCGCGGCAGGCCTGTTGCGCAACTCGGGCCCGCTCGGGGGTCGTCGATATCCAAACCTCCATTGGATCGCTTAACAGCAGGTCAGTAATGTCGGCAAAAATGGCGCCTTCGGCGATCAGCTGTAGCACGGGGGTTGCATCGCGTGCTTCCAGCCGGCTCAATACTTCTGACGTACGGATGCACAATTCGGCGCGAACAACTTTCAGAATCTTGCTGCGCTGACGGCGCAGGTCTTTTGTGTCCGGAATCTGGCGAATGGTTGCGAGCAACCTCTGGTTATCAGCCAGAGTTGCGCTCAATCGGCTTGTTGGTATGATTTCATAACGAATGCCGAGCGCTCGAAAGTCGCTTTCGGCGGGTAGGAAGTGATAACCCGTCTCGTCGAACCGCCAGTCTTCAGGCCGTTCCGCGCACAGTTTCTTAAGTACGTCGTCTGGCTTGACTTCATACGCACAGCATTCGGTGTGATAGACAACCAGATAATCCGAGGTGCACTCGATTTTTCTGATGCGTCCGGATTTGTCTGTGATGCACAATGTTCGGCTGAGCGGCTGATCGAAGACCGCTCGGACGTCTTCTCGGACATCGAGTCCGTTTAGAAACAGGAACTCGCCGGCGAGGGATTCGGCTTGCAGCACGACGCGCAGGCGCTGCATCGCAACCTCGAAAATGACGTTTCGTTTTCGACGAACTCCAACTTTGCGGGCGGGATCTGAAGCCGCCACATCGAGGACGTACTGCACGCCCTCCGGTGGTAGTCCGATTGCTTGCAAATGCGACCGTTCAGTAACCTCATCGCGCACGACAGTGCCTCAAAGACTTGTCATGCCAGTGCGCGCCCAAGTGCAGCCGATTCGACGAGTGCAACTATCGAACGGCAAGGGCTTGATTTTTCTTATGGGAGAGGCGCAGAATCGCGATCGAGGCAGCGCACTGGCAAAGTGTGTCTCGTCTTCAAACCGGCCGCGGCACCACCCGCGGCCTTTTTATTGTCCGCGCCACGATCTCTATTTCATGGCGGAATCCTCGCTTTTCGGACGTCCATCCAGCGAGTTCTTATTGCTTGGCGCTGAAGGATCGGATGATCTAAGTGCATCCTCCGGAACTGGTGCTTTGAGCCCAAGCGCAACCGCCGCGCGATGTGCTTCTCCGCGCCGTCCTCGGGAACGTCCTCGCAACAATGCATACACCGTTTCGCGTTTGAAGCCGCGCTGTCTGGCCCACTCAGTCACCGAGTCTCCACGCGCCTCGAACAGGCGTCGCAACTCCTCAGGATTACGCAACGGAGGCGACATACCCGACGTTTGCTCCTAGGGTTGAGTTCACGACCCTAATATGCCATTATGCGGCTCAATAGACCATAATACAGATGAACAGTCAAGAAAGCAGACCGATTTGCGACCGAATCAAGCGCGAACGCACGCGCCTGGGGATATCCCAAGCCCAGTTTGCGTTGCGGACCGGGGTCTCCAAGACGTCCCAGGTCAACTATGAAAACGGCATTCACGTGCCCGACCTCAAGTACCTGGCGGCGGCCACGACAGCCGGCGTTGACCCCATCAATGTTCTGCTCGGATATTCCAGCGCGAAGTACGCTGCCGAGCATTTCAACTGGAGGCTCGCTGCGGAAATCTTCACGCTGATTGAGGATTGGAGCGCACTGCGATCGATCGCACCTTCAATGGATGTCAAATGGCGTCTCCTGCAGCTGCTGTACACGCAGCATTGTGAGAAAGGCACAGTAGACAAGGCATCCGTCGTGGAATTGCTAAGACTTGCAAGTTGAAAGTGCCGTGGCGAAAGACAAAGACAGCATTTTGAGCCCTGAGGATCGCGAACAAATCAGGCGCCAACTTCAAGAGCTAGATAGCAACGCGAACGCCGACAAGAACGAACCGTCGCGTCAGCGCATGTACGGTCTGGCAGTGATGGTGATCGCAATTTTCTTCCTCGGGCTGTGCAACTTCTTGCCGGCAGGTTCCAACCGTGTGTTGATTTTGACTATGTCGATGATCACTCTTGGAGTTGGCGCGTGGCAGTTCGATAAGGCGCGACGCTGATTTCGCCGAGCTTCGCGAGTTGCGTGTTCAGCGAATCTCCTCAGCCAGCTCCGAGTAACGACAGAACGCGTTCACGAGTTGCATCTGCCTCGGCGTGCGGCACTCTGCTTCAAACAATCGCGGAGAGCTGACCAAAATTGAAACGCACTTGGCACGCGATGTTGCAACATTGAGCCGATTCAGGCTGTAGAGAAACTCCATCCCGCGCGGCGCGTCCGCATGACTCGACGTTGCCGTTGAGTAAATAGCGATCGGTGCCTCTTGCCCTTGGAACTTGTCTACGGTGCCTATCCGCGCGCCGGGCAATAGACGCTGGATTTCGAAAACCTGCGCGTTGTAAGGCGTGATGATCAGTATGTCATCCGATGTTAGCGGGCGCTCCGTCCCGCTCCCGTCAATCCACGTCGAACCCGTCTCAAGAATGGATGCCACGAGGTCCCGCACTGCTTTTGCTTCTTGCGCCGACCTGGATTGATTGCCTTCATGCGCGACAGGAAGGTATCGCAATCCGAAGCCCTGCATCGGTCCGGGCGAGCGGATCGTCTGGCGGGCGAGTTCGGGGCGCGCTCGCAACCTGCCTGCGTAAAAGAGCTCCGAGGTGAATACGCAGATGCTCGGATGCAGGCGCCAGGTGTCCTCGAGGAACAAACCTCGATCTGCCGGTATCGTGGCCTCACCATTGAGCACGTGATCCAGTGCGGAGCGGCCGCAACCTTCCGGATGAGTTGCCTGCGTTGGCTGATCAAGTTGTTGCGGATCCCCGATCAGCACGAGCGTCTTGGCTGCATGCGAAATCGCCAGCACATTCGCCAGCGACATTTGCGCAGCCTCGTCGACGATCAGCACATCGACAATGTCCTCGGCTTGTGCATCGGCCCAGAACCACGCCGTTGCGCCACCAACGTCTGCTGCGGCTAGCGCTGTCACCATGTCTTCGTTCTTCTTGGTTACAAACGCAATCCGCCCCTGCGCCGGATCAGGTTCTCGCACCTTTTGACAACACTGCAGGCTGACACCCAATTCGTCAGAGGCGCGCAGTGCCGCATCAAGCATGTTTGTGATGACCTTGTGACTGTTCGCCGCAACGCCGACTTTCTTGCCCCGGCGAACAAATTCGCAAATCATTCGCGCGCCGGTGTACGTCTTTCCAGATCCCGGTGGTCCCTGGATGGGCAGGACGCCACCTTCGAGGGATTTAGCCAGGCGAATGGCTGCTTCGAGCGTACCCTCGCTTTCGTTGCGCAGCGACTCGCCGCGCACACGCGGTGGCTCACGAAGAAGTAAGCCCCGTGCAGTCTGGAATCGCTCTTGGTCTTGCATCCCCTCCTCAGCAACGTGCTCGCCAATGCGCACAAGGGCCTCAGCCAGCACCCTTGCCCGCACAATCGTATGGGCGAAGGCTGCCTCCGGATGCACTTTGGCGGTGTCCTGCCGCTTCTTGATGTCGATGGTCCACGTGTCGAGCGAGATGCTCTCAACCGTGCCAAGAGGTTTTCCGCCGGGGAGTTTCAGTTCGTCGTCGTCGCGGACATCGGTATGTTGTTGAGAGAATTGATATCGATGTACTGGAGCCCTCGCGGTGCCGCCCACGCTGGACACGAATGTCAGGCCCGAGAGTCCTGCGCGCTCATCCAGCAAGTCTTCGGAAGACAGATCGGAGAGGCGGAAGTAGTCCCACCATTCGGGTTTGTCCTCGCGACGATGCCAGTCGAGAATGTTCGCTAGAATCCACCGCGCCTGCTCCTCGACATTGCGGGCACTGGGATCGTCGGGAATTCCCGCGGTAAGTCGGGCCGCGAGGGCTTCAACTTTTGCGACCCACGCTGTGACATCGTCGCTCGCGGCCGCCTTGGGACTTTCGGGACGCTCTATTTCTTTACCGCAGGCAATTTGCTCAGCGCGCAAACTCTCTAACCAGTCGCGCAAACGCGCGGCCGACGCACAATCATCCCGGTTGTAGCCCTCGACTGTGGCGCGAAGATCGTCTGCAATGGTCGGTTTCTCGTGCAGCTCTAGTTCCCGCTCCAGCTTCGCCAAAGCACTGTTGACCTCCGGCAGAGGAACTACGCGCTCGAAGTTGTAGAACGGCTCGAGCTTCTTGATGGAATAGCTCTCAACGCCTGCTCGGATGGTATGCCGGACGACATCGTGCAAATCGACGAAGAGCTTCGCGCGCAGCATCTGATCGATCGGCTCCTCGCGCGTGCCGTAGCGACCCATAAGGTGCTTGAGCGCAGTCGGCTCGTAGTGCCCGTAGTGGTAGATGTGCAGATCTGGAAACGCTTCCCAGCGCGCAACGACAAAATCGACGAAAGCCTCGAACAAGTGCTTCTCATCGCCCCGCGACAACGCCCAGGCGGGCTGATAGATCAAGCTCCCGCCTTCAAGAGTTGCGTAACCGAGCAGGTATTCGAGACCGTGCTCGCCGACAAACGGGTCGCCCTCAAAATCCAGAAAAATGTCGCCCGCGGACGGTTCCGGAAGCCCTGCGAGTCCCAGTCCAGCTTCGAGCGACAGAAGTTCGAATCTCGGCTCGCCTGTCTCACGCGCCTCCACCTGTAAGCGTGACTGTTCGCGTACTCGCTCATAGGAATGAACCGATCCCCGGTCGGGTTTCCAACCCAGAGGCAGCGGCTGCACCGACAGCGCTTTGATAGTGCCCACGTCGTGTTGGTGCAATTCATTGATCTGCAGCGTCGTTATTCCGGCCACAAGGCAAAGGTGGTCGTCCGCGCGGCGGCGTTGATCGCACGGTTCGCGCCAGCGGCAGACTTTGCAGTGGTCTTTTGGCTCGGGGTAATTGCCGTCTGAGCGCTCCTGTCGAAGGGTCCCCTCCAATGCGGACTTCGTGCGCCGGTAGTAGGCGGCAAAATCGGCAACCCGGAATGTCTGTGGCTGAAAATTCGACCACGGCGCGACAATGTGCATGTGCTCAGGCGCTACGCCCTGCGCCTGTCCGAGCAGATCCGAATACACGCACAGCTGGAGAACGCTGCCGGCTTTGGTTTCGCGTGCGAGCTTGGTATCAACCACCTCGTACGACCAGGCGCCGAGCGAACTCGGCGTGTCAACGCGGCGCAAGACGTCGGCTCGTCCACGCCATCCCGGTGCAACCAAGGCACCCTGCACAATCACGTCGGCCCCGGTGCGCATTGCAGACAGCGTCTGTGCAACCGCACTCTCCGTGATGTCGGCTCCATCGATTCGCGTTACGCCGAGCCCCGAGGCAGCCAAGGCTTCCACGTAGCTGGTCTCATGTTGCTGTCCACGCTCCTGCAGCACCTCCAGCATCGGATCCCAGAACTTCGGTCGTGTTGCCGCTCCCTCGATCACTGCCCGCTCGAGGTCAGCCAAGTGCCGGCAGTTGACGAAGCCGACCAAGTCGCTGGCGCTGGATTCAATCGTCCCGTTAACACGCTTCATGCTTGCCACGCCCCTTTTGATCGCGCGCCGCAGGGAGTTTTTACCAGGGTGATCTCAGCATGCGAGACGCAGCGGTTCAAGCATGCCCTTGTGCCGCCGCGCAACAATCGGGCGGAGTGACGTCGGATCGCGCAAAATGCGAAACTCTGGGAACCTGAAGGGGATGATGGATGCTGACCGAATGCCCAAGGCACGCAGGGGGACTGTTTGTCACGACTCACTGATCTGATTGCCGAAGCGAAGGCCAAGGATCCGCAGATGGGTGCGGATCTGGAGCGGGAATTTCGGGCGCTGTCGTCACGGCTGGCATTTGGCCTCAATTTCGAGCGCCATCGCCCGGAAGCGGTGGAGTTGCCGCAGCGTCCGGTGCGCAAGGGCGACAAAGTGCGCGTGCTTCCGGCACGCGGTTCGACAACGAAAGGCGATCGGCGACTGTGGCGCGTCAGCCGGATTCACAAACAAGGAAACGTCAGACTCGCCGATATTGGTTTGCTGGATGCGCAGGAATCGCAAACGCGGACCGCGGCAGTCGATGATCTGGTCGTAGTTGCCGAGTTTCGCGACACGATCTATCCCGGCCTGGTGGGCACAGGAAGGGTTGAACGCGGAGGCGACAAACCGTACCACACCGTCATCAACGGCGAGAATTATCACGTCCTAAAAGCGCTGACATGGACGCATCGCGGAAAGGTAGATGCGATCTATATCGACCCGCCTTACAACACCGGCGCCAAGGACTGGAAGTACAACAACGACTACGTCGAAAGCGACGATCTCTACAGACATAGCAAATGGCTGGCGATGATTGAGCGCCGCCTGAAGATTGCAAGAGAACTCCTGAATCCCACAGATTCGGTGCTGATAGTCACCATTGACGAAAAGGAGTATCTGCGACTTGGGCTGCTGCTCGAGCAAGTATTTCCAGATGCAGAAATCGAAATGATCACGTCAGTGATCAGCGCGAAAGGTGTGGCCCGTTTTGGGCAGTTCTCGCGGGTCGAGGAATTTATTTTCTTTGCGAGGCTTGGCAAGTCCACCGTTCAACTCGGTGAGCAGAACATGTTAGATGACTCTCGCTCGGCCACGTCAAATATCGGGCGAGATGTTGAATGGCTTGGACTGCGTCGCCGCGAACCAACTGCCAAGCGCGGAGCGCGACCAAACCAGTTCTACCCGATATTCGTGGACTCGACGACCGGTTTCATCGAGTCCATCGGCGAACCGATTTCAGACGAAGTTGACCGGTTGACAATTAAAGCTCCGCAGGGAACCTTTGCTGTCTGGCCACTGAGGCCAAAAGGCGGTGAGGGTCTTTGGGGAATCACACCGGAAACGGCGAAGCGGTATCTCAAGGCAGGGTTCATCCGCGCCCGCAACTACAAGCGGCAGACCAGACAGGTGGCAATTCACTACCTGCCCAGCGGAACCCTTGATGCAATTGAAGATGGACGAATTGAAATAGTGGGCCGCGACTCGGATGGCTCTGTTCGTGCTGTGCATCGTGATCGCAAAGGTGTAATCCCGAAGCGTGTTTGGAATATGGCATCACACAACGCCGAAAACGGCGGATCGCTCATTCTTTCCAAACTCCTCCCCGATCGCCGTTTCCCTTTTCCAAAGTCTCTTTTTGCAGTGGAAGATTCGCTCCGATTCTTTGTTGGGACCAAGCCTGAGGCCGTTGTCCTTGACTACTTCTCAGGCTCCGGCACAACGGCACACGCCGTGATGCGTTTGAACAGGCAAGATGGAGGTCGCCGCCAGTGCATCAGCGTTACGAACAACGAGGTCGGAGCCGACGAACAGAAAGCGCTGCGTGAGCAGGGTTTGCGCCCCGGCGATGCCGAATGGGAAAAGCTAGGCATCTGCGACTACATCACCAAACCGCGCGTGCAGGCGGCGATCAGCGGCAAGACTCCGGATGGCAAGCCAATTGAGGGCGAGTACAAGTTTACCGACGAATTCCCGATGGCCGATGGCTTTGAGGAAAACGCCGAGTTCTTCACTCTGACTTACGAATCGCCGCTGGCGGTGAGCTACCAAACCGCGTTCGCGCGCATTGCGCCGTTGCTGTGGTTGCGCGCGGGCAGCCGCGGGCGTTGCATCGACAAACTTCCCGCTGCCGGCTGGGATGTGGTTGATACCTACGGATTGCTAATTGAACTGGATAGTGCCACAGATTTCCTCAAGTCCGTGCGCAAGGCCGCTGATCTGCGTGTCGCCTATATCGTCACCGACGACGAACGCCGCTTCCAGACGCTGGCGCGACGCCTACCGGAACACGTTGAGGCAGTGCGACTGTACGAGTCGTACCTGACCAATTTCGCCTTCGCCAATGGGGACGAGGCATGAAGTTCACGCTCAAGGATTACCAGGACGAAGCTGTCCGAGACGTGCTGGCAAATCTGCGCAAGGCGCGCCGGCGCTGGCGCGAGGATCGCGACAAGCACGCCTTCTCGTTGACCGCGCCAACCGGCGCAGGCAAGACGGTGATGGCGGCAGCGGTGTTCGAAGCACTGTTCCATGGCGACGACAATTACGACTTCGACGCCGACTCAAGTGCTACGGTGATCTGGTTCAGCGACGATCCTTCGCTCAACGAGCAAACGCGTTTCCGCCTGATGGAGGCTTCGGATCGACTTCGGCATACTGACCTCAAGGTGGTAGACAACAGCTTCAACCAGCCGACATTCGAGGCTGGAAAGATCTACTTCCTCAACACACAGAAGCTCGGCAAAAAGAGCCTCCTGGTGCGCGGCTTCGAGGGCGACGAAGGCGGCGGGCTTTTTCCGGAAACTCGGCCCGACCTACGATCACACACGATCTGGGACACGATTCGCAACACCATCGAAGATCCCACGAAGACGTTGTATCTGGTGCTGGATGAAGCGCACCGCGGCATGGGCGGAGACAGCGCCGAAAAATCTACCATCGTCAGACGCTTGATCAATGGCGATAAGGGCGTGCCCGGTATTCCCGTGGTGTGGGGCATCTCGGCCACCGTGGAGCGGTTCGATCGCGCCATCGAAGGCATGCGCGGACACGACAGACTCCAGCCGGTGCTCGTCGATGCGAGTCGTGTGCAGGATTCCGGATTGTTGAAAGACACCATCGCTCTGGATATACCGGACGAAGTCGGGAAATTCGATACCGTGCTGCTACGGCGCGCTACCGACAAGTTGCGCGAGTCGACGGCCGAATGGGCGGCCTACGTCGCGCAACAGAACACGGGCGAAACTGTGTTGCCGCTCATGGTGTTGCAGGTGCCGAATACGCCGAAAGCGAACGAGATCGGGGGAGCGCTGGATACGATCTTTCAACATTGGACAGATTTGCCGGAAACCTCCGTGGCGCATGTATTCGGCGAACACAAGACGATGGACTTCGGTCGCTACAAGGTGCCATACATCTCGCCTGAGCGCGTACAGGATGACACGTCAATCCGTGTTCTGATTGCCAAGGACGCCATCAGCACGGGTTGGGATTGTCCGCGCGCGGAAGTGATGATGTCGTTTCGTCCGGCCAGCGACCCGACCCATATCGCCCAGTTGCTAGGCCGCATGGTGCGCACGCCGCTGGCACGGCGCATTCCCGGCAATGACCGGCTCAACTCCGTGGATTGTCTGTTGCCGTACTTCGACAAGGAGACAGTCGAGAAGGTAGTTAAGGCACTAAAGGACGGCAGCGGCGAAACGCCGCCGACTGGGCGCATCCTCATCAACCCGAAGGAGATGAAACCGAATCCTGACGTGCCGGAAGCGGTGTGGAAAAAATTTGTTTCGCTGCCATCGCAGACACGCCCCCAACGCGGCGCCAAGCCACCAGTGCGCTTGACGGCGCTGGCGCATGAACTGGCGTCCGACAGTCTGTTGCCTGGCGCTGGTGGGAAGGCACATGGGGCCATGCATGCGGTGCTTGACGCCATCGTTGCCGATCCTGCCAAGAAGTTTGCAGAGAAGCGCGCATCGGTGTTAACCGTCGAAGGCCGTACCATTATTGCCGACCTGCAAAGCGGCAAAACCCGGGACGACTTCTTCCAGGCGGACGCGGATGATGCCGTCGTCGGCGATGCCTTCCGGCGCACGGCGCGCATCGTCAGTCCAGACATCGCGCGTAGCTACACCTTGGAACGGGCCAAGCGTAAAGACGAAGAGGATTTCGACGATGCGCTAGTCGAAGCTCGTGAGGATGTAGCGACCCTACACCTGCTGGAAAACCTGCAAGTCGTATTCGACGCAGAAGCCGGGAAGCTGGCCGATACATGGCTTGCCGAATTCAAGGACCGGATTAAACAGTTGCCCGATGACCGGCAGGACGCCTATCGCCAGATCATTGCTTTGAGCACCGAGCCGCAAGATGTGGATCTCGCACGACCCGTTTCGCGCTTCGAGGCGACGGCGGTGCGTGAAACGAACGGAACAGAAACTGAAATACCGACGTATCAGAAGCATTTGCTCTGCGATGAGCATGGCCTTTATCCGAACGAATTGAACGATGCGGAAAAAGCCGTACTGAAGCAAGAGTTGGCACGTGAGGGTTTCAAATTTTGGTATCGAAATCCAGACCGTAGCAGCCAGGATTCGCTCGGTATCGCTTGGAGAGACGACGACGAAATAAAGATCATGCGGCCCGATTTCATCTTCTTCGCGGAGCAAGAAGGCAAGGTCGTAGCCGACGTCGTCGATCCACACGGAATTCATCTCGCAGACGCGTTGCCCAAGCTGCGTGGCTTAGCCGAGTATGCCGCACAGCATGCACGGGAATACCGCCGGATCGAAGCCATCGCAGAAGTTGCCGGGCGCCTGCGAGTTCTGGACATAACTCGCGACGATGTTCGCAAAGGCATCCTTGAAGCGGAAAGTGCAAGCAGCCTCTATCAGAGCCAGCTGGCTGGTGATTATGCCTAATGGCTAGTCAGGAAGAATCGAGTGCAGATCGAGCCGACATGGTCACAGCCAAGCCGCCCCACGCTGGGGCGCGACCCACTTGGAATTCAGGCGACATCCGTTCGGATCTATCGAGATCTCGTTCCGGGGATCACCAACGTGACCAATCGGCTGCGGTACTACTCGTTCTATTGCTGGGTCGTCCATAGTTTCGAACAAACTCAACATGTCGATGACGAAGCGAGGTGGCGAATCTTCGTGCGCCGCGCCGAAGCGTTGTACGCTCTCGCGTCCGAGATTGAAGATCCGGCGCGCACTGCCGGTTTGGCGGGCTCGGATTGGGCCAGGGCATTCCTGAGGAACCGCCAAAGCGGACGAATCGACCTACTCAAATATACGGACAAGCCAGGAGAGCCTGGCGAAGGCCAGTATCTCCTCGCCCGCCGCGGCAACTTCGGTCAGTTCTACATTCGAAGTATGACCGAGATTGGACTGCTGCAACCGTCGACGGGCGTTCCGTTAGTAAGCCGACCGCGCGGACAAGAATTAGCTGAAGCATTTGCAGTGGCGATTGGTGTTCGGACTGAGCACCTTATCGGAAATGTTCTAAGGAAACTCTGATTTTGCTGTGTGGTCGAAGCGTGACCTGAGTGCGGAGTGTAAACGATGGCACAGCAGATGACTTTGGCGACGCAGGTCGATGCGGGATTCGAGCAACACCGCAAGGCGACGCGACGTGACGTATTTCTGGCGGAGATGGATAAGGTCGTGCCGTGGGTACCGCTGTGCGCGGTGATCGAACCGTTCTATCCGAAGGAGCGCGAAGAAGGCGGACGCCGCCCGATCGGGCTGGAGCGGATGCTACGGATTCACTTTCTGCAGCAGTGGTACGCGTTGAGCGATCCGGCGGTGGAGGAAGCGCTGTACGACTCGGCGGCGATGCGACGGTTTGTCGGCATCGATCTGGGCCGCGAGGGCGCGCCGGACGAGACCACGGTGTGCAAGTTCCGGCACCTGCTGGAGCGGCACGGGCTGGCGCACAAGTTGTTCGCCGTGGTCAGCGAGCACCTGAAGGGACACGGCATGAAGCTGTCGCAGGGCACGATCGTGGATGCGACGATCATTGCGGCGCCATCTTCGACGAAGAATCGCGACAAGGCGCGCGATCCGGACATGCACCAAACCAAGAAAGGCAACCAGTGGCACTTCGGCATGAAGGCGCACATCGGCGTGGATGAGGCGACCGGTCTGGTGCACACGGTGACGAGCACGGCGGCGAACGTGGCGGACGTGACCCAGGTTGCCGACTTGCTGCACGGCAAGGAGAAGGAAATCTACGCCGATGCCGGATACACCGGAGCCGACAAGCGCGCGAAGAAACGTGGACGGACCTGGTACATCGCGGCCAAGCGCGGCAAGGTCAAGGCGATCGTCGACGGCAAACTGCGCACATTGACCGAGCAGATCGAACACATCAAAGCCTCGATCCGCGCTGCAGTCGAGCATCCGTTCCGGGTGGTCAAGCGGCAGTTCGGATTCGTCAAGGTGCGCTATCGCGGCTTGGCCAAGAATGGCGCGCAGGTGACGACGCTATTCGCCTTGGCGAACTTGTGGATGGCGCGCAAACGAATACTGGCGGAGACAGGATAGTTGCGCCTGTTGCGGCGAAATTTGCAGTGAAACGAGACAAAAACCGGCGATGAAGCCGGTACGCAAGGAGCAATCCGGCGTTTTCGTGCCCGCCGCACAGCTACCAGGCTCGATGACACAAATTACGATGGGTTGATCAGACCATCCCTAACAACTGGAAAGCTCGATTGGGAGAGCGCCGAGGAAATCGGCAAAGCAGTGCACCCGGCTTTGATCAACGGCAACTCCAGAGAGATGCGGTTGCTCAGAGACTTCTTGGCGGCCAAGACAAGCGATCCGGTGGACGGCTCTCCGAGACGTTCCTCTGCCTGGCTTCTTCTTGACTTGGCACAACGCGGAGTCAGTCTCGACGACGAGAGGGCGATTCGCCGCGCTTTCTACTATCGTCTACTTCCAAGAAACAAGGCGTATCGACAGACAGGGGCGACCATCGACCGTTGGCGGATCTACCAGGCCAACGAGCTGTGCCACATCGCGCTTGAAGTATGGCTAAATGCGTTGGCAAGCCGAATTGAAAACGCGGTTGATGGCGTCACTCCAGCGAAACTGATCTCCGAGCTGGTCGCCGGAGCTTTTGAAGAGCACGATCTCGACCGGCCGTGGTGCGATTGGGCGAAGAAGATTGGCGAGATGACCGTGGATGAGGAGGAGCAACTAACTGAGAATATCCATGACGCACTGAGAAACCTCGATCTCGCAACCGAAAAGCCAGTACTTGAGGCTGCGACTAAACTTCTCGCCGTGCTTTGGCAGAGATGGAGCGGTGGCGAGCATGGGGTGCGTGCCGGACTCGATCACTACGCAGGGATAGGCGGGTGTTCTCTCGCTGGGGTTCTGAGTTCGCTCGATGACCGTAGTCAGACCGATTCAAGAGGGGCTCTCACGCAAGTGTTGCAAGAGCATATCGTCGAAGCCCACTTGCGCATTGCGGCCCGGAAGCTGGCCGCGTCCGACAAGTTTACATACCGCTTCATGTTGGCTGACGGTTTACTTTCGGACGGTGTGCTCACGAACTACGGATACACAAATCCGCGCCTGCGGAACCTCGCACGATTCCTGAGGGATGCGAAGTATTGCGAAGGCGATGTCGTTACGGCTGCGGGCCAGAAGTTTCTCCATGAAAACGAGCCTGCATAAGGATCTTGGCAGCGGAGGATGGCACTCTTCTGTCATGACGACGTATTCTGTCGACCCGACATTCTACGACGCGTACATCGAACGACGTCTGCGCCGGCACGGCTGTGAGAACAACATGCTGCTTGCGGACGTCGCGATGCTGACGCGAGCCACTCAATCCACACCCGATGCATTCCGCTCAGCTGGACGTCGGTATGCGATCGTGCCAGTTAGCACCGCCGGGGCGTTCCATCCAAAGGTCCACCTTCGACTGGGTTCGGACCGGGGCAGACTGATTGTGGGATCCGCGAACGCGACAGCGGCGGGATGGTGTAGAAACCTGGAAGTGCTTGCTGATATCGACTGGCGTTCAAGTAACGAAGGACATGCACTCGGCTCGTTGATAAAGAAAATCTATGACTACCTGATGCACTGGCTCGAAAAGGTGCCAGGCGAAGCGGTTCAGTACAAATGCCGCCTGCACCTCAAGGACTCACCATGGCTGCGAGACCTGGAAGCGAATGAGCGCGAGATCACGTTGCCCGATGGTTCAGCAATGGACCTCCTTTGCGAGCGAGGCGGTGATTCTCCATCGATCCTGCGCACACTTGCGGAGCGCATTGAAGGTGAAAAGGTCCGGCGCCTGATCATCGTCTCTCCATACTGGGATTCTAATCTGCGCGGGCTGCGCGAGCTTCGCAATCGTTTATCCGACTGCGAGACGCTCGTCGCGATCAACCCAAAGAAGAACTCATTTCCCATCGCCGCGCTTCGGCCCAAGGATGATGTTCAGTTTGTGGAGTTAAAGGCTGGCATAAACGCGAGCCGGTTTCCCCACGCAAAAATCATTCTGGTTGAGACCGCAACGGCGGATCATGTGGTCTTCGGAAGTGCTAACTGCTCCGACGATGCGCTCGGGCTATGGTCAGGTGTTGCGAGAAATGCCGAGGTGTCCGTTTACCGCCGCTTTAAGCTAGGCACAGTGCTGCCGTTGCTACACATGGACGTGCGATCAATACTGAAGCGCGATGCGATTCGTGGTTCAGTAGCACAGGCGCCCGATAATGAACAGACGGATGGTGGTTTTGCACCTGGCTACATTGAGTTGGCAAATCGAGAGCTAAGTTGGTATCCGCCCTCCGGGGTGGATCCAGTCGGCGCAGCCATCAGGATCGGGGGTCAGGAAGTTCTTGTCTCACCGAGCGGTGGGCTTTGGCGCGCTGAGCTCCCGTCTCCGCCCAAGGGTACATTAATCGCAGTCGTCGTCTTGAAAACTGGCGCGATAAGCGCCCCGGCAATCGTTCACGAAGAGATCGCGCTTCGGAATGCCGCGCCTGGACAGATCGATCGTCGCCTCCGCGAAGCATTCGATCGCATTCGAGAGGGAAAGGAAGATCTCCTCGACCTCGCGCAGCACGCGCACATGATATTCGCACCAGACCCTCAGAGCGACGTCCGAAATAGAGTCCGGCGAGCTGGTCGAGGTGGGCGGCACGCGGAATCGAAAGCAACGGAATACGAGACCCCGGAGGCTTTTCGCAAGGCCGTATCGCTCGAGCCTGCGACAGGCGCCACGGGGCGATTCTCCGTTGACGACCCGGGTCTACTGCAGGTGCTGTCCATTGTGATGCGAGGCATCGGAGGAATCGGTGTCGTCGTCGATCAGGAATCACACGAAGATGAAGAAGATCGCACCCTTGCGGAGGATGACACGGAAGACGATTCCGCTTCAGGAGCTGAAGAACAGGGAGGTGAAGACGAAGCAAACACGCTACGTCCATCCGACGGAACTTCTCCCTACTTCACGGACGAACAGATCAAGCGTCGGCAAAGGAGATTGGTCGGTGCGATGGATGCTTTCGACGAACTATTGTCGCGATTGAGAGACCAGCCCGCGCTCGTGTCAAACCGGCTGGCAGCGCAAACTGCATTCATGATTCAACTGATGATGCTTGCTTGCTCGTTCATGCATAAGCGCACTGAAGGCGATGGTGTCCGCCTGATGGTCCTCTTCCCAACCCATGACTCCGAACGTGTGGCGTCCTTTGCGTTGAGAGTCACACGTATGCTGCGTGATATTTGGGTCGGTGGGCCAGGCAACCCAATCGCGCATTACATTTTCATCGAGGAACGTCACAGGACATTGCCCGATGACATGGTCGCTTGGATAGTGCTGTCGCGTTGGGCGGTCGCACGGGCCTTCCTTGCGGGCAAGCGCACAGGAGGATTTCTAGCCACGAAGATTGGTGATGTTGCTCGGAAGATTTTTATCGCGACTGCTTCTCTTGGTCCTATCGATCCCCAAGCGGAAGAAAAAATGCTTCGGGAGCTCGATGCTCGCATAGGCGTACCAACGAAAGACGCCGATGACCTCATCCTTTACACCCAGAACTTGCGTTATGCCGGCGCGACACAGCAGGTCGGCAACGCGAATCTCGGCCCACGCTAGCACGCATCGCAAGGCAAGACTGAGTCTTTGATCATGCACGCAGAATGGCTTGATCGGTTTGTGTGGCACAGCGACGGCAAAGGTGTTCTTGTTTTCGTATCTGGCCAGCGGCTCGGTGTCGACTGGCAGCTGGTGCAAACACGGGCGGGGCGTCTGTTTGTTCTTGTACGAGGAAATGGATCCACCCAATTGGGACACGTGGACCTGGAGACCATGCTGTGCTTTGGCGCGCAGCCGACACAGCTGCTCAGTCAAGACGACGATGAATGGGCGACCAGCGTCGAACTGCGTGAGCCGGCAGATTCCGTGCACCCTGAAGCAAAAGTGGACGGATGGCTAACGATTAGCGCTGGCAAAGCGGAACGCGCGCGCAAGGACAATGCGGCAGTTGCCTATCGGTTCGCCATTTCAAATATTGCCATGGACCATCCACCCGACGCAGAGTGGGTGCACAACGGAAAGAAGCTTACATGGTGCCCGGTGGAGGAGTACCCACGCGCCATTTCTACGTTACGTACGCTGCATCGGATCGCTGTGACGGCGACACTTACAATCGAGATCGCAGATCACCTCGAGGCTGCGCGCATGGCGGACATCGCCTGCGACCTCGCAAGCTATGCCTGCGGATGCAGGGTTCAGTGGGTTTATCAGGAGGGGTTGAACGCCGACGGCAGGCCAGCTTGGACGTTCATGCCGAATCCTATCACGGGCCCCTACGTCGGGCTCCCTTTGATCAAGGAAGGGTCACTGTGGCAGTTCATACAACAACAGTGGGATAGCTACGCGGCGTTTCGCGCCGGAAATCTCTCGCAGGCGCGGCGATTGCTCGGTCTGTTACTGAACGCAACAGCCGACGACGACTTTATGGAACTGCGCGGGTCGAAGCTTGCCACAACGATCGATGCGGTCGTGTCGATGGTCATCGGAGCAGATCCGGAGGCGAGTCAGTTTCGTTCCAGGGGATCCAGAAGCGCCTTTCTGAAAGAGCTGCGTGCCTTCATAGCGCGCGAATTGCCGCCGCATTTGGTGGAAAGCATTTCACCGGAGACGAAGGAAAATATCGCGCATGATGTGGGCTTGAGATCGGGCGACATACTGCGTCTATCGTTTCGAAACGCTATACGACAGACATGCAACAAAATCCGGATCGCGATCGACGATGCCGACACAAAGCAGTTCGTACGCTCGCGCAACGAACTCATTCATGAAGCGCGCTTCCTATGCCAAAACCCGGAACGCCCGCAAGATTGGCCCTTCACCAAAACGCACGAGGAATACTTTTGGATGCTGCGCTTCGTTGACCGGGTTGTCTTGCGAACCATCGGTTATCGCGGTCCATTCCTGGATCGCTGCACGCGGGACGGATCTGAGTTGCCGGCAGAACCAGATTAGATTCGAAGGGGGCTGCTCTTGAAAAAAGTGCGAAGGAAAAGACCTAAGGTATTCATTCCCTCAACGGCGAACCATGCTCGACTTCGGAGGCGTTGGCGCAGTTGGCTGCCAACTCTAGAATCGGATATCTCCGACCTGCTCGGCCGCAAGGAGATCTTCTGGCACCTGCAGGAGGTCGCCAAGGATAATCCGGAGATTTTAAGAAATGGTGTCCTGTTTGACTGGATGTGCACCAACTACATCGGTGCGATCGCTGTCGCGATTCGTGGTCTTGTGGATCATCGAAGCGATGTCCGGTCGCTCTGGCGCATGCTCTACGAGATTCTTGAACGCCCACGTGTCATCAATCGCCGCGCGCACACAGCGCTCTATCGCGGCGCAGTGAGCCGGGCGCTCCACCTAGCGGACATCACGTTCGATAATGTCGTCGGGAAAAACCGCGACGTGCTGACGCAACGCGCTATTCGTGCTGACATGCGTCGATTGGAGGATGCAAGCGTTCGTGTTCGAACGCTCGTCAACAAGCGTATAGCTCACCGCGCAGCCCCTGGTCAGTTGCGGCGTCCGCCTCTCTTCCGTGAAGTAGATGCTGCGATGAAAGTGATCGACGCAGTGTTTTGCAAATACAGTCTATTGCTCACTGCCAAGGGCATGGACAGCACTTTCGCGACACGCCAAGAAAACTGGATGGCTGTGCTATACGAACCATGGATCAAGGCAGGCAGCCGATTCCATCCAAATTGAAGGGACACCGTTGTCCTAGGCGAATACTCGATATGTACCGAGCATCAAGAGACGCAGTCCTATCTGAGATTGATCGCGACGCCGAGTAATACCAGATCAAACATTGAATCTCCTCACAGTCCAGTTCGTTGGCGCTCAAGAACGTCTAGCGCTTTACACGAGCCGACTACCAAGAGCAGCGATTTCGCTCGTGTAGAACCTACATAGATAAGCTCCCATTCTTCGCGCGCCACGATATCATCGCCAAGCCACAGGACGACGGCTGGTGCCTCCAATCCCTTGAATCGTCCGACAGTCTCGACGAGGATCGTATTTTTTCGTACTGGTAAGCCGTGATTCCAGCCAAGTCCGCGCGGGAGGCGATGCTCCTCGAGCAAATTTAGCAGCGCCTCTTTCGGCCGCTTTGCCAGAAGAATCACGATGTCCTCCGGACGAAGACCGCCATTCAGGTATCGAAGCACTTTGTCAGCAATCTCCGCAGCCTGCCCAGCGTCGCTATCTATCGCGACCAGTTCGACTGCCTCTCCCGGGAGCTCTGGCTCGTCGACGGATTCTCCCTTGTAGAACACATAGCCCGTCCGGTGAATGGGAGCAGTATTCCGACAGTTTGACGTCAAATGATAAGGTTCATCTCGCACGGGTAATCGAGCATGCTTGCGGTATAGCGCCTGGTTCTCGTCAGTGAAGATGTAGAGGGTTCCCTGTTCGGGGTCGCGCAATAGCTCTTCAACGGCAAACCAATAGTCGTCGCTGAAGTCCTGAGCTTCGTCCACTACAAGCGCATCAAACTTTTCGGCGAGCAGTTCGTTCGAGAGCGCGAGTGAGTAGGGCATCTGAACTTCAAAAAGATGCTTGCTGCCGTTGCCCGGGTAAGCTTCTTCTGCCTCTCGCAGCAGATTCCTGCCAGTTGCCGCCCTCACTGCTTCGATGCGGCGATCACATAGCTGATGAAAACTCAGCACCGTGATGCGCGGCTCAGCCCTCAAACCAACTGCCAGCGCGTCTGCCAACGGCCGGTTGTAGCAGAGGAGCAGGACGCTCAGACCGGTCTGAGCGAGCTGTTTGGCCTTTTCCACCGCAATCAGCGTCTTGCCGGTGCCCGCCCCGCCGGCGATGACAGCGCGTTTCCGACCGCCGATAATGCGCAGAATCTTCGCTTGATTGTTGGTGAGACGTAGGCGTGCGCGCTCTGCATCATCGAGTATCGAACGCATTGCAGGCTGGACTTCGACCGGGCGACAGAGAATCTCCTCGACGAGTTGAACGCCCTGTTGAGTCAACAAATCATCACCAGCATTCCGCCAGAACGTAGCCACCTGTTCCATCCAGCTCGGCACGTCGCGCATGTTGTCATCTATGCCGATTAGAGGCCGAGCGCGGTCTGGCCCGACGAGCGGACCCGCATCATGGATGTCAGGCAACATTACGGCGTGACCCACTGTCAGTCGGGTGCCGCGCCAGCGTCTCCAAAGAGAGTGCCCGGCAATCTGATCGAGTAAGGCGTGACGTTCCTTAGACGCCTGGCGGAACGGATCCTTAATATCGTGACGCGTGCCGTTCCGGTCCACCGATTGCCACTTGCCAGTGGTTGGGTCGAAAGAAACCCCGCCACCCTTCACCTCGATCGCAAAGACGCCGGAGCGCGGATCGACAACTGTGAGGTCGGCCTCACCCTCACGGAGCTGACCGCGCTGGTCGCGGTAGAGCCAATTGGCCGAGTAAATGACCAATACGTCGGGTGGGAGCTGCAGCCGGCATTCTTCGTAGAAACGGGCTTCGGCGCGAGACGGCAACTCTCGAAGCTGGACTGCCGTCAACTGTGGAATCATGCGTGCCATGCTCAATCAACGCTTAAAGGCATAGTGTTGGGCTCGAACAGTTTGTTGAAGCGCTTGCGGCCGTCGACGAACTGGAGATCGAGCTTAACGAGCTTTGCGTTGCCTCTGACAGCCAAGATGCGCGCTTTGCCCTCTCCAGCAATAGAGACGAAAAGATCCTTCGCAGGGCGAGTCGGCTTCGCCGCCAAGATCGCAGCCTTGCCTTTCCAGCCGCTGTCGAAGCGAAACTGGTTGGCAAGCCCGAATGGATTATTGATGAGATAGAGCTGCTGGCGCCGTGGGTCAGTAGCGTACTCCACGACACAAAGCCAATAACGCTCACGCTCCTCCGATGCCTTGAGCAACTCATTTGGCGTCACCGTCACGCCGCTCTCAGTCCAGGCGCCACTTTGCCCCTTGACCTCGATAAACTCCTCGCTGCCATCAAACGCAATCGCAGAAATATCGAAGCCAGGGTTGTTCGGGTTTTCCATGACGCGCACTTGCTTCCATTGGCCGGCGGCGATGGCAAGGAAGTGGCTTATGGCGGCTTCCTCGATAAACTTCTTGCGCTTGGCGATCTCCGGGTCGCTGTCGCCCTTGTCGCTAAAGCCGTCTTTTTCGTGGTCCGAAGTTTCGACATAGCTGAGCAAGCGGCCCGTCTTTGTTCGCTCGAACGAGCGGGACGAGGCGGTGCCTTTGTGCGTACGTCTGCCGGATGACGGAGGAGTCATCGCCAGAGGGAGTCGTACAGGCGGGTGCGTCAGCGTCGGCACGTCTCCATCAATTTGAACCAGTGGCGAGGACGGCGATATCGGGGCTGTGACGATGGTGGCCATTGGCTGGACGACGCTGTCCGACATGGTGGGCGCAGCACCAGTGATCAAATCCTTGGGCAATCGCGGAGAATCTTGGGGGTGGGATGGTGCCGGAGGCACTGGCAGGGGAATCACGGTCCCGGTGAACCGTTCGTGGGAATTGTCGTCCGAGAGTGCGCCTGAGACAGGATGCTCAGGGGGCAGGAGGCGCTCCGGTGTTGCGCTTGCAGTTATGGTCTCCTCGGCCACGGCATCATCAAACTGATCGATTTCTACGCCGTCAAGCAACGCCTGAGCTTCGGCGGGAAGCTGGCTTATACGTTCAAGGTAGAGATAATCGTCCGCCTCTCTTACGTTTGTCGAGCGCAACATGTTGCCCAAAGACGCCTCTTGCGCCTGAGGTAGCCGAAGTATTCTGGAGACCTCCTTCGCAAGATGATAAACAGGCAAGGGAGCATCGGCACGCAACAAAAGTTGATTGCCCTTGGGTGCGGCATCACCCGCCTTGGTTCGAGACAGGCTGCCCAACGAGACTACTACCTCCAACGAGTGGACGCGCTGAATCTCAAGCTTACGAAGCTGCTCAAAAAGCCCTTCCTTAACCGCGGCTTCGAACAGTTCGGGGCTTTGTGAGTACACCATTCGAGCGATATGGCCGAAGAAGGCACGGACTCGCTGGGTCAGGTCCTGGTCTGTCTCGCCGATAGTTTCTGTCGTCGCCTGAGTGTCCACCGCACTTGAAATGCGCGCGATCTCTGTGTGCTTGAGCAGGTTGGCAATACTTGGCAGCTGCTCCCGTGCGACTGCCAAGAACGAAATAGTTGGATCATCTTCGAACAAGACCGCATACGAAGGATCGTCGTCTGCGTAGAGTGCATTCGACTTGGAAACCAGTCTTCCATGGTGGTCAAGATAGAGTGGCTCGACCGCAAATCGTTGGAACCAATTTGATTCGGTTTCAGGTTGCGAACCAAGTTTTTTGCTCAAGCGCTGGTAGATTCGTAAAGCGCTGTTCTGTCGCTCCTGCGAATCTTCGATATCTGAAAGTGCAGTTAGCGCGTCGACCCACTTCGTTAGCGACAATTCTTCGGGAACGGCTAGCTGTTTCGTGAAGAATGTCTGGTGTTCTTGGTACAACGTCCGCAGCGGAGGATACTGCGTGTCGAGAAGCTTTACACCCGTCGACTTCCAACATGCATCTCTAGGGAAACCCCAGGTTTCACGATCTCCTTGAGTGAGCAAGATGAGAGGTCTGTTGTTGAAGGCGTTTTCAATGGCGATCCTTTCAGCAGGCCACAATAGCTCTAGTTGTCGATAAATTGGCCGGACTTGGTCCAGCGTCGCGCGATCCTCGCTGTCGCGGATCTGCTCAAGACGTTTAATGCAGGCGGCCGCATTGACTTTATGGGTAATGCCCGTTGCATCAAGAAATTTTTCATTTTTTAGATCAGCATCTACGAAAACTATGCTTCCGCCCAGAGTGTTCTTGACGGATTCATTATCTAGGTATGTCTCGGGCAACCGTGCCGTCGTGTGGTGCTTACTCGGTGCTTTTGTTTCACGCAACTGGTTTCGGAACGGAGTCTCTTGTGAATGTTGTTGCCTGTACCTCGTATAAGAATACTTGAGGCTACTCTCGTACTTGTGCCAATACCGGTCGAGGCACTCGAGCGCCGCCCGGCGAATCCTGCTCTCGCCGGATTCAAGCAGAGCCTTTAGTTCCGGACTGCAGGCGACGGTATGCGCTTCCCCAGTCAGACGAGGTGATTCATTTACGCCGATGCGATAGAAAAAGCGTCGCCACCGTTCCAGTTCTTGTTCCGTGGTTTCGACATTCGTGATCGTGCGCACTTTGCCCAGATAAGCGTCGGATACCAAGTGGACCGGATCCAGCTTGTCACCCAGCAACGTATCAATGTCGAACACGGGGCAGTAGTCCTTGCCAAGGTAAAGCTCTGATGGCCTGTTGAAAGTCCAACTTTCCTCACTCTTTTTGTTAGTTCCAATCCACAAGCCGGATTTGAGAGCTATCAGCGCATCTTTTTCAGACTGACCTGTATTTGCCGCCATTTCCAGATAGACATCTAGCTTGTCGCGAATGTATCTAACATGGCCGATGAGCGCCTGCCGGTTGCTGTCCAACTTCGTCCGAGCGTGTTGCCGGAAAATGTGGCCGCGAATTAGTTCATAGGGATTGTCCAATTTCACTCCCAAGTCTTGGAACAACGCCGTGACTTCGGGCGAAATTGCCAGTGCCGCCTTATAGATGTCTTCGTCGAGAATAGTGAGTTCGTGCTCGAATTCGTACTTTTCCCCCGCGCTCAACGGGTAGAAGACTGGGCCAGATTGTGGTGACGAAAATCGATCGCCTGCCACAGGTAGGCAAGGAACAATCTTTAGTAGAACAACGTATGTCGCCCGATCGGAAGCCAAATAAGCAAACAACTTTGCCTTCCACTCCGTCGACTTCGATGCGAGCCAGCTCGTGTGCTCGGTGAATATTCTGACGACGTCGCTGGGCAACAAAGTTCGGCAGCCAATGCGACCAAGTTGTCCCAGTTTCGCTTTGAAGTCCTTACTGGGATATTCGGCGCCAAAGAGCTCGATGGCATCTTGCGGGCTGAAAAGATCCCGTTCGTCATCGGAGGCAATGATGATTTGCTTAGGCGTACGCCATTGCCCCCCTTCGACGGGAACGCAATCGACTTCAGCCAGCGCCTCGACGACCTGGTCCACAACGATTTGGAAAAACGGGTCATGGACCGCATTCGCTTCGGGCAGGAAGCGCAGATAAGTATTAGCAAGACGTGGCAGAGACTTGAATGCCTCCACCGCTTCAACGAAGGCTGCTGCGATCTCGTCGCGCAGCGTAATGTTCCACTCAAGGTCCTCGTGAACGCCCTCGCGACTGGAGATAAGTACGAAGTCGGCCTGGATGCAGAAGGGGAAGCCGAAAGCGCGGATCGGCAGGAACGCATAAGTGGAGCTGCCGAGATCCGGCGCAGCTTCTCCCTCGTCTGACAGCGGGAACGCCAACACCAGTTCGGTCTCGGTGATGCCTTCACGCTTAGGCTCATGCAGGTCGGACATGTCGTACTTCGTCGCCGTTCGAAAGAAACGTCGCCGTGATTCTTCTACGGGCCGATGTGACGCTGCGTTGGTAGTCGTGAGCGTTGTGATCGGGCCGTCGTCGTTGCGCATGTATTGCACAACGGAGGAGGACCACGTGATCCCAATTCGCCGGAGCTTTTCCAGAAAGAGCAGCAGCGTGGCATCAAGGTCTTTCAGTAGTTCGTGCGAAAAGTGCCTTCCATGCCGAGCCGGCAAAACAAGTGTCGTCACCCCGCTGTCGACGGAGAACTCTGGATTCTTCCAATGAGGAACAACATAGCCAAGGAGGTCAGCGGGATCCGAACGGTTGAATTGAAAATGAAATCCATTGGAGTGTACTTCTGGGGCATCGGTCACTTTGAAGACCGATTTAAAGCCGATACCCTTTTCGCCGATGTACCCGGTCTTGTTCTTCTTGGAACTCTCGCCAGCACTGCATAGTGCTACGACGTTCTCGCGAAGGAAGCCGATTTCATTATTGATGACTATTAGACGATCGCGCTCGGCAATGAACGAGAGGCTCGGCGCGACACCATCGGCGTAGCTATTGTCCTCGGCGTTTTGAACCAGCTCTAGGACAAAGTGCGAATCTTTGGAATTAAGGTCCTCGGCAATTGTCGCCAGGAGATTCCGGTAGCGTCGCCGCATGTTTTCGACGACAACTAATCCGTCTCCTTCGAGTGATGCGCCAACGCCGAATTCGTAACGGCGGATGTGCTCAATAACGTCTTTGGGATCCGCAGGGAGATTCGGCATCTTTTCCATCGTTTAACAACTCACGATTCTGCGCGGTTTGCGGCCACGCACCCATTCTACCCAGTGCAGTGTTTTCGTTCGCAAAACGCTGGTGTTCCTTTTGCTCTGGATCATCCGGGTTGTGCCAATCTCGCACGTGCACGACGAGGAGTTCATGAGCCGGCTGTTGGTGCGCCCAGGCAATGACGCGGGCGACAGGGGCTTCTGCCGGCAGCGGTCCTAGCAGTCGTCGGGATTCGTCGTGGCCGATATGCAACGCATTTGGCAACGAATCGAAGCGACCGATCGGGCCCACAAAATCCCGCTGCAGGCAGTCGGTGATGAGAATGGAAGGGGCCGCTTGCATATCAGTGCACCAGATGCCCGCGCCGCTCTGCGACATCGATCGTCGCCGTCATGCCGGCATTGAACTCAAGGTAGTCCTGTTCCAACCCGTCGCTGAAGATCACGCCATAGTCTGCCATCTGGGAAGTGAGCGTCAGCGGCGACGAGGTCGAGACCTTGCCGAATACGATGTTGGTCTGCGTCATGCGGCTTGGAAACGGCTCGCGTACCGCAAAGTAAAGGTACTCGGACTCCCAGGCAAATCCCTGTTTGCGCAGTGAGGCGATTTCGGTAGCGGGTTGACCGGATGCGACACCCATCGCACCGGTCAGCACGCTGCGCATCCACCCGGTCGACCCAAGACCCGTCGAGACGATGATGCCGCTCGAGGACTGCGTCTCGCTCGTCTTCCCCAGGGTAAGCGAATAACGAGCTGAAACGTGCGAACGCGGGCCGATGAATAAGTCATTCACCGCCCGCAATTCCTGTCCGTCGCTCAATCGTGCGCGCGCCATCGTGACGGTTCGAGTCGATCGCCGCCCGGTCAGCGATTCGGGGACGACCGTCTTGAGGTCCACCACTTTGAACGGTAGTAGCACGCCATCCCACCGTGTCGGATCCGGATTGACGCCGATAACGCGCTGTCCGTCGAGGTACTTGAGCGTGTTGGCGACGAGACCGTCCTGTCCCAGGACGACGATCAAGCTTTCCGGCGGAAACAGGAAGTTCGGCAGGAACGCGCGATCCAGGCGCTGGACGCGCCCGAACCGCTGCATGGTTCCTTCCGCATCCGCGATCGCCGCCTGGTACGTCCGGTGTTCCCGCTCGTAGTCGGTGAAGTCCGCGCCCATGTGCTCGACATAGAACTTCGCCTGCTCGATCGTATTGAACCGCGCGATCAGATCATCCAGGCGACTTCGCCGGGTGACGAGCACGATCTTGTGCTGGTCCTCCATGGCATCACGCCGCCTTGCGCGTGGCGATCTGCTTGAGCAGATCGGGCGCGATATTGAGCTCGCCGATCTTCGCCGCGTTTTCGGCCAGCCCCTGGAACGCGAGCGCCATCAACGTCGACGGATCGATCCTTCCGATCGACAACGCCTGCAGCGACTTGGCATCGAGTTGCTTGATCGCCGTGATCGCCGCATTGAGAGCGTAGGATTTGACGTCCGCTTCGCGCTTCTGGTTTTCGGTCGCAAGCTCCACCAGCGACTTGTTCTGCTCCTCGAGCTTGATTTTGCCCGTCATCTCCTGCTGCTGCATCTGCTGGCGCTTCTCGAGGATCGTGCGCTCGGTCTCGACCTGGTTCTCCTTGATCTGGCGCTTCTTCTGTTCCACGGCGATGTCGGTCTTGAGCTCATTCTCCTTGACGCTGCGTTCCTGCTCGATGGCGGAATTGCGACGCTCGTAGGTGGCGTCATCCGCGCGTTTCAGGATCTGCTCGCGGACGGGCGCCTCCAGCGCTCGTGCGGTATCAGGATTCGGCTTGATGGCGAGAATCGACAGGTCGAGAACTGCGATACCCAATGCTGCCAGAACGTCGGTGGCTTTCAGACTCTGGCGGACGCTGGTGACAATGCTGTCGGTCGATTGCAACGCTTCGCTCATAGTCAGCGCCTGCAGCGCCGAGTGCAGGTTAACTTGCACGGCGTTGGCGACACGACCGGGCAGCTTCGCCGGATCCTCGGCAATGTAGTTGCCGTCTGGTTTGAGCGTGAAGTTCATCTGCGCGGCGAGCACCGCAGGATCCGTCACTTTGAACGTCACCTGGCCTTGGACCGACACTTCCTGAAAGTCGCTCGTCACCTCCCGCAGCATGAACGGCAAGTCCATGCTGTTGAGCGGAATCGAGACGAGCGACGAGCGCGGCGCGTAGTACCAGAACGCAAGTCCCGTGCCTTCGCGAACCGTCTTGCCGTTGCGCACCTGGATCAGGTACGTGTTGGGGGTTGCCTTGACGAATTGGAATCCGAGCATGATGGCATCCTCCCTCAATTGGCCGCATTACTGCGGGCGCGCACTTCGGCGAATGTCCAATCCTTGACCAGGCGACCGTCTTCATAGACGGTGACCATCGCGTGTTCCCAGCCATCGTTGGGCTTGAGGTCCTCCACATTCTTCACCGTGTCCGGAATCTGCACCGTGCGATACGTGCCGAACTCCTTGTGATGCAGGAGGGTCAAGCGACCCCGCTTCGACAGCTTGCCGGGATCCGTCACGGGCGCCTTGAACACATCGATCCACCCACCATTGATGCGTGCGGCACAGCACTTGAGCGCGAACTTCTGCGTGTCGCGGTTGATGCCCTGCAGAAGGGCGCCGCCCATGCCGAACGCGATGTTGTCGGCCGCGTAGCCTGCGCGGGTAATGCGCTCCAAGATTGCGCGGATGCTCGTCGGGTTGACGCCGTCGCCCTGAATCAGCCTAACGTGGTTGAGGACCTTAAAGCCTTTCTTATTGACGGTGCTGCCAAAGGATTCATCGAGCAGGGTCAGGCTCTTGTGCACGACATCGACCGGCTCGCCCGAGTCGGGGCGAACGACAACCACGGCGCCAGACTTGATTACCTCCTCGCGCAACGTCTTGCCCCAGTGGTTCTGGATCGCGTTGTAGATGTCGTAGCTGTCCGACACGACGGCGACGAGTGCACCGGGCTTCGCAAAGTGGCGCAACATGGCGCGGTAGGCGTCGACCTCGTGGTCCTTGCCCCAGCTTGTGATCGTGCTGTGCTCGGCGGCCGGGATCGAGAAACCTGCCATCGGCTCGTGGTAGTACGCTTTCGCCGTGAGCACGCCCGAAACGGTGTCGGTGCCCATGAAGTTGACGAGGTGCGCGGCACCGCCGAGGCCAGCCGACTCGGCGCTCGATACACCGCGGGCACCGAAGTCGTGCAGCTTGAACGCGAGCTGCCCGGTCGGATCGTCGCTGGTTTTTTCCAGGTATTCGCGGATCAGCTGTTTCAGGTGCCAGCTTTGCGTGGCGACCGTGACCGGGTACCACAAGCGAAGCAGCAGCGTTTCGACGTACGACGGCAACCAGAAGCATTCCGGATCGGTCGATTCGATCGTGACCAGCGCGTTGTGCGTGGGTACTGCCGTACCTTCCGGCACCGCGCGGATGCGCATCGGCAGAAAGCCTTTGTGCTTGTCGACGATGTAACGCCAGCCGGGTTCGTTGAACGGCTCGCCGTGCGCAGCAAAGAAATTACGCGCTTCGTCGACCATTGCGTGCGTGATCGGCTTGCTGAGGTATTCCTTGATGATCGCCTGCAGGCCGAAGAACACAGTGCGCTCGTACACGCCGCCGCGCGATTCGACGTAGAAGAACGTCGCTTCGGTGCCGGGCGGGTACTGCAGCCAGTGGCTGGCCTTGTAGCTGTCGGTATTGAGGATGAGATTGTCGAGGTGGTTCATACGGAAGCTCCTTCCGATGGGTGTCAGTTCCGGTCTGTCCGAAACTGGCGCGGGCGGTGCCGGCCCGCGCGGCGGCTTGTCCTGCTACGCACTTCCTACAAAGTGCTCCAGGATGTGGAAATGATCTTCAAAGATCTGCTCTTCCATCGCGAGCGCTTCGCTGATCGGCACCCAGCGCGCCTTGTCGGCGTCGTCGGCGCCGCGCACTTGCGGCAGTTCGCCTGCGGGAAACTCGAAGTAGAACGCGTGGGTGATCGTGCGCCCGCGCAACGAACGATCCGGATGATCGAACACGTGTCGACTCTTGATCGAACCTCTCAAGACGGGCACCGGAATCTTAAGCCGAGTCTCTTCGCGCAGCTCACGAATTGCGGTGTCGAGAACGGCTTCGTCCTGGGCGACAAATCCGCCCGGCAACGCCCACAGCCCCTTACCCGGCTCGGCGCCGCGCCTCACCAGAAGCACGTGTCCTGAATGGACAACGACGGCATCGGCCGTAACAAACGTCGGCGGATAAGGGGCCGCTTCCCAACCTTTCCTGTACTCGCGGATGAAGGTGAATTCGCGCAGGAGTTGTTTGTACGCAGGCGACGTTTTGCGGAACGCATCGAGCATTCCGTACACCGGCGCCGGCACGTTGGCCTTGATCATCAACAGTGCGCCGTCGTCACCGGCGAACAAGTGTTCGCGGATCTCGGTCGCCGACAGCACTTCGCAGGTTTGCACGTCGACCAGCTGCCACTGCGGAAATTCTTTGAGGTAGTAGCTTGAGCCGTCCTTGTCGCGGCCGATCAGGCCGACGCTCGCCTCGGGCGCGCCGCCGTCAGCGCGAATCGCTTCGGCGACCGTGCGCTGCACGTCGCTGACCCAAAGCGTTTCGTTGTACAGATGATCGGCAAGCGGACGGACGATCACGCGATCGGCGGCATCATTGGCCGCAGCGCGAATCATCACCTCGCGCTCGCTGACGTTCCACGGATTCTTGATCGTGCGCGGCTTGTGCGCACTGCCGACGAGAACGATCAGCTTGCGCGCGAGCGTAAGCGCGTGGCGCAGGACTGCATGATGACCGTTGTGGAAGGGCTCGAAACGCCCGATGAAGACCAGATACTCGAATCGCATGAGAATCCCTCATGGATAGTTGGCACCATTCGGTCTATCCGAACGGTATTTGTATACTACGCTCGGCATTTCTGCTTGTCAAACAGACTGAAAACCCGAATGGAAACATCAATCTCGGATCTGCCATGCAGCTGCTACCTGTAAGCATTTGCTATTGACTTTCCACAACGCCGTTCCAGAATTGCCGAACGAATGCGCAATTTTTCAGGGGGCCGAAATGCCGCGCGTCAACGCTAGAAGCATGGCAGAGATGATGTCTCTCCCGGGACACGCGCAAATGCGCGTCCTTGCTGCGCAGAAATATCCTGGTCAATCGCCCAATGTATTTCGAGTTCCCTATTACGCGCCGGCAGTAGCAGCGTTCCGCGCCGCTTATAAATCAGACGCGCCTCACGATGTGCTCAAGGCTGCCATCGCGAAAGCTGCGGGAGAGCGATTACCGCACCGGCGACACAATCTAGAGCGCGCTATAGGGGCATTCGGAAAACTTCCCGAGAGCGACCGCCATTTGAAGTCGATCCGTGTTCCACGCGTGAATTCGAACATTGGCAGTGTTGAGTTGAAAGCATCTCCCGATATCGAGGCGAAGGACGACAACGATCGCACCGTCGTCATCTACTACAACTGTACGGCGTTTAAATTTGATGAAGACGTTGCAAAGCGGCTACTCGAAATTGCGCATTGGATTTATGAGCAAAACTCGATCGACCTCGACCCCAAACAATTTGAAATGCTCGACTTATCAACTGGCGTACTTCACCGGATCAAAAAGATCCGCGCCGCGACAATCCAGAACATGAAGACCACCGCTCGCATGATCGAGCAGCTTTGGGATTCGCTGTGAATGTTCCACCAGGGACGACTCGGACGACCTTGCGAAGGAGTGGAAGCTACAACTCAGCTTCCTGAAGCGATATCGGTTTGTGCTTCCAAAGGGCACCCCGCTGAGCGCAGTGCCGAAGGAGCGCTCGTATCGCGTTGCAAATCAGCGCGCGATCCTGTTCCCGAGCCCACATGCCGGAAAGGCGCCGATCCACGCAATCCACAAGGAGGCGCGGCGAAATGAGCGAAATCAGCGAAATGAGAATCTCGACAAGTAGTTGCGAGCGACTCGACGCGGCGAAATGAGCGAAATGAGCTTCCGCGGCGCTACGCCAACCGGTAGACACGGGTCGGCGAACCCGGCATGTCGTTGGACCGGCCGACCACGTGCACGCTGATCTTGGGTGGCGTACTAGCCAGCAGATGTTCCAGGCCGGCGTCGATGCGTGCCTTGGGCAGCTTGCCGCGGAAGCACTCGATATTGATCTGGCTGCGCGTGGCCTCACCACGTTCGCGCAAGAAGGCCAACACTCGACTCGATAGCTCCGAGAGTTGCGTAAGTCTCGCCTCCTCCGCTGCACTGACGAACACAAATCGAACGGAGGCAGCGGCGTGGCGAATCCACGCCATTGCCGCGTCGATATGGCGCACGTCGATCCGCGTCTGCAAGTCGGTCAGGGTCATCAGCATTGCCAACCTAAGCAACATCGGCGCGCGGCGCTCCAGAAGAGCACCGACAACGCCGTCACCGAAGTCGTCGCTAAGTTCGCCCCGATAGAGCTGACCATAGTGCCATTGAGCCTGTGTAGTCAGATCCATCCGAAGGTGATCGCGCTCATCGTGCTGGTCGGCGCCAACAAAGACCATTAGCTCTCTGGTACGCTCCGCCAGCATTTGGACAACCACTTGCGGCGTCTCCTTCGGAAACGGGAGCATCCGCGTGCGCTCGGCCCAGATCATGAGGAAACGATTCGCGAAGCCGTTGGTGAGTTCGCGAGCGCTCATCAAGTTCGTTAGTTCGTTGGGCGAGATTGCGCCGCTCAGGCAGACATGCGGGTGACTGGCATAAAGTCGATTCGACTTGGTAGCTGGCTTGAGATCGATGCCGTCCCAACAATCACGCAGTGCCGCCGACAACGTGTTGCCATCGCGCCGCCCCTGATGCAGCACGTTGGCAAACTCGGATTCGACAACCCACAGACGCTTGTCCGCAATCGGAGGAATCTCCATTCGACCTTGCCGGTAGCCATCGTGCATCAGCGCCACTAGTCCCTCGCGACTGGACAGACCGCCACGATGAATCTGCGGCGCAAAGGCTCCGCTCATCTCACGGATCGCCTGATCGATGCGCAAAACGAGTGACACCGCATCGCCCTTGCGGCCGCGGCCGGAGCGCCCGATATGCAGACAAAATAGACGCGCATGGTGGCGGGTGTTGCCAATGGACAGGTAAGCGCCACGCCCGATCGCACACGATAGGTAAGCCATAAAGTTGGCAGCGATGGCGCAGGCATTGGTTTCCGTGCCTTCGCTGCCAGCGCGGGCGACGTCACCGATCAAGCCATAGAGGCAGCCAGGATCGGCTTGCGGCGCGTTGCGGTGTACCGCCATTGCCGGATTGTCGCCCTCATCAGCGTCATCGAATGCTGAGGTAGTGTGCAATGACGCAGTCGGAGTGGCGCTGACGATCCGGCCATTCATTTGCCGTCCAACGCCACGGTCTGGATGACCTTCTCGAACTCGGCCAGCACATCGGGTTGGCGCTGTGACAAGAAACGAAACACCGGTTTGTTGTCGATCAGTTTTCCGAGATAGCCGCGCGCCAGCACAAGGATCAGAACGTCTTGGCCATAGGACTTCTCGACGAGCTTCAGTTGCCCCTGAATGTTGCCCATTTCGCGCTCCATCTTCGCCATTTGCTCCGCCGTGACACCACGCATCTTCCGCGGTTTGGCTTCACTGACGAGAAGGCTTGATGGCGTCGCCAAGAGCAACGCCTCCGCGTATGCAACCGTCATGTTGTTGGCAGTCAACAGCAATTCGACACATTCGATCTGGCGCGTGGGCTTCATCTTGCGCAGCACCGCGCCCATGTTGGCGGAAAAATGTTGATCCTTTAGCATTTCGACTGCCTCGGGGCAGATGCCCTCAAGCAGGCCCACTTTCTTTTCAATTTGGCTGACATCCACGTTCAGCGCCTCAGCCAGTCGGGCGGGTGTGACGTGCGCGACCGCTTGCCGAAGCATGTAATGCTCCTGGATCGTGGAGATGCGATTAAGTCGATTGTTGTATGTGTAGCTTTCGTCATCGCTAGCGACCAGGCATGGCGCATCGACGTAACCAAGCTGCCGCATCCCCGCCAGCCGAACATGTCCATCCAGGAGTACATGCAGTCCGGTAGTTTTGTCGGCCTTGCAAATGCTCAAGGGCTCGATCAACCCAACTGCTTCGATTGACGCGACAATCTGCTTGAATTTGCGCGAAGCCAAAATGCCGTCGGGCATCTTGCGTGACGGTAAAATCCGATCCAACGGAAGCATCAACGGATCGGGAATGAACCCCAACGGCGGCCGGGTCATGCCGCGTGACCGGCAGGCCAGACGCGCTCGGACAGCTGCTTGGGCAAGGCATCCAGCCCTTCGGCGCGTAGCAGGTCGGAAAAGTGTTCGTCGGCCAGCAACTGGCGCAGCGCTTCGATCACGAACAGGAGGCGTTGTTGGGTGAACTCAGCTTTCTTGACCATCAGCTTCTGGCGGTCAACCTCGTTCCGATAGTTGCGCACGAGACTAGACGTGGTGACGGATGAACCTTTGCGCGCAGGCTGGCGAGCGATGGATTTGCCCAAGCTGCTGCGCTGCTGGAGCACGCGACGCACCTGCATCAACTGCGCGCCGCGTAGCTTGCCGCTTTCGTAAGCATCTTGCAGCGCCGCCTGTGCGGCTTCGTCATTGCCTGCACTTACAATGGCGATGGCTGTATTGAGAGGCACGCGACCCCGCTGCACGGCTACCAGCAGGCGTTCCTCGCCATTCTTTAGCAGGAACAGTATGTCCTTGACGTACTGCACACACAGACCGGTCTTCTGTGCGATGACCTTTTTGTCGTAACCCTTTTTGTGCAACTGCTCGATTCCCGCCAGCAGTTCCAATGGACGGTAGGCGCGCCGGGCGATGTTCTCGGTCAGGCTCATGATGAATGCGTCTTCGTCATTGACGCTGACCACGAGCGCCGGAATCTGCTTTTCACCGAGCGACTTGAACGCCTTGAGCCTGCCTTCGCCGCAGATCAGCAGGTAACGTTTGCCATCCTCTAAGTCGCTACGTGGCGTGACCGTGACTGGCTTCTTCAGGCCGAGGTTGCGGATGCTGCCGACGATTTCTTCAAACACGCGGCCATTTCGATCGCGCGGGTTGAGAACCGTGATCTGATCGATTGGGATCATTTGCAGTTCGGTGGAGTGATGCCGCTTGCTCATGCGACTCTCCTCAAACGGCTGCGCTCGGCCATGCTGTAGAGGTAGTCCAGGCTATCGAAGCGATAGCTTTCAAACTCAAGGCCGTTGTGATCGGCCAGATGGATGCGCGGTTGGCCAAAGTCCAAACGCGGCAACAGGTAGTAATCTTGCGCTGCCTGATTGGCGTCATCCAGCCTCACCGCAACCGTGATATCCGGAGTAAGGCTGGAGTCGAAGCGCACCTTCCAGCGGCGGCGTGCATTGTTGAGAATCTGGCAGCGCGAAAGCACCAGCGAGACAGTGAACTCTCGGTTGACTGTAAGCAGGTCGGTCGCCGGATCACGCGCGACTGTGCCACCGACTTCCGCGATCATCCGTTCTGTTTCACCGACGATCTCCGGATGTAGGCGACGCAGAAACTGGTTGACCTCCAGGTACTGGTAGTCACGATCCGGCGTGAATCCAACTGCTTGGTAGGCTCGTATCAGGCTGCCGAAACGATGCGCGTAGGCCGCCGCCGAGGGCATACCCTCGGCCTCGTCGATGATCAGGCCGGAAAGATAGCCGTGCTGTTGGAACAGGCGGCGCAACTTCTCGACCAGCTCCTCGTTGCTGAATCGATGTGCGCGCTCGCGCAGAATGCCCTGTGCGGTGAAGAACAGTTCCGGTGGCACGATGCCCTCAAACGCGCCCTCCTTCCTGATCCACATTTCCGGCCGGTTCACTACACGCACCTTCTTGAGCTTGAAGGAGCGCCGGTTGTAGACGTTGTTGCCGATATATTTTTCGTTCGAGAGTACTTCACGCACGGTGGCCCGCGTCCATACCCGCCCCAGATCGGTGAGCACAAGCTGAGCGTTAAGGCGTTCGGCGATCTCCGATTCGAGCAGACTGTCATCGACGAACCAGCGGTAGATGCGGTTGACAATGGCCACTTCGTCGTCCGGGCCGGGCTGCAAGATCACACGATCCGTTTGCAGGCTTTTTTGCTCGCCACGCGAGAGCTGTCCTTTCACAGAACCGGATTGGTCGATCAGCACGCGCCGTAGGCCATAGCCCGCGGGCCCACCCTGTCGGAAGCCAAGTTCAATTAGACGACACTGCCCGGCGAACACCTTCGCCGAAAGCTCGCGACTGTATTCGCCTGCCATCGCGCGCTTGACACCTTTGACGATGGTGGAAACGGGCGAGCCGTCGTTCTCGAACTGCTCGGCACAGTAGGCAACCTGAATTCCGGCGCGACGGCAGATGTACTCGTAGTAGGCGCTTTCGTCCGCATCCTGGAACCGGCCCCAGCGACTCACGTCGTAGACGAGGATGATCTGGAAGTCGGCGTTGCCGGACTGCACATCCGCGATCAGTTGCTGAAGCGCCTGTCTACCGTCGATGCGCAGGCCACTCTTCCCCGCGTCGGTGTATGTGCGCACGATCTCGATGTTACGTCGGGCGGCGTATTCGCGGATCTTGTCGGCCTGGTTCTCCGTCGAATACTGCTGGTGCTCGGTCGACATGCGCACGTACTGCGCGGCGCTGAACACCTGCCCTGGACTTGGGAGCGATTCATTGGATTGCATAGACCCAGTCACTCGCTGTGATTGGCAATCTCGGGTCTGCCGCTCCCTTCAATGGACGAGCCGCTGCTACTGCATAGCCGCAATTCACATGGTTGTTTGGCATGCAGGATGTTCGAGAACCCGTTTGGCAGTGAACGTTACGGGCGGAACGAACGGGCGTCGATCAAGTCCTCTCTTGACACGTCCATCTTGCGCGGAGGCTTCAATCGGACCGGTGTAATTTTGACGATCCACGAATTACCGTTTTTGCTCGAAAATGCTGGGGGCCGCGTGATGCGATATAGGCCGGATGGCAGGGTGCACACGTCCATCTTTGCAAGATTGGTCTGCCGCGTGATATTCCGCTTACGGTCATCTCGCGTCCGCTGCAGCTCGCGGTTGCACTGCTTATAGAGGGGCCGGGCGGTGCGATAATTACGCCAATACCCTTGATTGCGCTGTGACCACGCCTGCTGAGCTGCCTGCTGGTTGATCCGGTAGTCGGGATCGGTCTGAAGTTTAGTTCGTTGCCACCGCCGCTTACGTGCGCGTTGGCAGCGGGGCGAGGAACAAAAGGCTTGGTCGGCGACTTGCGGGCGGGGTTCGAACGGCTTGTCGCAACAGGCGCAGCGTCGTGTCATCGTCAGAATCTCCACGCAAAAATCCGCGTGGAATCTACTGAGCGCGGGTGCCAAACTTCAGTTCATTTACGCGTCAACCTTGGCTGAATGCTTTCATGTATTCTTTGCGGCCAAACTTTGATAAACGCGTGGCGGTCAAACTATGGGTGAACGCGCATGATTCCCGGCCCTCGCGCACAGCGCTCGGGCGTTCGCCGATGCGCGAACCGATGGTTCGCAAACGCATCGTCTCACCCCTCCGGGCGCGCCATATTCACGTTCTTGTCGCGCTTATCTGGATGCGCCCTCGCCAACGCGCTCGACGTTTTTGCCGAT
>CAYPEN010000009.1:0-28948 GCA_964409875.1 uncultured Gammaproteobacteria bacterium
GATTAAGGAACAGATTTTACTAAACCAGGACATAGTCTCAAAGGGGCTTGAAAAGTTGGGAATGAAAACAAGACCATTAAACAATCTTGAACTATTAGAACTTTTCTATAAATTCTATAACCCAGACCAAATAAAGTCGCAGGAATTAACAAGCGAGACTTTAAAAGTTTTATTCAACAACCAATATGCTATTTAATCTTAAATATTTTGATAATAAAAAGAAAAAGGCAAAGAAACTAAAAGACAGTTTGAATTTTAATTTTGGCGAACAGGACCAGATTGACCTTATTTCTTATTCGGGGCTTGAAGAACAGTCCACATACCTTCAGATGGAGAATAAATTTATTCGAACACTATTTATCTCCGGATATCCTTATGTTGCTTCAACCGGATGGTTAAATATGCTTATTAACTTTAACCATGATATTGATATTTCATACCACATTGAGCAAATCGACCCATATCTTGCGCTTCCTAAACTCAATAGAAAAATAACTGAACTTGAGTCAACCAAAAGATCAATGCAGCAAACAGGAAAAATTATCGGCTCTGAAATATTAGACCCGTTAGAATCAGCAATAGAGCTTAAAAACAAGATCCAAAGGGGGCAGGAAAAATTATTCCAAATATCAATTTATGTAACACTTACTGCAAATTCTCTTATTGAGCTTAATAAAATAACAACGCTTCTCGAAACCGTATTATCAACAAGACTTTTTTACGCAAAAACAGCAACCTTCCAGCAATTAGAGGCTCTGCAATCCGTATTACCACGGGGTGAAAATAAACTAGCCCAAAAAAGAAATTTGGACAGCTCATCTGCAGCTTTGACTTTTCCATTTATTTCATCAGAACTAGTTTCTGAATCGGGGATTTTGTATGGAATAAATAAATCAAGCAACTCGTTAGTCACAATTGACAGGTTTTCCTTAAATAACGCAAACAGCATTATCTTTGCCCAATCCGGAAGCGGAAAGTCATATACAGCAAAAGTTGAAATTTTAAGGCAACTAATGCAGGGAACAAAAGTTATTGTTATCGATCCGGAGCGAGAATACAAACAATTAACAAACTCTGTAGCTGGCACTTACATTAAGTTTTCCGTAAAGTCCAAAGAAAAAATAAATCCCTTCGATTTTGCATTAAGCTCGTATAGTGATGAAGGGAATCTTTCAGAACACATTCAGGACTTAACCGAACTCATTTCTCTAATGGTTGACGGTTTAACCCCCGAAGAACAGGCTGTAGTTGATAAAGCAATTATCCAAACTTATAAATCATTCGGTTTTACGTTAAAAGGAAAACACACAAGGCATAACTCAAAACCTCACAGGGAAAGGCCGAAAAAAGAACAAGAATATCCTCTTCTTAAAGACCTTTATAAAACACTTAAGCAAATGAAAGAAAGAAAATTGGCAACCAGGCTTGAAAAGTATATCACAGGATCTTTGTCATCGGTTTTTGATTCACAAACAAACATAAAACTTGATAACAGGTTGGTTGTGTTTGACATCAAAGACCTTTCAGAGTCCTTAAGGCAAATTATGATGATGGTTATATCAAATTTTGTCTATAACCAGGTAAAAAGTAATTTACAAAAAAGACTTTTGGTTATTGATGAGGGATGGATGCTACTTCAGCATGAGGAAAGCGCAAAGTTTGTTTCAGGACTAACTAGACGTGCAAGAAAGTACTTTTTAGGGGTATCGATTATTTCCCAACAGGCAAATGACTTTTTAAATAGCGAATACGGAAAAGCAATTGCTTCACAAGCGTCGCTAAGGATTTTAATGCGTCAAGATACGACCACAATTAGAGGTGTAGCTCGTGAATTTAAATTAAGCGAATACGAGCAGAAGTTTTTGTTAGGATGCGACAGGGGTGAGGCATTAATTATTGCCGATCAAAACCATGTTGCTATTAAAGTTGTGGCATCCGAGAAAGAACACCCGTTAATTTCAACGACACCCTCGGAGCGCATTAAAAGCAAGTGAACCCACTATTTCTTAAAGCATTAATAACAGCCTTTTCTTTAAGAAGAGAGTTAAAGTACGTTTTATTAACTTTTTTAGGCGTAGCACTATTACCCTTTATTGCAGTAATTATTCTTACCCAGACTGGAATTGATATTGTCTCAGACCACTTAGCAACTGTTGATACCCAAACTAATAAAGTTCAGATTCATGACCCGGCAACAGGAAAAGTAATTGCAGAAGTAAACGGACCTATGGTTTGGCCTGTCCATGGGGTAGTTACCCTTGAGTTTGGGGCGATAGATCTTCCCTACCAGCCTCTTCACACAGGAATTGATATAGCAAATCCAAGTAACAAAATCGGAGATCCAGTTACATCTTTTATGCCCGGTAAGGTTGTATATGCCGGGGAAATATTTTGGGGATACGGAAAACACATAATAATTGACCACGGCAACAATATTACCTCTTTGTACGGGCATTTGGATAAGATAATGGTAATTCCGGGAGAGGAGATAAAAACAACAGACCAGGTAATAGGTCTTGAGGGAAGTACGGGTTGGTCAACCGGACCACATGTGCATTTCGAAACAAGAGTTTTTGGAATACCTGTAAACCCGAGGACTTTTCTAACTGGAAATCCATAATTTAGAAGATGACTTGCTATTGATTTAGATTTGTAGCAAAATAAAGTCAATATGGAAGGAATGCCTGATAACCCAGAAGGACTTGATAATAGCCAATCGCCACAAGAAGCCCTTGCTAAAACACCACAAATAAATGAAGCTACTCCGAATCGGTCTGAAACTAGCGAGGATCAACATCCAGTCGATAAGGATGAAGGTTTAAGTTTTAATGAAGTAACAATGGCTGAACGACAACAAATACAAGATACAATTGATGAAATGTTTGCAAATCTTGATCAATTACCAGCCAATTTACAGGAAGCACAGCTCTCTCAATATAGAAATATGGCCCAAGATCTTTTGTTAGCATCTATAGGCCAACATATATTTAAGGATAAAAATCCAGATCCATATACGGGAGAGTTTGGGTTACTACTTCAAAGTAAAGTCATGGATACAGAATATAGAAAGCATATGTCAAACACCAATATGTCTGAAGTGTTAAAAGATGTACTAAACAGAGCATTTCCTCAGGATCGCAATCGAAATATGGACAAGATCTTGGAAATGGCTGATAAAGTTGAGCCAGCAATACAAGGGGAACAACCAGTAGTAGATTCAAACGTCGGTAGCGAACAATCAAACAACCCACCAAATCCCTCTCAACAGCAAGGACAAACAAGCTAAATGTTTCGAATTAAATAATCCTAATAGTTGGATAGAAATGATTGAAATCACACAGAGCGTGTAACTTTGATTCTATTGGAATACCTGTAAACCCGAAGACTTTTCTAACAGGAAATCCATAAAATTCATATATTAACCCCAAAAGTAGTATAATCTGTAAATATATTTATGTCAGACAATATTGATAAAGAACTTGTTAAACAAATCAAAGAAGCTCGGGAGAAAAAAGGGCTAACCCAAGATGAGGTTGCAAAAAAAGCGGGAATGACAACAACCTACTTTGCGATGATTGAGCGTGGAGAGGTAAATCCCTCTATTGCCAAACTCAACAAAATTCTTGATGTTGTGGGGCTTCAATTAGTCCTGAAGAAAAAATAATCTAGACCTTCTTCTTTAATGTTTCTCTGAATTTCATTTCAAAAAGCTGAAGCATTTTAGAGAATACTTTTGCGGACTTGCTGTTGGCATTTTCGGGATCAACAATAGTCAAAATTTTCAAAACATCTTTTTCCGACTTTATATCTAAATCATTAACGACAGCGTAGCTGTAAATTGTCTTTAATTTATGCCCATGTTTTTTGAGCCATTCCTTCGATACCTTGTCTTTATCCATAATCCTCCTTTCTTTATATTATAGCCTAAAAATATTTTCCAAACTCCAAAAAATTAAACATTTGGATTGCCATATCTTCATCTTCAATTCTTCTCATAATCTCACGACTATTGTTTTGGGACAGTATATTCAGACTTCCTTCCCACAAAATTTTTCTATCGATTATTGCAAGTTTTCTATGATGATTACCCGAACAAAGTAGAGTTTGCACTCCTATAATTTCAAACATTGATATTTCCTCTTCCGATTGAATCTCCATGTACTCATTGTGTTCTTTCGGATCGCGTGTAATAACATAGATTTTGACATTTCTTTTGAGTAGTTCTTCAAAAATAGGGGTAAATGTCCTCACTCTTTCAGGAGTTATAAACGGACTTTCGATAATAACTTCTTCATTACATTTTTTCAAATCATCAAGGAAAGAATTATAGAAAGTATTCTCATTAAACAAAGAGGAACAGTCTATCATATTTCTTCCTCCTCGCTTTGATATACTTGTCTTAGATGATCCCAAAAGGATAAAATTCGTTCGAATGGACTGTACTGAGGGTCACCAAAGAGAAACGTTATTCGGAGAATTGTTACGAATAGATTAATCAGGATAAATTGAAGATACGAAGCTAGGTATTTCTACTTTAATTGATAATAAAAAGAGCAGACCATACTCTTTTCCAGCTAGCACGAATTCCTCATACGCTCACTTAAAATTCCTTTGCTTCAAATTGCATTTATTCTACCACTTTTGATTGGTGATAAAACTTTCTTAGGTTGACTTTAATTGCGACATATAGTAGATTCGTATCCAGTTATTCACAGACGTGTTATGTCTGAAAATAGACAAAGTTTTACACCAGTCGATCGTCAAAGTCCTGCTGTAACTGATGTGAAGAACGCGGCACTTGAAGAAGAGAAAAAAAGAATTTTGACCCCGGAAGATTTTGCGCGATATATTGAATTTCCAAATGGTTATCCTCAAACTCTTATTGAGGTTGGTGTTGCAAGAGGAGGGACAACAGCGATGAGCCAGGTCCTTGCATGTTCATCAAGTTTTGATGGGTATGGTGAGGATATGTTGAGAAATGCTGTTGCATATCCAAGAAATCGTGGTGAAGAACCTACAACAATTCAAATGCCCGGAGAAGGATCTCATGTAATTTTAAAAGAAACATATGGACCTGCCACCGAATCTATGATAGGTCATTACCCTTTAAGAGCATTGGAGTTGGCAGCTCAACGAGCTGGAATATCAAAAGAAGTGTTCACAGCAAAAACCCAATTATTGGCTGTTACAAGAGATCCATTGGCTATATATAATGGATGGCTAAAATATTGGACCATTACGAGGGATGTCACAACGATCGAAGAGGCATTCGAAGAATATGGAGATATCTCACTAACAAACTTAGCTGAAGCATACAGTTGTTTGACTGAAACAGTTTTAGACGCAATAGAAACGGGGATGAGGACACATGTACTAGTAACTGGCATATTTGATAATCCCTCTCAAGGAATTTCAGGGATGATTAAAGCAATTTGCGATAAGTTAGGAGTGGAATTTAATAAAGATATGATTATGTTTTATGACCCAAAAAAAGGACAAAAGAGAGATATACATCCTGTGACAATAGACACAAAATACAAAGGTCTTCATGAAGATATTGATACCAAAGGATTTCGTTATTTTCCCCCAAATTATAGATATTCAAGTGAAGTTTTACCAACTCTTCGAAATGCAGGACTACTCTCTCAGTATAAAGTGTTGCATAGATTGGCTGAAAAGTCATTTGGTGGGATTAGGATGCCTGAGTATCTGGATGAGGATTCTCAATAATAAATATGATTCCCGAAAAGTCGTACGAGAAAATTTACCAAAATAAAACCACCCTTCTTGGTATCGCCGCGCGTGAAACTGTTAACGTAAAATCAGGTCATGATGCAGAACTTGATACGCTTGCGCTTGCCACCCAACTGCATGAAGCATTGCAAAATGAAGTCCTGTACTCTCAAGAAAATCAGCTTCCACTGGATGTGCTTGAGTTATGTTCAGGAGAAACTCTAGGCAAAATGGGTGTTTTTTTGCGCATGCCAGGTCCCATCACTGATAATCAAACGAATAATGGACAAACTGAGAGATCGGATTTTTGGACTCAACAAAGAGTAAAGGCTCTATCTTTTCTTGATCAACTTGAGCGCCTAACCGTGAACGGGAGTTCCGAAACTGTATCAGAATTTCTTGCCTCCAACCGAAAGATGATTGGATTTTGTGCGGATTTTGGAACTCTAAATCGATTAGGCCAGATTTTATCAACACTGTATGCTGATGGGTTACTTGAAAAAGATAGCATATCTATTGCTCACTATCCCGGCTCCTTTAATCCCTTTCCTCATGTAGGACACGCAGAAGTTGCAGAGGAGGTAATTGGAAGGATGTCTCAAGCTGAGCTTTTAAACCCGCGAGTAGTTGCAACTACCGTATCCAAGACGGAAGAAAAATCTATCGAGGACAGTTTTACTAGTAGAGTTGGTAATCTGGTGAAAGGATTTGCTGATCGTAGTTATGTATCGGTACTGGGTGTTCCTAGTGATTTGACGAATCAGAGACAAGTTGTAGATTTTAGACAACTCATTTCGCAGCTAGATGCTCAAGGGAAAACAAGACATGTTATGGGTAGTGATACGTTGATTTCTCGTATAAAAAAAGCACGAAACGGCGATCTACTATCAAATTACTTAATCAACACTGGCGGAACAATATACTTATCAGTAAGGGCGATGGACAATTATAATGATGTATTAAATGCTGTAAATATTATCAATAGTGAATTTGACAGTGAATTGATAATCTTGCCTGATCCAACGCATCAAATATCGGGTACAATGGTTAGGGCTTTGGACAGAGAAATGCAAAGGAAATACTTTGCTAGTATGCATATTAATCCCAATAGTTGATAGAAGGAATCATGAGAGGCCAATACAAAAAACTTTCTTCAAAGCATTGTTATAAAGGCAAGCACATGCAAGTTTTCTGCGATGAGGTAATATATCCGAGTGGAAAAAAGGGGGTATACGAGCATTATAAGAAAAATGACATTGTGGTTATTGTTCCTTTCTACAAACAACAGTATATACTCATTGAACAGTATAGGTATTTAGCAGACAATAGAATGATTGAATTTCCCATGGGGCTTCTCAATGACGGGGAAGATATCAAAAAAGCAGGAGCTCGCGAACTGTTGGAAGAAACAGGATTCAAATCTGCAGACATCACATATTTAGGAAAATGCATGCTGAATAAGGGTTCTTCTTCCCAATTATGTCATTTTGTAATGGCTAATGTGGAAATTTTCGAAGATACTAAGTATGATGTATCAGAATCGGATATTGATATAATATACGTACAACCTGAAAAAATAAAGACAATGATTAAAGAGGGCAAAATAATCGATGGCCCAACAATAATTGGATTTTTTTTATCGAATATAAAATAAGTTATGGAAGACAATTTTATTATTGAGCCTTTAGAGCTTGGTCATGCAGACGCGCTCACCGATTGGTTTAATGCATTTGTTGACCAAGACCTTGGGGTGGTGGAAAATTTTCATGTAACTCCTGAATCCGAACGCGAGTACATACACCACTATTTGGAAGGTGTTAAAGACGCAAGGCCAATGTCATACATAATTTCCAAAGGCAATTCAATTATTGGTAAATGCGATATTCGTCCTTTAACCCGTTATATAGACAAACACGTTGTTGAGCTTGGATTCGGAATTCTAGGAAATCAAAACCAAGCTGGAGAAAAGCTTCTTTATTTTGTATTAGAAGAACTAAAAAAAAGAGATTATGAGGTTGTAATTTATTTTATCCTGAGTCGGAATCAATATTTTAGAACTATTTTTATGAATGTGGGTTTTTCGGAAGTAGGTGTAATATCAAATTTTTACAAATTGGAAACCGGCTACGATGATAGGATAATCCTAGAAAAGAAACTAGATTAAGGATAAATACGTCTTCGAAATACTCTGGGAAACGGGATTGCGTCACGAACATGTTCCTGTCCAAGAATATATCTGATAAATCTTTCAACGCCCATCCCGAATCCTACATGCGGGAAAAATCCAGAATTCCTTAGTTCCTTCACCCACTTGTAGTTTGCGTTATTGTCCTTTCCCTTATCTTTCATACGCATTTCTAGCTCCGAGGCATTAAATATCTTTTCTGCAACGCCTAGAAGTTCTCCGTATCCCCTTGGTGCTATTAGATCTGAAACTTTTGTCACTTCAGTATCTTTGTCATCAATAACGTAGGGAAAAGGTTCGAGCGATTTTGGTATCCCAACTACCCAAAAAGGTGTATTAAATTTTTTAGACAGTATTCCCTCTTCAATAGAACTCAGGCTTTTTCCAAATGTAAATTTTTGACCATTCTTGTTTAATAGTTCAACTGCTTCTCTGTAGCTAATTTTGGGATAAGGGGTTTGAAGAATTTCAATAGCGGGTTGTGCATTAAGAGTTTTCAAAATATCCTGTCCATTTTCTAATAAGTCGTTGGCAATATAACGCAATTGATTTTCAATCATCTTTTGACCGTCTTCTAAGTTAGCAAAAGCAACTTCTGCCTTGATATGCCAATACTCCATAAGGTGTCGTTTGCTTCTACTCTCTTCCCCCCGAAAACTAGGTCCTATGTTATAGACTTTTTCAAAAGCCGCTACTGCACTTTCAAGGTAAAATCCTACACATTGAGTAAGATAAACATCATCATCTCCAATATTTAAAGGGACTGCGCTTCCATCATCGTATAAAGGAAGTTTTGTTAATACGGGCGCTGTAATTTCTATAAATCCATTTTTTCTGTACCATTCATGAACGATTCCCATCATCTGATGACGATATTTCAATATAGCCATAATTTTTGGATTCCTAATGTAAAGGTGTCGATTTTTGAGTAGGAAATCAGATTTTTTTTGTGAGAAAACATCAAAATCAGAGCGAGGTCCAGGCTGTAATTCGAGATCCCATTTTCCAATAACGCTATAATCCTTCGATAAAAAATTGTAACTATTTGAAGTCGTATCTTTTGCATACACACAAGATATTTCAATGCAGGATTCATTAGTAACATTTTTTAGTGACTGAAAAGCTGTTTCGCTCATTTGATCAGATCCCGCTACTATTTGCATTGTTCCTGTTGAGTCTACGACATCCAAAAAAATAACGTTTTTATAAACACGCTTTTTTTTGATCCAGCATTGAAGATTGAAAGAAGCATTTTTTCTAGGTAGGTTTGAAATAAGATCTCTAATAAATATCTGCTTCATGTTTTTTGATTATCATATAATATCAAAATTTCCTACATTTTCATCAATTATATGAAAAACGAAAAACTTGTTTTGATTTACCGATTAATATACAATCTGAGCTGCATGAATAGTGCTCTTTCGAATATCAGAATTTCTCCTACAAATACAGTCAAGGAAAAAATAAAAGTCCTCGAAAATAATGGTAGAAAAATTTTAAGACTCGATACTATTGAAACAAATTTTAAAACCCCAAAAAATATCAAGGAAGCTACAATTAAGGCAATAAAAGAAAACCAAACAAAATATACAACTTACTCTGGCTTAATCGATCTCAAAGAAACTGTTTGCTCAATGTTGGAAGATAAATATCAATTGAAATATAGCGCTTCTGAGAATTGTTTAATTTCCTGCGGATCAAAACACGCTTTGTTTAATAGTATTTTTACGATATTAAACACCGGTGATGAAGCTCTTATTATTGCTCCCTATTGGGAGACATATATCGAACAGGTTAAAATATCAGGAGCAGTACCAAAGATAGTTGAAACACAGGAGTCTAACAATTTTGAGCCAACAGAAGAGGAATTGAGGAAAGCTATAACGAAAAGAACCAAACTTATTGTCATCAATAGTCCATCAAATCCTACGGGACGTGTTTATAGTAAAAAAACGATTGAAACGATTGCGAATGTTTCAAAAGCAAATGATTTATACATAGTATCTGATGAAACTATGGCAAACTTTACCTTTGGAAAAAATAAGCACATTCCTATTGCAGCCATTTCTAAGGATAGTTTTAATAGAACGCTAACAATTGGTTCAGTATCAAAAGATTATTCGATGAGCGGATTTAGGATCGGTTATGTCTGTGGGGATAAAGAGATAATTAAAGTTATGTCCATGCTTCAGGCGCAGGTTACAGCAAATCCAGTTTCTTTTTCACAAATTGCAGCGATTGAAGCTTGGTCGGGAAATCAAAACCCCTTTTTTGAAATGTTAGTGGAGCTTTATAAACGAAAAAATATACTTGAAGAGGGTTTAAAAAAGATACAAGGTTTTAAAAATGTCTCCGGACAAGGCGCCGTTTTTCTATTTCCTAATATTTCCTACTTTTTTGGGAAGACCATTAACGGAAAAATGGTACAAAATTCACAAGATTTTTGTGATATATTGCTTGAAAAAGGCGTGGCGGTTATACCGGGCAATTATTTTGGCGATTCTTATGTAGGAAATATTAGACTTTCATATTCATGTGCTACAAAAAAAGAGTTATCAGACGCTGTAAAAATTATTGATAACTTGGTTGCAGGCACTAATTCAAAGCGAAGAAAATAAATTCTATATCTTAGTACTCGAAAGTAGATCACTCGGGGGCACAAGCAGTTTTTTGATATACTCTTCTTAATGGTTAAGAAAATCCTTCTTGATAACAAAGAATTTCATTTAACAAAATCTTCGCTTCCAACGCTAATTCATGGCGAAGAACACACCGGTGCATCTCTGTTCACGATTTCAATGTTTGCAGATTTATATATGCAAGGCATGAAAGTTGTTGCTCTTACAGGATATCCAATGGCAATCGAAGAATTTGGAAAACAAGTAGGCTCAAGCGAAAATGTGCATTTTTTCACAAAAGAAAAAACCGGTGAATTTGTTGATTTTGTTCAAAGTTCAACAGACATCGATAATTATGTTGTTCTTATAAAAAATATTGAATTCTATGGTGAGGAGATTTTTAATACCGTACAAAACTTTAAACATCTTATTGTCTCTGGCGACGTCAACAAATGCTCATTCAAGAATATCCTCCTCCAACATTCTTTTACTACCAAAATTTATTTCTCACCGCTCGATGCACCCCTCTCTGATTTACAGAAGTATGAGGGTCTTCTTGTTTCTGAAAAACATCACGGAGTAGTTACTATAGAAGTATAGACCTCCATCTGCAAGCCAAATAGTGAATTTTCAAGGCATCAAGGAACTTCAATTTGATTTTAGTGTAGAAACTGAAATCACAACCTACTTAATTCTCCGTAGTCGATACTTTTCTAAAAACTGCGTCAAATGATATATCACCACCAAGTCTTTCTCTGTATGAGATAGTGTCAACAACTTCAAGACCTAACTGCTGGGCTGTATTAAAATTCTCTGGCTCTACGCTTACCATTACCAGTAGTCCTTTGTCTTTTAGTGCTCTGTGTGCCTCAGCAATAAACTCATTTCTAATGTTTATTGGCAAATAACTGGCAAAAAGTGCACCAACCCCTCCTGTCTTAAGGGGCAGCTGTCGGGCATCTGCTAAAAAATCAATGTATTCAGGTTTTATTTTTGCATAAACCGGAGTTCTATCTTCCTTTTCTCCAACTCTAATTTGACGGCTTATGTTTGAGGTGTGCATTTTGCGTCCAGAACTTTGAACCGACTGCACATAGGTCTGTCCCTCAAATTTTGGCAAACGAGTAGGGCCTCCTACTTCAATTATTGGACCTTCAAGATTCACCAATTCTTTTTTCAAATCAAAACCCTCTTCAAGCGTTGTTCTTGTAGTTGAATGGTCAAGAAAAATGTATAAATCTTCAAGTTTTTTTGCAAAACCACCTTTGTATTTTCTGAATTTTTCTAAAACTTTTTCGATTGAGGACTGCATTTCTTTTGGAGTCTGTTCGGTATTTGGATCCATTTCTCTTAATGTTACCATAATTGGCTTGCATGTTATTATCCGTCATGCATTTAAAAAGAAGATAGTTGTAGTTGATATAATATAAAAAAACATTTTCCTGTGAGTTTCATTATTAGCATGTTATATAAATGAAAGACAGACTACCTGCATTAGATGGTTTACGAGGATTTGCTGCACTGTCTGTCGTTCTTGGACATGCTTCTATCTGGAATCTAGCAGCCAATATTCCCACTTTACAAACGGTTCTCATTGCGCTTTCTGCCGCCCACAATGCCGTTCAAATATTATTTGTACTTTCAGGCTTCTTGATTTCATACTTATATCCGGTTGTCCCACACAAAACTGCGTTCATTAAAAAACGTTATGCCAGAATCATTCCCATATATGCTTTAGTTGTTGTTTTTTTATGGACGCTCACATTGACTCATTTCCCGTGGTTTATAAATATAGTTTTGCTAATCACACTAGCTCTCGCAATTAAGTTTTTCTGGAACTATGTAAGTAAATCTAATAAGGCGCGTCGTATAGGAACCCTAATTTTTTATGGGTTCGTCGTATTACAACTCTTAGTTCTTTTATTTCATATATTCATATTTCAGCAGCATATACTGCCGTACAATAGCGCCTTATCTCCTTTTCTCAATAGTCTTCTTATCATGCTGACAAATCTAACCCTTACAACCCAACTGGTGAAAGGAGTACATCAACTTAGTGGTGTTTTTTGGAGTTTGGGACCGGAATTATTGTTTTACATTTTGTATCCCTTTATAGTGGTTCCCATCATTCAGATTGCTCGAAGAAGTAGTTGGATAGTTACTATTTTTATCTTACTTGCTATAACGAAAGTTCTTCTTGATTTGGATAATGCAGTGATGTCAGTAGCAAGCTTGAATGGGATAAATATAGCCCGGGCAAATGGATTTGTGGCAGGAGTTACTCTAGGAACTATATATCAATCCCAAGGAAAAGCTTGGTTAGCATTAAAACGCGTTGCAACCCACCCGTTATTCGGGCTCTTCGCACTAATACTATTGATTCTTGTCCAGTTGGGTGAACATATTGTTGGCCTTGGTTCGATTGGGTTTATGAATATTTTTTATCTGATAACAAGCTGGCTCATCACCATTGTTATACTTAACGCTGTAATCCCGAATACTTTGACTCAGCGAATATTCAGGATAAAACACCTAACATTTTTAGGTCTTATTAGTTATTCTTTATATCTCATTCATGAGACCATTCAATCCTTTGTACCTGAAATTGGAAATATCCTACGTCATTTCATTGCTTCGCAAAAAACTTTCGATATCGTAAATCTACTCATTTATGTTGGCTTGAGTATTATAATTTCATACATTTTGTTCAGATTTGTGGAATTTTTATATTTTGCTGGTAAAAAGAAAGTAATTGCCACAACTCAAGCAAGTCTTCAAGAAAAAACAGAAAGCACACTGTTAAAACCAAAACTTACATCTACTACTATCACACTGGCTATAACCATTATCGTATTCTCATTATTATATTCAGGAATGTATAGCCCGACTCTTCTTATCGTACGACACCAATTATCTTTCTCAAATTTATTAATTCATAATGAAAAGTCACTTCTAGAAGGAAGCGTAACTATGCCCTTTGTCTCCCGTTACAACGATTTAAGTGTTGTTGGTTTTGATATGCGGTATGGGGGTAGTGCCGGATTATCGAGACTCGAAAATCGGAAGCATGCACAATTAAGGTTTGAATTGCTCAGTCAAAACAATACAGTATTATTTTCTTCGGTAAGAGATGCGTTTGAGGTAGAAGGTTCACCCAGGTTTCAATTCGGATTCCCGGCAATTACTGATTCGAAAAATAAGAATTATAAAGTCAAATTAGTACTGCTGGATGGGAATAAAGATGACAATGTTTTTTTAGATACATCTCCCACAAGTTTTATTAGTATTTATAAAACAAACCGCTCGGAATTTATGAAAAATGTATTATATATTATTGCAAATAGGATTATTTTCCTAATAACAAATCCTAATTACATTTTTGTGATCATCTTTACCGGTATGCTTGTTTTGCTTGCAAAAAAAGGGCTTCAGAAAAATAAACAACAGAACAGGAAGAATTAGTTATTTCATATATGCATTTGTCAAAAATCAGTTCAATTGAAAAATAATTATCTCCTTTTACCCTTACCTCACTCTTCCTTATTCCTCATCTATCTTCGATTTTTTTCGACTTAAATAGATAAATGACCATAGAGTGGCTTCACATACCTGAGGGGTATCCTATCGAAGAGCCGATGGAGGTAAATTTGTATATGATGAAGCACCGTGGCGAGTTCCAAATTACACCTCCCGGCGAATACGAGCTTTCTCCCAAAGTCAAACCCCGCGGATATAAGTCTTCAAGAAAAATGACGGTCGGAAAACGTGGCTCGGCCAATATTGGTCCTAATATTAACGAAAAGGTCCTCATACACGATGTCGCAAATCATCCTGCAGGAGAACCCGGTACAAATTGTAATATTCTACTTGCAAAGCCTGGAGACATTTATATTTTGACAGGGCCCAACAAAGACCGCACGGGAGCTCTCCTTCATGACATAGTGATGTACACAACCAGAAGATAAAAAATATGTTACGATTGAGACATGAAATTTGCCAAGCACAATACAGGGTTTGTCATCCGCCTTGAAAAGGGCGAACAAATTATTCAAGTAATTAAAGATTTTTGTAAAACCAATACCATAACTTCTGCATATTTTAATGGAATAGGAGCGGTTCAAAATGCCGAGCTTGGTTATTACCGCTTAGATCAAAAAGAATATTACTGGAAAAAATTCGATACGGCAATGGAAGTTGTATCACTCACTGGAAATGTTTCGTTAGTCGATGGTGAACCTTTTTTACACATACACACTGTCTTGTCGGATGAGAATTTTCAGACTGTCGGAGGACATGTAAAAGAAGGGGTGGTGGGTGCAACATTGGAAATATTTATGCAAACACTTTCTATACCGATTACCAGAGAATTTAATGAAGAAATTGGCCTTAATCTGCTTGACCTTCACTAGTTTTTTGATCCCTTTTCTTTTTTTTACCGCTTTCTATACAATTAAGAAATGGAAGAAAACATTTTGAAATTTCCCGAAGGATTTCTTTTTGGGAGTTCTTCTGCTGCCTTTCAGGTCGAAGGAGATATAGGGGAGCGGCGCACGGATTGGGATATTTTTATGCGGCAAAATCCGAACATCATAAAACCGGGCCAAAGAGGACCGTTATGGTGGGAGAAAGGAAGCGCCGAAAACGATTTGGAGACAATGGCAAAATTAGGACTTAAGATGCAACGGATAAGCTTTGAATGGGGAAGGATAGAGCCTGAGAAAGGATATATCAATCAGGAAGCATTGACCCGGTATAAAGAAATTATAGGTAAAATTATCGAGCTAGGGATGACACCTATGGTGACAATCAATCACTACGTTCTGCCGGAATGGGTAGCTGACCAGGGAAGTTGGAAGAGTAGGAAAACCGTTGGATATTTCAACCATTATGTGAAATTTATCGTCAAAGAATTTCCTCAAGTTACGTATTGGCTAACACTTAACGAACCGAATATTCAACTAATCGTCGGCTATTTATCGCACTATACCCCTCCTCAAGCAAACAACATATTCTCAGCTTTAATCGGGTACAAAAATATGATTGCAGCGCATAAGCGTGCTTATCACACAATCAAAGAAATCAATCCAAAGAACCAGGTGAGTATGGCGATTGCTTTTAGGTGGGATAGGCCGGAGAACCCGAATGATTTTTTTGAAAAATGGTATACAAAATTGGTGAATTATTATAGTGAACTTGTCTATGTATGGGACACGATAAAAACTCAGGACTTTATCGCAGTCAATTATTACACGGGCTTCTTTCTTAATTTGGATCTTCGAAAAATTAAGATAAATCTTGGACCTTCAAAAAGACGGATACCTCAGACTATACTTTTTGGAGAAATGCGAGCGCCCGATGCCTACATCACCGATTATGGGTGGCCAATTGTCCCTGATTTTTTACTCAACCTACTTCGATACCTGAAGCGGTATTACAACAAGCCTATCATTATCACAGAAAACGGTATCGCAGATGCAAAGGACCATGACCGGGCATTTTACATATTAACCCACCTTGTTGCCGTTTGGCGTGCAATCCAGGAAGGAATTGACGTTCAACATTATTTGTATTGGTCGGTCGTCGACAATTTAGAGTGGACCGAAGGATATACAAAAAAATTCGGTCTTCTTTCTTGTAACCCCACAACGGGTGAGCGGAAACTACGGGAAAGTGTGGGACTTTATAAAGATATCGCCACCTCCGGACAAATCGAGCTTCAAAAGCTTATAGACATTTATCTTACAGGCGAGCACAAAGAGAAGGCTGAGACCACAATCAAAAAGCTTCTTACCGGAACGCTTACTTGGAAAACGGTTGGCAAAGTCTAAAGAACTATCGTTTCCCCTCCCATTCACTGTAAAATTCCTTCAGAAATTCTTTCATAAATTTTTCCCTTTTTTCTGCAATTTTTACCGCCTCTTTTGTGTTGAGCTGTTTTTTTATGAGGAATAATTTTTCATAAAAATGATTGATTGTCGGACCATCTGAATTTCTATATGATGTGGTTGATGCGAATTTCTTGGGTTTTTTTGTAGGATTATAAAGCTCGCGTCCTTTCTTTCCACCATACGCAAAAGCCCTCGCAATACCAATTGCACCTAATGCGTCCAACCTGTCGGCATCCTGAACGATTTGCCCCTCAAGACATAATTTCTTCTTGCTTCCTATGTTCGCACTAAAAGACATGTTGATGATTATTTCAATAATTCTTTTAGAATCGCTGTCTTCTAGGTCTAACTTTTTACAAACACTTCTTAATATCTCCTCCTCGGTTCTCCCTGACGAATTCAATTTCCAGTCTCCAATGTCATGAAGAAGTGCGGCGGCCTCCACCAGAAATTTATCCGCATTTTTTTCTTTCAGACATATCCGCTTTGCAGTTGCAACAACCCTTTCGACATGAAACCAATCATGTCCCGTCCCTTCCCCTTCCATTTTTGACTTAACGAATTTTTGAATTGTTTCGATTTGAGTTCTTTTTTCCTCAGAAATTTGGTTTTTCACCAAATGATTATATCACTGCAATTCTGTTACAAGGAGTTGGAAAATATCCGTATGAAGAAAGATCAAGACACAGCAGAAGAATTATCCCTGATTATTATTTTGCTCGGAAGAAGAATCCTGCTCGTGAGGAACTTCTGCATGTGGCGCTACTACACCCATACTGTCTTCAATTTCCCGGATTTTAAGAATTGTCTTAAGAACCGAATCCGGACTAAGTGAAATCGAATCAATTCCTTCCCTCACCAAAAATTCCGCAAATTCCGGAAAATCAGACGGCCCTTGTCCACAGATACCCACTTTTAAACCTCTTTCATGGGCACGTGTGATAAGCTCGTGAATAAGTTTATAAACCGACTTATTATTTTCATTTGCGATTGCCGCAACCAATTTGGAATCCCTATCAATGCCGACAGTTAATTGGGTCAAATCATTTGATCCAATAGAAAACCCATCAAATATATCGGCAAATTCATCGACCTGTAAAATGTTTGATGGCAATTCTGCCATGACCCATACATGCAAATTCCTATCCAACTCCTGTGCCCCACCCATCATATTTTGCTCTTTGTTGTGAACCAACCCATTAGCGGCCATTTCCTCAATAACTCTCCTTCCCTCCTCAGGCGTACGGCAGAATGGAATCATAACTTGGAGATTAAAGAGCCCCATTTGCTCCCTGACCTTTTTGACAGCTTGGCATTCCAAAGCAAATGCCTTTGAGAAATGTGGATCCGTATAGCGGCTTGCGCCTCGAAAGCCTATCATCGGATTTTCCTCATGTGGTTCGAATTCCGAACCTCCTACAAGACCCGCATATTCGTTAGATTTGAAATCAGAAAACCGCAAAAGTACCTCATTGGGATAGAAGGCAGAGGCAATCATTGCAATTCCATATGAAAGTTTTTCAACATAATAAGTAGACTTGTCGGGAAAACCAACGGTTAGTTCGTTGATGAGCCGCTTTGTCTCTGCATCTTTTAACGAATCGTAATACAAAAGCGCGTTCGGATGTACTTTAATGTAATTTGAAATAATAAATTCTTCCCGCGCAAGACCTACTCCTTTATTTGGAGTGAATGAATAGCCAAAGACAATATCGGGATTGGCTACAATCATCTTGACATGAGTTTTTGGCAAACTGATGTTGGCCAAATCCGTTGTGTTAATAGTGAATTTCAAAAGACCCTCATATACTTTTCCAGAATCCCCCTCAGCACAACTAACCGTAATATCCTCACCGGTGCTGATAAGAGCAGTTGCATTACCGCAACCGACAACCGCGGGAATTCCCAATTCTCTTGACACAATTGCCGCGTGAGAGGTTCTCCCTCCGGAATTGGTAACAATTGCGCTGGCAATTTTCATGATTGGCTCCCAATCCGGATCTGTTATTTCCGCAATTAAAACTTCCCCTTTCTGAAACTCATTCAGAGTACTTGGGTCTTTTATAAAACGTGCCCTTCCTTGGCCTATTTTTCTTCCTACTGCAGCTCCTTGAGTAATAAGCTTTCCTTCTTCAAGCAATTTATAATCTTCAATTACAGCAAGGTTCTTCTTTGCCTGGACAGTCTCGGGACGTGCCTGGACAATATAAAGAGCCTCTTCCTGAGGGTCATATGCCCATTCAATATCCATCGGTTTTTTATAATGGTCCTCAATTACCATACCCCAACGGGCAAGTTGCAAGACCTGTTCATCTTTTAAAACAAAGGTTTGTCTATCAGAAAGCGTAACGGCTACCTCCCTGGTAGTAGAAGTGCCTTCTGCAGAATAGATAAGTTTTTTCTCTTTGCTTCCTAATTTTTTGCTGATTATTGATTGATATCCCTCATGCAGCGTTGGCTTAAAGACCATGAATTCATCAGGAGTAACTATTCCCTTTACGATATATTCTCCCAATCCCCATGACCCATTAATAAGAACAACATTACGGAATCCTGATTCGGTATCAAGCGTAAACATAACACCGCTTGCTCCCCTATCTGACCGAACCATTTTCTGTACACCCACAGAAAGTGCAACTTTGAAATGATCGAAGTTCTGGTCGACTCTATACGAAATCGCACGGTTAGTAAATAATGAGGCAAAAGCCTTCTTGATGGCTTCAAGTAATTGGTGCTCACCTTTAATATTAAGATACGATTCCTGTTGGCCAGCAAAGGATGCATCGGGCAAATCCTCAGCAGTAGCAGATGAACGGACTGCAACATCAAGGCTTGCAATATCGGTCCCCATTTTATCCGCCAGTGTTTTGTAGGCATTTCTGATGGCCTGATCCATGTCTTCAGGAAACCGTGCAGATGTAATAAGAAGCCTAATTGTATTCCCAACAGCCTCAAGCTGTTTGATATTTTGCGTATCCAGACCTTCCAAAGCTTCCCGAATTTTGCTTTCCAAATTGTTTTTCTCGATAAAGTAACGGTACGAAAAAGCAGTCACTGAAAATCCAAATGGTACGCGAATTTGCTCATCGGGAAAAATTGTATTCGGAGTCTTTGTAAGTGTCTGATAGAGCTCTCCAAGATTTGCATTTTTGCCTCCTACAAGAGGAATATCATCCTTGCCAATCTCATCAAACCACAATATAAAGCGTCGGGCCTTTTCTTCCATCTATTCATGATATACGAATTTTCATAAAAATAGCAAGGATAGAAATCACACTTTTTGGTCACTTTACATTCATTTCATTCATGTTCACAATAAAAGTATGGAAGACAATGAGATCTTAGTTTTCCCTACAAATTTTAGATTCGGTAGCTCAACGGCTGCTTTTCAGGTAGAGGGTAACTCCGGAGAGCGCAAAACCGACTGGGATACTTTTTTAACAGACAATACAAATATTGTACGTGAAGACGAAAAGGGACCTCAGTGGTGGGATAAAGGCAAGGCTGAAGAGGATTTAAAGGCTATGGCCGAGTTAGGATTAAAAGTCCAGCGCATAAGTTTTGAATGGGGAAGAATTGAACCTGAAAAGGGAGTCATAAATTATAATGCAATAAAACGTTATAAAGAAATTATTAAATGCATTTTTGATTTAGGAATGAGCCCTATGGTAACACTCAATCACTACGTGCTTCCTGAATGGGTTGCAAAGGAAGGAAGCTGGGAAGCACAACACATAGCACTTTATTTTGAAAGATATACCGAACTTATGGTCGCTGAATTTCCCGAAGTCACTCATTGGATAACTATTAATGAACCAAATATTTTGGTGATCATGGGGTATTTCACAAAATATTTCCCTCCACAAAGAGGTAGTTTAACATCCGCAATAAAAGCCAGACACAATATGCTGGTTGCACACAGACGGGCATATCACAAAATTAAAGATGCAAACCCAAATGCAAAAGTGGGTGTTGCATATGCTTTCAGATGGGATAGGGCTGCAAGTGCAAGTGACCCTTTCGAGCGGGCGTATACTGCATTTGTAAATTATCTTGGAGAATTAAGTTATTTGGATGCCATGTATAAAACCTCGGATTTTATTGGATGCAATTTTTATACCGGTTATTTCCTTAATCTGAATTTACTGAAATGGAAGGTTTCGATAAGCCTTAGCAATAGAAGGCTTCCGGAAGTTCTGCTCTTTGGAGAAGTCAAAACCCCGGATACATACGAGTCAGACTACAAGTGGCCGATTGTACCCGATTTCTTACTTAATGCACTGCATGTACTCAATAAAAATTATAAACTCCCCATTCTTATCACAGAAAATGGAATCGCTGATTCTCATGACCGCTATCGTTCTTTCTACATTTTGACCCATCTTGTTGCTGTTTGGAGAGCGTTGCATGAAGGAATACCCATAAGGCATTATTTCCACTGGTCAACCGTAGACAACCTCGAGTGGATTGAGGGATATTCAAAAAAATTTGGTCTTCTATCCTGCAACCCCACCAATGGAACAAGAAAGTTACGGAAGAGCGCACATTTATACCGCGAGATAGCAACGAGCGGAAAAATCGATATAAATCATCTTATTTCCACATATATAGAGGATGACCAAAAAGAAGTTGCACTACTTACAATTAGAAAACTCTTAAGAGGCGAGCTGTCCCGAAGGATAAAAAGGGATGTACCGAAGGTCTAATCTACAAGAAACGGTGTGAAATTTGAAACCACTAAGCTCTAAATGAATTTTAAAACTTAATCGGCTAGTGTTGGTGTGGGTGCCGTTAGGTTGTAAGCAAAGCTTGCAACTTAATCGGCCAAAGTGGGTGTAGGGGCTGTTAAGTTGTGGTTTTTTTCTTTCTCGCCTTTTATTTCCTTGAATCCGGGAAGCGGCTTTGTAAGTGCAACCCTCCATACCTCATCCATGTGGGATACAAAAACAAACCTCATATCTTTTGCGACCTCTTTTGGTATTTCTTCCAAGTCTTTTCTGTTCTCTTTTGGCAGAATTATTGTACGTAACCCTGCTCTATGAGCTGCAATAACTTTCTCCTTTACACCTCCTATTTCAAGAACCTTACCCCGAATTGTCACTTCCCCTGTCATTCCAACAAGTCTATTTGTTGGAATTTTTGTGAGGGCGGAGACAAGCGCGGTCGTTATAGTATCTCCTGCTGACGGACCATCTTTTGGAACAGCCCCCTCAGGTACATGAACGTGTATATCAAGCTTTTTATAGAAATCTTCTTCGAGGCCGAATTTCTTTGCTCTTGCTCTGACATACGTCATTGCAGCCTGGCAAGACTCCTTCATCACATCCCCTAATTGTCCGGTTAGGATAAGCTGTCCTTTTCCAGGCATAAGCGCCACCTCGATGAAGAGTATATCTCCCCCCACTTCTGTCCAAGCAAGACCCGTTGCAATTCCGACTTCATTCTTTCTCTCTGCAATGGTTGAAGAATACTTCTCCGGGCCTAAATATTTGGAAACATTTTTAACGCTCACAATAATCTTTTCCTTTTGTCCTTCGGCAACTTTTCTCGCAATTTTCCTGTCAATTGTAGCAATTTGACGCTCCAAATTTCTTACTCCCGCCTCTCGTGTATATCTATCAATGACGTGATGAAGGGCTTCATCAGAGATCTTCACCTGGGAAGGTTTTAGCCCATGAACTTGAAGCTGTTTTTTCAAAAGGAAGTCGCGGCCAATATGAAATTTCTCATCCTGTGTATATCCTGCAAAATTTATTATCTCAAGCCTATCTCGAAGAGCAGGCGGGATGGTATCAAGTCTATTGGCAGTAGTGATGAACATGACGTCTGACAGGTCAAAAGGTACTTCCAAATAGTGGTCCGAAAATCCACCGTTTTGTTCCGGATCAAGCGCTTCAAGAAGAGCAGATGAGGGATCACCCCGAAAATCGGCACCTACTTTGTCAATTTCGTCCAACATAAAGACAGGGTTTTTTGTTCCTGCGTCTTTTATGCCCTGAATAATGCGCCCGGGAAGTGCACCTACATACGTCCTTCTGTGTCCCCTAATTTCCGCCTCATCCCTAATGCCTCCCAGTGACACCTTCACGAATTCACGTCCTAAAGCTTTGGCAATGCTTTTTCCGATAGAGGTTTTACCGACCCCCGGAGGACCAGCAAAACAGAGGATTGGCCCTTTCATTTTTCCAGATAATTTGTGAACGGCAAGGTATTCAATTACTCTTTCTTTTACTTTTTGAAGTCCATAATGCCCTTCATCCAAAACTTTTTCAGCATCTTTTAAATCCAACTTGGTTTCCGTTTTTTTGCTCCATGGGAGCGCAACCATCCATTCCAAATAATTTCTAAGATACCCTGATTCAGGGTTGTAAGGGGTAAGTTGCTGAAGTTTTTTCAGCTCTTTTATCATCTTTTCCTCGATGTCTTTCGGCATTCCGGCTTTCTTAATTTTGTCTGATAATTCTTTTATTTCTCCGCCATCTTCAGTCTCTCCTAATTCCTTTTCTATGGTCTTAAGCCTCTCCCGAAGTATCGCATCTTTAGTTGATTTCTCCAATTGCTCCTGTGTTTTCGAAGCAATCTTGCGTTCAAGTTCCAAAACTTTCACTTCTTTATCCAAATATTCACTAACTTTCTCAAGTCTTTTTTTGACATTGATAGTCTCTAAAATTTCCTGTCTTTCACTCCCTTTTATATCCAAAGTTGAAGCTATCTGGTCACCAAGTTCTGCGGCCGATATCTCGGACATAATATTCATGAAAACCAAAAAGTCAGCTTGTTTGCCAAGGCTAAGTGCTTTTTTAAACGAAGCAATAAGGTGATTCATAAGGGCACGGATCTCGGGGTTTTCAGGAACAAAGTCGTCTATCTCATGAACGACTGCCTGAAGATATTGCGATTGCTCAGAAAAACTTACAATTTGAGCTCTAGAGAGGCCTTTGACAAGAGCATTTACTTCTCCGTCAGATCGAATCATTCGCTCGATATGAGCAATCGTTCCCATCTGGTAAAGGTCAGAGATTTCAGGATCTTCTTGCCGTGGGTTCTTTTGTAGAACAAAACAAACGACCCGCTCGCCCGCAAAGGCTTGTTCAAGAGCCGCAAGACTGCGGGGTCTTCCGAAAGTCAAAATTGACTCCGTGTGAGGAAAGACGATTCCGTCTCTTATTGGAATAATTGGAACTAATTTTTCAGTGTAATTATCGTAGACTTCAGACATAATTAGAATCTTAAAAACTTTAGCAGTTTAGCAGATTAATTGCTAATTGTCAATCGCGGAATAAGTTCTAAAAAGGATTACAGACAGCATAACGTACATCGAAAAACTTGTCAATGCACTTACATAAAAGTATTCTTCTTTCTTTTTTATCTATACAAATCTATGCAAGACAACAGTATGAAATAATGGGAATTATATAATAATAGGTAGTTGAAATGAGGCGTGAAGATACCTTTTTAAATCTTGTAGTGTATCGAAGTGATCGAATGCCATCATATCTTCACTCAATGAATTCATATTTTTCCACTCTACTTCCGTCTGTTCCCAATCTGGCTTTCCAGTTCTCTCCCCTATCTTAACAAGAAATTCAAATGTAACATTATTCCGCCCCATATCGTTTTTTCTCTGACCAGAGTTAATACGAAAAAGAGCATTTACAGTCCCTTCGTAACCTGTTTCTTCTTTCAATTCGCGAATCACACACTCCGCAAGCGTTTCGTTTTGGTCCAAAAACCCTCCTGGGAATCCCCACTTGCCTGCCTCAAGAATTCCCTCTGCCCTTTTTACCAACAAAATTTTGGTGTCCTTCACTGCAAGCACATGAGTAACAACATGTCTAAGATTTGCCTTGTTTCCATTTTCGAATATGCAGGTTATCACCTTCTTATTATATCAACGTGCTGCCACTTTGTTGTTTTATCTAGATTTGCTATTGTAAATATAGGTGAAACTTACAAAAAAAATTAAAGAAAAAATTAAAGGATTTACCCTCATAGAACTTCTAATTACAATAGGGATTCTTTCGGTCCTGTTTGCTATTGTTTTAATTGCAGTAAATCCTCTTGAACACCTCAATAAAGCACAAGATGTTTCAACGCTTGCCGTTTCAGAAGATTTTGCGTCTGCAACAAAATATTACTACACATCGGAAAAAACACTCCCCTGGAAAAAAGATTTAGCCTGCAGAAATGAGATTGCGAGCGGACAAACAATTACAGATATGCCCTCATGCGTGACAGAGCTTACGCAAGGCGGGAAATTGCAGGAAAGTGTGATAAACGCTACTGAATCAAAAGATATTTATGTTACCGAGTGCAACGATGGTATCGCCCTATGCTACGGTCCAAAATCATCATACTTTGGAAAGAATTCTGAGGCAAAATATACGAAAAATGGCGTCATACAACCCGGCTGTCCAGGCGGAGCAAATTGTTACTCATGCCAATTCACAACAAACGAAGTACAGGAGTGTCTGCAGGCACTGAATCCTAAGGGAAGTTTGGCTCTTGTTCCTTCTCCATCTCCAACTCAACTTCTGCCCATTCCTAATAGAAATTCTAAGCAAACATGTAGCGAAACTCCGCCTCCCGGTGCGGTTGCCTGCATGGGTAAAGTAGTAACCGATTCATCAGGCACTCCTCTTACATCCCTTGCACCTCCCGGAGGATTTGGACCCGACCAGCTGCACACTGCCTACAACCTTCCTTGCACGCCCGGAGGACCTATTCAAGCAAAATGCACGAGTCCCTCTCAATTCGGACCTCAAACAATTGCAATTGTTGATGCATACCATGCACCGACATTGGAAGCTGATCTTGCCGTTTACAATCAAACATATGGACTCCCGTCTTGCACTGTTGCCAACGGATGTTTAACGATAGTCAACCAAAATGGTGCCACCTCACCTGTCCCTCCAACCGATGCCAACTGGGCGCTTGAAACATCTCTTGATGTCCAGATGGCACATGCCATATGCCAGACGTGCAAAATTCTGGTAGTTGAGGCAAATTCCAACTACTTTACAGACCTTGGAGCATCGGTGAACCGCGCAGCAGCGATGGGGGCAAATGCGATTTCCAATAGTTATGGAGCACGGGATTGGCCGGGACAGACAACGTATGATTCTTACTACAACCATCCGGGAATATTTGTGACTGCCTCATCCGGTGACTGGGGATACGGGTCCTATTACCCTTCCTCATCTACACACGTAATTGGAGTGGGAGGAACAACGCTTTCATTGTATGCAAATAATTCGTATGCTTCAGAATCTGTCTGGAGTGGCACGGGCAGTGGCTGTTCTCTTTTTGCAACAGCACAGGCTTTCCAAACCGGAGCGCTCAATTGGAATGCAACCCACTGCGGTACATTGAGAGGAGTAGCTGACGTAGCTGCGGTTGCCAACCCTTCAACGGGGGTTGCAGTCTACAACAGCACTCCCTATGCCGGCAGGTCAGGATGGTGGATTTTGGGAGGAACGAGTGTTTCTTCCCCCATCATAAGCGCGATACTTGCAATGATGGGAAACGCGCCGCAAGGAATAGATAGTGCCACCTATTTATACCAAAACTCATCAAAATTCAGAGATGTTACAACAGGTAGTAACGGCAGCTGCGCAGGATCAACTGCCTGTAGTGCCGGTGTAGGGTATGATGGACCAACCGGCCTTGGAACGCCTCACTTCCTTCCAGACCCTGCCGGCACCAACCCAACGGCATCTCCAATTCCAACAAGTACACCTGTAATCACCCCAACAATTACTCCAACTCCGACAAGCATTGCCTCGTCAGAAGCTGACCTCGCTCCGCCAGCACCGGTCACCACCCTTACAGCATCGGTGAGCGGAACTTTTATAAATTTAAAGTGGAATGGCACAACGGACAACAAGGGAGTATTTCAATACCGTCTTTACAAGGACAATGCACTTATGACAACCGCAAACGCAAAATATGGCGTTACAACTGATGACACACAAAACACCTATTCCGTTGGCACAGGATATCAACCAAGTACGACATACATTTTTTATGTGCAGGCAATTGATGCCTCCGGCAATATCTCATCAATCACACAAAGAGTAAGCATAACAACACCATCCACCGACCTTTGTACTGCTTCTCAGACGGTAACTATTGGAAACCCAAATTCAGTACCAGCACTTCCAGGTGATACTGTCAATAATTCTATTACAGTTAAAAACAACGACATAAATGGCTGCTCGTCAATTTTTAATGTAAGCAAAAGCTTCCCTTCTGGCTGGAGTATTAATGGACTTCCTACCAGTTTTGCGATTAGCGGGGGTGTCACACAAACGTTTTATTTCACAGTTTCAGTTCCTTCAGGTGCTATATCGGGAAATTATGTTTATCAAATATGGGTTGCAAAACAGGGACAAAGCTCAGTAAATCCAGTCAACGGAAGCATCCAAGTAACACAACTCGGACCCACAAACACCCCCACCCCAACTCCTGTAACGTGCACTCATGGTTGGTCCAATTCTCTTGGTAGCACGAGCCTCAGTGGTAATCCGGGGGATACGCTCAACCAAACAATAAATATTACTAACAATAACCCTGCAAGTTGCGGAAGTGTTCTTTTTACCATAAGTCACTCATACCCTTCCGGATGGACTATTGCAAATCTTCCCCCTTCAGTATCAATTGTGGGCGGAGAGACCAAGACTATTCCATTTACAATAACGATAAACCCGCAAGCTCAGCAAAACGATTATATTTTGCAATATTGGATATTAAGTGGTTCCCTACCCATGAATGCAACCGTCCATGTTCTTTCTTCAGGCCCCACCTTAACTCCCACTCCTACAACGGTTGGTATAACCTGCGGTAATTTGTCATCCGACCTTCCCAGTCTTCCTGGACAAGTAAAAGCATATCTTTATAAAGATGATGCGTCGTTCAATGTCTGCCAAGCACCGACTTCAGGCTACTTCCAAATCGACGTTTCATATGACCCTAGCTTTCCTCAGCCGGCCTTCAACAATTTCAGTACACCTGACTGGACACGATGGGATAGGGGCTCGTGCTGTCAAACCGTAACCGGTATTGCATTTGCTCAAAATAATTCATGGGGAATTCCTTTCCAGCGCTACGGTCCTCTTGCCACAGGGCTTATTATCCGACCCAATAACGGAGGGTATGGATTTATACCAGCATACCAAGTGTGGGCAAATTGGCAGTGCGGAAAGACGCTTTATTGGAGGCTTTCGAAAATGTACGACCCGACGACAATATTATCCCCGACATATTCTGCCGTCATTAGCTGCGATACACCTCAGCGGCTCTACTATGGAGATTGGGGAAATTACTACGATGGCACAAAGCAGATAAAGTATGACTCAAGATGGGACGCAAACGGCAACGGTGTCATGGACTACGATGACTATTATATTTTGGTTGATAAAGACTTAGTTACCACATACCGGTAGCGCTACACAACCTGTGCATCTTCTGCTTTATTTTTCTTAAACGTCCGAAGAATTATAAAAAACACAACTAGCATTAAAATAATAATCAGCGCAATGAAAGGTAATGTATTTCCAAAACTTGTTTTTTTTACCTGACCTTCAGTTTGTGTAACAAGAGCAGTTGTCTTGCCTGTATTGAAAGTGAAATCCCGTGAAGTATTTGAATGTACTAATTGCCCTGAAAATTTGATATCACTCATTTTACTGTCAGATGGTGCTTTCACAGTTACCGTATATTCTCCTTCAGGCACCATTGCCTGATATCTCCCATCTGGTCCACTACTACTTGCTACTACTTCTTTCCCATTCTTATCTAAGAAAACAACCGTGCTACCTGGCATAACTTTGCTGTCAGATGTTTGAATAAGCCCGGTTACCTGAAAATTTGCAATTACTGCATAGGCCTGGTGTGGCAGAAGGAAAACAAAAAATAATATGAAAAAAAGCTTCTTCACAATTTAAGTATCGTAAGAATTTATCTTTTTTGCAACAAAGAAAATTATTGAGAGAAAGTGGCCTACCAGTACTTATTCCAACGACAGCTTCACCATATCAGTTTTATATTTTGAGAACAGTTCAGATGCCTGAGCGCTTAAAGGCAGTTTTTCAATTTCTGAAATGCTATAGAATTCTAATCGTTGCCCATTCTTTCTTGCAATAGAATTTACGTTTTCATCTGATAATTTTATATAGGTAAAAGCTTGCTCTGGTGCGCTTTCAAGGCTTGAGTTATCGGTAAATGAAAGGCCAGCGCGAATGGCTCTTTTTTTTACAAAATCCCATTCACTTTTTTGTAAGGGGATATCTGAGGTACTTAAAAGAATTTTATTTTTGTATGTTATGAGAATGACATTTTGTGGATTTATTTTCATTCGACAAAAGTAAGTGCAACACCTTTTTTTCCGGCTCTGCCGGTCCTTCCGATTCTATGGACATAGTCATCATATGAAGTCGGTGCATCATAATTTATCACGTGTGTGACATCGTCGATATCAAGTCCTCGGGACGCAACATCAGTTGCTATCAAAACCTGTAGGTTGT
>CAYPEN010000010.1:0-13005 GCA_964409875.1 uncultured Gammaproteobacteria bacterium
CTATGATATAATGTAGTTAGTTTAGTTAACTGTTAACTATATTCTAGAAAGGAAATTAGATAATGCAAACAGACTTTTTAGTATCTATGGCTTTAAGCGTATTGTTTCAGCTGCTAAAACTCTTTATCAAAAATCCTGCTCATAAGGAAGATATGAGGAAAGCAATGCTGAAGCTTTATAAAGCTATTGAAACAGCCTATCCTGAATTTGTAGATGAGTAGCTTATGGCTAAAAAATTGAAGCCTAAAAAACTTTTGGCTTCAAAGAAAAAGCCAAAGGCTAAACTCAAAAAAGCAAAATCCAAATTGACTAATCTAACTGCAAAAAGACAGGAGGTAAGGTATAGAGATAAAAGAGGAAGATTAGTCAAGCCTGAAAAAATAAATGGAAAGAAATACATCAAATGGGAAATATGGCGATATTCCGAAAATACCAGACATTGGAAAAAATTAGACTTTGGAAAGAAATGGGAGTCTAAATATATTAAGCGGAAAAAGCCATTGACTAAAACTCAAGTTCTGCTGATTGTTAAAAGACGATACAGCAGACATAAGATTAAAATAAAAAAGATAAATGGAGAAATATTTGCTTTTACTGCTTCTCCATAGAAAGGAGGATTTAGAGAAAAAATTCAGCTGTTAAAACTTAATGTATTGAGGAGGAAAGAAATTTCCTCCTCTCTTTCTAGGAGAAGAAAAACATGATAGAGGAAATTTATGGAGGAGTAAAACCTATGAGCATGTTAAAAACTCAATATAAAGATTTTCCTATTTATGGCTTTGATACAGAAACTCCAAACTATAAAATAAGGCTGCTTTCAATATCCAATGGAAATACAGCAGAATTATTTGATGTAACAGCAGAAACTATCCTTGATATATTCCTAGAATATTTTGAAAAAATTCCAGCTAAAACAATAATCCTATTTGCTCATAATCTTCAATTTGATTTTACAGTTTTAATGAATCAAGATTTATGGAGTGAAGATAACAGGCAATTGCTTAATCAACATTGCTCATGGGAGTATGGAGGAGTTAAGATAGAGTTCTTTAATGACAAGCCTTATTTTGGATTAATCAAATATCCTAATGGAAAGACTATAGAGCTTAGAGACACATTCTCTTTCTTTGGAAGAGTATCTTTAAAGAATTTAGCTAAAATTCTAGGAGTAGGAACTAAGCTTTCCATAGATAATGAAGATTTTTATGATGAGGAATCCTACAAGGATATCAAGTTTAGAGAATATGCTAAAGAGGATGCTAGGCTAACAGCTTGCATAGGTGAAAAGATAATGGATTTTCATGCTATGTATGATATTAAACTTTGTGTTTCAGGTCCACAAATGGCTATGTCTGTTTTCAGGAAAGAATACCTGAAGCCTAATCAATTTATAGTTCCTCCTAATTACAATCATTTAAAATATTGGGAAATGTCTTATCATGGAGGTAAAAACGGATGCTATAGGCTATCGCCTTCAGAGCATGAAAATATTTATCTCTATGATATTAATTCTGCTTATCCTTTTGCTATGACTAAAATTCCATCTTTCATAAATTGTGAATATGAATTGAAGGAAGGAAAGCAAAAGATAAATCCTAACAAATCTGGAATCTATCAGATTTCCGGACAGTCTATTTGTGAATATAATTCTACATTTGACCATGATTTTACACCTTTGAAAACCTGTCATAAAATATGGATTACAAGCTATGAGCTTGAAAGCCTTATAAAGCATGAATGCATGAAAGATTTAGAAATCCATGCTGCTATGTTTGTAAAGCCTAAGAGTGATAAGAATCCTTTAGCTGATTATGCTTTGACTTATTACAAGCTGAAGCAGGAAACTCCTAAAGAAACAGCCTTATACTTTTTTTATAAGGTTTGCATGTTAAATTCTCTCTATGGAAAATTTATAGAAAGAAGATACGACGATGAAAGAGATTATTCTATTCGTGGTCCTAATTACAATCCTGCTATAGCTTCTTTGATAACAGGATACACCAGAAGCCAATTACATGAAATGGAACACGAAGGAAAAGCCTTGCATTCAGCTACAGATTCAGTCTTTACAGCAAAGAAAATGAAAACTTCTAAGGAGCTTGGAGGAGTTTCATTAGAAGGCTTTGGAAAGCTTCAGATGTTAAGAACTAAATGCTATATGTTTTGGAGCAAAGAAAAACCAAAGAATAAAGAATGTATAAAGGATAAAGATTATTATCTTATTAAATATGCTACTCATGGATTTCATGGAAAGATAGAGCAGTTTATTTCTTTATGGAATAATAGAGGAAAGCCAAGCAATGAAAAATTCAAAGGTAGAAAGCTCCAGCATAGTGAATACATTTATAAAAAGATGCCTACAGCTGGAGAATACTTTCTTCATAAGAAATTACATTTAAAGCTATTTGGCATGAATGAAATGAAAGCTTCTCTAAATGTTGATTGGAGAAATTTAACTGAAAGGAGATTATTTTGAAACTCCTAAAAATCAAAGGCTTCTGCTATCGCTGTAGAAAGGTAGTTTATTTAAGAGCTTTTAGAAGTCTTTTCTTTTGCGATATCTGCAATGCTGAAGTTAGTAAAGTTTTTCTTTCAGAGCAGGAGAAAAAAGCTGCTTTGGAATTTTTCAAACCTGTAGTATAATGTTTAAGTCTAAAATCTGATAACAAATACAAGCAATTCAGCTTGTATATTAAGGAGAAGTAAAAAACTATGGTAAAGAAGCTTACAAAAACTGAAAAGAGAGATAGCTCAATTTCAAATGATAGGAATCTAATGTCTGGATGGAATGGAGAAGGCTTTGAGTCTGAAAGAATAGCTTCAGGAACTCCTATAAAATTCCAAACAGATTCAGATGCTATCCTGCGCTTTTTAGGAGAAATAGATATTTCTGAAATGTGCAAACCTGCAAAAGAAAAAGGAACTGCTTTAATTTTCAAGTTCTTTGATGGAAAGAGAGTAGTTTCACTTTCTGGAAATTTTGCTTCCAAAAAAGTAGATTGGAAGAAAGACTATTATTATTATCTTTGGCAAGCTGGAGAAATTGAAACAAGTCAGCCACAGCCTATGAAAGACTTGGTTATATATCGTCTTGGAGTATCTGGACAGGTTGTAGGCTGTCCAGATAGAGTTTCTGATTCTAAGGAGCTTGTCTTATCAGATGAAAACATAGCTCCTATAAATTATGAACGTCTTAACTATCCTTTGCGATAGTTAAGCTTCAGGCTGCTCCTTTGCGCTAATAAAGGCAAAGGAGCAGCAAAGGAGCTATATGCTTAACTGTCTTACCTGCAAGAAAGAAATAAATCCTTCTAATCCTGCTGGAATAACAATAAATAACTATTGCCTTCCTGATATGCCTTTGAGCATTTCTATCTGTAAAAATTGCTCTGAAGAAATGGCGATTGATTTCATGTCCGGAAAGCTTCCTAGCATTTCTGGAATTATGAAAATAATGAAAGGATTGAAAAAATAATGAGCAAAAAAGACAAGCAAAACATGAGACATTATTTAAAGGAACTGGAGCTAATAAGAGCTACATTAGGAGCAGTTTCTAATCTTTGTGTAACTGAAGCTCTGGAAACTATAAACAATCTTATTATAAGGATGAAAAATGATTTGCAATAACTGTAAAACAGAATTTGATAAAGGAAAATTCTGTCCAGAATGTGCTTTTCCTGTAAATCCTGAAGATTCTCCTTCCTCCAAAGCTTTGAAGCTTCTGGAGGAAACTCACAAGAAAGTATCAGACTTAGAAAACCGATTTAACAAGGTAGACGAATTAAGAAAAAAGAAAGCAGAGGAAAATGAAAAGAAAAAATCAAAACCTTCCACAAGCGATAGAAACAGAGGAATCCTTGATATCTTCTGATACTCTTCCTGAATTTGCAGAGCTTGAGGAACAGTATCAGAAAGATTTAGCGGAAATTCAGAAAGAGGAAGCAGAGAAACAAGCTGCTGAAGAGAAGCCAAAAAGAGGAAGAAAGAAAAAGGAATCTTCTCTTGAACCTTCTGAAACTTCAGCTGTAGATACAGGAGAAGCTATTCAAGTTTCTCCAGAAGATATTGAAGATTGGACTTCCTTTCCATTGGACATGTTTTTCACTAGATCGGATAAGAAGCCTTTAAACAGCATTGAAAGAAAAGCTTGGTCTAGAGCTTGCGCCAAGCTTATAAATAAGTATGCTTCAGCTGTAGCCAATAAATGGAATGCTGAAATTGGAGCAGTTATCTGCTTGACTACTATCTTAGCTGTCCGGATGAAAGCTCCAGAAATCAAGGAAGCTGAAAAGCCTAAAGAAGCTCCTGATATGGTTTTCAGAAATCCAGAAACAGAAAAATTTCAAGATCATTCATTTGGATTGCAGACAGATCCAGTTAAAAGCTAATGTATAACAATCATATTACAACGGTTTTAGGACATAGAGGATCTGGCAAGTCTACTTGGTTATATAGGAATATAGAATCCTTTTTTCCATTCGTCTTGGTAGATCCTCTGTATGATCCAAAATATGAAAAGCTGAATCTTTATAAAATAAGAACTATACCTGAAGCTTTGCATCTTTTTAAAAATGGAAGTCCAGCCAGAATCTATATATCTCCAGATTTGCCTACCTTTGATTTCTTTTGTGGCTTAATGCTGGCTAAAGGAAATATGACTTTAGTAATAGATGAAGTAGATCATTATTCAACAAATTATTTCATATCAAAATATTTTAAGAAGCTTGTCAAATATGGAAGGCATAGACAAGTAAATCTTGTTATGGTAGCAAGGCGCCCTAAAGAAATACATCCATTGCTTAGAAGCCAGACTACAAGATTTATAATCTTTCCAGTTTCAGGAGAAGATATAAGAGAGTTATCCTCTCACATTGGAGATAAAGCCAAGCTTGTAGAAACTCTTCAATCTGTTCCTAACAAATATTCTCAATATCTTGACTATAGCTACTCTTCAAAAACCGCTGAAATAAAAACCTTAAATTATTTACTTGACAATATAGCTGTAAATAAGTGATTATTATAGCTGTATAAGGTTTTTCTTCTCCTCTAGGAAGGCTTGAAAGGAGCTTTAGGAGTTCAAGCCTTCCTAGATCCTCCTAAAAAGAAAAACAATCCAAATAACTATTTTTATAAGGAGTTTTCACAATGGAAGGAATTACACCTTCTCCAGCTGTAACAAAAATCGGTAGTCTTTTGGTTGTTTTTGCTGTTGCTCTTTTGGCTATTTGGGCTGTTAACAATTGGGCAACATTGGGCAAATGGACAGCTAAAAAGGCTGCTTAACTTTTGCGCTTAACTTGCGCTTTTTCGCAATTGAAAGGAGTCTTTTTAAAATGGGAAACGGACCTGTCCCTATAATGAGGAATGAAAAATTCCGAACTGTTGAAACAGTTCAAAAACCTGCTGTAGCTTCTCCTACCAGAACTATTCTACCTATTACAGAAGTAATTAGAGGCTTGTCTCTGGTTCTTTCTGGAACTTTAACGCAAGATGGCGCTAATGATGGAACTGCTACTCCTGAAAACATGCTTTCTCTTATTCGCAATATTACAATTGAGGCTACAAGCTCCAGTAGACGCGAAGTAGGAAAGCTGAAGAATGGAGATTTTGCAGCTATGTATCAGCTTGCCAGCTTCCTTAAAGGAACTCCTCCAAGCTATTTAGCTCCAGCTTCCATCTTAAAAGCTGCTGCAAATCAGCCATTTAGAGCAGCTTTGCCTATTGATTTTGAAATGGCTTTCTCTCAAGATCCTAGACAGACTTTGCTTAATACAACGGAATTAACAAGCCTGTCTATGATTGTAGATTGGGGCGATGCTACAGATATTCAATCTGTAGGAGTTCCTACCTTTCCTATCTGTACTCTTGAAGTTAATGCAAAGGAATTTGTTGAACCAGACAGTAAAACAAAGAAATATGGATTGAATCAATTTTCTTTTATTGAAGCTGTTACTACTTCAGCGAATACCAGACTTGCAATAGACTTGAAGAGAGGCTACCTGCTTAGAGGATTGCTTATAAAGCAATTCACTCGAACAGGCTATCCTATGACTCCTGTTTCAACAGTAGTCAATTCTGTTGCTCTGGAGCTTAATAGAGAAGTCCGGAAAAAATATAACTGGAATACTCTTCAAGCGGATAACAAGGAGCAATTTCAGCTTGCCAGCATTCCTACAGGCTATGCTTTCCTAGATTTAATGCCTGAAGGAAGATATGATTCCATTGTTAACACTCAAGAATTTCGAGACGTTTATGTTATCTTGGATGTTAATGGAGTAGCTAACTCTTATGTTAGAGTCTATCCTGTTGAAATAATTCCTGCTAGTTTATAAGAGGAAAGAAAGGATTTCCTTTTATGCGATTAATGAGCATGGATGAAAATACCAGACAGTCTGATTTTTCTTGGACAGGTCTAATTTCAACAGCTGGACAGACAGCAGCAGATATTATAACAGCTGTTAAGGCGCCTGGAGGATCTGTAGTAACTCCTAATGTAAAACCTGTTTATTCTCCTGAAGCTATTCTATCGGGAAATAGCGGAAATACATTAATCATAGTAGCTTTAGCAGCTGTTGCAATATTTCTGTTTATGAGGAAATAAAATGGAAATAAACAAGCAATGTGAAATTGTTACATTTCCATCTAATGGCAAGGCATCCAATGGGAGTCAGGTTTCAGAAAACAAATTTGTAAAGACTCCCATTGGAAATTTCAGCTTTGATTTTATTCTTATCATAATCATATTAATTCTATTATTCACTAACAAGGATTAATATGTCCGATAAGATCCTAATAGTAAATTGGATTACAGGAGAAAGACGTTATATAGATCCTACTGAGGATATTCCAGAAGGTTTCATTCCTACTTATGAAAGTGAAACCAAATTGCTTAGAGCAAACTATTTTCCTCTGATAGCGATTATTATAATAGTCTTTCTCCTGTTGAGGAATAAATAAAATGGAAATAGGAGCTTTCCTGCAAAAACTTTGCGTTATGCTACAGGATATATTTTACATGTCCTATGGCGATAGAGTAGATTCAAAAGCTGGAGATTTGCTAGTAACTGATACAGGAGCATGGATTCAGCTTTTGACAGCTTCTAATCCTTCTATCCTTCGTCTTAGAAATTTAGATCCAGCTAATGAAGTAATGATTACATGGAATGATAAAGACGTTATAGGAGGAAAGATTTCAGCTGATTCTACAGAAATTTATGATAATGTTACAGGAGTAGTCTATATAAAGCCTGTAGCTGCTGGAACAAGCGCAACAATTAACTATCTTCTTATTTCAAGAAAGATTAATGACTAATGGCTACCTTAAACTATCGTCTATTGACTACAGGAGAAAAAGTTTCATTTCTTCTAAGGCATCCTTTCATAACTTCCACTTTAGCATTACAGGAAGGCGAATACATTAAAGACGATAGTCTAGGAGGATATGTATTAATCTTCCGAAAAACTACAGGAGAATATCTGTTTATCCTTTCTCCTATAGATCCAAGCTCAACAGATCCTAATTCCTATGTTTATATTTTAGGAGAAACAGCAAAAGCCATTAAGCAGAATACAACAAAAGTTTTTACTATATTAGGCTATTCCGTATCTGGAGCAGTTATATTAATAGGAATAGTTTTTGCTGTAATCTACCTGCTTCCTCTGCTGAAAAAGAAATGAAAAAAATAATACTGTTTTTAATTTTAGGAGTATTGATTATGATTCTCTTAGGAAAGAAACTGATAGCTCCTTATATTGAGAAAATGGCTTTAGCCATAATGAACTTTGAAGGCTACTATCAAGGAAGCAGAAGCCAAAGAAATAATAATCCGGGAAATATACGCTGGAGTTCAAGCAATTTTCCATCTTGGATGAAAGGAGCTACAGGAATAGATGAAACTGGACATGTTATATTTAACAGCTTTGAATCAGGATGGAATGCTCTTATCTCTCTTTTAAAAATGATGTTTAATAATACCTCCAGCATATATAATAGTGGTATGACTCTTTATCAGGTATTTCAAAAATACGCTGAAGGAAATCAAAAATCCTATGCTGAATCTGTAGCTAGAGCTTTAGGAGTATCAGCCTCTAGCACATTAGAGGAAATTTCTCATGGATAATAAAACCAAGCTTTTTATCATTATAGGAATAGTTCTTTTTATACTATGGAAAAGCAAAGCTGGACAGTGTTTTTGCCATTGTATAAACTCTTGGACAGAAGTTCAGCCGGATAAAGTTAGATTTGCCGATAGAACTACTCCTGAAGTTCTTGATTTCTATGGAAAGAAGGCGATATGAAAAAATTCCTGCTGATAATGGTTATTATCTGGATTCTTTTTAAGCTTGGAAACTATTTAGGAAATAAGAAATATGAAGAATTGAAAGGTAAAGTACAATGAGATTAGTTATCCTTATTCTTGTAATTTTATTTTTCCTTTTAAAAAAGTAAAGGTTTTTATGTCCGTAGGAAATCTGGAATTTGAAATTCCAAAAGGTGTTAGGATTTCTTGCAAGCCTACAGCTAATATTACTGCTGAACTCCATTTATATTATTAAGGATTTTTATGTCTGAAGAAAAGAAAAGTGAAATAGCCTTTGCTGGAGTTCAAGCAGCTGGAAATATTTTAAACTCCATATCTGGAGTTTCTTATACTTCAGGAGCTAGAACAGCTTCAAGAGTAGGAGGAGCTATAGTAATGGCTTCAGCTTTTACAGGTCCAGCTGCTCCTATTGTAGCTGCTATAGGTTCTTTAATATCTCCTTTAGTTAAAGTAGCGCAAGGTCCACAAGCCTATGACACAATAACAGGAGAAATCAAAAAACATTTTGGAGTGGATATAAGCAAAGAAACAGCCATTGAATATTATTACAATCTAGGATTTACCACAGAAGGTTCAAGCTCTGCTTATCGCTTTACAGTTCAAATAGTTCTAACTCCTGCTATGCTTTTTTACTTATGGAGCATAGGAGGAGAAAATTTTCTCCAAAGGCTTCAAGCTGATAATAATTCAAAAGGCTATGTCTATGGACAAGATTGGAGCATTCCTTTAAGAGAATATTTAGAAACAGGAAATCCTATCCGGATAAACAATCTTTGGCTTGACATATTTAGTGAAAAAGTTCCTTCCAGCTTTAATTTTAATAATGCTCTGCTTCCTATGCCTGAAGCAGCTATTCAAGCTGAAGAAATCAAAAAATCTATTTCTACAGTTACAGAAAAAATTTCTTCCATTCCAAAAGAAGCTTTTATTATAATAGGAATAATAGCAGCTTATTTCCTTTTTAAAAGGAGTTAACATGTCTCAAATTGCATTAAGCGTAAAAAATAAAAGGCTGTTTAGCGGAATAGTTAATGCTCCAATGGTTTTTAATAATTTCAATCCAAATACAGGCTTATGGGTTCCTGCTCATAATCCGGATGTAGCTGTAGTCCAAAGCTTAACAGTAGATAATAAGCTGCAATTTGTAGGAACAGGTCCACAATCAAATGCTGCTGCTCAATCATATCAATTATGGAATGCTTGTAAAGCCAGATTTGTTTTAATGCCTAATCCTTCTGGAGTATTAAAAGTCAGGATAATTATTCAAAATTTTACTGGAAATGCTTGGGCTGGATTGAATAATACACTTAATGGTTTTATTTTAGGAATGTTTTATTCTACTTTACAGCCTACTACAAATCAAACACAAGCTTATGGAATAGGACAAAAAGATGTTACAGGTTCTTGGAATTGCGTAGTCTCACAAGCTGGAGGATTTGAAGGAACTTTTTCACAATTTGGAAACTTATATCAATTAAGGAATTTAACAGCTGGAGGAACTTATATACTACCATATTTTGAAATGATAATTTCAACACATTATTATTCCACACATGCTGATAAAATAGTAATGTTGAATGATTCCTATTCTTATAGGCTTTCTTCCGCTGCTGCTTATACTGTAGCAAGTTTTACAGGAGATAGTGCAGGATATGGAGCTAGATCAGGATTAGGAACTATGTTTGCTTTTAGACCATATCTAGGCTTTTTCGGTAAATCATTTCAAATTTTTTCCGGACAGATAACTGAATTTGGAGTAGAAGAAGGAATTATTCATTTAGGATAAAGAAAGTTTATGAACAAAAATATTTTGATTTTAATAGCTGGAGCAGCTGCTATATGGTATTACTTCAATAAGCAGAAAAGCCAAAATGGAGAAGAAAGCTTTACAGCTGTTTCAAGCTCTGGAGAAAAGAAGGATTATTTAGGATATGGACAGATAACTCTTGAAGGAACTTCAGGAAGCATTCAAGCTCAAGCTCAAGATTCTAGTCAAGGTTCTAGTCAAGGTTCTAGTCAAGGTTCTAGTCAAGGTTCTATAATGGAAAATATTTCTACTGAAAATACTCCTATAGGATCTGTTCCTATTGAAATTCCTAAAAGCTCTAATGTCAATTTTCCAGACTTCTATTCTCCTCAAGAAATAGCTCAATATGGAGTTCCTTACGAATGTGGATATATTGGAGGAATTTACATGTGTGGACCTAAACAGGCTTAATAATGAAAATATTCCTGCTTCTTTCTATTATCGGTCTAATCTGGTTTCTTAATACAGATAGTCCTATTGTGAAAGGAGTTCTAATTCTATCTCCTATTCCTCCTATACCTTGACATATGAGCTTTGAACAAATCGCCTATTATCTTGGAGCAGGCTTCATAGGTCTGTTGATTACAATGGCTGTATTCTCTTTAAAGGATTTATACAGAAGATTAAGAAAAGTAGAAGATTCAAGAGAAGAATCAGATAAGAAGATAATAGCCATAGAGCTTAATATAAATAATAATACAAAAACTTTAGATTCTATGGCTATTAATCTTCAGACTTTAACTAATCGCTGTTTAGCTCATCAAATTACAGAGAGAAAATAAACTGTTTCTTCTTATTGATTATTATTACTGAAGTTCCTTTGGTAACTATTTCTACCATTGCTCTAGAGTATTTTAAAACTGCTAAATCTGGCTTTTCCTCCAGAAAATAAACTGCTGTTCCAGCAGCATAAATTATTATTCCTGTTCTGTCCGGACGTTCAGAGCTTGGAATAACTCCTTTCAGCCATAGACATTTAAATCTAGAGCATTCCATAGGCTTCTTATCATATATTGTGCAATGTCTTTCTTTATCCCAAAAAGAACATAAAGCAAATTCTGGCTTTCTCAATTCTTTAATTCTTAGAAGATTACAGCATAAATTACAAGTTCCGCAAGCTCTAGGCAACATTATCTAATCCTTTCTTTGAAATATAATTGCTAGGAGGAAAATATTTTTCTACTTCTAGGAAAGCCGATCTAAGCAAAAGAATAGTTCCATCATTATCTGGATTGCTTACAAGCTCTGAAAGTCTATCTTCTGCTGCTGCTACAGCTGATTGAAGCTTTAATATAAGCCTGTTAGTTTCTTTGTCTACCATATATCTCCTTTTTGCTGGCTACAGGTTTTTAAGCCTGTAGCCAGCTGATAAACCTACTTAACTTCTGTAAGCTTTACATTAGTCAATTCAACAGCCTTGACTAATCGCTTGAACTCAACAGAAAGATTTTTATCCTGCTTGTATTCTGGAGCATTAGAAGCTATGTATTTAAGCTTTTCCACAAGCTTTTTAGATAGGACAAGAAAGGCTTTTCCATTCCTTTTTACTTCCTGTCCTTTGTTGATTTTCTTTGCTCCTTTTTCTCGAATGGATTTCTTTACATCCGTTGTATTTTTCTTTCCAGCTTTGACAGCTGCTTTATCTTCAGGAGAAGCTTTTCTAGCTGTTTGAGCCATTTCATAAAGAGTTCTAGGAGCTTTTCCAGTCTGAAGAGAAATAGATTTCATAGTCTCTTCTGCTTTTTCTCCTTTGCTCTTTCCAAGCTCTAGAGCTTTGTTTATCCATTCTCCTTTTTCAATATCTGTTAAATCCTCTCTCTGAAGATTTTCAGCTATTGTAAGCATGATATTGTCTTTCTCGAATATCATGCAAGGAATTTCTTTCCATTGCAAAACATCCTTGCAAGCTTGAAGCCTTCTATTTCCTGCTTTCACTCTGAAGTTATCTCCTTCAGGAGTTACAGTAATAGGATTCATTAATCCAAGCTCTTTAATAGACATAGCAAGTTCTTGAACTTTTTTATTGTAATCATTCTTATCTTGAAAAGCTTGAAACCTTATAAACTGTTCTTGATACAAAAGTTTTTCTGAATCTATCAGCTTGAATTTTCCAGACATGTTTTAATCCTTTCAAAAGTTTAGAGAAAAATGTTTCTTTGATTATTGGAATTTCAGGAGTAAAGACAGAAGCTTTCTTTTCTTCCTGTCTGGTTAACAGAAGGATGTTTCTTTCTACAGCATACCTAAACTCTGGAGAAAGATTTTCCTTCTTTGAAAGCTTTATCAACAGCATTAGGTGAATATCTTGCAGAAAATCTAGACATGTTTTTTCTTCTCCTTAACAGACTTTATAGGTGCTAATTATAAAGCCTATCATAATAAGAATCATAATAAGCAGACAGCCAATAGGAATATATTCTTTGTTAGGATCAGGCATTATAATATCTCCTTTCCAAAGATTTTTGCATCCGGATAAAAGCCTTTTGAGTTTTAATGTATTTCTTCAGAAGGCTTTCAGGAATAGAAACTTCTTTTTCAATTCCTATTATCCATTTTTTAGTTCTTTTTGATGTTAAATAATAATATGGATAATATTCATCTTTTCCTAAAAGTTTATATTTCATAGTTTCTTCTCCTTATCCTTTAAAATTATTGATAGCTACTTCAAGAAGCCTAATAGCATCATTTAATTCATTTTGAATGGAGCATAAAGAATCTAAATCAATTTCCTTAGATTCTATTTGATTCAAAACAAATTTAGTTTTTTCTTTAACTATAAATAATGCTTCATCTGCTTTATTGAATTTCTTCATAAGTCTTTCTCCTCCTCTTTATTACTTATCGGATATTATAACAGAATAATTAATTTATTCAATC
>CAYPEN010000011.1:0-10661 GCA_964409875.1 uncultured Gammaproteobacteria bacterium
CAGTCATTAATTTAGTAGTAGAAATGATGCCTGATAATAAATACAATAAAGTATGAAATCAGAGTTGCTGATACAAGCCCTTCTCGAACAAACCCGCAAGTCAATCAATCAAGCTGAAAATATAAGAGTCGCTGATTTGAAAAACTTAACCTGGAGACAAAATAAAACTTCTTGGAATATTTTAGAATGCTTAGAACATTTGAACCGATACAGTGATTTTTATCTACCACAAATTGAAGCCGAAATAAAAAACTCAAATACCAAAGCTGACATTGAGTTTAAAAGCGGGCTTATAGGCGGTTACTTTGCAAAAAGTATGTTGCCGGGTAAAAAACTAAACAAAATGAAAACATTTAAAGATAAAAATCCTTTGAATGCAAAACTTGATAAACGAGTAATAGACAAGTTCATTGAGCAGCAAGTGAAATTAGTGCACTTGCTCAACCAGTCAAGAAGTGTGAGTTTAAACAAAGTGAAAATAAAAACTTCAATTTCAAGATTAATCAAATTAAAACTAGGTGACACGTTTCAGGTTGACATCAACCACATTATTCGGCATTTAGCCCAAGTCAACCGGATACAAACTGTAATGAATGATGCCGCACAGTAGTAATAGGTAAAATAAAAAGAACAAAACGGCTATCCCGTCTTTATCCTGGAGCAACACGTGCAGCCGTAAAGCCAACCGATTTTTTTTGGTTAAACCAACTTGAGAAGTTCTTTGGCCGCAGCCGATGGCACAAGTTGACCTTGCTTTATTTTTTGTTCCATGAGTTTAATTTTGGAAGCGATGCGGCCAGACTCAAAAATTTTTTTACGCAACATTGACTCCATCCGCTCGTGAAACCAAATCAGTTTTTGTTGCTCGCGGTTTTTATTAAAAAAATGATTTTGCTGAGTGTGGACTTTATAATCTTCAATCATTTTCCACACCTCGGCCATGCCCTTGTGCTGCGCGGCTGACGTAATCAAAACTTTGGGTCTCCAGTCAGCATCAGAAGGTTGAAATAAATGCAGGGCATGTTGAAACTGCACCTGGGCTAGTTTTGCTTTTTTTTCATTTTCTCCATCGGCTTTGGTAATTACCACACCATCGGCCATTTCCATAATTCCTTTTTTTATTCCCTGTAGTTCATCGCCCGCACCGGCTAATTGCAGCAATAGAAAAAAATCTACCAGGTTGCGTACGGCTGTTTCTGATTGACCCACGCCTACTGTTTCTACCAAGATCACATCAAAGCCAGCCGCTTCACAAAGCATGATAGCTTCTCGTGTTTTTTCAGCCACCCCCCCCAACGAGTTTTGAGCCGGGCTTGGCCTGATGAAAGCACGCGGGTCTGTGGCCAATTCGGTCATTCGGGTTTTGTCTCCTAAAATACTGCCTTTGTTTTTTTCACTGCTCGGGTCAATAGCCATTACGGCAATTTTTTTCCCCAGTGAGGTAAGGTATTTTCCAAACGCTTCAATGAAGGTGCTTTTGCCCACTCCGGGCGAGCCTGTAATGCCGATGCGGATGGAATTGCCCGTCAGTGGCAAAAGCTGTGTGAGCAGCCGTTCAGCTTTATTTTGATCCGAAGATTTTTGACTTTCAATTAACGTGATAGCACGTGAGAGCGAAAGAATTTTTCCGGAAACAATTCCATCATATATTTCCTTGGCGGAAAGAACCGGTCGAGATAGTTTTTTCAAGAGTGTACGGAATGATGCAAATTTCTAAATTTACTGAAATAACCCGGTTTTAATTATGGCAAAATTTTGGTTTAAAACCTTTTATACCAAAGAAAACAATTGGCTGTTGCGCTACTATAACAAGAATGAAAAATTGTTAAAGTTTTGGTTCATGGCTGGCTATGTTACTGCCTTCTCCTTTTTTTTGATGTGGGCATTTAGCGGCTTATTCAGCTTAAACCTATTTAATGCTTTTGATCCGGTTGGTCAGGCTTTGGCCGATTTTGAATTGACCGACTATGCTTTTTCAAACCTGAGGGAAGACCCTAAGGCAGAAGAAAGAATTGTACTGGTCAACATTGGCCACATTAGCCGGGCAGAGGTGGCGCAGGAAATCAACATCATCCGCAAGTACAAACCAAAAGTAATTGGCATTGATGCATTTTATAACTGCGAAGGAGGCCTGCGCGATTCGGTCAATTGCCCCCAACTGCTCGATACGTTGAGTAACTTAATGTTGAGCGATGCCATTCAGCAAGCCGGCAATGTTGTTTTAGATTCTAAACTTTTACAAAAAACAGCTACCGCTTTAAATCCCCCCAATGATGTGTATTTTGATTCAGCTGAATACTCCGACCCCATGTTTGCGCGCTATGCTACCAGCGCATTTGCCAATTTTCCGAGCGAAGCTGAGTACCAGGAAGATGTGAAACAGTGCCGCACTTTTTTTCCCAGGATCAGCGTAAACGAGAAGTACGAAAATTCTTTTGCCGTAGAATTAGTGAGAAGGTATGACTCCACCAAACTTAAAAAATTATTTGACCGCGGAATTGATGAAGAGATCATCAACTACCGGGGCAATGTAGAGTTGATGAATGTTAAACTAAAAGAGTTGGCCAACAAAGACATTGAAACCACCAATTTTCACGTAATGTTTTATGCCATTGACATCAATAAAGTGTTGGCCGAAGATTTCGATTCGTTACTTTTTAAAGATAAAATTGTGCTCATGGGGTACCTCGGCAATTACTTTGGCGATCCCTCGTGGGAAGACAAATGGTTTACTCCGTTAAATAAAAAAGTAGCCGGCCGGGCAAACCCCGATATGTTTGGGGTGGTGATACACGCCAACATAATATCTATGATTTTAAACCAGGACTATGTGGATCAGATCCCCGACTGGGCCACCTACCTTACGGCAATCATTCTTGGCATATTTACCGTGGCGCTTTTTATAACAATCGATGAAAATTGGGGGATGTGGTACGATGCCCTGCAGGTAACTATTCAGGTTGTTCAGATCATCCTTATTTCCGCTGTGATGGTTTGGGCTTTTGTGCTGTTCAACTACAAAATAGATTTAACCCTTTCTATGGCAGTTTGTGCATTGGTCGGCCCTTCCTACGACTTTCTGAAGCCTGTAATCAAGAAGTTTAGTGATAAAAAATAATAATAAAAAAAGCGATTTACCAAAAGAATGCAAGCCGTATCAAAGCAAGAAAATTGATGCCATTGGCACGATTTTTATTAACTTCGTATCATAAATCACACACCCAACATGAAAAAAGTTAAAAATTTAACAGTCATTGGCTTGTTGTTGTTCCCTTGGTTCGCTCAGTCGCAAGACTATACCTTCCGGGTACTGGCCAACAAAGGAACAAATGAGGTAAAATCGGGCAATTCCTGGATACCCATTAAAACCGGAGCCCAATTAAAAAAAGGAGATGAATTGAAAATTTCTGAAAATGCTTCCGTAGGATTGGTTCATGTAACAGGAAAACCGTTGGAAGTAAAACAGGCAGGAAATTACAAAGTCGATGATTTATCGGCCAAAGTAGGATCAGGCTCAACAAGTGTATTAAACAAATACACTGATTTTATTTTGAGCAGCAATTCGCCCGAAGCCAAGAAAAACAGATTGATTGCAACCGGAGGCGTACACCGTGGAGTGGAAGATATTAAAGTATTTCTTCCCGAAAGTCAGTTTGGTCAGGTGTTTGAGCCTACGGTGTTTGTAAACTGGGGAGCCTCCAAAGCTTCACCACCTTACGTTGTTTCGGTAAAAAATATGTTTGGCGATGTACTCTCTGAAACAGAGACTCCTGAAAAATTACTTCAACTCGATTTGAATGATCCCAAATATGCCAAAGAGACACCTGTGTTGGTAGAGGTTCGCTCTAAAGCTGAAGGAAAAACCACCTCCACGTCACACGCCATCACCCGGTTGAGTGGTGACCGTTACAACGAAGTAAAAAAACAACTGGATGCCGACATGGCGGATTTGAATGAAGAAACCGCATTTAACGAATACCTCAAAGCATCTATTTTTGAACAAAAAAAATTATACATTGACGCAATCACTTGTTATGAAAAGGCAATGAAACTGGATCCTCAAAACCCTACCTACAAAGAAGGGTACGATGAGTTTTTGTTGCGCAACAAATTAAAAACAGATAAGTAAGATTTCAGGTTGTAAATCATGCGAGGCCCCGACTGGTTCGGGGCTTTTTTATTTCTTGGCTGACCAAAGATTTATTTTAATTTTGTTTCTCTTAACCAATCTAATATGAGTGTACTGGTCAACAAAAATTCACGCGTTATTGTGCAGGGCTTTACCGGCTCAGAAGGTTCATTTCATGCCGGCCAAATGATTGAATACGGCACAAACGTGGTAGGGGGGGTAACCCCCGGCAAAGGAGGGCAAGTGCATTTAGGCCGACCAGTTTTCAATACTGTAAAAGAAGCCGTAGAAAAAACAGGCGCAGATGTATCCATCGTTTTTGTGCCTCCGGCTTTTGCGGCCGACTCCATCATGGAAGCAGTAGATGCCGGCATAAAAGTGATTGTAGCCATTACCGAGGGAATACCGGTAAAAGACATGATGATAGCCAAACAATATGTAAAAACAAACGATGCTACGCTGATCGGCCCGAATTGCCCGGGAGTAATCACACCGGGCGAAGCAAAAGTGGGTATTATGCCGGGCTTCGTTTTCAAAAAAGGAAAAATCGGAATTGTATCTAAATCCGGAACGCTCACGTACGAAGCAGCCGACCAGATTGTGAAAGCAGGATTGGGAATCACCACGGCCATTGGTATTGGTGGCGATCCCATCATTGGTACTCCTACCAAAGATGCAGTAGAATTACTGATGAACGATCCGGAAACGGAAGGTATTGTAATGATCGGTGAGATTGGAGGAAACTACGAACCTGTAGCTGCGCGGTGGATTAAAGAAACCGGAAATAAAAAACCCGTAGTTGGTTTTATTGCAGGTCAAACTGCACCTCCCGGAAGGAGGATGGGCCATGCGGGGGCAATCATTGGTGGAGCGGAAGATACGGCCGAAGCCAAAATGAAAGTAATGCGTGAGTGTGGCATTCACGTAGTAGAATCACCTGCCCTCATTGGCGACACCATGCTCAAAGCATTGGGTAAATAAAATTGTAAAAGATTACCTCTGAGCATTATTCTTGAATAAGAGTATGCTGTTGCAGTACAGCCTTTTGAGTACACCACATTCAGATAGTAAGTATCTGCAGCCATTCCAAAAGGATTAGTTGCAAACGACTTTTTGAGGTTCGTGTAGTCGTAATTGGCCTCAAAAATATCGTCACCATCAGATCATGAACTGAGCAGGCACAGGCCAACTTCCAATAAAACCAATTTTCTGTTGTTATCATTTCCGTCTACCTGAAAGATGGAGGAAAGCTTATTGGCACAAACTTCTCTACTTGCAGAGAGGCAATACTATTACGGAATACGTTGAGAGGTAAACTAAAAAAAGCGAGAAGCTGGTGAAAGAGCTGCCTTAATAGCTTGCCCTGAATTCCTTCTCCAGATTCTGGTTGAGGTGGTTGAGGTTGTTGAATATTTGAAGTTGTTCGGGCTCGCGATCAATGCTGTCATTTTTGTAAACCACTTCCACAAAAAAGCTTTTCACCATGTACAAAAAAATCTTGCGATCGTTGCGTACTCTTGATCCCAGCATAATGCCATGTTCACGCAAATAAACCAGTTGCTTGGCTAATGAAAAATATTTGAACCCCCAGTTGAACCACATATAATTTTTGTTTCTGTTTGCTTTTAATGTCACAAAGAACATAGAAGTAAATCGTACTTTCAAAAGTGCGTTTTTAACGCCAGCTATGATGGGCCATTAAACCTGCGTGCAGCAGCGGACAAATGCGCAAATTGCTCATTACATTACAAGTGATTTTGGTCAAGAAGCCGGTGAATTATACTCAAAAAGAAGCTTTTTGCCTGTAATTTGCGACAAGTACTGCTAAATCTTGCAACCTTAGATTACCTTCAAAATCTTTACAATAAGTCATTGGCCAAATTGGCCAACTCACTGCGTTCTCCTTTTTCAAGTGTGACGTGCGCATACAGTTCGTGGTCTTTCAGTCGGTCGATCAGGTAGGATAACCCGTTGCTTTGCGAGTCGAGATAAGGTGTATCAATCTGGTGGATGTCGCCAGTAAAAATAATCTTGGTGTTTTCTCCCGCCCGCGTGATAATGGTTTTTACCTCATGAGGGGTTAGGTTTTGGGCTTCATCTACAATAAAACAAATGTTAGACAAACTTCTTCCGCGGATGTATGCCAGCGGGGTGATCACCAGTTTTTCGTTGTTTACCATTTCGGTAATCTTGGAGTACTCTTTGTCGCTTTCGCTGTATTGGTTCTGGATAAATTTCAAGTTGTCCCACAGCGGTTCCATGTAGGGATTTAGCTTTGATTTAATGTCGCCCGGCAGGTAGCCGATGTCTTTGTTGCTAAGCGGCACAATAGGTCTTGCTAAGTAAATTTGTTTGTATTCTCTTTTTTGTTCGAGTGCTGCAGCCAGCGCAATCAGTGTTTTTCCGGTGCCTGCAACTCCCTGCATAGATACGAGTTTAATTTCCGGTTTGAGTACCGCATGGATGGCAAACGCCTGCTCGGCATTGCGCGGCTTGATGCCGTATGCGTTGCGTTTCTCCACTTGCTCTACCATGCCGTTGGCCGAATTATAAAATGCTAACACTGATTTTTTTCCACTTCGTAAAATATAGTAGTGGTTCTTCATCGGCTTTTCCTTGCCCAATACTTCGCTGGGTGGGCAATATCCTTTTTCATAAATCAGGTCAATGGCATCTGAGTCTGCGTTATCAATAACGGTTCGGCCGGTGTGTAGCGAACTGATGTTCTGAATTTTTCCGGTGGTATAATCTTCGGCATTTAGCCCCAGGGCTTTGGCTTTCAGGCGCAGGTTGATGTCTTTGCTCACTAAGATTACTCTCCTCCCTTTCTCTTCTTTCTGAAGTAAAAGTGCAGCATTCAAAATCCGGTGGTCGGGCTTCTCTTCGTTAAAAACTTTGTTGGCATCCATACCGTTAATGCCGCCTGTATCCATTACCACCTTAAAATTGCCTTTTCCTTTTCCGTTAATCGGATTCCACTGATGCAGCATCTGGCTTTTGGCCAGCTTATCAATCAGGCGGATGAACTCACGGGCTTCAAAATTTTTGGTGTCGTTTCCTTTCTTGAAGTTGTCGAGTTCTTCCAGCACGGTAATCGGTATGCCGATGTCGTGCTCATCAAAATTGAGAATACTGTTGTGTTCGAAAATGATGACAGACGTGTCGAGAACGAAAATTTTTTTTTCCACCTTACCGGCAGACTGATTTTTGTCTTTTTTGATTTTAGCCATAGAAAAAAATATGGTTAAAAAAATAGCGAAGACAAGTTCCTTATTGAGTTTACTGAAACCAACAAGATTGAACGGATCTTCGCTTCATTTCTTACGTTGCATAAAACTAAACAAAATAAATTACAGATTGCAAACCCCAATGCATAATCTGGGTTGAAATTATCCGGTGAATCTGTAATTTTAATTCCTTAACCCGTAACTGATCATGAACCAACTCCTGCGTATTCTTTTTCTATTTTCTATCAGTGCCAGTGCTCAAAATAAATATGGATTGACCCCAATGAAGTTAGACGCATACAAGGCTTCGTTACTATCACATCCTGAAAAAGAATTAGTCAATCTGCAAAAGGTAATTCCCGCTATTGTGCTGGACATTCGCTATGCCACAGAAAATAATTTTACCGGTGCTCAAATTTATACCCTGGCCAGGGCCTACGCCCGAAAGCCGGTGGCCGCTGCATTGGCCAGTGCACAAAATGATTTTAATAAACTTGGCTACACCATAAAAATTTATGATGCCTACCGCCCCTATTCTGCAACTGTAAAATTTTTTGAGATCATGAAAGGCGACACCCTGTATGTGGCCAGCCCCTACAAGGGCTCAAAGCATAACCGAGGCTGTGCGCTAGACATGACCTTGGTTGATTTAAAAACAAAACAAGAATTGAAAATGCCCACAGCTTATGATTCACCCGTAAAAGAATCGTGGCCTACGGCCCCGGTGACCGATCCGGAAATTAAAAAAAACCGAGAAACCCTGATTTCAATTATGGAGAAGAATGGATTTAGGGTGTACGAAACAGAGTGGTGGCATTTCGACTTCAAAGGTTGGAGAAACTATGAAGTGATGGATATTGACTTTGAAGAATTGAAATAACTGAACCCTATAAGTAAACAACAGCAGATCAATTATACTACTTTCACCTTGACTCACTATGTCTATTCAAGAAGCTCAGCATCAGGTTGACCAATGGATCAAACAATACGGAGTTCGTTACTTTAACGAACTTACCAATACAGCCATTCTTACCGAAGAGGTAGGCGAATTAGCCCGCATCATGGCCAGGCGATACGGTGAACAATCGGAAAAAGAATCAGACAAAAAAAATGATTTAGCCGATGAAATGGCCGATGTGTTGTGGGTGCTAATCTGCCTGGCCAACCAAACCGGAGTAGATTTGACCAAGGCCTTTGAAAAAAATATAGAAAAGAAGACTGCCCGCGATCGGGACCGTCACCATCAAAACCCCAAACTGAAATAATCATGAACACCGCATCACCCGTGTTAAGAAAAAATCTGCTTCCCTGTTTTTTCATTTTGTGTATTTTCCTTTTTTCTTGTTCTCGAGAAAAGAAAAACGCTGAACAAATCATCATCGGAAAAATCTGGACCGCAAATGTAAGCCAGCCATGGGCTCAGGCACTTGCCATTACGGGCGATTCGATTGTAGCCGTAGGAAGTGAAAAAGAAATCCTTGAATGGAAAAACGATAAGACCATCGTGTCAACCTACGACACCAATCAATTAATTGTGCCAGGGTTCATAGATACCCACACTCATTTTATAGAAGCCGGGTTTGCGTTGGCATCCGTTCAATTACGCGAGGCCAAAACCAAAGAAGAGTTTATTCAACGGATCGCAGAGTTTGCTAAGACCAGAAAACCGGGCGAATGGATTTTAGGTGGTAATTGGGACCATGAAAACTGGGGTGGTGAATTGCCCGACCGGAACTGGATAGACCCAGTCACCCCCAACAACCCGGTTTGGGTGACACGGTTAGATGGCCACATGTCGTTGGCCAATTCGCTGGCATTAAAAGCTGCCGGAATTAATGACCAAGCGAAAGACGTAAAGGGTGGAACATTGGTACGTGATAAAAAAGGAAGATTAACGGGTGTACTGAAAGACAATGCTACTGATCAGGTGAATCAAGCCGTACCACCCCCATCATCAGAGGCTGAAGACCAAGCACTGCAGGCCGCCATGAACTATGTAGCGGCACAAGGCGTGACCTCTGCTCACAGTATGTATGGTTACAACCCTGTATTTGAGCGTGCCCGGAAAAAAAATACATTGATTACCCGCATCTATAACTGCCGCATGCTCAATGATTGGAAAGAGTTAAAAATAAAAATTGATCACGAGGGCAGTGGGGATAAATGGCTAAGGATTGGAGGGCTCAAAGCATTTGTAGACGGGTCATTGGGTTCGCATACTGCTGCCTTCTTTAAGCCTTATACGGATGCACCGAATGATTCCGGCTTTTTCATCACGTCAGAAGAAAAACTATACCGCATGACGAAGTCGGCTGACTCAGCCGGGCTGCAAATTATGATTCATGCCATAGGCGATCGAGCCATTCACTCCTTGCTGACAATTTTTGAAAAAGTGAAAAATGAAAATGGAACTAAAGACAGGCGCTTTCGCATTGAGCACGCTCAACACGTTACACCCAACGACATTCCGCGGCTGGCCCAGTTAAATGTGATAGCGAGTATGCAGCCGTATCATGCCATTGACGATGGACGCTGGGCTGAAAAAATAATCGGGCATGAGCGATGCAAAACAACTTATGCTTTTAAGTCACTAATGGATGCCGGCACCACGGTGGCATTTGGAAGTGATTGGCCGGTAGCGCCCGCCACTCCGTTAGAAGGAATTTATGCAGCCGTAACCCGCAGCACGCTGGACGGCAAAAACCCGAACGGCTGGTTTCCTGAACAAAAAATTTCTGTTGAGCAGGCGTTAATTGCTTACACCATCAACGGAGCGTACGCATCGTTTGAGGAAAAAATAAAAGGATCGTTAGAAAAAGGAAAATTGGCAGACTTGGCAATTTTGAATCAGAACATTTTTACTCTTGCCCCCGAAAAAATCAGGGAAGTGAACGTACTCCAAACGATGGTGGGAGGGAAGGTAGTTTTTGAGAAAAAATAATCAGGCTACCAAAACACCATTTTTTAACTTCGGCAGTACTTGGTACAGATCCGTGGTCAGGCAAAATTCAAAATCTTTGTGGATGTTTAGCCGATTGAGCCGCTTCACGTGCGATGATTCACTGAGAAACTGAGTCATGTCAGCTTTTGCCTGGTTGTACAAGTGGCGAGCGGCCAAAGGCGCATCACAATCAGGTCCGAGGTAGTCTTTCAGTTTCTCAACGATGGCACCGGCAAACAATGTGTCTTCCAAGTTCACCCGGCCTTTCCATCCGGCACAAACGATCAACACATTGTTTTCGCCCGGCAAAAGATATTTCACTACGGTAGTCAGATTTAAAAACCAACCAATGATTACTTCTTTT
>CAYPEN010000012.1:0-8912 GCA_964409875.1 uncultured Gammaproteobacteria bacterium
GAAGCGCAAGGTTCGCTTCCAATATCGAGAGGGGAAAATGGTGGCCGGGGACGGACTGCATTCGCCGGGAGCGAATGCGAACAGCGAAACTGGCCCGAAGAGTGAGGCGCAGGATGCGCCGAATCATCGAACCGCCCGGTTCGATTCCCGGAAAAGACGATCGGAAAATGGTGGCCGGGGACGGAATCGAACCGCCGACACGGGGATTTTCAATCCCATATTCAACCCGCTGTAAACCGCATTCCTATGAGGTTTTTCTGATTCGCCGTTGTAATTTCTGTGTAACTTTGCGCGCGGAATAGGCGTTTTGCAGCTTGTCCATCGCATCCGTGAGCGTGCCGGCGTGCGTATACTTTTCCACCATGCGGCGAGACTTCCAACCGCCCAGGGCTTGCAACGTCGGCGCATCGACGCCAGCGTGCGCGGCGTTCGTCGCCATCGTGTGCCGCATCTTGTGCGGCGTGATGATCTTGCGCAAGCCGGCCGCCTTCACAACGCGCCGAAACGCCTTGTATACATTTACCGCGTGACCCGTGCGCGACTTGGGCGACGGGAATAGCCATTCGCTGCCATCCGGCACGCTTTCGCGAAGGTAGTCGCGAAGGAATTGCGCAAGCTCCGCGGTCATGGGCTGCTGGCGTTCGCCCGCCTTGTCCTTTTCGATCCATAGCACGCGCCGGGCTAGGTCGAGGTCGTCGATGCGCAGCCGCAGAATCGAATCCCGGCGCATTCCGGTATGCAGGCCGACCATGCAAAACGCGAAAACGTGTTCGTTGGGATCGAGCTTCGCCGCGTCGAGCAGCGCGCGTGCCTGATCGGGGTCAAGGTACACCGGCGCGGATTCCGGTTCCGTCATGCGTTCGATGGTGCAGGGCGGGGCGGGGATCAAGTCCATTTTCTGCCGGCCGCTGGCAGTGCGAAAAAGATGCGACACGACGGCAAGCTCGCGATTGATCGTCGCGGGCGATGCGCCTTCACCCGTGCGCCGCGTGCAGTAGCGCCGCAAGTCCGATTCCGTGATGCTGGCGAGCGTGAGGCCGCCCAGGTGCGGCACAAGGTGCAGATTCAGGCGCTGCGCCTTTTTCGCCGTGTCCTTTCCGCCGGTTTCGCGCAGAAAGTCGAGATACAACGCCGCGGCAACCTTGAACGTCACCGGCGACGCCTTGCGCGTTGCGATTCCGTGCCGGCGCTCCGCCTTTTTCGCGCGCAGCGTGGCAATCAATTCTTCGGCTTGCGTGCGCGTATAACCCTGCGATTCCAAGCCGACGACGACGTGATGCCGCACGCGCGCGACCATCACGTTAACCGACCATCGGCCGTCACCATCGAGGCGCGTGTAGGTAATGCCGCGCTCGCTCACCGACTGGCCCGGCGCGAGCTTGCGTAGATCGGAACGGGCGAGTTTCGAGAGCGTCGTCATGCGTTGCTCCCGGGCTTCGCTCTCAAGACGATACTTCGGCAATTTGAGCATCGGTTAAGCCCTTCACTACGGGCTTTTGGGCGTTTTCGACAATCATTGGGCGCAATTTTTCCCAGCTATTCACTGCGGTTTCCCAGTCGAAGTTGACGCGCGTTCTCTGCCTTGGATGGTTCCAGAGGTCGCGGGTTTCGGTAATGACTTTCCACATTCGCGATTCATCGAAGTCAAGAAGGTTCGGAAGGGCTATCCCAAGCCCCACTAGGCGCTCGACCTCATTCGGGCTCCAAATCGCCGAAACAATGTGGCGCAGTGAAAATTCTTCACCATCCGGCAATTTCAAGCGTGTGTTTTCAAAGAGCGTTTCGATAGCGGACTCGATAACGCCGGACACGGTTCTTTTCCCCGCCCGGGCCGCCAACTCCAGCCCAAATCGAACTACTGGATCAACGCGCAGCGAGAGCGCGTCCGATTTTTTTCCAGCGGCCGCAATTGGCTGACTCGAACTTTTCTTTTTCATTGCTCAACTCCTACCGGCGCGGCATTGTCACCCGGTGACTTGCAATCGTCAACAATGTATGGCAATGTAATACGCAGCATCACGGTGAATGTCAACGGATAACAAAGGAAAGCCATGCAAACACAAGTCAAAACGCTACCCGGCGGCCGGGTGAACACCAAGGGCGCAGCCGACTACATCGGATGCAGCGAAAGCCTGCTCAATACGTTTCGCGTGAAGGGGAAGGGGCCGCGTTTCCTGCGGCTAGGTAGCAGGGTCATGTATCGCCTTTGCGATCTTGACGCATGGATTGATTCGCGCGCGGTCGAAACCGCGGACAGCCGGAGGGCCGTGGCATGAAACCCACGCATGTATGCCGAGCCTACCGCCACGCCAGCGACTATCGCGAAGTCGCGATGAATCTTCTCGCAATTCTTGGGGAGCTTATGGACGAGGGGGCGAACCCGGTTCGTGAAAATCCACATGACATTGCGAGCCTGCTCCGGGCGATTCAGTACCTAAGCGAGAACGCCGATCTAGCCGACGAAGAGGAACGCGCGCAGATTGCGGAAGAAGCGCAACGGCTCGCGTCCGCTGGCGCGAGGGGGAACGCATGAATACCGCGCCCATTTACGACTTGGCCGCACGCCGCGCCGCGCAGCCGCGTGACCGCCGGGCGATCATCGACAACATCGACGCGGGCGTTACCGCGCTACTCGCGCAAGTGTCCGGCTGGCCCGTCACGCATCTACGCGAGGCGCACATCATCGGCGCGGAACGCTCCCTGGTCGCATTGCAAGGGCTGCTGATCGAGCTGCGCGAGTTTGTGCCTGTCGACGGTAGGGGCGCCGCATGAGTGCCCCGCGCTTGAAAGATGCGGCGCCGACGACACCGCGGCGCCGGCTGGCAATCGTGCCGAGCAGTCCCGTCGAAACACTGCTGGCGCGGCTGGAATGCGTGCGCAAGTCCGGCCGTGGCTACACCGCGCGCTGTCCGGCGCACAAGGATCGCACCGCGTCCCTTTCGATCACGGCCGGCGACGATGGCCGCGTGCTGCTGAATTGTTTTGGGGGATGCCGCGCCGCGGACGTAGTAACAGCGGCGGGGCTTTCTCTTGCCGATCTGTTCGTGAAGCGGCCCAGCGAAAGCATGACGTTTGCCGAACGTGCCGCGCTGCGCGAGTACGGCCGGCAAGCGCAATGGCGCGCGGCGCTAAACGTAACCGGCTTCGAGGCAAAGATCGTGCTCGCCGCCGCTGGCTTGATCCACAAACGCGAAACGCTCACTGCCGATGATCTGCGCCGGCTAGCGGAAGCGGTTCACCGTATCGACAACGCAAGGGAGGTGCTTTGTGCTCAATCGTCTTGAATTGGTAGCGTCCAACCCGGTTCCATTCGATCCGATCCCCGGCGCGCTTGCCGCCGCCGCATCCGATCCGGGCGCATTGTTCGAGGCCGGGATATTGGCCGAACTTCGGCACATTCGCGCGAACGATCCGGCGCGTTTCGCCCGCCTGCGCGCCGACGCCAAGGCGCTGCGCGTACCCGTTGGCGAGTTTGACCGGCTTACAGCGCCCGCAGCCGACACGGCTGCACAATCGGCAATGTTCGCGGACGTGGAGCCGTGGCCCAGTCCCGTAAACGGCGCCGATCTGCTGGGCGAAGTCTGCGATGCGTTACAGCGCCACGTCATCGCCGACGATGCGACGATTCACGCCGCCGCATTGTGGGCCGTGCATACGCACCTGCTGGACGTGGCAACCGTTTCGCCTATCGCGAACATCACCGCGCCGGAGAAGCGTTGCGGGAAAACCGTGCTATTGAACGCGCTCGCCAAGATCGTGGCGCGCCCGCTTGTTACGTCCAACATTGCACCCGCCGCTTTGTTTCGCAGCATCGAGCTATGGAGCCCGACGCTACTTATAGACGAGGTGGATTCTTTCCTGCGCGACAATGACGAGGCGCGCGGCATTCTCAATTCCGGCCTGTACCGCGAAAGCGCGTTTGTGATTCGGTGCGTTGGCGACGATCACACGCCGACCCGTTTCAGCGTATGGGCGCCCAAGGCGCTTTGCGGTATCGGCAAACTCGCCGACACGCTCGCCGACCGCAGTATCCCGCTGCGCCTGCGCCGCAAAACCGTTTCCGAACGTGTCGAAAGTCTGCGCCACGCGGACAAGGCGCAATGGTCGCGACTGTGCGCGCGCATCGTGCGCTGGGCAAACGACAACCGCGCCAAGATCGCCGCCGCGCGCACGTTTCCGATTGCGAACATGCACGACCGCGCGAACGACTGCTGGGAGCCGTTGCTTGTCATTGCCGACGCCGCCGGCGGCTCCTGGCCAAAGCTCGCGCGCGAGGCTGCCATGCGTCTGCACGGCGTCGAGGGCGAAGCGCCCAGCGTCAATGCGGAACTGCTGACCGATATTCGCGAGGCTTTCGAGGCGGCGCGCACGGCGCGGCTTTCGAGTGCGGAACTGCTGGAACGGCTGACCGCCGACAGTGAAGCGCCTTGGGCGACCTGGAATCACGGCAAGCCTATGACGGCTCGCCAGTTGGCGAAGCGGCTGGGCGACTTCGGTATTCAATCGCAGAACATGCGCGACGGCTTGCGCGTGGTCAAAGGCTACGAATCGGACGCCTTCGCGGATGCCTTTTCGCGTTACCTTTTGGCGGATGCCCCCTTTTCATCCGCTACACCGCTACAACCGCATAACAGCGCCGTTTCCTGCGGTTTCGTATCCGCTACACACCCCCTACCTGTAGCGGATGAAAACCCCGAGAAAACCGCATTGCAGCGCCATTGTAGCGGTGTAGCGGATAGCGACCCCCTTCCCGAGAAAAAAGAGGCAGTTTGCCCGCGTTGCGCGGGTGAAGGTTGCCGCTGGTGCGAACACGCCACGCCGCACGGAGCGAGCGCATGAGCGCCGTTGCATGGGACGTTGCACCGGCACGCCGCACGCGGCACACGCCGGCGGAAGTGACCGCACGCGCTGAAGTGGCGGCGCGCACCCTGGCGCGACTGTACTCACCCGGCTGCGCATGGGAAGCAATCATTGTCGCCAATGACTTCGGCATGGCCGACGTGTTCAACATGGACGGCGAACGTGACGATACCCCTTGCGAACTGCGCGGCGCGTTTCGCGTGTTCACCCGCGGCACAAAAACGATGCGCAAAACCGCGGACGTGGACGGCGTGCCCGGGCTGCGCTATCACAACGCCAGTGGCGCGGCGGTCACGCTGCGATCACGCCGCTGCGAGGAAGTATCCGGCGCGTTGAGCTTTGCCCGACTGGCGCCGATCCCGCAAGCGTTGCTACTGACCTATTCGGGCGATTACTCGCAATGGGCGAGCGCGCGCGCTGCCTTGTGCAGTCTGCGGCCGGGCGAGCAATGGGCCGCTGCCGTCGACGATGCCGGCAATCGCCTGATATTCGCGAAGGCCGTCATGCCCGCCGCTGCGCGCGCGCTGAAATTGCGCATGCGGAAGGAAAATGTTTTAGCGATGCGGCGCGACGCGGAACGCATCCTGATCGGTTGGCTTGATTCGGCAAGCCGCGCATTCCTTGCCGCACTCAAGGCGGGAACCGCTATACCCGCAGAATCGACTTAATAGGTAGGGAGCAAGCATTTTGCATTGCGACCCCTCGCGCGCCCGGCGCGAAAACCGGGCAACAGTTTTTTTTCGGTTCGGCATTTGCCGAGCCTACACGCCGAAACAATGGCCGAGCGTGTCGCGTCATTTGCCCGAGTGATTCGGGACGATGCAGCGCACGCACCACGGGAACGGACGCGCGGCGATCGCGCGAACCGCCCGTGAATCTGCAACCCGCGCGATGCGGCAAGCGGGCACACGTCAAGGCACCACACAATCAAAAGGTAACGAAAATGTCTGATGAATTGATTCAAGCCGTCGAGGACGGAATGAAGATGCTCGACGCGAAGTACAGCGGCGAAATCGCGAAGATCAACGCGACCGTGCTGGATATGGCGCAGCGATCTGGCGGCGGTTACTCCGGCGGCGCCGCGATGGGTTCGCACGACGTGCTGACCAAGGCACTCGGTGGCGACGCATTCGACGCGCTGCGCAAGGGCCGCACTCGCGAGGCGATTGTCCCCCTTGAACTGTCAATCAAGGCCGTCACGAATGACGGGCAGTCCGGCAGTATCACGACGCAGCCGCTTGTTTCGCCCGGTGTAGTCGGCGCGCCGCAGTTTGCCTTGGACGTGCTGGACGTTCTGCCGGTTCTGCCTGTCGGCGCGTCCGCGTTCGAGTTCAATCAGTTGACGGGCTTCACCTTCGGCGCCGACTATCAGGCCAAGCAAGGCGACGCGAAAGCCGAGCAGGCATTCCCGACGGCGCTGGTATCTGCGCCGATTGTCACGATTGCGGCACTGGCGAACCTTTCCGAGCAGGTGCTACAGGATGCACCCGCGTTGCGCCAGCAAGCCGGCAACATCCTGCAATATGGCGCGCGCAAGAAGCTCGCGTGGGAAGTTGTGCGCGGCACCGGCACGGGCAAGATTCAAGGGCTTCTGACTGTCGGAACCGCCTTCACGCCGACGGCCGGATCGAGTACCGCGGATGCAACCGCCCAAGCGATTGCCAGCCTGCAAAACAACGGCTGGAATCCGGGCGCGGTTCTGGTGAACCCGACCGATTGGGAAGGCGTTATCACGAGCAAGGCGACCGGATCCGGCGAATACATGTCCGGCACGTTCGACACGCCGGCGGCTCCGAGTCTTTGGGGCGTTCGCGTGATTGTCACGCCCGCGATTCCCGCCGGTAAGTTGATCGTGTTCGACCCGATGCAGGCATCCCTGCTGGATCGCCAGCAAGCGCAGTTGATGGCGGGCTACACCGGCGACGGTTTCAGCAAGAACCTGCTGACGCTGCGCGCGGAGTTGCGCGCCGGACTGGCCGTGTACGCGCCGGCAAGCGTGGCCGTTATCACGTTGTCTTAATGCCGCAGGATGCGGGTATCGGTGCGGCATGACTTGATTTCACCGACTCGCGCGCGTCAAGCCGGCGAGTGATGCGCCATTGAAACAACCCCGGCAGTGCGAGGCGGCCTTGCCGCAAGGCGCCTTTGGCTCGTTGATCGCACGCAACAAGGCCGCCGCTGGCTCACCCGGCGGCGGCCGTTTCCCTGCGCATCCGCAGCGAGCAAACACCGGCGCCGCAGCGCGGTCGCAACCCGCACCGGGTATGGACGTGCCAAAGTCGAAACGCTCCTAGGCGTAGAACGCGCTGCCAGCCGCAGATTTACGAAACGAGGTATTTCCTTTGAAAAATTCCGATAGCACCAAACCGCCCGCCGGCTTGTCTGCCGAGGCTCAATCCTGGTGGAAACGGCTTCATTCCGAGTTTGACCTTGCCGACGAAGCGGCGCTTTTCCTGCTCGAATCGGCCTTGCGCAGTTTCGACCGCATGAACGAAGCGGCGGCCGTGATTGCCAAACATGGCGTTGTCGTCGCGGACAAATTCGGCCAACTGAAAAGCAACCCGGCTACCAGTGTCGAGCGCGACAGCCGCGCCGCGATGCACGCCGCGTTCAAGGCGTTGAATCTTGACGTGCTGCCGCCACAAAAGCCGGGCCGCCCGGCGGGAAGGTAGAACATGGGAACGATACGCCGCCGCTCACGCAACCGCCTTCCGCCCGTCGACCCCGCTCATTGGGCGCTGCTAAACGATGCGCCGATCCCTGCCGACGCGAACCGCTTTGCACGATTCACCTTCCGGGAAAAGGCTGCCGACCTTTGGGCGCAGTACCGCGAACGCATCCTGGCCGACTGGATCGAGCAACATCCCGGCACGCGCCCGTCCTGCTGGTGGAAATTCGACAGGCCGGAAAACAAACGCCCGGAATTCTCCCCGCGGCCCGGCGAACCCCGGAGCCTGCCGGCGCCGAAGGTGCAACGCGCATACCTGGCGCGGCATGGATTGCTTGAACCTGGCGAACAGTAGAACCGGACTGCACTCACGCTGGCGCCTTGCACTCGCGCCGGGAATGCCTATATCAAGGCTTAACGGCCGTCGCGTTCCCTTGAAACGGCCCGGTTTTCGGCGTAGTATCCGCCACTAGAGGTAACGCTGACGGGTGAAAGCGCCCGGCCGCCGCGAAAGCGGTTCGCATCCTTGAATGCGAATATCCAAGAGTCTCCCGGTAAAACACTTGGCCCCGCTCACGCGGGGCTATTTGTTTCCGTCCTTCAAATCTTTCCCGCGGCGCACTCGCGCTTTGCGAATTGTCTCCCCGAGAATCACCGTGAACCGCTTGGGTGCCACCTTGGCGCGATAGCCGGCGCGGAAGTGGGCGCTTTGCACGAGCAAGTTTGCGTCCACGTTCGAACCTTCCGATGCGGCAGACACGCGAAAGAAAATCGCATACTCGCGCGGCCCATCGGGCGTCACCACCGCGAGCGTGAGGTAGTTTTCGCGCTCGGTTGGGTAGCAATTGCGGTCGCCCAGCATGGCAATAATGTTCGGCAGTAGTTTCGAGTGCTCCCATCGCGTGGGGCTAAACAATCGACCCTCGGGATTGCCGCAATACACCGCGCTGGCGCCCGGTTCCTGCCGCGCCTCCGCGTCGACCGTGAAGCAATGCAGCCCGTAGGTTACGCGCACCGCGTAAGTGGCGGCGTTCGGAAACGCAATTGAAGGTTTGAGCGTAAAGGTGACGGTGTGCGGGTGAAGATGATCGAGCGAGTGCGCTTTCCCGTCGTATGTAAAGGGCTGCCAGTGCTTGGATTGCGTCATTCGATCACTTCGCCGCGAAAACGCGATTGTCGCAGCGTGCGCGTGATCGCGCTAGGTGTAAAGGTATACTTCGCGTGTAATTTCTGTGTAATCGTGTCAAGAAAACGGTGTAATTTTAACGCAAGACTAACAATCGGCTGCAACATCGATTGTGCGTAACTACAAGAAAATGCAAGAAAAAGTGGTGGCCGGGGACGGAATCGAACCGCCGACACGGGGATTTTCAATCCCCTGCTC
>CAYPEN010000013.1:0-6206 GCA_964409875.1 uncultured Gammaproteobacteria bacterium
GATGAAAACCCTGAAAAAACAGCTTTTTTCTTGGTTAACGACCACATTTATACGATTTCTGTAACCGGCAACAATTTTGAGGACGTGAAAGGAGTTGCCGACTTGATATTTTCTTCTGTCAAGTTTAAGAATTAGTAGTTCTTCTAAATTTGCGCTTGATGAGGAAGTTGCCTACAAACAACGCCACTATAAGAACCATCACGGCAACACTCCAGTTTACGATTTGTGCGTTCCCAAGTGTTAGAAATGAAGCAGATGAGGTGAGGGTTTTTCCGCTCTTGCCGAAATGAAGAGAAAGGGTAGCTGTGTACTTTCCCGGGAGTATTGTCTTATGGAGGGGTTTTGTTGTGACCGTGTATTTGCGGATAGCTTCGGGAAGTGTAATAAGGGAATCCTCATTAACGACGCCTTTTGCAACGGTTCTGCCGCGCATGTCTTTCACCTCCAAAAGACCGTAGGGAGTCAAATCAACATTACCGGTATTCTGGAACCGGAAGAGAAAAGTATCGGGAATGGTAAGTCCATGCTCTGAAGGCCCAAAAAAGGCTATTTTTGCCTCTTCTAGCTCACTTCCTGTTGCAGCTCTCACGAAAAGAAGCGAGGCTAGAACTCCCTTTATTTTGACTGTTCTTTTATTGGTGTCCACAGTTTTAATCTCGGCCAGAATGGAGCCGTAATGGCCGCCGGGACTCAATTTATCTTTAGTGATAGTAACCATGATTGGCTTTGTCTCACCGGGATTGAGAATGAGGGTTTGCTTGTCTAAATATACCCAGGAGGAGAGTGAATATTTGTAGTTGGTGGCTTCTTTGGGGTCGAGAATACCAACCGGGTTCCTATCCTCAAGCTCCCTCACATCTTGCACAGAAAGGGCTAGCTCGACAGGAGCTGAAGAGTTATTGGTGTAAAAAATTTGAGTTTCAGGGCTATCGTGGGAAAGGTCAACTTGAGTCAATTGGGGTAGAACCGTAATCGTGTTTTTTGGGTTAGCAGCAAAGACAGAAGGTAATAGGTGGAAGCTAGAAGTTAGGAGATAGAAGATAGAAGAAAGAAGGAGAATGTTTAGTGTTAAATTTGAAATTTTTAATGAATGAATGAATGTTTTAAGTTTAAAAATTAATTCATTGAGATTTGATTTTAAATTTAAACTTAAAAATTTGGATTTCATACAGATTTTCCTTGAGTCTAATTATACAAATATGCAGGAGATATTTGCGAGGATTTACCTGCCTTTGCTTCGTGCAATAGCGCGCCGGACATACCAGGCCAACAAGAAACGACCAACCAAGAATAGTACTATGAGAGAGATAACAATTACTGCTATTGCTGTATAGGGGATAAGCCAGAAGGTTGCTGTTCCTTCAATTGTGGCGTCTCGTTTCCCATCATCATAAACCATAAGTAGAGTAGCGGTGTATGGGCCGATTCTAAAATGGGTCAGCTTGTCCCAATTGATGGTTATTTTAGTTGCTTGCTTTCCGTTCTTATCCAGTTTTGCGACCCCGTTCTCTAAGATAGGCTCGCGGACAATAAACCCATCATCCCAGGTTGAGGTAAAAGTACGGGTGCCACCCGGCAGCACCGTTTGGTGGCCGCCATTTATGTCGAGGATGGCAATATCTTTTTGGTGGAATGAGCGGATAAAAATGTTGCCGGCAGGTTTTACATGGACATTTCCGGTATTTGAAACTTTAGCGGTAAATGTGACCGGTACATATTCGCTTACAAAAGTACTCGGTGTAAAGCTCACAAGCCCCGCTTTTGCTTTTGCCCCATCTTTCACAACATTCAAAAGCACCACCACAAGTACTTGTCCCCGGACCGTAGCTCCGCTACCTTTAACTCCTTCTTCTTGGGTAGGATGTACCCTCAAAACATAATAGTATCCGTATGCAGCGTTTTCAGGGATAGTAATCTCAAAATTAACGTCCGTCCATTCTTTCGGAAGAACAGTCACACTCGAAGGGTCGACAGAAAGCCAAGAGATGAATTCATCGTCTTTTGTTGGTTCGGCAGGGATTGGTTCGCCTGAAGTTGAGTCGGAAGAAAGCTTTTTTACATCGATTCCGAGGTTAACGGGAGATGATAGGTTATTTCTTAGTCGAAACCGCTCTTTAATCTTGTCTCCGGGTTTTGCATTGAGCTCAATTACCGGTGGACTTACGGTCAAGTCTATTCCGGGAGAAGTACTTTGGGCAAAAGTTTTGCTAAAAGCCAAAAGACAGAAGGCAAAAGACAGGAGAAGAATTTTTGATTTTAAATTTGATCTTGAAAATTTGAATTTAGAATTCATATTTTACCGTTTAAAAAATCCTTTAATCCGTCGGATAATTGTTTTTGTAGTAGAGAATAATCCAACACCGGCCAGAAGGACAAAAATGATGCTTCCCGCAACTATTTTCCATGGGAAGACAAAGAAGGAAATGCTCCTCTCAAGAGCCATATCCCTCGAGCCGTTACTTACAACAACAAGAGCTGTTGCGGTGTATTTTCCAATTCGAAGGTCCAAAATCTTATCAAACCTGATTTTTAGCTCCTTTTGTGGTTTGCCGTCCTTGTCCAAAACATTTTTGCCGTCAATAACCTTATTTTCGTACCACATGAAAGAGTCGTTCCAAAATGTTTCAAACGTCCTTTTAGTAGAGGGGAGGATTGCTCCATCATTGGGGTTAACATCAAGGGTTGCAACCGTTCTACCCAAAAAGTCTTTTATGAAAATGTTCCCCTTTGGCCTCACGTGGACATTACCCGTATTTGCAACAGTTGTTTTGAAATTGACAGGCAGATATTCGTACCAGCCGGCATCATTTGAGAAATCAGAAATTTTTACTTCGGTTTTGGCACCTTCTTTGTTTACATTCAAAAGAACAGGGACGACAATTGCGGCATTCAGTTTTGTACCCGTTACCTTTTGGTTGTTTGAGTCATCCTGAGTGAATGAAAGTGCCCAGTAGTAGCCATACGCGGCATTTGAGGGCACAGTGATATCGAAGGGGACGGTAATCCACTCGTTGCTGGGGGCAGTAATGCCGGTATTTTTAACTGTAAACCACGACGATGTGTCATCAGGTGCGTTTTGGATTGTAAGTTCACCGTTTTGATCTCCACCCATTTTTTTGACCTCGATTTTGATGGGGAGCTGAGTGCCTGTGTTATTCCGAAGTCTTACTTTGCCATTGATTGTTGTGCCGGGTTTGGCGGTAAAGTCAAAGAATACAGGAGAAACTGTTACATCGAAATTACTATTCGTCGGCGTTTGAGCGAGAAGAGGAGATGCAAGAGGAATTGCAAGAACAAGAACTAAAAAACTAACAACAAATAACTTTAATTTCAACATTTCCTAAAGAATACATCACTTTGGGCAGTTAATTTAGAAACTTCCGGCAGCTGAGACAACCAGTGTATCAGAGTAGTCTGAGGCAGCAGCTTGGGTTGCAGCAATTTTTGCACGAACATTAAGCGTTACTGTTGTTCCGGATTGTGCGCCGGTTTTTGAAGAAACCTCATGGAATAACCCCCCGTCAAAATGTCCTCCGGACGTTGAATTCGTACCATCGTATCCGGCGTTAATGGTTGGTGAATTGGTACCTGAATCAGCATCGACTACAACACCGGTATTCGATGCAAGGTCGGTTACCGTTGGGAATGAACCTGGGCTCGTGATGTCTGCATTTGCGGTTGTTGAATGAAGACCTCCTCCTGTTCCTCCCGTTGCTGATGTTCCTTGTATCCATGATACATATCCGTTTCTCGCATTCGTGCTGACTGTTTGGGTTACATTTCCTGATGTAACTGATGATGTGGAAAGAGTTCCAAGAGCAATCGAATTTGCGTTAAGAGAGAATGTCATGGTTGCAGAAACGGATGCCGTGACAGAAATTTGATCAGCGCCGGAGCCTACAATAGAAACGGCCCAATCGGTTGTATCTACGTAAGGACTTCCACCCTGTGTCTTCAACTGGCCGGTTTGATCATTTGCGGCAGCACCGATAGTCGATGACGCGCCAGAGAAGTTGAAACAGTAGAATGTGCCGGTTGAAAGGTCAGTCCCTGGAAAAACTACAGAGTTCCCGCTTACTGAGGTTGCAGTGCCAATACCGGGCCATGCAGTAGCAGCGCCTCCACCCGAAGGATCGGTGGGCAAATTGGTCGTCGTAACAGTCCAGTTGCTTGCAGTTGAGGAAACAGTCCAGCTTGCAGGAAACACAATAACAACGTTTGTCTCGGTTCCCGAGGTTGAGGTTTTCTCACAAGCAGTACCTGAAATCGCCGACCCTGTTGCAAGTCTATTAAATCTCACGAAGGCTTCAGTTACGGAAGCATTTGCTTTTCCTGGTGTAAATATGGGCGATACAAGGGAAATAAAAGTTACAATATATAAAAGAACACTAATGAGCGCTTTTTTGTCCTTGAAATTAAAATTGCGTGTGGTTTTTAGTGCAACAATTGGGCTAAATAAATATTTCATACAATAAATCCACTAATGTATCAAGCAAACCACATTTTGATAAGTCTTGTCAATAGGAAAAAATGAAGCTGAATAATGAATTATGAAGTATGGAAAATGGTTTCAGAGTTATTGACTATTAGCTATCGACTATTAACTATCTTTTAGAATGAGCCTGTTGCAAGAACAGTCAGAACATCCGAATAGTCGTTGGCAGCAGGTGTGGTGTTGGAGGCTTTTGCTTTAAGAGTAAAGGATACACGGCCGGATGCGACTGGCGCACCCGAGGAATCATACATCGTCCGTTTTGCCGTATCAAGAATTCCGACAGTATCCCCGGCGCCATTGTATGGACTTACCGCTTCCATAGGACCTCCCGATGTTTGAGTAACCGAATTGTTCTGTGCGCCATAGCCTTCTGTAACTCCTACGTTGGAGAGGTCGTTACTGACAGCGCTTATGGTGTGGCTTGCCGTACTGGATAAAAGTCCCGTGTTGGTACCCAATATATATATAAGGCCTCCATTGGTTGCATTCGTTGAAATGCTTACCCACACTTTGTCGTTTGCGGCGGTAACAGAGCCGGGAGTGAGATTTCCAATTGCGACAGAGTAGGGCGGACTTGTTGACTGGTCAATTGGCGCAACGTCGATGTCAAAACTCAAAGTAGGATTGGATGTAGCGGCATTGGCAGCCGGACTCCACATAAATTGCGTATAAAATTGTCCCTGTTTTGCAGCTACTTGTACCGTGTAGGTGGTACCTGGGTAGAGTCCTATTATATTGAAACCGGAGGAACCACCCCATGACGTATAGCTTTGCCAATCTTCAAGACCAAGTGTGTTTCCGACTGTATTATCGTTCTGGATGTACTGGAATTGGCCGCTACCGCTCGCGATGCGGATTGCGTAGGTTGTGTCGGTAGGGTCATTTCCTCCTCTATTAATAGTAAGGTGTAGTTTGTTATACCAATTGTTAGAATTTACAAATGTCGGCATAGCAGGGGTGCTCGCCTGGAGTGTATATTCAAGTCCGGCACCAATAAAGTAATTTGATGAGGAAGGACTACCTTGATCAACTTGTCCGACCGTTCCAAAAAGTGAATAGTTTGAAGAACTTGACGTTGCCGTTCCTCCGGCGCCAAATCCATAATCATACAACTTATAGTTGCTACTTGCAGGAGGGACTGCCTGCGCCAGCGCAGCTGGCAAGCTATTAGCTAATAGATAATAGTTAATAGTCAATAGAAATAAAGATAATAAAAAAGAAAAAAGGCGAAATATTTGTTTGCTTGTTTTACATTTTGTCATATTAGTATATATATTGTTATTGTCTTCCAACATCAACTATTAGCTATTAACTATTAAATTGGTAGGAAGAATGTATTCAATCCAAATAGAGGATGCAAATAATCAAACGTACAAATCGTCAAAATATTCCGCTTTGAAGACACGACTGCCATAACTGCTTCGGAAAATGTCAGATCCAGTGAGTTGTAGTTTGAGATAGTTTTAAAAGTGGCCTTAATTTCGCTGTCTTCGGGACTTATAATATTGATATCCGAAAGAGATGCTATGCGCAAAAAATCTTTCGCCAAAGACGGACTCATCTTCTTATAAATTATGTCGTAGGTCTCGTTAAGATTTATCGTATCCATATATAGCATATATTCTTCCTGAGAAAAAAACCGGAAATAGGCAGCGGCTTGCTGATGTTTTTCGTGAGCACGGTCGATAAAAGCATACAAAGCGCTTGGTGC
>CAYPEN010000014.1:0-5754 GCA_964409875.1 uncultured Gammaproteobacteria bacterium
CGGCACAGGCATTTACCGCGCTCAGCAGTCCCTGCATAGAGTAGGTTCCGGCAGGTGTTCCGCAAGAGGGGATAAAAGCAAAATGGTAATGGATGGTATGTATGGAGTTGGTGCTGAATATATCGTCCTGCAGCACACTGTCCACATTCCAGACGGCAGCCGGGCCAAAACCATCTATATTAATGTACCCGAAGGGCAACCCCGGCGCCGGTGTCCCATTATAATAGTATTGCACGTCGTTGCTATAGTTATAAGTTACATAACTGGCAGCCGGCACATACGAGAACCCGGGTATGGGGCTTAAATAAAGCCAAATATCCTGCGCCGGATTATTGTTAAGGCTTTGCGCGTCGAAATCAACTATGTAATAAACATATATGCAAGAATCGGTATGTAATGTGTCGGCATTAATACCGATATTCAGGTTAGGGCTTTGAGGCAAAAGCCAAAGCGTATCGGTATAATGCACACAAGAAAACCCATTTAACAAACTATCGGGCGTAATGGTGGAATCTACCGGAGCTATGCAGTTGTACCCGTAGTGCATAACCAGCGGTATGGGAGAATACGGCATGGTATCATTTAAGCAGTTCATTTTAAGATGCAGGTCAAACAAAACCGGGCTTGCACTGTTTTTTAAGGTATCTACCGCGTATATATTATTACCCACAGAGTCCATACTTGCCCCGGATATGCCCACCTCCGACGCTGTTTCAAAGTACACCCATGCGTTATAGATATTTATACCGAAATCATAATGATAGTAGGCCATAGGGATAACCGTATTATTGGAGGTAACATTAACCGTATTGATTGAGTTGGCGGCGGACAGGTGCAGGTTTTTACCATTGGTAGCGGCATAATTAAATTGATTGATTTTATACTTATGCAACAGGGATGGCACAGTACACGAGGTATGTAAATTACAGGTATCTATAAATAAGGAATCGTTCAGGTTGCTACACACCCGGCTTATCCTGTATTCAATGGTGTTATATACTATGGCGGCGTATTTGTCGGTTGGCAACAAATCATAGTTAAACCCGAACCCGTAGGGATTTTCTGCTAAACCGGAAACGGCTGCCGTATTCCAACCGGGAGCGGCGGCGTTATGGGCAACAGATTGCATAAGTTTATAAAACTGGTAATTAGAGGGGTTCTGAAAGGAGAAGTGGATGGTATCGCCCCAATAAAAAACGGGCCTGTATTCTTCGGGGAAGTCATCGCCGTTATACCCGCCATAGGTTTTTGCCACCGCAATGTAACGGATGGCACATTCGGTTATATTAGGAATTATATTGAACCCGGTATTAGGCGCGGTGCCGCTGCTTACATGGTCGAATATTATTTCTGTTATTATGTTAATAAACACCATGTCGTCGCCATAGGGGTCGCAACACTGCGCCGCCATGCCCGGGCTTGCCGTATCCCAGGCCACAAACTGCATCCGTACCTGGGGCAAGGTATATACGCCTATGGGCAAATTGGAAACCCCCGCACCGTTGATGCTGTAGTATCCGTTAAAGATTATATGATAAGCCATCACAGTATCTGTAACCAAGTTATAAAAAACGGCTTCCGTTTGGGGCACACCTACCCTGTAAAGGATAGAATTGGGGAAATCCGCCTGATTCGGGTTCAGGAAAGTTACAGGGTTGCCCACCGGTACCGCCGCAATAAAATTATTTAATGTGTCGTAAAGGCTGATGGAGCCATATTCGAATCGCAGGATGGCGTTGGACTCATTGACAGGCGGTTGGTATAACAACTCAAATTGCAATAATGTGTTTTGAGGCAAATTATATACTTTGCCATGGGCAGATACCAATACCGTATCGCAGGGATAAACCCTGCGCAAACTTTCTTCGCTCAGATTGCTTGCGTTCATATCGGGAGTAGAAGGATTGGCTAAATAGGCCTGGTACGCGCTCCATCCATAATTTGAGCGTATCAATGAAACAGAATCAATATGTACTGCGCTGGAGCATTCGCCGGGGCAGTGCCTGTATAAACCAAGCGTACTACAGCCCAACACACGGTAACAAGCGGTGCAACTGTCATTGCAAGCGCTTCTGGACTGAAACTTGAAATTATCCAACCCCCAGGCAATGCCTGTGCTGCTTGTAGCCGCCGCACAATTAAGAGTAACGGAAAACTTAATGGTTACGGCATGGGTATTATACGCAGGCAACTGGTAATATTTAATCAGCAAAGTGGTATCTGTCAGTTGTTCTATCATTGCAGCAGGCAAGGTATCGGACTGTGCGCCATTACCGGCAATTACATTGGAAACAGAATAGTATGCCGGCTTGGTTAAATGGGCATAATATATAAGATTGGGGCAGCCGAGGATTTTATTGTTAAATTGATCCTTTAACGTCCAGAAAGCAGCGCCGTCAACCTGGGAAAACTGCATTTGCACCGTAGTGCCGGCGGCCGTGCCGGGGCCAATATCCGTATGGGAAGCATTAGAAATAATATATGAATCCGCAGTATTTAGAGCTTTCCAATAATTTGCATAAAATGTATTGGAAACATCAGCATAACCGGAGGTTCCTAACATGCACATCCTCTGGTATCTGATTAAATGGTGCCCATTGCCTAAATTGGTAGTCAGATTAAGGTTTTGATTGTTCACGTTGCATTGCCTTAATAAATCAGGGCATCTGAAACGCAGCCCATGTATAACGAAAAGTAGCGTATCATCAGAACTTAAATAACGCCATATATTGCTATGATAGGAGATTGAGAATGCGGTATCAATGCCGTGCGTTTTCATAGGATTAACCAATTGGGTACTATCAATAACCAGCTTGCCTTTTGTAGAATCCCCACTGTCAATATAAATAGTATAGCCTATTGCTGCGGGATTGTTATCCTGCGTTATGGAATCAAATGCAAAGTATTTCAGGTTTATTGGTATCTGTATGGTATTTATTTTTATCGTATTGCTTTGAACCTGAACACCCGTATTGTTTGCGGGCAAAGCAATGACCGGTACAAAACGCAGGCTATACTTTTCTTTGTTGTCGCCACATACTGAAAGCGAATCGGTAAGAGTAACCTTCAGCAGCTTGACCGAGGGTGTATAATAGGGCTGTATTACATTCAAATAATCAGTAAGCGCGGGTGGGCAATTTTGATACGACCCGGATGGCCCCGGGCATTGGTATATGATATCATACCTTGTTTTTTCGTACGCTGCCATTACTTCATTGCAATTCATTTTCATCACGATTCTTTCGCATATAAATAAGGTGTCTCCCGCTACCAGGCTTTGCTTGCCGAATATACTGTTAATATCTGAAGCGGTTAAAACGATGCTGTCTAACCCGGCAGGCGGAATGACGGCATTCAGATAATTATTTGCAAACGAAGGAAGCGTTTTGGAAACTTTAACAGACAATATATCTATCTCTTGTTCGGCCCGAATGCGGATTTTAAATTGGTCCACAGACCCTTGGGTTATTCTGACGGCATAATACCGGCTGATAGTATCAAATTTTAAAAATTCTTTATTCTCCTGGCTGCTATAGCCCGGCGTGATAAGCTTAATGAATTGATAAGCCGATTTTACGTAACTGATTGCCAGAGAAGTTAAAGCGCCTCCGGCACAATTCAAAAGCGTTGAGGAGGCAATTAAATTCAATGACAGAGGTAGTACGGTTTGCAAATTAATCAATGTACAACTACTTAGATGTAGTTTTATTACCGCATCAAATGAAGCACCGACGGCTGTTAAAGTAATCCCATTTAAATAGGCCGTTACACTACAATTATTATTAACAACTGGGCCCAGGTTATAATATGTTGGGTTAATTGGTATAAAAACAGTATCACCAATATTTACATTGTTTCCGCTTAAAGTTAAAATAATTGTGTCTGATAAATTACATAGATATATGCCGTCTAAATTATTTAGCGATTGAGTCCCTGTCCCCGTATGAGAGGCACAAACAATTATGGACTGGGATTTTAAATCAAATACGCTAAATAACATCCATATAAAAAAGCAAATTGTACCGCCGCGCAGAATGCTGTCTTTGACAGCCCTGGCATGGGGGTGGGGTTTGTGCTTCATATAATTGGAATTTGGGTTTATAATCTTTATCAGAAACCCAACCGTTTCCTTTATGCACCCCTTCTTTTATCGCGAGCAAGGTTTCCGCCCCCTCAAATCTAACCCTATCTATTAATTAAACAAACCACTCGTCATTCATTGCCCGAGCCGCAGATGTATGGGATTAAAGGTTGTATATGATGATGAATGTCGTTTTCATTTTACTGGTTTGTGCCGGTATTGATTGCGTGGCTGCCGTTAATAATATAATCCCTGCTATAAGGCGCATAGCGTAAAGTTAATAAAGCACCGTTACATTACCCGTGGCGTACTGTACGCGGCTGTCGTATATGGTGGTGTACTCCGCCTGCCACTGGTACACCCCTATGGGTACGCGCTCGCCTTGGTAGCTGCCGTCCCACTCAAAGTTTACATCATTGGTGCTGTACAGCAAGTGCCCCCACCTATCGTAGAGATTTAGTTTAAGCGAGTTGAAAAAGCTGCGGTTCATCAGTTTTAATTTATCGTTGAGGCCGTCGCTGTTTACCGTTATGCCTGAGGGTATTTGCAGCTTTACTTGCTGCCAGTTAATTACATTGCTGTCCGTACACAGGTTGTACAACTGCACGTTGTCGATGTAGAGGTAGGCGTAATCCAATATATTATTATTTGGGTTCAAAATATGGTATGTGTTACTATTTGTTTTAAAATTACCAATATATAACCACTTTACATTATTCGACAGCTTTACTATCATTGACAATTCATACCATTTTACTGTGTTTGTATCTGTAAAATACACATCTTCATTAATTAGTTGAGGCAATAAATTAATTATATTATGGTCTTGTATAGTACAAGAAACATCTTCATCTGTTAAACACACACCAACCTCTTTTGATAGGAACTTAGGGGTTTCTGCTATCGAAAAAAAAAGTTTTAGATAATAAAAGCAAGTGTCAACGACTTTTGCATTAATCTTTATTTTAGCATACTCTCTCATCTCTTGAACTACATCTTTATATATTCCTAATCCAATATAAGCATTGCCTGATTGAGCATCTTGATATCCGTGCATGTTATTCGGCACTCCAAATCCAGTATTATTACAGGTATGATAATAATCCGGTGAACCACACGGAAGCCAATACTTTAAAAAACTGAATGTATTGATTCCTGAAGGACAACCTGTATTCTCCTCAAAATCCCCATTGGGCACAAGGTTTTGTTGTGCATTAACACATACACCGGCAAGCAGCAGCAACACTATCAGCAAGCAGCGCATGGCTTAGTGTTTAATAATTTTTTGCGCGTTGCATACCGCACCCTTACAGGTTAGCTGCAACAGGTATGCTCCCGCAGATTGCCCGCCCAGGTTAATAAGCAACAGGCCTTCACTGCCCTGCACGCTTTGCTGTACGAGCAGCCGGCCCTGCATATCGTAAATGCTTACCTGTTTCACCTCTTCTTCCGAATAGTTCCATACATAGCGCAGCAAGCCGTTGCTTGGGTTGGGGTAGAGCAGGTAATGCGCTGCCGTGCTGTCTCTTTCCGCTTCGCTACGGCGGCTGCTTTCCGGCTCAGTTAAGAAATCATCATAACTCTCGCCGGCCATCACCCGCGCCATATAAACTCCCGCGCCGCTATGGTGCGGGTGGCGCAGGGCTATCTTGTGCAAATCGTATAGCAAGGCA
>CAYPEN010000015.1:0-5338 GCA_964409875.1 uncultured Gammaproteobacteria bacterium
CACGTCGGCCCTCGCCTCATCCGCGTGTCGGAAATTGTCCCTGACACCCTCCGCAGACACCCTCCGCAATTGTCCCTGACACCATTTTCGGTGCCCGACACCTTTCCTCGGACTCTGACCCCTGTTTTTGCAATCAGGTACTTGACTCCCACTGGTATTGTGTCCATATTATACGCCTATGGACATAGTACAGTCAGCAAGGCTCGTCCTAGCGGACGCCGAGTCCCGCCTCCGCCAGATGATGGAGGAGGCACTGCGCGAGCAGCGATATGAACATGTCGCAAAAATCGCAGGCCTGGCGCAGGGTGTTTCTCGCATTCTGCAATCCCAAGTTGCTCAGAATTCGCGGGAACCGAATACTCTGACAGAGCCTAATGGACTCCGAGCTGACGTCCCGCCACCTGCGAAGATGCCGACGCGTACGAAATCGAGAACGGCAAGCTTCCCAAAATTTGAGCGGGATGGAGAGAGGCTCGTAAAGATAGGGTGGTCGAAGAAGAACAAGTCTTCATATGAGCATCGTGCCACCAAGGAGGGCGTCTACGCCTTTGTACACCACCTTGTCGGATCAACCACAGAAGATAAAGTCTTCCTAGTGGAAGATCTCTTGCCGGTGCCCGACGGTGCGGATGGTGGCGAACTCCCTGCTTACCAGGTCTATCTCATTCTCGCTTGGCTGCGGCGGTCGGGCTCCGTAGAAAAGAAGGGGCGCGACGGGTATGTGTTTCGCCGCGCCAATCTACATGACGATGCAGTAGAAGAGTTGTGGGCAAAGCTGCCAATCCAAAAGCGGTTATAAGGGGGACCTATGACGGAAATGTCGAACTCTAGGATTCAGGAGCTAGCAATGCAGCTACTGCATGCTGACTCCGAATCCCAAGTGGTCAGGATCTTGACCGACGCCGGCATGTGGCAAAACCAAGCTTTGTGGCGGCTGTATGGTGATAAGGAGGGAAATTTTGCACAAGCAGGCAATCAGCAAGCCCTACCCGAGGCCGCCCTTGTCGAAAAGATAGTCAATTGTTGCGATGCTCGCCTTATGTGCGAATGCCTAGTTCGTGAAATCAATCCCGAGTCATCCGAAGCGCCTCAGAGTGTGCGTGACGCCGTCGCGATGTTCTTTGAGAACCGACGAGCCCCAACCAATGAGTGTGGATCTCTCGTGAATTGGTCCGCTTCGCAGCGAACCGAGCAATCGAGATTTATCACCATCGCCGCGACAGGTGACAAGCCTACTCGTGGGCTGCGCACAGGACACATGTGTCTGACGATCGTCGATCAGGGCGAAGGTCAGTCGCCGTTACGGTTACCCAAAACGATCTTGTCTCTCAACGAAAAGAACAAGCAACGTATTCGGTTCGTCCAAGGCAAATTCAACATGGGCGGGTCAGGGGCCCTGCGGTTCTGTGGCACTATTGGTCTACAGCTCGTGATTACCCGGCGACATCCAGACCTGGCGAAACGCGAGCTCTTGGCTGACCCAAGCGCCGGAGAGTGGGCGGTAACAGTGGTGCGCCGCGAGGAACCAAGCAATCGGAGCGGCGAACCTATCCATTCCGAGTTCACATATCTCGCTCCTGTTGGAGCCGACAGTCTCCCCCGGAAGGGCGAAGTCCTACGGTTCGCGGCGAATACTTTGCCGCTAATGCCAGAACATGATGAAGCATATAAGAAGACGATATCGTGGGGAACTGCCCTTAAGCTCTTCGAATATGAGACTACGGTCGGTCAAAGCAATGTGCTCTTACCAGAGCAGCTGATGTACGCGCTCGAGCGCCTGTTGCCAGAAATCGCACTACCGGTTCGAATTCACGAATGTAGAGGTTACAAGGGCGATAAAGAGCGGAGCTTCGAGACTCCTATTGCTGGACTTGTCGTTCGCCTTGAGGATGGGAAAGGAGATAATCTTGAATATGGATTTCCATTATCAGTGCCGCTTCAGGTCGACGGGATGCACATGACGGCTCGCATCTACGCCTTTAAAGAGGATCGAGCCAAGACATACCTACGAGATGAAGGCGTGATCTTTGCCATCAACGGCCAGGCGCATGGCTATCTACCGAAATCGATCTTCAGTCGACCCAAGGCGGTCGGGTTGCCCCGCCTAAGGAATTCGCTACTCATTCTCATCGACTGCTCGACGCTATCAGCGACGCAACGCGAAGACTTGTTCATGAGCAGTAGGGATCGCCTGAGCAAGAAGCCCATACGCTTTGCGGTCGAGCGTGAGATTGAACAGCTTCTTCGCACCAATCCCGAGTTGCGACGTCTGCAGCAGCAGCGACGGGAAGAAGACGTACAATCGAAGCTAAGCCAGGAAAAACCACTTGAAGAAGTCCTCGGGCGAATCTTCAATGCATCTCCCACACTTAGGACCCTTTTTTTGCGCGGCCAACGCTTAGCACGTCCATTTGCGGGCGATGCGGGTGGCGGCGGAGGGAACTCGGGCGGACCAAACCCTCGCGGCAAAAAGGATTTCGTAGGCAAGAGGCACCCTACGTATTTTCGCATCCCTGAGATTGGGGAAGGAAAGATTTTTCAGCGAAATATTGAAGAGGGTCGACGCTGCCGTATCCGGTTCGAGACGGATGTGGAAAACGGCTATTTCGCCCGCGCAACAGATCAAGGAACATTTGAACTAAATGTGGCTGATTCAAACAGGGCTGTCTCGCTGCCCAGCTTTTCACTGACGCTCGAGGATGGCGCTGCTTATCTCAATATGGCTCTGCCAACGGAAGCACAGGCTGGGGACAAGCTGATCCTACAGGCGTCCGTACATGATTCGACGCTTCTGCACCCGTTTGTTAACGTTATAACGCTGCTGGTTCTCCAGAAGCAGAAACACTCATCAGGATCAAAAGAACATCGAAAGCCAGAGCATTCTGGCGGGCCCGGCGAAAGCCCCGCCGAGCAAGGAATCAAGCTTCCGCCAATTATCGATGTCCATGAGAACGACGAACACTGGAAAAAACACGAGTTTTGCCCATCCACAGCATGTCACGTGGAATCTGATCCAGTGTTCGTGGACGGGAAAGAACGACTTGAGCACACGTTTTACATCAACATGGACAATTCAGCGCTCAAAACGGAGATGAAGTACGGGAAGCAGGACCCAAGGCTCATGGAAGCCAAATTCCGGTATGGAAATGTCCTACTTGGTCTCGCTATGTTGCATGACGACGAGAAACGCGAGCGCATCAATGATCGAAACGGCAGTGATGGCGTCAGCGTCGAAGATGAGGATCGACCTGACTCGCAGATAAGCATTCAAGACACGATCCGAAAGGTATCGGATGCAGTTGCGCCCGTATTATTGCCAATCATTGATCAGCTATCCGGGCTTAGTGAGGAAAACCTTGAGGAGTTGGGCATGCAGGGCGAGGACGCCTAACCAGCTAAGTAGCCTCATGAATCAGCACTAGTTCTCGTGAAGACGGGAGCTTCCCCTTGTAGTTCGCATACCAACTTCGCCCCGGCACACTTCGCCATATTCGTTGCGAACCTTTATTTCGCAACTCCTGAAATCCTGCCCGTTCCATAACACGAAGATAACGGCGTAGCTGCCGCTGAGGGCTGGAGAAAGCGATCATCTGTGCCAAGATAGCACCGCGCTTCATTCGCCGCCGAACAGCCGAAAAACTCGCCTCGGCTTTGTGAAAATAATCATCCTCGGCCCGAAGACGACGATCACCAAAATTGTAATATGACGCTCCCGATCCATCGGTGCATCCTGCGATCCAATACGGAGTGTCCGTTTCCTTTCTTCCGTCCACTTGCCAACGATGATATAGCATGTGAATCCCGGGATATGGCGGCGATGTCACCACGAGATCAGCTAATTCACAGCTACTGAGGGTTTCATGCTCATCAAGTTGCTCCGCATCGCTTTGACAGAGCACCGGCTTGTAAGCGTCGATGCCAGATGCCGTTATCGTCTCCGCAGTGTCATTTAATCCTTCGAGCATCTCCATTGTTGTTTGCACAATGCGATTGCGAAATTCCGAAGCAGTCGGAATCGAACGACGGCCGTTCAAAGCCCATTGCCCAACGTTGAGCAAAACGCATCGTGCAAAACACTTGGATTCATCGGTTCCCAAAACGTCATCCACTGCCGCAAGGCAGAGGGAAATGGTCTTACGAAGCCACCGAGTTTCTGGTTGCGCCATGTTGCGCGGTATGTACGCCACAATTGAGCCGTCGGAGGCTCCGGAGTCATTGCAGCGGAGAGATGGCACTGTTATCGAAGACCAGGCTAAAATCGCTTGCTTGTCACGGTGAGTGAGTCTCGTGACTTTCGCCTTAGTAATGAACACAGCGAGAGAATTGATGTCAGACCCGATTGCGCGGCGACCACTGACCATCGCTTCAAGGATGGTTGTTCCTCCGCCCATGTATGGGTCAAACACCACTTGGCCTGCGCTTGAGTAAGCTTCTATACAAGTACGAGCAAAAATTGGCGAAAAGCGCGCTGGGTAACGATAGAACCGATGGGTGAGTCCACGAATCGGTGCCCGATCGACAGCGGCAGCCTTTATGGCTGCAAGCGCGTTCGTTTGAGAGTGATCATTGGTGGGCAGCATTCGTTCGCGATCCACACAAGCTGAAAATCGCCCCGATCAAGCGTGTCTTCAATGGTATATGAAACGACGCTAGAACGAAAACGATTCCAAACCATTGCAGATTACACAGACATCAACTGTCGTGCACGTCACGCCACGATCTGCTCGTACGAGAACCCCGGAATGTCGGTGCGCTGGCTCGCATGTTCCATGGTCATGGCGCAAACGCGCCCTTGGTGGTCCAGTTCAAGGAGGGTGTTCTCGTCCAGGTCACGCGTTTCCGTGATGTGTTCGGCCCGGAATTCGATATAGAGCGCGTCAGTGTCCTGGAAATATTTGACCTTCATTGCACGAAACCTCAACCAAAGAACGCGTTGTGTATGGTCTCGCCGTCGGACAGTAGCACGACGCGGAGGTAGCGGCCATCGGCTTCCGAAACCTTTGACCAACAACGGGTCCGGCCGTCGGCTTGGGCTAAGCGCCTTTCGGGATGAGCGATCGTGCGCTTGATCCACGCGTCGGCGATCATCGCCCGATCAGGACGCGTTCGCGTGGACTGGAAGTACCGCGTGGTTTTCATCATGCGGCCCTCAACGAAGCAGGTGCAGCCGGGCAAAACCTCTGGGTTTCGGATCGCCGCTGCGCGGCGTCCGGAATGACGAGCTAAAATACGTCGCGGCCAAGTTTCACGTCCTACATGTTCCGCCGGTACTCCCCACCCACGTCGTACAGCGCATGGCTGATCTGCCCCAGCGAGTGGGTCTTGACCGCTTCCATCA
>CAYPEN010000016.1:0-4352 GCA_964409875.1 uncultured Gammaproteobacteria bacterium
GCACGACCTTGCCTTCATCGGCGGCGGCAACATGGCGCGCAGCCTGATCGGCGGATTGATCCGCAACGGCACGCCAGCGGATGCCATATCGGTTGCCGAGCCGAACACGGATTTGTGCGCGGCGCTGGCGCAGGATTTCTCTGTCGCCACGCACGCCGGCAATGCCGATGCCGCGCGCGATGCCGATGTGCTGGTACTGGCAGTCAAGCCACAGGTGATGAAAACCGTGTGCGCGGGATTGCACGATGTCGCGCAGGCACGCAAGCCGCTGATCATTTCCATCGCCGCCGGCATCCGCATCGATCAACTTGATGCGTGGCTGGGCGGCAATCTGCCCATCGTGCGCTGCATGCCGAATACGCCTGCATTGATCGGCGCGGGCGCCGCCGGCTTGTGCGCGAATGCCGCGTGTACGCCAGCGCAACGAGAACTGGCACAAAGCATACTTTCCGCCGCCGGGCTTGCGGTGTGGATTACCGACGAGACGCAGATGGATACCGTTACTGCACTGTCGGGCTCGGGACCGGCATATTTTTTCCTGCTCGCCGAAGCGCTGATCGAAGCGGCCGTGTCACAAGGGCTACCGCGCGAAACTGCACGGCAGCTTGCGACGCAAACGTGTTTTGGTGCAGGGCGCATGCTGCGCGAGGATGGCGCTGCGCCAGCAGAACTTCGTCGTCGCGTAACCTCGCCGAACGGCACCACGCAGGCAGCGCTGGATTGCTTCGCGGCGGACGATTTCGCGCAAATCGTGAAGCGCGCGGTCGCGGCTGCTACGGTACGCGGACGCGAGCTGTCGAGCTAGCGCAGACAGACTGGCCGATACACCATACCGGCAAAACGCAAACACCCGGGTCAATTGACCCGGGTGCTTGTTTGGTCGCACGCCAAATCAGCGATTACTGGCGTTGCTTGCGACGACGGGTCGCTGCAAAACCGAACGCCAGCAAGCCAATTCCAAGCAACAACATCGCGCGCCAGTCGTTGATCGGCGAAGGCACGATCGCAACCGGCGGCAACTTGGGCACCACGAATGCCGATGCCGCAGACGCCGACGCTGCACCGCCAAAGGGCGGCAAGCCCGTGATCAACGCATTGTTATCCGCTTCACCCAAGCTTACGTCGGCTGCGGTAATTGTGTACGTCGCCGTGCACAGTTCGGAATCGCCGACAGCGAGCGAGCCGCCATTGCCCTGGGTCAGGTTGATGCCGGCAAAGGCGCTCCCGCCAGTGGTAGTGGCGCTGCATGTGATCGGCCCATCGATGCGGGTTGGGTCGGGTTCAGTCAATCCGATCGGATCGAGAACTTGATTACCGCTATTGGTAATGGCAAACGTGTAGCGAACCTGATCGCCGGCGCTCGCGATTCCATTGCCATCTTTGTCAATGGTCAGAATTGGACTCTTCAGCCCCTTGATTTCGGCAGCGGTGGATCCGGTGCGGAATACGCTATCTTGCGAACTGACATGTTGGTTGCCCGAGCCCGTAGCGCTGACGGTGGCCGAATCCTGCAGGAACCCACTGGTAATGTCTGCCGCAGTCAGGGTGTACGTGCTGGTGCACTTCATTGCAACGCCCGCCGCCAAGGTCGTTGATGGGCACGAAATAGTGGTACCCAGCGTATCCGTGACGCCGATGGCCGAAAGCGACAGATTGCCAAAGTTGAATACGGTAAAGCTGAAGCTGAACGTCTCACCGGAATCGAACGTCTGGTTCGAGTTGGCGTCGTTGAAAACCGCGCCCATGTTGATTCCCACGATGGCATCGGTGGGAACCGCCAATGGCACATAGGTCTGATGTGCGGTGAAATGGAACGGCACGCCATTGGCATATTTGCCGGTTGCGTTGATCGCGGCCGTATTCCGTGATGTCGCACCCAGCGCGCTGCCGGAGCATTGCACGCTGTCTCCGGCACCCAGTCCGCCGGTGAGCGAAAATTCGCGCCCCTGCGCCGTTGAACTGGCGCAGGTGACGCCGGCATCACCGTTCTGAAAGACCTGCAGGTCACTTACCGCCGCAACGCCACTGTTGCCGATGGTAAAGGTGTACGCCCCACCCGCCCCAACGCTACCGGGCGCCCAGGCGATTTGTCCAGCAGCGCCTTGGGCGTTGGCATTTGCCATCGCCAAGACTGCTACCGCCGAGGCAAGTGGCAAAAGTGATCGGATCCGGTTCGCATTGTTGCTTTTCATACCTTTATCCTCACTGGAACAGTTTGAAGGTAGCGGTGCCGGTAGCAGTTACTACTTGCCCACTCGGAGAACTGGCTTGCACTGTCGCAGAGTTGGTGACGACGCGATTGTTCACATCCTGCTGCGTCAGCACATAGCTTCCGCTACAAGTGATCGAGTCGAGCGGCAGGAGCACTCCCGTATTCTTCTCGAAGCCATTGTAGAACATCTCATCCATCAGCTTCACATGCAGCGGCAAGCCGTTTTGAGTCGTTGCCACGCAATGCATATTGCTGGCGCGGGTGTCGAACAGTTGCAGCGTCGACAGAGTTTCCGTACCCGTATTGGTGATGGTGAACGTGTACCCGAGCACATCGCCAGGATCACCGTACTTGTTGCCGTTGTTGTCCACCGCAAGCGTAACGTTCTTGACCAGGCTGATCAGCGCCTGTGAACCCGACACCGGAGCGCAGGCGGCGCTGTGCAGAACGTATGTGCCGGTCAGGTCGGCGGCATTGTAGTAGCCACTACCCGGTTGGCCCGTGCAAGCACCGTTCTGCAACTGCCCTGTCACGCCAACGCGGATGCTCACGTCGTACAGATCCGTTTCGCCGGCCGCAATAGTCAGGCTGTTGCCGGACAACTGTACCGGAGTACCGTTCGTAGGCGTGAACTGCCCGCCGGAAAGCGCCGGATTCACCGTACCGCCCGTTGTAGTCACCAGTCCCTTGCCGATGAAAGTCACGCCGGTCGTAGTGAAATTCGGCGTGTCGGACAAGGTGTAGCTTCCCTGCGCGCCGCCCGTGTTGGACACCGCAATCTCGTACTTCACGGTGTAGGTACCCGAGCCATTGTCGGTCACCGACACGACCGTCTTCGTCATGCTCAGATTGACTGTCGGCGTGATAACGCACTGCGGACCGGTCACGGTGCAGTTCGGCGGCGGATTGTTGTTGTAGCCGACCGAATTGACGATCTGGGTGACGCCTTCCGGCAGCGGGTTATCAACCTTCACCACGAACGTCAGCGTCTGCATGCCCGGCTGCGTCTGGCTGGTCGCGGCTGGCACATCCACCATTGCCGAACAGGCCGTGAGTGCAGGCGCGCCTGCCGCGCATGTCCAAGCCGGGGTGCCGGAAACAAAGGTCGTGTGATCGGGAACCTGTTCGTTCACGATCGTACCTGTCGCCGGCGTACCGCCCCAGTTGCGTACGGTAATCGTGTACGTCAACTGCTCGCCCGCCTCGGCAATGCTGTCCGGGATGAGACTCTCTCCCGTAAGCGCCTTGGCAATGGCAATGTTCGGCGCCGTAGGCGTGACCACGCATTGCGGACCTGCCGGCGGACACGGCGGAGGCGGCGTACCCGTCTGGTAGACCAGGTTGTCGATCTCCGTGATGCCCTGCGGGATCGGGTTCGCAACGGTCACCACGACCGTAAGCACAACCGTACCCGGCGCGCCGGCGCTGTACTTCGGAACCGTCAGGTTGTTCCAGATCACGCTTCCCGGCGTACTCGTACCGTCGCCATTGTTATCCGCGCTGGCGAAGGTCGTGTACGGATCGAGCTGATCGGTCACGCTATATCCCGTCTTGTCCGATCCGCCCGTGTTGGTCAACGTAATCTGGTAGGTCAGGGTCTCGCCCGGTTCGGCAACACCCGGTATCGAACCGCTTTCGCCAACCAGTTGCTTCTGCATCGTCACATTCGGTGGCGTTGGCCGCACTACGCACCACGGCTGCGGGTTGGCCGGACTGCACGGTACCGGTGGACCATTGAGGCCGACGATGTTCAGGATGGTTGTCGCACCCGATGGCAGCGGATTGACGACCTTCACTACAAACGTCAGGGTCGCAACGCCAGGCTGATTGCCAACTTGCGCCGGCACCGTCGCAACAGTGTACGTGCACGGCGTAGAACCAGGCGCGCCATCGACGCATCCCGTGCCGGTCCAGGCCGACGAGCCAGCCGCAACATAGTTGGTGTAGGCAGGCACGACTTCGTTGACTACCTGATTGCTCGCAGCTGTACCGCCCGTGTTGGTCAGGGTGATCGTATACGTCAGCGTCTCACCCGGCTCCGCCAAGCTGTTGTCGCTTCCACTCTGGGCCGTCAGCGCCTTGGAAATCGACACCTGCGGCACCGTCGGGATGAACACGCAACGCGGATCGGGCGCCGTAC
>CAYPEN010000017.1:0-3597 GCA_964409875.1 uncultured Gammaproteobacteria bacterium
ACTCTTTTCCTTTTTTATCGTCTTTTTTAGCTACTTTAGCATTAGCCTGGAATTCATCATGGAATTTAAATTTAGGCTCGCCCGCAAAAGTGCCATCCAATTTATAGTGCTCATGCATTGCTTTAACGTCTTTCACCATTTTATCAAAGTCAAAGGTGTATTTCGGATCAACAGCCGGGGTAAATGGTGTATAAGGCGGTTTCGCCCCTTTCCAAGGTGATCCTTCATAGTTCAGATGACAGGCATTGCAGCTTTCTTCAAAATGAAAGTCCTGGCCTTTGTCTGCCAAGACTTTACGCGGGGTGGTCTTGCCCGATTTCTCAAATGCCTGACCCGCCTTGCGATGGTCTCCCCGGAATTGCCGTCCAGGTCCATGGCAGGATTCGCATCCCACTGCGGCCAGTTGTTTGTTCGGTGCGTCAATCGTGTAGCCTCCCGATTTACCAAATCCATCTACATGACAGCCTACGCAATCCTTGTCCTGGGTATAGTCTTTTGCCGGGTCAAGCTTGGCTTTAACCTTGGCTTCTTTTTTTACGTCTGGCTTCAACGATTCCATCGCCTTGGCATGTGCGGTGTCTTTCCATGATTTGGCCTGGGCTTTATGACAGGCACTGCATTTCTTACGCCCTTCAAAGGGTGCATCTTGAGCTACAGCGTTGCCGGTAAAAAATACAAGCATTGCCGCTACTGCAAGTGCATAAGCTGTGATGTATTTCATGTTCTCTCCTCTTTTTTCTCACTTAACTCTTAAAAATTATAAGCCGGTTCGTAATTGTACGCGATCATCAGATTGTGTAAATGGGTTTAACTTCTGATGGCGCTGTTTTTGAACGCTTCTCTTTATGGAAGCTTATATACCCAGTATCCCCCTTGTTGATAGACGAGTTGCGCGGCTTTCAGCTCCAGCGGAGGCGTCTTGCCAGTAAAGGGGAGCATCTGGGCAAGTAGCGTGTCCGCACTTTGCTCGTCCGTTAGAAAAAATACGCGGATGTCCTGGTCAGAGAGGGATTGCAGGGTATAGGTGCTGTAATCATGTTTTTTCATCTCGACTTTCATGTGACTGATCAGTCCGTGTATGTTTCCTGTCATGGCGAAGTTCTTGTACGCCACGCCAAATTTTTCCGGGTACATCAGTCCAAGCTTGTAAAGGTCCGATACATGGATGACTAGATAGGCTTCTTGTGTTGAGCCAATCAGTTCCCGTAATCTGGCAACGCCCGCTTCTGGCGAGTGCAGCAACGCTTCCGTGAAGTGTTGGAATTGGTCACGCTCTTCGTCTGATGGCGAGGTCTGCGGTATTCGGTTTTCATAGGCGCGGATGGTTTCGCTGAATTCCTGCCAGCGTGCCGGGATGATGAGCGGTTCGTTTAGGTGTCCGTTAAATAATGTATTCCGCTTCGATAACAGGCGGATTTGGCGGGAGGTGTCCCACCAGCCAAGAATCAGGGCGTCTGCAGGGGTGTGCTTGTCTATCGCTGCGGCTAATGCACTCAGTTCCGATGGCTTGCGATCCAGTGCGAGCAGCGGTTCTCCTGTGTGGTTTTCCCAGTTGAGAAGGACGGGTGATTCGCTATCACGGTGTCCAAAATAGGCTAGCGCAACGGGTTTGTCGCTTGCTTCTGTAACCTGGATTTCATATTTGCTGATTTGCAAGTCCGGCCAGGCTTCCAGTTCGAGTTCCGGGAATTGGCTTGCTTCTCCTTCTTCTACCAGGTGGTATTGGTAAGGCGCAGCTTCCGGTGTCAGCCATAAATAAGCAAACCAGGCGAGTAAAATAAAACCTCCCGTTACGAGGAGGATTCCTAGTAACGGGAGGAGCTTGTCTACCCAGCGCACCCCTTGGGGGCGCTGGTTCTCACTTGGAGTAATCAAGCTTCGTTTTGCTTACGTTTGCGCCAGCCAATCAGCGCTAATGTGCCTGCCAGCAGCATGCCGCCTCCCAGGCCTCCCAGTGAGATTTTTTCACTGGTGCTGTTTAGGTCCAGCAGACTGGTTTTGGATCCTTCAAGCTTGTTGACACGCGCTTGCAGGGCTGCCATTTCACGCAGTTTGGTGTGCTCGTCTTGAATCTCGACATAGGCGCGGTTGATCGGACCCCATCCTTCGGTATAGGTCCAGCCACCCGGGTTGACGTGAGCCAGGCCTACGTGCATCTTGGCAAGGTCATTTTCAGCCATTTCGAGTACTTTGAGTTCAATCGATGCCGGATTGTTGCCTTTTGACCAGAATAGCTGGGTGAATTGGCCAAATCCTGGTTTCTCAGGTGCGGGCGGGGCCGGACGATTGGTTTTTTGTCCTGTCAGCATGCCTTCATTGTAAAGTTTCTGAACGACGTCATGCGCTTCCTGGTATTTGGCCAGGCCTGATAAGGTGCCTTTGTCCATGAGTTCCAGGTAGGAGCGGGCAAAGCGTTCTGAGTGACATTGCGTGCAGGTGACGACCCAGGAGTCCAGTCGCTTTTCTGACCATTCGCTTGAGATGTTTTCAGCGATCCCTGGTACAAATGGATAGTTTGCCCAGCGTACTTTCCTCATCAGGTTGTGGGTGTATTCGCCTTCATATTCCATGTGGCAGCTGGCGCAGGTGGGTGCATTCTGGCCGCCCTTGGCAAAGGCGTCCTTCAGGGGCACGTCCCAGTTCCATTTGTCGCCCAGCATGGTGACCATCTTGCCATGCTTGGACATGGAGTAGGCTTCCCAGTTGTTGTGATCCACGCCGCTGTGGCAGGTGGCGCAGGCTTCCGGTTTACGGGATTCCGCCGCAGAAAATTCATGTCTCGTATGGCAGTTGTCGCATTTGTTCTGGTTGGTGTGACACATGGAGCAGCCTTCAGCTACTTCTCGCTGTGGCATCGCAGCCCAGACGGTCGTCTCTACGTTGGCCTTGTAGTCCAAGGCATGCGAGGGACGTCCTGCAGGCCATTGGCCATTCGGGAAAATCATGGTGTCTCGTTCCGATTCACGCTCGACAAATTCCCGCAGGTGACAGGTGCCGCATACGTCTGCTGTCGGCATGATCAGGTCTTTCGTGTGATCCGCTTTTTTCTTGGCGTTCACTTCCACGTGACAGTCTATGCAGCCAACTTCCTTCAGCTTTTCATCCGCGCCCAGTTTGCCTAGCGAGCGGAGGTTGCCTTCTACTTCTTCAAGCTTCTCTTTCTTGTAATACAGCGGGTCTTCCGGCTTGAGGTTACGTACCTTGTCCAAGTTGGCGTGCGTGCTTCGCTTCCACGCTTGCACCCACACCGGTGATTCGTCCGAGTGACATTCCACGCATTCCTTCCGGCTCGCTACTTCTTTCATCGAGGTCGGCGGCTTATAAAATGTCGCCGGATCTAAATATATGCCGTACGGAATCGGTTCCCAGTACTTCGCCATCGTGCCAGGCCCCGCCCCTTGCTCAGGATCCTTGTAACGCTTGACCACCGCATCGTAGGTCTCCTTAGGCGTCGCCTTACTACGATCCAGCTTCAATGCCTTATACAGCTCATCCGGTACCGTCGATATGTTCGCGTGCAATGCACCCGCAAACATTACCCCACATGCTACTAATAATCCCTTCAGCCAGCTTCTGGCATCCATTCCTCTCTCCTTC
>CAYPEN010000018.1:0-2894 GCA_964409875.1 uncultured Gammaproteobacteria bacterium
AGTTGCGAAGCAAGTATTTTATTTCCGGAGATGCCCGGTACGCCATTGAGCAATGCAGTAATCAATCCCGGCAGGGGGCTTACCGGCTGATCCGGCGTTACGCCATTTAATTTATACCAACTGCCTGCATGCACATTCAGCTTATCGCCTGCCATTACTTTTAATAATATGCCCGCGCCCGTTATGTTCGTGGCGCCGCTTAACTTCTGTATAAAATCATTCGGGTTGGTATAGGTATCATTGGAGGGATAACCACTCACAGTATTTTTATTTACAATGCCGTTATCCAACCCGCTGTAATACAGCTTTTCATTGTTGATGGCAGCCGTTTCCAAAGATGCGGGCGGGTAGGCATCCGTGCGCTGCTCACCGGTAACCACGCTGCGGATATTGCCGAGATGGTCTTTTAAAAAATAATCATACGCCCATGCAGTACTGCCCGTGGTATAGCGTATCCTTCCTTCCTCGTGCAATACGTATTGCAACGTGTCCGGCACTGTTGCGGCATTGCCGCCCGCAGGTACTATTTTTTGATAAACAAACCCTGCTATATAGGTAATAACCGTTTGTGTGTTGAGCTTTGTATCCGTGATGGTTTTTTGCAGCAGTACGCCTGCGGCATCGTAGGTATAGGCAATCCTTCCTTTGCCATTTACCAGGATGCTGTCCGGCTTGTCTAAAAAATTATAGGTAATGCCATTGCCGCCTGCACTTGTAAGCAGGTGTTTATTGTTGTCTTTTACAATATTGCCATTGATATCATAGGCATAGTCATCCCCTGTTGCAGTTGTGTCTTTAAAATCTCCCCACGGGGTGTTATCACTAATGGCATCCGTTACCCTGCTCAACCGGTTGCTGTTGGAAAAATAATTGTACGTAAGGGAATCAATCGTTACGGAGGTATTTATGTTTACCCCGCGCTGCTTCATGGAAAGTATGTTTCCATTCGCATCATAGCTAATGCCGCTTACCGAAAAATCCATGGCGCTGTTTCCCCAGGTTTCCGTGCTTAGGTTTTCCTGTGCATAATCTGCTTTGGTTAAGCGGTTGGTATTGTCATACCCATACCCGTAAGCGCGCTGCACATCATCGCCCGTGGATTTCCATTTTATACCGGCAATATTGCCATTGACCTGTGTATTGGTAAAACCATAGTCGTAGTACAATGCTTCCCCAAAATAAAGCTCCGGGCTATTTGTGCCGGTTACATATTCTTTATTGATGCCGGTGAGCCAGCCCCGCATATTGTAACTGTAATTCTGTGTGGCAAGGCCGTTGCCTACCACCTTTTGTTTTACCTGCCCGAGTTCATTGTATGTATAGGCGCTGATGAGGCTGTCTGCAGTGTTATCTATGTTTTTTGTGATTGTGAGCAGCCGGCCAATATGGTCGTAAGAATATTTGGTTAAAAGGTCATGCGATTGATTGCCCGCGCCGCTTTCCTGGTGATGCAGTTGTGTGCGCAATACTTTTCCCGAGAAGTCATATTCCGTAGTGGCAATATCCTGCCCGCCTGAATAATTTGTTTGTTTGGTTTGTATGGCTTTGCCGTCTTCATTATAAATGATGGATGTATATAAATACGTTGACGTGCCCAATACCATTTTTTTACTGCCCGTAATGCTGCCTCTTATGCGCGTGGACTTCGTCATAGGCCGGGCATAATCCGGTGATGTATTATAACTTAGAATAAAATTGGATGATGTGATATACGTATTGTTTAAACTGCCTGTAAGCCCAGTTCCGCTTGTCCAGTTATAATCATCATAATAGGTTTCTGTAAGTATGGTATAAGTACCGCTGAGGGTGGGATAATCTGAAGATGCAGCGGCATTGGACTGTATTACATCTTTTGACTGGTTCTTTGTAATCAATCCTGTTTTAACAGGGCGGCCCTGCCCATCGTATTTGATAAATGCCCATTGATTGGCCAGCCGCAGGTTTTCATCCTGCGACATTACCAGCCTGTCCAACAGGTCATACGCCAGGTAGGTTTTCCCTTTCCCGGGTATATGTTTTGTAAGCAGCCTGCCCCGGTTGTCATACCAGTAGGAAAAACACAGGTTATTGATTACCGCACTGTTTAAAACCCATCCGTTAGTATCTAAATATTCCACTGCTTTGGGCGGTATCACCATGCGCAGGTGGTTCATCTCATCATAAATATAATAGGTGCAAAGCCAGCCGGGATGGCCCGTGGTGCGGCTATCTGCCAACTGCGTTTTTGTGAGTACCGTATGGCCTGTTTCATCCGTATAGCTGATGGCTTTGATGCCTCTTTCATCGGTCATTTCCTTTACCAGCAGGCTGTTGGCCGGGTACATCGCAGTTGTGAGCGGCACATCATCTTCATTACTGATATCTATTGCCCATATCCGTACGCTATCCGATAAAGTGTTGGAGCGTTGGTTGTAACTGATGCCTTTATTGCTTCCCGCCCAGCTATTGCCCGGCGCATTTTGCTGAACCGTCCTGTTCAGCGGGGAGCCGTCATAAAACTGTTGGCCATAATTGATTTGTTCATCCGGTAAAAATGTGCTGTAAAAAACAGAATCATCCGTAAATGGGGATGCTTTGAATTTGCCGTCATCGGCATTGCCCATTTGGGCAGTATAGGGCAAATACTGCGTGGATGGGTTGCCGAAAAAATCAAAGGCCACCGGTGAAACAAAATCTTTTTTGGAAGGGGATGCCTGTTTAATAACCATTTGAAGCGGCCTGCCCATGGCGTCAAAATATTCGGTGCTTACCTGCACACTTTCTATGGTGGAAAAAAGATTTACATTAAATGTATCCTGCAAGGGTATTTGCGGCGTTAAACTTCTAATGCACCTTGCAGAAGGCGCAGCCAAATAAACCGGCGTGGGCTGTGCAATCTTTACCGAAGGCTTCTC
>CAYPEN010000019.1:0-2204 GCA_964409875.1 uncultured Gammaproteobacteria bacterium
TCTTGTTCGTTGGTAGATTGAAGCGAGTTCGGCCCAGCTGTTGGATGCGCTCATGTCGACCACCCTGACGGCTTCCAACCGTGGTCGAGGCGGTTCGACCCCGAAGAGTCGCGGGGGCTCGCCATCCTGTACACAGCGCCAGAATTTTTTCTCTGCGGTCAAAAGCAGGTGCTGATAGAGCGGATCAGCATGGATGGTCATTTCGATCCATTTGCCGCCACCTGTGATAATGGACAGAATAGCGGAGCGCGCGTTGGTAACCCACATATTGTGCTGAAGCTGCGCCATGTGCTTTTCCGCAGCCATTTCTTCGGAAAATGTCCACGGCAGCATGAATTTAGCTTCAAACACCGCGCCCGTTTGTTCGACAAGACCGTCGAGGGTGGCTGCCATCCATTTATGGATAGGATGTTGGATTCGTCGTTGTACATCCTTGACTGAGTACCCTGTGCTCCGTTCAAACCAGCGGCGGTTGAGGTCTTCGGTTACGGTGCCTAACTGAACGACAAGGACTCCAGACAGATCTTCCAGCTCGACGTCTCCGCGCTTTTCCTGCCAGAGACGAACCAGTTTTGCGGGATCCTCGCCCATGATGATTTTAGCATCTGATCCGCCTATGAAGTTTCTGCGGACATTTCCCGCAGGATGCTTTGATGGTGTTGTGGCCATTGAATGCTCCTGGATATAATAGAGCGACATAATCAACATTTTATGTTGATAAGATGGGGCCATTATTTTGTCAACAGAAAATGTTGATGCGCTGACTGGCGCGCAGTGTAGAGCAGCGAGAGCTCTTCTGGGCCTAACCCAGCCGGAATTGGCAAAAAGCGCGAAGCTCGGATTATCTACAATCGTCGATTTCGAGAAATCGCGACGTCAGATATCCGACGAGGCTGTTAGAGAAATAAGGAAAACGCTTGAGCGACTCGGAGCTCAATTTATTCAGGAGAATGGCGGCGGCGCTGGAGTAAGGTTGCGCAGACCTACAGTGCAACGGTGAGCCGTTCCTACGAGACCTGCTAGACACAGCTGCTGGTAGATGGCGTTCTGTATCGCTTTGGGCAGCGTCGCTTGCTAAAATCCAGCAAAGCGAGATATTGGTCCGATGAAGTCGGCGACGATATCCAAGTTCAAAATATCCCAAGGCGATTTTTCAGTATCTGGCTCATTTTTAGCGAGCCGCTTTTGTCAAGAATGTAGGTTTGACGAGCGGCACGTTTTGTTGACCGCATTCTTGACGTGGCGATCAACTTACCGAAGCCGTGGTCGTCAAGAATATCTTCTGGCACGCCGCTGACCGCAAGCTTCAACTCAAGATACAATGCTTCGCGTGCTTCCTTGAATAGGCCGTAAAGCCAAGGGCTCATGTTGGGAGGATCAAGCGCGCCGTGTTTGTCTTCCAAGCGGTGGATTTGCATAAGAGCCCGCTGAATGCGAGCAAGATCGGATCGCCGTTGGCGCCGACCTAATGCCTGGCGTGAAACAAACAGCGTGCTTTCTGAATCTAGGTAGAGGATCTGCTCTAAAGTCCTTTTGATCGGACATATAAAATGCCAGTCGCGTTCTTGCGGGATAGCGGTCGGTATTCCGGCGAGAGGAATAATTCGGGGGAATGTCTCCCAGGTTGGGTGTGCGAGAACAGCAAATCCAGGGGCGATCGCCGTGGCACGCTTTGGCCACATCACGCGGAGCAAGAATACACCGGCGTGGCATGGCCGCCTTTGGATGCGGTTCAGCAACACGACATTGCCGTCCCGGATGTCAAAATTCCAGTTCTGGCTTGATCGGTCGTCAGGGCTTATGGCTGCATCGATCAGCTGCCAGCTGTCGAGTGAAATCGGGCTCTGAGCCACATACGACCTCTTGTAGTTGACAGTGGTTGGACTACTATTAGCAGATATTATTATTGTGTGGCTCCTTGCGCTTCAAGATGGTCCGGAGCCTTAAGTTCCATACGAGAGGGGCTACTCCATGGCCAAAAGAGCTCAGATTGATCGTGTCGACGATTGGGTTGGTCGGCCGACGCTTGCCGATCGGGCGAATGCGGACCGGTTTCGATGGCTGAATGATGAGATTGAGCGCGAAATTGCGCCGACCAATATTTTCGAGAAACTCGAGGCGCGAGACATCAGCCATAAAGTTGCTGAAGAGCAGCTTTTGAAAGACATGCAAACGGCGATAGTCAGAAGCGCCCGGGTGCAGTC
>CAYPEN010000020.1:0-2164 GCA_964409875.1 uncultured Gammaproteobacteria bacterium
CCTTTGCAATGGACGATGCGGTGCATATTGCTGGGCAATTTAATAACAAGCTGGGGCAGAGCGGTTGTTTGTCTGGCACAACATGGTATTTCGGCACCGATCACAATCCTGGCAGTAATCAAGTAGATTTTTTAGGAACAGCTGTGCATGAAATGATGCACGGTCTTGGTTTTGTATCGTTTATCGGTGCAGACGGCGCACTGAATGGCGGGTTTATGGATAACTTCAGCACATTCTTGCGCGATGCCAGCACCGGAAAAAATTGGAACGACATGACAGACGGCGAACGCGCCGCGTCTATTTTGAATGATGGTAATTTGGTGTGGAACGGCGCCAAAACCATCGCGATGGACAGCTTATTATCTGCGGGCGTGAATGGCGGCAAAGTGCAGCTTTATGCGCCATCCAGTTATGAAAACGGATCATCGACCAGTCATTTTGATACCGCCGTGCATTACAGCTCAGATGCCGATGAAGTGATGGAACCTTACGATGCATTTCCGCAAGAAAGCATCATGGCATCCGCTGCGTTTTGCGATATGGGTTGGGAATTAGCGCGCGATACAGACGGCGATGGCGTAAACGATTGTGATGACGCCGATCCGCTAGTGGCACCTGATGCCGACGGTGACGGCGTGTTTGATGCGCAAGATGCTTTTCCAAATAACGATGCGGCTGCGGTAGACAGCGATGGCGATGGTATGCCGGATGCGTGGTTGCCAGGAAATCCTTACGGTTGTGTGCCAGCGGCAGCAACCTGCAACGGTTTAACTTTGGATACAGATAACGACAACGACGGCGTGCCAGATGCATCGGATAATTGCCCGTTAATCAAAAATGCCGATCAAAAAGATTACAACACCAATGGTCAGGGCGATGCCTGCGATCCGCTGCCGATGCCCAATAAAGTGGGGCAAGTGGCGCAAGACAAAACAGGTTCCGTAGTGGCATTTGTCGGCGATTTTGATGGCGATGGTTATGGAGATTACGCCGTTGGTTCACCCGGATTTGATATTGCTGCTGTGCCGACAGTCAGTCCGGCTATCAAAGATGTTGGACGCATTGACATTATTTCTGGCAAAACGGGTGCAAATTTATTTGAACTACTCGGTGCGAATTCTAAAGACGGTTTTGGTTCTGCGGTGGTGGGCAATGCGGATATTGATGGCGATGGTTATGCTGATGTGGTGGTGGGCGCACCGCTGGCAGATGACACCGATAACGGTTTAAAAAACGTTGGCATGATTAGCGTGATTTACGGTTGTTCAGGCACAAACTGCGCGCAGCACGAAGAGCATTACGGCACAGAAGTGAACGCTATGTTTGGTGCGGCAGTTGCCTTGGGTGATTTCAACAATGACGGCAAAGCGGATGTGGCGGTGGGCATTCCTAAAGCGGTGAACGCGCAGGGCGCGAAACCACTCAAGCAAGCGGGTGAAGTAAAAATATTGTCAGGCAATGATTTGAATGCACTGCCGTTATTGGATGTGTATGGTCAAACCGCGAATGCGCATGCAGGAACGGCGCTTGCGATGGGCGTTTGGGATACCACCCTCGGCGATGAATTGATGGTAGGCGCGCCGAATGATGACGATACAGACGACGGTTTAACTGACGCAGGCAGCGTGCGTGTTTATTCACTGAGTGGTGGCACCACCGAAGGCTTTTTTGCGTACGGCACCGCCGCGAAAGATTATTTTGGCGCAGCTATTGCAACGGGTGCAGATATAGATACTGACGGTTTGGAAGATTGGGTAGTGGGTATGCCAGGTGCAGATATTCTTGTGAATGGCATGAAAAAGAAAAACGCCGGCAGTATCCGTATTTTCAGAGGCAGCACAGTCAGCCTTCACCCAGAACTGGATCCGCTGCTAGGCACAGATACCAACGGCGGCTTAGGCTCTGCACTGGCTTTGGGTGATGTGAACGGCGATGGTTATGCAGACATTATTGCTGGCGCACCGAAGGCGGCTAATCCTACGGCGGTACCAAAAACCATTTCAGCTACGGGCAGTGTGCGTATTTACTCCATGAGTGGCGGTTCTCTGCAACTGTTGGGAGAACCCTTGTATGGCGTGAAAAAAGGGGATTTATTTGGTGCATCAGTATCCGCAGGAAATATTGATAGCGATGGCAAGGCCGAGATGTTTATTGGCGCACCCGG
>CAYPEN010000021.1:0-2120 GCA_964409875.1 uncultured Gammaproteobacteria bacterium
GCTGAGTAGACTTGGCGTGTCGCCACGCCAAGCCCCTCGTAGAACCGTGCGTGATAGTTTCCCATCACACGGCTCGCGCATCCGACTCCATCACTGCTGATGGAGCTTTTCTTGTCCCTTCTTTCCGTCGTGAGGTGGGTGCTCGTCGCTTTTGCCAATATTCTCGAAGCGCAGGATCGTCGGGGCTTGCGGTGTCTTTTACCTTCACATGCCGCTCGATTGGTACGAGCGCCACGTTGTAGAGGTAATAAGTGCGATCACCGCGTTGCGCGTGGAAGGTCCACGCCACATTTCTGTGGTCCGTGAAATATTTCCGGCGCACCCAGTTTCTACCTTTCTTTGGATGGCGTCGCAGACACCATTTCCAAAGCATCTTCCAGACTTGGCATGAAACATATGAGAACACCTGTTTGCTAACGACATGCCTGTAGTTGTTGGACCAGCCACGCAAGATCGGATTGAAATGAGTGATTACATTTTCTGCTGCAGCCTGTTTGTGTTTGTTCAACCACAAACGTAGATTTGCGAGGAATGCTAGCACTTTGTCCTTTTGCGGTTTGATAAGGCATTTGCCTCCGTATCTCTTAACTGAGAAACCAAGAAAATTGAACCCATCATTGATGTGAACAATTCTCGTTTTCTCTGGGTGCAATGCAAGACCTCTCTGCTGCAGCCAATCTTCAATGACTAGTTTTACTTCCTCAATCTCCCCCCGCGTTCTTGCGTACACCAGCAGGTCGTCGGCGTATCGGATATATCCGATAGCTTTTCCCAGCCGATGTTGCAGACCGTGCAATGCCACGTTCAAGATGAGGGGTGAAATCACTCCTCCTTGCGGGACACCGCGCTCGGTGGCATGAAAGATTTCGGATTCTACGTAACCTGCTTCAAGCCATTGTTTTACTAGTTCTCGTCCGGGCATGTGGGCGAGAGCTTCCATAATGTGCTTGTGGCTAATTTGATCGAACGCACTTTTTAAGTCAGCGTCCAATATCCATACACGCTGCTTACTTCCGTTGAATGCTATCCAGCAATGTGCAATTGCATCGTGGATGCTTCGTCCTGGTCTGAAGCCGTAGCTGTTGGGCTCGAATTGAGCCTCCCAGCAGGGCTCCATGGCGTTCTTAACCATTGCCTGTGCTACACGATTGCGGACGGTTGGTATTGAGAGTGGGCGCTTCTGTCCTGGCTTGCCAGGTTTTGGAATGTATATGCGCTTGGTTGGTTTTGCCTTCCAGATCGCATATTTGCCCATACTTCTTACCAGAGCCATTCGTCGTTTCACGGTGAGCGCTACTTCATTATCTACGCCGGCAGTCTTCTTGCCTTTGTTTTCCTGGGTAACTCTACGTACAGACACCAGCAGGTTAAAGAAACTGCGGAGCATTAGCTTCATCAGGCTGCGAACCTTGTTCCACTTTTGCTCGCGCATTGCACGAAATATGCGCTGCCTCAGTTTTCTGATAGAATTTTCAATGAAATCCCAGGGTATGAGATTCCAGTCCAAGTCTTTTCCTTCTGCTCCGATACCATATTCGGTTCTATCTTTCACAGTCGTTCGAATCCTTTGCTTTGCACTTTCGCGAGATGCTCTCTGAAAGTCGGCCGCGTTTCCGCGTGGGCATGAGCCCTATCCCTGCGATTACAGCAAGGCGTTCGCTTCTTTCAGAATCCGCTACCTCCTGGGCATTGGTCGTCGCTTGCGCTCCGATTACTCGCTGAACTGGCGAGAGCCCATGAGGCTTACCGCGTTCCGTCAACATGATTTGCGACCGGTTTAGGTTCCATCTATATTCCGACGGGAGTGCAGCCTCCTCGCTGCCCATCCCGGAGCATGAGCAGCCAACCCGTTTCCCTTTTGGGTTTGGTGTAACAGCCACTTTCACCAATTCGATTATTACGGAACTTACGATGATTTGCATGTGCTAACCTTGCCAGTCTCCTCTTGATTCTTGGCTTCCGTATGTGGCTGAAAGCTTCGAACCTTTCGTGCCTTTCTACCCTCCGCGTTCATCACTTACTGGCGGAGTAGGCGGAGTCAATGACTCTTTTACGTGAGGACAGAGCGGGGAGGTGCTCTGGAACTAAGTCCATTCATGTTGACGACCTCGCGTCGATGA
>CAYPEN010000022.1:0-1829 GCA_964409875.1 uncultured Gammaproteobacteria bacterium
TAGCCGCGGCTTCATGCGCATCGTGGTCGATGAGGCGGGCCTCCGGCGTTCGCTACCACGACCGCCAGGTCGTGGTGCTGCGGCCGTCCGACTGGGCGCACTGGATTCTATCTGACACGCCCCGAGTCCGAGCTGCTGCGTCCGCTGTCTCCAGACTCGCTCGGCGTCGAGACGGTGCGGACTGGCCGCGATAGCGCGGCCGACTGAGTCCAGCCCGGGGCTTCGCCTGCCACCCCGCCCGCGTGGTGCGCCCTGATTTCCGCTGTGGTGCAAGCCTTTGCATCGGCATCGCGGTCGGCTGCTTTACCGAATGCATCTGGAACGCGGCCCCGCAAGGGGTTATGAGTCGTGCGGGGCGGTACGCGCCGCCCTGGGGCGTGGAAACCCCTACGAACGGTTTGGTGCCGGCCGTTACGGCGCCGCACTCCTTGACCTTATGGTCGGGGAGCCTGTGGCGCATGCAACAGGTTCACCCGAACTAAAGGCCACAGGGCCGTTTCGTACGGTTTCCAACTCCCCGATCACCAAGAGTCACCGAGTTTGTTTGCGGGGGCGTACCGCAAACACTGTTTTCGCCGGGAGAGATCGAGTGGCCAAGGCAGGGGAGCGACGCGACAGCGCGCTCGAGTCGCAGGCGGTCTCAGCCCACCGCGCCTACGTCGAGGCGCTGGCGTCATGGGAGCGCGCGCTCCACACAGCGAGTTGCCCGGCCTGCTGGCCCGAGGGCACAACCGAGGAGCAGCGCCTTCTCCGTTGCGCATCTGCCGAGGCCGAGAAGGAGCGCCGGCGCGTTGTCTTCCGCGATCTATGCGACGAGCTCGGCTACCTGCCCGACGGCCACGGCGTCGCTCTTCCGCCTGAGGGTTGCCCATCGGCCTCCGGCGCCGGCTAGCCCAAGCCTGCCTTTGCGGTCTTTGGCACGGCGTCTGCAATACGGAACTCTCGCTGGCAATGGTCTTTTCTGACCATACCGGCACCGCGTCATGCGTGGCGAAGTCGTCTTGTCTAACAAAGCCGAGGAGTCATCGATGCTCACGGTCATTCCCGACTTGGACATCCGCCGTCACGCTGCGCCGATTGACCAGGCTTTTCGTTTCGCCACGGTCGAGAAGAAGGGCCGGGAGGAGGACCTGCGCCAGCCTGACGGCCTCGAGCACGACAGTTCGACATTCGCGAAGCGCATCGGCGCGGCGAGGTCGTCGTGCTGCCGATATCCTTAAGCCGCGAGACACTCAAGGCGACCCAGGCCGGCAGCGCGAGACCGCCTTTCGGACGCAGTGTGCCCGCAGCCGGGTGAACGAAAACGAGTGCGAAAGGAGATGCCTGTGATTCGGACCGCCGACACCAAAATCATCGCCCGCGAACTGCACGCCCGCTACGACCACCTGAGAGCGGTCACCCTGATCGGCAGGACGCTGCAGAAAGCCCTGTTCGCCGGCCGCTCGGACGAGGTCGTATTTTGGGCGCTGGTGCATGCGCACTATCGCGGCGGCGATCTCTGCGCTGCGATCGAGGAGCAGCTGAACTTTTTCGCGCCCTTCATCATCCGCGAGCCGTCCGAGGTGAATTGACCGCGCGGCCGCCTAGACGTCGGTCGGGTTCACGATGATCGATGCGCTCGAAGCTGTCGGCGGGTTGGCGGCGATGCCGGTCGTGGTCGGAAAGTCGCCCGGCCCGGAGGGACCGCAGACGACTTGACCATCCTGGCAGTTCGGATCTCCCATCGCGCGCGCATTATTGGCCATCTTGCAAATGGTCGTGCCGTTGATGTCGGCGAATCCGGAGCATTTGCCTGAATTCAGCATCTTCTGGCAATTGCCGGTGCCGAG
>CAYPEN010000023.1:0-1637 GCA_964409875.1 uncultured Gammaproteobacteria bacterium
GGGCGGCAAAGGGGGTTGGGACTTTAGAGCACCTGAAACGGCGTTGCGACACCGGCGCTATTCGGATAGGAGATAGATATTCGTATTGCCAAGTGTGGAGCTATCAGCATGGGAAACGCTAAGTCAGCAGACAAGTAAGCCGCAACAACAAGCACTGTTGTTGCGGCGTTCTGTAAGATCAATCCCAATCTGATTGTTGACGAGCAGACGCCGCCCGGAATCTTTAATCGAGCGGTTGATTCGTCATGACTATCACACGCCCCGCGTGGGCCTATACGTTGCCGGCAGCCCTGCTGCTGATGGCTCCCTTCGACATCCTCGCGTCACTGGCGATGGATATTTATCTCCCCGTCGTCCCAGCGATGCCCGGCATCCTGAACACGACGCCATCCATGATCCAGCTCACGTTGAGCCTCTACATGGTTATGCTCGGCGTGGGGCAGGTGATCTTTGGCCCAATATCGGATCGCATCGGGCGACGGCCGATCTTGCTTGCGGGTGGGGCGCTTTTCATCGTCGCTTCTCTCGGAGCGGCATGGTCGTCAACGGCCGCAGCCTTCGTCGCTTTTCGCCTGCTACAAGCGGTCGGCGCGTCGGCGGCGTTGGTAGCGACGTTCGCGACGGTTCGCGACGTTTATGCCAGCCGCCCCGAGGGTGTCGTCATCTACGGTCTTTTCAGTTCGATGCTGGCCTTCGTGCCCGCCCTTGGCCCCATCGCCGGAGCACTGATCGGCGAGTTTTTCGGATGGCGGGCGATATTCGTCACGCTGGCTGCACTTGCGTTGCCTGCACTCTTGAACGCCGGTTTCAGATGGCACGAAACCCGCCCCTCGGATGAAGTAAACACACGCCGTTCCGTTTTGCCTATCTTCGTGAGTCCAACCTTTTGGGTTTACACGGTCGGCTTTAGCGCTGGCATGGGCACCTTCTTCGTCTTCTTCTCGACAGCCCCCCGAGTGCTCATAGGCCAAGCCGATTATTCCGAAATCGGGTTCAGTTTGGCTTTCGCCACTGTCGCACTCGCCATGATTGTGACAACCCGTTTCGCGAAGTCCTTTGTAGCCAGATGGGGCATTGCGGGATGCGCGGCGCGTGGGATGGCGTTGCTCGTTTGCGGGGCGATTCTGTTGGGAATCGGTGAATTTTTCGGCTCACCATCGTTCCTCAGCTTCATCCTGCCAATGTGGGTAATGGCAGTCGGTATTGTCTTCACGGTGTCCGTCACCGCCAATGGTGCTCTCGCACAGTTCGACGACATCGCAGGATCGGCAGTCGCCTTCTATTTCTGCGTCCAAAGCCTGATCGTCAGCATCGTCGGGACACTAGCGGTAACGCTGTTGAACGGAGATACGGCTTGGCCCGTGATCTGTTACGCCACGACGATGGCGATGCTAGTTTCGACGGGTCTTGCGCTACTTCGATTCCGTGACGTTCACGCCGAGAGGTCGCCGGTCGTCTGACCGGCGACTGGCAGGACGGTCGGCACCCATGCGGCGCACCCGTCATCGCAGCTTCATGAATGGCGGTATCCTGTCCGGCAGGATACCGCTCATTTCCCTTGTTCAGTTCATGGCCGTTGCCGAGCATCTGAATTTTCGGCACGCGGCCAACGCGCTCGGCGTCAGTCAGTCGAGCGT
>CAYPEN010000024.1:0-1604 GCA_964409875.1 uncultured Gammaproteobacteria bacterium
CCTGACTTGTCCGCCTTTGGATTTTGATAAAAAATGGGTATTGATATTCAGGTAGTTGTATTCTAAAGTCATTAGATTTGTCGTACTAATGGCTTTTTATGCTTAAAATTCGGGTTGTAAAAACTGCATCTAATTCCAGGGCTGTACAGATTGTATATTACACGAATCGAAAAACCAAGATATTTAAACACGTTGGCTCGGGTAGCTCTGATGAGCAAATTGAGGAATTGAAATTGATAGCTGTAGACTTAATAAATAGCACCTCTCCATTTATTCCTTTTGATACTGAACCAAAATTTCATAATCTTTTTTCTGTTGAGAAATGTGATTTTATAGGTACTTATTACAGTTTCTTTTACGAGGTTGCTTCTGATCTAATGGCTCAAATAGGTTTGGATAGAATCCGAAAAAATTTGCTGCTTGATTTAGTTATTATCAGAATGCTGGAGCCAGCATCAAAATTGCGTTCAATCAGTCTTTTGGAACAATATTTTGGCATTAAGCATCGCAGGCAAACCTTTTATGAATCTGCCCCCAAATGGCTCAATTTAAAAGAGAAAACGGAAGGCATAGTTATGGGGTTTGCCAAACAGAATTATGATTTCAATTTTGATTTACTTTTTTATGATGTTACCACACTTTACTTCGAGACATTTAAAGAAGATGAGCTGAGAAAGAATGGTTTTTCGAAGGATAATAAGAGCCAACAACCACAAATTTTAGTAGCTCTGATGGTGACTAAAGAAGGATTTCCGATTTCGTATGAAATATTTCCGGGCAACACATTTGAAGGGCATACTATTATTCCTGTAGTGAAGAAATTTATTAAAAAGAATGAAGTTAAAGAATTTACAATCGTTGCCGATGCTGCAATGATAAGCTCCGAAAATGTAAAACAATTAGTCAACAACAAAATCAATTACATTGTCGGAGCTAGGCTTGGCAATATTTCAGAGGCTTTGCTTAATAAAATTACTCATGCCAATTTACAAGAAGATGGCAAGACCCTTAGAATTAAAACTGAAAATGGCTATCTGATTTGTAGCTACTCTTCGTTACGTTTTCGAAAAGATAAATACGAAATGGAAAAACAAATTGAAAGAGCTAAACAAGTAGTTGAAAACCCCGCTAAAAATAAAAAACTAAAATTCACAAAAACAAATGGTGAAACAATAGAGCTGAATCAAAAATTAATTGGCAAGCACACAAAACTCTTAGGGATTAAAGGCTATTATACAAACATACAAGAATCTATTGCTGATAATGCCACCATAATAAGTCGTTATCATGAGTTGTATAAAATTGAGCAGGCTTTTAGAATATCAAAAAGCGACTTAGAAACCAGGCCCATTTTCCATTTTAAAGAAGAGCCTATCAAACTTCATCTATTGATTTGTTTTATGGCACTCGTTATTTCAAAACATATAGAACTAAATACAAATCACTCTATCAAGCATTTCATTGATGAATGTAAAAAAGTAACCGATGCACGTATTTACAACCAACTTATCCAAAAAGAAATAAGAATGAGAGCTAAAAAATCAAAATCTATTTCAGAACTTTTATCGAAAATGAATTTGTCGTACTAAATCGGACAAGTCAGG
>CAYPEN010000025.1:0-1534 GCA_964409875.1 uncultured Gammaproteobacteria bacterium
TGTATCGTCCTGAAAAAAGTTGACACTTTTTATTTGATAATCCTATCACAAGTTTACAGTTTATTTTTTAATCCTGCATAGTGTTTACATTTGCAATGGAGACGAAACGGAAGTGAGCTCTGCTGGAGAGCAACTCACCAGGGATAAATCTCCGGGTGACGAAGTAATTCGTTTAAGAAAAGGCTGGACTATATAGTTCGGCTTTTTTGTTGAATTACTTTTGAACCCTGAATGCCTTAAAAAAACTCATTGTTGTTATGTCATGTCAACCTCCTTTCTTTTTGAGTAATAATTTTTCCATCTGCGCTTCAATTCTCCTTCACGCAAGTGAGCTTCAACAGGTGTGAGCATATCAATACTACTGTGAGGTCGTATGTGATTATAAACGCTGATAGATGCTGCAATGGCTTTTTGTGCTTGTCCAAAATTTTGATACTGCTTTTCCAATAGTTCATCTTTTAAAATTCCATTCACTCTTTCAGCCAAAGAATTTTCCCGGGGGTCTCCGCTTTGCGTCATACTGATTTTGATATAGTGCTTATCCAGTATTCCAACATAATCAGCACAGCAGTATTGTGAACCTCTGTCGCTGTGATGAATGAGGCGTCCCAGTTGTGGATTACCACCGAGCGCCATCTTCAATGCTTTAATGCATCCGTCTGCTGAAAGCGTTTGTAACAGGCAGAAGCCAACAATCTTTCTGCTATAAGCATCAGTTATCAGGCTCAAATAAGCAAAATCATTTTCCAGGCAGATGTAGGTAATATCACTCACCCAAAGCTGATTTGGAGCGGTGGGTATAAAACCAATTATCAGGTTTGGAAACTTATGCATCCAGTGATTTGAAAATGTGGTAACCGGTATTCTTCGCTTTCTTCTTCTAACTAACAAACCATGTGATGCAAGTAAATCAAAGAGTGCATCCCTTCCAATTTGTATGCGATGATGTTGCATAAAATCATGCATCATAAAAAGTAATTTACGAGTGCCTATACGTTTTAGTGTTTTTCGAATTGACAATACCTGCTGCAAAATCAAGTCATGCTGCAGTGCCTCCTTCTCAGCATTCTTGCAGAATTTGTAAAATGCTTGCCGACTATAACCAGACAGTGAGCAAAGTGAGTTGATGCTCCGGCTTTCAAATTGCCCGACACTCATGACTGCCTGGTACAAAACTTTTTTTTCCAGTCAATACCCGTTTCCTTACCGCCAATGCGAATGATTTCTTCCAACAGCTTGTTATGCAACTGCTGTTTGCGAAGTTCCTTCTGCAGTAGCTTTAATTCTTTTGGAAGTTCCGGGTCCGGCTGCCCAGTTTGTTTTTCTCGCTGGCGTTTCATCTTTTCACGCCAGGATGGTTTACGGCCCTGATATTCCAATACCCAATCGCAAATGCTGCGAAATGGAATACCATACTTTAATCCAAGTTCCCGGTATGTATGCTTCCCGGTTAAATACTCGGCAACAATTTCTTCTTTCGATTTTCTCTTTTGACTCATTTTGTGCGAAATTAAGTTAACAGTTTTCTGTCAAC
>CAYPEN010000026.1:0-1483 GCA_964409875.1 uncultured Gammaproteobacteria bacterium
GGCTCGGACCTGGGCGAGGGCGTCGGCGGGGGTCATAGGCGGACCTCCTCCCACGCCGGATCGGGGTCGGCACCGTTGCCGCCCTTACCTTCCCCCTTTCGATCCGCCACAGCGCCACAAGCCGCGCCACCATTGGGTTTCGGCCGATCCGTGTCCGCCACGGAAGGATCAGGGTGTGGCGGTTCGTTTTCGGCGGAGAACCGCGCCCCGCTTGGGTTGTGGCGGTGTGGCGGATCGGAGAGGGGGTCTTCAGACAGGTAGCGACGCCAGGCGTCCGCGAACTGGTCTCGGTGGTAGCCCTTGGGGGTCTTGCCGTCGGGGAGACGAATGTTGTTCGGGACGATCCGAAACGGCCGGAGGAGGGCCGCTACCTGCCGTTGCGTGATCGGCTTGCCGTTCTTCCACTCCGGCCAGGGGCGTTCTTCCAGCTTGCCCAGGGCCTCGGCGATCTCCGCCGACGGGAGCCGGTCGACCCGGCGCGCGTCGAACAGGTCACGCAGGTCCCCGAGCAACAGCACGGGGGCGGCCTCGTCGCCGTCGTCGTCGTCGGCGAGCCGGGCGATCGCGACACGGGCCCGGACCGGCCAGCCCCCGCCAGCCACGTCGGCGATCGCGAGCAAGGGTCGCCAGTTGTCGGCCGCTCGGTCGTGCAGCCCGGCCGGCGTCGGCGGGTCGGCGTCGCGCAGGTCGACGAACTGATCAGCGACCCAACGGGCGGCCCGGCGGGCGAAGTCGCGGAGCCGATCGACCTCGGCCTCGGTCAGCCGCTCAACCCGATCGGCGGGGAGCTTCCTCGCCATGCGGATCGGGATCGCCCTGTCGGCGAGGGTCCCCGAGAGCTTGCCGATCTTGGCGATCGCCTTCGGTGCCCAGGTCGTGAAGATCCTCGGCTCGTGATCGTCGCCAACGGTGCGGATGACGAACGCGGCCGACCGACTGTGCCCGCTGTTCAGGATCCCGCGGAGCTCGTCGGCGTCTTCGAGGAACGTGTCGGCCTCGTCGATCAGTAGCGTCGGCCGGAATACCTCGGTCGCCCGGAACAGGGCCGCAGCGGTAATGTTCGAGGCGGGCAGGGGGCGGCGGACCAGGGGCCCGAGCACGTCGAGGGTCTTCGTCTTCCCGCACCGCTTCTGCGGCGACGTGACCGCCAGGATCGGCGAGATCCTGGCGGCGTCGTGCGCGTGGGTGTGCAGCGTCCACAGGGCGAGGGCCTCCGCAGCGCCCTCGGAGAGCACGAGGAACTTAGGGAACACGTCCGCCAGGTCGTCGAGTAGGGCGGCGCCGTCGACCGCTTCCGGCCACGGCTCGGGGTCCTCCAGGGCGAGGACCCGCCCGGACCCGGGGGCGTCGGGCTCGGCGTCGCCGCGGGCCTTCGCGACCTCCTTATCTAATGCGCCGACCCGAACCCCGAGCCGCTTCGCCTCGCTCTCGCGGACCCGCTCGTATTCGAGCGGCTTGAGCTTCGCTAGGGCGGCGACGGCGG
>CAYPEN010000027.1:0-1393 GCA_964409875.1 uncultured Gammaproteobacteria bacterium
CGCCGCGACCGGCAGCCCGCGGTATCCGCGTTCCTCGAGGACGGTCATGCCCTCTACCAGGCTGTAGCGCGAGGCATGCGTGAACCCGCTCACAGCCTGCGCCTGCGGTAGCGGCTCGATGACATGCACCAGCGGCCACTTCTGCAGGCGCTGGGCCTGCGAGGACGAATTCAGCGCGGCCTGCACACGGGGCGGCAGCACGTCCCGGCCGAACTTCTTCGCAAGCTGCGCCGCGTCGTATTCCAGCCGACGGCCGATGCCGCACACCCGGTTGTGGTCGTCGGTCAGGAAGTAGGTCGTGCTGACGCTGAGCGCGTGGTAGCGGTTGCCTCCCGGGGTGTCCTCAATGAACGTCGCCATCGGGCCGAACACCACTGCCGACTTGCAGCACTCGTGATACTGCGCACCGAACCCAGACTTCGGCGCATAGCGGCGGCGAAACAGCGTGTCGTTCGTCCGCTCTAGCCAGCGCTTGACCTCACCGTCTTCCTGCAGATCCTCGTCGTCGACGCCCAGTCGGTGATACTGACGGTGCGATGGCGCAGTCATCGACATCAACGCAGATGCGCAGCGATCGGCAGCAATCGGCGCCGTGGGGTCTACGATCTCCTGCGCCCTCTTCTCGCCCTCCGGCATCGCGAAGGACCGATTGAACACAGCGTGATCCGGCCAGACGAAGCGCGCAATCTCCGAGTAATGGCCCGTGAGCGTGGACCGCTCGGTCTCGAGCTGCGTCACAAGGTCGATGTCGGCGCGGGCGCGCGAGTCAGTCATTGTCCGGTGAGCTGCTTGGGCGCCGCCGCAGTCGCCGGGATCACGGCACCGAGCGGGCCCGTGCGCATCGTGTCGCGCACACCGCGCCGTCGCCGCAGCCGGTCTGACTCGGTGCGCTGGCGCGCCGCGTCGTCAATCGTCGGGATCGGGGCGGGCGGCTCCACCTTCGGCACGCGAACCTTCGGCGTCTTGAACAGGGCGCTCATGCACCCTGTATAGCGAAGTCCCCGCGTCGTTCAAGATAGGACTCGGTAGTCGGACTCCACGCGAAGCGGACGGGCATCAGGATCGCGAGGCGCGCGCAACCCCTGCGCGAGGTAGCGGAATGCGTCGGCGGCGTGCGATGACCAATCGTGCAGTGGGCGCAGCGAGAACGTGCGCAGTTTCTCGTCCCATGTCTTCTGATACTGGCGCAGCGCGTCGAGCCCGCGCTCGCACCGCTTTTCATCGAACGAGCAGCGCGGCAGCAGCACGCGCACCGCGTTGATTCCGTCGTCAACGCTCGCCCGCGGCAGCACCCGCGTCGGCCTCACCTTGAGCGATTTCAGCGTCTCAACCCGCGACGTGGCGTTGTTGCCCCACTCCCGGTCGTCCGCGTCGTGCGGCAGGTAATGACCCT
>CAYPEN010000028.1:0-1317 GCA_964409875.1 uncultured Gammaproteobacteria bacterium
CTGACTGTGAGGATAAGCACGGGCCCGGTTTTCGTGCTGGGCTGTCGCTGGCAGCGACGATCGTGACCCTTCGACTGACTGGCCCTGGTGCCTTTGACGGGACTTGTCCGGTCGTTGCTGCCGGCCCCGGCCCGGCCGGAGCGACTGGCCTGATCAGGAGCTTGACCACCAGGTAGCAGCCCGGTGTGTCCCGTCACAGTCCTGCCGAACTCCAACCGGACCGGAACCACACGTCCATCCCGGCAAGGAGAAGAACGCATGACCATGCTCGCAGAGACCGTCGATATCGTCATCGGCGTCGATACCCACAAGCACACCCACACCGCTGCGGTCGTCGTGGCCTCGACTGGCGCAGCCGTCGACGAGCTCACCGTCGACACCGATCCCGACGGCTACGAAGCACTGGTCGCGATGGCTGACGGGCACCAGGGCCTGAGGGCCTGGTCGATCGAGGGCACCGGCGGCTATGGCGCCGGACTGACCCGGTTCCTCGTCGAACGCGGCGAGCTCGTGATCGAGCTTGATCGGCCGAACCGGCCCGCACGGCGCAACGGCGCCAAGTCCGACCCGCTCGACGCCGTCCGCGCCGGGCGCGAGGCCCTCACCCGTGAGCACCTGGCCCAACCACGGGCCTCGGGCAAGCGAGCAGCTCTCGCCGTCCGCCTCGCCGCTCGACGTTCCGCTGTCGATGCCGCCACGACCGCGCAGCGCCAGGTCCTCGCCCTCATCGTCGCCGCTCCCGAACAGCTCCGCTCCAGTTTCCGCGGACTCACCGGCACTGCCGTCATCGCCAAAGCTGCCCGGTTGCGTCTGTCGTCGTCTTGGGACCTCGAGACCCGGACCACCGCCGAGACGCTCCGCGCCCTGTCACGCCGCTGCGAAACAATGCGTGCCGAGGCGACCGACCACGAGAAGGCGCTCCTCACGATCGTCCAGGAGTGGCGACCCGACCTGCTCGACACGTTCGGAGTCGGCCCGATAGTCGCTGCCGTCATCCTCTGCGCCTGGTCCCATCCCGGCCGCTGCCGCAACGAGGCCGCATTCGCCAACCTCGCCGGCGCCGCCCCGATCCCCGCCAGCTCCGGGCTCACCACCCGCCACCGTCTCAACCGCTGCGGCGACCGGCAGCTCAACCGCGCCCTGCACACCATCGCCCTCAACCGCATGCGCTATGACACCGCCACCCGCTCCTACGTCGAACGCCGCCGCGCCGAAGGCCGCACAGACCGCGAGATCCGCCGCTGCCTCAAGCGCTACATCGCCCGCCAGCTCTACCGGCAACTCGAACGAACCCCTTGACAATCCATAGGAGCGTCC
>CAYPEN010000029.1:0-1281 GCA_964409875.1 uncultured Gammaproteobacteria bacterium
TGTACCTCCCCCGACTTAGTGGACACCTTCTCCTAGCCGAGGAGTTGGTGAAATGCCGAGATACAACAAGCCCAAGAAAACGCTGCAGTACTCTAGCGAATTTAAAATCAAAGCAGTTAAATTAAGTTATCAAGAAGGGATTCAAGTTCAGCAGGTTGCACAAGGATTGGATATTCACCCGTTCATGCTGTCACGCTGGCGCAAAGAGTATCGCGAAGGCAAACTGCAGTCCGACGGTCGAAGACGGGTGAGAGTGGTGAAAGAGAAAAAGCCGCCGACAGCAAAACAGCTATCGGAGCTAGAGCGATTAAAAAAGGAAAATGCGCGGCTGCTGAAGGAGAATGATCTCCTAAAAAAGTGGCAACGGTATCTGGCGGAACGACGACAGAGCGATTCGCCTTCGTCCAAACCCACGGACGAGACTTAGGCGTCAGATACCTGTGCCGATGGCTCAACGTATCGCACAGCGGGTACTACGCCTGGCTGAAGCGCACGGAAAGTGCACGCTCGATAGCGAACCGACAATTGCTGCAACGCATTGTGAAAATTCATCGTGATAGCGCTGGCGTGTATGGCAGTCCGCGCATTCATCAGGCACTGCAACAGCAAGGTCATTGTGTGGGGCGCAATCGCATTGAAAAAGTTATGCGTGAAGCGGGTGTCGTCGGCAAGGTTGCTACGCTGTATCGGCGCGTGCCGGGCATGGAGCGATTTTATTTGAAGCACCAGAATCTTCGCCTGCAGGCACCGCCGCCAAGTGATGTAGATCAGCAATGGGCTGCCGATCTTACCTATATCAAAGTCGCCGATCGGTGGCAGTATCTGGCGGTGGTGATGGACGTCTATTCACGAAGGATTATTGGTTGGTCGCTGGGGGCGCAGAAGACGGCCGAGTTAACCTTGCGTGCGTTGCGGCAAGCGTTGCGCCATCGCCGCCCCAGAAAGGATTTAATTTTTCATACGGATAGAGGTGTGGAATACGGCGCTTATTTAATTCAGAATGAACTGCAGCGCCACGGTATTCGAGCGAGCATGAATCGTCCCGGAGCATGTACCGATAACGCGCACATGGAATCGTTTTTTCACAGCTTAAAGACTGAGTCGATTCACGGTGAAAAATTCCGCAACGAACACGAGCTCAGGATGGCGATTGCAAAATACATCAACCGATTTTATAACCCGCTTCGACTGCACTCCAGTATCGGTTATTTATCTCCGATGGAATTTGAGCGCGTCGCAGCATGACAACTGAAGCGTGTCCATTTTTTCGGGGGAAGATCA
>CAYPEN010000030.1:0-1154 GCA_964409875.1 uncultured Gammaproteobacteria bacterium
GGGAAAACTGCTGGAAGCGTTCCGCTGGCGGTAATTCTCCCAGGGTCAAATGCGAGGGTAATTGCTTGCGCTGCTGCTTGAGGGTCTGCACTTCTTGTTCTAACCCTTGGATGGTTTGCCGCAATTGGGTCTGCCGGTTTTGATACGCTTCGGCCGCCGCCACGGCCAACGGCCCGGTCAACTCGGCCGTGCCATATTCAGCCCGTCGGCGGGTCAGTTGCGTCGTCTTGCTTTTGATCTGGGCCGCCAAGGCGCGCACCGCGGGATTGACCACCCGCGTGGTCTCGGAAACCGGCTCGAGCTGATGAGTCACAAGACTCTCTAAACCAAAGTGTTCGATCATGTACTTGAACCAGTTTTCCTGCGCCCAACGCGAGAACATCTGGCGGGCGATTTGAACCAAGCCGCTCTTGAAATCCGTGCTGATGACCGACGTCTGGCGGCTGTTGGCATTTAAGAGGCGGATTTCCCGCAGCCACAGTTTGTCGCCCAGCCAGACGCCCCGTTCCGCCAGCTTCATTTGCTGCTTTTCTCCGTGAGGCAGGTTGACCTCATAGTCCTGGAACTCCTCCGCGGGCCAGGCTTCCAGCGTCCCTTTGCGATAAGTCTGAGCGGCAATCCGTTGCGCCCACATCTCCGCAAACAACTCCGGACTATAGCCCTCCCGGTCAAAAATCATCACCCACCGAGACCGATAGGGATCGGCTTTCAACCCCTCCTCACTGGGTTGCTGGGGCACTTCCTTCAAGAGCCGGGGAACAATCTCCTGGCGCAACACCGTAATCAGTCCGGGATTGGCGGCGGTGTTGACCACGAAAAACGGACGCCCCTCCTGGTCGTTGATCCAATAGTCGGTCGTTCCCCGCAAACACAGTTTCTCCCGTGCCACATAGCGCTTGGGCAGGGGCGTCTGATGACCGTGATAGACCCGCACGTGTCCATCCACATAGAGCCGTCCGGCCAACTCCGGGGCTTGCGTCATCCATTGCTCGCTCAGGCTCGCACTCCAGGATTGCACCTGCTGGCCCTGGGCCATCAGCCCCAGCTTGGTCCGCAAGGTATGCACTTCCGGAATCCGATCCAGCCCCAGCAAATGCCCCCACTCCCCCGGCGGCTCAAAGCGCAACCGCTCCAGCGACTTAATCCGGGCCAGC
>CAYPEN010000031.1:0-1140 GCA_964409875.1 uncultured Gammaproteobacteria bacterium
CGCCGCAGCCGCGCGAACTGCGCGTTGTCGCGGTTCAGCACGACGGCGCCGCCCGGCTCGACGCCTTCGAAAATCTCCGCCTTGGCGTCGGCGATCGCCTCGATGCCGGAGAAGAATTCCAGATGCACCGGCTCGACCGTGGTGATAACAGCGATATGCGGCCGCACCATCTTCACCAGCGGCGCGATTTCGCCGGCGTGATTCATCCCGATCTCGAAGATCGCGAAACGCGCGTCCGCCGGGCAGCGCGCCAGCGTCAGCGGTACGCCCCAGTGGTTGTTGAACGAGGCCACCGAGGCGTGGGTCTTGCCCTGCGCGGCCAGCACGCTCCGTAACGCTTCCTTGGTCGAGGTCTTGCCGACCGAGCCCGTCACTGCGATCACCTGCGCTGAAAGCCGCGCGCGCGAGGCCCGCGCCAGATCGCACAATGCGGCAAGCACATCCTCGACGATCAGCAAACGCGCATCGGCGGCGAAATTGTCGCGCTGCGCGACTTCGACGACGGCCAGCGCTGCGCCCGCCTTCAAGGCCGCATCGACGAAGGCATGGCCATCATGCACGTCACCCTTGATCGCGAAATAGGCCTCGCCAGGTGCAATGGTGCGGCTGTCGATGGAGACGCCGGTGATCGCCGCGGGCAACGCCCCTCGCCTTTCGGCGCGCATCGCCGCGGCCATCGCGTCCAGGGTCCACAACGGCTGCGTGCTCATGCCACTCTCGCTGCCAACGCCGCCGCCGCCGCCTCGTGATCGCTGAACGGCAGCACCCGATCGCCGACGATCTGTCCGGTCTCGTGGCCCTTACCGGCGATCAGCAATGCGTCTCCCGGCTGCAGGCCCGCGATCGCGGTCTGGATCGCCTCGGCGCGATCGCCGATCTCGCGTGCGTCGCGCGCGGCCGCAAGGATCGCAGCGCGGATCGCGGCGGGATCTTCGCTGCGCGGATTGTCGTCGGTGACGATAACCGCATCAGCATTGTTGACGGCGATCTCGCCCATCAGCGGGCGTTTGCCCGCGTCACGGTCACCGCCCGCACCGAACACCACCACGAGCCGCCGCCTGGCATACGGCCGCAGCGCCTGCAGTGCCTTCGCCAGCGCATCCGGCTTGTGAGCGTAATCGACGAAGACCGGCGCACCGT